>NZ_LGUE01000009.1 GCF_001274775.1 Rossellomorea marisflavi
AATAGCTCTTTAAAAATAAATCTAGAATTAACGTTGACGTGTTTGTCTTGTTTTGTTCAGTTTTCAAGGTTCAAATGCTTGTCGCTGTCTCTTTCGGCGACTTTTCTAATTTACCACATCTTACTTCGTGGTGTCAACTGTTTTTTAGCAGGGTTTTCATCTCTTGGTTTGAAATGCCTTTGCTGTAGCAGCGACGTTTAATAATATATCAGCTATTCAGTCTCCGGTCAATACTTTTTAGTAAAAATCATTGTTTTTTTATTTACGTCCTTCCTCTCTATCCTCAACATGCTTCAATTGTCTCCTTACACGGGTTACGCATCCTTTCGATTCAAAGAACCCAAAGATCAACCAAGGCACGTACAATCCGAGATAAGCCGTACATGCCCCATATCCATTCACTGATTGGACTCGTCCTTGAACGACGTCCTCTTCATATACTTTAAACACTCCTTATGACTTGCGATCCTTCTGAACAGGGAAAACAAAATCGCATAGCGTTCATCCATGGCACGCTTCACGATATATTCAATTCTTGCGTCTTTCAAGTCGAACAGAATTTCGTCCATTTCACGTTTCAGTAAATATTCGATTTCTTGCTTCTCTCTGTCGTCGATTAAAAACCCAAGCAATTATGCCACCCCTTACTGTTGATAATTGTAGTTTTTTCCATATAAAGATTTTTATAATCATTTTTTTCGAATATAGATATTTTCAAGGGGACATGCATAAGGTGTAATACGGCTTTGAAATCGACAACAGATGGACAGGAGGATCGCATGTGAATACATTTCATACGGTGAATGCCAAGAGACTGAAGCAGGTTGCACTGATCATCGTCATATCCTTTTTCACCGCTCTGCTGGTGTATAGTGCGAATACATCAAGTATCGCTGTCTTCGGGACCAAAGATGGACCGAAGGCTGTTTTCAAGGGAGAGAAAGGCGTCGCGTTGACCTTTAACATCGGGTGGGGAGATGAAAAAGCAAAGCCCATATTGGAGGAATTGAAGAGGATGAACGTTCAGTCCGCCACCTTCTTCCTTTCCGGTGCCTGGGCAGAACGCCATCCTGAGCTGGTGGAGCAAATTGTGAAACAAGGATACGAGATCGGAAATTTGGGGTATGCTTATTCCGACTATACAGATATGGAACCGGAAAAGATCAGACAGGATATCCTGAAGGCCGATACGATCTTCAAGAAACTTAATGTGCAGGAGGTGAAGCTCCTTAGAAGCCCAACAGGTCACTTTGATAAAGAAACACTCAAGGTGGCAGATTCACTTGGACTGACCCTTGTACACTGGAGCGTGGATTCCAAGGACTGGACCAATCCGGGGGTGGATGAGATCGTCGAAAATGTCGGTGAAGCGAAGAAAGGGGATATCATCCTTCTGCACGCATCGGACTCTGCCAAGCAGACAGAGAAGGCCCTTCCTGAAATCATAAAGGAACTACAGTCCAAAGGAAGCTTCATCAACGTATCGGATATGATATCAAACGGAGATGCTAAGTCTTCCCTGATCCAATGAAAAAAGGCCGTCAGCAGTGACGGCCTTTTTTCTCATCCGGTCTTTTGTTGTCTCTCGGCACGGGAGTTTTCCAGGTAGCGCGGAAGCATCAGGAGCTGATACGCATTACAGGAGATGAGCGCCAAGAGCATAAGATACAGCCAGTCGATGGAGTTCACCAACAGGACCGGAAGCCATTCCAGTGTCGTAATGACAATCATGAAGAATAAAGCGGATACAAAAGTATTCGAGCTCGACTGCTGATTTTTGAAGTAGGCGGTGACTACCCCAATCAACAAGATGCCGAATCCAAGGAGGATATATGGCAGATAGGAATCATCCGCTTCTGCGAATGCTCTGAACCGGAAATAAATGAGATCGAATAACACGAATAGAATCAACAAGAACTGCACTGGATTCCACAGCCCTTTGAATAACCCCATGCCAAATTGATGAATCGTCAAGTAGGCGAAATACCCCATTTGGCTGATGACACTGAAGGTGAATCCTACAAACAAGAACCATAGCAGGCTCGACAATATCCCCAGTACATCTCCATCACTGACATATGGACCGAACTGATCCCATCTGATGAAAAGGGATGCCACTCCGGTCACTAATCCCCCGACTAGCAGCGTATGAATAAAAAAACGGATCCAATTACGGATGGTCACTTCTACTTTCCCCCAAATCTAAATATATGGACTCTTCTGATTGTACCAAACGCTTTCATGAAAAATCCATATGGCCCATGATTAATAAGTATATTTTTTGTGTCCGGCTCCATATTAAAGGTAAGGGAACTTGTATGAAAGGAGCCTGACCATGAAACGATTATCCTTTCTTGTGCTGTTATCCTTCTTTCTCTTGACCGCCTGTGGCGGCGGAGGAGCGGAGACCGGCAAAATGGACTATGAGGAAACCAAGAAAATGGTTGTCGATATATTGAAAACAGACGATGGTAAAAAGGCCATCAAAGAAATCATGAGTGACGATGAAATGAAGTCAGAGCTGATTCTGAATGAAAAAGTGGTCACAGATACCATCTCCAAGACCCTCACGTCGGAAAAAGGCGTCGAGTTCTGGAAAAAGGCCTTCGAAGATCCCAAGTTCGCCGAAACAATGGCGAACAGCATGAAGGATAGTAACGAAAAGCTTCTGAAAGAACTCATGAAAGATCCCGAATATCAGGGTATGATGATTGATCTCTTCAAGGATCCTTCCATGCAGAAGGATATCATCGAAGCCCTTAAGAGCAAGGAATATCGCGAACACCTTCAGCAGGTGATCATTGAAACACTTCAAAGCCCGCTCTTCCAGTCCAAGATCCAGGAAGCCAAGGACAAAGGATCTTCCGAAAGTCAGAAAAGCGGAAAGACGCTTAATGACCAAGGTGGCGGTTCCTCCAGCAGTGGAGGCGGCAGCGGCGGCGGTGCTTAATGACCAAAGGCCGGACGAATCGGTGTAGAACCCGAGTCTCCGGCCTTTTTCTTTATGAAAGCTTCTCTATTACTTTGTGGGCAATCTCTCCATAGATCTGACCCAGACGGTGATCGGCTGCATAGACAGAAGGAGCAAAGTCTTCTTCATTCCAATCAGGCTGTTGAAGAGGCAGCTTGCCAAGGAGATCGGTGCGCAGTTCTTCCGTCAGCTTCTCCCCTCCGCCTTGACCAAAGACGAATTCCTTTTCACCTGTGATCTTACTCTCGAAATACGACATATTCTCAACAACACCAAGAATATCATGATCCGTCTGCAGGGCCATGGCACCTGCACGTGCGGCAACAAAGGCCGCTGTCGGATGCGGAGTCGTGACAATGATCTCCTTGCACTTAGGAAGCATCGTGTGGACGTCGAGGGCCACATCCCCTGTTCCCGGCGGTAAATCAAGGAGAAGGTAGTCAAGGTCTCCCCACTCTACATCAGAGAAGAAGTTATTCAGCATTTTACCAAGCATCGGTCCCCTCCAGATGACAGGAGCATTATCCTCCACAAAGAAGCCCATGGAAATGACCTTCACCCCGAACCGTTCTACTGGAATGATCTTTTCCCCTCGTACAACCGGACGCTTCATGATCCCCATCATATCCGGGACACTGAATCCGTAAATATCGGCATCCACAAGACCGACCTTCTTCCCTTGTCGCGCCAACGATACGGCCAGGTTCACCGAAACCGTCGATTTACCCACGCCACCCTTACCGCTTGCAATAGCGATGAACGTCGTCTTGCTTGCAGGTGAAAGAAGATCCGTTCCTTCCCCACCTGAACCCCTGTGCTTCTCAAGCTCTTCATCAGACAGCTCCGTAAAACGGATACCCACTGAAGCAGCCCCGTTATCTTTGAGAAGCTGAACGACCTTCTGCTGGAACTGCAGCTGCTCGCCCGTCCCCGTCTTAGCCAACGCAATCTTCACGCTGATATGATTTTTCTCCTCCTTGATCGAAATCTCCTCTATACCGTTCGTTTCACCTAACGTTTTATGTAAAAAAGGATCCTGCAATCCCGCCAACAATTCACGTGCCTGCTGTTCCGTCAACATACGTAACCACCCTTTACTTTGTATTCGTTTTCACTGTTTCCAGTATAACATATCCAGCATAGAATGAATGATCAAAACGTTCGGAATGTTTTACTGGTATAACGAAAAGCGGAGGGGGCTTGGTCTGAGGCGACAAGCATAAGACTAAGATCTCTGAAAGGCGTTCTGTGCCTTTTTGAGATCTTGGTCTTATGACCTCGAGCCTCAAGCCCCCGGAGCTAGACATCACGAAAAGCGCTGGGGGATCCGCTCTGACCCGACAAGCATAAGGCAAGAACCCGGAAGGCGCTCTTGGCCTTTTTGGGTTCTTGCCTTATGACCTCGAGGGTCAACCCCCCGGAGCTAGACACCACGAAAAGCGCAGGGGCTTGGTCTGAGGCGACAAGCATAAGACGAAGATCTCGGAAAGGCGTTCTTGGCCTTTTTGAGATCTTTGGCTTATGACCTCGAGCCTCAAGCCCCCGGAGCTAGACACCACGAAAAGCGCAGGGGGCTCGCTCTGACCCGAAAAGCAAACCACAAGGAAGAAGATGCTGATTAAAACGAAGGATCTTCCTCCACATCAAAAAGACCCGGTCCTCTATGAGGACAACGGGTCAATGCACTATTCCTTTTTATCCGGTGCTTCGGCAAGATAATCCATGATCCCTTCATAAACCGATGCAGCGATCTTTTCCTGGTAATCCTTCTTGAGAAGATTCGCCCGCTCCCCCGGGTTTGATAGGAAGCCGATTTCCACGAGGGCGCCTGGCTTCTTGGCGTGCTTCAGGATATAGACATTCTGGAGCCCCTTCGCTTCCCTTGTCGTATTCTCCAGGTTACGGATCAGTTCTTTTTGGATGGCTTTGGCGAATGCCTTGTTTTCTTTGAACTTCGGGTTGTAGAACGTTTGTGCCCCGCTCCATTGGGCAGACGGAATTGAGTTCAGGTGCACGCTCAGATACAGGTCGGCCTCGGAGTCATTGATACGCTTCAAGCGTTCATGAAGGTCTTCGACTTTCCTCCTGCTGTATCCCTTCGTATCTTCATCTGCCAGATCTACGTCTTCTTCCCTGGTCATGATCACAAGGGCTCCCTGCTCCTGGAGATAGTCCCTGATCATGATGGAGACATCAAGGGCGATATCCTTCTCAAGGGCGTTCTTGTCCCCTGCACCACCGTCAGGACCGCCGTGACCGGGATCTATATAGATCACCTTACCGGATAAGGGGAGATTCCACGACCCCCACGTGTCCTTATCCAGGATCTTGTATTGAATAACAAACAGCACCGCTGCCAGCGCAGCGATCATCCCGATGACTTTGAGCTTTTGACGCATGATCGTCCTCCTGTCCCATTTGCCTTATTAAAAAATATGGGACAAGAAAGACATTTAGAACCCTTTTAGTGAAGCCGGAGCTTAAGACGCTTCATCCCCTGCCGATATCCTTCCTCCCACCATGTGTCGACAAAATGCTCACAGGAGTGGTAGAAGGACTCATCCACAGGCTGGGTGACACCGACTTCGGCCCAATAGAGCCAGAAGTTATACAGCGTATCGATGAAGTGCTTGAGTTCTGTATGGCAGCGCTGCTTCACGCGCTCTTCCCCTTCACCTTCATGACCGAACTTGCTGACTTTCCCTCCGAGCAGGTAGGCCTCGATTGCCACATCGAAACAGGCTTCATCAAAGCCCTCCTGCATGAAGGTACCGCCTTGTATCTTTATATAACCGAAATGTTTCCTGACGCTCTCCTGAAGCATCTTGATGGAGATGCCACGGAGGAGGGTCCGTTCGGATTTGATTTCTTTTTCCCGTTGTTTCGTTGTAAAAGTCGTGATGACGTTCAACACTAATCCACCCCTTTGACCCTATTCTCCTTCTCAGGAGACCGGTTCATTCGAGGAACTGTTACCAAGGGAGATTTTTGAAGACGGCCCTGTCATAAAGTCGTATTGCCAGGGCAAAATGAAAAAAGACCCAACCAAAAAGGTCGGGTCTTCCATGAAAAAATTAACGTTTTGAGAATTGTGGCGCGCGACGTGCACCTTTAAGACCGTATTTTTTACGCTCTTTCATACGGGAGTCACGAGTCAATAGACCAGCGCGTTTTAGAGAACCACGGTACTCAGGGTCAACTTGAAGCAAAGCACGAGCGATACCGTGACGGATAGCTCCAGCTTGGCCAGTGTAACCTCCACCATGTACGTTTACGAGTACATCGTAGTTACCAAGAGTTTCTGTAGCAACTAGAGGTTGCTTGATTACTTCGCGTAGTGCTGCGAATGGGATGTATACTTCTACTTCACGATCGTTGATGATGATGTTTCCGTTACCTGGTACCAAACGTACGCGAGCTACTGAGCTCTTACGACGACCAGTTCCATAATATTGAACTTGAGCCAAGATAATAACCTCCTCTTTTTAATTATCCACGAAGTTCGTAAACTTCAGGTTGTTGTGCTTGGTGCGGATGCTCCGCTCCAGCGTATACGTGCAATTTCTTGAACATTTGACGACCAAGTGAACCTTTAGGAAGCATTCCTTTGATTGTTAGTTCAAGCATTTTTTCTGAGTAGTTTGTACGCATTTCCAATGCAGTACGTTGTTTCAAACCACCTGGGTGTAGGCTGTGACGGTAGTAGATCTTGTCAGTAAGCTTTTTACCAGTCAATTCGATTTTAGAAGCGTTCAAGATGATCACGTGATCACCAGTGTCAACATGTGGTGTGAATGTTGGTTTGTGTTTACCGCGTAGAATAGAAGCAACTTCACTAGCCAAACGACCAAGAGTTTTGCCTTCTGCATCTACAACGAGCCATTTACGTTCGATTTCAGTGGCTTTAGCCATATACGTTGTACGCATGATTTATCCTCCTATTACTCAATCCGTAGTATTTATTCTTAAATCACAATAAGTTTCCGGGGCTTATCGTGGGGTTAATAACATACCATATGCTATATTATCTTGTTCCCAGAAGAATGTCAAGGGTATGTTACACCAGGATTAGTTGTTTTAGTTTTTTATTTTTGATTTGTGATGCTTTCCTGATTACAAGGGAATGATCCATTCGTATCATCCCCTGCCATTCCGTCTCCGTAGCACACCTTCCACAGATATAAGCCGTGGGCAGGTGCCGTTTTCCCTGCTGCGTCCCGGTCCTTTGCAGCAAGGGTGTCGGGGATGCTGTCAGGACTCCGTTTCCCGGATCCGACTTCCAGCAAGGTCCCCGTCAGGATCCTCACCATATTATAAAGGAACCCATTCCCCCTGAAGGACAGGACAAGCTCGTCACCGGTCTCTTCCAAGGTGATGGCATGGATGGTCCTGATCTTATCTTCCACTTCGGTTTTGGCCGAACAGAAGCTTGTGAAGTCATGCTCACCGAGAAGGTGGGCAGCGGCTTCCTCCATCAACCCGACCTCAAGCGGATAAGGGTAATGCAGGGCGAAGTTCCGATGAAACGGACTTCTCTCTGTCCCTTTATAGATCCTATAGCGGTATTCCTTCTCCTTCACGGAGAAACGGGAGTGGAAGTCACTTGAGACGACCTCTGCCTGCAGGATGGTCATTTCGTCCGGTATCCGCGTATTGAGGACGACCGGCCATTTCTCTTCGGGTATGGAGAGCGGGGTGTCAAAATGAAACACCTGCCCCTGTGCGTGGACCCCGGCATCCGTCCGGCCAGAGGCCGTCACCCGGATCGAAGCCCCCTTATGGATGGCACCGAGGACCCGTTCGAGCTCCCCTTGGACCGTCCGTTGACCGGGCTGTACCTGATATCCGTGAAAACCGGTCCCATCATACGCCAGTAAGCATTTAATCCGTTGCATGAGTCATTTCCCCCTGTCATCCCCTGAACACGATCAGGAGTCCCGTGAGGACCAGCAGGACGATGATGACCATCGTATCCCTGCCCTTCCAGGAAAGGAGCCGGTATTTCGTCCGGCCCTCCCCTCCCTGATAGCCCCTTGCTTCCATGGCGGTGGCCAAGTCTTCCGCACGCTTGAAGGCACTTACGAATAGTGGGATCAGCAGCGGTACGATGGCCTGTAGCCTGTCCTTGATCGGTCCTGAGGTAAACTCTGCCCCCCGGGCGATCTGTGCCTTCATGATCTTATCCGTCTCTTCCATCAGGGTCGGGATGAACCTTAGGGAGATGGACATCATGAGGGCCAGCTCGTGTACGGGGAACTTGATCTTACGAAGCGGATTCAACAGCGTCTCGAGTCCGTCCGTAATCGTGATCGGTGATGTCGTCAGCGTGAGCAAGGATGTGATCAAGATAAGGTAAAAGAACCGTAAACTGATGAAGATCCCTTGTCTCAGGCCTTCTTCATGGATAGCGAACCATTTGAGATCCAAGAGCACTTCCCCTTCTTTGGTGAAGAAGATATGCAGCAGGAAGGTAAACAGGATGATCCACAGGATCGGCTTCAAGCCGCCCAGGATGAACCGGATCGGCAATCTCGACAGGAAGAGTGCACCGAGTGTGAAGATACCGAGGATTCCATATGTCAGCGCGTTATTTGCCAGGAAGACGATACAGATGAACCCGAAAATAAACAGGAGTTTAGCCCGGGGATCCGCCCGGTGAAGGACGGATTGACCGGGAACGTAACGTCCGATGATCATCTTTTCCATCATGGCCGTCCACCCCCTGACATGGAAACAGCGTCTGCCAGCTCTTCGATCGTCAAGCATGTCCGGCCGAGGGATCTTCCTGAGGCCTTTTCGTATTCGTACTGGAAGCGAACGACGTCCGGCACATCCAAGCCCATTTCAAACAGTTCTTCCGCGTGGGAGAAGATCTCCCTTGGCGCGCCCTGCTTCTTCAACCGGCCTTTTTGCATGATGACGATCTCATCGGCATATCGTGCTGCATCCTCCATGCTGTGTGTGACCAGGATCGTCGTGAGCCCCTTTTCTTTGTGAAGCTCATAGAACATGTCCATGATCTCTTTTTGCCCACGCGGGTCAAGCCCTGCCGTCGGCTCATCCAGGACGATGACTTCAGGGTCCATGGCAAGGACACCGGCGATGGCGACACGGCGCATCTGCCCGCCCGAAAGGTCAAACGGTGACTTTGAGAGGACGTCTTCCGTTAAACCGACCTTGACGATCAGTTCCCTTGCACGTGATTCCGCCACTTCCCTGCTGATGCCGAAATTCATCGGGCCATAGCAGATGTCCTTCAAGACCGTTTCTTCAAAGAGCTGATGCTCCGGGAATTGAAAGACGATCCCTACCTTTTGGCGGACGGCTTTAAGGCTTTTCGACTTTTGTTTCGCATGGATCGTATGGGCCCCCATCGTCACGGTGCCCTCCGTCGGTTTCAATAACCCGTTCAGGTGTTGCAGGAGCGTGGATTTCCCGGAGCCCGTGTGTCCGATGACGGACAGGAATCGCCCGGTCGGGATCTCCAGATTGATGTCCTCAAGCGCCAACTTTTCGAATGGAGTGTTGAATGAATACCGGTACTCTACATGTTTAAATGTGATCTGCATAGTTCATTCACCAACTCTTCTTCTGTTAAGTATGTTTTGGATAATGGAATTCCCCGTTCCTTCAATGCACCGGCAAGCTTGATTGTAAACGGTGAATCTAGACCCAGCCCCGTGAGTTCGTCTTCAAGCTTGAAGATCTCTTCGGGGGTTCCCTCTTTGAACACGGTTCCCTGGTTCAGTACGATGATCCGATCGGCCCTTGATGCTTCTTCAAGATCGTGGGTGATGGAGATGACCGTCAGCTCCTCTTCTTCCTTAAGCTTCCGGACCACCTCTAGTACCTCTTTTCGTCCTTTGGGATCGAGCATGGAAGTGGCTTCGTCCAGGATGATGATGGATGGCTGCAGGGCAATGACACCTGCTATGGCCACCCGTTGCTTCTGTCCACCCGATAGATGGTGCGGCTCTTGAGCAAGAAAATCACCCATATGAACGTTCTTCAGTGCTTCCCTCACTCGTTTCACCATCACATCATGAGGGACACCATGGTTTTCCAACCCAAAAGCCACATCATCCTCAACTGTCGCACCGACAAATTGATTGTCAGGGTTTTGAAATACCATTCCCAGCTTGGCGCGGATCTCCCATATCGTTTCTTCCTGAAGACGTGTGCCGTCCACTGTTACGACTCCTTCATTCGGAAAATGAAGACCGTTCAGCATTTTGGCAAGGGTGGATTTCCCTGACCCATTATGCCCGACGATCGCCAGCCATTCCCCCCGGTTGACAGAGAGGTTGATGCCCTTCAGCGCTTCATTCCCTTCATCGGAATATCGGAAGCGGACATTCTCTACGTTGATGATCTTATCCAATCCTACTCTACCTCCTCTACACTACTCTCATCTCAGCTTATCAAAAAATACCCATATACAAAAAAAAGCCTGCACCCCGTCCAAAGAAAAGAAGACTTTTCTTGTTCAATCCATTGAACAGCTTCTATGCCTATAGAAGTTGGAAGGGGTGCACGAGCTAGACGAGTCAGCCTGAGCTGCTCATCGTAACGCTCTGCTTTTCATCGACATGCACTTATACAAAAAGGGCAAAGAACAGTTAAGGATTAACTGTCCCGCCCTTAATGTTAGTCGTCACGAATTATTAAACTAATTCGATGATTGCCATTGGAGCACCGTCACCACGACGAGGACCAACCTTCATGATGCGAGTATATCCACCTTGGCGCTCTGTGTAGCGTGGAGCGATGTCAGCGAACAACTTTTGAAGAGCATCTTGGTTAGTTTCAGCGTTAGCAACTTCTTTACGAATGTATGCACCTGCTTGGCGACGAGCATGAAGATCACCGCGTTTACCTAGAGTGATCATTTTCTCCACAACCGAACGAAGTTCTTTCGCACGAGTTTCAGTTGTTTCGATGCGCTCGTTGATGATTAGGTCTGTAGCTAAATCACGTAGCATTGCTTTACGTTGAGCACTTGTACGTCCTAACTTTCTGTAAGCCATTAAGGGTTCCCTCCTTTGTTGAGTCTATCTATAGAAAGAAGTTGATCAGTCGTCCTTACGCAATCCAAGTCCAAGGTCTTCAAGTTTAACTTTGACCTCTTCAAGGGATTTACGTCCAAGATTCCGTACTTTCATCATATCTTCTTCAGTTTTGTTAGCAAGTTCTTGCACAGTGTTGATTCCAGCACGCTTCAAGCAGTTGTAAGAGCGAACGGAAAGATCCAATTCTTCGATAGTCATCTCAAGAACTTTCTCTTTTTGATCCTCTTCTTTTTCAACCATGATTTCAGCGTTCTGCGCCTCATCTGTAAGGCCAACGAAAATATTAAGATGTTCTGTCAGAATCTTAGCTCCCAAAGAAATAGCTTCCTTAGGTCCAATACTTCCATCAGTCCATACATCAAGGGAAAGTTTATCGTAGTTGGTCATTTGACCGACACGCGTATTCTCCACCTGATAGTTAACGCGAGATACTGGAGTGTAAATAGAATCGATTGGGATCACGCCAATTGGAAGATCTTCACGCTTGTTTTGATCTGCAGGTCGGTAACCACGTCCGCGAGCTGCGCTTAGACGCACACGGAAATGACCACTTTTCGATAATGTTGCGATGTGTAAATCGGGGTTTAACACTTCAACATCACTATCGTGAGTAATATCAGCAGCCGTAACGACGCCTTCACCCTGCACATCAATTTCCAACGTCTTCTCTTCATCAGAGTAGATCTTCAACGCCAGCTTCTTGATATTCAAAATGATGGATGTGACATCCTCTACGACGCCTTCAATTGTTGAAAACTCATGCAGTACTCCATCTATTTGAATAGATGTGACAGCGGCACCTGGGAGTGACGATAGTAGGATACGACGTAAGGAGTTACCCAAAGTTGTACCATATCCACGCTCAAGTGGTTCTACGACGAACTTTCCATATGTGGCATCATCGCTGATCTCAACCGTTTCAATTTTTGGCTTTTCAATTTCGATCATTAATATTTACCCTCCTTCAAAACGTCGAACTCCGGTCTAAAGTCCGAAATTCCCCTTGTTTACGTTCCCTATTGTGCACCAACAACTGGTTACTTTTCTGAACATTTTGTATCATAACCCATTATAGACAACGATACAAAATTTATACAGAGAAATTAAACGCGGCGACGTTTTGGCGGACGGCATCCATTATGAGGAACTGGAGTGACGTCTCTGATTGCAGTAACTTCAAGACCTGCAGCTTGAAGCGCACGGATTGCAGCTTCACGACCAGCACCAGGACCTTTAACTGTTACTTCGAGAGTTTTCAAACCGTGTTCCTGAGAAGCTTTAGCAGCTGTTTCAGCAGCCATTTGTGCTGCGAATGGTGTAGATTTACGAGATCCTCTGAATCCTAGTGAACCTGCACTTGACCATGCAACAGCGTTTCCGTGAACATCAGTAATAGTTACGATTGTGTTATTGAATGTAGAACGGATGTGAGCAATACCGGCTTCGATATTCTTTTTCACACGACGTTTACGAGTGTTTTGTTTACGTGCCATACTAAGAAGTAACCTCCTTTACCTATTATTTTTTCTTGTTAGCTACAGTTTTACGAGGACCTTTACGTGTACGTGCATTGTTCTTCGTATGTTGACCACGAACAGGTAGTCCACGACGGTGACGAAGACCGCGATAAGAACCGATTTCCATCAGACGTTTGATGTTGAGTGAGATTTCACGACGAAGGTCACCCTCAACTTTCAATTTGTCGACGATATCACGGATTTTACCAAGTTCGTCCTCAGTAAGATCGCGAACGCGAGTATCTTCTGATACACCGGCTTCAGCCAAGATTTTAGCAGCAGTGTTTTTACCAATTCCATAGATGTATGTTAATGAAATGACAACACGTTTGTCACGTGGAATGTCTACACCAGCAATACGTGCCATAGTGATTCGCACCTCCTTTAAGTTTAGCCTTGTTTTTGTTTGTGTTTAGGGTTTTCACAGATAACCATGACTTTTCCTTTTCTGCGGATGACTTTGCATTTTTCGCAGATAGGTTTTACAGATGGTCTGACTTTCATCTTATTCTAACCTCCTTGATAGTACGGAGTGCAATAGATTATTTGTAACGATAAGTGATTCTACCTTTAGTCAAGTCATATGGTGAAAGTTCGACAGTCACCTTATCACCAGGCAGGATACGGATGAAGTGCATACGGATCTTCCCTGATACATGAGCATGAATGGTATGACCATTTTCTAATTCTACTTTAAAAGTAGCATTCGGCAAAGTTTCTAGTACTTTACCTTCAACTTCAATTACATCATCTTTTGCCATTGAACGCGTCTCCCTTCTTCTCGCTTATTTCTTCTACAAACTTCGAAACTGCATGGCGCAGTTTACCGTTCGTCACTCTGCCTGTTTCCATCATACTGTTATGAACTTCTGGAGAAACATGGTCACACATTTGAAGATGCCGGATGTTCTTCCGTTTTGGGCGGTCGAACCGTCTTTTATCTCCATCTGCGATGAGTACAAAACGTTCATCCAATTGCTGAACAACGATCGAGTAGCTTCCACGTTCATTTCCAGTAAGGACCTGAACGATTTGGCCGATCCTCGGTACCGTTGATTCTGACTCGATCAATCCAATCACCTTCACTCAGGCTTTCGTCAAAATCTCATAGCCTTCTTCAGTAATTGCAATGGTGTGTTCAAAGTGCGCACACATTTTATCATCAACTGTGACAACAGTCCAGTTATCCGAAAGTGTCTTCACATATCGGCTGCCTGCGTTTACCATCGGTTCAATTGCCAGTACCATGCCAGGCTTCAGACGCGGACCTTTGTTTGGCGGTCCATAATGAGGGATTTGCGGGTCCTCATGTAAGTCTTGACCAACACCGTGTCCCACATACTCACGAACGATTGAAAAGCCATTGGCCTCCACAAAAGTTTGTATACTATGAGAGATATTCGACAAACGTTCGCCTGGCTTCGCCTCTTTCAGTCCCAGAAAAAGTGATTCCTCTGTTACATCGAGAAGCTTTTGAGTTTCATCATCTATTGTCCCAACAGGATAAGTCCAAGCTGAATCCCCATGATAGCCTTGATATTTCGCCCCGATATCGAGACTGATAATATCGCCATTCTTAAGGACGCGATCCCCTGGAATCCCGTGAACAAGTTCATTATTCACTGAGGCACAGATGCTGCCACGAAACCCATTATACCCTTTAAAAGATGGAATTGCATCATGTTTACGAATGAATTTCTCAGCGATTGCATCCAATTCCTTCGTCGATATTCCCGGAGAAATATGCTTTTGCAATTCCGCATGAGTCAAAGCCACGATCTTGCCAGCATGGCGCATGATCTCAATCTCCCTCGGAGTTTTGCAGATGATCATTATGAAAGGCCTCCGAGAAGTTCATCGATGTCAGCAAACACCAGATTGATGTCTTGTTGACCGTTGATATTCTTGAGATATCCTTTATCTTCGTAGTATGAAAGCAGTGGTTGGGTTTGCTTGATGTTGACGTCAAGACGGTTTTGAACCGTTTCTTCGTTATCATCGGCACGTTGGTAGAGTTCGCCTCCACAGCGTGTGCAAACACCTTCTTCTTTCGGTGGATTAAAGACAAGATGATACGTAGCGCCGCACTCTCTGCAGATCCTGCGACCTGTCAAACGCTCCATCAGGATGTCTTTATCTACGTCGATGTTAATGACATAATTCATTTTTTTACCAAGATCAGCTAGGATGTTCTCAAGTGCTTCTGCTTGAGCAACCGTTCTAGGAAACCCGTCCAGTAAGAAGCCCTTATTGCAGTCCTCTTTGCTTAAACGTTCACCGACGATGCCGATTGTTACCTCATCCGGTACCAAATCACCATTGTCCATGAAAGATTTAGCCTTCAAACCTAGCTCTGTGCCTTCCTTGATGGCTGCACGGAACATGTCACCGGTAGAAATATGGGGGATACCATACTTTTCTACGATCTTTTCAGCTTGAGTGCCTTTTCCTGCACCTGGTAAGCCCATTAGAACTATATTCACTCGAACTCCCCCTAATTGTCTATAAAACGGCTTCAGGAACAGAATGTTCCCGAAAACCCTCTTATTTGATGAATCCTTTGTAGTGACGCTTCACAAGCTGAGATTCCAGTTGTTTCATCGTCTCAAGCGCAACACCTACTACGATGAGTAAGCTTGTTCCGCCGATTTGAGCCGACTGCGGCAATCCTGCAAAATTAATGAAGAATACCGGTAAGACTGCAATGATGGCAAGGAATGCGGCACCTACAATTGTTAGACGATACAGAACGCGAGTGAGATATTCCTGTGTGTTCTTCCCTGGTCTGATACCCGGGATATAACCACCCTGCTTCTTCAAGTTCTCGGACATTTGCTCCGGATTGACTTGAATGAAAGCATAGAAATACGTAAATGCGACGATCAACGCCACATAAATGATCATTCCGACTGGTTTCGTATAATCAAAGATGTATTGAATCGTATCTGTCACATTGTTGTTTCCAAAGAAGGATGAGATCGTCTGTGGAGTGATGATAAAGGAAATCGCGAAGATTACCGGAATAACACCCGCAGCATTCACCTTCAATGGGATATGCGTTGACTGTCCACCAACCGGACTACGCCCCACTAAACGTTTTGCATATTGAATCGGAATTTTACGAAGTGCCTGTTGAATGAACACTACTCCAACCACGATTGCAATGACTGCCAAAACAAGAAGTGCAAGAACCACAATGCGAAGGAAGAGCTGTTCACCAGCACCTTCGATTTGTTGTGCATAGATTTGGTTTACAGTGTTCGGGATGGCTGCGACGATACCTGCAAAGATCAGGATCGAAATACCATTTCCAACACCTTTAGCCGTGATTTGTTCACCCAACCACATAAGAAAAGCCGTACCGGCCGTCAATACTAACGCAATAAGAAGGTACGTACTTGGTCCCGGGCTTTGAATGAGCATCCCACCATAGATTCTATTGAAGCCATAGGACATACCGAAAGCTTGAATAAAACCTAAGATGATGGTGAAATATCGTGTGAACTGGGCTAATTTACGACGACCCACTTCGCCTTGCTTCGACCATTCCGTAAACTTCGGAACAACATCCATTTGCAGGAGCTGTACGATGATGGAAGCCGTGATATACGGCATGATCCCCATCGCGAAGATCGAGAAGTTCTGAAGTGCACCGCCACCAAACGTATTCAGGAATCCGAGAATACCCGCCTGGTCTTGCATTTTCAATACTTCAGCGTCTACGTTTGGTACCGGGATAAAGGTACCAAGACGAAAGACAATTAACATTAGAAGGGTGAAGATAATTTTATTTCTTATATCACCCACGCGCATAAAATTGGAGACAGTTCGAAACATTAGATCACCTCGGTTGTACCGCCAGCAGCTTCGATAGCTTCTTTAGCAGTGGTTGAGAATTTAGTTGCTTTAACAGTAAGCTTTTTCTCGATTGAACCTTTACCAAGAATCTTGATTCCTGCTTTTTCGTTACTTACCACACCAGTTTCAACTAGTAGGGCTGGAGTAACTTCTGTACCATCTTCGAAGCGATTTAATGCGTCAAGGTTGACGATTGCATACTCTTTACGATTGATGTTCGTGAATCCACGTTTAGGAAGACGTTGGAATAATGGAGTTTGACCACCTTCGAAGCCAGGACGAGTTCCACCGCCTGAACGGGCGTTTTGTCCTTTATGACCTTTACCAGATGTCTTACCATTACCTGAACCAATACCACGTCCTACACGGTTACGGACTTTACGAGAACCTTCTGCAGATTGTAATTCATGTAATTTCATGTCGGCACCTCCTTCTTTATAAACGTTAGGAATTATTTTTCAGTTACAGTCACAAGGTGAGAAACCTTGTTGATCATGCCGCGGATTGCAGCATTATCTTGTTGCTCGACTGTTTGATGCATTTTGCGAAGTCCCAAAGCTTCAACAGTTTTACGTTGATCTTGAGGACGGCCAATGATGCTGCGAGTGAGGGTAATTTCTAGTTTATTAGCCATCGTTATCCCTCCCTTAACCTAAGATCTCTTCTACTGATTTACCACGTAGTTTTGCTACGTCTTCAGCACGCTTAAGTTGTGTAAGACCTTGGATTGTTGCGCGAACCATGTTGATTGGAGTGTTAGATCCCAATGACTTAGAAAGGATATCTTGAACACCAGCCAACTCCAGTACCGCACGGACAGGTCCACCAGCGATGATTCCAGTACCGGCAGAAGCTGGCTTGATCAGGATTTGTCCTGCGCCAAACTGACCAGTAACTTGGTGAGGTGTAGTTCCACCTACCATAGGAACTTCGATTAGATTTTTCTTCGCATCTTCAATCGCTTTACGGATTGCATCTGGTACCTCTTGCGCTTTACCAGTTCCGAAGCCAACATGGCCGTTTTTGTCACCTACTACTACTAGAGCAGCAAAGCGGAAACGACGTCCACCTTTAACAACTTTCGCAACACGATTGATTGTAACTACGCGTTCTTCAAATTCGAGTTTGCTTGAATCAATACGACTCATCTGGATTGTCCCTCCTTTTTATTAAAATTCTAGGCCGTTTTCACGAGCTGCTTCAGCCAAAGCTTTAACGCGGCCATGGTATAGATATCCACCACGGTCGAATACCACTGATTTAAGGCCTTTTTCTACAGCTTTTTTCGCAACTAGTTCTCCAACTTTCGCTGCTGCCTCAACAGTTGCAGTTGCTTCAGTTCCGAAATCTTTATCTTGAGAAGATGCACTCACTAGAGTTACACCATTAGTATCATCGATAAGTTGAGCGTAGATATTTTTATTAGAACGGAAAACGTTCAGACGAGGACGAGTTTCAGTTCCAGTAATTTTTGAACGGACACGGGCATGTCTTTTCTTACGTGTTTTGTTCTTATCTGGCTTAGTAATCACCTACGGTCACTCCTTTCTTTAGCCTACGCGGCATTATTTACCTGTTTTACCTTCTTTACGACGAACATATTCGCCTTCGTAGCGAATACCTTTTCCTTTGTAAGGCTCAGGAGAACGTACTGCACGGATGTTAGCAGCTAATGCGCCAACGCGTTCTTTGTCGATTCCTTTGATGGAAATCTTAGTGTTTGCTGGTACTTCGATCTCGATGCCTTGTTCTGGTTCGATCTCAACTGGGTGAGAGTAACCAACGTTAAGCACAAGTTTCGTACCTTGTTTTTGAGCACGGTAACCAACACCGACTAGCTCTAGGTTGCGTTGGAATCCTTTAGAGACACCTTCAACCATGTTCGCGATCAAAGCACGAGTTGTACCGTGAAGCGCGCGGTGTTCTTTAGCATCAGAAGGACGGGTAACTGTAGCAGTTGTCCCTTCTACTTCTACTTTAATATCTGAATTGAATGTACGAGAAAGTTCCCCTTTAGGTCCTTTTACAGTGACGAGATTGTTCTCAGCTACTGTAATTGTAACATCAGATGGAATTTCGATTGGTAGTTTACCTACACGTGACATCCTGTTGCACCTCCATTCGTTTAAAAAATATTACCAAACGTAAGCTAATACTTCTCCGCCAACTTGTTTAGCGCGGGCTTCTTTGTCAGTCAAGACACCTTGAGAAGTTGATACAAGCGCGATACCCAGTCCGTTAAGAACTTTAGGTACTTCTGTAGATTTTGCATATACACGTAAACCAGGTTTAGAGATACGCTTCAATCCAGTGATTACACGTTCGTTGTTGCTTCCGTATTTCAAGAAGATACGGATAAGACCTTGTTTGTTGTCTTCCACGTATTCTACATCACGTACGAAACCTTCACGTTTAAGGATTTCAGCGATTTCTTTCTTGATGTTAGAAGCAGGAACTTCTAGTCTTTCGTGACGAACCATGTTCGCATTACGGATGCGAGTAAGCAAATCTGCAATTGGATCTGTCATTGTCATAATAATTTACCTCCTTCCCAATATAGGGTTTTACCAACTAGCTTTCTTAACGCCAGGAATCTGACCCTTGTATGCAAGTTCACGGAAACAAATACGGCAAAGCTTGAATTTACGGATGACTGAATGAGGACGTCCGCAACGCTCACAACGTGTGTACGCTTGAACATTATGCTTTGGAGTACGTTTTTGTTTCGCAATCATTGATTTTTTAGCCACGATTTCGCCTCCCTTACTTTTGGAATGGCATTCCGATTTGTGTCAATAATTCACGAGCTTCTTCGTCTGTGTTTGCAGTAGTTACGATAACGATATCCATACCGCGTACTTTAGACACTTTATCATAATCGATCTCAGGGAAAATCAATTGCTCTTTAACTCCAAGAGTGTAGTTACCGCGACCGTCGAATGCTTTTTTAGAAACACCACGGAAGTCACGTACACGTGGAAGTGAAACAGAAATCAATTTGTCTAGGAATTGGTACATGCGCTCGCCGCGAAGAGTTACTTTCGCACCGATTGGCATACCTTCACGAAGACGGAAACCTGCGATTGATTTTTTAGCTTTAGTTACAACTGGTTTTTGACCAGTGATTTGCATCAACTCATCAACTGCTACGTCAAGAGATTTTGAGTTTTGTACAGCATCGCCGACACCCATGTTGACAACGATTTTCTCAACTTTAGGCACTTCCATTACTGATTTGTAATTGAATTTGCTTACTAAAGCCGGGCTGATTTCTTTTTGGAATTTTTCTTTTAGGCGGTTCATACAGAATACCTCCCTTCTTAGTTATCTTTATCGTTGTTAAGTGGAAGAACTTCACCTGATTTTTTTGCAACACGTACTTTTTTGCCGTCTTCTGTTTTGTAGCCTACACGAGTCGGTTCGTTCGTCTTAGGATCCAAGATCATAACGTTCGATACGTGAACAGAAGCTTCCTGACTGATGATTCCACCTTGTGGGTTCATCTGTGAAGGTTTCGCGTGTTTTTTCACAACGTTGATTCCTTCAACCAGTACACGGTCTTTTTTAGGGAATGCAGCAAGAACAACACCTGTTTTGCCTTTGTCTTTCCCGGTAATAACCATTACTTTATCGCCTTTTTTTACATGCATTTCATCGCACCTCCTTGAATGGCCCAATGGTAATCTATTAAAGAACTTCTGGAGCTAGAGAAACAATTTTCATGAAGTTGCTGTCGCGTAGTTCACGGGCAACTGGTCCGAAGATACGAGTACCACGTGGTCCTTTGTCGTCACGGATGATCACACATGCGTTCTCATCGAACTTGATGTATGTTCCATCTTGACGGCGCACACCAGACTTAGTACGTACGACAACTGCTTTGACTACTTCACCTTTTTTAACAACGCCACCTGGTGTTGCTTGTTTTACTGTACACACGATAACATCACCGATGTTAGCCGTTTTGCGTCCAGATCCACCAAGCACTTTAATGGTTAGCACTTCACGTGCACCAGAGTTGTCAGCAACTTTCAAACGTGATTCTTGTTGAATCATGTAGGTAACCTCCCTTCGGAATAAAAACTATCCGAACTGTATTAGATAATAACTGCTTTCTCAACAACTTCTACTAAACGGAAACGTTTTGTAGCAGATAGTGGGCGAGTCTCCATGATGCGTACGATGTCGCCGATTTTTGCTTCGTTGTTCTCATCATGAGTTTTGAACTTCTTAGAGTACTTTACGCGCTTGCCGTATAGAGAATGCTTTTTATAAGTTTCTACCATAACCGTTACTGTTTTGTCCATTTTATCGGAAACAACACGGCCAGTGTAAACCTTACGTTGGTTGCGGTCACTCATTTAAGCAAACCTCCTCTCAAATTAATTGTTAACCCCGATCTCTCTTTCACGGATGACAGTTTTCATACGAGCGATTCCTTTGCGGACTTGGCTGATACGAGCAGTGTTCTCAAGTTGGCCAGTCGCAAGTTGGAAGCGAAGGTTGAATAGCTCTTCTTTAAGGGTCTTTACTTTTTGTTCAATTTCGGCAGTGGTTAGGTCACGAATTTCATTAGTTTTCATTGGATTCACCACCAATTTCTTCTCGTTTTACAAACTTGCATTTGATTGGAAGCTTGTGTGCTGCAAGACGAAGTGCTTCACGAGCAACCTCTTCAGATACACCAGCAATTTCGAACAAGATTTTCCCAGGTTTTACGACTGCTACCCAGCCTTCAGGAGCACCTTTACCGGAACCCATCCGTACTTCTAGAGGTTTTGCAGTGTAAGGCTTATGAGGGAAGATTTTAATCCAAACTTTACCGCCACGTTTCATGTAACGAGTCATAGCGATACGAGCGGATTCGATTTGGCGGTTTGTGATCCATGAAGCTTCAGTAGCTTGAAGACCGTATTCACCGAATGCTACTTCCTGACCGCCTTTTGCGCGACCACGCATTTTACCACGGTGTTCGCGGCGATGTTTAACGCGTTTAGGTAATAACATAATTATTTGCCTCCTTCCTCAGATTTCTTCTTTGTAGGAAGAACTTCTCCACGGTAGATCCATACTTTGACACCAAGTTTACCGTAAGTTGTGTCAGCTTCTGCATGAGCATAGTCGATGTCAGCACGAAGTGTATGAAGTGGAACAGTACCTTCACTGTAGTGTTCAGCACGAGCGATATCAGCTCCGCCAAGACGGCCAGATACTTGAGTTTTGATTCCTTTAGCGCCAGCACGCATTGCACGTTGGATCGTTTGCTTTTGAGCACGACGGAAAGAAACACGGTTTTCAAGTTGACGAGCGATGTTTTCAGCGACTAGTTTCGCATCAACGTCTGCACGTTTGATTTCAACGATATTGATGTGTACACGTTTAGCAGTAAGCTCGTTAAGTGCTTTACGAAGAGCTTCAACTTCAGTACCACCTTTACCGATAACCATACCTGGTTTAGCCGTATGAATTGTAATGTTGATTCGGTTTGCAGCGCGTTCGATTTCTACTTTAGAAACAGAAGCGTCTACTAAGCGTTTAGCAATATATTCACGGACTTTGATGTCTTCGTGTAATAGATTAGCGTAATCTTTATCTGCGTACCATTTAGATTCCCAATCACGAATTACACCGACACGGAGTCCGACCGGATGTACTTTTTGACCCACAGCTTATCCCTCCTTCTTTTCTGATACTACAAGTGTAATGTGACTTGTACGTTTGTTGATTTGGCTTGCACGACCCATCGCACGAGGACGGAAACGTTTAAGCGTTGGTCCTTCATTTACATAAGCCTCAGTTACTACAAGGCTGTTGATGTCCATGTCATAGTTATGCTCTGCGTTTGCGATAGCAGATTTAAGTACTTTCTCGATTACTGGTGAAGCTGCCTTAGGCGTGTGATTAAGAATCGCAACTGCTTCTCCAACTTGCTTACCTCGGATTAGATCAACGACTAAACGTACTTTACGAGGAGCAATACGTACTGTTCTTGCAACAGCTTTTGCTTGCATTAGGATACCCTCCCCTCAATTTTAGCGTCTTGTTTTCTTATCGTCACTACCGTGACCTTTGTAAGTACGTGATGGCGCGAATTCGCCAAGCTTGTGACCTACCATGTCTTCAGTGACGTATACAGGTACATGTTTACGACCATCGTAAACTGCGATAGTGTGACCGATGAATGCTGGGAAAATCGTTGAACGACGAGACCAAGTTTTAACAACTTGTTTGCCTTCAGTTTCGTTCAATTTTTCGATCTTGTTAATCAAATGATCATCAACAAAAGGTCCTTTTTTTAAGCTACGACCCATGGTTGAACCTCCCTTCGTGATTGGTCTACGGCTCTTTGATCGAACCGTAGTACAATCCCGTTATTTTTTGCGGCTACGCACGATAAATTTATCAGATTTATTGTTTTTCTTACGTGTTTTGTATCCAAGAGTCGGTTTGCCCCAAGGAGACATTGGTGATTTGCGTCCGATAGGAGCGCGTCCTTCACCACCACCGTGTGGGTGATCATTAGGGTTCATTACAGAACCACGGACAGTTGGGCGCTTGCCTAACCAGCGTGAACGACCGGCTTTACCGATGTTGATCAATTCGTGTTGTTCATTTCCAACTTGACCTACAGTAGCACGACAAGCAGAAAGGATCATGCGAGTTTCACCAGAGTTCAAACGAACAAGTACGTATTTACCTTCTTTACCAAGAACTTGTGCAGAAGTACCTGCAGAACGTACAAGCTGACCGCCTTTACCAGGTTTAAGCTCGATGTTGTGTACGATTGTACCAACAGGGATGTTGATAAGTGGAAGTGCGTTACCCACTTTGATATCTGCTTCAGATCCAGACATTACTTCCATACCTACAACCAAAGTTTTAGGAGCCAGGATGTAACGCTTTTCACCATCAGCGTAGTTGATTAGTGCAATGTTAGCAGAGCGGTTTGGATCGTATTCGATCGTAGCAACGCGTCCAGGTATACCATCTTTTTCACGTTTGAAGTCGATGATACGGTATTGACGCTTGTGACCGCCGCCTTGATGACGAACTGTTAACTTACCTTGGTTGTTACGACCACCCTTTTTGTGCAGGGGCGCTAGAAGTGATTTTTCGGGAGAATCAGTAGTGATCTCTGCGAAATCAGAGCTAGTCATGCCGCGACGACCATTAGAGGTAGGTTTATACTTTTTAATCGCCATGTTTTTTCCCTCCTCTTCTTAATTGAATGAATTATACTTCAAAGAATTCGATTTCGTTGCTTTCAGTTGTAAGTTTAACGACAGCTTTACGACGCTTGTTAGTGTAACCAGCGTGTTTACCCATACGCTTGAACTTACCTTTGTAGTTCATGATGTTGACTTTATCTACTTTCACATCGAAGATTTCTTCGACAGCGTATTTTACTTGAGTTTTAGTCGCTCTAGTATCTACTTCGAAAGTATATTTTTTTTCAGACATAAGATCAGTTGAAGCCTCTGTAATTACGGGGCGCTTAATGATATCACGTGCATCCATTATGCGAGCACCTCCTCTACTTTTTCAACAGCTGATTTAGTCATCACTAGTTTGTCATGTCCCAATACGTCTAGAACGCTGATTCCAGAAGCAGTAACAACAGTTACGCCAGGGATGTTACGAGCTGAAAGTGCTACGTTTTCGTCAAGACCGTCAGTCACTACCAATGTTTTGGCGTTGATTGAAAGACCTTTCAGTACGTTTGCAAATTCTTTCGTTTTTGGTGCATCGAATGACAATGCTTCCAACACTAGGATGTTTTCTTCTACCACTTTAGTAGAAAGAGCAGATTTAATCGCTAAGCGACGAACCTTCTTAGGAAGTTTGTAGCTGTAGCTGCGTGGAACCGGTCCAAATACGGCACCACCACCGCGCCATTGTGGAGAACGGATTGACCCTTGACGAGCACGACCTGTTCCTTTTTGACGCCAAGGCTTACGACCACCGCCACGTACTTCAGAACGATTTTTAACTTTGTGATTACCTTGACGTAAAGAAGCTCTTTGCATCAAGACTGCTTCAAACAATACTTGTTTGTTTGGTTCGATACCAAATACTGATTCGTTAAGTTCGATATCACCAACTTTAGAACCGCTTTGGTTAAATAATGCTACTTTCGGCATTCTTGTTTCCTCCTTTCTTAGAAAGTTCTATTAGTTTGCTTTTACAGCAGATTTTACTTTGATCAATTGTTTCTTAGGTCCAGGTACATTACCTTTCACTAGAAGCAAGTTGCGCTCAGCATCTACTTTTACGATTTCAAGGTTTTGAATCGTGATTTGTTCTCCACCCATACGTCCTGGTAGCAATTTACCTTTGAATACGCGGTTTGGATCAACTGGACCCATTGAACCTGGGCGACGGTGATAACGGCTACCGTGGGACATTGGTCCACGAGATTGGTTATGACGCTTGATCGCACCTTGGAATCCTTTACCTTTTGAAACTCCTGTTACATCCACTACATCTCCTGCAGCGAAAATATCAACTTTGACTTCCTGACCAACTTCGTACTCTTCTACGTTTACACCGCGGATTTCACGGATGAAGCGCTTAGGAGCAGTTTCAGCTTTAGCAACGTGGCCCTTTTCCGGCTTGTTGGAAAGCTTTTCGCGTTTGTCTTCAAAACCTACTTGGATCGCTTCATAGCCATCAACTTCGATAGATTTCTTTTGAAGAACAACGTTTTGAGCTGCCTCGATTACCGTTACAGGGATAAGATCACCGTTCTCAGCGAAAACTTGAGTCATACCGATCTTTCTTCCTAAGATTCCTTTGGTCATTAGTCACACCTCCTGTGATTATGTGTTTTATGTTTTAAAGTTTGATTTCGATATCTACACCAGACGGTAAGTCCAAACGCATAAGCGCATCAACTGTTTGTGGTGTTGGGTTTACAATGTCGATTAAGCGTTTGTGTGTACGCATTTCGAATTGCTCACGAGAGTCCTTGTATTTGTGCACAGCACGAAGAATTGTGTAAATAGACTTCTCTGTTGGAAGTGGGATCGGTCCTGAAACCGCCGCACCAGAACGTTTTGCTGTTTCAACAATCTTCTCAGCTGATTGATCAAGAATCCTGTGATCATAAGCCTTCAAACGGATACGAATCTTTTGTTTTGCCATTATTTTCCCTCCTTTTTCGCCTATTTTTAAATAGACATTCTCCACAGAAATTTCCCACACACTCGCCATGGCAAAGCGGCCGGGTGTGTCAGCAACCTTCTGTTTCATCGCAGTCAAAGACCAACATTGTCTATTATAACTAAAATACCCACGGAATGCAAGGGTTTCTTGCAACTTCTATAGGTTTTGCACACTTTCTCTATTATACAAACGATTCATGATGTTTTCAAGTCCGCACGGTATTTTCACAATATTTTAAGTAGAGATCCATCTTCCTTTTATGTAGTTGAGCAATCCGCATCTAGATCATCCACACTGTTATATAGAAGAAACTCATATGCTGGCTGAGGATTCTGCTTAATGACAAAATAAAAAGCCAGATGGAGGATATCCATCTGGCTTTAAAGTGAATCAATTATTTTTGGATTGAAGCTACAACGCCAGCTCCAACTGTACGTCCACCCTCACGGATAGAGAACTTAGTACCTTCTTCGATCGCGATTGGCGCGATTAGCTCAACAGTCATTTCGATGTTGTCGCCAGGCATAACCATTTCTACGCCTTCAGGAAGATTACAGATACCAGTTACGTCAGTTGTACGGAAGTAGAACTGTGGGCGGTAGTTAGTGAAGAATGGAGTGTGACGTCCACCCTCTTCTTTTGAAAGAACATAAACTTCAGCTTTAAAGTTAGTGTGTGGAGTGATTGTACCTGGTTTAGCAAGTACTTGTCCACGTTGGATGTCTTCACGTGCTACACCACGTAGAAGGGCACCGATGTTGTCACCAGCTTCAGCATAGTCAAGAAGCTTACGGAACATTTCAACACCTGTTACAGTAGTCTTTTTGTTCTCTTCAGCAATACCGATGATTTCAACTTCGTCACCGACTTTAACTTGTCCACGCTCAACACGACCAGTAGCAACTGTACCACGACCAGTGATTGAGAATACGTCCTCAACTGGCATCATGAATGGTTTTTCAGTGTCACGCTCTGGAGTTGGGATGTAAGAATCTACAGCTTCCATAAGTTCGAAGATTTTAGCTTCCCACTCAGCATCTCCTTCAAGAGCTTTAAGAGCAGAACCTTTGATTACTGGAATGTCATCACCAGGGAAGTCATACTCAGAAAGAAGGTCACGAACTTCCATTTCAACTAGTTCAAGAAGTTCTTCGTCATCTACCATGTCACATTTGTTCATGAATACAACAAGGTAAGGTACACCTACTTGACGAGAAAGAAGGATGTGCTCACGAGTTTGTGGCATTGGGCCATCAGCAGCAGATACTACTAGGATCCCACCATCCATTTGAGCAGCACCAGTGATCATGTTTTTAACATAGTCAGCATGTCCTGGGCAGTCAACGTGTGCATAGTGACGAGTATCAGTTTCGTACTCAACGTGTGCTGTAGAGATTGTGATTCCACGTTCTCTTTCTTCTGGAGCACCATCGATTTGGTCATAAGCCATTGCAGTTCCACGACCATACTTCTTGTGAAGAGTAGTTGTGATTGCAGCAGTTAGAGTTGTTTTACCATGGTCAACGTGACCGATTGTACCGATATTCGCATGTTGCTTGGAACGATCAAATTTTTCCTTACCCATTTGAAAATCCTCCTTTAATTTGAAAGAAAATTGGTTTATTCATTTAGTCCAGAAGTGGATGACTCCACTTCCGGGACAAGTAAAGCTTACAATTGTATTTATACTTTATTGAAAAGAATAAATCAATTATTCGCCTTTATTTTTTTTGATGATCTCTTCAGAGATTGACTTAGGTACTTCTTCGTAGTGGTCGAAGTGCATGGAGTATGTTCCGCGCCCTTGTGTATTAGAACGTAGGGACGTTGCATAACCAAACATTTCTGATAGAGGTACGAACGCTTTAACGACTTGAGCGTTACCGCGTGCTTCCATACCTTCTACGCGTCCACGACGGGAAGTAACGTCACCCATGATATCTCCAAGGTATTCCTCAGGGATAACAACCTCTACCTTCATCATTGGCTCAAGGATGACTGGCTTACATTTAGAAGCCGCATTCTTAAGGGCCATTGAAGCGGCGATTTTGAACGCCATTTCAGAGGAGTCAACGTCATGGTATGATCCGTCGAATAGTTTCGCTTTAACATCAACCAATGGGAATCCAGCAAGTACTCCGTTATCAAGAGCGTCTTCAAGACCAGCTTGAACAGCAGGGATGTATTCACGTGGAACAACACCACCGACGATTCCGTTCTCGAATTCGAAACCTTTACCTTCTTCGTTAGGTGCAAACTCGATCCAAACGTGTCCGAATTGACCGCGTCCACCAGATTGACGTGCGAACTTACCTTCAACGCGCGCAGTATCGCGGAACGTTTCACGGTAAGATACTTGAGGAGCTCCTACGTTTGCTTCTACTTTGAACTCGCGACGCATACGGTCAACGATGATGTCCAAGTGAAGCTCACCCATACCGGCGATGATTACTTGTCCAGTTTCCTGGTCAGTATGCGCACGGAATGTCGGATCTTCCTCTTGTAGTTTTTGAAGTGCAGTAGTCATCTTATCTTGGTCAGCCTTTGACTTAGGCTCAACAGATAGTGAGATAACCGGCTCTGGGAATACCATGGATTCGAGGATAACAAGGCTCTTCTCATCACATAGTGTGTCACCAGTACTTGTATCTTTAAGACCAACTGCAGCTGCGATATCTCCAGCATATACTTTAGAAATTTCTTCACGGCTGTTCGCATGCATTTGCAGGATACGTCCTACACGCTCACGCTTGCCTTTAGAAGAGTTTCGAACGTATGAACCTGACTCAAGGACACCAGAGTATACGCGGAAGAAAGTAAGCTTACCAACATAAGGGTCGGTTGCTACTTTGAACGCTAGTGCTGAGAATGGTGCTTCATCGCTTGATGGACGAGTCACTTCTTCTTCAGTATCTGGAACGAAACCTTTGATGTCAGCTACGTCAGTAGGAGCTGGAAGGTAATCGATAACGGCGTCAATCAACAATTGAACACCTTTGTTTTTGAAGGCAGATCCGCAGACAACCGGATAGAATTCAACAGTTAGCGTAGCGTTACGGATCGCTGTTTTCAATTCTTCGTTTGTCAGTTCTTCACCTTCAAGGTATTTCATCATGAGCTCTTCATCAAGTTCAGATACCGCTTCAATCAACTTGGCACGGTATTCGTCAGCTTGATCTTTGTACTCATCAGGAATTTCACGGTCTTCAGCGCGAGTTCCAAGATCATCTTCGTAGTAGTAAGCTTTCATTTCTACTAAGTCGATGATACCTTCGAAGTCATCTTCAGCTCCGATTGGAAGCTGGATAGGATGAGCATTCGCACCAAGGCGATCATGAAGTGTTCCTACAGAGTAAATGAAGTCAGCACCGATTTTATCCATCTTGTTGACGAATACTACACGAGGAACCCCGTAAGTAGTAGCTTGGCGCCAAACTGTTTCAGTTTGAGGCTCAACACCAGATTGAGCATCAAGTACCGCTACAGCACCATCAAGTACACGAAGTGAACGCTCAACTTCAACAGTGAAGTCTACGTGTCCCGGTGTATCGATGATGTTGATACGATGGCCTTTCCATTGAGCTGTTGTCGCAGCAGATGTGATCGTGATTCCACGCTCTTGCTCCTGCTCCATCCAGTCCATTTGAGAAGCACCTTCGTGAGTTTCTCCAATCTTATGGATACGACCAGTATAGAATAGGATACGCTCAGTAGCAGTTGTTTTACCGGCATCGATGTGAGCCATGATACCGATATTACGAGTGTTTTCTAAGGAGAACTCTCTTGCCATGTGGTCTTTCTCCTTCCTAATATAAAAATTAATGTGTTGGTCGGATTACCAGCGATAGTGAGCAAACGCTTTGTTCGCTTCAGCCATCTTATGTGTATCTTCACGCTTCTTAACAGAAGCACCAGTGTTGTTCGCTGCATCAAGGATTTCGTTAGCTAGACGCTCTTCCATCGTTTTCTCACCGCGAGAACGGGAATAGTTTACTAACCAGCGAAGTCCTAGAGTCGTACGACGCTCCGGACGAACCTCAACAGGAACTTGGTAGTTTGAACCACCTACACGACGAGCTTTTACTTCCAATACCGGCATGATATTTTTCAAAGCTGCATCGAATACTTCCATTGCATCTTTACCGCTGCGTTCTGCGATTAGATCAAACGCTGCGTATAGTTTCTTTTGTGCTTTACCGCGCTTACCGTCGATCATGATTTTGTTGATCAGACGAGTAACCAATTTAGAATTGTAAATCGGATCAGGTAAAACGTCTCTTTTTGCTACAGGGCCTTTACGTGGCATGGGATTTCCTCCTTTCAACGAGAAATGAATATGGTAGTTTTATTATTTTTTAGCTTTAGGGCGCTTAGTTCCGTATTTAGAACGTCCTTGCATACGACCGTCAACACCAGCTGTATCAAGAGCACCACGTACGATGTGATAACGTACCCCTGGTAAATCTTTTACACGTCCTCCACGGATAAGCACGACACTGTGCTCTTGAAGGTTGTGTCCGATACCAGGAATGTAAGCAGTAACCTCGATTCCGTTAGTCAAGCGAACACGTGCATATTTACGCAATGCGGAGTTCGGTTTTTTCGGAGTCATTGTACCAACACGAGTACATACACCACGTTTTTGTGGAGAAGACAAGTTAGTGTGCACTTTTTTGAAGCTGTTGTAGCCTTTGTTAAGTGCTGGTGATTTTGATTTTGTTGATTTAGACTGACGAGGTTTGCGAACTAATTGGTTAATAGTAGGCATTATGTTTTCCTCCCTTCTTAATTGGTAAGCCCACACATCCAGGTGGATCATTTTTGGGTAAAAGTAAAGCCTTTGCAGATCATCTCTACAAAAACTATTTTACTGTATTATCGCAACAGCTGCCGCCCCGACATCTATCCCGCACGATTTACCGAGTTTCTTCATCGAATCAACTTTGGTATAGGGTACGTTCAGATCGATTGCGGTCTGCAAAACGTTCGCGGTCACTTTGGGATCAGCATCTTCCGCTATGACTACTTCGGTTACCTGACCGGCTTTCAGAGCTTTCACTGCTTGCTTTGTTCCTACAATAACGTCTTTCGCCTGCGATACTTTTTCATAAGACATATCATATCCTCCAAAGTACAGGTTATTAATAGGAGCAACCTTGAATATATTATCATCTTCATATTCTAATGTCAACATCAGAACAAAAGATTTATAAAAGCCGACTCCCGGACGATGCGTCCAGGAGTCAGCTCCAAATCAATTAGTCGACAGTGACCGTCTCTTCAGATATTTCTTCAGATAGGACCTGTTCGGCTCTGCGGTAACGCTGCATGCCTGTTCCGGCTGGAACCAACTTACCGATGATGACATTTTCTTTCAATCCAAGGAGCTCATCGCGCTTACCTTTGATTGCGGCGTCTGTCAACACGCGGGTTGTTTCCTGGAACGAAGCTGCTGACAAGAAGGAATCCGTTTCAAGGGAAGCCTTCGTGATTCCAAGTAGGACAGGGCGTCCGGTTGCAGGTGTATCGCCTTTAAGCAATGCACTTTCGTTCGCGTCCCTGAACTGATGGATGTCCATGAGTGTTCCCGGAAGTACTTCCGTTTCACCGGCATCGATGACACGTACTTTACGGAGCATTTGTCGCACCATGACTTCAACGTGCTTATCTCCGATTTCAACCCCTTGCATACGGTAAACTTTCTGTACCTCACGCAATAGGTATTCCTGTACGGCACCGACGTCGCGTACTTTGAGAAGTTCCTTCGGATCGATGGAACCTTCTGTGATCTCTTGACCACGCAGCACCCGGTCATTCACTGCGAATTTCAGGCGGGCCGTGTAAGGAGCTGTGTAGTTCCTTGACTCGACATCACCTTGTACAGTGATTTCATATTGACGATCTTTTCCTTCTGTAATGGAAGTGATGACACCGTCCATTTCAGAAATGACCGCTTGACCTTTCGGGTTACGCGCTTCGAAGATTTCCTGGATACGTGGAAGACCTTGTGTGATATCGTCTCCTGCAACCCCACCGGTATGGAATGTACGCATTGTAAGCTGCGTTCCTGGTTCCCCGATAGATTGAGCGGCGATGATACCGACTGCTTCCCCGACTTCCACTTTTTGACCGGTTGCAAGGTTCGTACCGTAACATTTTTCACATACACCGTGACGGGTGTTACATGTGAAGGCAGAACGGATGGACACATGCTCGATACCTGCATCAACAATGGTTTTAGCCAGATCTTCGGTGATCAATTGATTTTCGTTCACAAGTATTTCATCTGTCTCAGGATGACGAAGTGTCTTACGTGAGTAACGACCGAGCAGACGCTCTTCAAGAGGTTCGATGATCTCTGTACCCTCTTTGATGGACCCGACAAGGAGTCCTCTGTCTGTGCCACAGTCTTCTTCACGTACGATGACATCTTGTGCCACGTCAACCAGACGACGGGTCAGGTAACCTGAGTCGGCTGTTTTCAGGGCTGTATCGGCAAGACCTTTACGCGCACCGTGAGTGGAGATGAAGTATTCAAGTACCGTCAGACCTTCACGGAAACTTGATTTGATCGGCAATTCGATGATACGTCCAGCCGGGTTGGCCATGAGTCCGCGCATACCGGCAAGCTGAGTGAAGTTAGATGCGTTACCACGGGCACCAGAGTCACTCATCATGAAGATCGGGTTGCGTTTATCCAACGTAGCCATCAATTTACCTTGAATGGTATCTTTAGCGGCACTCCAGATGGAGATGACGCGATCATATCTTTCCTCTTCGGTAATGAGACCGCGTTTGAATTGTTTCAAGACGTTATCCACTTTACCTTGAGCTTCAATCAGGATCTCCTCTTTTTCAGCAAGTACGACGATATCGGCGATACCGACCGTGATTCCTGCTTTAGTAGAGAATTTGAATCCGAGGTCCTTCATCTTATCAAGCATGCGGGAAGTTTCAGTGATGGCAAACTTCTTGAATACTTCAGCGATGATGTTTCCAAGGAATCCTTTTTTGAATGGATTGATCAATTCGCGCTCTTTGAACAGTGCTGGCACATCCGTTCCTGGGTTGACGAAGTATTTCTCCGGTGTTGCCACCTCGAGGTTCGTTTTCGTCGGTTCATTGATGAACGGGAATGTGTCAGGCAGGATTTCATTGAAGATTACCTTACCGACTGTTGTAACGAGCAGCTGTTTATTTTGTTGATCTGTGAACGTTTGGTTGTTGAGAGTTCCGGCATGGATCGCGATACGGGTATGAAGATGAGCAAAACCATTTTGGTATGCTAGCAATACTTCATTGGCATCATTGAAGATCATACCTTCACCTACAGCATCTTCACGCTCCAGGGTTAGATAATAGTTACCTAGTACCATATCCTGTGATGGTGTAACGACTGGCTTACCATCTTTCGGGTTCAGGATGTTCTGGGCAGCAAGCATGAGCATGCGCGCTTCTGCTTGTGCTTCAGAAGATAGTGGTACGTGGACCGCCATTTGGTCACCATCGAAGTCGGCGTTGTACGCAGTACATACGAGTGGGTGAAGACGGATCGCTCTACCTTCGACAAGGGTCGGTTCGAACGCTTGGATACCAAGTCGGTGAAGGGTAGGTGCACGGTTCAGAAGTACCGGATGCTCCTTGATGACGCCTTCTAGTACATCCCATACTTCAGGTTGTACGCGTTCGATCTTGCGTTTCGCACTCTTGATGTTGTGAGCAAGTCCACGCTCGACGAGTTCTTTCATGACGAAAGGCTTGAAGAGTTCAAGGGCCATCTCTTTCGGGAGACCACATTGGTACATTTTCAAGTTCGGTCCTACGACGATTACGGAACGGCCAGAGTAGTCAACACGCTTACCAAGAAGGTTTTGACGGAAACGTCCTTGCTTCCCTTTCAACATGTGAGAGAGGGATTTCAATGGACGGTTACCTGGTCCTGTTACCGGACGTCCGCGACGACCATTATCGATCAATGCATCGACTGCTTCTTGAAGCATACGCTTTTCGTTTTGAACGATGATGCTTGGAGCACCAAGGTCCAACAAGCGCTTCAGACGGTTGTTCCGGTTGATGACACGACGGTATAGATCATTGAGGTCGGATGTCGCAAAACGTCCACCGTCAAGCTGTACCATCGGGCGAAGTTCCGGTGGGATGACAGGAAGGACATCAAGGATCATCCAATCCGGATCATTCCCAGAACTCCTGAAGGATTCAACCACTTCAAGGCGTTTGATCGCACGTGTGCGGCGTTGCCCTTGTGCAGTCTTCAGTTCTTCTTTAAGGAAATCGGCTTCTTTATCAAGATCAAGATCTTGAAGAAGTTTTTTGATTGCTTCGGCACCCATGGCTGCATGGAATTTGACGCCGTATTTTTCACGGTATGCACGGTACTCTTTTTCAGAAAGCAATTGCTTCTTCTCAAGAGCCGTATCTCCCGGTTCTGTTACAACATAGGAAGCGAAGTAAATAACTTCTTCCAACGCCCTTGGGGACATGTCGAGGACAAGACCCATACGGCTTGGGATTCCTTTGAAGTACCAGATGTGTGATACAGGGGCAGCTAGTTCAATGTGACCCATGCGCTCACGGCGCACTTTCGCTTTAGTGACTTCGACGCCGCAGCGGTCACATACTACACCTTTATAACGGACGCGCTTGTATTTTCCGCAGTGACATTCCCAGTCCTTTGTAGGACCGAAGATACGCTCACAGAACAAACCGTCTTTTTCTGGTTTAAGTGTACGATAGTTGATCGTTTCAGGTTTTTTAACCTCCCCGAAAGACCACGAACGGATCTTATCGGGGGAAGCTAAACCAATCTTCATATATTCGAAATTATTCACATCTAGCAAGGGGCCTACCTCCCTTTTAATCTACAGGCTCTAACCCTTATTGCTCAAAATTTATTCTTTGGACCCTACTGTCTCGGACTGTTTTTCATTGGAGATGTTGAGTGTATCGGCTTGCTGGCCTTCCTCTTCATCTTCAAGATCGCGCATTTCGATCTCTTCTTCTGTGCTTGATAGCATTTTGACATCCATGCCCAGACTTTGAAGCTCTTTGATCAGAACCTTGAATGATTCTGGAACTCCCGGTTCAGGGACATTTTCACCTTTGACGATGGCTTCGTATGTTTTCACACGACCGACCACGTCATCCGATTTAACGGTAAGGATTTCTTGTAGCGTGTATGCAGCACCGTAAGCTTCAAGTGCCCATACCTCCATCTCACCGAAACGTTGCCCACCGAATTGTGCTTTACCACCAAGCGGTTGCTGGGTAACAAGTGAGTAAGGACCAGTTGAACGGGCATGCAGTTTATCGTCGACCATGTGAGCCAGCTTGATCATATACATGATTCCGACTGATACACGGTTATCGAACGGTTCACCTGTGCGGCCGTCGTAGAGGACCGTCTTGGCATCGCGTGCCATTCCGGCTTCTTCGATTGTAGCCCACACATCTTCCTCGCGTGCTCCATCGAATACTGGAGAAGCAACGTGGATGCCCAGGTATCTTGCTGCCATACCAAGGTGAAGCTCAAGCACCTGTCCGATATTCATACGTGATGGTACCCCTAGAGGGTTAAGCATGATATCGATCGGAGTTCCGTCAGGCAGGAACGGCATATCTTCTTCCGGAAGGATCCGGGAGATAACCCCTTTGTTACCGTGACGACCGGCCATTTTATCCCCTTCAGAAATCTTACGTTTCTGAACGATGTAAACGCGGACCAGCTGGTTCACTCCTGGTGGCAGTTCGTCTCCATCTTCACGATTGAAGACTTTCACGTCAAGAATGATTCCGCCGCCGCCGTGTGGTACACGGAGGGAAGTATCACGGACTTCACGTGCCTTCTCACCGAAGATGGCATGTAGAAGACGTTCTTCTGCTGTAAGCTCGGTCACACCTTTAGGCGTTACCTTACCGACTAGTAGGTCCCCGTCTTTCACTTCAGCACCGATACGGATGATTCCGCGCTCGTCAAGGTTGCGCAGTGCATCTTCCCCGACGTTCGGGATATCGCGGGTGATTTCTTCAGGTCCCAATTTCGTATCACGGGACTCTGATTCATATTCCTCGATATGAATGGATGTATACACATCGTCTTTTACAAGACGTTCGCTCATGATGATGGCATCTTCATAGTTGTAACCATCCCAAGTCATGAAGCCGACCATAACGTTTCGTCCAAGGGCCAATTCACCCTTCTCCATGGAAGGTCCATCAGCAAGGATTTCTCCTTTGACTACGCGGTCCCCTTCAGAGACGATCGGACGTTGGTTATAACAAGTTCCTTGATTGGAACGGATGAATTTTTGCATGCGGTACTTATCGAGGTCACCTTGTACTTCTTGACCGTCGATTTCTTTCACGCGGCGAACCCAAACCTGTTTCGCCTCGACTTTCTCTACGATCCCTTCATGTTTACAGATCACGGCAGCACCTGAGTCTTTGGCAGATACGTGTTCCATACCTGTTCCGACGATCGGTGATTCCGGATTCATAAGAGGTACCGCTTGACGCTGCATGTTCGCTCCCATAAGGGCACGGTTGGAGTCATCGTTCTCAAGGAACGGGATACATGCTGTCGCCGCTGAAACAACCTGTTTCGGAGATACGTCCATGTAGTCAAGACGTTCACGCTTGATGACCGTATTCTCGCCGCGGAAACGGGAGATGACTTCTTCATCAAGGAATGAACCATCTTCGTCAAGGCGCGCATTGGCCTGTGCGACTACATAGTTATCTTCCTCATCGGCAGTCAAGTAATCGATGCGATCGGTCACTTTGCCTGTTTCAGGGTCGACACGACGGTAAGGTGTTTCGATAAAGCCGAATTTATTCACTTTCGCAAATGATGAAAGTGAGTTGATCAGTCCGATATTCGGACCCTCCGGCGTTTCGATCGGACACATACGCCCATAGTGGGAATAGTGAACGTCACGTACTTCAAAGCCTGCACGTTCACGGGTCAAACCACCAGGCCCGAGGGCAGAAAGACGACGTTTATGCGTCAATTCACCAAGAGGGTTCGTTTGGTCCATGAACTGGGAAAGCTGAGAGCTACCGAAGAACTCTTTAATGGATGCAATAACAGGGCGGATGTTGATCAGCTGTTGAGGCGTGATCGTATTCGTATCCTGGATTGACATCCTTTCGCGAACCACACGCTCCATACGGGAAAGACCGATACGGAACTGGTTCTGAAGCAATTCACCAACTGAACGAAGGCGACGGTTACCGAGGTGATCGATATCATCCGTCAATCCCACTCCGTGAAGAAGGTTGAAGAAATACGAGATGGAAGAAATGATATCTGCCGGTGTGATGTATTTAATCTCTTCTTCTACGTAAGCGTTACTCGTTACAGTGATTTCGTGCTCCCCTTCATCGTTCGGAGAATAAATCTTCACCGATTGAAGAAGGATATCATCATCAAGCACACCGCCATTTTGCTGGTACGTCTTGAAACCGATGCCTTCTTCAAGATAAGGAATGATCTTATCAAGGGCACGGCGGTCAAGGACTGTTCCTTTTTCAGCCAGGATTTCACCTGTTTCCGGATCTGCAAGAGTTTCGGCCAGGGTCTGGTTGAACAAACGGTTTTTGATATGAAGCTTTTTGTTCATTTTATAGCGTCCAACGTTCGCTAAGTCATAGCGCTTAGGATCGAAGAAACGTGAAACGAGAAGGCTTTTCGCATTCTCTACTGTTGGCGGCTCTCCAGGACGGAGGCGCTCATAGATTTCGAGTAATGCTTTGTCGATGCCTTCTGTATTGTCTTTTTCAAGCGTGTTACGGATGTACTCGTTGTCACCGATCAGATCGATGATTTCTTGATCAGAGCCAAACCCAAGGGCACGTAAAAGAACCGTTACCGGCAGTTTGCGAGTTCTGTCAATTCGCACATATACTACATCTTTCGCATCTGTCTCATACTCAAGCCAAGCTCCGCGGTTTGGTATAACGGTAGCAGTGAACCCTTTCTTTCCGTTCTTATCTACTTTTCCACTGAAGTAGACACTAGGAGAACGGACGAGCTGAGAAACGATAACACGTTCCGCACCATTGATGACGAATGTACCTGTGTCGGTCATCAGTGGGAAATCACCCATAAATACGTCTTGATCCTTTACTTCTCCAGTTTCCTTATTAACAAGACGGACTTTCACCCTTAACGGAGCAGAGTATGTTACATCCCTCTCCTTTGATTCTTCCACCGAGTACTTTGGATCTCCAAGGCTGTAATCAATGAATTCCAAAGAAAGATTACCAGTAAAGTCCTCAATCGGAGAAATGTCGCGGAACATCTCTCTTAACCCCTCATCAAGAAACCATTGATACGAGGAAGTTTGAATTTCGATTAGATTCGGTAATTCTAAAACTTCACTGATACGCGCAAAACTTCTGCGTTGGCGGTGTCGTCCATACTGAACTAGTTGACCTGTCAACTGATTCACCCCTCAAATCAAGCGTTTTGGTTGTTCTATATGTCTTTGTGCAGTCATGCAAGTCTGCATAAGACAAAAAGAAAAAGGGTTTTAATGATAAAACCTCATTTTCATATGACGAACTATTATTTTATAATCTTTTCCAAATTATGCTCTAAGTATACATATAGGCATAATACCGGAAAATAATATTTTTGCATTTTATAATGTTATCATAGCAGAAATGCTACGTCAACGAATTTCTTTCACAGATCTCAGGATGTAGTACCCCTTCTTCTTCACGACCACTTCCACATTGGAAAATAACTCTTCCATTTTCTCCATGGCCGATGGCGCGCCCTGCTTCTTCTGGATCACGACCCATAGCTCGCCGTTTTCCGTCAGATGCTCTGCACTTTCTGTGAAAATCGCATGAACCGTTTCTTTACCTGCCCTTATTGGGGGATTGGTCAAGATCGCAGAGAACTTCTTCTCTTCTACTTGGTCAAATCGATCACTTCGGTAGATTTCCACATTTCCGATTCCATTGGCCTTGGCATTTTCAGATGCAAGAGAAAGCGCCCTTTCATTTACATCGATCATATGGACTTTCCTTTCGGGGAACTCTTTTGCAAGAGACAGCCCGATCGGACCATAGCCGCAACCCACATCAAGGACAGGACCTTCTACTCCGGCCGGTTCGAATGCATCGATCAGCACACGGGAGCCGAAATCGACTTCTTTCTTCGAAAAGACACCATGGTCGGTTTTGAACCGGAATGAGTGACCGCGAAGATCGAAGGTGAAGTGCTGGGGATCACTCCCGACTTCAGGATTTTGTGAATAATAGTGGTTTGTCACTGAAATCATCTCCTCTGATCTGCCTGACATATCGGGTCATGCAGGAATCCACCTGTGAGCACACGCCACACAGGTAAAAGCAAGAAAAAAGCCCGCCATGATAGCGAGCTTTTCTTCTATAAGTTGAATTACTTAACTTCTACGCCAGCTCCAACTTCTTCAAGTTTAGCTTTAAGTTCTTCAGCTTCCTCTTTAGAAATACCTTCTTTAAGTGGTTTTGGAGTGTTATCAACAACTTCTTTCGCTTCTTTAAGGCCAAGACCTGTGATTTCGCGAACGACTTTGATGACTTTGATTTTTTGAGCTCCAGCGCTCTCAAGGATAACGTCGAATTCAGTTTTTTCAGCAGCAGCTTCTCCGCCACCAGCAGCTACAGCTACAGGTGCAGCAGCAGTTACTCCGAATTCTTCTTCGATTGCTTTAACTAGGTCGTTTAGTTCAAGAACTGACATTTCTTTGATCGCGTCAATGATTTGCTCTTTACTCATTTTATATTTCCTCCTTGTTATGGTTCGTTATTGGTTTGGTTAAACGGCTTGCTTTAACTTACGCGCCTTGCTCTTCTTTTTGATCGGCAACGGCTTTTGTAGCCAACGCGAAGTTGCGCATTGGTGCTTGAAGCACGCTGAGTAGCATAGAAAGAAGTCCTTCGCGGCTTGGAAGTTCAGCGATTGCTTTAACATCCTCAACGGAAGTGATTTGACCTTCGATGACACCCGCTTTGATTTCAAGGTTTTCGTGATCTTTCGCGAATGCGTTAAGGATCTTGGCAGGAGCTACAACTTCTTCCGTGCTGAACGCGATTGCGTTTGGACCAGTTAGGAATTCGTTAAGACCTTCAAGACCTGCTTCAGCAGCTGCACGACGTGTCATTGTGTTTTTGTACACTTTGAAGTCGATTCCAGCTTCGCGAAGTTGTTTACGAAGTTCAGTTACTTCGGAAACATCAAGTCCACGATAGTCAACAATGATTGTTGACACACTGTTTTTTAGTTTGTCAGAGATTTCTCCGACGATGTGTTGCTTTTGCTCTAGAATGCTGCTCATCATTACACCTCCTGTAGATTTACTGATGAACATTCATACCGTCATCCAATAAAAGATGCCCTTGCATCGGGTAGACACAAGGGCATTGCAAACACGCCGGAAGCATGTATTTTATCGCAATTACCTCGGTAGGGGATTAAGCCGTTGAAGGCTCCTACTGTCTACGGTACAAATGTATTCATTTTTCACAACAGGACTAATTATAACCATTAGCCTGCGGCAAGTCAATGCCAAATATTACTTAACAGCGAAAGTTGAAGGATCGACTTTAACGCCAGGTCCCATTGTAGAAGTTACGGAAACGTTCTTCACGTAAGTTCCTTTTGCTGCAGCAGGTTTAGCTTTAAGCATTGTGTCATACATCGTAGCAAAGTTTTCAACAAGCTTTTCGTTGTCGAAAGATACTTTACCAACCGGTACGTGTACGTTACCAGCTTTGTCAGCACGGTACTCAACTTTACCAGCTTTGATTTCGTTGACAGCTTTTTCAACGTCGAATGTAACAGTTCCAGTTTTAGGGTTTGGCATAAGGCCTTTTGGTCCCAATACGCGACCAAGCTTACCAACTTCACCCATCATGTCTGGAGTTGCAACGATTACGTCGAACTCGAACCAACCTTGGTTGATTTTGTTGATAAGGTCTGCATCACCTACGAAGTCAGCGCCAGCAGCTTCTGCTTCTTTTGCTTTTTCGCCTTTAGCGAATACAAGAACCTTTTGAGTTTTACCAGTACCGTGTGGAAGCACGACTGCTCCACGGATCTGCTGGTCGTTTTTACGAGTATCTACACCTAAGCGGAACGCTACTTCAACAGTTGCGTCAAACTTAGCGAAGTTTGTTTTCTTAACTAGTTCGATTGCTTCTTCAACTGAATAAGCAGTAGTACGATCTACTAGCTTTTGAGCTTCAAGAAACTTCTTGCCTTTTTTAGCCATTTTGAATATCCTCCTCATTGTGGTTTTAGCGGAATAACCTCCCACGAAATAAGGTTGCGAGAGTGAAACGTACATTTCATCATCGCAACCTCAGTCAACAGGAATCTGTTCGGTAGCAGGGATTAGTCTTCGATGACGATTCCCATGCTGCGTGCAGTTCCTTCTACCATGCGCATAGCTGATTCAACGCTAGCTGCATTCAGGTCAGGCATTTTTGATTCAGCAATTTCACGTACTTTATCGCGTTTAAGTGTTGCCACTTTTTTGCTGTTCGGTTCGCCTGAACCAGACTCGATACCAGCTGCTTTCTTAAGCAATACAGCAGCAGGTGGAGTTTTAGTGATGAATGTAAATGAACGGTCTTCAAAAACCGTGATTTCAACAGGAATGATTAAGCCAGCTTGATCGGCTGTGCGAGCATTGAATTCCTTACAGAATCCCATGATGTTAACACCTGCTTGACCTAGTGCAGGACCAACTGGTGGAGCTGGATTAGCTTTACCGGCAGGAATCTGCAATTTAACCATTTTGATAACTTTTTTAGCCACGAGACACACCTCCTTAAGTCCGTGATGTGGTTATTGGGTTGTACACCCTCCCACTCATGTAAAAAATGTCTTTATCAACATAAAGAACGTCTATTAGGTTCAGTGGCTCTCGTCGAGACGCACTGACTTATGAAATAGTATCATTTTTTCAGAGTGATTTCAAGTTCTTTTCCATTATAATTTATCGACTTGAGAGAAATCAAGTTCAACCGGCGTATCGCGGCCAAACATATTGACGTGCACTTTGAGCTTCGTTTTGGAAGAATCGATCTCTTCGATCGTCCCGGTGAAGTTTGCGAATGGACCTTCGTTGACCTTGACTGTTTCGCCAAGCTCGTAGTCCACTTCCACTTTCTTCTCGCTCATGCCCATCTGTTTCAACAGATTGGTCACTTCTTCCGGAAGAAGAGCTGTCGGCTTGGAGCCGGATCCCGATGAACCGACGAAGCCGGTCACACCCGGAGTATTCCGCACGACATACCATGAATCATCCGTCATGACGATCTCGACGATGACATAGCCTGGGAATACCTTCTTTTTGATTACTTTTTTCTTGCCGTTCTTGATGTCTGTCTCTTCCTCTTCAGGCACGATGACACGGAAGATCTTATCTTGCATCCCCATGGTTTCTACGCGCTTTTCCAGGTTGGCTTTGACTTTGTTCTCATATCCTGAATACGTGTGGACCACATACCAATTCTTTTCCATATGTTAGGACTCTCCAGTCCGTCCCTCCTCGCTTTGTAAGAATACACTTCCATCATCTCTTTCAGACAATGTAAAAAACCCGTAAAAGATAACGGGCTCAAAGGTCAGTACTCTATTATCGTCCATTATACCATGCTTTGACGGTATATATACAGGTAAATCTCTGTTTCTTTATTTTGAATCGATGAGGACTCGCATGAGTTCTGATATACCAAGGTCGATCACCGTGAAGAACAGGGCAAATACGACAACGGTCGTGATAACCGTGATGGTATAGCGCGTCAGCTCTTTGCGGGACGGCCAGCTAACCTTCCTCATTTCCGATGCTACGTTGCGAAAGAATTTAAACATCCGTTAGTAACCTCCAACTAGTATCAATGCTGTAGAGTTCCGTCCCCATCATTTTGTTTCCTTGTGAAGGGTGTGGGAATTGCACGTATTACAGAACTTCTTTAATTCTAATCGAACGGACTGATTCTGCTTGCCGGGAACGCTGTAGTTCCGCGATCCGCAAACGGTACAGGCCAGTATTAATTTCTTTGTCATCCTATCACCCGGTCCGGACCCTGTTCGGTCCATATTAAGTCCTATCAAAAATAACACGGTCACCAAATTGTGTCAATACGGTTACATGGTTATTTCCCGGACTTCCAAGTAGCGTTCAAGCTTCCGCTTCACGCGTTGCAATGCGTTGTCGATGGACTTCACGTGGCGGTTCAACTCTTCTGAGATTTCCTGGTAGGATTGCCCGTCAAGATACAATGCGAGCACCTTCCGTTCAAGATCACTCAGGAGCTCGGCCATCTTATCTTCCATATTATCGAATTCTTCACGGTTGATGATGAGAGCTTCAGGATCCATGACTTTCGCACCTGAGATGACATCGAGCAGCGTTCTGTCCGATTCGTCATCATAAATCGGCTTGTCCAATGACACGTAGGAATTGAGCGGTATGTGTTTCTGTCTAGTGGCTGTCTTGATGGCTGTTATGATCTGTCGGGTGATGCACAGTTCCGCAAACGCCTTGAAAGAGGTTAGCTTGTCCTCCCTGTAGTCGCGGATGGCCTTATAAAGGCCGATCATCCCCTCCTGCACGATATCTTCTTTATCTGCACCGATCAGGAAGTAGGAACGTGCTTTCGCCCTAACGAAATTGCGATATTTCTTAATCAAATAATCCAGCGCTTCGCTATGACCCTGATGAACCGCTTCTATGATTGCTTCGTCATCCATTGTCACCAATTTCTCGTCAAATGCTTCTGTCCTGGTGATATTGCTCACAGACATCCCCCCGCGCGTAGCAATAGATAGAAATATTATACATGACAGAAAATTCAATCGTCAACCGGTCATCGTTCCCCGCGCCGCCATTTCTCAAAGATTTCAGCGACTTCATTCGACAACGGTATCTTCGTAGGGGGCTTTCGGTCTGTCGAATTTCGTACTTTTTTTTCGATTTTCTTTTCGATGGCATTTACTTCGTTCAGAAGTTCCCTGGCCGATTTCCGCAGGGCTCCCTGACCGAATATCGCCCACTGCTCCGTGAAGTCAGACGTCGCTACATGGATCTGCGTCTTGATGTTGTTGAGCTCGATGGCGAGTTTCTCGATCCGCTCATCTGCCGTCTCATTCTCTTTGGTGAAGATCACTTCCACCTTGTAGTTGTTGTATTTCCTTGCGATTCCCTGCACGTAATAGGCGTCAAAAATGACGATCACCCGATAGCCGGTATACCCTTGGTATTCAGCCATCTGTTCCACCAGGCGGTCCCTGGCAGCCGACAAGTCCTTCTTCTTCAGCTCGTTCAGCTCGTGCCAGGCACCGATGATGTTATATCCGTCCACTAGGAGAATGTCCATGGCTATTCTCCCAGCGGGTGGCGAGTGCGGTGAACCTCATACATTAAAATACTGGCTGCCACCGAGGCATTCAATGATGTCACATGTCCGACCATCGGCAGTTGGACAAGGAAGTCGCATTTATCCCTCAGGATCCTGCTCATCCCCTTGCCTTCGCTCCCGATGATCAAACCGATGGGAAGCGTACCGTCGAGCCTGCGGTAGTCCTGACTGCCCTTGGCATCCGTACCGGCGATCCATACACCGCGGTCCTTCAGTTCCTCGACTGCACGTGACAGGTTGGTGACCCGTGCCACGGGGATATGTTCAATGGCCCCGGTGGACGCTTTGGCCACCGTCGACGTTAAACCGACTGCGCGCCGCTTCGGAATGATGATCCCGTGTGCACCTGAAGCATCGGCGGTCCGCATGATGGAGCCAAGATTATGTGGATCTTCAAGCTCGTCCAAGATCAGAAAGAAAGGATCCTCCCCCTTTTCCTGTGCCTTCTTGAAGAGATCATCGATTTCTGCATACTGATAAGCTGCAACCGATGCAACGACACCCTGATGATTGTCGGGAACCATTTGTTCAATTTTCTTCTTCGGTACGAACTGGACCAGGATATTGGAGTCCTTCGCCAGACCGATGACCTGCTGCATCGATCCCTTCTGCGACCCCTCCTGGATCCAAATCTTGTTGATATCCCGCCCCGACTTCAATGCTTCAATGACGGGGTTACGTCCTCCAATAAAATCTAATTCGTTACTCATGCTCTTTCCTCCTTTCCTTTTTGTTCAAAGATCAACGTGATCAGTTCCTCCAGCCGCTCGATGCGATTCTGAAGGAAAAGAAATCCGAGCAGCGCTTCAAAAGCGGTACTATGCTTATACGTCTGCACATCTGTATTCTTGGGGGTGGTGCCGGATTTCGCATTCCTTCCCCGTTTGACGACCAGGACTTCCTCTTCAGAGAGGAGCTCTTCCTCGAACAGCCACTTGAGGATTGCCGCCTGTGATTTTGCCGATACATAGCTCGTGGCGGCCCGGTGAAGCTGATTGGGCTTGACCCTTCCTTTGGTGAGGAGGAGCTGCCGCACATACGTTTCATACACGGCATCCCCCATATAGGCCAAGGCCAATGGATTCATTTGTTTCGCATCGATGTGCTCATTCGTTTCGTACAGCATCCTCAACCTCTTTTCCAGCGTGTGCCTTGAGGAGTGTCTTCGAGGATGATATTCCGCGCTTTCAACGTATCACGGATTTCATCTGCCAATTGGAAGTCACGGTCTTTACGTGCTTGAAGCCGCTTCTCGATCAGCTCATCGATCTCTTCATCTACAAGTTCTTCACTGGCAGCAAGGGAGAGCCCGAGTACGCTGAAGAACTCTTGGAACTTGGCGAGGAATGAATCAATGACGGCTGTCGAGGTGTTCTTTTCCATGAGGTAGTAGTTCGCCTGCCGGGAAAGTTCGAACAGGGAGGAGATTCCATTCGCCGTATTGAAGTCATCGTCCATCGCTTCGATGAATTGGTTCTTGAGAGCCGAGACCTTGCCGAACCATTCTTGATCGTGATCTGCAAGATTGGCACTCGTTTCCTTGCGATGCTGGAGATTATCATACGAGGTGCGGATACGGTCAAGGGCCGTCTTCGCGTTCTCCAGCAGCTCCAAGTTATAGTTGATCGGATGGCGGTAATGGACCGACAGCATGAAGAAACGCAGCACTTGCGGGTCGTGTTCCTTGATGATGTCGTGGACCAATACAAAGTTCCCCAAGGACTTCGACATTTTTTCGTTATCGATATTGATATATCCGTTATGAAGCCAGTATTTCGCGAAAGGTTTTCCGGTCAGGGCTTCTGACTGGGCAATCTCATTTTCGTGATGGGGGAATGTAAGATCCTGTCCGCCTGCGTGGATATCGATCGTATCCCCGAGGTAGCGCTTCGCCATGGCCGAGCACTCGATATGCCAGCCGGGACGGCCATGTCCCCAAGGACTATCCCAGGAGATTTCCCCTTCTTTCGCTGACTTCCACAGGACGAAGTCGAGTTCGTCTTCTTTTTTATCACCCACGTCGATACGCGCTCCGACTTTCAACTCGTCTACGGACTGATGGGATAGCTTCCCGTATCCGTCAAACTTCCTTGTGCGGTAGTATACATCGCCTTGGGATTCATAGGCGAACCCTTTGTCAACAAGGGCCGAGATGAATTCAATGATGGTATCGATGTTATCCGTCACGGTCGGGTGGATATCGGCTTTCTGGCATCCGAGAGCCCCGGTGTCTTCAAAGTATGCGTCGATGAAACGCTTGGCGATCGTCGGTACCTCTTCACCAAGCTCGTTGGCTGCCTTGATGAGCTTATCGTCGACATCGGTGAAGTTTGAGACGAATTTCACATCATAGTCCCGATACTCCAAGTAGCGGCGTACCGTATCGAATACGATGGCCGGCCGGGCATTCCCGATGTGGATGTAGTTGTAGACCGTTGGTCCGCACACGTACATCTTGACCTTCCCTTCTTCAAGGGGCTTGAATTCTTCCTTCTGTCTAGTAAGTGTATTATATAAACGGATCGTCAAGACGATCGACTCCTTCCATGTTCCTCTTGTAATAGACTCCTGAGTTCTTCGATTTCTGATTGCAGCTGTTTGATGCGGTCATTGATCGGATCCGGCAGGTCACAGTGGTTCAGGTCCTTCTGGATCTTCACCCCGTCCTGTATCACGACTTTCCCCGGGATGCCCACGACAGTGGAGTTCGGTGGGACATCCTTCAAGACGACCGATCCTGCCCCTACTTTAGAATTTTCCCCAACTACGATGGAACCTAATACTTTTGCTCCTGTCGCAATGAGGGCATTGTCCCTTATCGTAGGGTGCCGCTTCCCTTTCTCTTTACCCGTACCCCCGAGTGTGACGCCCTGGAAAAGGGTGACGTTGTCCCCGATCTCACACGTCTCGCCGATGACCACTCCCATCCCGTGGTCGATGAAGAACCGGCGGCCTATCTTGGCGCCGGGGTGGATCTCCACTCCGGTGAAGAAGCGGCTGATCTGAGAAATCACACGGGCGAGGAAAAAGAATCTCCGTTTGAAAAATGCGTGGGCGACCCTGTGGGCCCAGATGGCATGCAGTCCCGAGTACGTAAGGACCACTTCGAAATAATTCCTCGCGGCCGGATCCTGATCGAACACGACATCGATGTCTTCTTTGAATGTCTTGAACATTCCATCCCCCTCCTTTCATTCGCTCAATAAAAAAACGCCCCTGTCAAATGACAGAGACGCTGTAGGCAAGCGCGGTTCCACTCTGATTGGGATCACTCCCCAACTCGGATCCTGTTAACGGTGGAAGCCGCCATCACCTACTTATATGTTCAGCAACGGACTCAGAGGTGCATTTCAGGAACGGAGGGGCTCAGACCACTTTCAGCCGGTGATGGTCCTCTCTAATCAGCATCCGTATCCCTACTTCTCCTCTTCAACGCGATTTATCCAATTCGTGATACTCTTACTATATTACATTCCCTGCGAAATGTTAACCTAAAAGTCCTTGAAGGCGAAGTTTCACTTTATCTTTCCCCAACAATTCGATGGCATTCGGAAGTTCCGGGCCATGTGTCTGACCGGTAACGGCCACGCGGATCGGCATGAATAGCTTCTTGCCCTTATGTCCCGTCGACTTCTGGACATTTTTGATGGATTTTTTGATTTCTGCCGCTTCGTAAGTCTCAAGGGCTTCGATCTCATCAAGGAATGCACGGAGCACTTCAGGAACCTCTTCCTCGTCCAATACGGCTTTCGCTTCTGCATCGTATTCCAGATCATCCTTGAAGAACATTTCCGAAAGCTCGACAATCTCAGCTCCGAAGCTCATTTGCTCCTGATAGAGACCGACAACGCGACGAACCCACTCATGCTCTTCAGCAGTCGGGTTCCCGCTGATCTTGCCAGCTTTGATCAAATGCGGTTCTGCAAGAGCGACCACCTGATCAAGATCGAGGGCTTTCATATACTGGTTGTTCATCCACGTCAGCTTCTGATTATCGAACAGGGCAGACGATGTAGAAAGGCGCTCAGGGTCGAAGATCTTGATGAATTCTTCCCTTGAGAACAACTCATCTTCCCCTTTTGGCGACCAACCGAGAAGGGCGATGAAGTTGAAGAGCGCTTCCGGAAGATAGCCGAGGGCTTCATATTGCTCGATGAACTGGATGATGCTCTCATCACGCTTACTCAGCTTCTTGCGGCTTTCATTCACGATCAGGGTCATGTGACCAAATACCGGCGGCTCCCAGCCAAGGGCATCAAAGATCATGAGCTGCTTCGGTGTATTGGAGATATGATCTTCTCCGCGGAGCACGTGGGAAATCTTCATAAGATAATCATCGACTGCCACGGCAAAGTTATACGTCGGTGTACCATCTTTCTTCGCGATGACAAAATCACCGATACCATCAGATTCAAATGATACTTCGTCTTTTACGATATCGTTGAAAGAAAATACTCGGCCTTCAGGCACACGGAAACGGATGCTAGGCTGGCGTCCTTCCGCAGCAAGCTTCTCCTGCTCTTCCGCTGTCAGGTTGCGGCATTTACCGGAGTAGCGAGGCATCTGACCGGATGCGCTTTGCGCTTCCCTTTCAGCTTCCAGCTCTTCCTCCGTACAGTAGCATTTATAAGCTTTTCCGCTTTCAAGAAGCTCATTCAAATACTGTTCGTAAATATGGTTACGCTCGGATTGACGATAAGGGCCGTATTCCCCTTCCTTATCTACACTTTCATCCCAGTCGATCCCCAGCCACTGAAGGTATTTGAGCTGGCTTTCTTCTCCGCCTTCAATGTTTCGCTTCTTATCCGTATCCTCGATGCGGATGATGAATTTCCCGCCCACACTGCGGGCGTATAGATAGTTGAATAGGGCCGTACGGGCATTGCCGATATGTAAATGACCCGTTGGACTCGGGGCATAGCGTACGCGTACTTCGTTTGACATATTCGTTCCTCCTCAATGATTCTGCTTGTATTAGTTTACCACCGTTCGAAAACGGAATAAAGGGGCTTACTTTTGCTTCACCAGAACCGTCGTCTGAGCGGCGATCCCTTCTCCGCGACCGGTGAAACCAAGTTTTTCGGATGTTGTGGCCTTTACATTCACCTGGGATGGATCCGCTTCGAGGAGCTCGGCGATCCTTGCTCTCATCTCATCGATATACGGGGCCATCTTCGGCTTTTGGGCGATGATGGTGCAATCGATATTCCCTAGTTCATAGCCTTCCTCTTTGACCATTGCCCATACGTGCTGAAGCAACTTGGCCGAGTCTGCGTCCTTGAACTCTTCGTCCGTATCCGGGAAATGCTTCCCGATGTCACCGGCAGCAATGGCACCGAGGCAGGCATCCGCCACGGCATGGAGAAGGACGTCGGCGTCAGAATGCCCCAGAAGCCCTTTCTCATACGGGATCGTGATGCCGCCCATGATCAATGGACGATCCTCCACTAGTTGATGCACATCGAAGCCTTGTCCGATTCTAAACATGATGTTTTCCTCCTTCTGTTCTCTTCTTCAATATCGCCTCGGCAAAAAACATATCCTCCGGCGTTGTCAATTTGATATTGTCATAATCACTTTCCACGATGGACACGTCTTCTCCAAGACGCTCCACGAGAGAAGCGTCATCGGTCCCGAGGAACCCTTCGTCCCTTGCTGCATCGTGGGCACTCTTCAAGGATGAAACGCGAAAAGCCTGTGGGGTCTGCACCATCCACAAGCTTGAGCGCTCGATCGTTTCTTCGACTTTCCCATCCATGACTTTCTTGATGGTATCCTTTACCGGAACCGCGGCAATCGCCCCGCCCGTCTCCCAAGCCCGCTCAGCGAGCTCGTGGATGACCGACCGGGAAATGAACGGCCTGGCACCATCATGAACGAGTACGACTTCATGATCGACCTCAAGCAATGCCTGATAGACGCTATCCTGTCTTTCTTCCCCCCCGTCGACGAGTCGGATATCCTTGCCGATATCATGACGATCGATCAGAGCGTCGAACTCCTCCCGTTCATCGGGATGGATAGCAACAAAGATCCCCTGGCACAGGGGATCCCGGTCGAACACTTGAAGGGTATGGACAATGATGGGTGCCCCGTCCAACTCAAGAAGCAGCTTATTCCGATCCGCTTTCATCCGTTTGCCCCTTCCGGCAGCCGGGATGACCACTTGATACTCCATATGATTAACTCCTTTGACTTCCTCTAGTATTCATCCATTATACCTTACCGGGTCAAAGGAGTCAGGCTTATAGCGCTTTTTCCAACTGTTTCGGCTTTGCGAAGATCATCCGACCCGCGGATGTCTGCAGTACCGAAGTGACAAGGACATCGATATATTTACCGATGTAATTGCGTCCTTCCTCCACGACGATCATCGTGCCATCATCGAGGTAGGCAATGCCTTGATTATGCTCTTTCCCGTCTTTGATCACCTGTACCTTCAGTTCTTCACCAGGAAGTACGACAGGCTTAACGGCGTTCGCCAAGTCATTGATATTCAGTACTTGTACCCCTTGAAGGTCACATACCTTATTCAGGTTGAAATCATTGGTCACAACGATTCCGTTCGTGAGTTTGGCAAGCTTCACAAGCTTTGAATCCACCTCTTGGATCTCTTCGAAGTCGCCCTCGTAGATCTGGACTTCAACCGGCAATTCCTTCTGGATGCGGTTCAAGATATCCAGTCCTCGACGTCCGCGATTCCGCTTCAATACGTCGGATGAATCAGCGATATGCTGGAGCTCTTCGAGGACGAACTGAGGAATGACGACGATTCCTTCGAGGAAGCCTGTCTGACAGATGTCTGCGATGCGTCCGTCGATGATCACGCTTGTATCGAGGATCTTGAGCGTCTTCACGGCGTTTGCCTCATCATCTTCTTCGGAATCTTTCTTCTTGGAACGAGAATTGCCGAAGAGACCTACCATTTCATCCCGCTTCTTGAAGCCGACTTGGAAACCAAGATACCCAAGCAGCAAGGTCAAGAGTACCGGTACGACCGCATTCAAGATCGGGAATTCAAGCTGATTGACGGCAATTCCCAACAGATATGCTACGATCAATCCGATAATCAAACCAAGACTTCCAAAGAGCAAATCCGTCACCGGGGCCTTTACCAAACTATCTTCAAACCATTTGACAAAGTTCACCACATACTCGACTGCCCAGAACGAAATAATATAAAAAATAATGGCACCTAATATAGCAGTCATATATGCATTATTGATTAATGAAATATCCGCCATGTTGATGACCGACAATAACTCCGGAATCAATAGGATCCCTAGTGTACCACCTACGATAAGGAAGCATGCCTGAACGATTCTTTTTAACATACCTTCACCTCCTCCTATCCATTATAAACAATTTATGATTTTTAAAACGTGAGATTCTTGACTAATTTTCTTCAATTTCACAAACGATGATAGAGGCCCTCATGAAAAGGCTAACACTCGGAGATTGCACTGTCAATTTTTTGGAAACAGGGCAAATTTCCCTTTTATCAAACCGGGACTTGGGTGCTATAATTGCCGGTCAGCGAACGTTTGTTCTTTTATGAGTTTGAGACCTTCTTTAATCTTGCGCGCCCTCACTTCCCCGATCCCTTCCACTTCATCGAGGTCTTCCACCGTCGCTTTCACGATATGATGCAGGGCATCATACTCATTGATCACGTTCTCGATGATCACGATCGGCAGGCGCGGGATCTTATTCAATACACGGTATCCGCGCGGGAACATCGCCTCGTCGTGGTGGGGATAGCCCTGATAACCCAAAAGCTTCAGGAGCACATTGTCTTCAAGGACTTCTGAGCGCACAAGCTCCTGGAACTTGTATAGAAGCTCGAATGCTTTCACGTTGCGGTCCATGGCGTAATCCCGGAAGATCAGCATGGCCTCGCTCTCGATGTCTGAAAGCAGTTCATTCATCTGCAGGCGGATCAGTCTTCCCTCCGTGCCGAGTTCACTCAGATAGGTCAGAAGCTCATTTTTGATCCTGAGGACCATTTCGAATCGATGGAGAACCTGGAGCAGGTCGCTCTGGGTCACCAATTCTTCGAACTCCAGAACCGATAGATTGGAGATGCTCTGATCGAGGACGACCTTGTATTTCTCCAGGGTCTGCACAGCCTGATTGGCTTTGGTCAAGATGACGGAAATGTCCTTCAGGGCGTATCGGAAATTGCCCTGATACAGGGTGATGACGTTCCGGCGCTGAGAGATGGCAATCACAAGGGCATTCGTCTGCCTTGCCACCCTTTCTGCCGTACGATGCCTCATCCCTGTCTCTGTAGAAGGAACATACACATCGGGGGCAAGCTGGGCATTGGCCAGGATGATCTTCGTCCCGGATTCGTTCAGGACGATCGCCCCGTCCATTTTCGCGAGCTCATACAGATAGCTCGGTGAAAACGGACAGTTGATATGAAAGCCTCCGTCCAGAACGGACTTGACCTTGTCGTTGTATCCGACGACGATCAGTCCGCCGGTGTTGGCCCGGAGCACATTATCAATCCCATCCCGGATAGGCGCACCGGGCGCAACGAATTGTAAAATATCCGATATGGATTTATCCTTTGCCTTTTTATCTTCCATTTTGTTATCCTCCTAAAATCATACCCAACGCTTGATGGATATCGGATACACCGACCACTTCGATGCCGCCCGGTGCCTGCCATCCCCCGATATTGTTCTGCGGGATGATGACCCGTTGGAAGCCGAGCTTCGCCGCTTCCTGCACTCTCTGCTCGATCCGTGAGACGCGTCGGATCTCCCCGGTCAGACCCACTTCCCCGATGATGCAATCCTGTGCGCGTGAGGCTTTGTCCCTGAAGCTTGAAGCAATGCTCGCCGCCACGGCCAAATCGATAGCCGGCTCGTCGAGCTTCACTCCGCCTGCGACCTTTAGGTAGGCATCCTGCTGTTGAAGGAGCATCCCCGCCCGCTTCTCCAGCACTGCCATGATGAGGGAGACCCTGCTATGGTCGATTCCCGTTGCCATACGTCTAGGGTTATTGAAGCTCGTCGGTGTGACGAGGGCTTGGATTTCCACAAGCACCGGCCTTGTTCCTTCCATGGATGCAACGACCGTCGACCCGGCAGATCCTTGTGAACGTTCTTCGAGGAAGATCTCCGAAGGATTGGCGACTTCTTCAAGACCCAGTTCCTTCATTTCGAAGATCCCCATCTCATTCGTAGAACCGAAACGGTTTTTCACCGCTCTCAAGATCCTGTAGGAATGGTGCCGCTCCCCTTCAAAATAGAGGACTGTATCCACCATATGCTCGAGCAGGCGGGGACCAGCGATGGATCCTTCCTTGGTTACATGTCCGACAATGAAAATGGCAATTCCCTTCGTCTTACCGATCCGCATCAATTCCGCCGTACATTCCCGCACCTGCGATACGCTACCGGGTGCCGAAGTGACCTCCGGATGATAGATGGTTTGAATGGAGTCGATGATGACAAAGTCGGGTGAAAGCTGATCGATGGTCTGGTGGATCGACTGCAGGTTGGTTTCTGCATATATGTATAGGTCATCAGCCGTGATATTCAGCCGGTCCGCACGCAATTTGGTCTGCTTGATGGACTCTTCACCTGAAATATAAAGGACTTTTTGCTTTTGTTCGGCAAGCTGAGAGGAAACTTGCAGCAGCAGGGTAGATTTCCCTATCCCCGGGTCTCCCCCTATCAACACAAGCGATCCCGGCACCACTCCGCCTCCAAGCACCCGGTTGAGTTCTTTGGAATCAGTAAGGACACGGGGTTCTTGCATCGTCTCGATGGATGTCAGCTTTTCAGCCTTCGACGGCCCTTCGCTGTGTTGGAATGCACCACGGGGCTGCTTCCCCGTAATGGCCACTTCTTCCACCATCGTGTTCCACTCATTGCATCCGGGACATTTCCCCATCCATTTTGCCGATTCATACCCGCAGGATGAACATACGAATTTTGTCTTCTTTTTTGCCAAAACGATCCTACTCCTCTTCCTAGTCTTATTACTATACCGGGCGCGTCCCGGCTATACATACTCTTTTCTTCTTATGGAAAAAAAGAGGCACAGGTTCATGACCGTGTACCTCTTCCTTTTACCATCAAGGAGTTGAATTGGTTGCTTCTTCTTTCAATTTGACGACGAATTCTTCCCCTTCGACATCGATGAGGATGTCTTGACCCGTCAAGACCTTCCCTCTCAGGAGCTCTTCAGATAGTTTATCTTCGACATATTTCTGTATGGCCCTGCGAAGCGGTCTTGCACCGTATTCAGGATCGAATCCTTCATCCGCAATCTTCTCCTTGGCAGCCGCAGAAAGCTCAAGATGGATATCCTGCTCCTTGAGGCGCTTCGTGAGTTGATTCGACATAAGGGTCACGATCTCTTTCAGGTGGTCTTTCTCCAATGAGTGGAAGACGATGATTTCATCGATACGGTTCAGGAATTCCGGACGGAAGGCGCGTTTCAGTTCCTCCATCACTTTCCCTTTCATATCTTTGTAATCCTGTTTCCCGTCTTGGATATTGAAGCCCATATGCTTATTGGCTTTAAGGGATTGTGCCCCGACATTCGATGTCATGATCAGCACCGTATTCCTGAAGTCGACTGTCCTTCCTTTGGAGTCAGTCAAACGACCATCTTCCAAGACTTGCAGAAGGATATTGAAGACATCTGGATGTGCTTTTTCGATTTCATCGAGGAGCACGACGGAATAAGGTTTACGACGGACTTTCTCAGTCAGCTGACCACCTTCTTCGTACCCGACATATCCCGGAGGGGAACCGACGAGACGGGAGGTGGAATGCTTCTCCATGTATTCCGACATATCGATCCGGATCATCGCTTCTTCATCACCGAACATGGATTCCGCAAGAGCACGGGCCAATTCGGTTTTTCCGACACCGGTAGGACCGAGGAAGATGAATGAACCGATCGGACGCTTCGGATCCTTCAGTCCTGCACGCGCACGGCGCACCGCTTTCGATACGGCGACAACCGCTTCGGATTGGCCGATCACACGGGAGTGAAGGATTTCTTCAAGCTTCAAGAGACGATCTGTTTCTGTTTGAGCAAGCTTGGATACAGGTACTCCAGTCCAGTTGGACACGACCTTCGCGATATCTTCCACTGTGACTTCGGTATTTTCCTGCCCCTGCTTTTCTTTCCATGTATTCTTCGTTTCTTCCAGCTCTTCACGAAGCTTCTGCTCGGAATCGCGGAGGGAAGCGGCTTTTTCAAACTCCTGGCTCTGAACCGCCGCATCTTTCTCTTTGCGGATCTCTTCCAGCTTCGCTTCAAGCTCCTTCAAATTCGGAGGAGTCGTATACGAGCGGAGACGGACTTTCGAACCGGCTTCATCGATCAAATCGATTGCCTTATCCGGAAGGAATCGGTCTGAGATATAGCGGTCAGAGAGTTTCACAGCCGCATCGATGGCAGCATCCGTGATGGATACACGGTGATGCGCCTCATAGCGGTCACGAAGACCTTTGAGGATCTGGATGGACTCATCTGCTGTCGGCTCATTGACCTGGATAGGCTGGAACCGGCGTTCAAGGGCCGCATCCTTCTCGATATACTTGCGATATTCATCGAGGGTCGTCGCCCCGATACATTGCAGTTCTCCACGTGCAAGGGAAGGCTTGAGGATGTTGGAAGCATCGATTGCCCCTTCGGCCCCTCCTGCCCCGATCAGCGTGTGTAGCTCATCGATGAAGAGAATGATATTCCCTGCCTGACGGATCTCATCCATCACTTTTTTCAAGCGGTCCTCGAACTCACCACGGTATTTCGTTCCGGCTACGACGGTTCCCATATCGAGGGTCATGACACGCTTATCACGGAGGATCTCCGGTACTTCATTCGCGATGATCTGCTGGGCAAGGCCTTCAGCAATCGCCGTCTTACCCACACCCGGTTCACCGATAAGGACCGGATTGTTCTTCGTACGGCGGCTTAGCACTTCGATGACACGCTGGATTTCCTTGCTTCGTCCGATGACCGGATCAAGGCTTCCTTCACGGGCAATGGCCGTCAAGTCACGTGCAAGACTATCGAGCGTCGGCGTATTGGCATTCGTGCTGCCGCCTCCCTGATGTCCGCCGGAATCGTTGTTGCCGAGGAGCTGGAGAACCTGCTGTCTTGCTTTATTCAAGCTTACACCAAGGTTTCCAAGTACCCGTGCTGCCACGCCTTCCCCTTCACGGATCAGACCGAGAAGGATATGCTCTGTCCCTACGTAAGAGTGACCGAGCTTCCTTGCTTCATCCATGGAAAGTTCGATGACTTTCTTCGCGCGGGGCGTATAGTGGATCGTCTGGGACTTCTCCGTTCCTTTTCCGATCAGACCCTCCACTTCCTTCTGGATCTTCTCAGGGCTTAGTCCAAGGGCAGTCAGTGCCTTGGCTGCAATCCCCTCTCCTTCACGAACAAGGCCAAGCAGGATATGTTCAGTGCCGATGTTATTATGGGCTAGTCGGATGGCTTCTTCCTGGGCTAATGCCAATACTTTTTGAGCTCTTTCTGTAAATCGACCAAACATCATGATTCTTCCTCCTCACATGTATCTTTATCCAATCTAATTCGCTCCCTGATCAAGGAAGACCTTCTTATGTCCCGTTCATTCGGTCGCAATGGACCTCCGGAATATTGTTGTAAAAAACCCGGTTGGGTCAAAATCATCAATTCATTCAAAATATTTTTGGAGAGACTGTGGATCATGCCCAGATCGATGCCCAAACGAACATCCGACAGGCATTTGGCCGCTTCCTTCGATTCAATGATGCGGCTATGCTCCAGCACCCCCAGCGATCTGAAGACCCTATCTTCTAATTGTATGTTGGAGGTCTGAACTAATGCCTCCCTCGCCGTCAGTTCCTTGGCAATGATCTGATTCACCACGCTGATGAGATCCTCCACGATATCCACTTCGGACTTACCGAGGGTCGTCTGATTGGAGATTTGAAAGATATTCCCCAGGGCTTCACTGCCTTCGCCGTAAATGCCCCTCACGACGAGTCCAAGCTGGTTGATCGCCGGTATGATCCGGTTCATCTGCTGGGTGAGGACCAAGCCTGGAAGATGGACCATGACCGATGCCCTGAGTCCCGTGCCCACATTCGTAGGGCAGGTGGTCAGGTACCCGTACTTTTCATCAAATGCAAAGTCCAGTTCGCTCTCAAACCAGTCATCGAGCTCATTGGCACGGGAGAGGGCCTGCTTCAGTTGAAGACCGGGATAAAGACACTGTATCCGGATATGATCCTCTTCATTTACCATTATGCTTATATCTTCATCTGGTGATAGAAGGACGGCCCCGACATTCTTATCTTCTGCCAGATTCGGACTGATCAGGTGTTTCTCCATCAATACCCTTTTTTCCAACGGCTGAATCTCACTCGTAGGTAAAAATTCAAGTTCACCCAGCTCTTTGGGAAATGAAGACATTTTCTCTTTCACCCGCTCTACGATCTGTCCGGCTTCCTCGGGTGAATAGAGGGTTGAAAAACGGAAGTCCGTCAGATTCCGTGCCAAACGCACCCGGGAACTCAGTACAATATCCGATTGGGGGCCTTCTTCATTCATCCACGAACTGACAGTATTGCTTAAAAATCGCTCCAGACTCATTCTGCACCTCCCCCTTCCTGCTTCATCTCACGTTCAAGGGAACGAATGCGGTCTCTCGTTTCAGCTGCTCTCTCAAACTCTTCCTCTTCGATGAGGGCCTGGAGTTCCGTTCTCAGCTTCTTGATCTGCTTCTTGATCTGGATCGTACCGCCCATTCGTTCCGGTACCTTTCCGTGATGCTCCATATTCCCGCTGTGCACCCTCTTCAGGATCGGATCGAGTTCGCTGTTGAATGTCTTATAACACTCCGAACATCCAAACCGGCCGATGCTCGTAAACTGTTGGAATGTCAATTTGCACTTCGGACACTGGAGAACTTCCTTCTTTGGCGCTTCCTGCTCCTGTGCCTGCTTGAAACCGGGGGTGATATTCAATAAACCGGCCAACAGATTATTCACCGTAAAGGCTGCCGAATTCTCGAACATCGTTCCTTTATCCTGAGCACATTGCTCACATAGATGGACCTCGGTCTTCTCTCCGTTCACAACCTTCGTGAAATGAAGGGTTGCCGGATTCTCCTTGCACTCCTGACACATCATTCCATTCACCTCTTACATTCTTACTCGTATTTTAACGTATCCAGCATAGCCCGGAGCATCCTGCCCCGGAGAATATCCCGTTCAGGCAACTCGACCATGATCACGGATCGATCCATGACGCTCAACATGATCTTTGCCTCTCTTTCAGATATTATATCCTCTTCCACGAGTCGGAAAACGATATCAGCCGCCGTATTCTGACTGATCTTCTGAGTAATGAGGGCCACAAGCTGATCAATAAGATGCACCTGATCATGAGCCTTCACCCGCATGATGCGGATGTAGCCGCCTCCCCCACGCTTACTCTCGACCACATACCCCTTCTCGATGGTGAAGCGGGTATTGATCACATAATTTATTTGAGAAGGAACACATTGGAACTTATCAGCGATCTCACTTCTTTTGATTTCGACGATTTCAGATTCACTTAAATCCAATACATTCTTCAGGTAATGTTCAATGATGTCGGATATATTCCTCATTAAACCTCCTCCTCATTTGACTTTGACTATATTTGACTATAATTATACAACCGGGCTTCCATCTTTGCAATGAAGAAGCATAGCCTTAAAAGCTTTTCTGTTTGGGAGGTATTTTAAACGTGAAGATCAATTAAAAACGGAAAATTCGAATTAGGTGTATATTCGACTTTGTGTGGGGTTAGTCCTTCTTTGGATGTGCAGGGTTTTTGGAAGAGTTCAGCAAAGGAATTGAATGTTGAAGGGTGGGACGTGAGGATCTTGTCCTTTTGATCGTGACTACCATATTCATGAGGGATTGTACACAGACAGAACGTCAACTTGTGGGATTATTTAGGGTGTTGCGGGCGGATTTTTATTCTAGATAAAATCGCTAGTATGATTCGGATTCCGCACTTATACACGACCGTTCGCACGTATGGAGAGTAGATCGCAAATAGGAAACCGGGCCCTGATCAATTTCGCTGATAAAAAGTCGATTCTCGCAAATAGAATAAAAAATATCGCAAGTAAATGATTAATTTCCGCTGATATTTTTGACGGGCGGAGGAGAACGATGGGTCCATGAGGCTCAAAGTCCTCCATAGGCGTTGTGAAAAATGTCGAACGGTGTGAGGAGTGAAAAACGATCCATTACTTAGAAAAATACCGCTAATATCAGTACCATGTTCGCAGGTATCAGTCTCCCTTCGCTTGGAACGCAAAAAAGTCGCAAATAAACGCGACTCCCCCATAGCCTTATCTCCGGCAAACGCCTCTGTCCATCCCATTCGGCTAATCATATACTCCCACAGATTATTAATGATTTAAAAGAACTTTTCAATCCTCACCTAGAAGAGTAGTACCTCCCGTAGTACTTTAACCCCGGTATGGCAAACGTCTCACACTTGCAACCTGCGCATTCCCCTATCTTTTTTCCCAGCTAACAAAAAAAGCAGCCCATCAAATGAGCTGCTTTTCTCTCTATTGCCTGGCGACGTCCTACTCTCACAGGGGGAGATC
>NZ_LGUE01000001.1:0-1337630 GCF_001274775.1 Rossellomorea marisflavi
GGCGGTGTAGCTCAGCTGGCTAGAGCGTACGGTTCATACCCGTGAGGTCGGGGGTTCGATCCCCTCCGCCGCTACCACTAGGGACCTTTAGCTCAGTTGGTTAGAGCAGACGGCTCATAACCGTCCGGTCGTAGGTTCGAGTCCTACAAGGTCCACCATTGTTCTCACCATACGGAGGAATACCCAAGTCCGGCTGAAGGGATCGGTCTTGAAAACCGACAGGGGTGTCAAAGCCCGCGGGGGTTCGAATCCCCCTTCCTCCTCCATATTTTTTTCATCTTTTATCGTCGCGGGGTGGAGCAGTTCGGTAGCTCGTCGGGCTCATAACCCGAAGGTCGCAGGTTCAAATCCTGTCCCCGCAATACCATGTTGATCCGAAAGGATCGGGATGTAGTGACTGCAATACATAAGTAATGATCTTTATTTTCGCTGACGCGAAACATTAATGATAGATATTTTGCTATCGCAGTACATTGATCTTTATTTTCGCTAGCGCGAAACATTAATGATAGCTATTTTGCTATCGCAAAAAGCTTTGGTCCGGTAGTTCAGTTGGTTAGAATGCCTGCCTGTCACGCAGGAGGTCGCGGGTTCGAGTCCCGTCCGGACCGCCATTTATATTTTATTAAGATGCGGCTCAGTAGCTCAGTTGGTAGAGCAATGGACTGAAAATCCATGTGTCGGCAGTTCGATTCTGTCCTGAGCCACCATATGTTCATGGCGATTGTGGCGAAGTGGTTAACGCACCGGATTGTGGTTCCGGCATTCGTGGGTTCGATTCCCATCAGTCGCCCCATACCATATGCGGGTGTAGTTTAATGGTAAAACCTCAGCCTTCCAAGCTGATGTCGTGGGTTCGATTCCCATCACCCGCTCCATTTTATTTGTGGGCCTATAGCTCAGCTGGTTAGAGCGCACGCCTGATAAGCGTGAGGTCGGTGGTTCGAGTCCACTTAGGCCCACCATTTTCATTATTCCGCAGTAGCTCAGTGGTAGAGCTATCGGCTGTTAACCGATCGGTCGCAAGTTCGAATCTTGCCTGCGGAGCCAATATGGGGAAGTACTCAAGTGGCTGAAGAGGCGCCCCTGCTAAGGGTGTAGGTCGGGCAACCGGCGCGAGGGTTCAAATCCCTCCTTCTCCGCCATATAGCGGCCCATTGGTCAAGCGGTTAAGACACCGCCCTTTCACGGCGGTAACACGGGTTCGAATCCCGTATGGGTCATAATACGAAAAAGATGTGTCGAGGAAATCTTCGACACATCTTTTTTTGCATGGATTGACACGGATTTCTATATCTGACTTGGTTTCAACTTGTAATGTGTTTAAAATTTTTAAAATATTTCGACAAATAACGACAAATAAAAGGATATAAATGGGATGAAAACCTTGTCATTCGAGGATTTCATCCTTTTTTTGGTGTTTTTCGTAGTGAGCTAACAAATATTGTCGCAAATGGGAGATGATGAAATGAAGGAATTCTTATATGATGAAAGAAATAAGTAAGGAGATTGATGATGGTAGGTGAGGAAATGGACACGTTGTCCCTAACAGATTTTGACGTATTTTTGTTTCATGAAGGGAATATGCAGCATGCCTATCGTTTTATGGGGTGCCATGTGAAAGCAGGCATTTCAACTGATTTTTGCGTTTGGGCTCCCGAAGCAAGATCGATTTCAGTGGTTGGTTCTTTCAACAACTGGAACGGAAGGGGATATGAACTTAAGAGGATCAATCAGGAAGGTGTATGGGTGATCCGGGTTGATGAAGATTTGTCCGGCTCAACGTATAAATATGAGATTGTGACTTCTTCAGGGGAACGAAGAATGAAAGCTGATCCATATGGATTCTCATCTGAAGTCAGACCGCGAACTGCAAGCGTGGTTTACGACCTTGAAGGGTTCAAGTGGAGCGATCGCGATTGGATGAAGGTGAAAGAGAAACATAATCGATTTGATCAACCAATGTTCATATATGAAGTCCATTTGGGAACATGGAAAAAGAAGAGGGATGGCGGTTTTCTTACCTATTCAGAGCTCGCGGATGAACTGATTCCGTATGTGAAGGAACACGGCTTCACCCATATTGAAATTCTGCCGGTGACCGAGCACCCATTCGATCGTTCGTGGGGCTACCAGGGGACAGGCTATTATGCTCCCACAAGCAGATATGGTTCACCCCATGAGTTCATGGCATTTGTGAATGAATGCCATGCTCATCATATAGGCGTCATCCTGGATTGGGTACCCGGTCATTTTTGCAAGGATGCCCATGGACTGTATCAATTCGACGGATCCTTCGCCTATGAATACGCCCGGGATAGTGACCGGGAGAATCATACATGGGGGACGGTCAATTTTGACCTCGCAAAAGGAGAGGTAAGGAGCTTCCTCCTATCAAATGCCCGTTTCTGGATGGAGAAGTACCATATCGACGGCTTCAGGGTCGATGCTGTGGCGAATATCATTTATTGGGCGAATCAGGGGGAATCGGCCGCGAATGAAGGGGCACTGGAGTTCCTGAAACGATTGAATACATCTGTTTTTGAGTTTGACCCTTCCTTCCTGATGATGGCGGAGGATTCCACCGATTGGCCCCAGGTCACCTCACCGGTTCATTACGGGGGACTTGGCTTCAGCTATAAGTGGAACATGGGATGGATGAATGATGTGCTCACTTACATGGAAGCGACACCGGAAGAAAGAAGAGGGCTTCATTCCCTCATCACGTTCTCCATCCTCTATGCGTTCTCGGAAAACTATATCCTGCCTTTCTCACATGATGAGGTGGTCCATGGGAAGAGGTCATTGCTGGATAAGATGCCGGGGGATCATTGGCAAAAGTTTGCACAGTATCGGTTGTTACTGGCATTCATGACAGGTCACCCAGGTAAAAAGCTTCTGTTCATGGGAAGTGAACTGGCTCCCTTTGCGGAATGGAAGGACCTGGAACAACTAGACTGGCATTTGATGAGTTACGATTTTCATCACAAATTCAACTCATATTTCAGAGAAGTATTGCATTTATATAGAGGTGCAACACCCCTTCACCAGTGGGACCATCGGAGTGACGGTTTTGAATGGATCGATGTCAATAATGCCGATCAGCAGATCTTCTCCTTCATCAGGCATTCAGAGGGAGAGCATCTGATCATCATCTGTAATTTCAGCAAGGAAGCCTACCACCACTATAAGGTGGGCGTGCCCCTTGTGAAAGCATATCAAGAGATCTTGAACAGCGATGAAGAACGCTTTGGAGGCTCACATCAAATCAATCCCCACTCCCTGCCTGTCACGAAAGGGGCCTATCACGGGAAAGAGGGATCAATTGAAATGACGATACCGCCTTATGGAGCTGTTTATTTAAAACCAATCATATGAGGGGAGATGCTAGCATGGGTAACGGCAAATGTGTGGCAATGTTGTTGGCAGGAGGCAAAGGGAGCAGGTTGAATTCATTGACGAAGAGCTTGGCGAAACCGGCGGTGCCCTTTGGAGGCAAATACCGTATCATCGACTTCACATTGAGTAATTGTACGAATTCCGGCATTGATACAGTGGGGGTTTTGACTCAATATCAACCATTGGTATTGAATTCGTATATCGGGATCGGCAGTGCGTGGGATCTTGACCGACGGAACGGGGGGGTCACGGTGCTTCCTCCTTATGCAGAATCCTCCGAGATGCGCTGGTATACAGGGACGGCCAGTGCCATCTTCCAGAACGTGAACTACATCGAGCAGTATGATCCGGAATATGTGTTGATTCTTTCAGGAGATCATATTTACAAAATGGACTACAGCAAGATGCTCGATTACCATATCGAAAAAAAAGCGGACGTCACGATTTCAGTCATTGAGGTCGGCTGGGATGAGGCGAGCAGGTTCGGTTTGATGAATACCGATGAAGCCATGAGGGTGACCGAGTTCGAGGAAAAACCGCCGTTCCCTAAGAGTAATCTGGCTTCCATGGGCATCTATATCTTCAACTGGTCACTTCTGAAAGAATACCTGGAGATGGATGACCGCAATCCACGCTCCACACATGATTTCGGAAAGGACGTCATTCCCCTTCTCCTTGATGAAAAGAAAAAGCTGATGGCTTATCCGTTCGAAGGCTACTGGAAGGATGTCGGCACGGTCCGGAGCCTGTGGGAGGCCAATATGGATCTCATCGATGAAAAAAATGAACTGAATCTCTTCGACCTGGATTGGAGGGTATACTCGGTCAATCCCAATGAGCCGCCTCAATATATCTCGGAAGATGCCCATGTGGAAGGATCGTTGATCAATGAAGGATGCACGATCGAAGGGACCGTTGAAAAATCCGTCCTGTTCCAGGGAGCTTCTGTGAAGAAGGGTGCGCATGTGACCCGTTCCGTCGTCATGCCAGGGGCGGAAATCGGTGAAAATGCCTATATCGAGCAGGCGATCGTGCCACCTGATGTAGTGGTGCCGAATGGCATCGTCATCATGCCTGAGGAAGGGTCGGATGAAATCATACTCGTAACAGAATCGGTTCTTTCGGCATTACTCGAACAGGAAGAAGTTTGACCATCTACTTAGAGGAGGAGTTCATATGAAAAACACCCTGTTAGGCGTCATTGATGCGACCAGCTATTACGATTCACTCGGAGACCTGCTTTTGCACCGTTCTCTTGCGGCCCTTCCAATCGCCGGCCGCTATCGCCTGGTCGATTTCGTCCTTTCGAATATGGTGAATTCAGATATCGGATCCGTAGCCATCTTCCCTAAATACCAGTACCGTTCTCTCATGGATCATCTCGGGTCGGGGAAAAACTGGGACCTGAACAGGAAGAGGGACGGTTTGTTCTTCTTTCCGGTTCCTGGTCTTGAGAGAAATGACGAAACAATCGGATCGTTCAATCATTTTGCCCATCACATCGATTATTTCACCCGCAGCACCCAGGAATATGCCCTCATCACCAACTGCTATACGGTGTGCAATATAGCCTATCGTCCGGTCCTTGAGCGCCACGTCCAGATCGGTTGCGACATTACGGAAATCCGACATGGTGGATCGTCCCTTCATATGTATCTGGTCAAAAAATCCCTTCTTGTCGATCTGATCAAATCACGCCATCAGACAGGGTATACGTGCATGAATGACGTGGTGGAAGATATGGAGAGCGGTCTGAAGGTGTGCGGCTACGAACATCAAGGCTTTGTGGAGAGGATCGATTCCATCGACAAGTACTTTGAAACAAGCATGAATCTCCTCGAACTTGATCAGTGGAGGGAGCTGTTCAAGAAAGACCTGCCCATCTACACGAAGGTGAAGGATGAGCCGCCGACACGCTATACGAGCGAAGCGGGCGTCAAGCACAGCATCATCGCCAATGGCTGTTTCATAAAAGGTCATGTGGATCATTCCATGATCTTCAGGGCGGTGAAGGTGGGAGAAGGCACCACAATCAAGAACTCGATCATCATGCAGAAAAGCCAGATCGGCCGTGATTGTGTATTGGAAAATGTCATCCTTGATAAAGATGTAAAGATCGAAGATGGAGTTAGACTCATCGGGGACCCGGAACAACCCATCGTCGTCCGTAAAGGCATGGTCCAGGGAGCGCTGATGAACTCGTGAAGGTATTATTTGCAGTTTCCGAGTGTGTACCATTCATCAAATCGGGCGGGCTAGCGGATGTTGCCGGCGCCCTCCCGAAAGAGCTTCGTAAACTTGGAACCGATGTGAGGGTGATCCTCCCTAAGTATGGGGGGATCTCCGCTCATTTTAAGGACCAGATGAGGAAGGTCAAGGAGTTCACCGTAGCCGTGGGATGGAGGCAGCAGTACTGCGGGATCGAAGAATACAGGGAAAATGGCGTCACCTACTACTTCGTCGACAACGAATACTACTTTGCCCGGGACCGGTTATATGGATTCGTTGACGAAGGGGAGCGGTATGCATACTTTACCAGGGCCGTACTGGAAGCAATCGGTGAACTGGAGTTCTATCCGGACGTCATCCATTGCCATGACTGGCATACCGCGATGATTCCATTCTTGCTGAGGACCGAATATCAGGACCGCGGAGGATATGCCTTCATCCGCACGGTCTTCACCATTCATAATCTGCAGTTCCAAGGGATCTACCCGTTCAGTGTGATGACGGATCTGCTGGGCATTCCCCAGCGTTACGCCCATCCTGATTACCTGGAATTCCATGGATGCATGAATTTCATGAAGGGAGCCCTCATCTCTGCCGATATCATCACGACTGTCAGTCCTACATATAAAGACGAGATCCTACAGCCTTACTACGGGGAACGCCTCGATGGAGTCCTGAAGCTCAGGGAGCGGGAGTTGGTGGGGATCGTCAATGGGATCGACGACGGGGAATACGATCCCGGTCAGGGGGATCATCCATTCTTCAGTGGCAATCTTCACGGCAAAAAAATCAATAAAGAGCAGCTGCAGGAGAGGCTGGACCTTGAAAAACGGGATGTACCGGTCATCTCCATCATTTCACGTTTGACTGCCCAGAAGGGACTCGATCTCATCAGGGCCGTGCTTCACGAAATGCTCGAGGAGGATGTCCAGTTCATCGTCCTTGGTTCGGGTGACTGGGAGTATGAGCAATTCTTCAGGGAAGCAGCTGCTGCGAACCCGGATAAGGTCAGGGTGCAGATCGGATTCGATGAAGCATTGGCCAAACAGATCTACCGGGGGTCCGATGTATTCCTCATGCCTTCAAGGTTCGAGCCGTGCGGCCTTGGCCAAATGATCGCCATGAGATATGGTGCGCTTCCCCTCGTCAGGGAGACGGGGGGATTGAATGATACGGTGCATTCGTATGATGAAGAAACGGGAAGCGGAAACGGCTTTTCGTTTGCGAATTTCAACGCCCACGATATGTTGTATACGTATCGCCGGGCCATCCGCCTCTATGAACAGGAAGAGGTGTGGGCAAGGATTGTGAAGAATGCGATGGAAACGGATAACAGCTGGGCTCAATCGGCATTCAAATATAATCAGCTATATTCAGATCTCACCTCGAGGAGTGAAAGTCATGTTTTCTAGCCAGGAGGAATTTAAGGAAGCTTATCTGAAGAAGTTGGAGATGACCTCAGGTAAGGCGTTCCCCGACACCACTCTTCAAGACCGGTATGACACGCTCGGACAGCTGATCCGTGAGTACATCAGTATGAACTGGATCCAGACAAACGAGCAATACCGGTATCAGAAGCAAAAACAGGTGTATTATCTGTCCATTGAATTTCTGCTCGGTCGGCTGTTGAGGCAGAATCTGATGAATCTCGGAATTTACGAGCTTGTGGAAGAGGGGCTCGGAGACTTGGGCATCGATTTGAAGGACATGGAGGATGTAGAACAGGATGCCGCCCTCGGGAACGGGGGACTAGGACGACTGGCCGCATGCTTCCTAGATTCCATGGCCTCCATGGACCTTCCGGGTCACGGCTACGGCATCCGCTACAAGCACGGGCTGTTTGAACAAAAAATCGTGAATGGTTATCAGATGGAGCTCCCTGAACAATGGCTTCGTCATGGATATGTGTGGGAAGTGCGGAAGCCGGACCTTATGATGCAGATTCCGTTCTGGGGCCGGATTGAATCATCCGAGAAGGACGGGGTTACCTCATTCAGGCATGTAGATGCTGAAATCGTTGCTGCCGTTCCATATGATCTTCCCGTCGTTGGCTACGGAACGACAACGGTGAACACGCTGCGCTTATGGAATGCAGAGCCTTATGCCTATAAAGCCGGTAGGGACATGATGAAGTATAAGCGCGATACGGAGGCCATCACCGAATTCCTTTATCCTGATGATACCCAGGATGAGGGGAAGGTCCTCAGGTTGAAGCAGCAGTATTTTCTAGTGTCTGCAAGCATCCGCACGATACTCGAGTCCTATCTCTCCAGGCACGGGGACTTGACGAATCTGCACGAGCATGTGGCCATCCACATCAATGATACTCACCCGGTCCTCGCGATTCCTGAAATGATGAGGGTCCTGATCGATGAGTACGGCATGGACTGGGATTCAGCTTGGGGCGTGACGACGAAGACGTTCGCCTATACGAACCATACGACCCTTTCTGAAGCACTGGAACGGTGGCTAGTGAGGATTTTTCAGCCTCTATTGCCGAGGATCTACATGATTATCGATGAAATCAATGAGCGGTTTTGCCGTGATCTGTGGGACGCCTATCCGGGAGAGTGGGGCAGGATTGAGGGGATGGCCATCATCGCACATGGGGAAGTGAAAATGGCCCACCTCGCCATAGCAGGAAGCCATAGTGTGAACGGGGTCGCAAAGATCCATACCAATATCTTGAAAGAACGGGAGATGAATCTGTTCTATCAGTATTTTCCCGGGAAGTTCAACAGTAAGACAAACGGGATCACCCATCGCCGCTGGTTGCTGAATAGCAACCCGCCCCTGGCGTCGCTCATTCAATCGGCGATAGGAGACGCTTGGATCAAGGATCCTTCCAGGCTTAGCGAGCTTGAGTCCTTTACCGCAGACTCTGCATTCCTGGAGAACCTTCATAAGGCGAAGCAGCTGAATAAAAAGCGACTCGCTGATCGCATCCTCCAGACCAATGGGATCGTGGTGGACCCGGATTCGATTTTCGATATCCAAATAAAGAGACTTCATGCGTATAAGAGACAGCTTCTCAATATCCTCCACATCCTTCATCTTTTCAATAGATGTCAGGAAAACCCCGATGCGGATATTCCGTCGCGAACGTTCATATTCGGCGCCAAGGCTTCACCGGGGTATTATTATGCCAAGAAGATCATCAAGTTGATCCATTCGGTCGCTGATCTCGTCAATGATCACCCGGCCGTCAAGGGAAGGATCAAAGTGGTATTCCTTGAGAATTATCGTGTATCCCTGGCAGAAGAAATCATCCCGGCAGCGGATGTCTCCCAGCAGATCTCCACAGCGAGCAAAGAGGCGTCAGGCACAGGGAATATGAAATTCATGATGAACGGGGCCTTGACCCTCGGCACATTGGATGGAGCCAATATCGAAATACAGGAACAGGTGGGGGATGAAAATATTTTCATCTTCGGTCTCAGGGCAGAAGAGGTAATGAAGCAGCAACAGGATGGCAGTTATTATTCCATGGAGTATTATCACCACGATGAGCGCATCAAGAAAATGCTCGATCAGCTTATCGACGGCAGTCTTCCTGATGCGGGGGATCATTTTGAAACCATCTATGATTCGCTTCTCGCGGAGAATGATGAATTCTTTGTCCTGCGGGACTTCGATTCCTATGCCAAAGCCCATGAAAGAGTAGCTTCTGCTTACCGCGACCAGGAGTCATGGCTTCGGATGAGCCTGATCAATATCGCCCGATCTGGATACTTTTCGAGTGACCGGACCATTGCTGAATATGCACGTGAGATCTGGAGGATCGGTGGGGTAGGATTACGATAATCCCGCTGAATGACAAACGCCCGGATGCCAATGGCATTCCGGGCGTTTTGTTGTGGGGCCTTATGATTTCTTTTTATCTGATACGTAGCTGTCGCGCTCTTTATACGGGATGTCCCCGATGGTCGACTCCATGTCGTTCTCATCGAGCATATCCTCGTACTCTTCATGTGCCTTGGATGGATAGGCCTTCGTGTTCTTCCCGTCCATATCGGTCCCGACGAAGGATTCCATATCCTCTGTGAACCCTTCCGTCTCGTCATCGTCTTCATAAAGATCGGAATAATCATCATGATCGCCTTGGAAGTCCGATGGGGTTTCCGATGTACCGAATCGGCCGACTTCCTGGAAGCTATCTTCTGTATCCCTCACCAGCTGTCCGGTTTCGTGGCGGAATTCCCCATTTACAGGTGGCTGAAGGATATCTTCTTCTGCAGGCCGGTCATCGACGACCGACTGGGCACTTGCATGGTCCTTGCAGTAAAGGGTCGTCGGTATGGCCTCAAGGCGTTCGAAAGGGATTTCTTCGCCGCACTCTTTGCATGTGCCGTAGGATCCTTCATCCATTGCTTTCAAGGCATCGTCGATTTTGTTCAGTTCTGATTTTGAATGCTCGTCCAGTGCGAAATCCTTTTCCCGCTCGTATAATTCCGAACCCATATCTGCAGGGTGGTTATCATAGAGGGAAAGTTCGCCCCCATTTTCGTTATCCCCGGTGTTGGCGGGATTTTCTTCCCTGTCATCCAACTGACCCTGGATATGATTCTTCTGGTCCATCAATTCTTCCTTCAGCTTTTGCTTTTCCTGAGTTGAAAGCATATATGTCACGTCCTTCATAGAGTTCGATTTGTTCATCATCGTACTCATACTTTAACCGAAACAGGGTCTGTTAAAACATGAATCCTTGTGAAGTGTGCGGGGGAATGGGCCTTTTCTCCACCCAACATCAGGTTTTATAACGCTTTTGGTTTCTCAAAAGGGGAAAAAGGGTTTATTATATAATAGGGATAAATAATGATTCATATCCATGACATCGTTGACACACCCTATACTCAGGTGTATCTTGTAATGGATTTGAAAACTGTAAGTGATTGTCTGGAGGAATTCAATTGGTTACAATCCAGAAGACCAATATAGATCAAGCATACGATGCAGCCTTGGTAAAGGCTCAACAAATCAATCATCCCGTGCTGCTGAGCATGGTGGAAGAAACAGGGGTCTTGGATCCACTTTCCTTCTATCACGCCGGGGGCAGGGTTTTTAAAGGAGAACGCTTTTTATGGAAGGATCGGGATCAAACGATCTCCCTCATAGGGGCAGGCTCTTCATATGATCTTTCTTCATCAATGAAAGAAGGGGAGCGCTTTTTTGCCATCGAGAAAGAGTGGAAGCGCTTCATTTCTGACGCGGTGGTGGTATCAAGGGAAGAGTGGCCGGGAACGGGTCCCCTTGCATTCGGAGGTTTCCGTTTCGATTCAGCCAATCCTGTTTCTGAAGAATGGACGGGATTCAATGAAGGGTCCCTCCGCATCCCGAGATATATGCTTACGAAGGCAGGAGAAGCCAATTATCTGACGGTTAATGTCGTTTGCCTACCGGATGGAAGCGGCCCATCCCTGCAGCAATGCCTTAAAGAAAGAGATCGCCTGTTGATGATGGCGTCCGAGCCGGCGAGCCATGAGGACCCAGGGGAGATGTCAGCAGAGGATATCCGCCCCCTTGAATGGAAGCAGTCCGTCCGCAATGTCGTCGACCGCTTGAAAACGGGGGAAATGGAGAAAGTCGTCCTTGCACGGAAAACCAAAGTATCCTTCAGCGATGAGGTTACGTCCGACTTCGTCCTTGATAACCTTTGGAAACAGCAGCCCGACAGTTTCATCTTCAGTTTTGAGCAGGAAGGAAGCTGTTTTATCGGAGCGACTCCCGAGCGTCTTGTGAAAAAGGACGGGGAAGAGATCCTTTCCACCTGTCTTGCAGGTTCGATTGCAAGGGGGAGGGACCTTGAAGAAGACGAGGAACTTGGGAGAGAACTCCTGGATGATGAGAAAAACCGGTATGAGCACCAGCTCGTGGTCGATTCGATCCGGCAGGCACTGTCTGACGATTGTAAGCGGCTCTCCATACCCGATGAGCCTCAGCTCATGAAGCTGAAGGATATCCAGCATCTATACACCCCGGTCAAGGGGACGGCTCCAGCCGGCCTGTCGATCCTGACGCTAGTGGAAAAGCTGCATCCCACTCCGGCCCTTGGAGGTGTTCCTCGCAAGGAAGCCATGCAGGTGATCCGGGAAGAAGAGCAGATGGACAGAGGCCTCTATGCAGGGCCGGTCGGATGGATGGACGCATACGGGAATGGAGAGTATGCCGTCGCTCTTCGCTCAGGACTCCTGAAGGGGGATCACGCCTTCATTTATGCAGGCTGCGGGATCGTTGCCCATTCGGATCCCGACAGTGAGTTCAAGGAAACACAAATGAAATTCCGTCCGATGCAGCGGGCATTAGGGGGAAATCTGATATGAACGAACATCAGCAGCGCTTGACCGATTATCTGGCAGCATTCATAGATGAATTATCCAGTAACGGAGTAGACGAAGCCGTCATCAGCCCCGGCTCCCGGTCTACTCCTTTGGCGTTATTGCTCACCCATCATCCGCGCATCAAGACGTATGTGAACGTGGACGAGCGATCTGCCGCATTCTTTGCACTCGGTATCGCCAAGGCAAAGCGGAAGCCGGTGATCCTTGTCTGTACGTCCGGTACCGCCGCAGCGAACTATTATCCAGCCGTCATTGAAGCACGGTATGCCAAAGTACCGCTCCTTGTCCTGACGGCAGACCGCCCCCATGAGCTGAGGGAGGTCGGTGCTCCACAGGCCATCGACCAGCTTGACCTCTACGGAAGGCATGTCAAATGGGCAGTCGATATGGCCCTGCCTGAGTCGGGTCAGGAAGTCTTGAGGTATGCCCGCTCAGCGGCAGTGCGGGGCCTCGGTATGTCTATCGGGGAACCTCACGGACCGGTGCACTTCAACTTCCCGCTCAGGGAACCACTCATTCCCGACCTGCGGGGGGATCTTTTTGAAGAAGGGACGGCAAAACGCGTCTATCAGGGTGAACGGACGCTCGCTCTTGATCAGGGGGAAGAACTGGAGAAGGTCTTGAACGAACGGAACCGGGGCATCATCATTTGCGGTCCGGGTATGAGTCCGGACGGCATTCAAGCTGTCGCCGACTTCGGAAGGGCAAAGGGATTCCCGATCCTCGCCGATCCGCTGTCGAACATGAGAAGCGGAAAGCATGGGACAGATGGTATCATCGATGCTTATGACACGTTCCTGAAAGCGGGGACCATCGGGGAACACATGAAACCGGACTTGATCATCCGTTTCGGTGCCATGGCCGTGTCGAAGCCCCTCATGCTGTTCTTGAAAGGGCTGGAGGATGTGCCTCAACTCGTCATTACCCGTGGAGAAGAGTGGCAGGATCCTACGGGAAGGGGTACCCACTATGTTTATGCCCATGAACGTCATTTCTGTGATCGTTTTACAAGAGAAGCTAAGCAACGGGATTGGATCGAGAAATGGATCCGGCTGAATGAAAAGACAAAGGACCTCATGCAAGAGGTGATTGGAGAGTGGGGTGAAGGCAAGGCCGTCAAGTGCCTCCTTGAAACCATTCCGGAGCAATCATCCGTTTTTGTGAGCAACAGCATGCCGATCCGGGATGTGGATACCTTCTTCTTTTCGAATGATCGTTCCATCTCCATCCATGCCAACAGGGGTGCCAATGGCATCGACGGTGTCGTTTCGACGGCACTTGGCATGAGCACGCAGTCACCTTCCACCTATCTGCTCATTGGAGATCTTGCATTCTTCCATGATATGAACGGATTGCTCGTTGGAAGGAAATACGGCTTGGATCTGACTGTCATCGTCATGAACAATAACGGTGGTGGCATTTTCTCCTACTTGCCTCAGGCAAAGGAAGGTGCGTATTTCGAAGAGCTGTTCGGGACTCCCATGGATCTTGAGTTCTCCCATGCCGCAGCCATGTATGGAGCGGATTACTCCCTAGTGAAGACAGAATCCGACTTCCTTCAGGCGCTTCGGCAGGCAGAGGGGACCAAGGGTCTGAAGATCATTGAAGTATTGGCGGACCGCCAGAAAAATGTAGAGAATCATCGTAAAATGTGGGAATTTGTTTCCCGGGAAATACACGGTGGAGAACGTTCATGAGGGTGAATGAGATCGACTACTTTGTGAATATTAAAGGGGACGGCCCTCCAGTAGTCTTCCTTCATGGATTTACAGGGGATAGTGAAACCTGGAACGGAGTCACCGATCAATTGGTCCAGCGCTTTACTTGTGTCACGATCGATCTTATCGGCCATGGCAGGACCGACGCTCCTCCGGATTTGGAGAAGTACCGGATGGACCAAGTCGTGAAGGATGTCGAGTCCATACTCGCCAAGTGTGGAATCACTGAGGCAACCTTTGTCGGGTATTCCATGGGGGGGAGGGTGGCCCTACACCTTGCCTTAACTCACCCGCACCTCGTTTCCCACCTCATCCTTGAGAGTGCGTCACCCGGCCTGTTGACGGAAGAGGAGCGGAGCGCAAGGCGGGAGAAGGATGCTGCCTTGGCGGAGCGGATCCTTCTACACGGAATGGAAGAGTTCGTGAACTTTTGGGAGGACATTCCGTTGTTCGAAACGCAAAAGCGCCTGCCAGCCACCGTTCAGGCAGAAATCCGCCAAGGCCGACTCGGACAACGTCCCATCGGTCTTGCCAACAGTCTGAAAGGGATGGGGACGGGATCACAGCCGAGCTGGTGGGGTCACTTGTCCGCCATGGAAATCCCCGTCGATCTTTTGGTGGGGGAGCTCGATGAGAAGTTCGTCGGCATCGCCAAACGAATGAAAGAGCGCAATCCCTCGTTCACGATCACATCTTTTTCAGGGTGCGGGCATGCAATTCATGTGGAAGAACAGCAAAAGTTTGGTACAATGATAGAGGATTTACTACATAAAGGAGGAAATACAAATGGCTTTTGATTGGGTTTCAGAACGAAACTACGAAGATATTTTGTACGAAACGTATAATGGGATCGCGAAGATCACCATCAATCGTCCGGAAGTGCGCAATGCCTTCCGTCCGAAAACAGTAACGGAATTGATCGATGCATTTGCTTATGCTCGTGACGATTCCAAAGTAGGTGTGATCGTCCTTACGGGTGCAGGTGAAAAAGCATTCTGTTCAGGCGGAGATCAACGCGTACGCGGACATGGTGGATATGTGGGCGAGGATGAAATCCCTCGTTTGAATGTCCTTGACCTTCAGCGTTTGATCCGAGTGATCCCGAAACCAGTCATCGCGATGGTTGCCGGTTATGCCATCGGAGGCGGACACGTCCTTCACGTGGTATGTGATATCACGATTGCAGCGGACAATGCCATCTTCGGTCAAACAGGACCAAAAGTGGGAAGTTTCGATGCAGGCTACGGTGCCGGGTATCTTGCCCGCATCATCGGTCACAAGAAAGCGAAGGAAATCTGGTTCCTATGCCGTCAATACAATGCTCAGGAAGCATTGGATATGGGCCTTGTGAACACAGTGGTACCTTATGAGAAACTCGAAGAGGAAACCGTGCAATGGGCTTCTGAAATGCTCGAAAAGAGCCCGACGGCCCTTCGCTTCCTGAAGGCGTCATTCAATGCCGACACGGACGGGCTTGCAGGTCTTCAACAGCTGGCTGGAGATGCAACCCTCCTTTATTACACAACGGATGAAGCGAAAGAAGGACGCGATGCGTTCAAGGAAAAACGCAATCCGGACTTCGGTCAATTCCCTCGTTTCCCTTAATGGGACTTGCCTGGCGGATCTTTGGATCTGTCAGGTTTTTTTCTTACTGAACAATCAACAGAATGGAGAATGTACCATGACCACAGAAATGCTGCCCAATTGGTTGAAGCAGCGGGCCTTTTTGACGCCGGATCGCACGGCCGTGAGTTCCGATGAACGCAGCCTCACTTTCCGTGAGCTCGATCATGAGGCAGAGGAGGCGGCTCAGCGCCTGAATCGGTTGTTGGACGGCACGAAGCCTGCCTTCATCGGCCTCATGATCAAAAACCGCATTGAATCCATCATCGCGGTCCACGCCGTGCATCAGCTCGGTATGGCTGCCGTGATGCTGAATCATCGGCTCGGCGCTGGAGAATTGACCTTCCAAGTACGCGATATGGCCCTCACACACGTCATCCACGATGAGGACTTTGCAGAGAAGGCAAACTCCCTTGAGGTGGAGGGCATCAGTCTTTCCCTCCTTTTTACAGGAGACAAGCGCCCCTATGCCCCGAAGGACCATACAAATCTTGATGACACCTGCACGGTGATGTATACATCGGGGACAACCGGTTCGCCAAAAGGGGTCCTGCAGACGTATGGGAATCACTGGTGGAGTGCCATCGGATCCTCCTTGAATCTTGGTACCAGTGAGAAGGATGTATGGCTCTGTGCCGTCCCCCTCTTCCATATCAGCGGTTTCTCGATCCTCATGAGGAGCATCATCTATGGCATGGAGGTCAGACTCCACGCCTCATTCGACGAGGATGCCATCGACCTGGAACTGAAATCCGGGCGGGTGACGATCATCTCGGTTGTCACAAACATGCTCCAGCGCCTCATGGGAAGGATCGGGGACGGGTATCATGAAAATCTCCGCTGCGTGCTTTTGGGAGGCGGTCCGGCTCCGCTTCCCCTTCTGCAGGCATGCAAGGACAAAGGAGTTCCCGTGTTCCAATCATACGGGATGACCGAAACCTCTTCTCAGATCGTCACCCTTTCACCGGAGTACAGCCTTTCGAAGCTTGGTTCTGCCGGAAAACCCCTTTTCCCATCCCAACTGAAGATCAAGGGAGCGGCAGCACCGCTGGAAGAGGGAGAAATCATGGTCAAGGGTCCGAATGTGACAATGGGGTATCATGAGCGCCCTGAAGCAAATGAAAAAAGCTTTGAAGATGGATGGCTCTTCACAGGGGATATCGGCTATGTGGATGAAGAGGGGTTCCTTTATGTTCTTGACAGAAGATCGGACCTGATCATTTCCGGTGGGGAGAATGTGTATCCGGCTGAAGTCGAGAGTGTCCTGCTGGGTATCCCGGGTGTCACGGAAGCAGGCGTCATCGGCATGGATGATCCAGTGTGGGGGCAGGTTCCATGTGCTTTCCTTGTGACGGACCGTCCCATGACTGAAGAGGAGATCATGAAGGGATGCAAAGCTGCCCTCGCTTCCTATAAATGTCCGAAAAAGATCGTATTTGTCGGGGAGCTGCCCCGCAATGCTTCCAATAAGCTCCTCAGAAGGGTGCTTAAAGAAAATATGCTGAAGGGGATCTACGATGAAGCTTAAATCCATTGCACTATCCGTTGTCAGCATGCCGCTTAAAAAGCCGTTTACGACCCATCTGCAGACGGTAGCAGAAAGAGAAGGGATCATCATCGAAGCAGTGGATTTAGAAGGGATTACAGGACTTGGTGAATGCGTGGCCTTCTCGACCCCGTGGTATACGGAGGAAACGGTCAAGGGGGCCTATCATATCCTGAAGGATGTCCTGATCCCCCTCTTATTGAAAGCGGACCTACGCCATCCTGAAGAATGCGGCCGGTTATTCAGCGGGGTCCGAGGAAATGCCATGGCAAAAGCATCCCTTGAAATGGCCATCTGGGACCTCTATGCCCGTCAGTCCGGACAGCCCCTCTGGGCCGTGATCGGAGGCACGAGGCAGGAAGTGCTCGCTGGAGCCGTTGTGCCTGCAGGGAACATGGGAGAGATGGTCAAGCGCACGTCTGAGCTGATGGAGGAAGGATACGGGCGTATCAAGATCAAGATCTCCCCGGGTGAAGACGAGGGGATCGTCAGGGAGCTGCGCAGGACGTTCCCTGATCTGCCTCTCATGGCAGATGCCAATTCCGCCTACACCCTCCATGACCTGCCGGCTCTGCAGAAGCTGGATCGATACGGTCTCCTGATGATCGAACAGCCTCTTGGCGTTGATGACATCGTCGAGCATTCGATGCTTCAGAAAGAGCTTTCCACGCCGGTCTGCCTTGATGAAAGCATCGTCTCCCCCCACGATATGAAAAGCGCGATTGCCTTGCAGGCATGCGGTGTCGTGAACATCAAGCTCGGACGGGTAGGGGGATATTCACAGGCGCTTGATATTTATCACCAATGTCTTGAAAGCGGGCTTTCCGTCTGGTGCGGCGGGATGATCGAATTCGGCGTCTCCCGTGCCCATAACATCGTTTTATCCACCCTCGAAGGGTTCAACCTGCCCGGCGATCTCTCCTCCTCGGCCACCTACTGGGAACAGGATCTGATTACAGAACCGATCACGGTGCAACATGGTAGGATCCTGAGGAAAAACGGAGTGGGCATCGGTGTGGAGCTGGATCAGAGGCGCATGAAGGAAATAACGTTCCACAAAGAAATCATCACGGAATAAAAGGAAGAGGGTAGGGATAATGAGCATACGCAATTCAGCCAAGGCCCTGATCATGAAGGAAGGGGCGGTCCTGCTCACAAAAAATCGGGATGAAGAAGGATTCTTCTATCTTTTCCCCGGTGGAGGACAGGAAAAAGGTGAAACACTGGAGCAAGCCGTTGTCCGCGAATGTCAAGAAGAGATCGGAAGCTCGGTGAGGGTCGGCCCTTTGAAGCATGTGAGGGAATATATCGGAAAAAACCATGAGCATGCCTTCGACGCCGGATTTCAACAGGTGGAGTTCTACTTCGAATGTCATCTCCTTGGTGAAGAGGGGTACGAGCCGACGAATCCCGACAGCCATCAAGTGGGGATCGAATGGGTGAGGCTTGATGAGTGGGACGGCCTACGGATTTATCCAAAAGCGCTGGGAGAATACATAAAAGGCCATCGCTCCGGGGTGTATTTGGGCGATATCAATTGATGGGGAGCAGGTCAGCGATGATCTGCTTTTTTTGTGCAAAGGGAGATTCCTGTTTTTTACACCCGGAAGTGCGTCATTATGATAAAATGGACACCTGTCGTAATTTTCGGAAATTCAGGCAGATGAGATGCGTCCGTGTTCTCATACGCATCTGCTAGGGTAGTATTGAAAAGGAGGGGTAGATATGAAGGGATCATTACCGATTGCCCTCGTCACCGGAGTGAGCCGCGATAAAGGAATAGGGGCAGCCATCTGCCGGATCCTTGCCCGGGATGGAATGGACATCTTCTTTACGCATTGGGGTACATATGACGGAGAAGATGGATGCGGTAAAGAAGAGGGCTTCCCTTCTGTCTTTGCAAAGGAATTGGAGGGCCTTGGAGTCCGCACCGCTCATATGGAAGCGGATCTGAGCAGGCAGGATGCACCGGCGCTCATTTTGCAAACGGCCACACAGAGCCTGGGGTTGCCACGTGTGCTGATCAATAATGCGACCTATGAGTCGCCAACTGATTTCAGGACGATGAGGATGGAGACGCTAGACATGCATTATCAGGTGAACAACCGGGGGACGATCATGCTGTCGATGGAGTTTGCCAGGCGTTTCGAAGAAGTATATGCCGGAGCAGAGGACGGACGCATCGTATTCATGGTGTCGAAGGGCCCGGACCCGCATAATCTTGCCTATACGGCTACCAAAGGGATGCTGACGGCCATAACGGAGCCCCTGGCTACAGCACTTGCCCCGGTGGGCATCACGGTGAACAGCGTTGATCCCGGTCCGACCGATTCAGGATGGATCACCGATGAGATCAGGGAGAATCTCCTCCCTCTCTTTCCATCCGGCCGCATCGGGACACCGGAAGATGCAGCGCGCCTGATCCGCTTCCTGGCTTCTGAGGATTCCAGATGGGTGACGGGGCAGGTTCTCCGCTCCGAAGGCGGATTTATAGGGAAATAGGGAGGAGGAGTTGGAATATGGCTGAAAGAAGATACATCATTGAAAAGGTTGAACCGTTTGAACCCGAGGTTGGCAGGCTGGTTTCCATGATGGAATACACAAGGTACACCACGCTTCGGGAAGTGGAAGGGTTGACAGTGGAGCAGCTCGATACAAAGGTAGCAGGCTGTGACAATACAATCGGTATGCTCCTCCTGCATATGGCCAGTGTGGAAGAAGCCTTTCAAATCATGACGTTCGGTGACAGGGACTTGAACGATGAAGAATGGAACCGGCTGGAAGCAGGGATTGACCTTATGCCAAACGAAGGGAATGAGCCGGATTTTTATGTGGACCGTCTGGCTGAAGTGCGTAAGCGGACGCTGGAATTATTTGCAGGGGTCGGGGATGAGTGGCTCGACAGGCAATCCTCATTTGGCTGGGATCATCCGGCCAATCACTATTTCAAGTGGTTCCACGTGTTCGAGGATGAGCTCAATCATCGGGGACAGATCCGTTTGATTGTCAAAGAGCTCAAGAAGAGGGAGTCCAACTGATGTACGCAGTCGTCGCCGTTTTCAATCCGGAACTTGAGAGGGCAATCATCGAGGTATGGGATGAGCTGAAGGAAAAGGAGATCAGTGCCTATGCCTCACAAGTAAGAGACAGGCGTCCCCATATCACGCTGGGAGACGTTCAACAGCTGGATCCGGTAAGATTCTCCCAGGATTTTGTTCACTATTACAGGAATCATCCACCGATTGAGGTCAGGCTTGCGAGCATCGGCTCGTTCATCCATACCGGGATCCTTTATTATTCTCCTGTACTTTCAGAAGAATTGACCGCTCTTCATCGCGACTTTCACAAACAATTCCTGCCCCCTGACGGGAATGAATCTTCCCTTTATCGTCCCGGGAGATGGATCCCCCACTGTACGATTGCCAACCGCCTTTCGACCGACGAGCAGCTGAAGGCATTTAAGCTCGTAAAGGATCGGGAAATCCCTCAAGGGACGATCGCGGGCCTTTCCCTCCTTGATCTGAGGCTACCGGGGGAAGCACCGGAGATTGCCACCGTATCCTTTGCTTGAAGTTGAGCATACAAACGTGTTTTACCCATAGTTAAACCCGAATTCATTTGCGTAGGATCAGGCAAATGAATTCGGGTTTTTAATGTGTTCCATAACGATTTATATTGTTTCCAGCGGTTGATTGGAGTGCAAGACGTAGAATCCGGCGGGAAGAGTGGCTCCCCTCATGCTTGCCGAGGAGGCTGACGGGCTACCCGCGGAAAGCGAAGTCTTGCACACAAATCATGAGCGATATGAAAAACCTACACTTATCATGTTCGACATTAATAGGTCCCTTTTTGGATTCAGTCTTCTTTTTGCCGCAAGTAACGCTTATCATTCATGAACAAGCTCCAGAAATAGACGAAGCCTGGAAATAGGATGATGAACCCTGCGATGTAGGTGAAAAAGACGGCCCTGAAAGAGTCGGGATCGGTAAAGCCTGACTGGACCGTCACTTCCGGATAAATGATATACGGAAGATGGGCCTTGCCGTAAACGTAGCTCGCGATGACATACTGGCAAATGACCGCAATGACGGCAACGCGGGGCATCCCCTTCATTCCTTCCTTATTGGTGGGAAGGAAAAGGGCGGCTCCGGCGATGACAAACCCAAGGAGGGAAATGAGGAGCAGATTACGGTCCTCAAGCATCCGGTCATAGAGCCATGTTGCTTCGGATTTCATGGTCCACATGATCAAAAAGGCCATAAGGACGGAGATCGGGCCGATGATCATGGCATCCCTGCGGTAGACCTTGAAGGCTTCATATTCCTTCGACGTTTTGGAGTAGTCGGCAAGAAGCAGGGATGAAAGGAACAGGGTACTGGCCACGGCAAAGCCGAAAAAGGCAAATTCATGCGGGCTGGTGAAAAGTTTCCCTAAATCCAGCTCCTGGCCGTTGTCGAAGTCGATGTACGAGCCGTGGGAAATCGGCAGGACGCTGATGATCAGACCCGGGATCAGGATACCGGTGATCCCGGTGATGTAGGTCAGCGGTTTATAATAGTCGTCCGCCACATGGGAGAACACCAGGAAGGCGCTTCGTATGGCCAAGAGTAGAAGGATCAGGCTCCCGGGGACTAGAAGGACCGTCCCGAGGGAGTAGGCGGCGCCTGGGAACATGCTGTAGACAGCAACGACCAGGGCGACGATGAAGGTATTCGTCACTTCCCATGTCGGCGACAGATAGCGGTTGGCGATATTCGTCGCCTTCGTTTTTTCATTATTGATATAGAACATCGACCAGAATCCGGCACCAAAGTCCATCGTGGCCATGACGGCGTAGATGAAGACGAATCCCCAGAGTATGATGATGGCTATGAGTGATTGGGTCATGAGTGCACCTCCGATCAAGTGGATAATGGAATGTCTTTTTGTTTGCCCTCGGCTTTTTGGATATCCTTTTCAGGTGGATTCCGTTTGAAGTAGTAAAGGAGCACAAGCACCACGGATACGGCGAGGATCGCATAGATCGTGATGAATAGTCCGAACAGCACGGCGAGATTCCCCGTTGTCGTGACGGAGTCCTCTGTACTCAGGATACGGTAGATGGTCCAGGGCTGGCGTCCGGTACAGGCGAAGATCCAACCGAACTCGATGGCAAGGATCGATAGGGGGCCTCCCGCCACGAATACCCACATCATCCATTTCGGGAAGCGGTCCTTCTTCAACCATTTCTTCCATGCAAAAGCTCCAAGGGCGATGACGATGAGAAGGGAACCGATTCCGACCATTGCGTTGAAAAGGGTGTGGACGAATAACGGTGGCCAGTATTCTTCTGGAAAATCATTCAGTCCGATGACTTCGGTATCAAAACTGTTGCCGGCAAGGAAGCTCAGCGCCCACGGGACCTCGATCCCCCATTTCACTTCCTGGTTTTCACGATCGGTGAAGCCACCGATGGAAAGGGGGGCGTGATCCTGGGTTTCGAATAACCCTTCTGCTGCAGCAAGTTTCTCAGGCTGATATTCATGCAGCTTTTGAGCTGACTCGTGGCCATTCAATGCTGTGAGCAGTGCAAAGACCCCCCCGACGGCCAGGCAGATCATCAGAGACTTCTGATGGAACTTATACACCCTGGATCCGAACGGGTTACGAAGCATTTTGAATGCCGATACGGAAGCGATGGTGAATGAGCCGACCACATAGGCGGATAGAGCGACATGTCCGGCTGTTACGAAGAAGCTTGGGTTGAAGAATGCTTTCCAAGGTTCAACATTCCGGATTTCCCCGTTGATCATCTCAAAGCCTGCAGGAGTGCCTTCGAACGCATGGACATTGGTGATCAGGACGGCGGAAGCAAGACCGCCGACACAGACCAGGACAAGACTGACGATCCTCATCCAAGGAGCGATCCGGTTGGCTGCGTATACATAGATACTCATGAAAAGGGCTTCAATGAAGAACGCATAGATTTCGATCTGGAACGGGAGGGCCATGACCCGTCCGATGACTTCCATGAAGCCAGGCCATAATAAGGAAAGCTGGACCCCGGCAATGGTCCCTGTGGGAATCCCGACGCCCAGGAGGACGGCGAATGCCTTCGTCCACCTTTTGGCCATGATCTGGTAATCAAGATCATTGGTCCGTTGGTACACGATTTCGGAGATCAGGATCATCAGCGGGATCCCGACGCCAAGTGTTGCAAAGATAATATGAAAGGCCATGGTCGTACCGAACATGGACCTTGCAATCACTAATTCATCCATATGTATGTCTCCCTTGCATGTTTTCCTTATTGTCCACGAAATGGAAAGGGAATATGCATGGAAAAATCGGAGGCAGACATAACAAAAAAAGCGGCACGAGGCCGCTTATGTCAGTACAATGCTTTTTTGAGCGTATCGATGTTCCGGTTCATCAATGAGAAATAGTCTTCTTTGTTCTTCTCATCTTCAGGGGTCAGAACGGCGAGATTGTGAAGCGTCAGGGCTTCTGCACCCAACTCCTTCTGGACGACCTCTGTCAGGCGGGACGATACATTCTGTTCGAACATGATGTATTGGATGTTTTCTTTCTTTCCTTGATCGATGATGGCCTTCAGCTCTTTCTGGGAAGGCTCATCCGAAGTGTTCAAGCCGGCGATCGATTTTTGATTCAGTCCATAGCGCTCGGCCCAGTAGTTATAGGCCGCATGTGAAACGAAGAAGGTCTTCTTCGGAGCGGCATCGGCCATTTCGTGGAAGTCTTCATCGAGCTTTTTCAGATCTGCGTCAAGGTCTTTGAGATTCGACTGGAACTCATCTTTGTGCTCAGGCATTTCGGCAGAAAGGGTGTCCGCGATATTTTGAGCAATCTGCTGGGCGTATCCGGGATCGAGCCAGATATGTGGATCGGTATCTCCGTGATGATGACCGTCATCTCCGTGGTCATGCCCTTCCTCTTCATGATCTTCCCCCTCTTCATGGGCATCGTGATCGTGCCCCTCATGGGATTCGAGGTCGATCCCTTCGCTTGTTGCCACGACTTTCACATCTTCGTTTTCAAGGATGGATTTTGATTTGTCTACGAAGCCTTCCAGTCCCAGTCCGATATAAAAGAATACATCCCCATCGGCCATGTCGATCATATCCTTTTGAGATGGTTCGTAGGAATGTTCATCAGATCCAGGTGGATAAACACTCTCCACTTTTACGTGATCACCACCGATCCGTTTGGTGAAGTCCTCAAGGGGATACACCGTGGTATGTACCTCCAGAACATCTTTTTTCTTCCCATCTCCATCCGAAGATGAAGCACCGCAAGCTGATAAAATGAGCACAAGGGCAATGAGCCAACTTTTACGAATATACTTCAAAAGAGAACCTCCTTTATAAACTGTAATGATTACGATTTAGCACATTGGTTATTTTACTATCGTTCTTCCAGAAGCGCAAGTATTATTTTCTACTCAGTATGCCCGCCATTGCTGCCCGCCCATTCGCGTCAAGAAAAAAAGACCATGCCTAGTGGACATGATCCTTCTTAGGGGGCCATTCTTCGGGTACTTCATCGATGCCGCCCGGGTGGAAGGGGTGGCATTTCACGATGCGCCTCACCGTCAGATACCCGCCCTTCAAGGCACCGAACCGACTCACGGCCGTGATGCCGTAATGGGAGCAGGTCGGGTAAAAGCGACAGGTGGGAGGCTTAAGGGGTGAAATGACTTTTTGATAGATCTTGAATAAGATGAGAAGTAATCGTTTCATCACGCGTGGTCCTTCCGGGTTCAGTTTCCTTTACTATAGCAGAAAGCCCCGCCTTGCCAAAAAAGTTTGTTTAGGATGGGATCTTCCGGGAAAACAGAAAATGGGTGAGAGTTAATCCGGATTAAGTTGATGAAATAACTTTGAATTTACGGTATACTGATGGAGAATCCAAAATAGGAGTGATGAATCAATGCCTTCAGTAGAAAGCTTTGAATTGGACCATAATGCAGTAAAAGCACCATATGTCCGCCACTGTGGCGTTCACAAAGTGGGAAGCGACGGACTTGTGAATAAGTTCGACATCCGTTTCTGTCAGCCGAATAAGCAGGCCATGAAGCCGGATACCATCCATACTCTTGAGCATCTTCTCGCCTTCACGATCCGTGAATATGCTGAGCCATATAAGCACTTCGATATCATCGACATTTCCCCGATGGGATGCCAAACCGGCTATTACCTCGTGGTGAGCGGTGAGCCGACTGTGGAAGAGATCATTGATCTTCTTCACGCTACGATGGAAGATGCCATCACGATCGAGGAAATTCCTGCAGCCAATGAAAAACAATGCGGCCAGGCAAAGCTTCATGATCTGGATGGAGCGAAAAAACTGATGAAATTCTGGTTGGGTCAAAGCAAGGAAGACCTTAAGCAGGTATTTGCGTAAAACAGGAAACCCCGGCGGATGCCGGGGTTTTTATATGGGGAGGAGCGTCATGTTTTCGGCTCTTCGTTCTTTTGATTGTCTTCCTTTTCCATATGCTCGAGATGCGGATTGTTTTCAATGGGATCCACGGTATGTTTGACAGATGTATAGGCCTTTGACGTCGTGAGGGCACTGATGAAGATCACGAGGATGCAGATGGCGATGGAAATGATCAGCACTAAAGTCACTGACATAATGACACCCCTCCTTTTTCCGCTAGTTTATCATAGAAAGCGCTTCATTATAGATGGAATATCAACAACTTTATGACTATTTTTCCATTTTTCCTTTTTGAAGGAAATTCTGTTTGATATGCTTACCATATGCAAAGGAGGCTAAATCATGAACCTATCATCCATCATGGCTCGTCAGGTAGCAGAGCTGCAGCATACGGTGAGTCTCAGCCTAATGAAGACTCAGATGGCCACCCAGGCAGCGCAGGCGGTCGTCATGCTACAGGACATGAAAGAAGCATCACACCCTCATAAAGGCACCGTGATCGATCAAAAAGGGTAAGGAGCGTCTGGGTATCCAGGCGTTTTTTTTGTTGTAGGCTGGGGGAAAGAGTACATACTAACGGGTAAATCCACTGGAGATCGGAGGAACCCAGATTGTCAATCGACCTTTTATTCCTGCTCATCCTAATGATCCTCAATGCCTTTTTTGCCGCTTCTGAAATCGCCCTGATCTCCATGAATGATACGAAGATCAAACTGCTTGCGGAGCAGGGGGATAAAAAAGCGGGGCTGCTCGTGAACCTGCTTGCTGAGCCGAGCCGCTTCCTCGCCACCATCCAGGTGGGCATCACCCTTGCAGGTTTCCTGGCGAGCGCATTCGCTGCAGGAAGCTTTGCGGGAAGGATGGCAGATCTGCTTCATGACTGGGGTGTCCCCCTTTCCCAGAGGATCCTTGAAACCGTGTCTGTCGTGATCATCACGATCATCCTGTCCTACTTCACCCTTGTGATCGGAGAACTTGTGCCGAAGCGCATCGCCATGCAGCGCCCGGAGCCGATCTCCATGTTCGTGGCGAGGCCACTGTCGATCCTGTCTGCTCTGACGTATCCATTTGTGAAGCTCTTGACGCTGTCGACGAACGGCATCCTGCGATTATTCGGGATCGACCCTGATGCACATGATGAAGAGGTCACCGAGGAAGAAATCCGCATGATGGTGGATGTGGGCAAGGAGCGGGGGACCATCCAGGATACAGAGAAGACCATGATCAACAATATATTTGAGTTCGATAATACAACGGTTTCCATGATCATGGTCCACCGCACCAACGTGACGGCCCTGTCGGCCGATGCGGGCTTCGAGGATGTGGTCCATTTCGTGAATCAGGAGAAGTTCACGCGCTTTCCCGTATATGAAGAAGATATCGATCATATCACGGGCGTGCTCCATGTGAAGGATATCCTTCAGTATATGGAGACGGGGGTAAAGGAAGACTTCGATCTGAAGCGGGTGAGCCGTTCTCCTTATTTTGTCCCAGAATCGAGGATGACCGATGAACTGTTCCGGGACCTGCAGTTGAACAAAGTCCATTTGGCCGTCGTGCTGGATGAATTCGGCGGCACGGCCGGGATCGTGACGTTGGAAGATCTGTTAGAGGAAATCGTCGGAGATATTTATGATGAGTATGATGATGATGAAGAGGGGTATGAGCAGATCGATGAGAGGGTCTATGAATTCGATGGGACGATGAATCTTCATGACGCTGAACGGATCCTCGAGACCGATCTTCCGAGCGGGGAGTTTGATACAGTGAGCGGCTTCATCATCAGCGAGCTTGGCGAGATCCCCGAAACGGGTACGGCAGTGGAGTTTGAGCGGATCACCTTCAAAGTACTCGAAGTGGACGAAAAGAGAATCAATCGGGTGTTGATCACCCTGCCAGGCGATGAATGAAAAGGCAAAGAAGCTGACCTCCGGGGGGTCAGCTTCTTTGCCTTTCACCTTAATGATAGCTCTTGTTCCCGGCAGGCTCGCGTCCTGTCCCTTTGGACCATCTTTCCTTCAAGGTTTCAAATATGTATAAACGGAAGAAGTATTCCAGTTCCCCGGTTTCCAGCTCATTCAGCATCTCAAGAAGTTCTTCCCGTGAGGTATCTTCAAGGATGGTAAGGGCAATAAGATCCAAATCTTCATCGGTACCTTTAATCCTGCCGCGGTACATTTCATAAATCTCTTCGATCAGCTTCATGCGCTTCACCTCCCTTATGTTCATTCTATCACGAACCCTTCTCAATTACTCCACATATTATGTGGGGACAACTCTATTTTTGTCATTACCCACCCCCGATATAAACTAATCATTTTGCTCCATTCCCATGATCAATGGATATGAGCTGGAGTGCCAGTTCTTGATGCATATGGAAGCGAGGTTTACGGAAAGGAGATGCTTACATTTGGAAAGAGTATTATTGGTGGCAGGCTCGGGAATGGGGGCCTACATCATCCAGTTATTCGGTGAATGGAACCCCCTGTTGACCTTTCTGGTTGCCGTGGTCATCCTCGATTATTTCACCGGCGTCATCGCAGGTGCCATAGAAGGAAAACTCTCGAGCCGATTTGGTCTCAAGGGGATTGCCCGTAAGGTCCTGATTTTCGCCCTGGTGACTGTCGCGCACTTATTAGATACTATATTGTCAGATCAGTACTTTATTCGTAATGCGACCATCATTTTCTATATCTGCAACGAAATGATTTCCATCATCGAAAATGTCGGACGGGCAGGGGTGCCAGTCCCGGAATTTTTGAAGAAGGCCGTGGAAATCCTGAAAAAGAGAGGGAAATGAATAGAAAATGTGATATTGAGGAAAATGAGGATAGAAAGATGAAAAGGGGTGGACCGCTTGCAGGAAGAACGGAATGACTATTATATTGAAGTCGCGACTGGTGAGATCTCAAGGAGCTCGACGGATTCCCCGTGGAACTTCAAGATCTCTGCTACGGATGAAGAAATCACCGGGCTGCGTGAGATCTTCGACTCCAACCATTCGGTGAGCTGGCAGAACTTTTACCGAGCTCACGTGCCCTATGTCCAATATCACTTCGACCGGGAAAATGATGCGTACGATGAAAATCTTCATCGCGTATACGAGACCCTCCATCGATTGGGGGATGAAGAAGCCCGTACCTTCATCGAAAGCATGGGAATCCTCAAATCCTCCGACTGACCTAAACATGAAACCGGTCCACCAGAGCTTTTATGGTGGACCGGTCCTTTTTATTTGTGGTTATAATGGTAGAAAGAATGAGGTGAAGCATAATGGAACAATTCAAGGATGCAAACGGACTGGACGTCCACTTTTCATACAGACGGGATGCCTTCTCCCCGGAATCCGGGCATGTCCTCGTCATTTGCAGGCATGGTGAAGACTGGGTGTTCACCCGTCATAAAAAGAGGGGCCTCGAATTCCCCGGGGGGAAGAGGGAAGAAGGGGAATCCCTGGAGGAAGCGGCCATACGGGAGACGTATGAAGAAACGGGGGCTGTCATCACGGAACCCGCCTTCATCGGGGAATACAAGGTGCATGGCGACGCCCCTTTCGTGAAGACGATCTTTTTCGGGGAAGTGACAGAGATCATCGACAAGGAGGACTATCTTGAAACGGATGGGATCTTCCTGTGGAATGGAGACTGGACCGGGATACAGGATGACCCATCGTTCAGTTTCATCATGAAGGACCGTGTCATTGAATTGGCACTGAAGAAGATCACGAACGGATAAGCTTCTTCTCGATGAGTTCAACGACTTTATACATAAGGGTGGCGCAGATGGCGATCACGAGAAGGGACATGAGGACCAGGGTGAAGTTGAACACCTGGAAACCATAAATGATCATATACCCAAGTCCCTTGGCCGATACGAGGAATTCCCCCACGATGACCCCCACCCATGAAAGTCCGACGTTCACCTTCAAAGTCGAGATGATGGTAGGGAACGAGGAAGGGAGGATCACTTCCTTGAACGTGCGGCTGCGCTTTGCGCCGAATGTGTGCATCACCTTCAGGTAATTGGGATCGACTTCACGGAAGGAGGTATACACCACGATCGTCGTGATGATGACGGAAATGATCGTCCCCATGGCAATGATCGATGTAAACCCCGGTCCGAGACCGACGATGAGGATCGGACCCAGTGCCACTTTCGGCATGGCATTCAGGATGACAAGATACGGATCCAGAACCTTCGAGAGGAAGGGAGACCACCATAAAAGGGCAGCGAGGAGTGTCCCGAGCAGCGTGCCCAGGATGAAGCCGATCACCGTCTCCCCCAAGGTCACGGATAGATTGGTGAGGAGACTTCCATCTGAAAGTTTCTCCAGGAACAGATGCCATATTTTCGTCGGGGAGCTGAAGATGAGGGGGTCGATCCAGGACTGCCGGCTCGCCGCCTCCCATGCCCCGAAAAATACAATGAAGATCAAGCCTTGGTAAAGCCATACCAGGCGTTTTTCTTTTTTCAGGCTCTGAATATACTCCTTGTGTTTTTGATGCGTATCACGCGTCAAGGCTTTCAAGCTCCTTCCATATCATTTGGAAAAATGCAGGGTAATCATCGTGGTTCCTGACATCAAACGGTGTTTGCCCGCGCAACCCGGCTGGAACCTCGAAGGTCGCATGGATGCGTCCGGGTTTGGCTGCGAACAGATAGATGCGGTCGCTCATGGCAATCGCTTCACCGATGTCATGGGTAACGAGGATCGCGGTCTTCCCGAATGACTTCAATGTAGTGAAGACAAGATCTTCAAGCTTCAGCTTCGTCTGGTAATCGAGGGCGGAGAAGGGTTCATCAAGGAGAAGGAGCCTCGGCTCGGTGATGAGCGTCCTGATCAGGGCGGCCCGCTGCCGCATGCCTCCCGACAGTTCCCTCGGATAGAGGTTTTGGACCCCTTCAAGGCCCATTTCATTCAAAAGGGCAGTGGCCTCTTTCCTTTTCTCGGACGTGACGGTGCCCTTGATGGACAGACCGATCAAAATATTCTCCTCAATCGTCTTCCAGGGGAAGAGATAGTCCTGCTGAAGCATGTATCCAGTCAGATCTCTTCTCTCGGAAATGGGGCGCCCTTCGAGATTCACGGATCCCTCCGTCGGGTCCATGAGACCCGCGATGATGGAAAGGAGGGTGGTCTTGCCGCACCCGCTCGGTCCGATGAACGAAATGAATTCACCTTCATCCACGTGAAGGGAAACATCCTCGATGGCGGAATTGGCCGCTTTCAAGGAAAAGTACGTATGGCTGATGGAATCCAACGATAAAAACCTCAATAGTGAACCCCTCCTGTCTGATACGTAATAAGGGCTGACACATCCGTCAGCCCGATCCTAGCTATTCTTTGGATGCTTTTTCGGCAATCGACGTATTCACGAGCGTATCGTGATCGATCCTCTCCGGCAGTTCTCCCGCTTCGTCCATGATGTTCTGGAGATTTTCCCACTCTTCTTGATCGAGGATCGGATCGGTAGCATAGGAGCCTTGTGATTTGTAGCGGTCCACGACGGTTTCCATGATGGCGGGATCTGTATCCTCGAAGTACGGTGCAATCACATCGGCGATCTCTTTCGCACTGGCTTGATCCACCCATTGCTGTGCTTTGTAGAGGGCCCGGGTGAACTTATCGACGGTTTCGTCGTTCTTGTTCATGTAGCTTTCTTTTGCCATGAAGGTCGTATAAGGCACATGACCGGACTCGGTTCCGAATGAGGCGACGATATGGCCTTTTCCTTCTTTCTCGAAGATGGAAGCGGTCGGTTCGAACAGCTGTACATAGTCACCTGTACCGGATGCAAAGGCATTCGCCACATTGGCGAAATCGATGTTCTGGATCAAGTCGAGATCCTTGTGCGGATCGATGCCGTGCTCCTTCAGCACGAATTCGCCGACCATCTGCGGCATGCCGCCTTTACGCTGGCCGAGGAAGGTCGTTCCCTTCAACTGATCCCACTCGAAGTTCTCCACCTTTTCCCTGGAGACAAGGAAGGTACCGTCGGTCTGGGTGAGCTGGGCGAAGTTGATCACCGGGTCATCCGAGCCCTGGGCGTGGACATAAATGGACGTTTCCGATCCGACAAGGGCGATGTCGGCCCCGTTCGACAGGAGCGCCGTCATCGTCTTGTCCCCGCCCCAGGTGGTTTTCAGCTCGACATTCAATTCTTCGTCTTCGAAGAACCCTTTCTCGATCGCTACATATTCCGGAGCATAGAAGATCGAGCGGGTGACTTCAGCTACACGCACTTTTTCAAGGGGTTCTGCCTGTTTCCCACAGCCTGAGGCCAATAAAGCAATCCCGGCGACTGCCATGCCGGTCCGTATCCACTTTTTCACAGCCGTTTCCTCCTTTACTGCATGACCGACATTTCACCTGTCACGCAACGGTTTTCATTTGCTAAACCATTGTATGTTTGGGGTAAAATATGTGTGAATACCCATGGGAAAGGAAGAGATGATGAAAAACGGGACGATTATCCAAAAATATGAATTTCCTTCCCCGAACCCGTCGGTGAGGATGTTCGAGTTGACGTATATGTCTGGCGGTTTGAAGGTGAAGGGGATGCTTGCGGAGCCGGCAAACGGCAGCGGGTACCCGGGATTCCTATACTTAAGGGGAGGAATCAAGGGAGTGGGGAAGGTGAGGCCTGCGCGGATCGGCCAGTTTGCTTCCCACGGCTTCATCGTCTTTGCCCCTTATTATCGGGGTAACCTCGGCGGAGAGGGAAGCGAGGACTTTGCCGGGGATGATCGTGAGGATGCCGTATCGGGTGTGGACCTTCTGCAAGATCATCCAAGGGTCACGGGTGGGATCCATGTGTTCGGATTCTCCCGTGGCGGGGTGATGGCCCTCCTGACGGCCATTGAACGGCCGGATGTTGCTACCGTTGTCTCCTGGGGAGGGGTGACGGATATGTTCCTTACATACGAAGAGAGGGTCGATCTGCGTCGCATGATGAAGCGCGTCATCGGCGGGACCCCGAAGAAAGTACCCGAGCGTTACGAGTGGAGGACACCGCTCTTCCACCTTGATCGCCTGAAGGCACCGGTCCTGATCATTCACGGTGAACAGGATCAAAACGTCTCCATCGAACATGCGCACCGCCTTGAAGCGGGACTGAGGGAGATGGGGAAAGAGGTTGAGACACAGTATTATCAAGCATACACGCATTACTTCCCGCCTCGGAAGAATCAGGAGATCGTCGCAGGGATGTGTGAGTGGATGAAAAAACACGAGGGGGAATGACCGATGGGCATGCCGATGGAACTGAACACCATGATTGTAACGAAGAACAACGAAATCAGAGAAGAAGAGAATCTCTTCACGCTCGTGAAAGAGGGGTACCGACTCTATCCTATGGAAATCCCCATAGAAGTGAGGGTGACAAAACACAGCGATCCGAACGCCATCGGCCGAATCGAAGAACTTCGCTGGACAGACGGCGAAACATCGATCAGGTACAGGCTACTTTCTTTGAACTCAACAAACTGAAGTAGCCGGCAGGTTCATCGATGACAGGCAGGAATCCTTTCTGTATGATGGGAAAAAGATGCTTTTTTTCCAAGGAGGAGATGAATGTGGCACAATCGGTCAACCTGCAAGCGAAGCTGGCCCCTTACCGCACAGCATTTGATGGAACGGAGATTCCTTCTGTCTATCTACATATAAAGGAAGGGAAAACCGGCCCTTATGATAGTAAGATTGCCGGGGATCCGTATTTCCCGAAGGCGGATGAGTACCCATTGGACGGGGAGGGGCACCCGATGAAACTGTTGGCCCAGATCAATTTCGGTCAGCTCCCGAAGCTCGAAGATTATCCCGGATCAGGACTCCTGCAGATCTTCATTTCGGTCCATGATGATCTGTACGGAATGAATATCGACCAGAAGCAGGACCAAAAGGATTTCCGCATCAGATTTATAGAAGAGCCGTTCCTGCCGAAAGAAGAGCTGATATCCGATTTTTCTTTCGTGAAAATTCCCGATGACGTGTATTTCCCTGTCACGAAGGAAGGTGCCGTCCTGGCGGAATTGACCAGTGAAACGATCAGCGCCGGCGACTACCGCTTCGAGAAAGTGTTCGGGAAGGAAAGCTGGGATCTGTTTGAATCCATGACCGATGATGGGGAAGAGGCAGACGCCCTGATGGATGAATTCTATGAAACCCAGAGCGGCTTCGGACATAAGATCGGAGGATATCCGGGCTTCACACAGGAGGATCCCCGCCAATATGAAGATCAAGATCATTCCCTGCTGCTCCTTCAGATTGATTCGGATGATGAAGTGGACATGATGTGGGGTGACTGCGGCATTGCCAACTTCTTCATAAAAAAAGAAGATCTTAAGAAGAAAAAATTCGGCAATGTGGTCTATAACTGGGATTGTTCATAAGACGTGCCGGCATAACAAAACCCGAATTCATTTGCCTACGATCAGGCGAGTGAATTCGGGTTTTTAATTTTTTGGAACAAAAGGATCTCATTGATTCCAGCGGTTGATTGGAGTGCAAGACGTAGGCTCCTGCGGGAGAGTAGCTGATGTGAGCCCCCGCAGTCCTGCAGAGGAGGCTCACGGTCTACCTGCGGAAAGCGAAGGCTTGCACGGAAACCATAAGAGGTATAAGAAACACTATCGAGTTCTTCATTTTTCAATCTCTTCATAGAGAAGGTATCGTTCGTCAGAAGTCTTGGCGATGAGATAGGTGCCATGGTCCTTTACATAATAAAGATCCGTTCCCTTCTTCAAGTGATTCGCCGTGTAATCTTTTTCAGGGTGGAACTCATCCCCGATCTTCTCCTTGATCACCCCTGCTTTCCCGTCGAGGGTGAGCGTCTTCTTCACAGGCAACAGCACATACCCTTTCCCGTTCAACACCAGCATATCCCCGTATCCACACAACTCGTAGCTCTTATCCGTACTTCCGCAGCCTGCCAGCAGCAGGAAAGCGAAGCTCAGTGGAATCAACCATTTCATGCCATCATCCCTTCTTGTTTGATTGTCCTATTCATTCCTATTCACAACGGGACGGGTTCATGAAAGGGATTTGAAAAAATAGAAACACCCCATATGGGCTCACATGGTATAATGGTCCTTAAGTGAATAGACCTTCGCAGAAATCAGGTGCGCTCGCGCATAAAGGGAATCCGGTGAAAAACCGGAGCTGTTTCCGCAACTGTAAGTGCTGACGAACCATGGAAAAACCCACTGTTCCATCAATGAACGGGAAGGGCCTTGAAGTAGGAGGATGCACAAGCCAGGATACCTGCCTGATTTCCATCGTATTATGCTCTTCGGAAGTTAAGGGGATGGTGCGGCTTGATGCATCTTTTTTGATGATGATTGCCGGCCGTTTGGCTGGTTTTTTTTATGCCCGTTTCCGCTACGATCGGTGATTCACTAAAAGAAAAGAAAGGGAGGATGAATGTGGGGAAAAAGGATTTCAGATACATCTGTTATCCGTATATGAGGGAGTCTCAGTCGACGGTCGATTTCGAGATCCGGACGGATTCCCTGGCAACGAGGATCGGTCAGGCTTGTTCATTGACAGAGGGGACAGTCCGTGAAGATCTGCTTTATCTTTGTGAGATGGCGTATCACCTGAATGGTTCGGTGCGGGGCGAGATGGCCATCTCCCTCCAAGATCTGCAGCGATTGAGCGACCTGTATGACACGTACGTGAACGATGTGGAAGAGGAAATCCGAACGTTCCTGCTTCCTCAGGGATGCTACGCGGCTACGGTCCTCCATACGTGCAGGAGCGAAGCGAAGAAATCGGTCAGGGCCCTCCATAAGGTAAGCCTCGAACAGAAGGTGGACAATCTGCTGTTCAAATATGCCCATCTGCTGGCAAATGTCCTGTTCGTCATGGCCGTGTATGTGAATAAATGTGAAGGGGTGAAAGAAATCCCCTTTATCAGCAAGTCCTATGGACGATCAAAATCAGGCAAGGGAGAACAGTGAGATGAAAAAACAAGCATGGATCGGATTGTTCATCAGCTTTGGTCTCATTCTATCAGGATGTGGGACCGGTGAAGAAACAGCATCAACAAAAAAAGAAGAAAAGTCTGCTGCCTATAGCGTCAAGGATGACCGGGGGGAAGAAGTCACATTCAAAAAGGTACCGGAGACCGTCGTTTCCTTGCAGCCGAGCAATACTGAGATCCTGTATGCCGTCGGAGCAGGGGATAAGGTGGTCGGGGTGACAGAATTCGATCATTATCCGAAGGAAGTGGAGGATCTCGAGGTCATCTCCGATTCCATGACGGTCAATACGGAAAAAGTGATTTCCCTGGATCCCGACGTGGTGATTGCCTATACAACAGGTGATGAAGCTGGAGTCAAGCAGCTTGAGGATGCGGGTATTCCCGTCTTCGTCATTCAGTCTGCTCAAACCTTTGACGACGTTTACGGCGATATCGAACAGGTGGCAAAGGTGATGGGGGCTCAAAAAAAAGGGAACGAAGTGATTGAAGGAATGAAGAAGCAAATCTCCGATGTCGGCGAAAAGGTCAAGTCCCTTGACGAAAAAGAAAAGGTCTATTTTGAAATCAGTCCCGCCCCTGAGATCTATACGGCCGGTAGCGCGACCTTCCAACAGGAGATCCTCCAGGCTGCAGGTGTGGATAATGTATTTGCCGATCAGGAAGGCTGGCCGAAGCTCGGGGAAGAAGAAATCATCAAACGGAATCCTGCGACCATCCTGACTACGGTGAACTATGTGGAGGATCCAGTGGGTGAAATCAAATCCAGGACCGGCTGGGACACCATCGACGCCGTGAAGGGTGACCGGGTCATCTATCTTGATTCCGATGTCATGTCACGACCCGGTCCGAGGATCGGTGAGGCAGTCGAAATCACGGCCAAAGCCGTTTATCCGGACCTTTTCTAGAATTCAATCAAAATCGAGTAAAAGAAAGCCTTTTCAAACTCGTTTTTAATATGTAAACTATTATTGTAATTAAGTTTACATATTTCAAGGGGTGTATGAAAATGGATCGAGACAGGTTGAGAATGATTATTCAGTGCGGGGTGTTTGCAGCGATCACGGGAATCTTTGCTCAGATCGAGATTCCCCTGCCCCTCGTGCCCATCAGCGGCCAGACGTTGGCAGTGGGATTGACGGCGACGATTCTCGGGAGCCGCTACGGGGCGTTTGCCCTCCTCGGATATACCGCCATCGGGGCAGCCGGACTCCCGGTGTTTGCAGGGATGAGCGGGGGAGCCCATGTCCTGGTCGGACCGACGGGAGGGTACATCTTCGGTTTCATCGCGGCGGCTTATGTGACAGGATTGATCCTGGAGAAAACCTCGTTCACCCTGCCCATGGCCATGGTGGCCAATCTGGTCGGGATGGTCGTGACCCTGATCCTGGGGACGATCCAGCTGAAGTTCGTGGCAGACCTTGGGTGGAGCCAGGCAATGGCAGCAGGGGTCTATCCGTTCCTTGTAGGAGGAGTGATCAAGGCGGCCCTTGCCAGCTGGCTTGGGATTGTCGTACGCAATCGTTTGGTGCAGGCCAGGTTGATCAAGCCGGCAGTCGCTTGAATCGCTTTCGAACAAAAAAGGAAAGAGGCTGAGACAAACATGTTTTAGTCATAGTAAACCCCGAATCATTTGCCTATGATAAAGCAGATGATTCGGGTTTTAAATTCGTTTAATGGACATTCAAATTTCATCGTTTCCAGCGGTTGATCGGAGTGCAAGACGAAGACTCCAGCGGGAAGAGTAGCTGATGTGAGACCCCGCAGGCGTGCCGAGGAGGCTCACGGGCTACCCGCGGAAAGCGAAGTCTTGCACGGAGATCATGAGCGGTATTAAGGATCGTGTTCGGCATTAAAGGGGCCTTTTTTAGTTTTGTCCCATCCTCTTTCTTACGATTAGTCAAGTTCTTATCGGATGTCTTACCTTAGGTTATCTCTTGCGCCTTTGAGGAATAGGTAAATAAACCTAGCCTCTTTTTAATAGCTGAACATCGACCAGTAGCCGATGTCATGAAATCCGATGCGTTTATAGATCTTGCCTGCATCCGGGTTATCATAGAATAGGCAGAGCTCCTTTCCTTCCCCGAGAAGATCCCCCACAAGTTTGGACATGCACTTGCTTGCGTATCCTCTTTTCTTGTAATCGGCATGGGTGCAGACCCCGACGATCATGGCCGATTTCGAGTTCTCTGCGGTAGTGGAAGCGGAGGCAGCCAAACGACCGTCCCCTTCAATGTAATAGCTCCTGGCAGCACCGGCTTTCATGCTGTGTTCCTTGCTTTCCACAGAGATGTTGGAGTGCTCGAATTCAGGGACCGTTAGAAGGAGGTCGACAAGGGCGGGGATGTCTTCGATTCCCGCTTCTTTCACCATGGACAGGTCGCCCTGATCGAGTGATTCCCCCTGGGTGCATTTGGCGTAGTGAAGATGCCTTTTCTGCTTCGCCTCCCGGGAAATGAAAGGATCAAGCTTCGAAACGATCTCTTTCAGTCCTGAAATATAGAGGAATTCTTCATCCTGATTGATGATGGAGGCGAATCCTTCTGCATCATACCCGCCAGGTGCGTATGGTATGTAGTTTTCCCTGTATCTCAGGAGTACACCGCGCAATACTCCTTCATCGGTGAAATCCCCCCAAACCTTCTGGAAATCCTGGTCGTACCCGAAGGCTTCGATATCCCCGATGATAAATAGGTTCTCTGCAGGCGCTTGGGTAATAAGGTCCTGACAGATAGAGTCGTCTTCGGTGGTCAGCTGTCTGATCATGTTTGGTCTCTCCCTGTAAATTTTTTCTTGTAATCATATCAAGAGAAGGGAGTAGAGTAAAGGGAAAATTCGAAAAAATAATAATATATCACTTCTTTATACCGCTCATGATTTCCGTGCAAGACTACGCTTTCCGAGGGTAGCCCGTGAGCCTCCTCGGAATGCCTGCGGGGTCTCAACATCAGCGACTCTTCATGTGGCGAGTCTTTACTGCTGGTAAAAATAAAAAACCCGGATGCATTTGCCTTACCCTTGGCAAATGCATCCGGGTTTTACTATGACTAACACATGGAGTTCCAGCCTTTTTACTTATCCCCTTCCTGCTTGGAAGGAAGGATACTTGGTCATTCCGCCATCACAGAAGAGGGTGATGCCGGTCACGTAGCTAGCTTCGGAGGAAGCGAGGAAGGCCGCAACAGATGCGACTTCTTCAGGTTTTCCGATATAGCCCATTGGAATCATGCTCTCAACATCGGCGCGTTGAACGGGATCGGAAAATTTCTCTGCGTTGATCGGCGTGTTCATGGCGCCGGGGCCGATGTTATTGACCCTGATCCCTTTCGGAGCATACTCGAGGGCGAGTGTTTCGGTCATGAGCTTGATGCCGCCTTTACTCGCCGCATAATGGACGAATAGGGGCCATGGAATGACTTCGTGGACGCTCGACATATTGATGATGTTTCCTTTGATCCCATTTTCCACGAAGTATTTGAGGGCTTCGCGGCATCCTAGGAAGGCTCCGGTCAGGTTCGTGTTGACCACCTTATTCCAGTTGTCGAGTGTCATTTCGTGTGATGGGACGGGATTTTCGACTCCTGCGTTGTTGATCATGATGTCCAGTGTCCCGAACTTTTTGATCGCAGTCTGTATAAGGTTGATGACATCGGCTTCAACCGTGACATCTCCTTGGACGATTTCTGCTTGACCGCCGGCCTGTTCGACTTCTTTTTTCGCATCCAGTGCTTCTTTTTCATCCTTGAAGTAGTTGATGACGACCTTGGCTTTCTCCTGGCCGAATCTCACGGCCATGGAGCGTCCGAGCCCGGTGGATCCCCCGGTGATGACGACTACTTTATCCTTTAAATCGTTGTACATGTTGTTTCCTCCTCAAGTGACATTATTGTTTGGCAATCCCCAACAGGACGCCCCCGATGATGATCAAGATGATCCCGAATGAGATCAGGACAAGCTGTTTCTTCGTCTTCCTCTCACCGAGGATGAAGATGCCCCCCAATGTGGAGATGACGATCCCCATCTGAGAGAGGGAGAAGCTTGTTGCCACTCCGACCCGTGGCTGGGAGATGAATAGGAACATATTTCCAAGTGCCCAGATGAGTCCGGGGATGATATTCCTGATGGCGTATTTGTTGAATGGCTTATGTCTGAACGTCAGGATCACGGCACTGATGAACATCCCGATCGCCTGAGGGAACAGGGCCACCCAGCCATCGACGTTGAAGAGCCTCGCCACGACGACATAGATCAGGTAACCGATCGTGGATACGATGAGGGTGAGGATGGCTTTCTTGAAGTTGCCCGATTCTTCTTCGTTTCCTTTTTTCTCTTCATACGAGGTGAAGACGATTCCGACGACGATACAGATCAGGGCGATCACACCGAGGATGACGGTGGTTGTGGTGGACCATTCATGAAAGACGATGACACCGAACAGTGCGGTGGAAACGAGTTGCATACCGGTGGAAATCGGCATCGTCTTACTCACGCCGATATATTGGAACGTCTTCAATTGGTTCACCTGTCCGACCGTCCAGAATAAACCTGAAACGATTCCGACGATGATGATCGTCGAGTTCAGTTCCGGCTGGATGAAGAGATAGATGCCAAAGGAGAGGATGAGCGCTCCGATCGTGGTCCCAAGTACCTGGCTGTAAGGCCCGCCTCCCAGTTTTACGTTGAATAATACGATGCTACCCCAGAAGATTGCAGGGAGTATGGCTAAAAAGATATCCATAAGAAGCCTCTCTTTCATGGTTGCAGTAGTCTGATTTCTTCTGTGGATAGGTTTTGCCAGAGGATTTGATTGTATGTATTGAATTTTCAGCGGCAGCGAAAAAGAATGAGGGGGGAAGGTTTTAAAATTCCGGCCTTGGGGAATCGTAAGAGTAAACAAGGAGGTGCAGCACATCATGATTTGGACGATTATCGGTATTTTATTGATTTTATGGCTTCTTGGTCTTATTTTTAAAATTGGGGGCGCGGTGATTCACGTATTGCTCGTGATTGCCATCGTCGTGTTCATCTTCAACCGCATTACAGGGCGTAAGAAAGGACTGTAGAGGGAATTCTGTGCGTCGGAGTCCCTACATAAATAAAAGAGCCGGCATTCCTTATTAAGGAGTGCCGGCTCTTTTTGTTTCCAGGTCAGACGAGGGGTCCGCCCTTTGTTTCGATCTCACCTGTCATCATGCTGAACTTTTTGAAGTTCTCATTGAATTTGTAGGCAAGTTCTTTCGCTTTTGACTCGTAGGCATCTTCATTCATCCAGGTTTTTTTCGGCTGAAGCACTTCATCGGGTACGCCAGGGACATGATGGGGGATATGCAGCCCGAAGATTTCATCGGTCTTCGTCTCCACGTGGGTGAGCTCCCCTTCAAGTGCCGCTTGGACCATGGAGCGCGTATAAGACAGCTTCATCCGGCTGCCGACGCCATATTCCCCGCCGGTCCATCCGGTGTTCACGAGGTACACCTGGGCATTATGTTCATCGATCTTCTTGCCGAGCATCTCCGCGTAGCGGATGGCAGGAAGAGGGAGGAACGGTGACCCGAAGCAGGTAGAGAAGGTTGCTTCAGGGGATGTGATGCCGCGTTCTGTGCCGGCAAGCTTGGAGGTGTAACCGCTCAAGAAGTGGTACATGGCCTGCTCCTTCGTGAGCTTGCTGATCGGAGGAAGCACACCGAATGCGTCCGCCGTAAGGAATACGATCGTGTTTGGATGACCGGCAACGCTCGGGTCGACGATATTTTCCATCGCTTGAAGCGGATAGGCTGCCCGCGTGTTTTCCGTCATGGATGCATCCTCATAATCAGAGGCCCGGGTATCGTCATCGACTACAACATTCTCCAGGACGGAACCGAAGCGGATGGCATCGAATATCTGAGGCTCTTTTTCCCGGGTCAGGCCGATGCATTTTGCATAGCAGCCACCCTCGATATTGAATACGCCGTTCGGTGACCAGCCGTGCTCGTCATCACCGATGAGCCTGCGGTTAGGATCGGCAGAAAGGGTCGTTTTGCCTGTACCTGACAGTCCGAAGAAGAGGGCGACATCGCCTTCGAGGCCCACGTTGGCTGAGCAGTGCATGGAAAGGATATCCGACTCAGGGAGGACGTAGTTCATGACAGAAAAGATCGACTTCTTCATTTCACCTGCATACTCCGTCCCGCCGATAAGGACGATTCGTTTCTCGAACGAAACGATGATGAACGTTTCAGAATGGGTCCCATCCACAGCAGGATCTGCTTTGAAATGAGGCGCAGAGACGATCGTGAATTCCGGATTGTGACCGCTCAGTTCCCCGTCTTCGGGACGGATGAAGAGCTGATGGGCGAACAGATTATGCCACGCAAGCTCATTGATCACCTGGATCGGGAGGCGGTGCTTACGGTCGGCACCGGCATACCCATTGAACACGAACAGTTCTTCTTTTTGTTGAAGGTAATCAAGGACCTTACCATACAATCGGTCGAAGGATTCTTCCGAGATCGGCTGATTGACCTTGCCCCACTCGATTTTATCTTTGGAGGAAGCTTCTTCCACAATGAATTTATCCTGAGGTGAGCGCCCGGTATATTTTCCGGTCTTGGCCCTGACGGCACCGGATGAGGTCAGGATCCCTTCGTTTCGCTGAAGGATCTTTTCCACCAGCTGAGGAACGGATAATTGATGGTGTATGTTTTCGCCATTCAGTAATTGCATCAACTCATTTGATTTGCTCACAGTATTCATTCGAACCCTTCCTTTATGTGAATTTTAAGTAAGTTTGCTTCTCGATGATTAGTATAACACATTAGAAATATTAGTCTATACTATATCATTATTTTCCTGAAAAATAATGATCAATTGATTATTTGATGCTCGTATAATCCTATTTATATGCAATATATCCGATTTGCGTTAACGTTTTGGAGGATTGTGATGTCTTAATGGAAAAGAAGGGGATGATGGTTAAACCTAGCAGGGGGAAAGTGTTGACACTCCGCCGTTGAACCGTTATTATTGTACCTTGAACGGATACTCTTATCCTGAGCTGGTGGAGGGAGCAGACCCTATGAAACCCAGCAACCTGCTATGAAATAGAGGGAAACAGAACGATTTTCCCAAGAGCGAAGGTGCTAAACTGAGGCAAGGTGCAAACCTTGAACGATAAGAGAGAAAAGGCGCGGCTAAAAGTTCAACCCTTTCCTCTGCATGCTTTCCAGAGGGAGGGTTTTTTATTTGACCTGCTACATGGCAATCCCCGGGTCCGATCCCCGGCAGCGGGGCCGCTGTGTTTACTTCATACTACTTAGGGAAATGAGTACCGTATCTGCTTCGCTAAATTCGCCGGAAGCCACCGGCAAATGTGTTTAAGGAGGAACCTTGATGTCAACTAAACGTCGTCTGTTTACATCTGAGTCCGTAACGGAAGGACATCCAGATAAAATTTGTGACCAAATCTCTGATTCAATTCTTGATGCTATTCTTACGAATGATCCCAATGCGCGTGTAGCTTGTGAAACATCTGTTACTACTGGTCTCGTTCTTGTTGCCGGTGAAATCACAACCAACACGTATGTCGATATCCCGAAAATCGTCCGCGAAACCATCCGTGAAATCGGATATACGCGTGCAAAATACGGTTTCGATGCTGAAACATGTGCAGTCCTCACATCAATCGATGAGCAATCGGCTGATATCGCCCAAGGGGTGGATCAGGCCCTTGAAGCCCGTGAAGGACAAATGAGCGAAGAAGAGATCGACGCCATCGGTGCCGGTGACCAAGGTCTCATGTTCGGATTCGCCTGCAATGAAACGAAGGAGCTCATGCCTCTTCCGATCTCCCTTTCTCATAAGATCTCCCGTCGCCTGACTGAAGTACGTAAAGAAGAGATCCTTCCTTACCTTCGTCCGGATGGGAAAACGCAAGTGACGGTTGAATACGATGAGAACGACAAGCCTGTCCGCATCGACACGATTGTCATCTCTACTCAGCATCACCCTGAAGTGACGCTTGAGCAAATCCAGCGCAATCTGAAGGAATATGTGATCGATCCGGTCGTTCCAAAAGAATTGATCGACGAAAACACAAAGTACTTCATCAACCCGACTGGTCGCTTCGTTATCGGTGGACCTCAAGGAGATGCCGGTCTGACAGGCCGTAAGATCATCGTTGATACGTATGGTGGATACGCGCGTCACGGCGGTGGTGCATTCTCTGGGAAGGATGCTACCAAGGTTGACCGCTCTGCGGCCTATGCTGCACGTTACGTTGCGAAAAACATCGTGGCTGCAGGACTTGCCGAGAAGTGTGAAGTTCAGCTTGCATACGCCATCGGTGTTGCACAACCCGTATCGATCTCTGTCGACACATTCGGAACCGGACAAGTATCCGAGGACGTATTGGTGGACGTTGTCCGCAATAACTTCGATCTTCGCCCGGCAGGCATCATCAAGATGCTTGACCTTCGTCGCCCGATCTACAAACAGACGGCTGCTTACGGTCACTTCGGACGTAATGACCTTGATCTTCCTTGGGAGCGTACAGACAAAGCAGACGCTCTTAAAGCAGAAGCGCTTGCTTGATTATCCCTATGAACCAAAAACGCTGGAACATTCGTGTTTCAGTCATAGAAAAGCCCGGACCGTTTGCCTGCGATATGGCAAATCGGTCCGGGTTTTTAATTTGGTCCAAGACCATGACGACTTTATTGTTTCCAGCGGGTGATTGCTGGAGGAAGAGGGGCATCCCGCAGGCTTGCCGGGGCGACGTCTTCCACGGAAGTCATGAGCGATATGATGAACCTATACGGATCGTGTTCGTCATGTTATGGTCCCCTTTTCGTTTTCTCACTAACCTCTTTTTATTCCGGGTCCTTACAAACAATCCGAGTAATCTCCATCAAGTTGGGGTATCCCAAGTATAAGTGACTAGAGGGGCTTGGCGGCTTTATAATGCTGCGCTTTTTCCGCATACTCCCTTGAGATCCGCTCCATGTCCATGATATCGTCTTCATTCAACTCCCTAATAACCTTGGCGGGTCTGCCGAATGCAAGGGTGTTGGGAGGGATGACTTTCCCTTGAGGGACAAGGCTACCGGCACCGATGAAGGCGCCTTCACCGATCTCGGCATTATCGAGGATGATCGAACCCATGCCGATCAACGCCTTTTTTCGGATTTTGCAGCTGTGCAGGATGACCGCGTGACCTACGGTGACTTCATCCTCGATGATCAGGGGATTGTCCGGACTTTGGTGAAGCACGGAGTTATCCTGGATATTGACCTTTTTCCCGATCTTGGTCGGGGCGACATCCCCGCGGATGACGGAATTGAACCAGACGCTCGATTCTTCCCCGATCTCGACGTCCCCGGAGATTGTCACATAATCTGCAATATATGCAGTCTCTGCAATGAGCGGTTTTTTATTATAATATGGATAGAGCACTTTATACTAACCCCTTTCAGAAATATTTACTATAATAAATGGTAGCAGAATTTTTCGGAATTACCATCTTTAAAGGAGGATTCGCCATGTGGAAATGGGAAACGGATCAAGAAGCAAAGGCAGTCATCGTCATCATTCACGGAGCAATGGAGCATCACGGCCGTTATGGTTGGCTCATTGAAATGTGGCGCTCGGCAGGGTATCATGTCGTCATGGGGGACCTTCCCGGCCAGGGTATGACCTCGAGGAGCATGAGGGGACATATCGAATCATTCGAAGAGTACCTCATCGAAGTGAAGGATTGGATCCAGGCAGCCTATCAGTTCGAGCTCCCTGTATTCGTGATCGGTCACAGCATGGGTGGGCTTGTCGCCGTACGTCTGCTCCAGGAATCGCACGTGAATCTTGCAGGGGTCATCCTTTCCTCGCCCTGCCTCGGATTGATGAATTATCCGAACAAGTCGGTTGACCTGCTTTCATATGGCCTCAATAAAGTTGCCCCATCGGTTAAATTCCCATCGGGATTATCGATCAATATGGCGACCAGGAACGCTGAAGTCCGTGAGATCGACAGCAACGATTCCCTCTATATCACGAAAGTCTCTGTCCGGTGGTACCGGGAATTGATCAATGCGATGAAGCATGCTCACCAGGAGCTTGATAAAATGCCTGACTATCCGTTGCTTGTCATGCAGGCGGGGGATGATCAGATCGTGGACAAAAGGGCTGTGAAAAAATGGTTTACAGAACTTTCCTTGTCCGAAATGCATTATAAAGAATGGGCAAAATGTTATCATGAACTTTACAATGAGCCGGAGAGGGAGGAAATCTTCGAATACTCCAAGTCCTTCATTGAAAGCCGGCTGAAAACATTGGGTTATATTGTGTAATGAAGTAAGGAAGAGGTGATAAGCGTGTCCATACCAAGCGATCCATTTTCATTAATGACAAAAGTATATCGAAATGTTTTTCCGCACGTTCATCACGAACTTGATCAATGGAAAATGAAGGCGGAAGCGATCCCGAATGAAGAATTGAGGCGACAGGCCCTCTCAAGCATTGAACATAAGACGTTTCACTGTGAGGGCGGTGGCATCATGTCCCTCCTTTCCCTCGATAAGAAAGTAGAAACGATCCGTTTCATCGTGGCCTATCAAACGATCAGCGATTATCTCGACAATCTATGTGATCGGAGCGTCTCCCTTGATCCGGATGATTTTGCCCTCCTTCACCAGTCCATGAGGGATTCCCTTGATGTCGGTGCAGAACCCGTGAACTACTACGCCCTTAGGGAAGACCAGGATGACGGCGGATACTTGGAAGCACTGGTCAGGACGTGCCAGGGTGTCCTCAAGGATCTACCGAATTATGAAGCGATCAAAGAAGAGCTCGCCCAGCTTTGTGATTACTACTGCGATCTGCAGATACATAAGCATGTGAAACAGGAAGAGCGCGTCGGACGGCTGCAGGGGTGGTTCGAGTCCCATAGAGAGAACCTTCCTGACATGGACTGGTATGAATTTTCTGCTTGCTCCGGATCGACCCTCGGAATCTTCTGCCTCGTCTCGTATGCGAACCGGGCCGATTTCCATCCGTCCTATACGGAAAAAATCAAGAGCGGCTACTTCCCGTATATACAGGGACTACATATCCTCCTCGATTATTTCATTGATCAGGAAGAAGACAGGGAAGGGGGAGACCTCAACTTCTGCTTCTATTATGAAGATGAAGAGCATATGAAGGAACGGCTCCTGCACTTCCTACGCAAAGCGGATGAGCATACGGAAGGACTCCCACACGCCCATTTCCACCGATTGATCAACAAAGGGCTCATCGGCGTCTATCTGTCAGATGATAAAGCCAGGAAGCAGCGGGACGTTCATCACTTTTCAAAAGAATTCATCAATGAATCTGGCTGGATCACGAAATTCTTCTATTTCAACGGTAAAATGTATCGGAAATGGAGAAGCCGGAAAAAGACATCTTAAAACCCAAAACCTCGACATCGCTCGAGGTTTTCTTTTTGGTTTTATGAAAAAAATGGAATAAAAAAGGTTAGATGGTTACAGGTGAGAAAGTGGGTACCGGGACCATATAACTGTTTTAATTCTGAAAATATTTACTTTTCAGAATAAAGGAGTATATTTGGTAGAGAAAGTATTTACTAGAAACTTTAGGGGGAATGGAAAGTGAAGTCTAGAAAGATCATGTCTGTCGCCATGGCCGCAGCGCTCAGTGCCGGTTTATTTGCTGTACCTGCATCCGCCCATGACGCCACTCCGGTGAACGTCCTGAAGGACCCGGTGTCGAAGAAGGTACATAACCACGGGGAAGGACCGTTTGACCTTGCCATCGCCAATGAAGAGAGATTGATCGAGATGCTCAAGGAAAAAGGGGATATTTCGAAGAATGCATCAGCTTCTGAAGCTGAAAAAGAAGTGCAAAAGTTCCTGAAAGAAAAATCCGATGGCTTGAAGGAGCTTGAAGATGATGGAGAGCTGAAGGAAGAGAAAGAGAAGCTCGAAAAGAAAATCACCCAGAACAAAAAGAAGGGGAAGGGTCAGAATAACAAAAAGAAACATCGTAACCTGGACCCTGTAAAGGAAGAATTCTATGACGGGGATGTCAGGGAGGACAAGGTCCTTGTCGTCCTGATGGAATTCCCTGATTTCCCTCACAATTCGATTCAGGAAGATGAAACCGACATGTACTATGACGATTATGTGCAGAAGCACTATGAAGACATGGTATTCGGTAATAGAGGATACAAAGGTCCCAATGGGGAGAAGCTGGTCTCCATGAAGCAATTCTATGAGCAGCAAACCAACGGTGCCTATACGGTTGATGGGGAAGTCACGAAATGGTATATGGCCAAGCATCCGGCAGCCTACTACGGCGGCAACGGAGCGAATGGCAGTGACGCAAAGCCGAGGGAACTCGTCAAGGAAGCCCTTGAAGCTGTTGCAGCAGATCCCGATGTAGATCTTAGTGAGTTCGATCAGGAAGACCGCTATGATTTGAATGGAAACGGGAATACCCGCGAGCCGGACGGCATTGTCGATCATCTCATGGTCGTACACTCTGCTGTCGGTGAAGAAGCGGGCGGCGGAAGCCTTGGAGAAGATGCCATCTGGTCCCACCGTTGGAACCTTGGCAGCGTATTCCCGATCAATGGAACGGAAACCGACGTTCCATACTGGGAAGGCAACATGGCTGCATATGACTACACGATCCAGCCGGCTGACGGAGCAGCAGGGGTGTTCGCCCATGAGTACGGACATGACCTCGGACTTCCGGATGAATATGACACCCAGTATACAGGTGAAGGCGAGGCCGTTGCTTACTGGTCCATCATGGCAAGTGGAAGCTGGGCAGGGAAGATCCCTGGTACAGAGCCGACAGGATTCAGTGCATGGTCCAAAGAATTCCTTCAAGCTGCCCATGGCGGCAACTGGTTGAAGTATGATGAAGTCAGTCTTGATGACCTGAAGAAAAAGGGAACGGAATTCTACCTCGATCAGGCCAATACGAAAGGTACGAATGCAGATGCGTTGAAGATCACGCTTCCGGATAAAGAGACAGAGATCACCAAACCGTTCAGCGGAAAGTACAGTTACTTCAGCGGCAGCGGAAACGATCTTGATAATTCCGCGGTCGTCGATGTGAATCTGTCATCTGCCTCAAGTGCAGAATTCTCCTTCAAAGCTTGGTATGATATCGAGCAGGATTGGGATTACGGATCTGTTCAAGTAAGCGAAGACGGAAAACAATGGACAACCATCCCGGGTAATATCACAACGGATGCAGACCCTAATAGCCAAAACCCAGGCAACGGGATCACCGGAAAATCCGACGGCTGGATCGATGCCAAGTTTGACTTGAGTGCGTATAAAGGGAAAAACGTTAAAGTGAAGATCAACTACTGGACGGATGTAGCGGCCGTGTTCCCTGGATTGTATGTAGATGATATCAAGGTGACGGCAGATGGAAAACAAGTATTCTTCGATGATGCTGAGGGTAAAGCAAAAGTGAAGCTTGAAGGATTTGCGAAGGATACGGGAGTCAAAAAATCAGAACATTACTACCTTCTTGAGTGGAGAAATCATCAGGGAGTCGATAAAGGACTGGCTCATATCAAACGTGGTGACAGCCTCATGTCCTATGATCCTGGCCTTGTGATCTGGTACGCAGATGAATCGTACGATGACAACTGGACTGGCATCCACCCTGGTGATGGATATCTTGGAGTGGTCGATGCGGATCAAATACCGATTAGATGGAGTGATGGTTCCGTTGCTTCCACCCGCTACCAAATCCACGATGCTGCATTCAGCATGGATAATGCCAAAAAGATGTTCATCGATTACCGCGACCTTCTCGGGTTGACTCTTACCGATAAGGATACGAAGAAAAATCCTGAGTTCTATGACAGGAAAGACTACTCGAATACAAGGATGCCGGATGCGGGACGAAATGTTCCTGAATATGGCCTGAAAGTCAAAGTGACGGGTCAAAGTAAAGACAAGTCCGTAGGGCGCATCGAAGTATCTAAACATTAATCTTGAAGGGTGATCGCCGACCGGCGGTCACCCTTTAAGCATGTTAGTGGACATTTTTCACTATGGAATTGATAATAATACTCACATCACACAAAGGAGATGTAAGTATTGGCCATTAAATTAAGCATTCTCGATCAATCACCGATCGCAGAAGGAATGAGCCCACAAGAGGCTCTTCAAAATACAGTAAAACTCGCACAGCATGCCGATCGCTTGGGGTATGAGCGTTTCTGGGTGTCTGAACACCATGATTCCACCAGCCTTGCCGGTTCTTCACCAGAAGTATTGATTGCCCATCTTGCACAAAATACAGAGAGGATCAAGGTAGGCTCTGGCGGAGTGATGCTCCCCCACTACAGCTCCTATAAGGTGGCTGAAAACTTCCGATTGCTCGAGGGTCTCAATCCTGAACGGATCGACCTCGGTCTTGGAAGGGCTCCTGGTGGGATGCCCATGGCCACGATGGCCCTTCACGACGGGAAACCAAGGGACGTCGACCGCTATCCTGAGCAGATCGACGACCTCCTCGGTTATATGACGGATAATCTGCCGGCTTCCCACCCTTACCAGGGACTGACGGCGGCTCCGCAGATCGCTACGATGCCTGAAGTGTGGCTGCTCGGATCAAGCCCATCAAGCGCCATGTTGGCTGCTCAAAAAGGACTTCCGTACACGTTCGCCCAGTTCATCAATGGCGAGGGCGGTCCGCAATACACCGCAGCTTACCGCAATAACTTCGTGCCAAGCCCTTATCTTGATCAGCCAAAGAATATTGTCGCTGTCTTTGCGATCTGTGGCGAAACGGATGAAGAAGCTGAAAGGATCGCCTCGAGCATCGATCTTTCTATCCTCATGATCGAACAGGGGATGCGTTCGAACGGAACCCCGAGTCCCGAGAAAGCGGCCCAGTACCACTACAGCCCGTTCGAACTTCTCCGGATCAAAGAGAATCGGAAGCGGATGGTTGTCGGAAGCCCCGAAACCGTGAAGAATAAAATTCTCGCCTTGAGCGAGCAGTATCAAACAGACGAAATCATGCTCGTGAGCATCACGTATGATTTCAACGATAAGCTGAAATCATTCGAATTGATCGCCAATGCACTGATGGACGCATAAGCAAAAGGGACGACCCGCGGGCCGTCCCTTTTTGCTTATCTTTTTTCCAGGGCCACGATGAATGGCGGATGGTTAAGCTGATTCATGAACTGATAGCGGAGGACGTGGACATAATTCTGGTCGAGCTTCTCCACATAGCGGAGGATATAATCCCTCTCCACCGCGCCTTCCGGGTGTCCGTGATAGATCACAAGGACGAGGATGCCTTCCGGCGCCATCATTTCAAGGATCTGATTGAGGGCGAGGATCGTCGTCTTCGGACGGGTTACGATCTCCTTATCTCCCCCCGGCAGATAACCGAGATTGAAGATGGCCCCTGTCACTTTCCCGTGATGGACGGGAGGAATCACATTCATCACGGTCTCATGGCCCTGATGGAACAGGGTGACCCGAGGCGCCAATTCGTGGGTATCAAGCTGCTCTTTTGTATTCTCAATGGCTTCTTCCTGGATGTCAAAGCCGTAGACCCTGCCGTTTTCTCCTACGAGCCTGGCGAGGAACAGCGTATCGTGCCCATTCCCTAGCGTGGCGTCGATCACGACATCCCCGGGGCTTACGGCACGCTCAAGAAGCTGCCTTGCAAATGGTAGAATTCTGTCTAATTTCATGTTGTCACATCCACTTTATAATATTTTCCCTGCCAGCTCTCGCGGCGCTTCATTTCATCGTCGATGGCGTTCAGCACGCTCCATTTATTCACGCTCCACATCGGGCCCACCATGAGATCGATGGGACCATCTCCGGTGATCCTGTGCACCACCATTTCGGGAGGGATGATCTCGAGCTGATCACAAACCAATTGTATGTATCGATCAAAATCAAGGAACTCCAGAAGTCCTTTTTCATATTGTTTGACCATCGGTGTGCCTTTCAGAAGATGCAGAAGATGGATTTTGATCCCCTGTACATCGAGTTTTGCCACTTCGGCAGCGGTCTCAAGCATCATCTCGTCTGTTTCCAGAGGAAGGCCGTTGATGATATGGGAACATACCCGGATCCCGTGCTTCCTTAACTTCCTGACCCCTTCTTTGTAGCATTCATAATCATGGGCACGATTGATCAGGCCTGCCGTCTTTTCGTGTACCGTCTGAAGCCCAAGCTCCACCCAAAGATACGTCCTTTCGTTCAATTCAGCCAGATACTCCACCACGTCATCGGGGAGGCAGTCCGGGCGCGTGGCGATGGACAGGCCGATGACCCCGTCCTGCTTCAGCACGGATTCATAGCGTTCCCGTAGTACCTCGACGGGGGCGTGGGTATTGGTGAAGGCTTGGAAATAGGCAAGGTATTTGCCGTCCTTCCATTTTTTATGCATTTTATCCTTGATATCATGGAATTGTTTTTCTAATGATTCGGCCCTGTTGCCTGCAAAGTCACCAGACCCTGCCGCGCTGCAAAAGGTGCATCCACCAAATGCGGCGGTACCGTCACGGTTCGGACAGTCGAATCCTCCATCCAGTGCTACTTTGAACACTTTATGGCCGAAGTGTCCGCGCAGATGATAATTCCATGTGTGGTAGCGTTTTTGGTCGGCTGCATATAGAAATGGGTTTGTCTCGATGGCAAACACCTCCTGATTCGTCGATTTCGGTGGTTCATCATAGAGATTTTAACATGAAAGAGGGGGAGAATGAATCCTCGGGGACCCAAAAGGCGAAGTTTACCACTTTTGAAATGGGTGAGCAGGCTCACACTAAGGGATGGGAAGTACTTCCCGAAAGCACTAAATAGGCAGGGGGATGTTCAGATGGCAACGAGGCAATCAATCGACGAGTGTATCCAGAAGTGTGAAGACGCCATCCGCGAAGGTCAGAAGCAGTATCAGGCCGGTCTCGGACAGGAACATTACAGTGACAGTGATTATACGCAGGCCATGCAGAAGATCGAGGAATCGGTCAATGACCTCGCACAGCTGTCACAAAGCGCCAATGCCCAGCAGCGTGAACAGCTTCACAGGATGCGGCTTCAGGTGCAGCATCTTCAGAATGAAATGATCCTCCTTGAGCATGATCCTTCAACGGTGGGGGGGACCCTTCATTGAAGAAACGATCCGATCAAAACAACCCGGAGCAGAGCGGTCGGAACAAACCGATCGATACCGAGTTCGGTAAAGAGTACAATCCTGTTGAAACTGTGAAAAAGCAGAATGAGCACAGGAGTCAACCCGTTCGGAGCAACCATCATAATGACAAATAGCAACACGGCCAGCCCTGGAATCCAGGGCTGGCATTTTTTGTTCAAGCGCTTGAATCACCGCATTGAAGCTGCATTACATAACAGGTTTGAAGCCGGTAAATAGTTCTTGCCCCTTTCAACGAAAAGGAGTAAAATCCTCTAGGGAATTGAAAATGTGTTAGAAAGGAAGAGGAAAAAATGCCAAGATCTTTATGGCTCCTCATCATCGGAATGATGGTGAACGTTACCGGTTCTTCCTTCTTATGGCCTTTGAATACCATCTACCTGCATGATCACCTTGGAAAGACATTATCCATGGCCGGCATCGTCCTCATGCTTAACGCAGGGGCGAGCGTTGCCGGGAATCTGATCGGTGGGTTTCTTTTTGATAAAATGGGTGGATACAGGTCCATCCTTCTAGGGATCCTCATCACCCTTACAGCACTTGGAGGAATGAATCTCTGGCACGGATGGCCTCATTATGTCGTGTTCCTTACCATCGTAGGCTTCGGATCAGGAATTGTGTTCCCGTCCATGTATGCCATGGCAGGGTCCGTATGGCCGGCCGGGGGAAGGAAAGCATTCAATGCCGTCTACGTGGCCCAGAACATCGGGGTCGCCGTCGGGGCGTCACTTGGCGGCCTGGTTGCATCGTTCTCCTTCAATTATATCTTCCTCGCGAACTTCTTGATGTACATCGTATTCTTCCTGATCGCATTGTTCGGCTATAAGAAGATCTCCGCCCAGGTTTCGGGACATACGTCGGTCATTCAGGAATCCAGGCCGATACGCGACCGTTCGAAACTGACGGCGCTCCTGCTTATTTGCGGAGCGTATCTTTTATGCTGGGTCGGATATGTGCAGTGGCAGTCCACGATTGCAAGCTATACCCAGGAAATCAATATTTCCCTCAAGCAGTACAGCTTCCTGTGGACGATTAACGGGGCGCTGATCGTCCTTGCTCAACCTTTATTGTCCCGGGTCATCAAACGGTTCGAGAATAATTTGAAGATCCAGATCATGATCGGGACGGTCATCTTCATGCTGTCATTCGCCGTTGCGGCATTCGCCGATCAATTCATGTGGTTCGTGGCAGCCATGATCATCCTGACCGTCGGGGAGATGCTCATCTGGCCGGCCGTTCCGACCATAGCCAATTCCCTTGCACCTAAAGGGCGGGAAGGGTTTTATCAGGGCATCGTCAACAGCACGGCGACAGGCGGCCGGATGATCGGTCCCCTTATCGGCGGATTGATGGTCGATATGTTCAGTATGCAGATCCTATTTGTCATCCTGATCGCCTTTTATATCGTGGCCATGATCTTATCCAGCATCTATGATCGTCCATTGAAGAGAAAAGAACCGGTAACCATTTCAGTCCATTAAAAAAAAGCGTACGATGCATGCATCGTACGCTTTTGGTTTCTAATCAAATTAAAAGGGCTCCCGTATCCTACGGAAGCCCACTTGCAAAAAATTGAGGCGGATAATCCAGACGCCACATCGTCTGTTGTCACAAGGACGCGATTACCGACTTACACAATTCAGCTCATCGCTAGATAAGAATAACATGGGCGCCGAAAAAAGGCAACCTCTTTTTTAAAGGGATGGATTGCGTGGAATCCGCCAGTGACGGATCAGGGGGCCGGAACCCCCGAAAACGGGGTCGCACGATGGGAGGGGAACCGAGATGATGTCCAGGCGCGAGCTCGTCCTGTCATCCGTCCTTCCTTTCTTTGTGTTGAAATCCCTTCCGTCAGGATAGGCGCCTGCAACCTTGAAATCATCACTCGCCGAAATCCGTTTATGTCCGGTGCCTGCAGGCAGGATGAGGACGTCCCCTTTCTGGAAGCGTACTGTTTCTCCGAACTCGCCCCCCACCAAGACCTCGGCTTCCCCGTCGATGACTCCCAACACTTCATGGGTATTGCTATGGAAATGGTGGTAATCAAATATTCCGTTCCTCCAGCTGTTGCACCATTCATTCCGTTCGAACACCGTTTCGGGGCTGTCCGTTTCTCCTGATAAGGCATCTCTGTATAATAACACCGGAAGATTCGGGTTATTGGGGATGATCCCATCATCCTCAAAATACAAGATCTTTAGTTCGGCGATTTCCATCCTGCATTCCTCCATTCGTTGTTAAGGAGATTCCCTCCGTATCAAGCCTTTAAACCGTTTTCCAAAAAGTGGTGTCGAATATTTTCCATAAACGCAGTAGATGGTATGCTAGGATATAGTTATCTGAAAATTTCGGGTTTGGAGGAAGGTCGATGAGTTCATTGTTAAAGTCGGTATCGGTCGAGATGATCGAAATCATTCTCGAGAACGCGTTTGAGTGGCTTGTTGTCGTGGATGAGGGAGGGACGATCATCTATATGAACGACAGCTACTGCCGTTTCCTCGAGGTGGAAAGGGAAAGGGCCGTCGGCAGTCATGTCACGGAAATCATTGAAAACACACGCATGCATATCGTTGCGGCCAGCGGCAAAGAAGAGGTGGCCGACCTTCAATATATCAGGGGGAACTACATGATCGCCAACCGGATCCCCATCGTGGTGGACGGTCAGGTGATCGGGGCTTTCGGATCGGTCATATTCAGGGATACGAGTGAATGGATGCAGATGAGTTCCCATGTGAAGAACATGATGTCTAAGATCCAAAGCTATATCCATGATATCAACAGCGGTGTGCGCTATACCCTGAACGACATCATCGGTGATTCAGAAGTGATGCTCGAGCTGAAAGAAAAAGTCCAAATGATTGCCCCGAGCGATATTTCCATTTTGATCAGGGGAGAGAGCGGAACGGGGAAAGAGCTTTTTGCCCACAGCATCCACCAGCTGAGTGAACGGAGCTCGCAGCCTTTCATCAAAGTCAACTGTGCAGCCATACCGGAGCATCTTCTGGAATCCGAACTGTTCGGATATGAAGAAGGGGCATTCACAGGAGCGAAAAAGGGAGGGAAGAAGGGTAAATTCCAGCTTGCCCACAAGGGGACCCTCTTCCTCGATGAAATCGGAGACATGCCTTTGAATATGCAGGCGAAATTGCTCCGGGCCCTCCAGGAAGGAGAGGTGGAGGCAGTCGGTTCCACAAAGATCCACCATGTGGACGTCCGGATCATAGCCGCCACGAACCGACCCCTTGAAACGCTTATGGAAGAAAAGCGCTTCCGCAGCGACTTGTATTACCGGATCAATGTGATCCCTTTTCATATCCCCTCCCTTAAAGAGCGGAAGGGGGACCTTTCAAGACTTGCCTCCTTCTTTCTTGAGAAATCGATCAAATCCTCTGGGAAACGGATCAGTGGATTCGAAGGCGATGTACTGGAAATATTCAAATCTCACAGCTGGCCGGGGAACCTGCGGGAACTGGAAAATGTGATCCATGCCGCTACCTATCTCACCTCTGGCACCGAAATCAAAGTAAATGCCCTTCCTTCTTATTTGAAAGTGGGGAATGTGTACAAACCAGGGTCGAAATCATTAAAAGAAATGATGGAAGAAACGGAACGTGCCATATTGGAAGAAACGATCCGAAGCCACCCTGACAAACGGACAGCTGCCCGTGTATTGGGGTTGGGGAAATCAAGCCTGTATGAAAAATTGAACAAGTATCACCTCCAATGAAGCGTGTGTCCGGAATGCCGGACTGTTGTCCGGATTTCTGGAAATAGGATGAAAGTGGCAGATTTGTGGGTGCCGAAAAAGCAGGAGGGAGAATCTGTCCGGAATCCCGGACAGATTTTTTTCAGATGAAGAGGGAAACACCGATAGACCAATAGAATCCGTATGGTAGATTTTTTTAAAATACGTCTAAAACGTGACAGAATGGGAAAATGAAACGCGTAGAAGACAAGAAACCAGTTAATTTTCCGAATAGTTAAAAACTTGGCACGAACCTTGCGGGTACATTATGTGAAAGGGGAACAAAACCCGATTGGTGGGTGCAAAAAGATGTAAACGATTACAAATACAAAGGGGGAGCAAGAATGTTAAGTATGATCGGCCTTATTGGAGGACTTTTACTATTAATCTATTTAACGATGAAAGGCATGAATATCCTGGTTGTCGGCCCGGTAGCGGCACTGTTTGTGGCAATCCTCAGCGGCATGCCTCTTTTCCCGCAGCTGGCTGCAGAAGGGGAAGCAGATCTCGTCACGAACTATATGACAGGATTCACTGGGTTTGTAGCTGCCTGGTACCTGATGTTCCTATTGGGCTCGGTATTCGGGAAGGTAATGGAAGACAGCGGGGCGGCCGACAGCGTATCCCGTTTCGTCGTCGACAAGATGGGGATGAAATATGCAGTGCTTGCCGTTGTGGCATCCTGTGCGATCTTGACGTATGGCGGAGTCAGCCTGTTCGTCGTCGCCTTTTCTGTCTATCCAATGGCCCTGAGCCTGTTCAAACAGGCAGATCTTCCTAGACGCTTCATCCCGGCTGCCCTGGCCCTAGGGTCCGTCACCTTCACGATGACGTCTGCCGGATCACCGGAGATCCAGAACTGGATCCCGATCGAATATCTTGGAACCACTCCTTATGCCGGCTGGGAAGTAAGCATCATCGTCGCGGTCTTCATGGCTTCTTTCGGCTATTGGTGGCTGAAGCGCATGATCAAGAAAGCACTGGCCAAAGGGGAGCGCTTTGAAGCGAGAAAAGAAGATCCGATCATCGATGAAGGGCGTCCACTTCCGAATCCGATCATGGGTCTGATCCCGCTCCTCGTCGTCCTTGGATTGTCCTTTGCCTTCCATGATTCATTGAAGCAATCGGCACTCATCATCGCCCTCCTTGGTGGGGTCATCACCACGTATCTTCTGAACAGGAAGTACTTCAAAGGCTTCTGGGGTGCGGTATCTGAAGGAACCGTCGGTGCGTTGATCGCCATCGGAAATACGGCAGCCGTCGTCGGTTTCGGCGGAGTCGCCAAAGCGGTTCCTGCATTTGAAACAGCGGTGACGGCCATGACGAGCATCCCGGGATCTCCGTTGATCGGCGGAGCCATCGCCGTCAGTGTCATTGCCGGTATGACCGGATCATCTTCCGGAGGTCAGGCAATCGCGCTGCCACTGCTCGCGCCTCACTACATGGATATGGGTGTGAATCCGGAAGCATTGCACAGGGTCGTATCGATATCGTCCGGGGCTTTGGATTCCCTCCCCCACAATGGATATGTCGTCACGACCATCCGTTCCATCTGTAATGAAACACATGAGGCCGCTTATGGGGCCGTAGGGGCACTCACGGTCATCGTTCCCCTCATCGGTGTCATCATCGCCATTGTCCTATTCTCTCTAGGTTTCGGTATCTAAGAAAGGAGTTCCATCATGGTAGAAAATAAAGTCGTATTCATCACAGGAGCTGCGCAAGGCATCGGGTATGAGATCGGCAGGGAGTTCGCGATCAAGGGAGCGAAGGTCGTCCTGACCGATCTTGATGAAAAGAAAGTGGAAGAAGCTGCAAGCTCCCTCATGAAAGAGGGCTTCAAGGCCAAAGGCATCAAATGCGACGTGACGTCCGAAGAGGACATCCGCGGAGCAGTAGACAGGACGGTGGAGGCATACGGCCGGGTCGATGTGCTGATCAATAATGCAGGGCTCCAGCATGTTGCCCATATCGACGAGTTCCCCACCGAAAAGTTTGAGCTGCTCATCAAAGTGATGCTTACCGCACCATTCATGGCCATCAAGGCGGTATTGCCCCATATGAGGGACCAGCAGTGGGGACGGATCATCAATATGGCTTCCATCAATGGCCTCATCGGCTTCTCCGGTAAGGCTGCGTATAATTCAGCAAAGCACGGCGTCATCGGTTTGACGAAGGTTGCCGCACTTGAAACGGCCGATCAGGGGATCACGGTCAACTCCGTATGCCCGGGGTATGTCGATACCCCCCTCGTCCGGAATCAGCTCGCAGACCTTGCCTCCACTAGGGGAGTGGAGCTCGATAAGGTCGTAGAAGAAGTGATTTATCCCCTTGTTCCTCAAAAGCGGCTTCTCGATGTGAAGGAAATTGCGGATTACACCCTATTCCTCTGCAGTGATGCGGCGAAGGGCGTGACCGGTCAATCTGTCGTACTCGATGGGGGCTACACCGTCCAATAGAAGATTGAAAGCGGCGTTCACCTGTCACACCGGGTGAACGCCGCTTTTTCCGTCATTTGGACCCCAAGAATAAAAAGGGCTTGCGTGAAGGTATACAATTGACTAAAATAGACCATATATATGATAGTACTATATGAGACGTTGATCAGGAGTAGTAATGATGAGTCCCGGAGCAGAGAGTTGACGGCTGGTGAAAGTCAATCGGAAGACCTCATGAACTCGCCTGTTGAGTCGCAGATCTGAATGGAGTAGGATCTGCCGTTTGCCGCGTTATGGTTGAATGAAGCTGAGTGCGCGTACACTAATGTGGGTGGTACCGCGGGAGTATAAACCAAACTCTCGTCCCAAATATCTTATTTGGGGCGGGAGTTTTTTGTATTTCAAGGCAATGGCCCCGATCTCCAGCTATCGAAGAAAGTAAAACCACTAAGGAGGTCTCACGATGAGTTTTAATCATAAGCAAGTCGAGACGAAATGGCAGAAACACTGGGAAGAAAACAAGACATTCAAAACGACGGAAGACCCTGGGAAGAAAAAGTTCTATGCCCTTGATATGTTCCCATATCCGTCAGGAGCGGGGCTGCATGTAGGGCATCCGGAAGGCTTCACGGCCACGGATATCCTCTCAAGGATGAAACGCATGCAGGGCTACAATGTCCTCCATCCGATGGGCTGGGACGCATTCGGCCTGCCGGCTGAACAGTATGCACTGGATACGGGGAATGATCCTGCTGTCTTCACGGAGCAGAACATCAACAATTTCCGCAGACAGATCAAATCCCTCGGGTTCTCTTATGACTGGGACCGGGAAGTGAATACAACGGATCCGGATTATTATAAATGGACGCAGTGGATCTTCCTTAAGCTGTATGAAAAAGGTTTGGCTTACGTGGATGAAGTGGCAGTCAACTGGTGTCCTGCCCTTGGCACGGTCCTTGCCAATGAAGAGGTCATCGACGGGAAGAGTGAACGCGGCGGCCACCCGGTCGAGCGCCGTCCGATGAGGCAGTGGATCCTTAAGATCACAGCCTATGCCGATCGTCTTCTTGAAGACCTGGACGATGTGGACTGGCCGGAGAGCATCAAGGATATGCAGCGCAACTGGATCGGACGTTCCGAAGGCGCGGAGGTTGTCTTCAACATCGATGGCCACGATGAATCATTCGACGTATTCACCACCCGTCCCGATACGATCTTCGGCGCAACCTACGCGGTCCTTGCACCGGAGCATCCCCTTGTGGAAAAGATCACGACAGGGGAGCAAAAAGAGAAGGTGGAAGCGTATCTCGACAAAGTGAAAGCGAAGAGCGATCTTGAGCGTACGGATCTTGCCAAAGAAAAAACAGGTGTATTCACCGGTGCCTACGCCATCAATCCGGCGAATGGCAAACAAATGCCGATCTGGATTGCCGATTATGTTCTCATGAGCTACGGTTCAGGAGCCATCATGGCGGTACCTGCACATGATGAACGGGATTATGAGTTCGCAAAAGAATTCGGTCTTCCGATCATCGAAGTGGTTTCAGGTGGAGATATCGACAAGGAGGCCTATACAGGAGATGGAGATCACGTCAACTCCGACTTCCTTGATGGATTGGGGAAAGAAGAGGCCATCACAAAGGCGATTGCGTGGCTTGAAGAGAAAAGTATCGGTACGAAAAAAGTGACCTATCGCCTCCGTGACTGGCTGTTCAGCCGTCAACGTTATTGGGGAGAGCCGATTCCGATCATCCACTGGGAAGATGGCACGGCCACTGGAGTACCTGAAAGCGAGTTGCCGTTGATCCTTCCGAAGACGACGGAAATCAAGCCATCAGGCACGGGTGAGTCCCCGCTTGCCAACATCAGCGACTGGGTGAACGTCACAGATCCTGAAACAGGTAAGAAGGGCCGTCGTGAAACGAACACGATGCCGCAATGGGCGGGAAGCTGCTGGTACTTCCTCCGCTACATCGATCCACACAACAAGGAAGCCCTTGCAGATGCAGAAAAGATGAAGGAATGGCTACCGGTCGATACGTATATCGGAGGCGCCGAGCATGCCGTCCTTCACCTTCTATACGCCCGGTTCTGGCATAAATTCCTTTATGATATCGGTGTGGTACCGACGAAGGAGCCGTTCCAGAAGCTCTTCAACCAGGGAATGATCCTAGGTGAAAACAACGAGAAAATGAGTAAATCCAAAGGCAACGTCGTCAACCCGGATCAAATCGTCGAGTCACACGGCGCAGATACGCTCCGATTGTACGAAATGTTCATGGGACCTCTCGAAGCGTCTGTCGCATGGAGCACAAACGGTCTTGACGGGGCTCGCCGATTCCTCGACCGCGTATGGCGCCTCCTTGTGGAAGAAGACGGGAAGCTCAGCGGAAAGGTCGTGGACCGTCCGAATGAAAAACTCGACAAAACCTATCATCAAACCGTCAAAAAGGTGACCGAGGATTACGAAGGACTCCGCTTCAACACGGGTATCTCCCAGCTCATGGTCTTCATCAACGATGCGTACAAAGCGGATGAACTTCCAAGGGAATATGTCGAAGGCTTCATTAAACTCCTGTCTCCGATCGCCCCTCATATGGCAGAAGAGCTTTGGAGCAAGCTCGGACACGAAGGAACCATTTCGTATGAAGCGTGGCCGACATTCGATGAGTCGAAACTCATCGACAACGAAGTGGAAATCGTCCTTCAAGTGAACGGAAAGGTCCGTGCAAAAGTGATGATCCCGACAGACATGAACAAGGAAGACCTTGAACAGCTGGCGAAGGACCATGAAGAAATAAAAGCCCAGATCGAAGGGAAAACGGTACGTAAGGTCATCGCCGTACCAGGCAAGCTCGTCAACATCGTGGCGAACTAGTTTGTTTCCGGCAGCACCTTTGCTATAATCATGGTACGAACCGTGAAAGGAAGATGATGATGCAGGAAATCAAAACCATTACAACAGATGAACTTCAAAAGAAACTCGAAAACGGAGAAACGCTTGAACTCGTCGACGTGCGGGAAGATGAAGAAGTGGCCGAGGGCATGATCCCAGGCGCGCGACACATCAAGATGGGCGATATTCCCGATTCACTTGATCAGTTCAATACAGACAAGGAGTATTTCCTGATCTGCCGTTCCGGTAACCGAAGCGGAAATGTAGCTCACTACCTTCAAGACCAGGGTTATAAGGTCGTCAACATGGAAGGCGGCATGCTGGACTGGTCAGGGAAGACAGAACCAAAAAAATAAGCTGATGAGAGGACGTCCATATGGGCGTCCTCTTTTTTGTGTCATGTTGTTTGAATAGTAAGAAAAATGTCCATACTGGTAGCAAAAACGGGAGTGGTGAACGTGATACAGGTGAAAGTGTTCGATTATGAGCATGAAAAGGATCTGGAGCAGGATATGAACGGATTTTTAAAGGAACTGGATGAGAAGAAGATCGTGGATATCAAATACCATGTTGCGGCCCTGCCGGAAGATGACGAAGAACAGATCTACTGCTTTTCTGCCATGGTGATCTACAAGAAATAAAAATAGAAGCTGAGACAAACGTGCTTCAATCTTAATAAAACCCGAATGTATTTGCTTGTGGGAAGGCAAATACATTCGGGTTATTGTATTCATTCATGCTCATCAATACTTCATTGTTTCCAGCGGTTGATTGGAGTGCGAGACGAAGACTCCTGCGGGAAGAGTGGCTCCCTAATGGCTTGCCGAGGAGGCTCGCGGGCTACCCGGGGAAAGCGAAGTCTTGCACGGACATCATGAGCGGCATACAGAATCTAGACTGATCGTGTTCATCATGACATGTCACCTTGCTAGATTTGTCCCCACCACTTTGCAGCTCATTCAGGACTGAGCAAGGGCTGCATTGGACCCTGCTAGACGGCCGGTGACGAGTGCGGAGGTGATATTATATCCGCCGGTGTAGCCGTGAATATCAAGCACCTCTCCGCAGAAGAACAGTCCGTCCATCTTTTTGGACGCCATCGTCTTCGGTTCGATCTCTTTGATGGACACGCCACCGCCTGTGACGAAGGCCTTATCGATGGACAGCGTCCCGTTCACGGTGAATGTGAAGTGCTTCAGCAACCGGGCGAATTGGCGGAGGTGATCGACTGCGAGGTGATCACCCTTCTCATCGAGGTCGATCCCGGACTTCTCCAATAGAAAATGAAGGTAGCGCTCAGGCACGAGGCCCTTGAACAGGTTTTTGGCCGACTTTTTCCCATCGGTCTTCACCTGCTTATGGAGGCGCTGGAACAGCTGCTCTTCGTGCTCATCAGGGAAGGAATCCACCTCCATGGTGACATGGGTGAGATTCCATTTCTTCATGGCCTTGACCACATACTGGCTGCACCGGAGGACGGCAGGTCCCGAGATCCCGAGATGGGTGAAGATCATATCCATGCGGTGGGTGATGATCTTTTTACCCTTGGGATTCATCACGCTGAGCGCCACGGAGCGGAGGGAGAGTCCCTGAAGCTCTTTGCGCTTGACGAAGGGTTCGTCGGATGTGAGTGGGACTTCCGTCGGGAAGAGGTCGGTGACGGTATGGCCTGCCTTCTCTGCCCACGGGTACCCGTCACCTGTCGATCCGGTATGGGGAACGGATTTCCCGCCTACGGCCACGACGACGGCAGCAGCGCCGAGTTCATCCCCGTCCTTCAGTCTTACGCCGACGGTCGCGCCGTCTTCATACAGGATCTCATCCACGGTCGTACTTGTACGGATCTGGACGTCGAGCCTTTTCATCTGATTCAGGAGGGCTTCGACGACATCCATGGCCCGGTTGGACACCGGGAACATCCGGCCGTGATCCTCCTCCTTCAGGGCGATCCCGAGATTCTCGAAAAAGGAAATGATATCTTCGTTGCTGAATTCAGAGAACGCACTGTAGAGGAAGCGGCCGTTCCCCGGGATATGCTTGATGATTTCGTCCACGGGGAGCCGGTTCGTTACGTTGCACCGCCCGCCGCCTGAAATGGCGAGCTTCCGGCCGAGCTTCGTCCCCTTATCGATCAGGAGGACACGGGAGCCCTTTTCTGCAGCGGCGATGCTTGCCATGAGACCGGAGGGACCCCCTCCGATGACGATGACATCATATGTTTTTTTCATTGATTACACCAACTTCTATTCTGATAAGATTGTTTGTTTAAATGGAAAAAGACCCATTAAGGTTCTCTTTATTTTAAATGGGCTTGTTTTGAAAAACAACCATCGGAAATAAATTGTCATTCGTTTCATACAGTAGTAAACTACTCATAGTGTGTAAATTTCAGAGTGTTTATTCCAAGTCTCTTTTTTGAGAATAAGTGCAACAAGGTAAATTGAGAGGGATACTATGTCATCAAAACTAATTCGCGGAACGTTTATTTTGACGCTCGGGACCTTTATTTCCAAGTTTTTGGGTCTTTTTTATGTTATACCGTTCGATCGTTTATTGAGGGGACATGAAGAAGGGGCCTCCCTTTATCAGTACGGTTATGTTCCCTACACGATATTCTTGACGGTGGCGACGGCAGGAGTGCCGCTTGCCGTGTCGAAGTTCGTATCAAAATATAATGCCATAGAAGAGTATGCGGTTGGAAGGCGGCTGTTCAAGTCGGGCCTTTTCCTCATGACCATCACGGGGCTCGTCTCCTTCCTCATCATGTATGCCTTCGCACCGATTTTCGCCGAGATGACCATCAAGAGCGATGACCAGGTCATCACGGTCGCTCAGGTGACGACGGTCATCAGGGCCGTGAGCTTCGCCCTGATCATCATCCCGTTCATGAGTTTGATCCGGGGGTTCTTCCAGGGGTATCAATCCATGGGACCGACGGCGCTCTCCCAGGTTGTCGAACAGATTGTCCGGATCATCTTCCTCCTCGGAGGGATCTATGTGGTCTTGAATGTCATGAACGGCACCGTGACGACGGCCATCAGCGTTGCGACATTCGCGGCCTTCATCGGAGGAATCGCAAGCCTGGTCGTCCTCATCTGGTACTGGTTCAAACGGAAGCCGCAGCTGGACGAGCTCATGCTAGAAGACAAAGGTCAGGTGCAGGTTTCCCTGCGCTCCATGTACAAGGAGATCATCGCGTACTCCGTCCCGTTCATCTTCGTCGGACTGGCGAACCCGCTCTTCCAGCTCGTGGATCAGATCACGTTCAACACCGCCATGGCGGATATCGGAAATGCCAGGGTTTCAGACCATGCATTCGCCGTTTTGAATTTCTACACGCATAAATTGGTCATCATACCGGTGTCGCTCGCGACGGCCTTTTCCATGACGCTGATCCCATTGATCACCACGTCCTATACGAGCGGTGACCGGAAGACGATGAGGCGGAATATCGATCAGACCTTCCAGATCCTCTTGTTCCTCACCGTGCCGGCAGCACTTGGCATCGCGCTTCTTGCCGAACCGACGTATACGATGTTCTATCACAGCGATGCACTTGGTACATCCGTACTGCGGGCATACGCACCGGTTGCCATCCTATTCTCCCTGTTTGCCGTCACGGCGGCGATCCTGCAGGGAATCGATGAGCAGAAGTTCACGATCTTCAGCTTGCTTGTGGGATTACTATTGAAGCTAAGCCTCAATATCCCCCTCATCAAACTGTTTGAAACGGAAGGGGCGGTCCTCGCCACCTCCATCGGCTATGCCGTGGCGATCCTGATCAACCTCTATGTGATCAAGAAATACGCCCGGTATCAGTTCAGGCTCATCATCAGGAGGACGGCATTCATCGCCGCAATCAATATCGTCATGGCCGTCGTCGTACTGGCCATCTACTGGCTGCTTGTGAAATTCCTGAACCCGGCTTCCGGCTTCCAGTCGATCTTCATCGTCGCCATCTGCGGCGGCATCGGCGGACTCGTGTACTTCTACATCAGCATGAGGAGCAGGCTCGCGGACAAGCTATTCGGAGATCGCATTACCCGCTTGAGAAGCAAATTACGAATCGGATAAACCACAAAGGGGATGATCACTCATCCCCTTTTCAATTAGAAGGAGAGTGACGCATCATGCGTATTGATAAAATGCTGGCCAATATGGGCTATGGAAGCAGGAAAGAAGTCAAGAAGCTGCTGAAGGAAGGCGGACTTCAAGTGAACGGAGAAGTCGTCAAGGACGGGAAGAGCCATGTGAATCCCGAAACCGACACCGTCGTCCTACACGGGGAGGAAGTGCAGTATAGGGAGTTCATCTATCTCCTCATGCACAAACCGCCAGGCGTCATTTCTGCCACAGAAGATCAGAACGACGAAACGGTCATCGATCTCCTTCAGATGGAAGACCAGATCTTTGAACCATTTCCAGTCGGCAGGCTCGATAAAGACACGGAGGGCTTGCTGCTCCTTACAAACGATGGACAGCTGTCCCACCAGCTTCTATCACCGAAACGGCACGTTCCGAAAACCTACTTTGCCCGCATCGAGGGCGAGGTCACGGAATCCGACGTGAAGGCATTCGCCGCCGGAGTGACCCTAGATGATGGGTATGAAACCAAGCCCGGCAAACTGACAATCCTAGAATCTGCACCTCAATCAGAAATCGAACTTGTGATCACCGAAGGCAAATTCCATCAGGTGAAAAGGATGTTCGAAGCTGTCGGGAAGAAAGTGACCTACTTGAAGCGGATCTCCATGGGACCGCTTGGACTCGGGGACCTCGAGCTCGGTGAGTACCGGGAGCTGACGGAAGAAGAAGTGACGATGCTGAAGGAATATAAACCGGAATGAATGAAGGCGGCTCCTGAGGGGGTCGCTTTTTTTGTTCGTGCGGGGGTGGGTGCTTGCTGGAATACAGCTGGAATACATAAGGGCGCAGAAGTTGCTAAACGTGAAGTAAGAAACGAGTATGCCCGGCTGGTTAGTGGCGGTGGAGGAATGTGTATGCTGGTCGTGCACGAATACGAAGCGTGGAGAGGGCAGGGGAGTTGGGATTATCGTACGTTCGTGCAGCTGTATGGTAGATTGAAGAGCGGTTTCGCACGTAAGGGTGGTTAATCGCAAATAGGAAGTGCCCGGAAAATGTCATTCGCAAATAAATTTTGAAATGTCGCAAATACATTCAAAAAAATCGAAAATAAATCTTTGGAATTCGCAAATAAGGTTGTTCTCAGGCTCTGAGTTTGGTGGGGAGGAAGAGAAAATTCTCATAAAGTGAGTGCGAAGAAAGTCGTTATATGTCGATTGGGGAATTTAATACTATTCTGCCTTACATATTGCTTTAATAACGGGGAGGTTTACAAACAATCCACCATTATCGCCCGTATCAAACAAAAGTCGCAAATAACGGATCGGATTGTATTTTTCGATATAAGCCAAAACCCCCAAAAAGACAAGGAGCGCCTTTCCGGGGGTTTCGGCTTATGCTTGTCGGGTCAGATCGACCCTCCTCCGCTTTTCTATATGTCCAGCTCCGGGGCTTTGAGGCTCGAGGTCATAAGTCAAAGATCACGTAAAGGCCAAGAGCGCCTTTCCGAAATCTTCGCCTTATGCTTGTCGCCTCAGGGCAAAGCCCCTCCGCTTTTCTACATGTCCAGCTCCGGCGGGTTGCCCCTCGAGGTCATAAGTCAAAACCCCCAAAAAGGCAAGGAACGCCTTTCCGGGGGTTTCGTCTTATGCTTGTCGGGTCAGACCCACCCGCCTCCGCTTTTCTATATGTCCAGCTCCGGGGCTTTGAGGCTCGAGGTCATAAGACAGAACCCCGAAAAGGCAAAGGGCGCCTTCCCGGGGTTCTGTCTTATGCTTGTCGCCTCAGGGCGAAGCCCCTCCGCTTTTCTATTGTCCAGCTCCGGGTGCTTGAGGCTCGAGGTCATAAGTCAAAGATCTCAAAAAGGCCAAGAGCGCCTTTCCGAAATCTTCGCCTTATGCTTGTCGCCTCAGGGCAAGCACCCTCCGCTTTTCTACATGTCCAGCTCCGGCGGGTTGCCCCTCGAGGTCATAAGCCAAAACCCCCAAAAAGGCAAGGAACGCCTTTCCGGGGGTTTCGTCTTATGCTTGTCGGGTCAGACCGACCCGCCTCCGCTTTTCTATATGTCCAGCTCCGGGGCTTTGAGGCTCGAGGTCATAAGCCAAAAATCCCGAAAAGGCAAAGGGCGCCTTCCCGGGATTCCTGTCTTATGCTTGTCGCCTCAGGGCAAAGCCCCTCCGCATTTCTATGATCAACTTGTCATTTTTACTTTTTTTGTGGTTGTGGTCCAGTGCCCTCTTGTTGGGCTTTCGACCAGGTCGTTGTAGGCCAATACGTTGAGATCTCTTTGTATGGTGCGTGGAGTAATGCCAAATTCGTCTACAAGATCTTGAGTTGTTACTGTACCTTTCTTATTGATGTACATGTATACAGCCTTGATTCTATTCAGCATACGATTGGTTGAAGGTTTCAAGAAACCACTCCCTCATCATTATTCCAAAGGCAAAGACTACAGTGTCTACTGTGCACCACACGTGCTACCTAAGTACTAAGCGCTTTAGACAACCCCTTTTGTTGACCGCCGTTCCGGGTCATTTTATAAATTTGAAATGTCAGACAACTACATTGTAACGCTATTCCAGAAAAATATCTAGGAAATTGTTCGATTTCATCCATTTAAATGGATGGGATTGGTTCTAGAATATGTTTGTATATGAAAAAACATGTAGGATGCAGTGAATTTTCTTGTTGTTCCTGTTTGGTTTTACAAGGCAAACAGTATAAAATGGGAGGGAGAAAACTATTACATATAGAGCAGGTGTTAGAATGACGATTAACTGGATGAATGAAGTGGAAAACCGAAAGGACGATTTACTGAAGGATCTTCAGAAATTCTTGCAAATTAAAAGCGTCATGGATGAAGAAGATGCTACGGAGGAAGCTCCCCTTGGTAAAGGAGTGAAGGAAGCATTGGACTATATGCTTTCTCTTGGGGAAAAGGATGGGTTCACACCGAAGAATGCCGGCAATCTTGCCGGGCATCTTGAATTCGGTGAGGGAGAAGACCTTCTTGGGATCCTCTGCCACGTCGATGTGGTCCCTGAAGGGGATGGATGGAGTGTCGATCCGTTCGGCGGCGAAATCAAAGACGGGAAAATCTTTGCGCGTGGAGCCATTGATGATAAGGGTCCGACCATGGCGGCGTATTATGCCATGAAGATCGTGAAGGAACTCGGCGTCCCGTTCAACAAGAGGATCCGCATGATCATCGGGACGGATGAAGAGAGTGATTGGAGATGCGTCGATCACTACTTCGAGAATGAAGAAATGCCGACAATGGGCTTTGCGCCTGATGCCGACTTCCCGATCATCTATGCCGAAAAAGGGATCGCGGACTATGATCTCGTCCAGGAAGGTACACGGGATGCGGAAGCTGAAGGAATCCGCGTGAAGCACTTTGAATCAGGTCGACGCTACAATATGGTGCCGGATCATGCGAAAGCTGTCCTTCGCATGGAGGAAGATCATACGAAATGGGTGCAATACTTTGACACCTTCACGAAGGAAGAAGGCATCAAGGGTGACTGCTTCATGGAAAATGGTGAACTTGTCATCACGATGGAAGGGGTATCGTCCCACGGGATGGAGCCTGATAATGGGAAGAATGCAGGCCTTTATCTCGCGGCATTCCTCAGCAAGCTGCCCCTCGCTCCTTATGAGGCTGAATACTTCGGATTCACGGCCGATCATTTCTTCAAGGATTCCCGTGGTGTCCAGCTTGGGGTGAGCTTCACGGATGATATCACCGGCGACTTGACCATCAATGTCGGGAAACTCCGCTTCTCTGAGGAAGATGGGGGCCGCATCGGATTGAACATGCGTTATCCTGTTACATTCGATATGGAAAAAGGGCGCAAGATCCTCGACGCAATCGAAGGGTACACCATCGAAAACTTCGATGACAGTGAACCTCACCATGTATCGGCCGATGATGATTTCGTCCGTACCCTTCAAAAGGTTTATGAAGATCAGACGGGTGAGGAAGCGGAACTCCTCAGTATCGGTGGAGGTACCTATGCAAGGAGCCTGGAAACCGGCGTGGCATTCGGTGCCCTGTTCCCGGGACGTGAAGACATTGCTCACCAAAAAGATGAATATATGTATATCGAAGATTTGCTGAAAGCGACGGCCATCTATGCCCAGGCCATCTACGAATTGACGTGTGAACAATCCTCCTGATGGAGAGTAATCTAGCGACAGACTATATATAAAGGGGAGTGCAGGATGGAAACAGTATTTGTGAATGGTGAATTGATGGATCGGAAAGAAGCGAAAGTCGATATCGAAGACCGCGGATATCAGTTTGGCGATGGAATCTATGAAGTCGTCAGGGTTTATGGTGGAAAGACCTTCACCATGAAAGAGCATATGGAACGTTTCTATCAGAGTGCTGAGAAGATCAAGCTCCATATCCCTCACGAGATGGATGAGCTCACCGGATTGATCAACCGCTTGATCGAAGCCAATTCGATCCATGACGGAATTGTTTACCTTCAGGCTACTCGCGGGGTCGCCTCCCGTCAGCATCACTTCCCGGCATCTGACGTGAAAGGCAGTGTTGTCGCCTACACGAAAGAAGTGCCCGTACCACAGTCTCAGATGGATCAGGGTGTCACGGTGAAGCTTATCGAAGATGTTCGCTGGCTGCGATGTGACATCAAGAGCCTGAATCTCCTCGGCAACCTTCTTGCCAAGGAGGAAGCTGCATCTGAGGGGCATTTCGAGGCGATCCTTCACAGGGGCGATCTTGTGACGGAAGGATCTTCTTCCAATGCATTCATGGTGAAAGACGGAGTGGTGAGAACCCATCCTGCCACAAACCTGATCCTGAACGGGATCACGAGAAGGGTGATCCGGGACGTGGCCGGTTCAGAAGGGATCCCGTTCCAAGAGGACGCATTTACCCTTGACGAGCTGCTGTCTGCAGATGAAGTCTTCATCGCAAGCACCACGTCCGAGGTGATGCCTGTTGTGAAGATAGGTGAACGGCTTGTAGGGGAGGGGCATCCGGGGGCTGTCACGAGAAAACTCCAGGGGGCTTTCAGGAAGCGGATCGAGCAAGAGGCTCCGGTGGCCCATTGATCGGGAGAATCCTTTGAAAGCCATTTATTCACAGCCTTTCATGCAGACAGAGCGCCGCATAGAGGAAGAGACGCAGAAAACGATCGAGACGGTCGGATACATCCACTTGTACAATGATCGAATCGAGACCCCTTCCAATGTATTCGTCATAGGCGATGTGTTCGACGTGACCAGCAGGTCGCTATCGGCAGGCTATTGTTTCTTGTATCTCCACACCATCATCGGTGTGCGGACCTTCGTCATCAAATCTTCACCAGACCGCTTCATCTTTCACTACCGTTCATTGAAATGAGCGCAGGCAAAAAGGACCCTCCGTTTGCAAACGGAGGGTCCTTTCCTTTATCCCAAAGTTGAGACTGACTGCTCATACTGCCAATGGTTTTAAATGGTCTCAGAGAATCAAAAACGGAATAGATCGCTTGAAAGGTAGCGTTCTCCCGTATCGCATGCTATGCAGACAACAACCTGATCCGGGGATAGCTTCTTCGCCACTTCGATGGCAGCGTAGCAGGCAGCGCCTGATGATGGGCCGACAAGGATCCCTTCTTCGCTGGCCATCCTCCTGGCGATATCATAAGCTTGTTCATCCTCGATCTTGTGGATTTCATTATAAATATCCGTATTCAGGATTTCCGGAACGAAGCCCGGGCTCGTGCCGACTAGTTTATGTTTCCCCGGCTTCCCTCCAGAGAGTACGGGGGATCCGGCCGGTTCCACCACGTGGATGTCGAGGTCGGGATAATAGGTCCTCAAACCTTCCCCTGTTCCCGTGATGGTACCGCCCGTTCCGGCAGTAGCTACAAATGCGGCCAGAGGCTTGCCGATTTGTTTCATGGCTTCTGCGATCTCGATGGCGGTCGATTGCCTGTGGGCATCGGGGTTGGCGTGATTCTCGAATTGCATCGGCATGAAGCCGTTCTCGATGGACTCCGTCAGTTCCTTTGCCTTCGCGATTGCGCCAGGCATCTTCTCATCACCCGGGGTGAGAACCACTTCGGCTCCGTACGCCTTGAGAAGGTTGATCCGTTCCTGCGTCATCGTGTCAGGCATCACGAGGATTGCCCGGTACCCTCTTGCGGCTGCATTCATGGCGAGGCCGATGCCTGTGTTACCGCTCGTCGGCTCAATGATGGTGGCCCCTTCTTTCAATAGGCCTGCTTTTTCCGCCTCTGTGATCATATGGTAGGCGGCCCGGTCCTTCACGCTCTTGCTCGGATTATAGAATTCCAGTTTCACGTACACGTCCGCTCCTTCTGACGGAGCCAATCGATTTAGTTTCACAAGGGGGGTATCCCCGATCAAATCAGCGATGTTTTGCACAACTTTCATGATGAACATCCTTTCTGTCTTGTCTTATCGTTACTTTCTATCCTACTCAATCCTATAAATTCTATCAAATAAATCAGCTTTGCGGGTCATTTCCCAAGTATTTCCCTCTGTACTGGTTCTCTAGGTTCTCACATTTTGCTATGATGGATATACATCAAGAAAGGACGGATGATATGCGACAGCCCCATTATTTCTTTGCCCTCTCCATCCCGGAAGAAGAAAAGCTCCGTTTGGCGGATCAGGCAGACGCGTTTCCATTCAAAAAGCCGGTCCACCATCAGGACTTCCATTTGACACTGGCGTTCCTGGGGGGTTCCGGAGCCGATGCCCTCGACCTCGCCAAGTCCAAGGTGCGGGAAGTGGCAATGGAGCATGACCCCTTCACATTGACCTTCAGTGGATTTGACTTCTTCGGTCGCCCGGAAGCACCGCGGATCTTCTGGATGGGGGTTGAACCCTCTGAAGGGCTCAACCGACTGAGGGCGGCGATTTATGATGCCTGCCTGGATGCAGGATTCGAGTTGGATCCACGCCCGTTTGCTCCCCACATCACCGTGGCGCGCAAATGGGGGGGAGAGTATGCGTTCAATGAGCGTTCTCCAGAAATCGAACCACTTCCTATCGAATTCCCCGTAGAACACGTTGTCCTGTACCGGACACGACTGGAACACATCCCAAAATACGAGCCGGTGGCGACGTTCCCATTGAAAGGGATGACATCGGAAGAAAGAGGAGAACCTCATGGCACAGCTCATTAAACTGCAGGACTACATTTCCAGATATGAAATGGATCTTTACCGCTATCCTACCCAATTTGTCAGGCTGAAAAAACAGCAGTGGGAAAAAATGAAGGATCACTGGGAAAATGGCGACACCCATGAGGAAGCCCTTAGTGCGATGGAGGAGAAGGAAACCGTAAAAGATCGATTGTTCTCCTTTTTTAAGAGAAGGGGGGATCAAGAAGAGATCGAGGATTTGACCATGTATGCAGAAAGTGATGATGAAGAGGAGTTCGCCATCGATGCTGAAAGGGTGGAGGCTTCAACCGAGGATGAGTTGAAGCAGGTGTTTCTCGAGAATATCATGGATTTTCAGCTGAAATGGGCGAGTTCGACCATTTCACAACGTTCGTATGTGGATAACAGCTATTACTATGATGAACGGTTGAAGTATCTTCTTCAGCGGTTTCCGGATAATATATTGGTGCTCTATCATCCGATTCTCAAGATCAAAAAAGCCCCTGTCGAATTTGAAACGATCCTCATCACCCCGACGGCCGTCTGGTGCCTGACCTTCCTGGAGTTCGAGGAGGGCACCGCGTATATCGGAGGGAAGGAACATTTTTGGCTGAAGAAGTGGGGACGGGAAGAAGAGAAAGTGCTGAATCCCCTGATCACCCTGCAACGAATGGAAACGATCATCGATCAGATCCTGCGCTTTGCCGGTGTGGACCTTCCTATACATAAAGGTGTCATCTGCAGAAACGGGTACATCGATTATCCCCAGGCTCCCCACCATGTGCATCTTTTGGACAAACGGAAGCATGAAGGTTGGTTCGAGTCCCTCCGGTCTATATCGTCCCCTATCAAGGGCGTCCAGCTCAAGGCTGCCCAGGCCATTCTGGACTATGGACATACCACTTCCTTCAAACGGATCGGCATGGATGAAGACCGGTTCGTCGGGGAAGAGCCGTGAAGACCTTCTACCTTGTCAATCCCGCAGCCAAAAATCGAGGGAGTACAGAAGCCTGGGAACGATTCCGCGTGGAGGAAGGGATCATCCATGAGTCCTTCGTCACCCGGCATCCGTCTGAAGTGAAGAGGGTGGTCCGGGATCTAGTGGAGAGGCATCCCGGTGAGACCCTGCTCCTTGTCGGGGTGGGAGGTGACGGGACGATGAAATCCATCATCAGCGCGTCGATTGGTTTCCCCCAGGTGCTCATCGGGTATATTCCTTCAGGAAGCGGGAATGATTTTGCAAGGGGGTACAATTGGCCGCGGAAGCCACGTGAGGCTGAAAACCGGATAAAATCCGGATCGGGTCACGCCTCCTTGATGGATGCAGGTGAATTTCAACTCCCTGCGGAGCCGAATGGGCACTTTGTGAATAATATAGGAATAGGATTCGATGCCCGGGTAGCGGGACGTGCCAATCATTCCCCATGGAAGAAACGGCTTAACCGGATTTCCCTCGGGAAGCTCATCTATCCCATCATTCTGGTGAGGGAAGCCCTTACGTTCCAGCCCTTCTCCCTGCAGGTCCGGAGAGATGGAGAAGAAAGTATGTACGATAAGGTCTGGTTCATGACAGTATCCAACCATCCGTATTTCGGAGGCGGCATGAAGATCGCCCCCGATGCCCATCCGGATGATGGCATGTTGGATGTGACCGTCGTGGCCGGACTCGGCCGCCTTAAGCTCATTGCGGTCTTTCTTTCTGTATTTGTGGGAAAACATACGATATTTAAAGAAGTTCATACATTCCGCACGCGGGAAATGATCGTGGAGGCGGATGGGGATCCCGAAATCCATGCTGATGGAGAATCGTGCGGGACGCTTGCTATGAATGGACGCATGAGCATCAGGGTGCTTCCGTCCAGTTGGAAAATGATGAATGGAAGAGGGTGAGCAGGTGTTCAATATCAGTCGTCATTATGAAGCATTTATGGATACATTCACGACCGTCACGATCATTATTCCCCATGATCGAGTCGGGGGTGAGGAGGATTTTCATATCGTGAAGGGAGACATAATGATCCCCCTGGAGATAAAGGAAGAAATCCAGCTTGAGCACGCAAGGAAAATCGTGACCTCACTTCCGGAAGAGCTCGATCTTGAAGAGGCCTGCGAAGTGGTCGATGCGAACGGGATCAAGACCGACCTCCAAGTCGGGGCCGTCATCAGGACGGATGCCTTCGATGAGCGCTACTACTATGATGGCGAAGACCTCGGCGTACGGAAAGTGGAAGGGGGCTTCCGGTTCAAACTGTGGGCACCTACTTCGTCGGCGGTCAGACTCAAGCTGATGTCGACAAACGGTGAGGAAACGGAACGCGACATGACGCGAGGAGAAAAAGGGGTATGGACCCTGGACATCCAGGAAGAAGTGGAAGGGTTCTGTTATTCCTATCTCACCTGCATCAATCTCGTCTGGAATGAAGCCCTCGATCCCTATGCCGTAGCGGTTTCGTTCAATAGCCTCTGGGGTGTGGTCGCGACAGAACTCGGACCTCCTTGTACATCCCTTCCGCCTGTTTCCTCACCCGTCGATGCCATCATTTATGAGCTCCATGTACGGGACTTTTCCGCAGGGAAAGAAGGCGGCATGAACGCTAGGGGGCGCTATGGTGCCTTTTCCGAGCGCGGGACGAAGACGCCGGCTGGATACTCAAGCGGAGTCGACTATCTCAAGGAGCTCGGGATCACGCATGTGGAGCTTCTGCCTGTCAATGACTTCGGGGGCGTGCCGGATGATCCATCCGAGGAAGAATACAATTGGGGTTACAACCCATTATTTTTCAACGTCCCGGAGGGCAGCTACAGCTCGGATCCCGGTGAGCCCCTCGTCAGGATAAGGGAATTGAAAGACGTGGTGAACAGTCTTCATGATGAAGGGATCAGGGTCATCATGGATGTCGTCTACAACCATGTGTTCATAAGGGAGGAGTCACCGTTTGAAAAAATCGTGCCGGGTTACTTTTTCCGACATGGTGAAAACGGGTTGCCTTCCAACGGGACCGGTGTAGGGAATGATTTTGCCTCGGAGCGGCTCATGGCGAGGAAGTTCATTAAGGACTCGATTCGGTTCTGGATCAAGGAATACGGGTTCGATGGCTTCCGGTTCGATCTTATGGGAATCCTTGACGTGACGACGATGAATGAGGTGTCGGATATCACGCGGGAATCGGGTCTCATCGTCATCGGGGAAGGGTGGGACTTGAACACCCCCATTCCACAGGAAGAAAAGGCGAACCTACGCAATGCACGGTTGCTCCCGAACGTGGGACAGTTCAATGATTGGTTCAGGGATACCGTCAAGGGGAGCACCTTCAATCTTCACGATAAAGGGTTCATCCTTGGACATAGCGGACTTGAAAAACAGGTGGCTCAGGTCCTTTCAGGAAGCGTCGGCATCCAGAGCCGGGACCAGGGAATCTTCGATGGCCCCATCCAATCCGTCAACTATATCGAATCCCATGATAATCACACCCTCTGGGATAAGATGAAGGCCTGCATGCATGAGAGCGAGGAGCAGCTGTTCAAGCGGCAGTCTCTCGGCACCGCGATGGTCCTTCTATCGCAGGGAATCCCGTTCATTCACGCCGGTCAGGAGTTTTACCGGACAAAAGGGGGGCACGAAAACAGCTACAATGCCCCGGTCCGGATCAATCAGCTTGACTGGACGAGAAGGGAAGACCATGACAAATCCATTGGGTATGTACGTGGTTTGATCGCTATACGGAAAGCCCACGGTGCCTTCAGGTTTCAGGAAGCACAACTGATCAGGCAGCATGTGAGCGTCGTCACCGCTGAAAGCCAATCTGTGGTCATCCGCTACTCGGAAGTAGGGGATTACGGTCCCTGGAGTGACATGATCCTTGCCTTCAACGGCGGGACGGAATCAGCCGCTTTTGCACTTGGAGATGGTGGGGAATGGCTCTGCCTGGCAGAGGGGGACCGTGCGGATGCCAAGGGTCTATACACAATAGAAGGTGGTCGATTGGAGGTCGCCCCAATGACTGTCTCCGTCGCAGCGATGCAGTCGATTTCAGGTGTGCTTGACGAATAAGGAATATGACGATAAAATTGAACATAGATGGCTATTGATCTTATTGCCCAATAGCTATCTTTTTTATTTTACTTGAGATGAAATGTGAACAATCATATAAACATGACAAAGGACCAATAGAAGGTGAATAGATTGGAACACTTATTTGACCAAGATTGGGAAATCGTCCCTGCGGGCGGTGCCACGGGGGAAGCCTTCTTTGCCCAATACCAGGAACAGAGGCTATTCCTCAAGCGGAATTCATCGCCGTTTTTGGCGGTATTATCCGCAGAAGGCATCACGCCGAAGCTTGTCTGGACGAAACGTCTGGAAAACGGGGATGTCATCACGGCTCAGCACTGGTTGAATGGCAGAGAACTGAAACCCGCAGAAATGAAGGAAGACAGGGTTGCCCGTCTGCTGAAAAAAATCCATACATCGAAACCACTCTTGACGATGCTTGAGCGCCTCGGCACAGAGCCTTTTCAGCCTGATCATATGTTGACGGAACTTGAGACCAGTCTTGAATTCGACCTTCTAACATTGCCCGATGTCAAGAAAGCGATGCGTTTCCTTCAGGATGGCCTGGATGAGGTACGTCAGAGCGAATATGTCGTCTGTCACGGAGATGTCAATCATAATAACTGGCTCCTTTCCGAACAGAATCAGCTATACCTCATTGATTGGGACGGCGCCATGATCGCGGATCCCGCCTTTGATGTCGGCCTGCTCCTCTATTGGTATATCCCTGAAGATCAATGGGAGGACTGGCTCCTTCAATACGGAACGGAACTGACAGATAGTCTGAAGCTCCGCATGAAATGGTATGTGGTCGCCCAGACGATCCTCTTCATGCAGTGGCATAAAGCCAAAGGCCGCTTTCATGAAATGAACCACTGGATCGAGTATCTGCACAAAATCATCTGATCATGAATAGTTGTTCATGTCCGACACCCACTGGGACAGGTTATCTTTGTTTGTGGTGATGTGATCGGATAGATCCGAAGAGGAGATGCCGCTTTGACTGTACCGATAGATCTCTTCGAGTACGGGTTTGACGTTCTCGTGGATGTCTGCGTTGACCATGAGGGACTTGACCAGTCTCTCGAGCTGTTCGCATTCGGATACGGAGCCGCAGCAGTCCGTTTGATGATTACTGAGGATATCGGATAATAATTGCATTTGATTTTGAGCGTTGAGAGGCATGAAAGCCACCCTTTCTTTTGGGATTGAATTCAGATAGAGAAGGAATTCACTGATAGTGTGTGGATTCCTTTTTTTATTATGCGTGGCTTCAATGGATTTCATCTTGCACAACCATGGTGGTCGTGGTATGTTTTTGTTCGAATGACGTGCCCGTGGACAAGCAGGAAGCTTGCGGGATCGGGTGCGTGAAAAATGGAAAAAAGAGGTGTCTACATGCGTGTGCGTTACAAACCATGGGCAGCTGAAAAGCTCAGTGAACATTCCGGCATAGTAGTGGCGGAGCCCGATCAACTGAAAGGGAAATGGAATGAGTTCTTTGGGAACGACAACCCCATCCATATAGAGGTAGGAACAGGCAAAGGTCAATTCGTCACCGGTATGGGGAAACAGAACCCTGAGATCAACTATATCGGGATCGAACTCTACGAGAGTGTCCTCGTCACGGCCCTCGACCGGATCCTTGAGGAAAACGTGAGCAATGTGAAGCTATTGAATGTCGATGCAAGGGATTTGAAGGAATTCTTCGATGATGGTGAGGTAGGACGGGTGTATCTGAACTTCTCGGATCCTTGGCCGAAAGCCCGCCACGAGAAGCGCCGACTTACGTATGAACATTTCCTCAAGCTTTATGAGGATATCCTGGTGGAAAACGGCGAAATTCATTTCAAGACCGATAATCAAGGGTTGTTCGAGTACTCGTTGAAGAGCTTTTCCTGGTACGGACTCCGTCTGAATTACTTGAGCCTCGATCTCCATAACAGCGGGATGGAAGGCAATATCATGACGGAATACGAAGAAAAGTTCTCTTCTAAAGGGGACCGGATCTACCGGGTGGAAGCTCAATTCCAACATTCGTGATCAGAAGGCTGCAGTCTGCCGTTTACCGGCTTCTGCAGTCTTTTTTTACTGTCTGCCGGATTCGCGCGGCCTACTTATGCTACACTTATGGGGAACAATAAGGGAGGAATGAGAGATGGAAAAACGGATGATTGGTGATACAACGTTTCACTGGCTGAACGGCGGAGTGACCTTCATGGATGGGGGAGCCATGTTCGGGGTCGTGCCGAAACCGCTTTGGTCCAAGAAGTATGATGTGAATGAACGGAATCAGATCGAGCTGAGGACGGATCCGATCTTTTTCCGTTGGAACGGCAAGAACGTATTGATCGAGTCGGGCATCGGAAAAGGCAAGTTGACAGACAAACAAAAGCGGAATTATGGGGTGGAAGAAGAATCTGCACTGGAGTCCGATCTTCAGGCGCTTGGGGTATCGCCGGAAGAGATCGATGTGATCCTGATGACGCATATGCATTTTGACCATGCGTGCGGCTTGACGAAACGAGAGGGAGAAGATTATCGTCCGACATTCCCGAACGCTGTCATCCATACATCACAGGTGGAATGGGATGAGATGAGGAATCCCAATATCCGTTCAAAGAATACATATTGGAAAGAAAACTGGGAGGCTGTTGAGCATCAGGTGGTGCCGTTTGATGGGCAGAAGGAAATCCTGCCCGGCATTACGATGATCCATACCGGTGGTCACAGTGACGGCCATTCCATCATCCTATTGGAAACAGGTGGCGAAACGCTGATTCACATGGCCGACCTCATGCCGACGCACGCCCATAAAAATCCATTATGGGTGCTCGCGTATGACGACTATCCGATGACGTCGATCGGAGCCAAGGAAAAATGGATCTCTCAGGCAATCGAAGGGGGATACTGGTTCCTCTTTTATCATGATGCCGTATATCGTGCCCTGAAATGGGATGAAGCTGGAAAAGTATTGGACTCGGTTGAACGCAGTAGGTGATGAAATGGGAAAGATCCAAAGCCGGATGGCTTTGGATCTTCTTTTTGGTTACAAGGGGTAAACATCAAGGATGGTGCCGCTATTCACATCAGCGATGAATTCGAACTGTTCGAGTTCCCCGTCGACCCTGCGTGAAATGCCGCCTTTGAATACCTGTGTTTCAAATGTATGCTGCTTGAAGGACTCGGGCTTCATGCTGATCCATGAGCCATCGATCTTCCCGTCTTCTTTGAAGCGTTCTTTTACGCTTTTCAGTACTTTTTCCGGAGAAGCGGTCTTATGATCCTTTGCGGCACCGCTGAGGACAATGCCCCCGACAGCTCCGACAGCCGCTCCGACTGCAAATGATTTCCAGTTCATCCATTATTCCCTCCAAAAGCACGGCCGAGACATGGAATGCCTCCCCGATATTTTCTACATGATAAGACCATTCTAACAAAGAACACGGAAAAAAGAGAATCTTATTTGAATCCAATCGGTGGTAAGAGGTGAGAAAGTTCTGTAAAATGGACGTATACATAAAGATGTGAAAACGAAATGGGGTAAATGATATGAAACAGGATACATTGGAATTATTCAAAACGTTGACAGAACTGCCTGGTGCTCCCGGTAACGAACATGCCGTGAGGGCTTTCATGAAAGAGCAGCTCTCCGCCTACTCGGATGAGCTTGTACAGGATCGCCTTGGAGGCGTATTCGGTGTCAGGAAAGGGGACAGTGATGCTCCCGTTGTCATGGTGGCCGGACATATGGATGAAGTGGGCTTCATGGTGACCTCCATCACTGAAAACGGTATGCTGCGCTTCCAGACCCTCGGAGGCTGGTGGAGCCAGGTGCTCCTCGCCCAGCGCGTTCAGATCATCACAGACAACGGACCGATCATCGGTGTGATCGGAAGCATCCCGCCTCATCTTCTGGGAGAGGCTCAGCGATCGAAGCCGATGGATATCAAGAACATGCTCATCGATATCGGTGCAGATGACAAAGAGGATGCCCTCCGGATCGGGATCAAACCTGGCCAGCAGATCGTACCGATCTGTCCGTTCACGCCGATGGCCAATGAGAAGAAGATCCTGGCGAAAGCGTGGGATAACCGATACGGGTGCGGACTGTCCATCGAGCTTCTGAAGGAACTCCATGGAGAGCAGCTGCCGAACACCCTGTACTCGGGTGCCACCGTTCAGGAGGAAGTAGGGTTGCGTGGGGCCCAGACGGCGGCCAACATGATCAATCCGGATCTATTCTTTGCCCTTGATGCCAGCCCGGCAAATGATATGTCAGGGGATAAAAATGAATTTGGCCAGCTCGGGAAGGGTGCCCTCCTCCGGATCCTCGACCGTTCCATGGTCACCCACAGGGGCATGAGGGAGTTCGTCCTTGATACGGCTGAAACCAATTCGATCCCATATCAATACTTCGTCTCCCAGGGAGGGACGGATGCGGGCCGTGTCCACATGTCCAATGAAGGGGTGCCGAGTGCGGTCGTAGGGATTTGTTCTCGCTACATCCACACCCATGCATCCATGATCCATATCGATGATTATGCCGCCGCGAAAGAATTGATCGTAAAGCTAGTGAAACAGTGTGACCGTTCCACAGTGGAAACCATCCGCAATAACGGATGATGGAGAGACCGCCCGGTAACCCAGGCGGTCTTCTTTTATGAAAAAGGGGGTAAGGAAATGAAGGATTTCGGAGTGGGGACAACCAACCCCGCAAAAGTGTCGGCGATTCAGAAGGCAATCGGTCCAGAAGCCGTCATACATCCGGTTGAAGCGGAGTCGGGGGTCAGTGCACAACCGTTTTCTGATGAAGAAACGATCAGGGGAGCGGTGAACCGGGCGAGGAGCAGTATCGGAACCTTTCATGCGGGCATCGGCCTCGAAGGCGGGGTGGTCGATACGACATCAGGCCTTTACCTCTGTAACTGGGGAGCATTAGTGGACGCCGATGGCCGCGAATTTGTAGCAGGAGGGGCACGGATTCTACTACCTGAAGAGATTGCCTATAACCTTCGCGGAGGAGGAGAGCTTGGGCCGCTGATGGATGCATATACGAAACGTGAAGGTGTGCGCCATCGAGAAGGGGCGGTAGGGGTATTCACGAACGGTCTGGTGACGAGGGAAGCGATGTTCATCCATGTCGTTAAACTCTTGATCGGGCAGTGGGAATATGATGGAAGAAACAGAGATAAGCGCGGGAATATATGACTCGGCCCATACCAATTAGAGCCCATCCTCATAGGATAGAGTAGATCGGATGCGAAGGCATTCGGTAAATCTCTTGTACAAGGGGGGCAAAAACACATGGGATGCTATAAAGGACACAATGAAGGCGGGTGTCGCCGTAACTGTTGTTGGGGCTTCAACTTCTGCTGTGATTGGGACAAATTCCTATTCGGTAACCGCTGCTGTTGCAGGCGCAATCGCTGTGAAGGTGATCGCGGAGGATGCAGACGCAATGAAGGAAACAGGAACTACGGCGGATGCAGACGCAATGAAGGAAACCGGAACCACGGATGTAATAAGGATTGGTAAGAACTGAATAAATAAAAGCAGCCTCATGGAAGAGGCTGCTTTTTTGACTTATTTAATTCCCTTCATGTAGGTCTGGATCTTAGGACCGATCAGGAAGAGGATGAGGCCCAATACGATGGATACGCCACCGATGGTACCGAAATATACATTTTCCGTTGCCGGTGAGTAGAATCTGACTAGCTGTGCATTCAAGGCCTGTGCCGCAGCAGGTGCCAGGAACCAAAGGCTCATGGTTTGTGCTGAGAAGGCTTGAGGAGCAAGCTTCGTTGTCGCAGAAAGGCCGACAGGCGAAAGGAGCAGTTCCCCGATGACAACGATGAAATAACTGAGTACGAGCCAAATCGGATTCACGAGTCCACCATCAGGAGTGAAGTATCCCGGAATGAGGATGACAAGGAATGAAAGACCTGCAAAGATCAGACCCCATGAGAATTTACGCGGGATGATCGGTTGGCGGTTGCCGAGCTTCACCCATAACCATGCAAATACCGGTGCAAGGAGAAGGATGAACAACGGGTTAAGGGATTGGAACCACGCAGGTGATATCTCAAATCCGAAAAGATCAAGCTGTGTCTTTTTGTCAGCATAGGTCGCAAGGATGGTTGCACCCTGTTCCTGGATGGACCAGAACATGACCGCAGCAATAAATAGCGGGATATAGGCGATTACCTGTGAGCGTTCCTGTACAGATGTTTTAGGGCTGTAGTACATGATCAGGAAGTACGCTAGAGGTACCACCACACCGAAGATTCCGACAATATTGATGAATACATTCAGCGTGAAGATTCCAGCTGGAATGGTCCAACCAAGGATGATGGCCAGGACGATCACGACCACTGCTGTCATCCAACCATATTTCTTTTTCTCGGCTGCTGTCAGCGGGTTCGGCACATACGTACCGGCAAGTCCCAATGTAGAACGTTTGCTTACCATGAAGACGACAAGCCCGAGGAACATCCCGATGGCGGCTGCCGCAAATCCCCAGTGGAAGCCGTAGTTTTTTTGGAGACTACCTACAACAAGTGGTGAAAGGAATCCACCAAGGTTGATCCCCATATAGAAGATGCTGAAAGCCGAGTCGCGGCGTGTATCTTCCTGACTGTACATTTCTCCGACGACGGTTGATACGTTCGGTTTAAGTAGCCCAGTACCGATGACGATCAGTACCATGGAAACGATGAACATGGAGAAGTTCCCCGGGAATGCAAGGGCGATATGACCGAACATGATGAAGATCCCACCATAGAAGACGGCCTTGGACGTACCGAATACCCGGTCTGCCAGCCAACCCCCGATGACTCCTGACATGTATACCAAGGAACCGTAGATGGAAACGATGGCAAGAGCAGTGCCTTCCTCGATACCGAGTCCGCCTTTTGATACCTCGTAGTACATATAATATACAAGGATGGCTTTCATACCGTAGTATGAAAAACGCTCCCAGAACTCTGTGAAGAATAGCGTGAACAACCCTTTAGGGTGACCGAAGAAACCGGTCTGAGGTACACTTTCCACAATTTTCTGTTTATTCGATGATGACATATTACAACCTCCTTATTCTTTTACTATAATATTTTAAGATTTTTATAAAGTCAAAAAGAAATTAATAAAATTTTAATTATACCATATATTTCTATATGTTGCTAATATTAATGCATTTTTGAATTATCAAACTATTTTGTAAGCGCTTTACACGCAAAAAAGAATAAATTCGCCCGCCCGGGGTTAGAGGGCAGGCGATGGAATTATTATTCTTCAAAAATATAGGTGATGGCTTGAAGAGCCTGTTCAATGGTGGAAACCGTCACATCTGCACGCCGGGAAATTTCTTTCAGCGGATGGTGAAGCTTTTCCGGACGGATCAGGATCAACGGCTTGTCTTTGGCGAGTGCAATGCCCGCATCCATGGCCGAATTCCACTGTTTGTATTCTTCTCCGAAGTATGCGATGACAAGATCCGCTTTTTCCATCAGGATCTTGGTGCGCAAATTATTGAAGGCAGAGGCTGCCTCGTCTTTCAGGATGGCGTTCGGCTGAGTGCCCAGGATTTCTTCCCCGATGGAATCGGATCGGTCATGGTTTTCCATCGGTCCTGAGAACTGGATGTTCAGTCCCCTTTTCTCTGCTTCGTTTTTGACATCGTCCCTCCAGGTACTATGTATCTCCCCTGCCAGATATACCGTTAATTTCATTGTGATCATCCCCTATCTGTTACTGTTTCCTACACGATTTACCCCATCCGAGTCAAAATTAACCTTTCTTCCCAGCAAAAACAGCATACCTGTAAGAAAACGGGTTGTCATTAGGACTTTGTGAGGGTATCATAAGCGTAGGTTTAGCAGAATAAAGGAGGATGACGGGGAATGAAGCGTTATTTACCGGTTTTATTCATTCTTGCCCTTACATTAGCAGGGTGCAGCACCTCAATTGACGAAGAGAAGGATAAAACGGCGAAAGTCGTAGAAGATATGGTTGATCATAAGGTAGAACCGAAAGAGAACGCCGGGGACATGGAATTTTACCTGCCCTTCGGTGCCGAGGTGGAAAAAGAAACCTCTCACAATGTGATCATCAAAAAGGGGTCGGATACGTTTATCCTCTTTAACAACCCCCAGGAAGACAAGGACAGTGATCTTCTATATAAAACGTCTCTTGAAGACGAATCGGACGTGGTGAAAAAAGGAACGTTCCAAGGCAAGGATGGGTTGGGGTACTACATCATCAAGAGCATCCCCGATTCTGAAAAATATGAACTCATCGTCGGGGTAGGGGGCACGAAGGTTTCCACTCAGTCAGATGAAGGCGATCTGTCTGATCATGCAAAAATGATGATGAAGATGGCCACTTCCGTCAAGAGTTCCTGAGGTCTGATCATTATGATCGGATCTTTTTTTGTGTGGAGATTTATCTGGACAAATGATACATGTGTCTTTACACTAGTAAAAGACTAAGGGTTGAAAGGGGAACCAGTATGAAGGAATGGCTTGCTCGGAAAGGGGTTAAGCCCTCAGCGAGGGTTTATTTAATAGATGCTTTGAGCTTCATGGCTCTTGGATTATTCAGCTCCCTCATCATCGGACTGATCATGAAGACGATCGGGGAACAGGCAGGGTTTCTGCCTGAAGGATTGCAGCAATTTTTGATCGAGATGGGAGGCGTGGCCTCTTCCATGATGGGGCCAGCTATCGGTGCAGCCATCGCCTACGGGCTCGGGGCCCCGCCGCTCGTGCTTTTCTCGGCAGTCGTCACGGGGGCAGCCGGTGCGGCACTCGGTGGACCGGCCGGTGCGTATGTGGCGGCGGTCCTGTCTGTGGAAGTCGGGAAACTGATCAGTAAAACCACGAAGCTTGATATCATTGTCACTCCGTTCACGACCATTCTCACAGGGTTTGCCGCCGCTTCCTTCATCGGACCGGGTATTTCCACATTCATGACCATGTTCGGCGGATGGATCAGCTGGGCAACAGAGCAGCGGCCGATCCTGATGGGGATCCTCGTGGCCATGCTCATGGGTCTCGCCCTGACGGCACCGATCTCAAGTGCCGCCATCGCCCTCATGCTCGATCTGAATGGAGTGGCTGCAGGTGCAGCAACGATCGGCTGTGCCGCTCAGATGGTCGGGTTCGCGGTCATAAGCTATCGGGAGAACCGGTTTGGTGGTCTGCTTGCTCAAGGGATCGGGACCTCGATGCTACAGGTGCCGAATATCATACGCAATCCCCTCATCCTCCTGCCTCCGACACTGGCGGGCATGATCCTTGCCCCCATCGGGACGACGATCTGGGTGATGGAGAATAATGCAGCAGGAGCCGGTATGGGGACAAGCGGATTGGTCGGTCAGATCATGACGTTCCAGACCATGGGCTTCAGCTCGGGTGTCCTGATCCAGGTCCTCGTATTGCATATCATTGGACCTGCCATCATCAGCCTGTTACTATCTGAATATATGCGTAAACTAGGGTGGATCAAACCCGATCAATTAACGCTTGATATTGGAGGTAAGTAACATGCGAAAACTGGCATCAGAAGAAGAATTTCATGAGTTGAAGGCGAACGGGAAGCATGTATTCATGTTCTCGGCAGATTGGTGTCCGGACTGCCGGATCATCGAGCCGATCCTGCCTGAAATCGAGAGTGAGTACAGCGAATTCACGTTCATTTATGTGGACCGCGACCAGTTCATCGATATCTGCATCGAACATGATATCTTTGGTATCCCGAGCTTCCTCGCTTTCGGTGACGGTAAGGAGCTGGGACGTTTCGTCAGCAAGGACCGTAAAACCAAAGAAGAGATCGAGGATTTCATGAATCAGCTTGGCTAAGAGGATCGAAGAGGCTGAGAAAAATATGTTTTAGTCATAGTAAAACCCGAATCATTTGCCTACGATAAAGCAAATGATTCGGGTTTTAAATTTGTTTACATTCGAATTTCATCGTTTCCAGGGGTTGATCGGAGTGCAAGACGAAGACTCCGGCGGGAAGAGTAGCTGATGTGAGACCCCACAGGCGTGCCGAGGAGGCTCACGGGCTACCCGCGGAAAGCGAAGTCTTGCACGGAGATCATGAGCGGTATTAAGATCCTATACTAATCGTGTTCGGCACTAAAGGGGCCATTTTTAGTTTTGTCGCATCCTCTTTTTTCTGTCCGGTTACACTGAAAGAATCCGACAGTTCCTTGGCGTAAGGATGGACGGCTTGGACATTTCGTGATTTTCTTTTGAAATTCGGCGCTTTTCATGTAAAATAACAGAAGCGAGACCGCATGTGGAAGGAGGTTGCACTATGGATACAAAAAAATTGAAAAAACAACTTCAGGAACGTCTGCAGTCACCTGACCGCCTGATTACATATGACCGTGAAAAAGAAACTCTCCGCATCGAGCGGAAAGACACAAAGAAGGGGATGACGGTTGCACTTCCCCCCATTGTTTCCAAGTGGAAGGAAAATAACAAGACCATCATCGAAGAAGTGGTCTACTATGTAGAGGAAGCATTGAATGCCATGGGCGAAGAAAAGGCAAACAAACATGAACAAAACATCTTCCCTGTCATCCGGTCCACTTCTTTTGCAACGGAATCACCTGATGACATCCCGCTCATTACCGATGAACATACAGCCGAGACGAGGATCTATTACGCACTCGATTCCGGAAGTACCTATCGCTTGATCGACGAACGGATGATGAAATCGGAAGGGTGGACACGTGAACAGCTCAAGGAAATCGCCCTCTTCAATGTGAGGCGTCTCCCGACCGCCATGAAAAAAGATGAAGTGGCAGGGAATACATTCTATTTCCTGAATCAAAATGATGGCTATGACGCGAGCAGGATCCTGAACGAATCCTTTTTACGGGACATGAAGGAAACAGTATCAGGGGAGATGACGGTATCGGTTCCCCACCAGGATGTGTTGATCATCGGGGATATGCGCAATGAGACCGGCTATGACGTCCTCGCGCAAATGACCATGAGCTTCTTCACCAACGGGAATGTTCCCATCACTGCGCTGTCCTTCGTATACGATGAAGGAGAGCTTGAGCCGATCTTCATACTAGCTAAAAATCGTAAAAAAGAAAGGGAGTAACATACATGAACGTATTTTATAATCTGGAGGGCATCGGCGATACCCTCATCATCACAATGGATCCGACATTCGAAGGAAGCGTTGGCCATGAAAGAAAAGGCGATGCAGCCCGCCTGTTCAATGAAGAATCACATGAAACAGTCGGCTACAATCTGTTCAACGCTTCCACTTACTTAAGCCTCGAAGCCAAAGGACAAGTGGAGATGGATGATGAGAAGCTGAAAAGCATCAACGAAGCCATCGCCAAAAACGGCTTTGAAGATGTGCTTGAAGGGGACTTCACACCTAAGTTCGTTGTCGGTTACGTAGCGGAAAAAGAAAAGCATCCAAACGCCGACAAGCTCAATATCTGCAAGGTTGAGGTCGGAGACGAAACGCTTCAAATCGTCTGCGGTGCACCGAATGTCGATCAAGGACAAAAAGTGGTTGTGGCAAAAGTCGGCGCCGTCATGCCGAGCGGGATGGTCATCAAAGATGCAGAGCTTCGCGGCGTGCCTTCTTCCGGCATGATCTGCTCTGCCAAAGAACTCGACCTGCCGGATGCTCCCCAAGAAAAAGGAATCCTCGTCCTTAACGATCAGTACGAAGTAGGACAAGCGTTCAAAGGATAATGGAATGTTGACCCGGGCCTTTTATGGTCCGGTTTTTTTGTTTGATCGATGAATCTTTTCGATCTTCTGCATGTCCAGCTCCGGGGTCTTGAGGCTCGAGGTCATAAGTCAAGCCACTCAAAAAGGCAAAGAGCGCCTTTCCGGGTGACTCGCCTTATGCTTGTCGCCTCAGGGCAAGCCCCCTCCGCTTTTCTATCTGTCTAGCTCCGGCGGGTTGCCCCTCGAGGTCATAAGCTGTGGAGGTCAAAAAGGCCAAAAGCGCCTTTCTGCCCACCCCATCTTATGCTTGTCGGGTCAGCCCAACCCGCCTGCGCTTTTCTTGTTACATTCTATTTACATGGATGTTGGTTTCGACACATTTTTCTAACAATGTTCATTTTGTGGTGAAATGTCTCGAATTTTTCCGATGAACTGATAGAATGATAGTAAGTATGAAGGAAAGAGTGATTGACGTGAGTTGGATTAAGAAGATTATCGGGAAATTTTCTGATGTTGATGATAGTTATGAAGAGTATGTGGAAGATGAGGTGCAGCGCCCTGTCGGGAAGCAGGCTGGGAATCCGGCGGCCCCTTATCAGCGCGATGTCGAAGCACGGATGACCTATCAATATCCGAAGGGGAATTTCCGTTTTCCTTTGATCGGTGATGGGGAAGGGGGGAGCCGGGAAAGACGGACCCGGGAAAGACGGACCCGGGATCGTGATAAGAAAGAAGTCACGGAAAAGCAGCCCGAACGCCCTAAGCGTGAGAAAGAACGGGTGGAGCGTCCCCGCAAGGAGGCCCAACCCAAACCTGTACACCAATCAACGTCCGCACCGTCTAAAACGGTCACTTCAAAAGTACAGAAAGGGAAGGGGACCAGACCGTTCAAACCAACGGAAATCCCTTCACCTATCTATGGATTCAGGGAGCGGCCGATCAAAAAGCAGGAAGTCGAGTACGAACTGGGCAATTTTTTACATAGTCATCCACCGGCTTCGGTCAATGTACCGGATGTGAGGGAGGAGCCCCTGCCCGCTCCGCCTGCCCATCATGATGTACCGGAGGTCGAAGCCCGAACGGAAGAAGCGGTGGATTTTGAATTACATGAATCCAAGAGCCCTTCAGACGAACATGATGTGGCGCCGATTACCGAAACAGTGACAGAAGAAAGGTCAGAAGTTCTTTCATCCCCAGCCGCTGACGAAGAGGTTTTCGATGCAACAGGAACACTGGACATAACGGATGCCCCTGCATCTATCGGGGCTGTGGAGGAAAGGGAAGATGTCCGGTTTGAAGATCAAGGGGAATCAGCTCCTTCCGATGAGTATGTGGAACACGTTACGCCGGTTGTGAACACGGAAGAACCTATCGCCCCTTTGCATGCAGAATCCCGGGAGGATAGGGCTGAAGCTGTTTCAGAACATGATGCAGAAGCAGAAAGCGCCATGCCTGTAGACGAGTTCCAGGAAGAACGGAAGCAGAAGAAACGGACGCATCTGCCGTTCAATGTCCTCATGCTGAATCAGGATAAGCGGAGCATGTCCGAGCGCCGGCAACAGCCGGCTCCTTCTCCCAACGTGAGGGTTCAACGTCCACAGGTGGAAGAACCTGTGGAGGAGCAACCTGAACGTCAACATGAAATGGAACAGACTGTCGTTCAAGGGGAGGAAGCCGTAAAAAGCTATAGTGAGCTCAGCTCTTCCACCAAGACGTTAAATGAGTATGAGTTTCCGAGTCTGGAATACCTGAATCCCCCCGTATCCAAAACGATGAGTGAAGAGTGGCTGGACACCCAGAGTGCACTCCTCGATGAGACCCTTCTGAACTTCAATGTAAGGGCGAGAGTCGTGAATGTGACTCAGGGTCCGTCGGTCACCCGCTTTGAAGTGCAACCTGAACCAGGAGTGAAGGTGAATAAAATCACTAACCTTTCTGATGATATCAAGCTGAGCCTCGCCGCCAAGGATATCAGGATCGAAGCGCCCATCCCTGGTAAGCATACGATCGGCATCGAGGTGCCGAATCGGGACAGCCGTCCGGTATGCATCAGCGAAGTCATTGCGAGCCCTGCTTTCCAAGAAGCGGACTCCCCGCTTACAGCTGCACTCGGTCTTGATATTTCCGGTCAGCCCATCGTGACGGATCTCAGCAAGATGCCTCATGGACTGATTGCCGGGGCCACCGGTTCCGGTAAGAGCGTGTGCATCAACTCGATCCTCGTCAGTCTTTTGTACAAATCATCGCCTGATGAGTTGAAGATGATGCTGATCGATCCGAAGATGGTGGAACTCGCTCCTTACAACCGCATTCCCCATCTTGTCAGCCCCGTCATCACCGATGTGAAGGCTGCAACCGCCGCCTTGAAGTGGGCCGTCGAAGAGATGGAGCGCCGCTACGAGCTCTTCGCCCATACCGGAGTAAGGGACATCAAGCGATTCAATGAGCTTGCCACAAAGAACAAGCAGTATAGTGATAAGCTTCCTTACCTTGTGATCGTCATCGACGAGCTTGCCGACTTGATGATGATGTCGCCTGCCGATGTGGAAGAGGCCATCTGTCGCATCGCCCAAAAAGCAAGGGCATGCGGGATCCATCTCATCATTGCCACACAGCGGCCTTCAGTCGATGTCATTACCGGTCTGATCAAAGCCAACGTACCGACCAGGGTCGCCTTCTCCGTCTCATCTGCCGTGGATTCACGAACCATCATTGATGGAAGCGGAGCAGAACGACTGCTGGGGCGCGGGGATATGCTGTTCCTCGAAAATGGGTCATCCAAGCCGGTCCGGCTTCAAGGCACGTTCGTCTCTGATGACGAAATCGATGACATCATCTCCCACGTCAGGGACCAGCGTGCACCCCATTATCTTTTTGAACAGGATGAACTCCTGAAGAAGGCACAGGTCACGGAAGAAGAGGATGAACTATTCCTTGAAGCATGTGAATTTGTCGTCGATCAGGGGGGAGCCTCGGCATCCTCTCTTCAGAGGCGTTTCCGAATCGGCTATAACCGTGCAGCGAGATTGATGGAAATGATGGAGAATAATGGTATCATCTCTGAAGCAAGGGGAAGCAAGCCGAGGGATGTGCTGATCTCCGAGACAGAGCTGGAGACACTCGTCTGAGTGGAAGCATAAGGTAATATGTGGTATCCTGTTGGTGACTTGATTGGAATGTGTCACTGACAGGATCCTCTTTATTTTCCTGGCAGTTTCAGATGATCCCCGCGGGGGTACTATACCAAAGGGTTTCACCAGACGGGGAGAACAACGAGTGGATAGGTGAGCAGAATGGACGCAGAGAGAGGTTTACTGGATTTGACGGAGTACCGTCACCGTAAACAAATGATAGCAGAGGAACAGACCCGTGCGGTGTATGAGTCCGCCAAGGAGTTCTGTCGGCACGAACCAAATATCCGGGAAATCGTAAGGGCGAAGATGATCTTTACCAAGCGATTTGCCCCGGTGGAATCAGACAGCCTTACTGAAGACGTATTTTCAGAATGGCTTTTATTTGATTACAAGACAATCAAGGGGACCACACTGTTCTTCCAGTTTCTCCAGACCCAGGCCCTTTCGCCTTCACAGAAGACCTTGGGGGCTGTGATGATGACCTTGCCGTGGGAGCCTGTATCGGTTGAACATGAGAGCGATGACACCCTCTGCATGCCGTTATTGGGCGATCACCGTGAGTGGTCCCGATTGAGGGGTAACACTTATTTAAAGAAGGACAGGATCTATTTTGTGAGGAAAGTCCCTCTGGTCACCCATGAGTGGATACTAGGTCCCGTCTTTGAAGCGGGATCACCTGACATTGTGGACACGATGAAGATGCGATACGGTCAAAGGTATCAAGAAAATGGTGGTTTATGGAGGGCGTTCCTGAAAGAAGAAGCACCGGAATTCATTCTAACTGACTGAAAATTTCCTTCTTCATGGTCACAGTTTTTAAAAGGTGGTATAATGTTTCAAGTTGACAGTGTTCACCATTGGTCCTTAATGGCAAAAAAATCATGATTTCATATAATGTTTTTAAGATAGACGATTGTTGGAGGTTCTATTATGACGATATATCATTTCGTAGGAATCAAAGGTTCGGGCATGAGCGCATTAGCCCAGATCCTTCATGATATGGATTATCAGGTCCAGGGTTCCGATGTAGAAAAATACTTTTTCACCCAAAAAGCGTTGGATGATGCAAACATCAAAATCCTTCCTTTCCAAAAGGAAAACATCGGCGGAGATATGCATGTGATCGCCGGAAATGCATTCCCCGACACACATGAGGAAATCGTGGCAGCCAAAGAACTTGGCCTGCCTGTGACGCGTTACCATAAATTCCTCGGTGACTTCATGCAGGAATTCACAAGCGTAGCCGTCACTGGAGCGCACGGGAAGACATCCACGACAGGTCTCCTCGCACACGTGATCAGAGGAGCGAAGCCGACTTCCTACCTGATCGGTGATGGAACGGGTAAAGGGGAAGTGGATGCGAACTACTTCGTATTCGAAGCGTGTGAATACCGACGTCATTTCCTTTCATACTATCCTGACTATGCGATCATGACGAATATCGACTTCGATCATCCTGATTACTTCGCCAATATCGACGATGTATTCTCTGCATTCCAGGAAATGGCCATGCAGGTGAAGAAAGGGATCATTGCGTGTGGGGATGATGAACAGCTTCAAAAGATCCAGGCAAGGGTTCCCGTCGTATTTTACGGCTTTGCCGAGGAGAATGACTTCCAGGCACGAAATGTAGCCCATGATGAAAACGGAACATCATTCGATGTGTTCGTACGCAACGAATTCTACGCGTCTTTCAAGATCCCGACTTACGGAGATCATAACATCCTGAACGCCCTCTCTGTCATTGCCCTTTGTCATTATGAAGAGCTTGATACGGCGATCGTACAGGAAAGACTGCAGACATTCGAAGGCGTCAAGCGCCGCTTCTCTGAGAAGAAGGTAGGCGGTCAGATCCTTGTGGATGATTATGCCCACCATCCGACGGAGATCACAGCCACACTTGATTCGGCCCGTCAAAAGTATCCGAATAAGGATATCGTCGCTGTCTTCCAGCCGCACACGTTCACAAGGACACAGACATTCCTTTCAGAGTTTGCTGAAAGCCTTCAGCTCGCTGATAAAGTGTATCTGTGCGAAATCTTCGGCTCTGCCAGGGAAAATCACGGAAAGCTTTCCATCCATGATCTTGAAACCAAAATCGATGGGTGCGAAATCATCGATGAGCGTGATACAACCGCTCTTCTTCATCATGAAGACAGCGTGCTGATCTTCATGGGGGCAGGGGACATCCAGAAATTCCAGCAGTCCTATGAATCCGTTCTGAACGAACAGGTGGCAGAGTAATTCTGCATACAATAAAAAGCCATCCGCGAATGATCGCGGATGGCTTTTCCTATGCTCATTTCAGGTTTTCGGGATTCAATCCTTCAAGTTCGGGGATGACGAACCGTCCATCTTTCCTGATAAGGACATCATCGAAGTAGATCTCCCCGCCGCCATATTCAGGGCGCTGGATCATGACCATATCCCAATGAATATTGGAATGGTTGCCATTATAAGCATCTTCATAACATTCACCAGGGGTGAAATGGAAGCTGCCATCGATCTTCTCGTCAAAAAGGATGTCTTGCATCGGGTGCTGGATGAACGGATTGACGCCGATGGCGAATTCTCCCACATACCTTGCTCCTTCATCCGTATCGAAGATCTTGTTGATCCGGTCCGAATCATTCGCTTCCGCTTCTACGATCTTCCCATCCTTGAACGTAAGCTTGACGTTTTCGAAAGTAAAGCCGTTATAAGGCGACGGCGTGTTGTAGGAAATCACACCGTTGACCGAGTCCTTCACCGGGGCACTGTATACTTCCCCGTCGGGAATATTCAACCGGCCGGCGCATTTGACCGCTGGTATATCCTTGATGGAAAACGTCAGGTCCGTGCCTTCCCCTGTCAGGCGCACACGATCCGTCCTGTTCATGAGATCGGCAAGGCTGTCCATGGCCGCATCCATCTTACTGTAATCGAGGTTGCATACATCAAAGTAGAAGTCTTCGAATGCCTCGGTGCTCATTTTTGCTAGCTGTGCCATGGATGAAGTCGGGTAGCGGAGCACGACCCATTTTTTCTTCGGTACACGGATCTCCCTATGGACCTTTTTGCCGATCGTGTTGCCATGGATCCTCATCTTTTCGTCAGGAACATCCGATTGTTCGTTGATGTTATCTCCCGAGCGCAACCCGATGTAGGCGTCCATCTGCTCCATCTTCCGTGCTTCGAAGTCGGCCATCATCTCATATTGTTCTTCTTGTGCACCCATGAGGAGGGAGCGGTCGACAGCTGCGTCCTTGATGGTGACGAACGGGTACCCGCCTGCTTCATAGGCTTCCTTTACAAGGGCGGTGACGAGTTCGCGCTGCAGCCCGAAGTTCTCGATCAGGACTTTTTCGCCCGGCTGGAGCTGGACGGAGTAATTGATCAGGTTCTTTGCTAGTTTCTGGATCCTTGGATCTTTCATTGTGTTTCCCCCTAGTTATGTATTCCCTTCTATTTTACCCTAAATGCTTCAACCATGCGCCATCTGCCGTTTTGAATATACAGATATTTTTTTTGAAAGTAAAAAGAGGAATTATGAGAGAAAAGGAAGAAATACTAGTATAATGTTTAATGAATTCATATGAGGGTAAAGGATTTCTATACATGGAGGTGTAGCAGATGGAAATCATTCTTTATCTTAGTGTCGCAGTCATCGCGGTGGCATTCTTCGTCCTCGTGATCAGCCTCATGAAGACATTGAAGTCCCTCGGGACGACGCTCGACAGCGTGTCGACGACCCTGAACGGCCTTGAAGGTCAGCTGCAGGGAATCACGAAAGAGTCTACTGAATTGCTACATAAAACGAATCTTCTTGCAGAGGACATCCAAAAGAAATCCGAAGACTTGAATACGGTCGTTTATGCAGTGAGGGATGTCGGACATTCGATCCAGAACCTGAATACGTCTGTGAAGAAGGTCAGCACGAACATCTCGTCTGAACTCGAACGTAATCAAGGCAGGATTTCCCAGGTGGTTCAGTGGGGCAATACGCTGATGGAACTTCGGGGCAAGTGGAAAGAACGGAAGGCTGTTGAACAACCTCCCGTACCAGCATCCGATGACATCGGCGCAAGGGAAAAAATGATAAAAAGAGCCAGATCTTATAATTGAGAGGGGAATGAACATTATGACACAGCAGTACAATCAGCAAAATCCAAATCAAACCAATGACAGCAACATCAATTCGAAAGATTTCATCATCGGCACGTTGATCGGCGGTATCGTCGGGGCTGCAACCGCTCTTCTGCTCGCTCCAAAATCCGGTAAAGATCTTCGCAACGATATCAACGAACAGGCAGGCAACTGGAAAGAAAAGACGAGCCAGTGGAAGGACACGGCCGTTGAAAAAAGCAATGAATTGGCTGCAGCTGCCAAAGAGAAATCTTCTTCTTTGACAAAGACGGTTCAAGAGCAGTCCAACCAGGTAGTCGGTAAAATCAAATCATACCGTTCCGGAAGTGCTGAAGGTGAGGAAGAAGTACCTGCAGAAACGGGCGATGTGAATCAAAAGCTTGAAGAAACGAAAAAAGCCTTTGATGAAACAGAAAAAACATACAACAACTGATTTCGCCAACGCGTGGTCATTGATTGAAGGAACGGTGAAGTGATATGATGACTTCACCGTTTTTATTATGCTGAAAGGAAGTTGGATAATGAAAAAAATTGAAACCGTACAAGAATTCGAAAACCTCGCAGAGAGTCAGCCCCGCTTTTTCTTCATGAAGCATAGCCTGACATGTCCGATCAGCGGCAATGCGTTCAATGAGTACCAGTCGTTTTTAAACAAACACGGGGAAGAAGAGGGCTACTACCTCGCTGTTCAGGAAGCAAAGGAACTATCCAATCATATCGCGGAGAAGTTCGGTATCAAGCATGAGTCTCCTCAGGCCTTCCTTTTTATCGACGGGAAACCGGGATGGAATGCTTCCCACTGGAACATTACAGAAACAGAACTTGATAAACTATAATCTGCATCCACAAAAAAGCCTGAGAGGGCTTTTTTGTTTTTCCCCCTGGCTGACGCGCCTGTGCCAGGGTTTACTTTCTTGTCGAAAGGGAAAGGGTTTATATAACGATAATTCAAGGAGGAACACAATCCAATGAATTCAACGAGAACCCGTTCGAGAAGTGGAAAGTTGATGAAAGGCATCATGCTGGGCGCGGCAGTAGGCGGAGCCATTGCCATGCTTGACTCTGGCACCCGACGGAGGGTGGCGACGAAGACGACGTCATGGAAGGATTCCACCATGGGCATGGTGGATCGTGTCCGGGAGGATCCATCCGGGGTGATGAATGATTGGCAGGGACGTTTGAAATCGGCTTCTGCTGTCCTGAAGGATGCCATCAATGATGCACAATCCCTGTATGAAAGAGTCAGTGATGACATTATTGAACCGGTTAAGGAGCAGTCTTCAGAGCTCATCGCATCGACCAAGGACGCCGCTGAGGACCTCCAGGAAATCGGCATGAAGGTGAAGGAAGCAGGGGAAGAAATCAAGGAAGATGAAGGGGCTCCAACGGCCTCATCTGATCAAGAATCGATTCATCCGGTTGATCGTCCAAGCCCTGTTCCTGGGAAAATCGGTTCATGACCGAACCTATCACATGAAGACCAAAACGCCGCGAACCCCGTTACAGGGTTCGCGGCGTTTTATGTGGCCGTATTTCCTATCTGACTTTAATCTCAGGCCAGACGATCTCCAATAGGTCGCCGTCCCGGATTTCGTCGAAGAAGGTTGTTTCCAGTTTGTTTCTCAAGAGGAGGAAGCTCCCCCTTGTGTTGGTCGGCATGTCGATTTCCACGAAATTAAACACGTCCTGGAAGATGAATGGTGAATCTGCCGACTCTTGGATCATAAGCTCATCCCCGGAGAATACAAGGTCTTCCCCGGATAACTCATCCCCGTTCCTTTTGACGGTGGTGAAGACTTTTTCAAGTGTTACATCCTCCCCGTTAAAGGAGATGGTAATCGACTTGGTCAGTAGCATCTTCTTTTTGTTCAGGAGGAGTCCGAGGGTCGGTTGTGACGGAGCTTCGAAAGTGAGGCGATCGAGATGGTGGACCATGGCTGTCGGTCTCACTTCCTGTCCGTTGCGTAACAGCTTCCCGTTGAAAGCAGGGAAGTACGTTTCTTTTCCGTTCAAGGAGAGGTGGAAAGGCCTCAAGGAGGAAATCCAATCATGGTAGCCGAGCTGTGACAGGGCGTCTGCGATCGTTTCAATAAAGGTGATGTCGACGATGTCCCCATCTTTCAGCACGGTCTCCTTCCCGGAAGGAACTCCGTTTAGCATGATACCGGGTTCCAGGAGGAGTTCCCGTTCCTGTAGATAGACCTTCTTTCCAGAACCCTCATCCATGAGTTCTCCTATGGTCACGACGGGTTCGTCACCATCCCTTCCTTTTTCCACTAGGAGGCGGTCCTGATTCCCGACCCCATCGTCAAACGAACAGGCCTGATCGTTTTTGTACAGGGAAGGGGGTTCCCCGGGACTTCCCGGTAGGGAGAGTGTCTGCCCGTTGACCGTGACGGAAATGGCCTTCCCGGGCTTGCCGTGCAGATCCTGCACTTTGACGCCGGCAGAGAGGATGCAGTCTCCCACCGTCAGATTCTTCACTTCGAACATCCTAACGGCATGCCCGTTCACATCCACCGTCACATATTGAACAGGGGTCTCCCTTGCGGCGATGGCAATGCCGATCGGTGTGACCAGTTCTGGACCTTTCAACATATGACCTTGTAGCTTCACACGCTGGATCGCTTCCACTCCCCTGACCGCTGCACGGTTCTCAGGCAGGCCGAGGACAGAGGCAAGCTTGGTGGGTAGACCCGGTGTCAGACTGCCACCTCCGACGAGCATCACGGCCTGCGGTGCCTTCATGTTGTTCAAACGGAGGATTTCGTCCGAGATTTCTTTTGCCAGGCGCTCAATGGATGCTCCGATGCGACGGAGTACCTCATCGGACGGGATGACGGTTTCGAACCCGAGGATATCCGTCACTTCGATGGAAGGAGAATCATGGAGCTGCCGCTTCGCTTTTTCCGCAAGGGGGAAGTCGAGGAGCAGTTCCCTGCTGAGTGCTTCCGTGATTTCATCCCCGGCTGTCGGCACCATCCCATAAGCTGTGACCGTTCCGTGGTTCGTCAGGGCGACATCCGACGTACCGGCCCCTACATCGACGAGGGCGACATTCAACCTTCGCATGGACTGGGGGATCAAAACGTTGATGGCAGCGATCGGTTCAAGGGTGAGGGCTTCCAATTCGAGTCCAGCCCTCTGGAGAGCGGCAAGCAGTGAATCCACGACGACCCGCGGAAGGAAGGTGGCGATGATCTCCACGCTCGCTTCATCGCCCTGCTGGTCGATGAGGCTCCCGATCTCTTCGCCGTCGAGGCGGTAGTAGAGCACGGAATATCCCACGCAATAATAGTGATGACCTGCATCATCGCCGGCAGCTTTCGCCTGTGCCTCCTGGACAGCGCCGAATTCAAGATGGAGCACATCGTCTTTCTTGAGGAGCGGCTTGCCTTTGATGGATGAGGTGATGGAGGCCGTTTCGGTTCTCAGGGCCCTTCCGGCAGCCGCGACGCATACTTTCCTCAGAGGACCGTGTGCATCTTCGAGACGGCTCTTGATCGATGTAATGACGGCAGCTACTGCAGGTACATCGTGGATCTGTCCGTCCAGCATGGCCCGTTCCCGGTGCTCCTCTATTAAAATATCACTCACCTGAAAATGGTCATCCATTTCTTCCATGATGATGCCCACCACTGAGCGTGTACCGATGTCCAGTGCAAAGATTTTTTGATTTTTTTTCACCATTCATTCACCTGCTTCAGCCCAGTCTCATAGTATACTTAAATACTTTAACGCTTAAAAGCGTTTAATCAAAAAAAAATTTCTTCGTGACATTTGAGATATGTTCTATTATAATAAGTTTCAACATCAAAAATGTATCATACTTCCTTAAAACTATAACAGGTTTTACGTATGAACAGGAAAAAAAGAAAGGGTGCTGTATTGTGAGTAATCAAGAGCTCGATCAATTAAGGAATCAAGTCGACGAACTGAATCTGAAACTACTGGACATCATCAATGAGCGGGCCAAGCTCGTTCAAGAAATCGGGCGTGTCAAGGAGACTCAAGGAGTATACCGCTATGATCCTGTTCGTGAACGGGGAATGTTGAACCTGATCAAAGAAAACAATGACGGTCCGTTGAAAGACTCGACTGTTGAACATATTTTCAAGGAAATATTCAAAGCAGGATTAGAACTGCAAAAGGATGACCATTCGAAGGCCCTTCTTGTTTCCCGTAAAAAGAAACCGGAAGATACCATCGTGAATATCAACGGGGAAGCCATCGGGGATGGAAATCCTCATTTCGTATTCGGGCCATGTGCCGTGGAATCTTACGAGCAGGTGGCAGAGGTGGCGAAAGCCGTCAAAGCAAAAGGCCTGAAGCTACTCCGCGGGGGAGCATTCAAACCGCGTACGTCCCCTTATGACTTCCAGGGACTTGGAATGGAAGGCTTGAAGATTTTGAAGAAGGTCGCCGATGAGTACGGCTTGGCGGTCATCAGTGAAATCGTCAATCCGGCTGATATCGAACAGGCTGTCGAATACATCGACGTCATCCAGATCGGTGCCCGCAATATGCAAAACTTCGAACTATTGAAAGCAGCCGGTGCCGTTAAGAAGCCTGTACTGTTGAAGCGCGGACTTTCGGCAACGATCGAGGAATTCATCAATGCGGCTGAGTACATCATTTCACAAGGGAATGGAGACATCATCCTATGTGAGCGCGGAATCAGGACGTACGAGAAAGCAACCCGTAACACCCTTGATATCTCCGCGGTGCCGATCCTGAAGCAGGAAACGCATCTTCCGGTATTCGTAGACGTGACCCACTCTACAGGACGCAGGGATCTCCTTCTCCCGACAGCCAAGGCAGCCCTTGCCATCGGTGCAGACGGCGTCATGGCAGAAGTGCATCCTGACCCGGCGGTCGCCCTGTCCGATTCTGCCCAGCAGATGGATCTCGATCAATTCGATACCTTCTACAATGAAGTATTCAAAGGAAGAACAATCACAGTATAATCAAGGAAGAAATGGACGGATCCTCCTTTTGAGGGTCCGTTTCTTCCGTTTTCATGGAATTTTTTTCACGAATTGATGCAGAGTCATTGCAGGAATAAATATACTATCGTATGATTATGTACGTGATTGCAGATAAATATACTGTATACACTAATCGAACTTATGAGTGGATGCTAACTTGTGCATAATGTAACAAAGTCCTGTAATCGCTCTCCAGGTTTATTTGGTGTAAAATAAGGTAAATGGTTATGAGTAAAGGAGCGTGTTTGCAATGAACGTGACAATATATGACGTAGCAAGAGAAGCCAATGTATCAATGGCCACGGTTTCACGTGTGGTCAACGGAAATCCCAACGTTAAGCCTGCAACAAGGAAGAAGGTACTTGAGGTCATCGATCGACTCGGCTACCGTCCGAATGCGGTTGCACGTGGTCTTGCGAGCAAGAAGACGACGACTGTCGGAGTCATCATCCCTGATATCTCCAATATCTTCTATGCAGAGCTTGCCCGGGGGATTGAAGACATCGCCACCATGTACAAATACAACATCATCTTGAGCAACTCTGATCAGAATGCAGAGAAGGAGCTTCATCTCCTCAATACGATGCTCGGGAAACAAGTGGACGGCATCCTGTTCCTCGGTGGACATATTTCCGAAGAACATGTGCAGGAGTTCGAGCGTTCACCAGTGCCGATCGTCCTTGCTGGAGCGGTTGAAGAAACGAATAAAGTCCCTTCCGTCAACATCGACTACAAAGCTGCGACTTACGATGCCGTGAAGGATCTCCTCGATAAGGGGCATGAACGGATCGGATTCGTAAGCGGTCCGTTCCATGACACCATCAATATGAAATTCAAGCTTGAAGGATACCGTGAAGCCCTTGCACAAGCGGGCGTCGAATACGCTGATGAACTGGTCATCGAAGGGGAATACACGTATGATTCAGGACTTGAAGCGTGGCAGAAGTTCTCTGAGCTATCGGACAAGCCGACTGCAGTCTTCGTAGGCAATGATGAAACGGCCCTCGGTGTCGTGCACGGAGCGCAGGATGCCGGTGTTTCCATTCCGGATGAAGTGGAAATCATCTCGTTCGATAATACAAGGCTTGCCCTCATGGTGCGTCCGCAGCTCACGTCCGTCGTGCAGCCGCTTTATGATATCGGTGCCGTGGCCATGAGACTCTTGACGAAGTACATGAACAAGGAAACGGTCGATGAAGCAGCCGTTGTGCTTCCTCATCGCATCGAATACCGTAATTCAACCAAATAATGCTGTAAACTGGTTAGATAGGTCTGGAAGGCTGATCCTGCCTTCCGTCCTCTTTTGACCGGAAGGCAGGATTTTATTTTTTTTGCAGGGAGAGTCATGATGAAGAAGCTTGATATGCTTACACCTTTAGGCGTCGTCTTGGGGATTGTATTCGTCGGTGTTGCCATCCTTACCAATGCAGGTCCCGATAGTTTTGCATCTTTTATCAACATTCCGTCCATCCTGGTGGTCATCGGCGGCTTGATCGGAGCCATGCTGGTCAGCTTTTCCTTCAGTGAACTGAAGCAGCTGGGAAAAGTGATGGCAGAGTCATTCAGGGTACAGGAACATGATACACAAGAATTGATTTCCACCTTTGTATCCCTTTCGGACAAAGCGAGGAGGGAAGGGCTTCTTTCCTTGGAAACCGAGGTCGAAGAAATCAAGGATCCGTTCATCAGGAAGGGAGTCCTTCTTGCCGTGGACGGAATCGAATCGGATGTCATCACGGATATCCTGAATACCGAAATCATTGCCCTTGAAGAGCGTCATCGCAAGAATAAGAGACTGCTAGATAAAGCAGGGGAATACGCTCCTGCATGGGGGATGATCGGAACTCTGATCGGACTCGTCCTCATGCTCCAGAACCTCAGCGACCCGTCCTCCCTCGGACCCAATATGGCCGTTGCCCTGCTGACGACCCTGTATGGGACGCTCCTTGCAAACCTGGTCTTCATCCCCATGGCATCGAAGCTTGCCATGAAGACTGAAAAGGAAGTGTTCATGAAGCAGATCGTCATCGAGGCCGTGATGGGCCTTCAATCAGGGCAGAACCCGAGGGTCCTCGAAGAGAAGCTTACGGTCTTCCTATCAGGGGAAGAAATGACTACATATCGATTGAAGGATCGTGATTCCGTTGATGAGGCGTAGGAGTAAGGAAGAAGAATCTCCCCGGACTCCTGCCTGGATGGTCACATTTTCGGATATGGTCACCCTGATCCTCGTATTTTTCATCCTGCTTTTCTCCATGTCGCAGATCGATAAGGGGAAGTTCGAATCCATCGTCGATTCATTTCAGGGTGCGTCCATCATTCCGGATGGGAGTACAAGTGATCTTGATGTGGTGCTGAAAGATGTGAAGGCCTATCTGAAGGAACATGATATGGAGGATGCCATCAAGGCTGAGCGGACGGACAGGGGTGTCGTCCTCGTTCTTCAAGAGCAGGCCCTTTTTGAAACCGGGGATGCCGAAGTTCTTGACTCTGCCTTTCCGTTCCTCGATATGGTCGCAGGGCTCCTTGAAGAACTGCCGAACAAGGTGGACGTGGAAGGACATACCGATAATCGCCCCATCTCCACCTATCGCTATCCATCGAACTGGGAACTTTCAACCGCCAGGGCCAGCAGTGTCATCCGGTACCTGGTGAATGAAAATGGACTGGATCCTGAACGGTTCATCGCCATCGGCTACGGAGATACCATGCCTGTGGAACCGAATGATTCCGATGCCCATATGCAGAAGAACCGCAGGGTGGAGATCATCGTGACCGACCCGGCGTACAAAGAAAAATAAAAAAGAGTGGCGTTCATTTTCCTGAACGCCACTCTTTTTTATTATTGTCACCAAACGGATTATGTGATAAAGTTAGATAGATATGCGCTGTTGTTTAATTTAGGTATTAGTTATCCTTATTATAATTATACAGTGCAAACACGATCCGTGTCAACCCTTATCTAAACGATTCCGAGGAGTGAATGCTATGAATGCCGAGTACAGAAAAGAGCAACGTCGTGTCGATCATGTGCTGGAGGAGATTAACGGTGAAATTGAAAAATTGAAAGAAGAAACCTCCAGGCGCAAACAGGAAGTGATTCACACGCGTAAACATTTCTGGGATGAAGTCAAGGTGAATACGGACAGCTTCGATGACTACCTGGAGACGATCATCGGTCTTCGCCAGGAGGCTCTGGCCCTGTCCTCCAGTCAGAGCAGCCACAGGCACGCTTCCAAGCGTCTGGCCACTCTTGAAAGAATGAAGAGGATTCCATACTTCGGCCGGATCGATTTCACAGAAGACGGAAATGAATCAAAGGAAAAAGTCTATATCGGCGTCTCGTCCCTCACGGATGAATCCGGTGAACATTTTCTGATCTATGATTGGAGGGCACCGATTTCAAGCGTCTATTATGATGATCAGCCAGGCCCTGCTGCTTATGAAACTCCCGGTGGGGTCATCAAGGGAGAATTGAACGGGAAGTGGCAGTATCTCATCCGTGAGGGAGTACTTGAATCCCTTTTCGACACCAGTCTCACCATCGGGGATGAGATCCTCCAGCAGGTCTTGGGAAGAGGAAAGGATCAAAAGATGCATAGCATCGTGGCGACCATCCAGCAGGATCAAAATCGGATCATCCGCCATGATCAAGGAAAGCTCCTCATCGTCCATGGAGCAGCGGGGAGCGGGAAGACGTCGGCGGCCCTTCAGCGGATTGCTTATCTTCTCTATAAATACAGGGACCGCATCGATGCTGACCAGATCGTCCTCTTCTCCCCGAACTCCCTGTTCAGCCGGTATGTTTCCAATGTACTGCCGGAGCTAGGGGAGGAAAACATGCAGCAGGTCACTTTCCAGGAGTACCTGGATCACCGGCTCGGTGATTCTTTTGCTGTGGAGGATGCGTATAATCAGCTTGAGTTCGTCCTTGGCGGTCAAGGTGAACCCTTTTATGCCGAGCGGCTTTCCGCCATCCGTTCTAAAGCTTCTGTAGCCTTTATCCAGTCGGTCCTCGCTTATCGACGTACATTGGATACAGACGGTATGACGTTCAAGGATATCATCTTCAGGGGTGAACCGGTGGTGACGGCAGGGGAAATCCGCGACCGGTTTTATCAAACAGCCCTGGATCTCAAGTTTTCGAATCGACTGGAAGCCTTGCAGGAATGGATCTTGAAGAAGCTGAAGGAGGTAATGCGCCGGGAAAGAAGGAAGCCATGGGTGCAGGATGCCATGGAAATGCTGAGTGAACACGCCTATCACAATGCGCGGACACATCTGGCGCTGAAGAAGGGATATGAACGTGAAGCGGTGGGGGACTACGAAGTAGAGCCTGATCAGCTGGCTCGTTTGATCGTTCAACAAAAAATGAAGCCGGTGCGCAACGTTGTCAGGGAATTCGGATTCATTGATTTTGTGGCCATTTACAAAGGCCTTTTTGACGCCCTCGATCAGACCCATTGGAAAGGCATCGGCGCATTGACGGCAAAAGCCATCGATGACGGGTACCTGTACCATGAAGACGCGACCCCATTCCTCTTCCTGAAAGAATTGATCCTGGGCTTCCAGATCAATAGCTCGGTCAGGCATCTTGTCATTGATGAGGCCCAGGATTATTCACCGTTCCAGTTCGAGTTCTTGAAGCGCATGTTCCCGGCTGCCAGGATGACGGTCCTTGGCGACTTCAATCAGGCCATCTTCTCCCACGCCAGCGGGCAAGCGGATTTCCGAACGCTGACAGGGTTGTATGGTGAAGGGGAGACAGATACCATAAGCCTCAAGAGGAGCTATCGGTCGACGAAGCCCATCATAGAATTCACCCGCACGCTCATTCCTGATGGTGAAGATATCATCCCATTTGATCGAAGCGGAGAAACACCATCACTTGACCGGGTGTCAGACCTGGCAGGACTGCATCTCGCCGTCCGCTCGAAAATTGAACATTACCGGGAGGCGGGCCATGAGAGCATCGCCATCATCTGCAAAACGGCGAAGGAGAGCGCGGAAGCATTCAGTGCCCTTTCCCAGTTTGGTGATGTCACCCTCCTCACGAAAGGGACGCTGGAACATGATAAGGGTGTCGTGATCGTACCAGCGTACCTTTCCAAAGGCATCGAGTTCGACGCTGTCATCATCTATGATGCATCAGAGGACTGTTACGGGACAGAGGATGTGCGCAGGCTCTTTTACACGGCCTGTACACGGGCCATGCATGAACTTCAGGTCTACACAATGGGAGAACCGAGCCCCTTTATGAAAAAGGCCATGATAGAGGGTCTGATCATGACCGGGGATAGTGTAGGATAATGGTAAAATCCGATTCCTTTTAGGGGGATCGGATTTTTTGTTGTTCCTTGTTTCCTTCCAATCGAACAAACGCAGCAGTCAATCTGCTGCGTACATGTCTTCAGCCAGTTTCATGCCCCGCGCCTTTTCCGAGCTGTTGACGGATCGGGTAGAGGGCCTTATCCACATTCTGCTTATTCTTCTCTGTGATCTCTGCCTTCCTGGGAATGGGGGTGTAGATTCCCGGCGGATCCATCCAGTCCTTAGGCAGCGTGATACCGGATTTCGTCTTCCACCGATCGTACCAGGTGGAAGGAAGGGAGCCACCAACGGTCCTGCCCGTCATTTCCAGCCAGATGAACGACCATGCCCTGGGCACCACCCGCCATATGTCGTAACCGCCGCCGCCTACGGCAATCCATTTCCCGTCACAGTACGTGTGGGCCAGTTCGTGTGCGATCCTGGGGATTTCACGGTACGTCTTCATGGTGGTGGAAAGATGGGTGAGGGGATCATAGTAATGGGCATCCGCACCGTTCTGGGTCAGTATCACATCCGGTTTGAAGAACTCGGCTACCTCCCGGATCGACGTTTCATAGGCATCCAGGAATGACTCATCCTCGGTGAATGCATCAAGGGGGATGTTGAAGGAGTATCCATAGCCCTTCCCGTGTCCCCGCTCATTCACATTTCCCGTACCCGGGAACAGATAGCGTCCCGTTTCATGCAGGGAGAGGGTGCAGACATCGGGATCATCATAAAAGGACCACTGAACCCCGTCTCCGTGGTGGGCATCCGTATCCACATAGAGGACCCTAGCTTTGTGCTTTTCTTGAAGGTATCGTATGGCGACGGAGCTGTCATTGTAAATGCAGAAGCCCGATGCCTTTCCTTTGAACCCGTGGTGAAGGCCTCCGCCAAGGTGGAGGGCGTGCTTGGCCTTGCCGCTCATCACCTGATCGACCGCTTCCAGGGCACCGCCCACCAGGAAGGAGCTGGCCTCGTGCATGCCCGGGAAGATCGGCGTATCCTCGGTGCCGATTCCGTAGCTTTCTGCCTGCTCTGGGGGAAGCTCCCCTTTTCCGGCTTTCTTGATGGCCTGGATATAAGCCGCATCATGGTTCAATTGGAGCTCTTCCTCCGTGGCTGCCCGTGGCTTGACGATTTCATCCTCTTCGATCGCGCCGGATTCCCTGAGTAGATCCAAGGTGAGGGTCAAGCGCATCTGATTGAACGGATGGTTATCGGAGAAGCGGTAGCCGAGGAGGTCATCGGAGTAAATGAAGACGGAATCCTTCATGATGGCATACCCGGCATGTTCGGCCATAACACGCTATATCCTTCCGATTTGATCTCCTCGATGACGCGGGTGGGATTCATCGTCTGGACGCGGAAGACAAGGACCTTCTGCTGTTCATCCTGTTTATCGGGATACACAAGGACACTCAGGATGTTCGCATTATGCTTCCGGATGATCCCGGCCACTTCATAAAGGATGCCTGCCCGGTGAGGTACCTTCACTTCGATCTGTGATCCCGGCTGATTGGCACCGGTCAATTGAGTGAGGGTATACAGCAGATCGGTTTCCGTGATGATCCCCACCAGCTTATCGGCCTTCAGGATCGGCAGGCAGCTGATGCGATGCTCATAAAAGAGCGCGGCCACTTCTTCGACGAAATCCAGGGGATGTCCGGTGATGACCTGCTGCTGCATGATTTGCCTGACAGGGTTCTTCAATGTGAAATCAGCGGATTGTTCATTGAGGATCGACGGTGCTGCGTCTTTGACGTCCCTGTCGCTGATGATCCCCAGTACTTTCATCTCATCATCCACAATCGGGATATGCTTGATTTTCTTTTCCCTCATGAGTCTGATGGCGGTTTCGATTGAGTCATCCGGTCTGAGCGTTTCTACGTTTGATTTCATGATTTCTTCAATGATCATGCTCGCTTCCCCCTTTGGCTAGTACATAAAACGATTCATGAATCGGAGCTGATCGAACTGTTGGATGGAGTCGGGGTCCACGCGCTCCCCGATACGCGCCATGAGGCAGTTCGCAGGATGGGAGCTGATCTCCGGGTCATCCGTTGCGAAGTATTCCAATCCTCCGGCGTTCATCATCTTCTCCATCACTTTCCGGTATTCCCACACATTAAGACCCGTCCCCTTCAGATCCCAATGCCAATAATATTCAGTTGTGATGATGATGAAATCCTCCATATGGTCATCCATCATGGATACGTTCAGGAGGGTCTTGCCGACGGATGCCCCCCGGAACTTCGGGATCACTTCAATGGCACCGAGCTCGATGAGATTTTTCATTTTCCCCTGTGACCAGCGCTCGAGGGGATCCGGGTAGAGATATGTAACATAGCCCACCACCTGATTCTCATCCCGTGCGATGATGATCCTTCCTTCCGGGAGCTGGGCGATTTCGATCAAGGCTTTATGCTGCTGCGGAGCAGGCCTGAATGCGGTCAGGTCTTCATGGAAATCGAGTTTGGCTAGCTCTTCGGACGAGATGGGTCCCTCGACGACGATCCTGCCTTTGGTTGTCTTAAGTTCTGTTGCATTATAGGTCATTTTAAATTCCATGTGGCCACCACCTATTGATTTTCCTCAGTATCAGTATACATGAAAGAGATAGCGCTTTCATGACTTTTCTATCATTCTATCTTCAATCGTTATTCTGGAATATTTTAAGAAGCTCGCCAGATCAACGTTTGCCATCATCCTTCCTTCATTCTTCTCTAGTCTAATTTTTTAAAAAATTGAGAATATATTATATTTATACTATAATGGAAATGTCATTTCATTCACAAGGGGGATATGTCGATGAAAGTGGAAGCGCTACCAGTAACGAAGGGGGATTATAATCTCGCAGATTATGATCAAGCATATGAATCATTTGATTGGAAAGAGGTAGAGAAGGAATTTTCATGGTCAGAAACCGGTCGGGTCAATTTGGCTCATGAAGCCATCGACCGTCATGCGGAGACCCACCGTAAAAATAAGGTGGCCCTGTACTACCGGGACCCTGAGCGGAATGAAAAATATACGTTTGCCGATATGAAAAAGCTGTCCAACCAGGCAGCGAATGTACTGAAGAACTTCGGGGATGTAGAAAAGGGGGACCGGGTGTTCATCTTCATGCCACGGTCACCAGAACTATACTTCAGCATCCTTGGCGCCATCAAGCTTGGTGCCATTGTCGGTCCATTATTCGAAGCCTTCATGGAAGGAGCGGTCAGGGATCGTCTCGAGGACAGCGGAGCCAAGGTGCTCGTCACCACCCCGGAACTCCTCGAGCGGGTACCGGTGGATGAGCTTCCTGAACTGAAGCACGTATTCCTCATCGGGGATGGGGTCAAGGAAGATGATGTGCACATCGACTTCATGGCGAAGTTCAAGGAAGCCTCCAAGAAGCTCTCTGTCGAGTGGGTGGACAGGGAAGACGGATTGATCCTTCACTATACGTCGGGCTCCACGGGGAAACCGAAAGGCGTGCTTCATGTCCATAATGCCATGCTCCAGCACTATCAGACAACGAAATGGGTCCTCGACCTTCAGGAAGAAGATGTGTACTGGTGCACGGCAGATCCAGGCTGGGTGACAGGGACATCGTACGGAATCTTCGGTCCATGGCTCGCCGGTGCCTCGAATGTCATCGTCGGTGGCCGCTTCAAACCCGAGCACTGGTATAAAACGATAGAAGATTACGGTGTCACCGTATGGTACAGCGCACCGACTGCATTCCGCATGCTCATGGGGGCGGGGGATGAGATCGTGAAGCAATTCGATCTCGGCTCCCTCCGGCACATCCTGAGCGTAGGGGAACCCCTGAATCCGGAAGTGGTCCGGTGGGGGATGAAGGTATTCAACCTTCGTATCCATGATACGTGGTGGATGACGGAAACGGGCGGTCAACTCATCTGCAACTACCCGAGCATCGAAGTCAAGCCGGGTTCCATGGGCAAGCCGTTCCCTGGTGTGAAAGCTGCGATCGTCGATGATCAGGGGAACGAACTGCCTCCGAACCGGATGGGGAATCTTGCCATCAAAAAAGGCTGGCCGTCCATGATGCGTCAGATCTGGAATAACCCGCAGAAATATGATTCCTACTTCATGCCGGGTGACTGGTACGTATCGGGAGACTCCGCCTACATGGATGAAGAAGGATACTTCTGGTTCCAGGGCCGTGTTGATGATGTGATCATGACGTCGGGTGAGCGCGTCGGTCCGTTCGAAGTGGAGAGCAAACTCGTAGAGCATCCGGCAGTGGCGGAAGCCGGGGTGATCGGCAAGCCCGATCCGGTCCGCGGGGAAATCATCAAGGCGTTCATCGCCCTCCGCGACGGGTATGAGATCAGTGATGAGCTGAAGGAAGAAATCCGCACCTTCGTCAAAAAGGGACTCGCAGCCCACGCAGCACCCCGTGAAATCGAGTTCCGCGATAAGCTACCGAAGACCAGGAGCGGTAAGATCATGAGGCGTGTCCTGAAAGCATGGGAGCTCGATCTCCCGACTGGCGACCTCAGTACGATGGAAGATTGAACCGAAGAAAGGCCCCCTCATCCTGGATGAGGGGGCCTTTCCTTATTCGTCTGCCGGCTTATCGGGTTCGGCAGGGGGATCTGGTTTTTCTTCAGCCGGCGGATCAGTGGAGTCATCTGATTGACCATCATCCGTCTCTGACTCTTCCGGCTTTTTTGGTTCATCCGGTTTGTCCGGCTTTTTCTCTTCCGGTTTTGCATTCGTCGGTTTTGCCTTCGGCTTTGAACTGCCAATCTGGACCGTGTTGGATGGCTTGGATTCTTTTCCGGCCACATCGACGGCCACGACGTAGTAAGAACCATTTCCGACGCTTGCTGATTGAGAGCCGCCGGACTTGACGCTTGCCACCTTCTTGCCTGAAGAACTGTAAACCCTGTAACCGACCACATCACTGCTTCCTGATGATGTCCAGGAAACGGAGCTGCCTCCTGCGGATGCTTTCACTCCTCCAGGGGCCTGACCATCATCCGACAGTTTATTCTCGGCGACGAGGACGTTCTTAAAGCGGGCGTCTCCGTCCGGGATGAGCTTGCTGGCATCTCCCGGTACCTTGCCGAAGATCCTCTTGACGAAGTCCGGATTCAGGATGACTCCCTGTTCGGCGAACTCGTCAGGTGTTTCCGGTAAGGCCATATACTTCTTGCCACCTGCGACGACGTACTTGCTCATCACGAGGCTGTCATCGGTCTTCGTCGGCACATATTTGGCATTGAACAGGTCGGTCTTCACCAGGCCGGCTTTGCTGCATGCCTCGGAAGGAAGCATGCCTGAGATCGAGCAGAACGAGCGTTTCACGATGCCATCCGGTTCCTTGAATGATTCATCGGGGTCGATCAGTTCTGGATCGATATCCCTTGTGTCATTAAGGAGATGTGCCCATAGTCGGATCGTACGCTGGCCATAATGGCCATAAAGGGCATCGGAATCAGGTGTCTTCAGTGGAGAAGGCTGATCATATCCGAACCAGGTCCCGAATGTGATGCTCGGATTGGAGGCCACGAACCATGAATCATGGTAGAACTGACTCGTTCCGGATTTCCCTGCCCAGTCGGAAGAGAAATTCAGGAACTGTTTGGCATAGCGTCCTGTCCCAAGACTATGATTCAATGTATCTCGCATCATATCGATTGTGAGATACGCCGTTTGTGGACTGAAGACGTCCACCGGTTCTGACTTGTGCTCAAATACCGTGTTGCCGTCAGAATCCTCGATTTTCTCGATCATATACGCATCCACGAATTTCCCACCGTTGGCGAAAGTCGTGTAGGCATTGACATTTTCTTCAACCGTCACACCCTGTGAAGCGGCTCCCAGTGTGAGGGCGTAGTTATTATCCTGTTTGGTAAGGGAGTCGAAGCCCATCTTCATCAGGAACTCATTGAAGGGGTCGCGGTCATAGATATTGATGTAATTCCGTGCCGCCGGGATATTCAATGATTCTGCAAGGTCGTAACGAGCAGGATATAGACCGCGTTCGTTGAAAGAGTAGTTTTTAGGCGACCATGACGAACTGCTTCCATCGGAAATAGAGAACTCTACATCGGGGATTGGTGTGCCCGGTGAGATTGTCCCGTACTCGAGTGCCGGAGCATAAGACAGAAGTGGTTTCATCGTCGAACCGTTGGACCGATTGGAATGGGTGGCGTGGTTGGTCTGCTCCAGTTTGAAGTCCCTTCCGCCCACGAAACTGATGATCCGTCCGCTCTTATTCTCGATCATGATGGCACCGACCTGGACGGGTTCTTCGACTTTTTCTTCTTTTCCTGTTTCTTCGTTGGTGACGGTTTTCGTTTTGGTGACGCCGTACATATTGTATTCGTCTTTCGTTTTTTGCATCTGATCGTAAATCTTTTTGTCGATCGTCGAGTGGATCTTGTATCCACCGGAGCGGATCTTGCGGTCAGCCTGGATTTCGTATTCCTTCGTCAGCTTATCGTTATTTTCCAGGTCTTCTTTTGAATAGCCGTCCTTTTCGGCAAGGACCTCTGTCAAGACCTCGATGGAGCGCTCTTCCAGTTCGGCCATGAGCCAAGGATACTTTTCCTGTGGCGATTTTTTCTTCTTGATGAAATCCTTCTTCAAGTCGTAGGCGACCGCTTCATCATATTGTTTCTTCGTAATATATCCTTCGCGATGCATACGGAACAGCACGGTGTTTTTCCGTTTCAAACCAGCTTCCAGGTCTTCCTTCAGCTCACCCTGATTCGTATAAGGCGTGTAGGTGAAGGGCGCTTGTGGGAGCCCTGCGATGAAGGCGGCTTGCGGAAGGGAAAGATCTTTTGCTTTCACACCGAAGATCCCCTCGGCGGCAGTCTCGACGCCGGCAATATTCTGACCGGATGAGTTCCGGCCAAGGGTGGCCATATTGAGGTAGGCCTCCAGGATCTCTTCTTTATCGAAGAATCGCTCCAGCCTCATGGCGAGGAGGATTTCTTTTGCCTTCCGTTCGAAGGACACTTCATTGGTGAGGATCTGGTTTTTGATGAGCTGCTGGGTGAGTGTACTTCCGCCTGATTGAGTGGAGGAATTGGTGAATTCCTGCATCACGGCCCGCACGATGGCTTTCGGTACCACTCCGTCATGCTCTTCGAAGTACTCATCCTCCGTTGCGATGACGGCATGCTGCAGGTCAACCGATACATCCTTCAGCTTCACTTCTTCACGCTCGAGGTCGGTGCGGAGCTTTCCTAGATACACATCATCGGCAAAGTAGAGCTGGGACGTTTCTTCATAGTTATAGATATCATCTTTCATTTCGTCATAAGGGCGCAGAGGCTCGTCTTTGACCAGGGAGGCAAAGTAGCCTGCCCCGACTCCCCCGGCGAAGGCAAAGCCGAGGACGGCCGTGACCATGATGATCAGCAGCAGGTTCCATAGCACTCCATATGTAATCCGAGTCCGTTTTTGCACTGTCGGACTTCGGAAAGGCTTCAGTACAGGATCTATTTTATCGAGAAATAATTTCCATTTTTCGTTCATTTATTCATCCCCTCCAGAACATTCCCATTATAGCATAATAGGGTGAATCCGGTCGGAAAAAGTGGAAAAAAGTCTGACGGCTGGAGGGGCAGTCGTTGACTATTCTCGCGGAATATGATAAAAACCATATAGAGTGATTTAAATGTGATACGCAATGATGGGAATAAGTAGCTTGTGTACCCCGTAACGTCCAGAGAGCCGATGGGTGGTGAAAATCGGCACGGCACGCAGACGAATTACCTCCCGGAGCTTTTGCTGTGAACCCAAGTAGCAGCAAACGGTAAGAGCCGTTATTTCAAAAGAGTGAAGGACAGCTTTGTCCTTAATTTGGGTGGTACCGCGCGAACAGCGTCCCTGCATATTTGTGCAGGGGCTTTTTTTATGCGCTAAACGATAAGGAGGAATGAAAAAATGGAATTATTGAAGGATTTGGACTGGAGGGGCATCACGTACCAACAGACGGATGCAGAAGGACTGGAGAAACAATTGGAGAAGGAAAGCATCTCGATCTACTGCGGGATCGATCCGACGGCAGACAGCATGCATATCGGTCATCTTCTGCCGTTTCTGACCCTGCGCCGCTTCCAGAATGCGGGTCATCGCCCCCTCGTGCTTGTTGGTGGAGCTACGGGTCTCATCGGGGATCCGAGCGGGAAAAGCGAAGAACGCAAGCTGCAGACCGTTGAAGCGATCCAGGAAAATGTTGCATGCATCAAGGTTCAGCTTGAAAGCATCTTCGACTTCCAGGGTGAAAACGGAGCCGTGATGGTGAATAACTATGATTGGATCGGATCCATGGATGTGGTGACCTTCCTTCGGGACTTCGGGAAGAATGTCGGCGTCAACTACATGCTTGCCAAAGACACGATCTCATCCCGTCTTGAGTCCGGGATTTCATTCACGGAATTCACCTACACGATTCTTCAGGCGATGGACTTCAATCACCTGTATGATCACTACAACTGCAAGCTTCAAATCGGAGGAAGCGACCAGTGGGGGAATATCACGACCGGTCTTGAAATGATCCGCAAAACGCATGATGAGGAAACGAAGGCGTTCGGATTCACCATCCCCCTTGTAACGAAAGCGGACGGAACGAAATTCGGAAAAACCGAAAGCGGTGCGATCTGGCTCGATCCGAAAAAGACATCACCATACGAGTTCTACCAGTTCTGGATCAACACGGCGGATGCCGATGTGGTGAAATATCTGAAGTACTTCACCTTCCTCTCTCATGAGGAGATCGATTCACTTGCTCAATCCGTTGAAACAGAGCCTCATCTGCGTAAAGCTCAAAAAGCCCTCGGTGAAGAAATGACCAGGATGATCCACGGTGAAGAGGCCCTGGACCAGGCGATCCGGATCTCAGCGGCATTGTTCAGCGGAGACATCAAATCCCTATCTGCGGCTGAAATCCTTGAAGGCTTCAAGGACGTCCCGACGGTCGAAGCCTCAGCTTCTGAGGAGCTCGGTCTTGTCGACCTCCTCGTCGATGCGAAGATCTCCCCATCGAAACGCCAGGCGCGCGAAGATGTCGGCAATGGTGCGATCTACATCAACGGTGAACGCACGACGGATCTTCAGCATGTCATGGGGGCAGAGGATAAAATCGAAAACAAATTCACCATCATCCGGAGAGGGAAGAAGAAATACTTCCGTATCCAATATGTGTGAATGAACGAAAAGTTAATATGAAGAAGGACTTCCCGGGATGGGAAGTCCTTTTTGCGTCATCGGACGTTACGACAGCCATGCCGCGATCGTATCACTATATTCAACGATTGCCAGTGCGGCGGCCAATGAGACGGACGAGCCGATCATCCAGATTGCCGTGCGTTTTTTCTGGCGTGCGTTGAGTTTTTTGTCGTTCATGACAGAGCCCAACACCGTTGAAAGCAAAATCAACGCTACACAAATCCATAGAGTCATTGCATCACCTCCAATAGGGACGAGTCATAACCATCAAGAGGAAATGGTGGTTTAAACTGGAATCATCTCATATTATTTTAGCACACAAGCCAATCGAGGGAAGGGGAAAAGGAGTGAACGCATCGATTGTTCTGCTGTGAATCCGAAGCATGGGACCGTATCGCCACACTTCGATGATATGTTTCCTCCAGTTGAAAAATTTCTTAGAAGGTACCCTTTCTTGCAGGCAGAACCTATATATAAGATAGGAGATCAGGTGGATGGGGCATGGGCGTATTCAAAAATGAAGTCATGACGATCGATGGCGTTGCACGGAAAAGATGGCGGAGCAGGTTTTGTTTTCTTCCTTACAGATCTCAACGCTGTATCTTATTGAAACACCTTGTGAAATGGATGTGAAAGACTTATGAAATGGATGTGAAAGAGAAGTGGAATGAAGATGGAAACATAAAGAAGAACTTAAAGATCTTAAAGATTGTGAAGAAGGAGAAGAAGATTGATGATATGTGCGCGAGGCTCAGGGCTGCAGGGGACGGCGGAAGTGGAGGCGCTGAAGAACCGGAAGTTGATCATAAGCTGTTAGCCATGGTGGAAGAGATGAGGGGATCCGGTAGTGGGGATGCATAGGATAACGGAAGCGTGCTGAAAGAGGTGATTATTTGCATAGCATTACACTGGGGGACGATGGGGAGTCTCGGCCGATGACGTTTTCCAAACAGAAAAAATCCCCTGAAACGTTGAGAACAACATTCCAAGGGATCCTTTTGCTCATTAACGAGAGTAGAACTCAACGATAAGAGCTTCATTGATTTCAGCTGGTAGTTCAGAACGCTCAGGAACGCGTGTGAATGTACCTTCAAGCTTGTCAGCATCGAAAGTAAGGAATTCAGGAACAAAGCTGTTCACTTCCATCGCTTCTTTGATGATGTCAAGGTTGCGTGATTTTTCACGAACTGAGATGACTTGTCCTGGTAGTACGCGGAAAGATGGGATATCTACGCGTGAACCATTCACTGTTACGTGACCGTGGTTGACAAGCTGACGAGCTTGACGACGAGTACGGGCAAGACCAAGACGGTATACAACGTTATCAAGACGGCACTCAAGTAGCGCCATGAAGTTTTCACCGTGCTTACCTTGTAGTTTGCCAGCTTGATCGAACAAGTTGCGGAATTGACGCTCAGTTACTCCGTACATGTGACGAAGTTTTTGTTTCTCTTGAAGTTGAAGACCATACTCAGAGATTTTTTTACGTTGGTTAGGACCATGTTGTCCTGGAGCGTAAGGACGCTTTTCTAGTTCTTTACCCGTTCCGCTTAGAGAGATTCCAAGACGACGGGATAGTTTCCAGCTTGGGCCAGTATATCGAGCCATGAATGACTCCTCCTTTATTGTTTTTATTTTGTTGTAAAATAAAAACACCTGTGAACAGCCAATATGTGCATTTTGTTTTCATGTACCTTCGCCCTAGCAGCAGCGGGTTACGAGATACACCTCGTGGTAAGAGGAACAAAATACGGTCATAAGGGACTTCACTGAAGCTGCATTATTTTACACAAAGAATATTATATGATGCGGAGTGTCAGAAGTCAAGGAGGGATTTGGACCTATCCAAAAACCCATCATACCTGAAGATCAATCTAGTCCATAAGTCACTTACTATGCTATAATGACGTTTATAGAAAAGTACGAACGTCGTCCACAAAGGGGGAGATGGTAAAGCATCTCCCGATCGGGCCCCTTCGTTTCGGAGGGGTCAATGGGTATTGTTTTCTGATTTTTTAGTTATCTGATGTCGGGAAGTGAGTAAGGCGGCGGATTGTCGGTCCATAAGCCGCCATTGCAGCTCCCGGCTGTTGCTGTAGCGTTACAAGACAAACCTTTGGTGTGGGTGAGGGAAAAAATGACTGACAACGAAGTACTATTAACGTATAAATCGAATCTTTTCGACTTGATCTATGATGGGGAACCATCCACTTATATTGAAAGATGGCTCGGGATCATGAGAGAGTCTTGGAACGCAGAGCGGGTACATCTGTATATCCATTCGGATGATACCTATCTATTGTATGGTTCCGGGGAGGAGCAGGATATCCCCCTCTCGATCCGGGAAGAGGAAATCCGGTATCGGAATCCTTTTTCGATCAGCTATGAAGGGGCCAATGAAGGAATCTGCCATGGGTTTGCTTTCGCTGATCATCAGGGGGGCGGCTCCCTGTTGCTTTTTTGGAGCGGTGGCATAAAAGTGGGACCCGCGCATCTGAAGCAGATATGGGAGGTGAGCAATCGCTTCCTATTGCATACGAGTGCGATTCAGACCGTGCATGAAGATGAACGCAGGTACAGGGAGTTGTTCAACGTGACGGAGATTTTCCATTCCACCAGGGATGTGAGGAAGCTCCTTGTTGTGACGATGGATACCCTGAAGCGCGTTTTCCCCCAGGACGTGTTCACGCTGCTCCTGGCGAATGACCCCGTTGGGAATGAAGCCCATTCGATCCGTCACTTTGATTTGGATAAAGCAAATGAAGCCTCGATGCATGTGTTTGTCAGCGGGGAAATGAAATGCTGGGGAGAGCATGTCCTCTATGCCCCCCTCAAAGGGACACAAGGGATTTACGGAGTCCTGGAAGTGAAGCTCAATCCTACGTCGCCGCTGACCGATCATAAGATGGAATTTGTAAGGCTCCTGGCCTATACGGCTGGAAGTGCCCTTGAAAATGCAAAACTTTACGAACAATCAAGAAAAGTCATTTCAGATCTTCAGCTGATCAATGAAACCTCCCATCAGTTGAACTTGAACCTGAGAATGACGGACACCCTCCAGTTTTTAAGGAAGCAGGTGGAGAAATCATTCCAGACGGAAGATATCGGCTTTGTCTTGTTTGAAGGCGGAGCTGTTATGATCGCGGAGGAGAGCTCGGATCTGTTCGGTCTTCCATCTGGGAAGCGGTATGTGGATTTTGTCCACGAGAGAATGCAAGAGAACAGGGAAGCCATCTTCATCGGTGAGATGAGCGAACAAGTGGGTGATGGAGAAGCCTTTTCTTCCCTGATGGCCGTTCCCATGTTGCATGATGGAAACCTCCTGGGGTTCTGCCTTGTCCTTCACCGTGATACGTATCGTTTCTCGTTCGACATGTATAGGCTGTTTCAATCCTTCATCCATCATTCCACCCTTGCCATCACGAATGCAAGGCTTCGGGAGAAATTGGAGGAGCTGGTCATCACTGATCAGATGACCAATCTATACGCAAGGGCCTATCTCGGAGAAAAGATGGATGCTTCCATGGAACAGGATGATCACGGCACCCTGCTTCTTGTCGATATCGATGATTTCAAATCGGTCAATGACCGGTTCGGTCACCAGGTCGGTGATGAAGTGCTCGTCCAGGTGGCGGATCTGATGAAGGAAGTGGTGGGTGAAAGCGGCTATGTTGCCCGGTGGGGCGGCGAAGAACTGGCCGTCTATCTCCCTTCTGTCGAGCAATCCATCGGCGCTTTGATCGGAAGGGCCCTTGTGGAAGGGATCTCGGAGAAGACTTCTCCGAGGGTGACCCTTTCTTGCGGAGTGGCCTCCTGGCACCGGAAACGTTCTGCGGTCACGGTGGAGAAGCTTGTGAAGCGGGCGGATGAAGCACTCTATATCGCCAAGAATAATGGGAAGAATCAAGTGGTCCTTGAGGATCGAACCACATATGCATGAAAGCCCGCCGGAATTCCGGCGGGCTTTTTCGTATGATGGGTGCATCTCCCTGACTGAGCGTACACGTGGAGGTGGTGACTAACGAATGAGGGGAAAGAAGCTTACTATTCTTACTTTAGCACATTAGTGTAAACGCTTTCTTTTTAACGTCATTTCGCATATTCTAGAAGTATAGACAGAGGAGGGATAGGGAGAAATGAAAGAACGTAAACGATTTGAGACCAGGGTCATTCATGAAGGCTATTCTTCGGTGGGGCATTCGGACAGTCTTGCTCCGCCGCTTTATCAGACATCCACCTATACATTTCAAACGGCAAAGCAGGGGGAAAGGCGCTTTGCAGGGGAAGAGGATGGATATATATATTCAAGACTCGGGAATCCGACGGTGTCGATCCTTGAGGAGCGGATGGCTTCTTTGGAGGGCGGTGAAGCGGCGCTTGCATTCGGCTCGGGGATGGCGGCGGTTTCAGCTGTGCTATTTTCATTGACGAAGGCAGGCGACCATATCGTATGCTCGCAAGGGGTGTACGGATGCACGTTCGGACTGTTGGAGCTGATGGAAGAGAAATTTGGGATAAGCCATGATTTTTCTCCCATGGACACGGAGGAGGAAATCCGCTCGAAGCTTACGGACCGGACGACTTGCATCTATGTAGAGACGCCGATCAACCCGACGATGCAGCTGATCGATCTGGAGCTTGTTTCTTCGATTGCAAAGGAAAAAGGAATCCCTGTGGTAGTGGACAATACCTTTTGCTCGCCTTACCTTCAACGTCCCCTTGAATTTGGCTGCGATCTGGTCATCCACAGTGCCACCAAGTATATCGGCGGGCATGGAGATGTGATAGCGGGGATCGTCGTAGGCGATCAGGAACGGATGTCAACGATCCGCATGACCACCCAAAAGGATATCGGCGGCATCATCTCGCCCTTTGATGCGTGGCTTTTGCTGCGGGGATTGAAGACCTTGGCCGTGAGGATGGACCGCCACTGTGAGAGTGCGTCAAAAGTGGCGGAGCAGCTTAAGCATCATCCACTGGTGGAGACGGTCATCTTCCCGGGGCAGGTGGAGCATCCACAGCATCACATCATGACCAAGCAGATGAAAAAGCCGGGCGGGATGATTTCATTTACCATCAAGGGAGGGAAGGAAGACGCGCAGAGGCTCATGGATGAGCTGAAGATGATCAAGATCGCCGTCAGCCTCGGTGATGCCGAATCCCTCATCCAGCATCCGGCAACGATGACGCATGCGGTGGTACCGGAAGAAATGCGCATGAAGATGGGGATCACCGATACGCTCCTCCGACTTTCCGTAGGGCTGGAAGCCTATGAAGATATCTGGGAGGACATTGAGAACGCACTGAATCGGATAGGATAAGAAAAAGGAGGGAAGCCGGATCGGCTCCCCTCCTTTTCGCATCCTATTAAACGTGGCGCACAAGTTCTTCCACAAAGCGTTCAAGATGATGTTGATCTTCTTCGTCGAATCTGCCTTTTTCAGGGCTGTCGATATCAAGGACGCCGATCAGCTTGTCATCCTTCACGATCGGTACGACAATCTCTGATTGTGAAGCAGCATCACAGGCAATATGACCGGGAAAGGCATGGACATCTTCGACGAGCCTCGTTTTCCGTTCCGATGCGGCCGTGCCGCAAACGCCTTTGCCAAGCGGGATGCGTACACATGCAGGCAGTCCCTGGAATGGACCGAGGACGAGTTCATTGCTTTCTTCTTCGTAGAGATAGAAGCCTACCCAATTGGTGCGGTCGAGAAATTGATTCAACAGCGCAGAAGCATTGCTGAGGTTCGCAATGACATTCGGCTCTCCTTCAAGCAGTGCGCTCAGCTGTTTTGTGACGAGTGTGTACCCTTTATCTTTTGATTCCTCATATTTTTCTACTTTAAACAACACAAACTCCCCCTATTCTACACGAATTGATCCGTCCGCACCCCATTTCCCCTTCACTCGATGGATTATGTCGATAAGTAAAAGGAGGGAATCGGCCGCGATGGACGAATACATGTTGTAACGCTGAAGGTCCCTATACGGGATCCTCACGAACGTATTGAATCAGTTTTAGCATATTTCCAAGAAATCTTCAATCCATTCCGTTCTCTACCGGCCAATCAAACGAAACGAGGGATTCGAATGAAGAAGCTTATAAGTACAAAAGATGCGATTTTTGCTGCTGCTGTTTCATTATTCAATGACCATGGATTCGATGGGACGTCCGTCAGGGATATCGCCGGCAAGGCCGATGTCAACCCGGCGACGATCTCCTATTATTTTAAAGGGAAGCAGGGGCTTCTCGAAGCATGCTTCACGCATTTCTTTGAACCCTATCTCCGTTTTTTGGAGGAGGAGACCGCTGCCCTTCCATACATCGATGCAGAAGTGTGCCTGAAACGTGCCGTCTACAAGCTCCTCAAGTTCCAAAGCGAGAACCATCAGCTCACCCGGTTCATCTGGAGGGAGGTGTCCATCGATTCCCAGGTCGTAAGGGAGATCATCGCTTCCTATCTGATGAAGGAGCGATTCTACTTGAAGTGCCTGTTTGAAAAGGGGATGATGGATCACTCATTCAAGAAGCAGCCGGTGAATTTCCTCATCATTCAGCTGAAGTCCATGCTGACCTTCCCGTTTTTGAACAGCCAGCAGCTGAGGGAAGTATGGCAGCTTTTCCCGCAGGAATTCTATTTTGTTGACCATTACTATCAGCAGATCGATCAGTGGATCCGGCTCATGCTTGTTGAACAGAGGAATGAACCATTCGAAAAAGAGATGCTCGTCTGAGATTCAGAGGAACGTCATCCGTGTCCTTCCTTGATCAAGGCCGCTGACCGTATGGGCATCGGAACCATATACGACGGGGATCCCCATCCCATAAGCCTTCCGGATGACCGGTTCGGGTGGATAGGACTCGCCGCAGTGAGGTTTGATGACACCTGCCCCGTTATAATCGACTTCCAGACCGTTGGCGAGGATCGCGTCGAGGATGGTTGAAATATCCCGGGAAAAAGATCGGGTTGTCGGGTAGAGCTTCTGGAATTTGTTCGCCAGTGTCATATGACCGATCCTCTTCGGTTTATAGGGACCGAGGTCCGAATGGATGGAAGAAAGGACGGCTCTGTAATAATCCTCATGGACCGGATCGACTCCGCCATAGGCTTCCGTCATCCTGCCGAAGGTTTCATCACTATAGTCCAGGCAATACCAAGCCCCGTCTTTCTTCAAGAAATGAACCGAGAGGATGCTGTCGTCGAGGGATGGACCGTATTTCGTCAGCAACTCTTTTGTACCTGCTTCATATCCCTCGATATAGTCCACCTCCAGGCCTGCTAAAATCACAATGCGGCCATCATATTTCCTTTTTAGACGGTCGATTTCTTTCAAATAGTCGTCCATTTGCCCGAACTGCATAGCGCTGTCCCTTTCCGGCACAGGATCGATGAAGTCCCTGGGAAGGGGAGCGTGCTCTGTGAACGTGATATGGGTGTATCCGAGTGCGATGAGTCTTTCGACATATTCTTCCATGGTGTCCTTGCTTCCGTGCGGACAGAATGGGGTATGGATATGACCGTCCCGTTTGATCATGGAGAAGCCTCCTATTCCTTAATCGGCTAAGATTTTGCCCGTCAAATGGCGAAAAATCGTCCATTGAACGGAAAAACTGCCGATTATGACTTTTTATCGAGTAAAATTCGAATTTAATAGTCAAAAAATGTCGTTAACATGGTATCATTATAGCAATGAGATAAATTTTAAGAAACTTAACTTTAGATAAATGTTACTGAATAGTTGAACAGGGGGCTTATGATGCAGTACATCATCGGTGGAATACTACTAGTATTGATTGTCTTCCTGACTGGATTCTTTGTCAGGAAGAAATATTATGCAGAGGTCGATCGCTACGAATCCTGGAAGATCGATATCATGAATCGTCCTGTCTCGGATGAACTTTCCAAAGTCAAACAATTGAACATGACCGGGCAGACCGAGGAATTATTCGAACGCTGGAGACAGGGTTGGGATGAGATCGTAGCCGTGCAGCTCCCTGAAGTGGAAGAACTTCTATTCGATGCAGAGGAGCATACGGATAAGTTCCGGTTCAACAAAACAAAAGCCACCCTTTCCCGTATCCATGAGATCCTCACCGGTACCGAGACGAAGATCGAGACGATCCTGAAGGAACTCGATGAACTGATCGGCAGTGAGGAAAAGAACAGGGAAGAGATCCAGACGCTTCAGGAAGAATACCGCAAAAGCAAGAAGCAACTTCTCGCTTATCGTCATACATATGGTTCCACGGCTAAACCGATCGAAACCATCCTTGATGAGATGGGCAAACAAATCGAACGATTCGAGGAATTGACCGAACAGGGGAACTATATCGAAGCACGTGAGATGGTCCTAGGGCTGTCTGAGAAAATGAGGGAGACCGCCTATAAGATGGAGGCCATCCCGAACCTGCTCACAGAGTGTGAAAACGTCCTGCCGGTCCAGATTTCAGAGCTCGAGGCCGGATATGAGGGGATGAAGGAAGAAGGGTACATCCTGGATCATGTGGAGGTGGAAGAAAAGGCCGCCGCACTGAAGGCATCCCTTGCATCCCACGTCACCGACCTCGGGGAACTGAAGGTGGAAGGCGTGGAAGAAGGCCTGAAGGAAATGAAGGAAACGATTGAATCGTTCTACGATATCCTGGAAAAGGAAGTACACGCCAAGCATTTCATCGGGCAGTATAAAGATGCCACGACGGAGAGCCTCATCAAGGCCAAGGAAGAGAACGAAGACATACAGGCGGAGCTCCGGATTGTCCAGCAGGCGTACCATCTCCGGGACGAAGCACTCACGATCCCCAAGGATCTGGAACATAAGATCATCCAGCTTTCCAAACGACATGAACTGATTATGAAGAAGGAAGAAGAACAGGGTGCCCCTTACTCCAATCTGAGTGATGAACTGAAGGATATCCGGAGCAGTCTGGACGAACTGAACAGGGAGCAGGAAGAGTTCAATCTTTATCTTCAAACGATGAGGAAAGATGAGCTTGCCACCAGGGAAAAAATCCATGAGCTGAAGAAAAAGGTGGCCGAAGCGAGCCGCATGATTTCCAAAAGCAACGCACCTGGCCTCCCGCAAGGATACAAAGATCTTCTTGACGAAGTCCATAATAAAATCGAGCAGGTGAATGTGAGTCTCACCGAGAAACCGCTGAATATGAAATTTGTTCAGGAAACATTGCTTGCTGCAGAAGACACCGTGGATCATTTCTATAAGAAGACCGATGAACTCATCGAAGACGTCGTCCTCTCGGAACGGGTGATCCAGTACGGGAATCGCTATAGAAGCCGCTATTCATCCGTCCATGACGGCCTCAGGAATGCCGAGGAAGCTTTCAGGCAGTATGAATACCGGAGGGCGCTGGAAGAAGCGGCCACCACCTTGGAAAAGATAGAGCCGGGCGCACTGAAGAAAATCGAGAAAATGATTGAGAATAAATAAAAAAGCAGTCCCCTTTACCGTGAAAACGGGCGAGGGTGCTGCTTTTTTTGTGGTCCATATATAGATCATACCAAACGGGGGATTCCCAACGTTCGGGGCACGGGATAGTAGTGGATATCAACGATCATCCCCGGAGTTTCCCCGCCCACAAAAAAATCCGCCCCGATGTGGCCGGGACGGATGGTGTGCCGATTACGCTTGTATCACTCTTTTGCTCGTTCCGAGAACCAGTGAAATGACGAAGCCGATCAAGGCGCCGAAAATTGCCGGGACGATCCAGCCGATCCCTTCTGCATAGAGGGGAAGGAATGAAAGCCAGTCCCTGACGGCAGTCACTTCGATACCGGCTTCCTTCAGTCCGTCGAATAGACTGATGAAAGCGGTCAGGGCAAGCGCCGTGATATACACGGGGCGGTAGCCTCTGAACAGATTGTGGAAGAACGAAAGAATGATCAATACGATGGCCATTGGATAAATGAAGATCAGCACCGGCAGTGAGATGGAAATCAGCTGTGTCAATCCGATATTGGAAATGATCATACTGAACAATGAAATAATGAACACCAAGGCTTTGTAAGGGATCGGAAGCAGCTTTGAAAAGTACTGAGCGCTCGCCGATACCAGTCCGATTGATGTCGTCAGGCAGGCAAACAGAATGGCCAGGCCAAGGACGATGATCCCGAACGATCCCAGCAGTTCTTCGGAGGCTGCGGCAAGGAGTGCGCCGCCGTTAGCTTGTTCTCCGATGGCATCGGTCCCGCTGGCCCCGATATAGCTGAGGGACAGGTAGACGAGGGCAAGACCTGTAGCCGCAATCACACCGGCTTTCATGGTGATGGCTGAAATACTTGCCTTCGAGGTGATGCCGTGATTCTTAATGGAATTGATGACCACGATTCCGAAGACGAGTGCCGCAATCGTGTCCATTGTCAGGTACCCTTCGATGAATCCTTTGAAAAGGGGCCCATTTTGATAGGCTTCAATTGGTGTACCAAGGCTGCCCATGGGCGTGACGATACTTTTTACGACTAGTACGGCAAGGATGATCAGTAGTGAAGGAGTCAAAATCTTCCCGATCCGGTCGACCAGCTTGGACGGATTCAAACTGAGCCAAGCGGTCAAGGAGAAGAAGATGAGCGAGAAGATCATCATCGGCATCCGGCTGTCGGTCAATCCTTCCGGCAAGAAAGGCAGAACGCTGATTTCATAGGTGACCGTACCGGTACGCGGTATTCCGAAGAAGGGACCGATGGCGAGATAAAGGATGACGGTGAAGACGATGCCGAAAACGGGATGCACCCTGCTGGCAAGGGACTGCAGGTCTCCTCCTGACTTGGCAATCGCGATGACGCCCAAAAGGGGAAGTCCCACACCGGTAATCAAGAATCCCAGGATGGCTGTCCAAACATGATCTCCAGCCTGCTGGCCTAAAAATGGAGGGAATATCATATTCCCGGCTCCGAAGAAGAGGGCGAACAGCATCAAGCCTATTGCCATTACGCCACTAAATGGAAGCGCTTTCTTATTCATATACTTTCCTCCGTTTCATTCGTGCTTGATTTCTTATGTTGGTAAGAAGGGATAAGTGCGTTCAATAACGAAATAATCAAACAATTTAGTATATTCAAATAGTATGACCTGTCACTTACTTACATGATTCTCGCAAAAATTCAGTTATATTTCAATGAATAAATTTGGAAAGTATATTAAAATTTCATGAACAATAAAAAAGTGCGCTTCTTATTTGGGAATCCCTGCAGGTATGGTAAGATTAAAAATTGAAATGTGAGCCAAACCATAAGCAGGTGAGATGTATGATCTATTTAGATAATAGTGCCACAACGAAACCTTATAAAGAAGCACTCCATACGTTCATGAAGGTGAACGAAACACTGTATGCAAATCCATCTTCGATCCATTCGTTCGGTGGGAAGGCAGATGACCTTATCAAACGTTCACGGGAGCAGGTAGCGGACCTCCTTGGCGTGGAAGGATCGGAAGTCTTCTTCACATCGGGAGGGACCGAGTCGAATAATCTGGCCGTCAAGGGTACGGCCATGCAGTACAAGAACAGGGGGAGGCATATCATCACCTCCCGCATCGAGCATCCTTCAGTAAAAAAGGCTGTAGAAGATCTTGAACCGTTCGGGTTCAGCATCACCTATGTAGGCGTGGATGAGGATGGACGAATTGACCTGAAGGAGATTGAAGATGCGCTCAGGGATGATACCATCCTCGTCAGCGTCATGCACGTCAATAATGAGGTCGGAACCATCCAGCCGATCCGGGAAATCGGCGAACTGCTCAAGGATCGCCCGAAAACCCTTTTCCATGTGGATGCCGTGCAGGCATGCGGGAAAATACCGCTTGATCTTCATGGCGCGGGGGTGGACCTGTGCAGTCTTTCCTCCCACAAGATTCACGGAATAAAAGGAACGGGGGCCCTCTATGTCAGGAGTGGGGTGCGCCTTTCACCGTTGCTATCCGGTGGCGAACAAGAAGGCAGCCTCAGGAGCGGGACCGAAAACACAGGGGGGATCGCGGCCTTTGCCAAGGCCCTTCGCATGCATTTGAAGGAAAGGGAAGAATCCCTTCCAGTAATGCAGGAAATCCAAGGCTTCATAAGGGACGGATTATCCAAGCTCCCTTATGTGACGGTCCATACACCGGAAATCAACGCAGCCCCCCATATCCTGAACTTTTCCATCGAAGGGTTCAAGGGGGAAGTGATGGTCCATTCACTCGACCAGCATGGGATTTATCTTTCCACCACGAGTGCCTGTTCATCCAGACAGCATAAACCAAGTGAAACGCTTCTTGCCATGGGCGTGTCGGACATGCGGGCGAACAGCTCACTCAGGGTGAGCCTGTCCTACCATACGACGATGCAGGAAGCACGGATGTTCCTGGAAACATTGGAGAGGGAAATCCGATCATTAATGAAAACGATGAGGAGATCACGATGAAATATAATCGAATTCTAGTCAGATACGGTGAAATTTCCACCAAAGGAAGAAACCGCAAGAAATTTACGTCCCAACTGAGGGAAAACATCCTGGAGGCCCTGAAGGACCTTCCTTCCATATCGGTCAATGCAAGCAGGGATCGCCTTCACATCCTGCTGGGGGAAGCGGACGGGGAAGAAGTGATCACAAGGTTATCTTCGATCTTCGGCATCCAGTCATTCAGCCCGGTTGTCATGACGGGCAGGGATGTGGATGAAATGATGGAAGCGGGCCTTGCCCTTGTGCAAAAAAGCTTTGAACCCGGAAAAACGTTCAAGGTATCGGCAAGACGGGGAGATAAGACCTTCCACCTTGATACGAACGAATTGAACTACCAGATCGGGTCATACATCCTGAAGAATATGGAGGATTTGACCGTCGATGTCCGCAATCCCGATATTAAACTGAATGTGGAGGTTCGGAAGGAAGGGGTTTACCTTTCATCCGAAATCTACCCGGGTGCAACAGGCATGCCGGTGGGAGCGAGCGGAAAGGCTATGCTCATGCTCTCTGGGGGGATCGATAGCCCCGTTGCCGGTTACCTGACGATGAAACGGGGCGTGGAGGTCGATGCCGTCCATTTCCACAGCCCTCCTTTCACCAGTGAAAGGGCAAAGCAGAAGGTCATCGATCTTTCGAAAAAGCTGTCGGCGTTCAGCGGAAAAGTGAATCTTCATATTGTCCCGTTTACGGCAATCCAGCAGCTGATTCATGATCAAGTGCCTGAAAATTACACCATGACTTCCACGCGGAGAATGATGCTCAGGATCACAGACATGATACGGGAAAAACACGAAGGGCTTGCCATCGTGACGGGTGAAAGTCTCGGCCAGGTGGCGAGCCAGACACTGGAGAGCATGCAGGCCATCAATGATGTCACGAATACCCCTGTCCTTCGACCGTTGATCGCCATGGATAAACTTGAAATCATCGACATTGCCCAGAAGATCGATACGCATGATATCTCGATCCTTCCATATGAAGACTGCTGCACGATCTTTACGCCGCCTGCTCCCAAAACCAGGCCGAAGCGTGAAAAGGTCCAGTACTACGAAAGCTTTGTCAACTTCGATGAGCTCATCCTAGAAGCTGTCGAAAAAACGGAAATCATGCAGATCGACGGTTCTTCCCATAAGGAAGAAAACTTCGACGAGCTCCTCTGATTTAGGAACATTTACCAAAGAAATCCCTTGCATGAAGCCATGTGTTTTCGCACATTCTATACTCAACAAGCAACGAGGAGGTGAAAACACATGGCAAACAACAGAAGTTCTAACCAACTAGTAGCTCCTGGAGCTCAACAAGCTATCGACCAAATGAAATACGAAATCGCTTCTGAATTCGGAGTTCAACTTGGTGGAGATGCAACTGCCCGCGCTAACGGTTCTGTAGGTGGTGAAATCACTAAGCGTTTGGTTCAAATGGCTGAACAACAAATCGGCGGTTACCAAAAATAATTGAATACAATGGCTACAAAGGAGCGGGCATTGCCCCGCTCCTTTCTTTTTGCTATCAGTAAAAAGAATATTTAAAAAAGTTTAAACATTTTGTATAATAGAGTGGGCTATGTAAAAAAAAGGAGGAACCACGATGAAAAGGGAAGAACTTATAGCACCGGAAACATATAATCTGGTGGAGGAAGTCGAACGCTTTGCTGCAAATGATGGAGCAAAAGCCCTCCTATGGATGGATGAACAAGGTAACGAAAAGCAGATCAGCTATGATGATCTGATTAAATTGGCGAATAAATATGGAAACGTTTTCATTGAGGCTGGATTTACAAAAGGCGATGTGCTCCTGGTGATGATGCCAAGGCTGATTGAGGCGTACGCTGTTTACCTTGCTGCCTTAAAAGCCGGTCTTGTGGTGATCCCGAGCTCGGAAATGTTAAGGGCCAAGGACCTCGGATACCGCATTGATCATGGGGATGTTAAGGGGATTGTCGCATATTCTCCGTTTATCGGTCAGTTTGAAGGGGTTGCGGGTATAGAAAATGTAAAGAGATTTGTTGTCGGCGGGGGACAAGATGGATGGACCGATCTCGAAGGTGAAGCGAAAAACGCTTCGGACGAGCTTGGTTTCGCTGATACACACCGTGATGACATGGCGTTCCTCTCCTATACGTCCGGTACGACGGGGAATCCCAAAGGGGTTGTACATACGCACGGCTGGGCCTACGCCCATCTGAAGACTGCTGCAAAGGAATGGTTGGGCATCGAGGAAGGGGATGTCGTGTGGGCCACGGCAGGTCCAGGCTGGCAAAAATGGATCTGGAGCCCGTTCCTATCCGTCCTTGGTTCAGGAGCGACAGGTCTTGTTTACCAAGGGAAATTCGAGCCGCATGCCTATTTGAAGATCCTTCAAGATCATAGGGTGAACGTCCTGTGCTGCACACCGACTGAGTACAGGTTAATGGCAAAGGTGGATGATCTCGGTTCCTATAATCTTGATTCCCTTCACAGCGCGGTTTCAGCCGGCGAGCCATTGAACCGCGAAGTCATCGACGCGTTCCAAAAGCATTTTGACGTCCTTGTGAGGGATGGATACGGGCAGACGGAAAATACCCTTCTTGTCGGGGTGACCAAAGGAATGGAACTGCGTCCCGGGTCAATGGGGAAACCGACTCCTGGGAACAGGGTAGAAATCATCGATGAACTCGGGAAGCCTTGTGAAAACGGTGAGGTGGGGGACATTGCCGTTCACCTTGAAACCCCGGCCCTTTTCAAAAACTACTATAAAGATCCCGAGAGGACGGCCATGCAATTCCGCGGAGATTACTATATCACCGGTGATATAGCGAAACGGGATGAAGATGGATACTTCTGGTTCGAGGGAAGGAGCGATGACATCATCATTTCTTCGGGATATACAATCGGGCCATTTGAAGTAGAAGACGCCCTGGTCAAACATCCTTCCGTGAAGGAATGCGCCGTGGTCGGGAGCCCTGACGAGATCAGGGGGCTGGTCGTCAAGGCGTTCATCGTCCTGAAAGACGATGTAGACCAAGCCGATCCGGCTCTTATCCCTTCCCTACAGGAACATGTCAAGGAACTGACGGCTCCTTACAAATATCCACGGAAGATTCAATTCGTCGACGAATTGCCGAAGACGACTTCAGGCAAGATCAGGAGAATCGAACTCCGACAAAAAGAACTGACAGCACAAAACTTATAGCCAAAAAAGGGGAGTCCGCAGGGGCTTCCTTTTTTTCGTTATCGCATAAATTCAGTTCTTTCTGATTTTTGCACTTTTATGGTACAGTAGATACAGAATTTTTTGGAAAGAAGGGAACAACCACGATGGGAACATTATGGACGAATGGAACAATCTACACGATGCAGGCAGAAGGTCATACTGTAGAAGCTGTATGGACGGAAGATGGCAAAGTGAAGGCGCTCGGCAGCGAAGCGGCCCTTACAGAACGGTTTGCAGTCGACCGGAAAATGGACCTTGAAGGCAAGATCATGTTCCCGGGGTTTGTGGACAGCCATATGCACCTCATTGGACATGGAGAGACATTGATGAGGCTGGACCTTTCCGAGATGACCAGCAAGGAGCAGGTGCTGCTGGCGGTCAAGGAGAAGGCAGACCGTACCCCGGAAGGAGACTGGATCATCGGGGAAGGGTGGAATGAAAATCTTTGGGAAGATCCTGAGGTCATCACCAAAGATGAAATCGATCACGTAGCGGGGGGACACCCTGTCCTCCTGAAACGGATATGCCGCCATGCCATCGTCGTCAATACGTTGGCCCTTGAAAAAGCAGGCATCACCGACGCATCGGAAGATCCCGAAGGGGGACTGATCGACCGATACGATGACGGACGTGTCAACGGGGTGCTGAAGGATACGGCACAGGATATCTTGACGGGGATCCTGCCTTCGATTTCGTTGGAATACCTCGAAGAAGCCCTTTCAAAAGGGGTTCAAAGCTGCTGGGAAAACGGCCTTACAGGCGGTCATACAGAAGATTTGAGCTATTACGGGGACTTTAACAAAACGTATCAGGCGTTCAGGAATACCCTCGGAAAAGACGGTAAAAAATTCAGGGCACACCTCCTTGTCCATCATGCCGTCATCGAAGACTGGCACGATGAAGGGCATCAATTCCTCGAGGGAAGCCCCTATGTGGAATTCGGCGCCATGAAAATCTTTGCCGACGGGGCCCTTGGTGGGAGGACGGCCCTCCTCAGCCATCCATATGCCGATGATGAAAGCACCAGCGGGGTGAGTATCCATACGGAGGAAAACTTGCAGGCCCTCGTAGCGAAGGCAAGATCCTATGACTTACCCATCGCTGTCCATACAATCGGAGACCTGGCGTTTGAACAGGTGGTGGATGCCATCACGAAAGAGCCTACGGTGAAGGGGCGGCGCGATCGATTGATCCATGCCCAGATCCTCCGACATGAATTGATCGAGAGAATCAAGGGACTGGATCTGATCCTTGATATCCAGCCCCGGTTTGTCGCATCAGATTTCCCGTGGGTGATCGACCGGATCGGGAAAGACAGGATGAAGTATAACTATGCATGGAAGACCCTCCTTGAAGAAGGGATCCACTGCGCAGGCGGTTCCGATGCCCCGATCGAGCCGGTCAATCCCCTGCTTGGTATCCATGCGGCCGTAACCCGGACCAACCCGAATGATCCCGATCATACGGTTTTTGGACCCGACCAGGTATTGAGCATGTATGAAGGCATCTCCCTGTTTACAAAAGGCAGTGCCTTCGCGTGTCACCACGAAGCCGACCGCGGTCTCATCAAGGAAGGGTATGATGCAGACTTCACGATCCTCAATGAAGATCCCTTCGCAGGAGGTCCTGATGTGCTCCTGAAACAAGTGGTGGCGATGACCGTCGTCGATGAAGATATCGTATATAGCAGAGATAGGAAAAAATAATGATTGCCCCTGGTCACCCCCATGGCTATAATGGAGTTATTTCGGTCATTGAAATAGTTTGGGGGTAACAAAATGAAGTCAAGTCAGACGGGAATTGCGTATACCGCGTTGTCGTATCTATTATGGGGGATCCTCCCGATCTATTGGAAGTTTCTCGGAGATGTCCCGGCCGATGAAATCCTGGCAAACCGCATCTTCTGGTCCTTCTGGTTCATGCTGCTGTTCCTCTTGGTCACAAGAAGGTTCAGAGGATTCACATCCTATCTGAAAACGTCGTTGACGAAGAAAAAGCAGGTGCTCGCGCTCCTCGTCGCTTCTTTGTTGATCAGCGCGAACTGGTTCATCTACATATGGGCCGTCAATACAGATCAGATGGTGGAAGCGAGCCTCGGATACTATATCAATCCCTTGGTGAGCATTCTATTGGGTGTCTTCATCCTCAAGGAGAAGCTCACCAGAGCCCAGATCCTGTCATTCGGTTTGGCCGCGGCGGGCGTGCTCGTCCTCACGTTGTCCTACGGTGATTTCCCGTGGATCGCGTTCGGGCTGGCGTTTTCGTTCGGTTTATACGGGCTGGCCAAAAAGCTGATCCAGGTTGAATCATCCATCGGCCTGACCCTGGAAACCATGACGATAGCGCCCGTTTCAATCGTGTACCTCCTGTTCTTGTATCAGGATGATTCACTGGCACTCTTCCATACGGGAACAGGAACGGATCTGCTTCTGATCGGAGCAGGTGCAGCGACGGCGATCCCACTCTTGTTCTTCTCGCGCGGGGCCCAGCAGATCCCCCTTTACATGGTGGGATTCCTGCAGTATATCGCCCCGACCATCACCTTGATCCTCGGCGTGTGGATGTATCATGAGCCGTTTTCTACCGTCCATGCCATCGCCTTTTGCTTCATCTGGCTCGCATTGGCGGTGTTGACGGCATCACGGCTTCAGCTTGCAAGGAAAAGGCGGAAAGATGCCCGGCTGAGCGCATAGAAAAAACCCGGAATGCCTGAAAAGGAGTGGCCCTCCCTTTCGGCATATCCGGGTTTTCTTTTTTTCTCAAAGGAATGAACGTTTCACCTTTTCCCAGAAAGAATTATCCTTCAGCTTGACGGTCTTGATGATGTTTCCGCTCAGCTTCGCCTCGATGGTTTCGACGTGCTGGATGCCGAGGGCTTCATTGTCCATGCCCATGGCAGGATAATCATTCCCGTCCTGGACGATCTTCAGGACAAGTCGGCGTTCCTGGCTGAGGATGAAGGAAGAGCCCAATGTCCGGTACCGGTTATTATTGAGGGAAGCCATCTCACTCACCTGAAGGCAGGGGATCATCGGATCCACGACCGCTCCGTTGACGGATTTGTTATAGGCCGTACTGCCCGTCGGTGTGGCGATGACCATGCCGTCTCCCCTGAACGTTTCAAAATGGTTGTCGTCGATGAAGACATCCATCACGAACGTCTTGATGATCCCGGAGCGGATGCTGAACTCATTCAGACATAGGAATGAGGTTTGATGATCCACGGTCACTTCGATCGTCGGGTATTTCCGGACTTCGATCTGCTCCTTGGTCATTGCCTCGATCATCTTGGACGTATCATCGATATGGAAGTCACAGTACATGCTTAGGGTACCACCGGTGGAAATGCCGGCATAGAGGCAGTCCTGCCGGAAACCGGTCTTCCTGACGGCCTGAAGGAAGGTGCCGTCGCCCCCTACGCTCACGATGATACTCGCATCTTCGTGACGGTTGACGATGGTGAAATCATAGCGGCGCGCGAGTTCATAGAGTGAATCCAGCTTCGCCCCGAGTGCAGCATCTTTCAGGTGATAAAAATAAATATTGCGACGATTCATGTGAAATGCCCCCTGTCGATGTAGGTTAAGTTTTCCCATTTGATTAAAAATTTGCTAGAATCTTACTTAGTGAATATTCTACCATGTTTTATATGTAGAATGATAAAGATATCCTTACATAAGATAGGATGAGAAAGGGAGGATTATACAACATGAATGCAAAAAGATGGATTGCACTTGGAATCGCAGCCGGACTGTTCTTTGTCTCGGTCATCGTCAATTTCGCCACATCGGCATTGAAGGGTGATTTCACAAGTGCCTGGGAAGAAGTGCTGAGCATGGACTCGACCCTGAATGAAGAAGTATTGGATGCAGGATCGTCCGGGGACCGGATCGCCGTACTCGAAGTGAACGGAGTCATACAGGATACAGGAGGCGCGGGCTCGCTGTTCGAGAGTGCGGGCTATAACCACCAGTCTTTCCTTGAACAGCTCGACGCTGTTGAAAAGGACGACACGGTCAAAGGGGTCATCCTGAAGGTGAACTCACCTGGTGGAGGAGTGGTGGAAAGCGCCCAGATCCATAAAAAGCTTGAAGAAATCAAAAAAGATACGAAGAAACCGATCTATGTGTCCATGGGGGGCACGGCCGCTTCAGGTGGTTACTACATATCTGCCCCTGCCACCAAGATCTTCGCCAGCAAGGAAACCCTCACCGGTTCCCTTGGGGTAATCATGCAGGGAATCAATTATTCAGAGCTTGCTGAAAAATACGGAGTCGACTTCGTGACAATCAAAAGTGGTCCATACAAAGATATCATGAGCCCGACAAGGGAGATGACCGATGAAGAGCGGGATATCCTGCAGTCCATGATCGATAATTCCTATGAAGGATTCGTGGACGTCATCGCAAGCGGCCGTGATATGTCGGAGGATCAGGTGAAGAAAATCGCCGACGGCCGGATCTATGACGGACAGCAGGCGAAGGAAGTCAACCTTATCGATGAATTCGGTTATTACGAAGACACCGTCGAGGCCATGAAGAAGGATTACAAGCTGAAAGATGCAGAAGTCTTCCGTTATTCCTCTGGTGATTCTTTCGCAGGGCTCTTCAATATGGGAGCGAAGAAAATGATCGGTGGAGATATGGAAGCGACGGCCCTTGCCAAGATCCTATCCCAACCGAACGCACCACGATTGATGTATCTATATTCTGAGTAAGGAGGGCTTGACCGATGAGTGACGTATATGAACAAGACGGCGTGCCCTTTCCTGAAAGGGAGCAGCCGGAAGAAAAAAGACTAGAACCATTCATACCCACCAAAGGGTTTTTCCTGGCAGGGTTTTGGATCAGATTCTGGGCCTACATCATCGATCTGATTGTGATCGGAAGTGTAACGCGGCTCCTCGTGACACCGGTATTCAAGCTGCTGGATATCCCGATGGGGAGCTCCATGTTCGCTCCATACACCATCCTGACCACCATCGTCTTTTATGCTTACTTCGTTCTCATGACGAAGTTCTTCCACCAGACTCTCGGGAAGATGCTATTCGGCGTCAAAGTGGTCGGCATCAAAGGACAGAAGCTCGACTGGGGAACCGTCCTATTCAGGGAGCTGATCGGACGTTTCATCTCAGGCACTTTCTTCCTCCTCTACGCGGTTGTCGCCTTCACCACGAAAAAGCAGGGGATCCATGATCTCTTCGCTGACACCACGGTCGTACACGAGAAAAGAAAGATGGAATTCACACCGGCACAAATATGAATCAAGAAAGACTGGGAAAAACAAAAAGGTCATGACGAACACTATCAGTATGGCTTCTTTATACCGCTCATGATTTCCGTGCAAGACTACGCTTTCCGCGGGTAGCCCGTGAGCTTCCTCGGCAAGCCTGCGGGGTCTCACATCAGCTACGCTTCCCGCTGGAGTCTTCGTCTTGCACTCCAATCAACCGCTAGGAACAAGTAAATCGTAATGGACATGAAACAAATCAAAAACCCGAACTATCTCAAATAGTTCGGGTTTTACTATGACTAAAACTCTCTTGCCCCAGCCTCTTTCTTTGTATTTGGGAGTGGGATCGACTCCATGCTTGTTCGTCACCCTTATGGGAAGAGGTGGGTCCGAAAGGAAAAGAAAGGTTTAAATCATGATCGTCGAGGCGATAATGGGAAGTTGAAGGGGTGTGATGGATATGAGCTGGTGGGTATGGACCCTCCTGATCCTCGCTGCATTGCTGCTGCTATTATTCGTAATCATTTTTATAACCAAACTGACCATTACCATATCCCTCTATCACGGAAATGATAATGATCATTTCAAGGTGATGCTCAGGGCATGGTATGGAATCCTTAAATATACAATCGACATCCCCATGGTGAAGGTCGATGATGATGGTCCGAATATCGTTCTGGAAGAAAAGAAGAAGGCAGGGGATGCCGGCTCTTCCGGCAAGGAAAAAGAAGATAAGAAGAAGGTGACCCCTTCGGAATTCATGAATAGCCTTAAAGATACGAAGACCCTCCTCGTCCATGTACGGTCCCTGCACCGGATCATCCGGCATTTCATGAAGAAAGTGAAGATGGATGATGTCATCTGGCATACGAAGATCGGCACGGGTGATGCCGCCACAACGGGTTCCTTCACAGGGGCGATATGGGGATTGAAAGGAAGCATCATCAGTCTCATGAGCGGATACATCAGGCTTCAGTCCATGCCGGATCTACAGGTGGTCCCCGACTTTCAACAAGCGATCATCCAGACCAGATTTTCATGTATCATCCAATTTAGAATTGGGAATGCTATCCTCGTAGGTTTCAAGATACTTCGTTTTTGGAGGGGCGGCAAGGCCACGTTCAAGACAAAGCCATTGTCCACCCTCTCAGGTGAAAAACATTCAGTATAATAAGGAGGAACTGACATGAGCGAACATCCTATTGAAGGGTTAATGACCACCGCCATGGAAAATCTGAAACAAATGATCGATGTGAATACGATCATCGGTGATCCAGTCGAAACACCAGACGGAAGCGTGATCTTGACGGTATCGAAAGTCGGGTTCGGATTTGCTGCAGGCGGCAGTGAATTCATCATCGACGGCAAGGGTAAAGGTGGAGATAATGGAGACAAGCCACAGTCCGGACCAAAGCAGCAACCTTTCGGTGGAGGAAGCGGTGGAGGTGTATCCATCACCCCGATCGCGTTTCTGATCGTCAGTTCAAGGGGCATCAAAATGCTTCATCTTGATGAAAATACCCATCTCCTTGACCGACTTCTCGATCTTGCACCAGGTGCCATCGAAAAGATTCAGAGCATGCTGAAGAAAGACCATGATGGACACGGACCGGATCACCATAAACAAAATGTAGACTTTTAAGCCTTGGGGCGTGCAGATTCCTGCATGCCCCATTTTCTTTCTGGAGAGGGTAAGCCCTAACAGTTGCGCACCCTCACCCCTTTTCTGTACTATGAAGAAGTACAACCTATTTTAAAGGAGGAATACATAATGGCATCAATCACATTCAAAAACAATCCTGTCACACTCGTGGGCAGCGAAGTAAAAGCAGGGGATCAAGCACCTGACTTTACCGTACTGGCCAACGATCTTTCAGAAGTGACACTTCAGGATTCAAAAGGCAAGGTGCGTTTGATCTCTGTCGTTCCTTCCATCGACACAGGCGTCTGCGACGCCCAAACAAGAAAATTCAATGAAGAAGCAGTCAAGTTCGGAAATGTGGAAGTCCTGACCATTTCTGCTGATCTGCCTTTCGCACAAAAACGCTGGTGCGGATCAAATGGCATCGAGAATGTCCAAACCCTATCTGACCACCGTGATATGAGCTTCGGTGAAGCATACGGCGTCTACATGAAAGAACTCCGTCTGTTGGCACGTTCCGTATTCGTCGTGAACAGCAACGACGAAGTGACGTATGCAGAGTATGTAAGCGAAGGAACTGATCACCCGAACTATGAAGCAGCAATCGAAGCGGTTAAAAACGCAAAATAATCTCACCAGATGCTGGCCACGGCCAGCATCCTTTTTTGCCGCAAAAAGGGTCTGGTTTTTACAAAAGGCGATGCCCACGTTACAATAAAAGCACCAAACCGTGAAAAGGAATGAACGTACATGATGAATTCACCAGTCGAAACACTATTCGGCATACTCGATGAAACCTCCACCCTGCTTCAGGAGGAACTGAACTGTACCTATCTGGAGGCAGTCGCTGAAACAGGAGAGAATCTCTTTCAGGAAGAAATCCTTCAAGATGAACTCAGCGAGCTCACGAAGAAGCGATTATCCAAAAAATACGCGGAACTGAACCTTGACGAGACGGCAGATGAGGATATCCGGAAAGCATTCCAATTTGCCATCTTGAAAGGGATGAAAGAAAATGTCCAGCCGAATCACCAGATGACGCCGGATTCCCTAGGCATGTTCATCAGCTATCTGGTGAACCGTTTTACCGAAGGAATGGACACGTTCAAGGTCTTGGACCCAGCGATCGGAACGGGTAATCTCCTGACCACGGTGCTGAACCACCTGACGGGGAAAGAGACGGAGTCCGTCGGCGTGGAAATCGATGAGGTGCTGATCAAGCTCGCCTATGTAGGAGCCAACCTGCAAAAGCATCCGCTTCAGCTCTTCAACCAGGATTCCCTTGAACCCCTCATGATCGATCCCGTGGATCTTGTCCTAAGTGATCTGCCGATCGGGTACTATCCGAACGATGTGAGGGCGAAGGACTATGAGCTGCAGGCGGAAGAGGGGCATTCGTATGCCCATCATCTCTTTATCGAGCAAAGCCTCAAGCATACAAAAGAGGGGGGATATCTGTTCTTCATCGTCCCGAACAATTTGTTTGAGTCCCCGTTTGCTTCACAGCTTCAAAACTTCTTGAATGAAACGGCGAATATCCAGGGCTTCTTACAACTGCCCCTATCCCTGTTCAAGAATAAGCAGGCTGCCAAGAGCATCTTGATCCTTCAGAAGAAGGGTGATGGAGTCGAGGCGCCGAAAGAAATCTTGTTGGCACAGCTTCCTAGCCTGTCCAATCAAAGGGCGCTGCAGGACATCCTCGGTAAGATTGATGGATGGCTGACTGATAATAAACGATGATTGATTGAAAGGCTGCTTTTTTAGCGGCCTTTTTTTGTTGCTCTTTTTGGGAATGGGTCAGTGAACTTCTATATCAAGTGAGAGGAGGTAGTTTTAATAGAATCTATGGTCGATTCACAAAACACTCTCTTTTTGAGAAGGGTGTTTGATGAGGATGAGCCCGTGCCTCTTCGCTGCGGACAGCCGCTTTCCACGGGGTGTGCGGTGAGCCTCCTCATGCTTGCGGGGTCTCACCCTGCCCACTTTTCCCGTAGGAGTCGGCTGTCCTCCGCTGCGAGGCACTTTGTGGGGGAGAGGAGGCTGTGCTGATTTTTACGTTGTGAGAAGATCGTCCCTGCATGCACCGAGCATGTCCTGTTTCTTTTGATAATGGTATTTGATGGGGAGGGGCCCGTGCCTCTCCGCTACGAGGCACTCTGGTATGAAAAGTTGGGTATCATTCAGGACTTCTTTATTGAGTGAGAGGAAGAGAGCCTTTCTAGTTTCAACAGAATCACTGGTCGATTCACAGAACACTCTCTTTTTGAGAAGGGTGTTTGGTGGTGATGAGTCCGTGCCTCTTCGCTGCGGTCAGCCGCTTTCCACGGGGTGTGCGGTGAGCCTCCTCATGCTTGCGGGGTCTCACCCTGCCCACTTTTCCCGTAGGAGTCGGCTGTCCTCCGCTGCGAGGCACTCTGGTATGAAAAGTTGGGTATCATTCAGGACTTCCTTATTGAGTGAGAGGAAGAGAGCCTTGGTAGTTTTAACAGAATCTCTGGTCGATTCACAGAACACTCTTTTTGAGAAGGGTGTTTGGTGGTGATGAGTCCGTGCCTCTTCGCTGCGGTCAGCCGCTTTCCACGGGGTGTGCGGTGAGCCTCCTCATGCTTGCGGGGTCTCACCCTGCCCACTTTTCCCGTAGGAGTCGGCTGTCCTCCGCTGCGAGGCACTTTGTGGGGGAGAGGAGGATGTGCTAATTTTTACGTTGTGAGAAGAGCGTCCCTGCATGCACCGATCGCGTCCTGTTTCTTTTTGATAATAGTATTTGATGGGGAGGGGTCCGTGCCTCTCCGCTGCGGTCAGCCGCTTTCCACGGGGTGTGCGGTGAGCCTCCTCATACTTGCAGGGTCTCACCTGCCTACTATTCCCGCTGGAGTCGGTCGACCTCCGCTACACTGCACTATTTGATTTGGGATAGGCGAGTGCCATCATAGATGTATTCGAAAGCCATCCAATTTTCTGTTTTGGTTGTAAGTGGGGAAGGGATCGTTCCGTTTCGCTGCGGCCGGCCGCTTTCCTGCGGGGTGGACGGTGAGCCGCTTCGGCTGCGCTTGCAGGGTCTCACCTGCTCACTATTCCCGTAGGAGTCGGCTGTCCTCCGCTGCGAGGCGCTGTGTGGGGAAGAGGGGGAGGTGCTGGTTTTCGGTTTGAGAGGATAGAGGGTTCATCATCCTGTCATGAAGAGGAAGCCCAATTCGGATGTTTCTTACTTCATGTGAATTTGGGTGGTGCAAAAGCTGCTTGAAGCTTGAAATTGTTCTGGATTCCCTTACCATGGCTTCAGTGTACTACTCTACTCACGGATTGCAACCTGAATCATTCTGCTAGATTGGCACTGTCTGCCCACTTACCTTTATATAGCTACAGAGTGAATTGAAGCGGAGGGTGCTTGACTCCAGCGGAAAAGGAGGAGTGGCGAGACCCCGCAGGCACGAGGAGACTCGACGCCCTCCCCGCAGGAAAGCAAGCATCCGGAGCGAAAAGGAACGGTCCCTGTCCCCATCACACAATCATTCAGAACAAAATCCCCACTACACCCTCTTATCTTACGAATCAGCCTTGCCTTTTCTGGAATGAATAGGAATTACCAAAATCCTGCATAGCAAGATATTCGGACTAGTTTACCATCAACGATCCCTCATCAAAACCAAAGAGTGAATTGAAGCGGAGGGTGCTTGACTCCAGCGGAGAAGGAGGAGTGGCGAGACCCCGCAGGCACGAGGAGACTTGACGCCCTCCCCGCAGGAAAGCAAGCACCCGCAGCGAAAAGGAACGGTCCCTGCCTCCATCACACATCCATCGAGAACGAAATCCCCGCTACACCCTCAAATCTTAACGAAGCACTCATGTTATCTCCCCTGTTAACGTGAATAAAAAGTTATCTGCGTAGGGAGATGATAGGACACTAGCCCACCACCAGTAAATCCCTCATCAAAAACCAAAGAGTGAATTGAAGCGGAGGGTGCTTGACTCCAGCGGAAAAGGAGGAGTGGCGAGACCCCGCAGGCACGAGGAGACTTGCCGCCCTCCCCGCAGGAAAGCAAGCGCCCGCAGCGAAAAGAAACGGTCCCTTATCCATTTCACCCCCATCAAGAACGATTTCGGTTGCTTCCACTCATTATTTAAATTTTGGGAAAATAATTAATTTAACATGTAACCGATGTCATTTCAAGCTTTTTCTTGAAATGGGGGTGTGCTAGTGATTAAATGAGGAATTGAGAGATAAAAATTCGTTCATGGAACAAAATAAAAGAAGAGATTCAAACATAAAGGGAGCGATATACCGTGGCAAAAAAAGTCATTGCAATTAACGCTGGAAGTTCTTCCTTGAAATTTCAGCTTTTTGATATGCCGGAAGAAACCGTCATCACAAAAGGACTCGTTGAGCGTATCGGACTGAAGGATTCCGTCTTCACCATTTCTGTAAACGGCGAGAAAAACGAAGAAATCACCGATATCCCGAATCACGAAGTGGCTGTTAAAATGCTTTTGGACAAGCTCACTGGTTTCGGCATCATTTCTTCTCTTGATGAAATCGAAGGAATCGGCCACCGCGTTGTACACGGCGGGGAAGTATTCAATGAATCCGTCCTCATCACCGATGAAGTATTGGAGAAAATCGACGAGCTATCAGAGCTTGCACCCCTTCACAACCCGGCGAACCTGACAGGGATCCAAGCGTTCAGGAACATCCTTCCGAACGTACCGGCTGTTGCTGTGTTCGATACAGCTTTCCATCAGACGATGCCTGAAAGTTCATTCCTGTACAGCCTGCCATATGAGTACTATGAAAAATACGGAATCCGCAAATACGGCTTCCACGGTACATCCCATAAATATATTTCTGAGCGTGCAGCTGAAATGCTCGGTCGCCCGAAAGAGCAGCTTCGCCTGATTTCTTGTCACTTGGGTAACGGAGCAAGCATCGCTGCGATCGAAGGCGGAAAATCCATCGATACATCCATGGGCTTCACTCCACTTGCGGGTGTGGCAATGGGTACACGTTCAGGTAATATCGACCCTGCGTTGATTCCCTTCATTATGGAAAAAACCGATTCAACGGCTGATGAAGTGTTGAACGTCTTGAATAAAAAATCAGGGATCCTTGGTGTATCCGGGTTCTCAAGCGATCTTCGCGACATCCAGGATGGAGTGGAAGCAGGTAACGAGCGTGCTGAGCTTGCTCTTGACGTATTCGCCAACCGCATCCACAAATACATCGGTTCATATGCTTCACGCATGAACGGTGTCGATGCCATCGTCTTCACTGCCGGAATCGGTGAAAACAGCTTGATCGTCCGTGAAAGAGTGCTTAAAGGCCTTGAGTTCATGGGTGTTTATTGGGATCCTGCTCGCAACACGACGCGTGGGGAAGAAACATTCCTAAGCTACCCTCACTCACCGGTCAAAGTCATGGTCATCCCGACCAACGAAGAAGTCATGATCGCCCGTGACGTTCTTGAAAAAGGCGATATCTGATCGCTCACCAGAGCCTTCACCCCAACCGGGTGGAGGCTCTTTATTGTTCAGGGGGACAAAAACGGATTGGAGAAAAAGCAGGAAGACGGGACGGAGGAACGCCGGAATGTGTGAGTGGTGGAGTTGCCGGCTTATTTTCCACCGGTATTTTCAGGCTGATTTCCAAAATGAGTGTGATATACTTAGAACAAATCTAGTTTGTGCGAGGAGTGGATGGTGTGAGCTGGTCTGAAAGAGATCAACAGGTATGGGATTCGATCAAGGCTTGGAAACGTGATTTGTATGATTATGAAGCAAATGATCTGGAGTTTACATATGTGAAATGGCTGGATACGGCTTTTGCGGCGGTCCCAGAAGAGGTCCAGGAATCATTTTTTCAACGCTTGGACGGATGGTTGTTTCAGCTGCACTCCCTGATTCAAGGGTCGCAGATGCAAAACGATGCCAAAGAACGGATTTTGTCCACGGCCAGGACCTTTAACCCTGAAATCCAAGTGGTGGATGATCTTGCAGCGCTGTCCATTGATCAGCTGCATTATATCGCTGAACAGCATGCGGGACGTCATCGCCTCTATTCCCTTGTCCAAGGGGGGATCACCGGCACAGGGGGCTTGGTGGCACTAGGATCTGATCTACCTGCGATGGCCGTCATCAATCTTCGTTCCATCCAGCTGATCGCTGCGTCTTATGGCTGTGACGTGCAGACGCCATTTGAAACCATGACTTCCCTGAAAGTGTTCCACGCGGCCACTTTGCCTGCAAGGCTGCAGGCCGAAGCGTGGGAAGAGCTTCTTCAAGACCTGGAGAGCAGGGGATCAACGTATTTCTTTGATGGTTCGGAACAGCTGACGGATTATACGTGGCTTGAGGGGACACTGAAGCAATCCATGAAGGCACTTGCGATTTCCATGTTCAAAGGCAAGAAATGGTCGGGGCTGCCCCTGATCTCCATGGCAATCGGGGCGGGATCCAATTATCAGCTGTCCCGAAGGATCACGGCATTTGCAGAGAAGTATTATCAGTATCGGTATTTAAGGGAAAAGAAAAGCTAAAATGAAAACGGCGGAGAATGGGATCTCCGCCGTTTTTTCATGCGTGGATTTCTGGATTGGTCCGATACCAGATCCACAGATCGTTGATGGCTGAAGCACGGTCGCTGATCCGTTCATTGATCATGCACGAGCGTTCGAAATCGTCTTCCTCCGATAGTTCGGTCAGGAGGGTTTCGATTTCCACTTCCAGCTCCTTTATGCGATCGGGGATGGTGCCACGGATCTTTTCCCACTCCATCAGGATCTTTTCTTGCTGGTGGGGAGTGTACCCGTTCCAGTCCCGGCTCAGATCAGGCAGTCGGATCTTCAATCGCTCATCTGTTGAAAAGTTGAACATGATGATCCCTCATTTCGTTGATTCATTTCCATCCTACACGAATACACTGACGGATTCTAATAAGAATTTATACAAATTCATGAATAAGTGTTGAATAAATACGCAAAAGGTGCTAATATTAATTCAACTTAAAGAATATTTATTCAATCGAGTAGTTTTATTGGAGGGAATTATGTTGAATCAAAAAGTGGTTTTAGCCTACTCAGGTGGTTTAGATACGTCAGTTGCAGTTCAGTGGTTGAAGGAAAAAGGATACGAAGTCATTGCATGTTGCCTGGATGTCGGGGAAGGGAAAGATCTTGATTTTGTTCAATCGAAAGCACTGAAAGTCGGAGCATCCAAAAGCTATGTGATCGATGCGAAACAAGAATTCGCGGATGAATTTGCCCTGTTGGCCCTGCAAAGCCATGCTCTTTATGAAGGGAAATATCCGTTGGTGTCGGCTCTGTCGAGACCGCTTATCGCCAAAAAACTCGTAGAAATCGCGGAGCAGGAGAATGCAACGGCAGTCGCCCACGGCTGTACGGGTAAAGGGAACGACCAGGTTCGTTTTGAAGTCTCCATTGCAGCATTGAATCCTTCACTTGAGGTTCTTGCACCGGTGCGTGACTGGAAATGGTCAAGGGAAGAGGAGATTGAGTACGCGAAAGAGAAAGGGATTCCGGTTCCAATCAATCTTGACTCCCCGTATTCCATCGACCAGAACCTGTGGGGAAGAAGCAATGAGTGCGGAGTCCTTGAAGATCCTTGGGCAGCACCGCCTGAAGATGCCTATGATCTGACCGTGAGCATCGAAGAAGCGCCGGATACAGCCGATACGGTTGAAATCACGTTCGATAAAGGGGTTCCGGTCGCATTGGATTCTGTTCCTTATCCGCTTCACGAGCTTATTGCCAAGCTGAATGTCCTTGGAGGCAAGCACGGTGTCGGACGAATCGACCATGTGGAAAATCGCCTGATCGGAATCAAGTCCCGCGAGGTCTATGAATGCCCGGCTGCGATCACGTTGCTGAAAGCACATAAAGAGCTGGAAGATCTGACCCTTGTGAAGGAACTTGCTCATTATAAGCCGGTCATCGAGAAGAAAATGACCGAATTGATCTATGAAGGACTATGGTTCTCACCATTGAATAAAGCCTTGAAGGCCTTCCTCGATGAATCCCAGCAGTTCGTGAACGGGACGGTCCGTGTGAAATTGTTCAAAGGCCATGCCATCGTAGAAGGAAGAATGTCTCCGAATTCCCTATATGACGAAAACCTTGCAACATATACGAAAGCCGATCAATTCGACCACGATGCCGCTGTCGGATTCATCAAGCTCTGGGGTCTTCCGACGAAGGTATCATCCATGGTGAATAAACCGGCTAAGGAAAAGGTCTCTCTATGATGAAATTATGGGGAGGACGTTTTACAAAGAAACCTGAAGAGTGGGTGGATGAATTCAATGCATCCATTTCATTCGACCAGGAACTGGTCATGGAGGACATCGAGGGAAGCAAGGCCCATGTCACCATGCTGAAAAAATGCGGGATCCTGTCGGCTGAAGAAGCCGACCAGATCCTTGGGGGATTGAATGAACTGGAGGATAAGGCTGCAGAAGGCAGCCTTTCGTTCTCCACGCAGTATGAGGACATCCACCTGAATCTGGAGAAACTCCTGATCGATACGGTCGGCGAGGTGGGAGGGAAGCTCCACACCGGGAGAAGCCGGAACGACCAGATCGCAACCGATATGCATCTCTTCCTTAAGAAAAGGGTGGAGGAGGTTATCGGGCTGATCGAAGAATTCCAGGGAGCCATCGTGAAGCAGGCTGAGGATCATATCGAGACGATGATTCCGGGGTACACCCATCTGCAGCGTGCCCAGCCGATTTCATTCGCCCACCATCTGATGACGTACTATTGGATGCTTGATCGTGATAAGGATCGCCTGAAGGATTCAATGAAACGCATTGATCTGTCCCCTCTTGGAGCAGGGGCGCTGGCCGGGACAACCTTCCCTATCGACCGGGCTTACTCGGCCGAACTCCTTGGGTTCAGCGGAGTATACGAAAACAGCCTGGATGCTGTGAGTGATCGGGATTTCATCTTGGAGTTCCTAAGCAACAGTGCAATCCTCATGACACATCTTTCACGCCTGGCAGAAGAGTTCATCCTGTGGTCTACGGAGGAGTTCCACTTCATCGAGCTTGATGACAGCTTCACGACGGGAAGCAGCATCATGCCTCAAAAGAAAAATCCGGATATGGCTGAGCTTGTCCGCGGAAAGACGGGAAGGGTGAACGGAAACCTAGTATCGCTCCTTACCGTGTTGAAAGGGTTGCCTCTTGCCTACAATAAAGACATGCAGGAAGATAAGGAGGGGATGTTCGATACGGTCAAGACGGTGATCGGCTCCTTGAAGATCTTTACGGGCATGATGGACACGATGAAGGTGAATAAAGACGTGATGGAAGAAGCGGTTGGGACCGATTTCTCCAACGCGACCGAACTGGCCGATTACCTCGCAGCCAAAGGCATGCCGTTCCGTAAGGCCCACGAAGTCGTAGGGAAGCTTGTGCTTCATTGTATCGAACAGGGCTATTACCTGAAGGATGTGACGCTTGCCACGTATCAACAGCATTCCGAACTGATCGAAAGCGACATTTATGACATCATCGCCCCTTCTGCAGCCGTGAAGCGCAGAAATTCATATGGCGGTACCGGCTTTGAGCAGGTGAAGATCCAGATTGAAAAAGCCAAGGGTGCGTTGGTGACGAAATAAAGAAATCCCCCTGAGACGATTCAGGGGGATTTTGTATGTGTTACTCTTCTTCATCGGGCTCTTCGGTCCGGACCACCAGGACGTCGCACTTCGCGGCCCTCGTGACGTGTTCGGAAACGCTGCCGATCAGGAAACGTTCCACAGCGTTAAGGCCGGTCGCCCCGCAGATAATAAGATCTTTTCCTTTTTCGGAGGCTTTTTTCGGTATGACAACTTTCGGGGATCCGTATTCTACATACGTGTGGATCTTGGTAAGGCCGCATCGTTCCGCATTGGCTTTATATTCTCCAAGCAACTCTTCTGCATATTTGATGGCCCGTTCCCCGATGGTATGATCATAGGAGTCGATGGCGGCATAAGACCGAGTGTCGATGACGTGGAGCAGTGAAAGGACAGCATCATTCCTCTTGGCAATGGCAATTCCTTTTTTGAAGGCCCATTCCGCTTCTTTTGATCCATCTACAGCCACTAGAATATCACGATATTTTAAACCCATCTTCAACCCCTCCTTTTCTTTATCATACTATATTTTCCCACGTATTTCTGTAGCGAATTTTCAAACAATAAGGTGGAATATCCTACGAATGGAGGAGGGACCATCTTGAAAAAGGATGAAAGCAAGCAGCTCACGTATGATGAAGGAGCGAGCGAACAGGTAAGCCAGCAGATCATGGATTCGTACACGAGCGGCGTTGTCGGTACTGAGGACGGACGCTATGATGCCGAGGAAAAGAAAGAGGATTGACAGTAGTCTCGATCACCCTGCTTGATGGGTGATCGAGGCTTTTTCTTTTTGGATCCGATTCACGAAAAAGTAGAGAGCCCCAGTGAAAAAGAACGACAGGAAGCCCGGTGACAGGTAATCGGGAAGGAGTGCATACAGGGCGATGCCTACGACCATCACGTAAATGGCTGTCTTGTTCGTTCCCGTCGTACCTGCAGCGAGGTGGGCGAGGTCATGCTCGTGAAGGCGTCCCTTCCTGAGAAGAAGGAAGTCGCTGACAATGATGGCCGATAAGGGTACCACCAGCATGCCGAGAAGGGAAATGAACCCTTCTGCCCCATAGACGAGCTGGGGGAACAAGCTGAGGATGACACCGGCGATGGAGAAGAGGAGGGCGCTCTGGATCCTGCTCAGATGAGGAAGGGCATTGAGCAGACTGTAGCCTCCTGTATATGCATTGCTCAGATTGATGGAAATCATGGAGACCAGGGCCGAGATGGTGATGATCGATAGAAGGAACGCGGATGAGGTGAGTTCACCGGCTGTCACGAAGGGATTCAATCCCTTGTAAAGGCTGGCACATATCCCACCAAGCAAGGCTGTCATGATGAACCCGGTCATGTTTCCTCCTAGGACGCCCCAGAATCCCTGATGTGGACTCACGCTATATCGGGTCATATCGGATGCCGCGCTCACACCGGAAATATACTGGACGAAGGCAAGGCTTCCGTAAAAGAAGAAGGCACCTGTCGAGAATGTACCATGTTGAACGATACCACCTTGGTCTCCTGTAAGGAACAGGGCCAACAAGATGAATTGGCCGGCAATCAGGATAGGGATGAACCATTTGGAGGCACGTTTGACTGCTTCGAAGCCTACAAGGGCCAAAGCGGTCATCAAGAGGGCGAGGCCGAGTGCCACAGGGATGAACGGGATGGAGGCACCGGTCAATTTCTTGATCATGGAGGTGACGACCAACGTCCCGCCGATTGTCTGTACGCTGAACCAATAGAGGGATGTAAGGGTACGGACCGGTGAAGCGACCCTCATGGAAAGCTTTTTACCCAGGACGGAACGGAGGACATACTGAGCAGGCAGCCCGTATCGAGAACCGGGAAGGGACAGCATGGATACGCAAAAGAAGGCCAGGAAGGCACCTGATACCGTCGAAAGGAATGCTGCATAAAAGGGCAGGCCGCCTTGGACGACGGCAAGTGCCGGGACAAGGAAGTTCCCAGAATTGACGGAGAACGCGAGCTGGATGATGAAGTACTCTTTCCAAGAGGTAGTCTTTTTATCTTGAGGGATGGATTCAAGGCCGAATCGTTCGATCATGGACGTTTTCATTTTCACATAAACTCCTTTATCTTTGGCGACACTGAACATATCTTATTGTAATGATTTCTGAGAGGAAACAGAAGCGTTTTCGTTGAATACCTTGGAGTATGGATCGACGCTTCCGTGTTCATCAGGAAAGAAGGAGGAAGGATTATGCAGATCGGCATACCGAAAGAGATCAAAAATAATGAAAACAGGGTGGCCATGACTCCTGCCGGTGTCGTGAACCTGGTGGTGAATGGTCATGAGGTGTTCATCGAATCGGGCGCAGGCAACGGGTCGGGATTTTCCGATGAAGATTATGTTAAGGCCGGTGGGAAGATCGTGGGCGGTGCAGAAGAAGCGTGGGCAAAAGAGATGGTGATGAAGGTGAAGGAACCACTGCCAGAAGAATACGGGTTTTTCCGTGAGGGGCTGATCCTGTTTACATACCTCCATCTTGCACCCGAGCCAGCGTTGACGAAAGCCTTGATTGATAACAAGGTGGTGGGGATTGCCTATGAGACCGTCGAGGTGAACCGTTCCCTGCCCCTTCTCACTCCGATGAGTGAAGTGGCTGGAAGGATGGCGACCCAGATCGGTGCCCAGTTCCTTGAGAAGATCCACGGCGGGAAAGGGGTCCTTCTTTCCGGGGTCCCGGGAGTGAGTCGAAGCAAGGTGACGATCATCGGGGGTGGAGTGGCCGGTACGAACGCTGCCAAGATGGCTGTCGGTCTCGGTGCCGACGTCACCATACTCGATCTCAGCCCGGAGCGGTTGAGGCAGCTTGATGATATTTTTGGCCGTGATGTCACCACCCTCATGAGCAACCCTTTGAATATCGAGCATGCCGTGAAGGAATCGGATCTGGTGATCGGAGCGGTGCTCATACCGGGGGCAAAAGCCCCGAAGCTCGTGACCGAAGAGATGATCCGGTCCATGAACCCCGGCTCGGTCGTTGTGGATATCGCCATCGATCAAGGTGGGATCTTCGAGACGACGGATAGGATCACGACCCATGATCAACCGACCTATGTGAAGCACGGAGTCGTCCATTATGCGGTAGCCAATATGCCGGGTGCAGTACCCCGTACATCTACGATCGCCCTGACCAATGTGACCGTACCCTATGCCCTGCTCATTGCCAATAAGGGCTATAAGAAAGCCTGCATGGATCATGAGCCTCTGTTGAAAGGAATCAATACATTGAACGGCTATGTGACCTACAAAGCGGTTGCGGAGGCACATGATCTCGACTATTCCGATACCCTCACCCAGCTGAAACAAATGTGAGCACCCCGTTTTCCCTACCGACAAAAAGGGTATATTCTTATAGATAGACTACCGAAAGTGAGGAGAAAAAATGAATATATCGTATCACGGCCACTCTGTGGTGAAAATCGAAACGAATGGCAAGACGATCCTTGTCGATCCCTTTATCACCGGGAACGAATTGACCGATTTGAAAGCGGAGGACGTCCAAACGGATGTAATCATTCTGACGCACGGTCATAATGACCACGTAGGGGATACGGTGGAAATCGCCAAACGGAATGACGCCCTCGTCATCGCACCGAATGAGCTCGCAAACTATCTCGGGTGGCAGGGACTCAATACGCACCCGATGGCGATCGGTGGAGCCCGTGAATTCGATTTCGGGACAGTGAAGTTCACCCAGGCCTTCCACAGCTCGAGCTATACAACGGAAGATAATCAGATCATCTACACCGGCATGCCGGCAGGATTCTTACTCATGGCAGAAGGAAAGACGATTTATCACGCAGGGGATACGGGATTATTCTCTGATATGAAACTCATCGGTGAACAGCACCCGATCGATCTTGCCTTCCTTCCGATCGGTGATAACTTCACGATGGGACCGGAGGATGCCGCCCTTGCCGCAACCTTCCTGAAGGCGAAGGAAGTCGTCCCGGTCCATTACGATACCTTCCCGCCGATCAAGCAGGATCCTCAAAAATTCGTGGACATGCTTGAGGGAGCCAAAGGTCGTGTCATGACCGCGGGCGATACGTTAGAACTGTAAGAAAATGATGGTGCCGGAACCGGCATCATCATTTTTTATATCATAAGACTTCTTCATCCTGGGACAACTTTCCCGAGATCCTTGCATATAGATGGGGTAAGCAGGAAGGAGTGGGATGAATGAAAAAGCAGCGATACGTCCTTTGTCTATTGATGACGGGGGTTTTACTCTATTATGCAGTACCGAGGCTGTCGATTTTTGCAGAGGGACTGGAAGGGTGGTTCTCCCTTTCGTGGCTGATCCTTGCCATGTTCGTCCTTGCGGGGAACTTCGCAGCCGTGCTTTATACGCCGAAGAAAGGAAAGAAGGGCACGAAGCAACCGGAGAGGAAGCGCGTACTCGGTCGATGACGGAAGGGGGAGTCGGGTATTCGATTCCCCCTGAGATTGAAACGGAGGGGTCTTCACCTTATAATATGAATAGGACGATATAAAGAAGGGTGAACGAGTTGGCTACTAAACATGAACAGATACTAGAGTATATCGATACCCTCCCGGTCGGGGAAAAGATTTCCGTCCGTCAGATCGCCAAAGCCCTCAATGTCAGTGAAGGAACGGCATACCGCGCCATCAAGGATGCGGAAACAAAAGGCTATGTGAGTACGATTGAACGTGTAGGGACCATCAGGATCGAACAGAAGAAGAAAGAGAACATCGAGAAGCTGACCTATGCAGAGGTGGTCAATATCATTGACGGCCAAGTGCTGGGCGGGAAGACCGGCTTACATAAAATGCTGAACAAATTCGTCATCGGGGCCATGAAACTGGAAGCCATGATGCGCTATACCGAAGCCGGGAACCTCTTGATCATCGGGAACCGTTCACAGGCGCAGGAGCATGCGCTCAGGGCAGGGGCGGCCGTATTGATCACGGGAGGATTCGACGCAGAAGATCATGTGAAGCGACTGGCTGATGAGTTGGAACTTCCGATCATTTCGACGTCCTATGATACTTTCACTGTCGCCACGATGATCAACCGGGCCATCTTTGATCAGCTCATCAAGAAGGAAATCATCTTTGTGGAGGATATCCTGACCCCCATAGAGGACACGGTCCATCTCCATATCGATGATACGCTGGAAGAATGGTATGAAAAGAACCAGTACACCTTCCACAGCCGCTTCCCCGTCGTCGACGGGAACCGGAAGGTCATCGGGATGGTTACGTCAAAAGACGTGATGGGGCAGGAAAAGCATATGGGGATCGACAAGATCATGACCCGCCACCCCATCACGGTCAATGGCAATACGAGCGTGGCTTCGGCCGCCCATATCATGATCTGGGAAGGGATCGAAGTGCTGCCTGTGGTGAATGAACACCACAAGCTCATGGGCATCGTCAGCCGTCAGGATGTACTGAAGGCCCTTCAAATGATCCAGCGTCAGCCTCAAGTCGGGGAGACCATCGAAGATATCATCACCAACGGGGTACAAGCTGCATCGGAGCGCAAAGGGGAAAAAGAAACCTACCAGTTCGCCGTCACGCCCCAGATGACGACGGGGATCGGAACGATTTCGTACGGAGTCTTCACCACCCTGATGACAGAGGCGGCCAATCGTGCCCTCAAACCGTATAAAAAAGGGGATATCGTCATCGAGAATATGACGATCTACTTCATCAAGCCCGTTCAGATGGAAAGCATCCTTGATATCCATCCGAAGGTACTCGATGTAGGGAGGAAATTCGGGAAAGTGGATGTGGAGGTCTACCACGACGGAGTGCTTGTCGGTAAGTCCCTGATGATCTGTCAGCTCATCGATCGCCACTGATTTGCACGAAAAGGGCCCACCGGATGCCGGCAGGCCCAAAGGATTCACTGATTCAATTCTTCCGCTTCGCGCTGAGCATAGGGTAGGACATGTTTATAGTAGCGGAATCCCATCCATAAACTGCCGGTTCCGATGAGGATGAAAAAGATCCCCACTACATACGTGACCGTGCCGGAGAACAGGATGAGCTGATTGATGCCGAAAAGGGCCACGAACAAGCCGAGTGCCATACTGGACTTAGCGGACAGCCATTTTTTCTCCATGGGCCGCTTTGTCCTTACCTGTTTCACCTTATAGAAGAGATAGAAGGAAAACGCTAACACAACAAAAAATGCGAAGAAATACATGATGGACAACCCCCGTTCAAGTTTCTCGCTCTTATTTTACAGATAATTCCCGCCATTGCCAATATAAATCACAAAGGAGATTTCCATGAAAGATCAAATCCTGAATCTTATCAAGCAATATGAAACCATCATCGTCCACCGCCATGTGAGGCCAGACCCGGATGCCTACGGATCACAGGGAGGCCTGGTGGAAATCCTCAAAGCTTCTTTTCCGGATAAAAAGATCTTTGCCGTCGGTGAAGAAGAGCCGACGCTTCATTATCTGAACCGCCTCGATGTGATCGAGGATCATGTGTATGAAGGAGCCCTAGTCATCGTCTGTGACACGGCCAACGCCGAACGGATCTGCGACCTCCGTTACAGTCTCGGTGATCAGCTCGTCAAGATCGACCATCACCCGAACGAGGACCCATATGGAGATCTCCTTTGGGTTGACACGAGTGCGAGCTCGGTCAGTGAGATGATCTATGATTTTTATGAATTCGGGAAGGACAAAGGACTGACCCTCCCGGATACGGCAGCCCGTTTATTATTTGCAGGGATCGTCGGGGATACGGGACGCTTCCTCTATCCGAGTACGACCCAAAAGACATTTGATATCGCAGGTGAACTCATACGCAAGGATTTCGACCGGAATGACCTGTTCAATAAAATGTACGAAGTCGATGCCAACGTGGTGAAATTGCATGGATATGTGCTCCAGAACTTCGAAATGGACGAGCTGGGATGCGGGAACATGATCATGACGAAGGAAATCCTCGAGGAATTCGATGTCGTGCCATCCGAGGCATCACTCCTTGTCAGCGTGCTAGGGAACATTAAAGGAATGAAGGCGTGGGTATTCTTCATAGAAGAGGATGACCAGATCAGGGTCAGGCTCCGCTCCAAGGGCCCGGTCATCAATACGGTGGCGAAGAAATACAACGGAGGCGGTCATCCGCTGGCGGCAGGGGCGTCCATTCATTCGTGGGAACAAAAGGACCATGTCATGGAGGACCTTCGGAACGTGTGCAGGGAATCTTGATGCAAAGAGATTGGGACAAAACAAAAAAGGTCATGACGAACACGATCAGTATGGCTTCTTTATACCGCTCATGATTTCCGTGCAAGCCTGCGGGTAGCCCGTGAGCCTCCTCGGCAAGCCTGCGGGGAGCCACTCTTCCCCCTGGAGTCTTCGTCTTGCACTCCAATCAACCGCTAGGAACAAGTAAATCGTAATGGTCATGAACCAAATCAAAAACCCGAACGATCTCAGGCAAGATCGTTCGGGTTTTACTATGACTTAAACACTCTTGTCCCAGCCTATTTCCTATTCTTCGTATTTGAGCGCCAGGGTAAGGTCGGTGGTGGTGTAAAAGTAGATTTCCTTCACTTCAAGTCTGAAAGGCTTGTCGTTCAGCTTGATGGTTTTGTTCTCGATGATCTTTTTGATGAGTTCTTTATTATCATGGGCTGTCTCCAGATTTTGATTTAGAAGACTCCTTAAATCCTGGCTCAAGGTTTCCTCTGCCCGGTGGAGGCTTAATAATTCCACCTTGGTTTTGGTCGGATTGAGGATCTTCACCCTCACTTCCTGGATCGTCAACTCGTCCTCATTCTCTTCATTCAATTCTTTATTTTCTTCCTGAAGATAAGATAAGGTGCTTGTCAGTTTATCGAGCTGTGTTTGCTGATCTAGTATTTTTTGAGTCTGCTTTTCATGCATGGAGCCATACATGAAGATGAAGATCATCCAACTGACGATGCCGCCTATGACGGCACCGGCAAAGAATCGCTGAAAGGAAGGGAGCCTGTAAAAAGGCGGGATCCTCATGAGGAGACATGCTCCTGCGTGAGCCAGCTGATGATCATGGCTCCCGTGTTGGCACCGCCGAGTGCTGCAAGAATCAGAAGGAATTGCTTGAAGAGTTCCTTTGTCTCTCCGTTCAGGAATCCTTTTTCAAAACTGTACACCGTGTCAAAGGTGCCTCCGATGGCCGCGATGATGGCCCAGATCCGGAGGAAGTTGGACAGCCTCCACATTTCGATGAAAAGGGGCTGTCCCATGGCGAATGAAGCGAGTCCGCCAAGGAGCGATCCTCCGAGAAGGACCCCCATGGCGATAAAGAAGCTTTTGAACAGTTCTGGGAAGAAAGCTTCTGTCATAACATCATCTCCCGTGCTTGTCTTTATGATATCTATATGGGATGAGGGGACAGGATATGAGGGAGAACATATTTTCTTTTTTATGTGAACATCCCTATAATGGAATTACTAAGGAATAAAGGGTGTGCAATCATGTCGTTCGTTCATTTACAGGTGGCAAGCTCCTTCAGCTTGCTTTCAAGCACGATTTCCATAAATGGACTCGTACATAAAGCGAAGGAACTCGGGTTCAAGGCCCTGGCCCTTACCGATCAAAATATGATGTATGGCGTCGTGCCATTTTATAAACAATGCCTGAAAGAAGGCATCAAGCCGATCATCGGCCTGACCGCGGATGTGGCCGTGAGCGATACGGAATCCTATCCGATGGTCCTCCTCTGTGAAAACATGCAAGGCTATCAGAACCTCATGAAAATCTCCAGCAGCATTGGGGCGAAGACCCCCGAAGGAATCCCATTGAAATGGCTCCACTCCTATCACGAAGGGCTCATTGCCATCTCACCTGGCTTGAAGGGGGAAGTAGAGAGCCTGCTTCTGGCGGATGACAAAGAACAGGCCGTGGAGAAGATCCGTTTCTATCAAGATCTCTTCGGATCGTCATCCTTTTATCTCGGTCTCCAGAATCATGGACTGCCTGAAGAAGAAAAACTGCTCTCCATGATCCTGGCCGTTGCCAACGAGACCGGGGCGGAAGTGGTGGCCCTGAATGACGTGCGCTGTCTGGAGGAAGGCGAGCATTTTGCACTGGAATGCTTGAATGCCATCCGTGACGGAGTGAAATTGGATGATGAGGAACGGGTTGTTCTGAAGAGCAGCGATTACTATTTGAAGCCGAGGGAAGCCATGGTCGACCTGTTCAGTGATGCTCCGGATGCCCTCGAAAACACGTTGAAAATCGCGGAAAGATGCAGGGTGGACATTCCCTTCCATCAGCAGCTCCTCCCGAAATATCCCCTCCCCGATGGCCACGATGCCCTATCGGAGCTGACCAGACAGTGTGAAAGCGGACTGCATAAAAAGGTCGATGATGTAACGGATCTATATCTGAACCGCCTGGATTATGAACTCAACATCATCGGGAATATGGGCTTCAGCGATTACTTCCTCATTGTGTGGGATTTCATGAAATTCTCCCGGGAAAACGGGATCCTGACGGGACCGGGAAGGGGTTCTGCTGCAGGATCACTCGTTTCCTACGCCCTTGATATCACCGATGTCGATCCCATCCGTCACGATCTTCTGTTCGAGCGGTTCCTGAACCCGGAACGTGTGACGATGCCGGATATCGACATCGACTTTCCCGATCACCGCCGTGATGAGGTGATTGACTATGTGGAAGCGAAGTACGGTAGCATGCACGTGGCCCAGATCATCACATTCGGTACATTCGCCGCCAAGGCAGCCCTGCGTGATACGGGTAGGGTGTTCGGATTGAATATGAAGGAACAGGAGCAGCTGTCGAAACTGCTTCCATCCAAACCGGGATTGACGCTTGAGGGAGCGTACCAGGATTCAAAGGCCCTTCGCGACCTCATCGGAGGCTCAGAGCTACACCGCAGGATCTTCACGGTGGCCAGGCAGATCGAGGGGCTTCCGAGGCATACATCCACCCATGCTGCAGGGGTCGTGATCAGTGACGAGCCCCTGGTGAAATGGGTTCCCATACAGGGCAGTCCGACGGGTATCCACCTCACCCAGTTCCCCATGGATACACTGGAGGAAATCGGGCTGCTCAAGATGGATTTCCTCGGCCTCAGGAATTTAAGCATACTGGAGCGGATCGTCAAGAGCATCCAGCGAAGGGGCAACCGGACATTCAGCCTGGCGTCCATTCCCGATCAGGATGAGAAGACCTTCGAATTACTCTCGGCAGGAAAGACGAGCGGGGTATTCCAGCTCGAATCGGACGGGATGAGAAGCGTGCTCACGAGACTGAAGCCGAGCGCGTTTGAAGATATCGTGGCGGTCAATGCCCTCTTCAGGCCGGGCCCGATGGAGAATATCCCGATGTTCATCAGGCGCAAGCACGGGGAAGAGGCCCCGCATTATCCTATTCCCGAGATCAAGCCGATCTTGGAAGCCACCTATGGGGTCATTGTCTACCAGGAGCAGATCATGCAGATCGCTTCGAAGATGGCTGGCTTTTCCCTCGGGGAGGCAGACCTACTGAGAAGGGCCGTATCGAAGAAGAAGAAGGAAGTGTTGGACCGGGAGAGGGAGCATTTCGTTTCAGGCGCATTGAAGAATGGATACAGTGAGTCCGCTGCCCATGATGTGTATGACCTTATCGTCCGGTTCGCAGACTATGGATTCAACCGGTCCCATGCTGTTGCCTACAGTAAGATTGCCTATCAGCTTGCCTATCTTAAAGCGCATTATCCTGCTTACTTCCTCTCCTCCCTGTTGACTGCTTCCGTCGGGAATGATGCGAAGATCGCCCACTATATCCGCGAGGCGAGGCAGACCGGGATCGAAATCCTGCCGCCGTCGATCAATTCCGGTCATTTCATGTTCCAGGTCGAAGGGGAAAACAGGATACGCTACAGCCTCGGGGCCATCAAGGGGATCGGGGCCGCTGCCCTGAAGGAGATCACAAGGGCGAGGCAGGACCGCCCATACGCGGATCTGTTCGATTTTGTCATCAGGGTATCCCTGAAAGTGATGAATCGCGGCATCCTTGAGAATTTGATCCTCGCGGGGGCCTTCGATGAATTCGGCGAAGACCGGGCCGTCCTTCTTGCGAGTCTCGATGTGGCCATCGAACATGCAGAACTCATCGGACCCGATGATGATCTATTTGCAGACGAAGAAGATTTCTTCCCCAAGCCGAAGACGGTCGAAGTGGAGGCGATGTCCCTGGACACCAAGCTGCAGTTCGAAAAGCAGGTCCTGGGACTCTACTTATCCGATCATCCCGTTTCCTCCCACCGGGGACGACTCGAAAGGCATGGGGTCCTTCCCATTGCCGATGCGAAAGCAGGAGCCAGGGTGAAGATCGGTGCATATCTGACGGCTGTGAAGACCATACGGACGAAAAAGGGAGAAGTCATGGCCTTTATTGAAATGGGGGATGAAACGGGGGATCTCGAAGGTGTGATATTCCCCAATATATATAAGAGGAATATGAATCTCCTGAAGGACGGGAAGGTCCTGATCCTCGAAGGGAATATGGAGGAGCGGAACGACCGCCTGCAGCTCATTGTGAATACGATCGGTGATGCATCAGAACTGAACGAGCCGGACGGAAAGCGTCTTTTCCTTAAAATCGGCAAAGGGGAAGATCAGGAGAGCATGCTGACACACATCAAAGGGATCGTGGCGGAACATGCGGGTGATACAGAAGTCCTGATTTACTTCGAGGAAGAGAAAAAGACGGTCAAGCTTCCCAAAGGCTTCAATCGCCGTTCCGCGGATGAAGCGATGGATTCCCTGAGAAAATTATTAGGGAATCGAAACGTCGTGTTGCAATAACGTCTTTACTTACATCTTTATTTATATTATTGTTTAATAGAAAAAGGTGGTCTGACCACTAGGGTCAAGACCACTTTCTGTCCAGCACTTATTCTTTATCATTCAAACGTTATTCAATTTCTAAAGGAGATGAAGCGATTTGTCATTAAGAGAAGAAGCCCTTCATATGCATCGTGTCAACAAGGGGAAATTGGAATCAAAGTCTAAAGTGGAAGTCCGGAATGCGGAGGACCTTAGCCTTGCGTATTCTCCAGGGGTAGCAGAGCCTTGCAAAGATATCTATGATAAACCGGAAACGGTCTATGATTATACAATGAAAGGCAATATGGTGGCCGTCGTTTCAGATGGGACCGCCGTACTCGGTCTCGGAAACATCGGACCCGAAGCAGCCCTGCCTGTCATGGAAGGGAAAGCCGTCCTGTTCAAAAGTTTTGCAGGCGTCGACGCCTTCCCGATCTGTTTGAACACGACCGATGTCGAGAAGATCATCGAAACAGTCAAACTGCTCGAGCCGACATTCGGAGGGGTCAATCTTGAGGATATCGCTGCGCCGAACTGTTTTGAAATCGAAGAGCGTTTGAAGAAAGAAACGAATATCCCGATTTTCCATGACGATCAGCATGGTACTGCCATCGTCACCGTAGCAGGTCTTGTCAATGCCCTTAAGATCGTCGGCAAGAAAATGAGTGAGATCAAGGTTGTCGCCAACGGGGCGGGAGCTGCAGGGATCGCCATCATCAAACTCCTTTATCGCTATGGGGTAAGGGATATCATCATGTGTGATTCCAAGGGTGCGATTTACGAAGGCCGCCCTGAAGGGATGAACAGCATCAAGGACGAAGTAGCGAAATTCACGAATCGTGACCGGATCGAAGGCGGCTTGAAAGAAGTCCTTCAGGATGCCGATGTCTTCATCGGTGTATCCGTTGCAGGTGCATTGACAGAGGAAATGGTGTCATCCATGAAGCAGGATCCGATCATCTTTGCCATGGCCAATCCAATTCCTGAGATCATGCCGGATCTTGCGAAAGCAGCAGGTGCCAAAGTCATCGGGACAGGCCGTTCCGATTTCCCGAATCAGGTGAATAATGTCCTTGCTTTCCCTGGGATCTTCCGCGGGGCCCTTGACGTCCGTGCGACCCATATCAACGAGAAAATGAAACAGGCGGCCGTCGAGGCCATTGCTGAACTCATCAGTGAAGACGAGCTCAATGCCGATTATGTCATCCCGGCTCCATTCGATAAACGCGTCGCTCCGGCCGTGGCTGCAGCAGTAGCGAAAGCCGCCATGGAAACAGGTGTTGCACGGTTGAAGGTGGACCCTGAAGAGATCCGTAAAAAAACGGAAGAGTTAGCGGTCATCGGGAAGGGAGAATGATGTCCGACGTGAACCCCCTGAAGTCCCATCCGAAAGTCTATATCGGGATCGTTCACCAGCTGAAGGAAATCATCTCGAATGATGGGCTCACCCCGGGCGATAAGCTGCCATCGGAAAGGGAGCTTTCCGAACGCTTGAATGTAGGGCGCTCCTCTGTGAGAGAAGCGCTCCGGGCACTCGAGCTGTTGGGACTCATCGAGACCAGGAGAGGAGAAGGGACCTTCCTCCGGGATTTCCGCGAACATCATTTGATCGATCTTCTCGGAATGTTCATCCTCGAAGATCATAAAACTCAAAATGATATTCTGCATATGAAGATCATGATTGAAAAAGAGGCCTTACGGGCCCTTTTCATTGAGAAGGAATCCTTGAAGGGGATGGCAGAGGAAGTCCAGGGCGCGGAAGATCTCTCCCTGGGTGATGTGCTCAGCGAGATCGTACGTCATGCCCCGAATCATCTGGCTCATCGGATATGGAATATATTGAATGATTACGAAACACTCATATGCGGGAAAACCCCTCTTTGTAGCGATTTGAAAAAAGACATCCTGAGCATGCTAGAGGGTATCGGGAATCAGGACAAAGAGGCTGTGCAGGAAGCTTATAAAAAAGTGCGGAATAATGTCGACGAAGAGCTGACAGTTTCCAACATCTTTTTCTGATCCAATCCAGTAAACTGATAGACAAGCAGTTTTTTCGAATGCACGAATAGAGAGATAAGGCAGTCATCTCCTGCCCGTCACTGAGTGGTGGCCAGGGGATGTCTGTAATTGGTTAAGGAGGTTTTAGCCTTGCTGAAGGAACTATTTAATAAACCGAAAAAACGGAAATACGCAACAATCCCTTCCGAAGGGGCAAAACATGATGTACCGGAAGGAATCATGACAAAATGCCCGGAATGCAAGAAGATCATGTACACGAAAGAGCTCCAGAAAAACCTCAAGGTCTGTCTCCATTGTGGGTATCACCATGGCATGAGCTCCCATGAACGGGTGGACAGCTTCATCGATGAAGGGACATTCACCGAACTCGATCGTGAGCTTGCATCCGTCAATCCACTCGGGTTCCCTGATTATCTGGAGAAACTTGATAAAGACCGTCAAAAGACAGATTTGAACGAAGCCGTGCTGACAGGAAGCGGGAAGGTGAATGGCAATGAGATCGTCCTTGCCATCATGGATTCGCGCTTCCGCATGGGAAGCATGGGATCTGTCGTCGGGGAAAAAATCACGCGGGCGGTCGAAGAAGCAGATAAGAGAAAGGTCCCATTCATCATTTTCACGGCTTCAGGTGGGGCTAGGATGCAGGAAGGGGTCCTTTCCCTCATGCAGATGGCCAAAACAAGTGTCGCCCTGAAGCGGTTCAGTGATAATGGAGGACTCTTCATCTCCATCATGACCCATCCTACCACCGGTGGGGTGTCGGCGAGCTTCGCATCCGTCGGTGACTATAACTTTGCAGAGCCGGGTGCACTCATCGGATTCGCCGGTCGCCGGATCATCGAGCAGACGATCCGCGAAGATCTTCCTGAAGACTTCCAGACGGCTGAATTCCTCTTGAAACATGGCCAGCTTGATGACGTGTTGAACAGGCTGGACCTGAAAGATAAAATCGGTACTTTAGTTGATCTACATCAGTGGGACGGTGACCTCTCATGGTAAATGAAATGGAATTTGAAAAGCCCGTATTCGAGCTGAAGAAGAAGATTTCCGAGCTGAAGGAGTTCACGAAAGACTCAGACGTGGATCTTTCCAACGAAATCGAAAAACTTGAAAACAGGCTTCAAAAGCTTGAGCAGGATATTTATGAGAATATGAAACCGTGGGAAAGGGTTCAAGTCGCCCGCCACCCGAATCGTCCCACCACCCTCGATTATATCGAGAATCTTTTCTCTGATTTCATGGAGATGCACGGTGACCGGACATATGGTGATGATGAAGCCATCGTTTCCGGAGTCGGTCGTTTCCACGGTGTGCCCGTGACCATCATCGGCCACCAGCGGGGGAAAGATACGAAGGAAAACATCAGGCGCAATTTCGGGATGCCTCATCCTGAAGGGTACCGCAAAGCGCTTCGCCTCATGAAGCAGGCCGATAAGTTCAATCGTCCGATCATCTGCTTCATTGATACAAAGGGCGCATACCCCGGTAAAGCAGCTGAGGAGAGGGGTCAAAGCGAAGCCATTGCCAGGAATCTGGTTGAAATGGCCGGTCTGACCGTCCCTGTCATCTGCATCGTCATCGGCGAAGGGGGAAGCGGTGGTGCCCTTGCACTCGGGGTCGGGAATCATATCCACATGCTGGAGAATTCCACCTACTCTGTCATCTCCCCGGAAGGCGCGGCAGCCATCCTTTGGAAGGATGCCACCCAAGCCAAAAAAGCAGCAGAATCTATGAAGATCACGGCACCGGATCTGAAGGAACTGGGCATCGTCGATGAAATCATCGAAGAAGTCAAAGGCGGGGCACATAAAGATGTCAAAACCCAATCCGAGAAGATCGAAGCCGTATTGAAACAATCCCTCAAAGAGCTGATCTCTATGTCTAAAGAGGAGCTCGTCCAGCATCGTTATGATAAATTTAAGGCAATTGGTGAGTATACTGTTTTAAATGATCGTATCGGGGTAAAATCATAAAGAATGCGGACTGACAAAGTGGATAAAGACTTTTGTCGGTCCTTTTCTCTTTCAGGATGAAATATGACATAAAAAGGGATTTTAATCGGTTTCATTTAAGTGAACATTTCGTCTTTTGCACCGAGGGGGCGGAACTAGTTGAGAACCGCTATTCTTCATGGTATTTTAGAAATAAACCTTGTATCATTGGACCATAATAAGTAGGGAGATTGGCACATTTACCATTTTCCTGAAATATGTGAAAGCATTAACAAATGCGTATGTTCTTTTTACATAGATATGCATATAACTCAAGAGGTGATTGAAGTGAAAAAGATTGGTGTACTAACAAGTGGCGGAGATTCGCCAGGGATGAACGCCGCAGTGCGCGCCGTCGTCCGTAAAGCAATTTTCATGGATGTTGAAGTTTACGGGATTTATCAAGGATATAACGGCTTGATCAACGGGAATATTCAAAAGCTTGAGCTTGGTTCCGTCGGTGATATCATCCACCGTGGGGGCACGATGCTCTACACGGCACGCTGTGAGGAGTTCAAGACGAAGGAAGGCCAGAAAAAAGGGATCGAACAGCTCGAGAAGTTCGGGATCGAAGGGCTTGTCGTCATCGGTGGAGATGGATCCTATCAAGGAGCCAAGGCCCTGACTGAGTGGGGGTATCCATGCGTGGGCGTTCCGGGTACGATCGACAACGATATCCCGGGTACGGAATATACGATCGGCTTTGATACGGCGCTGAATACGGTCATCGATGCCATCGATAAAATCCGTGATACGGCGACGTCACATGAGCGTACATTCATCATTGAAGTCATGGGACGCAATGCAGGCGATATCGCCCTTTGGTCTGGTCTTGCAGGTGGTGCGGAAACCGTCCTCATCCCTGAAGAGAAATTCGATATGGACGATGTGATCACGCGTCTGAATAAAGGCCAGGAGCGCGGAAAGAAACACAGCATCATCGTCGTGGCCGAAGGCGTCATGTCAGGTAACGAATTTGCCGACCGTTTCAAGGAAGCAACCGGCATGGATACACGCGTTTCTGTCCTCGGCCACATCCAGCGCGGTGGAACCCCGACTGCATCTGACCGTGTGCTTGCAAGCAGGCTCGGTGCCAAAGCAGTGGAGCTGCTTGTGAGTGGGAATGGCGGGCGTGCTGTCGGGATCGAAAAGAACCAGCTTGTTGATTATGATATCATTGAAGCATTGGCCAAACCACACCATATCGACCTTGAGATGTATAATCTTTCCAAAGAACTTTCTATCTAATAAAGAAGTACAAACCCAGGAGGTAACAAAATGAGAAAAACAAAAATTGTATGTACGATCGGACCTGCCAGTGAAAGCGTAGAGAAACTGTCACAGCTTATCGACGCTGGAATGAATGTAACACGCCTGAATTTCTCTCACGGTGACTTTGAAGAGCATGGACAACGGATCATCAACATCCGTGAAGCTGCTGCAAAAGCCGGCAAGAATATCGGGATCCTCCTTGATACAAAAGGACCTGAAATCCGTACGCACACAATGGAAAACGGCGGCCTTGAACTTGAAAAAGGCAAGAACATCATCGTTTCCATGAAAGAAGTCGTCGGTACACTAGACAAGTTCTCCGTTTCGTATGAAGGCTTGATCGATGATGTACATGAAGGCTCCAAAATCCTTCTTGATGATGGTTTGATCGGACTTGAAGTCACTAAGATCGATAAAGCAAACGGTGAAATTCATACGGTCATCAACAACAGCGGTGCCCTTAAAAACAAAAAAGGTGTCAACGTACCGGGCGTTTCAGTGAATCTTCCTGGAATCACTGAAAAAGATGCCAACGACATCATCTTCGGTATTGAACAGGGGATTGATTTCATCGCGGCTTCATTCGTTCGCCGTGCGTCTGACGTCCTCGAGATCCGTCAGCTCCTTGAAGAGCATAATGCAAGCCATATCCACATCATTCCTAAAATCGAAAACCAAGAGGGCGTCGATAATATCGATGAGATCCTTGAAGTATCCGACGGTTTGATGGTTGCACGTGGAGATCTTGGTGTTGAGATCCCTGCTGAAGAAGTACCACTTGTACAGAAAATGCTCATCAAGAAATGTAACGCACAAGGTAAACCGGTCATCACAGCTACTCAAATGCTTGATTCCATGCAACGCAACCCACGTCCGACACGTGCGGAAGCAAGTGACGTAGCCAATGCGATCTTCGATGGCACGGATGCCATCATGCTTTCAGGGGAAACGGCAGCAGGAAGCTATCCAGTCGAAGCCGTTCAGACTATGCACAACATCGCTTCAAGAGCGGAGCAGGCCCTTGATTCAAGCGCCATCCTGTCTGCACGCATCAAAGATTGTGAGCACAACATGACCGATGCCATCGGACAATCCGTTGCTCATACAGCCATCAACCTTGACGTGAATGCGATCGTTGCTCCTACGGAAAGCGGACATACAGCACGTATGATCTCGAAATACCGTCCGAAGGCGCCGATTGTTGCCGTCACAAGCGATGATTCCGTTACAAGGAGATTGGCACTTGTATGGGGTGTATTCCCTACCATGGGTCAAAAGGCTTCCACAACGGATGAAATGCTTCAAATGGCAGTCGATGAGAGCATGAATTCCGGTATGACTAAACATGGCGACCTGATTGTCATCACGGCTGGTGTTCCAATCGGAGAATCCGGTACAACAAACCTTATGAAGATTCACGTTGTCGGTGACATCGTAGCAAAAGGTCAAGGAATCGGACGCAAATCTGCATTCGGTAAAGCGGTCGTTGCTTCATCTGCTGAAGAAGCGGTAAGTAAGACAAAAGAAGGCTCAGTCCTCGTTACAATCGGAACGGATAAAGAAATGATGCCTGCCCTCGAGAAATGCTCAGCATTGATTGTGGAAGAAGGCGGATTGACTAGCCATGCAGCCGTAGTGGGAATCAACCTCGGCATCCCAGTGATCGTTGGAGTGGAAAACGCTACTTCATTGTTCCAGGATGGACAGGAAATCACGGTTGATGCGACTCGCGGCGTTGTTTACAACGGTCAGGCAAGCATCCTTTAATCCATCGAACGGCCGGAACCAAATGTTGGTTCCGGCCTTTTTGTATGGGTTCCGGCCAAACCTGTGCTATACTGGGTGAAACGATAAATCGTCTGGAGGAATCCATTCATGAAATACATTCTCGCTTCCCTCATCATCTTTCCGTTTGTTGAAATCAGCCTGTTGATCTGGTCGGGTCATCTGATCGGAGCTTTCCCTACCATCTCCCTTATGATCCTGACGGGAGTCCTGGGGGCGTTCCTTGCTAAGAAGCAGGGTCTCGATGCGATCCGGAAAGTCCAGCAGGATATCCAAAGCGGGCAAATGCCCGGTGGACACGTAACGGATGGCCTCTGCATTGCAGCAGGCGGCCTCCTCCTTATCCTCCCGGGATTCGTTTCGGACTTACTCGGTATCATCCTGTTGCTGCCGCCGACGCGCAGCATGGTCAAGCCTGTCCTCTTCAAGCTGTTCAGGAGATGGGGAAGGAACCGGAATGTCATCATCTATCGCTAATCGTGTAAAAGAGGCTGGGACAAACGTGTTTTAGCCATAGTAAAACCCGAATCCAATTGCTTATCGCAGGCAAATGAATTCGGGTTTTTACTTTGTTTCATGACCATCATCGTTTCCAGCGGTTGATTGGAGTGCAAGACGAGGCCAAGCAGATGTTGGGACCCCGCAGACTTGCCGGGGGGCTCACGGGTTACCCGCGGAAAGCGGATTATGGCGATATAAGGAACCGATACTGATCGTGTCCGTCAGTAGATCGTACCTTTTGAGTATGGTCCCGGCCTCTTATCATTTTTCCCCGATGATGAATCGCCAAGTGTCCTTGAACACGCCCGCCCGGTGCAGCGTCTGGCCGATGACAAGGACAATGGGGCCGACAATGAGTCCGAGGAAACCGATGAGCTTGAAGCCGACAAACAAAGCCACAAGTGTCGCAAGCGGGTCGAGTCCGATGCTTGAAGAAAGGATTTTCGGCTCCATGATCTGCCTTTGGACAATCACGACCACATAGAGGACGGATAATCCGATCCCGAGCCCCACATTCCCCGTGATGAATTCATAGGCGATCCATGGGACGAATACGACTCCTGTACCAAGATAGGGCATCAGATCCACAAGCCCCGTCACCAGTGCAATGGTGATGGCGTAATCGACTTTCAGGATCAGGAGCCCTATGAGCACCATGATGGCCGTGATGGAAATCAGGGTGAACTGTGCCCTGATAAATCCAAACAATGCCTTCTTCAAGTCGACAATGACCTTCCTGCCGCTCGTCATGGCTTTCCCGGGAATGAACCGTTCCGCTCTCGAGGATAATGTATACCAGTCCTTACTGATGAAGAAGGTGGCCAGTGCAGAGAAAATCAGGACAGTGGCAGCATTCGGGATCCACGAAACGAGCTGTGGGAGCCTCGTGAAGAAGTTTTGCAGAAAGTCCCCTGCAGAAGTGGCGATCCTCGTCCCTGCCGCCTGTATATTTTCCAAGACCGTATCCTGTTGTCCTTCGTCGAGGTTCTTGAATAAACCGGACACCTGCTCATAGAACGGCATGACTTTGCCGGCTATGACATCCTCTCCGTAATCCACGAGGGTTTCGACATGTTTAGGCAAAACTTCTGCCAGATAATTGGCTCCAGAGACAATTTCCGCAATAAGCAGGGTGATTAATCCGACAAAAGCTGATACAATCATGAGCAGGGAAAGGGTCACGGCCCAAATGCGCGGAAACCTTGCCTTTTTTTCAAGAACATTGACCAGGGGGTTCATCAAGAAGGCGATCGCAATGGCAATGACAAAAGGGTAAGCGAGTTTCCATATGTAGAACAGGGCAATGAACGCAAGGCTCACAATTGCTATGACAATGAGAAAGCGAATAAAACGATATAAATACTCCAGGTTCAACGGCATCCCTCCTAAAGCTATTCTATTCTATTTTAATCCAGGTAAGAACGGAAAGATAGTTTTCAACGCGGTTTGTTAACAGCTGTTGGTATGGTAGGATAACGTTTGAATGGAGATAGAGGGGAGGAAGGATGGCTTGTCCCAGCCTTTATTATTTTTACTGCTATTATTAGGGATCGGGTTCGTTGCCAAGAACCAATCCATCATCATTGCATCGGCCGTATTGATCATCCTCAGGGTCGTGGGAGCGGACGAGAAGATTTTCAGCACCATATCAGGAAAAGGGATCAACTGGGGTGTGACGATCATCACGATTGCCGTACTTGCCCCCATCGCCACGGGTGAGATCGGCTTCAAGGATCTTATTTCATCCATGAAGTCCCCGTATGCCTGGATTGCGTTGATATCCGGGATGGCTGTGGCCATCATTGCCAAGAATGGTTTGACCCTCCTCGAGAACGATCCCCACATCACGACGGCACTTGTGCTTGGTACCGTCATTGCCGTTGCCGTATTCAAGGGAGTCGCTGTAGGTCCCCTTATCGGAGCGGGGATTGCCTACCTTGCCATGAAGCTGTATGAAATGATTGTATAGAGAAGGTGTGAAAGCCCCATCCCATCAGGGACGGGGCTTTTTCCTATGGTGATGAGGCGTGCCACACGTGGGAAAATCGGAGTGGTTTATTTTACTAGAAAAATATTTTGTACAAATTAATGCGTTTTCATTCACAAAAGTCTGAGTATTGTTTATAATAGGAAATGTAAGCGTATCCCAAGCTCACGGATCGTCATAATATGACAAAGATGTGGCGGGGAATCATTTTTTGCTGGCTGGGTGAGCAATCGCTCATTTCACGGTCAATCGTTCTTTTAAAGATCCTGAAGCCTTTCGCACGGCGAAGGCTAGGGTTTTAAGCTCATAGGGAAATGGGTAGAAGTAATTAAACAAAGGAGAGATTATTATGACAGCGACTCGCGGATTAGAAGGAATTGTAGCTACTACGTCATCCATCAGTTCCATCATTGATGACACTCTTACATATGTAGGCTACAATATCGACGATCTAGCAAATAATGCTAGTTTCGAAGAGGTTATCTACTTATTGTGGCATCTTAAGCTTCCTACTGCAGGAGAGTTGGAAGAGCTATCCAACCTGCTTGCAGAGAATGCAGCTCTACCACCTGAGGTAATCGAGCATTTCAAGATGTACAACACGAAGGAAGTCCACCCGATGGCAGCACTCAGGACAGCGGTATCCATGCTTGGCCTGTATGATGACAAGGCTGACGTGATGGATCCACAGGAAAACTACATGAAAGCTGTGCGCCTGCAGGCGAAGATCCCGACGATCGTCACGTCATTCGCCCGCATCCGTAACGGGCAGGAACCGATTGCCCCTCGCAAGGACTTGAACTTTGCGGCGAACTTCCTGTATATGCTGAACGGCAAAACGCCTGAGCCTGTTGAAATCGAAGCGTTCAACAAAGCCCTCGTCCTTCACGCCGACCACGAATTGAATGCGTCCACCTTCACGGCCCGTGTATGCGTTGCCACTCTATCAGATGTCTATTCTGGTGTCACGGCGGCCATCGGCGCGTTGAAAGGCCCGCTTCACGGTGGTGCGAATGAACAGGTCATGAAGATGCTTACTGAAATCGGAAGCGTCGACAAAGCTGAAGAGTACGTCCTTGATAAGCTGGAGAAGAAAGAAAAAATCATGGGCTTCGGACACCGTGTCTATCGTCAAGGTGACCCTCGTGCCAAGCATCTCAAGGAAATGTCGAAGCGCCTCACCGAGTTGACGGGCCAAGGCAAATACTACGAAATCTCCGAGAAGGTGGATGCAACATTCACGTCGAAGAAGGATCTTCCACCGAACGTCGATTTCTATTCTGCTTCCGTCTATCACAGCCTAGGGATCGATCATGATCTGTTCACGCCGATCTTTGCGGTCAGCAGGGTATCGGGCTGGCTTGCACATATCCTTGAGCAATATTCCGACAATCGTCTGATCCGTCCTCGTGCCGATTATATCGGGCCTGGAAAGCAAGAATACGTACCGGTAAGCGAAAGAGGTTAATCTCCGATATTTACAAACACTCAAAATATTGGTGTAATAGTAATAGATAAAGGGAATGACATGCTCACTGCGATGGGCGTTGTTCCCTTTGATAATGAGTAAATGGAGGGTACATACATGACACAAGCTGAAAAAATCACGAATGAGAATGGCCAACTGAACGTCCCGAATCATCCGATCGTACCATTTATCGAAGGAGACGGAACAGGTCCCGACATCTGGGCTTCCTCCCAGCGCGTCCTTGATGCAGCCGTTGAAAAAGCGTACAACGGTGAGCGCAAGATCGAATGGAAAGAAGTATATGCAGGTGAAAAAGCATTCAACAAAACGGGTGAATGGTTGCCTGCAGAGACGCTTGAAGCGATCCGCGAATACTTCATCGCCATCAAAGGACCACTGACCACTCCAGTAGGAGGCGGAATCCGTTCATTGAACGTAGCACTCCGTCAAGAGCTTGATCTGTTCACATGTCTTCGCCCTGTACGCTACTTCGAAGGTGTACCTTCACCGGTGAAGCGTCCTGAAGATACGGATATGGTCATCTTCCGTGAAAACACAGAAGATATCTATGCCGGTATCGAGTATGCAAAGGGTTCTGATGAAGTGAAAAAACTGATCAGCTTCCTTCAAGATGAAATGGGCGTCAACAAGATCCGCTTCCCTGAAACATCCGGTATCGGGATCAAACCTGTATCAGAAGAAGGGACAAGCCGTCTTGTGCGCGCTGCCATCAACTATGCAATCACGGAAGGCCGCAAGTCTGTGACCCTTGTCCATAAAGGGAACATCATGAAGTTCACTGAAGGAGCCTTCAAAAACTGGGGCTACGAGCTTGCTGAGAAAGAATTCGGCGATAAAGTATTTACTTGGGCTCAATACGATAAGATCAAGGATGCTGATGGTCTTGATGCGGCAAACAAAGCACAATCCGATGCTGAAGCTGCAGGCAAAATTATCGTAAAAGATTCCATCGCGGATATCTTCCTTCAACAGATCCTTACACGTCCTGCTGAATTCGATGTTGTAGCGACCATGAACCTGAACGGTGACTACATTTCGGATGCCCTGGCTGCACAAGTCGGCGGAATCGGAATTGCTCCTGGAGCAAACATCAACTATGAATCCGGCCATGCCATATTTGAAGCAACACACGGAACTGCACCTAAATATGCAGGTCTTGATAAAGTGAATCCATCTTCTGTCATCCTATCCGGCGTTCTTCTTCTTGAGCACCTCGGTTGGAATGAAGCAGCAGATCTGATCACGAAATCAATGGAAAAAACAATCGCTTCCAAAGTCGTGACCTATGACTTTGCCCGTCTCATGGATGGAGCAACAGAAGTGAAATGTTCAGAGTTCGGTACAGCCTTGATCGACAATATGTAATACATTGACTGACAGGGGCAGGTTCTGCTCCTGTCTTACATAAGAACAGGGGGAAGCAATGATGACAATCAAACGTAGAAAAGTTTCAGTAATCGGTGGAGGATTCACTGGTGCCACGACAGCATTGATGCTTGCGCAAAAAGAACTTTCTGATGTGGTACTTGTTGATATCCCGCAAAATGAAGATCCGACCAAAGGAAAGGCTTTGGATATGCTCGAAGCAAGTCCGGTACAAGGATTCGATTCGAACATCATCGGTACGTCGAACTATGAAGATACGAAGGACTCTGACATCGTCGTCATCACAGCCGGTATCGCCCGCAAGCCTGGAATGAGCCGTGATGATCTTGTTCAGACGAACCAAAAAGTCATGAAGTCCGTGACGCAGGAAATCGTGAAGTACTCGCCAAACTGTTACATCATCGTATTGACGAACCCTGTGGATGCCATGACCTATACGGTGTTCAAAGAGTCCGGATTCCCTAAAGAGCGCGTGATCGGTCAATCTGGTGTGCTTGATACTGCCCGCTTCCGTACATTCGTTGCCCAAGAACTGAATCTATCAGTGAAAGACGTTACTGGTTTCGTTCTTGGTGGACATGGAGACGACATGGTACCGCTCATCCGCTATTCCTATGCAGGCGGAATCCCGCTTGAAACATTGATCCCGAAAGATCGCCTTGATGCCATCGTTGAGCGCACACGCAAAGGTGGTGGGGAAATCGTCGGTCTTCTTGGAAACGGAAGTGCCTACTATGCCCCTGCAGCCTCACTCGTTCAGATGGTTGAAGCGATCCTCAAAGATCAACGCCGCGTCATCCCTGCCATCGCCTATCTCGAAGGCGAATACGGATATGACGGCATCTACCTCGGTGTACCGACAATCCTTGGTGGAAACGGCCTTGAGAAGATCATCGAGCTTGAACTGACGGAAGAAGAGAAAACAGCACTCGGCCAATCGGCAAGTGCCGTCAAAAACGTCATGGAAGCATTGGTGTAAACCTAGCACCTTAGGCTGGAACAAACATGGTTCAGTCACAGTAAAACCCGAATTCATTTGTCTGCAATAAAGCAAATGAATTCGGGTTTTTCATTTATTTCACAAACATTTTTCTATCGTTTCTAGCGGTTGATTGGAGTGCAAGACGAAGACTCCAGCGGGAAGTGTAGCTGATGTGAGACCCCGCAGGCCTGCCGAGGAGGCTCACGGGCTACCCGCGGAAAGCGAAGTCTTGCACGGAAATCATGAGCGGTATAAAGAAACTATACGATTGTGTTCGTCATTTCATGGCATCTTTTTCGTTTTGTTCGAACCTTTTTTTCATGCACTGAATCGCTTTTGAAATTCTACTAAAAAGACCTTTGTTTGGGCACAATAGAAATGATACTATATTAATAGACAGACTATTTAAAAATGTAAGTGTTTACATTCAGGAGGTGCGTCCATGTTACTGGGTAAAAAAAGAAAACCGGGAAGAAAAATCGAAGATATGACCATTGGTGAGAAGCTGACGCTTACAGAGAAGATCGAGGATAATGAACTCCTTCTCTATCTTGGTTTGACGAATGATGCCAATCCTTTATATATTCAGCACGACTATGCATCGCAAACGCCTTTCAAGAAGCCGATCGTCCCATCCATCATGCTGACGGGAATCATCACATCAGCCGTCTCGAAATACCTGCCTGGACCCGGTTCGCATATCGTCGAACAATCCATTCAGTTCCATAAGCCGGTCTATCACTACGCCACCGTCCGCTTCCTGTTCGAAGTGAAGGAGATCGATTTGAAGGCCCATTCCGTCATCATCGAAGTAACCGCAGATAATGAAGACGATGAAAGGGTCGTGACCGGAAGAATCAACGTGTGCCCGCCACATCGGTTGGAAAAGATGAATAGTCACGCGTTGGAAAATTTTTGAACAGCTCCCTTTAGAGGGAGTTTTTTTATGCTGTGTAGCAACTACTACCGGCAGTCATATGAGGCGAGAGGGGAGTGGGATGAATATGGTACCTGACATTTCCTGATGATGCATCCACCATGGATCCCATCCGAAATGCCGGATGGAGAGGGGGACATTTAGCCCGACTATTCTCAAAACGCCGAATAGTAGTGGTAACACTGCAAAATTATATTATAATAAAAGTACAATTACATAATGCTAATGGATGAAGGGGTAAATTCATTCTCTTGGAGGCCTATAATCAATGAGCAAAAACATTCTGGTAGTGGATGATGAACAATCGATCGCAACATTGTTAAAATACAACCTGGAACAATCGGGTTATGCTGTCATGACGGCACATGATGGAGAGGAAGGCTTGAATAAGGCCGTCTCGGAATCACCCGATTTGATCATCCTTGATCTGATGCTTCCATCCATGGATGGGATCGAAGTGTGCAAAGAACTGCGCCAGCGCAAGATCAGTACGCCGATCCTCATGCTGACGGCAAAGGACGATGAGTTCGATAAGGTACTGGGACTAGAACTCGGTGCCGATGATTATATGACGAAGCCTTTCAGTCCACGTGAAGTGGTGGCAAGGGTGAAAGCGATCCTGAGGAGAAGCCAGGCAGCCGCAGCCGTGAAAGAACAATCCGAAAGTAATGAAGTGGACTACAAGGAAGTCGGAGAACTGAAAGTATACCCTGAACAATATGAAGCGTATTTCCAAGGTGAGCTCCTTGAACTGACCCCGAAGGAGTTTGAACTTCTTCTCTACCTGACAGACAACCGGGGAAGGGTGTTGACGAGAGACCAGCTCTTGAGCGCCGTGTGGAATTATGATTTTGCAGGCGACACAAGGATCGTGGATGTGCATATCAGCCATCTCCGGGAGAAAATCGAGACCAATACGAAGAAACCGATTTACATCAAGACCATCAGGGGTCTTGGCTATAAATTAGAGGGCCCGAAATCCTCATGACCAAGTATAGGACGAAGCTTCTTCTGGCGCTCATCACCCTTATCATCGGCGTGTTGATCGGGCTGGGCCTTCTACTTGGACAAATTTTCAAGAATTTTTATCTGGAGACGCTGAACTCCAGGATCCAGAAAGAAGCAAGGCTTCTTGCCAATTCAATAGAAGAAAACGGACCGCTCCAGGGAACGAATCCTTCCATCATCAATGAGCTCAGCGATATTCTCGATGTTCGAATCACCCTGCTGGATGAGGACGGGAAGGTCATTGACGATACGAAAAGACCGAATTCCCTGGGGAATCAGAAGCAGAAGGAGATCATCGCATCCATCAAGGATGACTGGGATGTGAAGGACCGTCACAAGAAGGTGGTCGATGAAGGCAGGGAGTTCCGTTACTATTGGTATCCCCTCAATCAGAAAGGGAATCAATCCGACGGACTCCTCATCATGAGTACCGAGGTGGATGAATTCGAGGAAGGGAACCAGCAGATCTGGTTGGTCCTGACGATTTCCCTCGTACTCGCCCTTGTCCTGATCATCATCCTGGGATCAAGGATCACCGTACGGTATACAAAACCGATTGAATCGGCCACCAATGTAGCCATGGAGCTTGCGAAAGGGAATTATCGTGCCAGGACCTTCGAGGACCGACTCGATGAGACCAGCATGCTGAGCTCATCGATCAATATCCTGGCCCGTAACCTCCAGGAAATGGTCAATGCCCAGGAAATGCAGCAGGACCGACTCACCACCCTGATCGAAAATATGGGGAGTGCCCTTCTCCTCATCGATCATCGCGGGTTCATCGTATTGACCAACCGCACCTTCCGGGAATTTTTCGATTTAGAGGAAAAAGAGCTGCGGAAGGTCCGCTATCATGAAGTGATCCATTTCCAAGAGGTGAATCGATTGGTGGAGGAGATCTTCATGACAGAGAAGCGGGTCCGGAAGCAGATCCTTCTCCCTTACCAGATCGAGCGGAGGCACTACGAGGTATACGGGGCTCCGATCATCGGGCATAACAATGTGTGGAAAGGGATCGTCGTGGTCTTCCATGATATCACGGAACTGAAAAAGCTCGAGCAGATGAGAAAAGATTTTGTCGCCAATGTGTCACATGAACTGAAGACGCCGATTACATCAATCAAAGGTTTCTCTGAAACGCTCCTCGATGGGGCGATGAAGGATGAAGACACCTTGAGGAATTTCCTTGACATCATCCTGAAGGAAAGCGACCGTCTTCAATCACTGATCCAGGATCTCCTTGAGCTATCAAAAGTGGAAAAGAGCGGGTTCGAGCTCTCCCTTCAAAAGGAGTCCATATCCGGTCTCATCGAAGAGATCCTGCCCATACTGAACGAGCGTGCCAGGGAAAAGGGCATCACCCTGGATGTGAACAATGAATCCCCGGTGCTCGCAGAGGTGGACAGCTACCGGTTAAAGCAGGTGTTCATCAACCTGATCAGCAATGCGATATCCTACACTCCCCAAGGCGGGATCGTGGAAGTCGGAGTGGAGGATGCAGGAAACCATGTGCTCGTATCTATAAAAGATAACGGCATCGGAATCGCACAAGAGGAGATTCCGCGTATATTCGAACGCTTCTATCGGGTTGATAAAGCAAGGAGCCGGAACTCCGGAGGAACCGGTCTGGGCCTTGCCATCGTCAAGCACATCCTGGAGGCCCACGAGGCGAAGATCGAAGTCGAAAGTGAACTGAATCAGGGGACGACATTTAAGGTCCTATTGAACAAACAATTTCATGAGGGCATCCATGAAGGGGAATGATGGTTTTTTTACAATCAATTTACAAAGTGTTAAATTCCGGTTAACATACCGGTGATACGATACTAAGTGAAACCCCTTCATCCAAGGTGTTGATGAAAAGGCGAGAACCGACCCCGTTCTCGTCTTTTCGCATGGAATTTTTCCCACCATTGTAATATTCCTGAAACTTTTCAGGGGAAGGACCGTATAGATTAGTAGAATGGGTCAGACAAAATGGGGGGATTTCATGAGCTTGAAGCAAACGTATAAGGTGACGGGGATGGTGGTGGGAGCACTGATCCTCATAGCGGTACTGGTGACGTCATGGTACACGGTGGATGAGTCGGAACAGGCGCTTGTCCTTACATTCGGGAAGGCAGGGGATCCCGTAGTGGAACCGGGCCTGCACTTTAAGATGCCTTGGCCGATCCAAAAAGTGGAAACGTTATCAAAAGAAACGTTCACACTTCAATTCGGATATGAAGAAAGCGAAGGGGAAATCAAAAATTTCCCGAAAGAAACCAAAATGATCACGGGTGATGAATATATCGTCCTGGCCGATCTAGTTGTGCAGTGGAAAATCACGGATCCGGAAGGCTATCTCTTCAATGCAGAAAACCCGAAGGAAATTCTCTATGATGCCACATCCTCATCCATCAGGAGCATCATCGGGAGTTCGCTGATCGATGATGCACTGACCTCGGGAAAGGCCAAGATCGAAGGGGATGTCAGAGACCTGTTGACTAATCTGATAGAAGACTATGATATAGGGATTTCCATCATCGGTGTAAAGCTGCAGGACGTGGAACTGCCGAACGAAGATGTGCGTTCCTCCTTCACGGCCGTCACCGATGCGCGTGAAATGAAGAATACAAAAACCAATGAAGCCAAAAAGTATCAGAATCAGCGCATGAATGAAGCGCAGGGAGAGAAGAAGGCGATCATGTCCAAGGCAAAGGGCGATAAGATTGCAAGGATCGAACAGGCACGGGGGGATGTGGCCGTCTTCGATAAACTCTATGATCAATACAAAACCAACCCGGATATCACGCGGAAGCGTCTCGTTCTTGAAAGCCTTGAAACCGTTCTGCCGAATGCCGAGATCTACATTATGAAGGATGACGGGGAAACCCTGAAGCACTTCCCGATCCGACCGATGGAAGGGAAAGCGAAGGCGGATGAAAAGGCGGAAGAAAAGGAGGCGAAGGCCGATGAGTAATCCGAACGTCTATCAATTCGAGAAGAAAGAGCGGCCCCCGACAGACTGGAAGCCTTACGTCAGGACAGGAATATTCCTGGTGGTACTCCTTGCACTTCTCTTGGTTGCCTTCACTTCCGTCTATATTGTGAAAGAGGGAGAATACAAGGTTGTCCGACAGTTCGGTGAAGTGGTACGGATCGACGAAGAACCGGGCCTGAAGGTGAAGGTTCCCTTCATTCAATCGGTGACGACGTTGACGAAGCGGCAGATGACGTCCGATGTGACCGAGGCTGAGATCAATACAAAGGACAAAAAGCGTATGCTCATCGATAACTATGCCGTATGGCAGATCACAGATCCTTTGAAGATGATCTCCAATGCACGGAATGTCATCAACGCAGAAGCGAAGATGGAGGACTTCATCTATTCCGTAGTCAGGGCAGAGCTTGGCAAACTGGAATATGAAGAGGTGATCAATGATGAGAAGTCCTCGAGAGGGAGCCTGAACGACCAGATCACCGATAAGGTCAATGAACTCCTCGAAAATCAGCAGTACGGGGTGGTGGTCAAAGATGTACGGATCAAACGTACCGACCTGCCGGAGGCCAATGAGAAGTCCGTCTATACGAGGATGATTTCGGAGCGGGAATCCAAGGCTCAGGAGTACCTTTCCCAGGGGGATGCGGAGAAACAGAGCATCACGGCCGAAACGGACCGTGAAGTGAAGGAGCTCATCGCGAAGGCGGAAACCGAGGCCAATGTGATCAGGGCTGAGGGGGAATCCGAAGCGGCGGTGATTTATAATAAATCATTCTCGAAAGACCCTGAGTTCTATGATCTGTACCGTACGCTCGAAACCTACAAAAAGACGATCGACGATGAAACGGTGATCGTCCTTCCATCGGATTCACCTTATGCCCGCCTGCTGATGGGCTATACTGAATGATCGCAGAGCCTCCTGTCCGGGGGCTTTTTTTAGTGAGGCGGGATAATTCAGCCGTTAGCCAGGGCCCTCACCCGTTTTCAGCACGATGGGCAGCTCTAGACACCGTGTCCCTCATGGCGGTCAGGGGTGGGGATTTTTCCTTTCAATCCCGGTCATGGTAGAATGGGTATAGAGAAGGTTCATCCTTATGTGATGAACGTACAGGAGGTACCGCCATGTCAAAAAAACTAGTCTTGATCGATGGGAACAGTATCGCATATCGCGCATTTTTTGCCCTGCCGCTGTTGAACAACGATAAAGGTGTACATACGAACGCCGTCTACGGCTTCACCACGATGCTTCAAAGGATCCTCGAGGATGAGAAACCCTCGCATATCCTGGTTGCATTCGATGCCGGGAAGACCACCTTCAGGCATGAAACATTCAAGGAATATAAAGGGGGCAGGCAAAAGACCCCGCCTGAGCTATCGGAGCAGTTCCCCTACATCCGGGAGCTCTTGGATGCATATGGGATCAAACGATACGAGAAGGAAAACTACGAGGCGGATGATATCATCGGGACCCTGTCACTGAGGGCCGAAGCGGAAGGCTTTGACGTGAAGGTGTTTTCGGGAGACAAGGATCTGACGCAGCTCAGCTCGGATAAAACGACGGTGTGCATCACGCGTAAAGGGATCACGGATCTTGAAATCTATACGCCGGAACACGTGAAGGAAAAGTGGGAAATCACGCCCGACCGCGTCATCGATATGAAGGGTCTCATGGGAGACAGCTCGGATAATATCCCTGGCGTACCGGGTGTCGGTGAGAAGACGGCGATCAAACTGTTGAAGCAGTTCGGAACGCTTGAAGAGCTTCTGTCTTCCATCGATCAGGTGAGCGGGAAGAAGCTGAAGGAGAAGCTTGAAGAGAATAAGGAACAGGCCATCATGAGTAAAGAACTGGCAACGATCCTCCGTGAAGCACCGGTGGATGTGGGACTCGACGACCTTCACTATGAAGGGGAGGAAACCCAGGAACTGAAAGCCGTCTTCAAGGATCTCGGCTTCAATTCCCTTCTCGAGAAAATGGGTGAAACCGTCGAGGAAGAAACGGTGGAACAAGAGGAGATTTCATTCGAGGTATTGGACGAAATCAAAGCGGATCATCTTGCGCGGGAAAGCTCCCTCTATATTGAGATGCTCGAGGATAATTATCATACAGGCAAGGTCATCGGGATCGGTCTCCACAACGAAAAGGGAACCTATTTCTTTTCCATGGAAACAGCAGCAGCGTCCCCAGCTTTCAAAGCGTGGGCCGAGGACGGGGAATCCGTCAAGCATGTCTACAACGCTAAAGAAACGATCGTATCCTTCCTGAGGGAAGGCATCGAAATCGAGGGAATCGACTTCGATCTCTTGCTCGCGTCTTATATCATCAATCCTTCTGAATCGAGTGAGGATTTCGCCACGATTGCCAAAGGACACGGACAGGCCGGCATGAAGTCGGATGAAGCGGTCTTCGGCAAGGGGGCGAAACAGAAGGTACCGGATCTTGAGGTACTGTCTGAACACATCGCAAGGAAGGCGTTCGTTCTCTGGACCTTGAAAGGGACATGCATGGATGAGCTCGAGGAGAACAATCAACAAGAATTGTTTACCGACCTTGAGCTTCCCCTCGCCCTGATCCTGGCCGAAATGGAACACACCGGTGTGAAGGTGGACTGTGATCGTCTGAATGAAATGAAGGATGAACTCGCCGAACGTCTTGTTGAACTGGAGAAGAAAATCCATGAGCTTGCAGGGGAAAGCTTCAATATCAATTCTCCCAAGCAGCTCGGCGTGGTCCTGTTCGATAAGCTCGGTCTTCCTGTCATCAAGAAGACGAAGACCGGCTACTCCACGTCTGCCGATGTATTGGAGAAGCTGCAGTCGAAGCATGAGATCATCGACTACATCCTTCACTACCGGCAGCTTGGAAAGCTGCAGTCCACATACCTTGAAGGGTTGTTGAAGGTGGTCCATGAGGAAACCGGGAAGATCCATACGCGTTTCAATCAGGCCCTCACTCAGACCGGACGCCTCAGCTCGACGGATCCGAACCTTCAGAATATCCCGATCAGGCTGGAAGAAGGCCGTAAAATCAGACAGGCATTCATCCCATCAGAAGAGGGATGGGTGATGTTCGCAGCGGATTACTCGCAGATCGAGCTTCGCGTCCTTGCCCATATCGCCAAAGATGAAAAGCTGATCGAAGCATTCCGGAACGATATGGATATCCATACAAAGACGGCAATGGACGTCTTCGGGGTGGCAAAAGAAGACGTTACATCGAATATGAGGCGTCATGCCAAAGCCGTCAACTTCGGGATCGTCTACGGGATCAGCGACTACGGTCTGTCACAGAGCCTGGACATCTCACGGAAAGAGGCCGGTGAGTTCATTAACAAATACCTTGAAAGCTTCCCGGGGGTAAAGGATTACATGGAAGACATCGTGCAGGATGCCAAACAGAAAGGCTATGTCACGACCCTGCTCAAACGCAGGAGATACCTTCCTGAAATCACGAGCCGGAACTTCAATCTGCGGAGCTTCGCGGAGCGTACAGCGATGAACACACCGATTCAGGGAAGTGCAGCCGATATCATCAAAAAAGCGATGATCGATATGGCAGCCCGCCTTGAAAAGGAAAATCTGAAATCCCGCCTTCTCCTTCAGGTGCATGATGAACTGATCTTCGAAGCGCCGAAGGATGAAATCGAGATCCTGGAAAAAATCGTACCGGAAGTCATGGAACAGACAATGGAGCTTGAAGTGCCCCTGAAAGTGGACTATTCCTATGGCGACACATGGTACGATGCCAAATAGAGAGGAGTAGGACCGGTGCCTGAACTTCCAGAAGTAGAAACAGTCAGAAGGACATTGGAGGTCCTTGTCGTAGGAAAGACGATCAAAGAGGTGGCCGTGAGCTGGCCGAAGATGATCAAGCAACCATCCGAGACGGTTCAATTCACCGACTCCCTGAAAGGTCAGGAAATCCTCGGGATGGGACGGCGGGGGAAGTTTTTGATCTTTTACCTGAATGATGTCTCCCTTGTCTCCCACTTGAGGATGGAGGGGAAGTATGCCCTCCATCAAAAGGATGAGCCCGTCGAGAAGCATACCCATGTGGTATTCACGTTCACGGATGGGACGGAATTGAGATACCGCGATGTACGGAAATTCGGGACGATGCACTTGTTCAAAAAAGGGGAAGAACTTCTTCATCTGCCCCTCCTGCAGCTTGGACCCGAACCGTTTGAAGAAGCGTTCACGCCGGACTATCTTCACGGCAGGTTCGCCGGAACCTCAAGGATCGTCAAGGCCGTTCTCCTCGACCAAACCGTCATGGTGGGACTCGGGAATATTTACGTCGACGAAGCGCTATTCCGTTCGAGTATCCATCCCGACCGGAAAGCATCGTCCCTGACAGGTGATGAAGTCGGCAATCTTCATAAAAGCATCATCGCCACCCTCAGGGAAGCGGTGGATATGGGTGGGAGCACGATCCGCTCCTACGTGAACTCCCAGGGACAGATGGGGATGTTCCAGCAAAACCTGTATGTGTACAGCAGGAATGGCGAAGCTTGCAGACAATGCGGTACGCCGATCGAGAAGAAGGTATCCGCAGGAAGAGGGACGCATTATTGCCCCCACTGCCAGCGCCTTTAACATTTAACATCTGATAAGCCCATACCATATAGTATTGTATTGATGATTGGGAGGGCTATCAGAATGAACACACTTTTCTCCTTACTCCTGCTGGCATTTGCTGTAAGCCTTGATAATTTCAGTACGGGACTGACATATGGATTACGAAAAGTCAAAATACCTATAAAATCAATCACCATCATTTCCTTATGCTCTGCATTGTGCTTATTGATCGCCATGTTCATGGGGCAAGCGATCTCTGTCATCCTTTCACCCGAATGGGCTGGTAGGGTCGGAGGATTTATCCTGGTGGCCATCGGACTCGCGGTGCTCTACCAGTTCTTCAGACCGGAGAAGGAAACACCCGTGGAAGAGAAAGAAAAGACCTTGATCAATGTGGAAATCAAATCGATCGGCCTCGTAATCCAGATCATGAGGCGTCCGTTGACGGCCGATTTCGACCGCTCCGGAACCATTACCGGCGTCGAAGCATTCATGCTCGGCATAGCCCTTTCCCTTGATTCGTTCGGTGCAGGGCTGGGGGCCGCGCTTTTGAATTATTCTCCTTTTCCACTTGCCATCGCCATCTTCTCCATGAGTTTCATCTTCCTCACCTGCGGATTGCAGTTGGGCGTCTACTTCTCTCATATCAGATGGATCCAGCGGGTCGCCTTCCTGCCTGGCGTCCTATTGATCTGCCTGGGGATTATGCGGTTTTAGGGAATGGTGCTGAACGAAAGGATCGATGAAAGTGGCAAACATCATTGGACTGACGGGCGGCATTGCAAGCGGTAAAAGTACAGTATCGGCATTTCTACAAGATAAGGGGTATACCATCATCGATGCAGATCTTGCAGCACGCATGGTGGTGGAAGTGGGGCAGCCCGCGTACCTCGCCATCGTCGAAGCATTCGGCAAGGGCATCCTACAGGAAAACGGCCAGATTGACCGTGCAGGTCTCGGGGCCATCATCTTCAATGACCAGTCGAAACGGAATCTCCTCAATGGAATCGTGCATCCGGCCGTACGGAGCATGATGCTGTCCCATAAAGATGAGGCCATTGAAAACGGAAAACAGACCGTCATCATGGATGTTCCCCTTCTATTTGAAAGTGATCTGACATGGATGGTGGATCGGACGATCGTCGTCACCGTGGAAGAAGACGTTCAGCTCAGTCGATTGATGAAGCGGAACGAACTGACCGAAGAAGAGGCAGCGTCCCGCATTTCCTCTCAGCTCCCCTTGAGGGAAAAAGCAGAGAAGGCAGACGCAGTCATTGATAATAATGGTTCGGTGGAAGATACCTTGAAGCAGGTGGAAGAACTCCTGGCTGCATGGGGATTGAAGCCGTGAATGAAAAGCCGCCGGAACTTGTCCGGCGGCTTTTCTATTTTTCCGGGGAGCTTAGTGGACTTTAACCAAGCTGTAAGAAATATGAATAAAAGAAAGCGTTATCAGAATGTTACAACATTTCGACTATATGCAAAACTTGGTGGTCAATTCTGTTCAATATGTTATACTATTTTTAGAAAACAAACATATGAGTATAACATTAATATAGAAGGGAGCAGGATATATGATGGCGAGAGTGGCAATCAATGGATTTGGTCGAATTGGGAGAATGGTATTCAGGAAGGCGATTATGGAGGATGACTTGGAAGTCGTGGCCATCAATGCCAGCTATCCGGCAGAAACACTGGCTCATCTGATCAAGTATGATACCAACCACGGTACATTCAAGGCAGATGTGGCCATCGGGGAGGATTCACTGATTGTCAATGGGAAGACGGTAAAGCTACTGAGCAACCGCGATCCGGCTGCCCTTCCATGGAATGAATTGAATGTGGATATCGTCATCGAAGCCACAGGCAAGTTCAATTCCAGGGAGAAAGCGGCCCTGCATCTGGATGCTGGTGCAAGAAAAGTGATCTTGACGGCCCCGGGTAAAAATGAAGACGTTACCATCGTGATGGGGGTCAACGAAGACGCTCTCAAAATCGACGAACATCATGTGATTTCCAATGCATCATGCACCACCAATTGCCTGGCACCTGTGGCAAAAGTGCTTCATGAGCAGTTCGGGATTGAAAACGGTCTGATGACCACGGTGCATGCCTATACGAATGATCAAAAGAATATCGATAACCCCCATAAAGACCTTCGGAGGGCGAGAGCGTGCGGCCAATCCATCATTCCGACGACGACCGGGGCAGCGAAGGCGTTGGCTCTCGTCATGCCGGAATTGAAAGGCAAGCTTCACGGGATGGCACTTCGTGTCCCGACTCCGAATGTATCCCTTGTGGATCTTGTGGTAGATGTGAAAAGGGATGTGACGGTCGAGGAAATCAATGATGCATTCATGTCTGCCTCAATGGGCTCCATGCACGGAATCGTTGAATTCACGACGGAGCCACTCGTGTCCATCGATTTCAACACCAATCCCCACTCTGCCATCATAGATGGTCTTTCCACCATGGTGATGGACGATCGCAAAGTCAAGGTGCTTGCATGGTACGATAATGAATGGGGCTACTCTTGCCGTGTCGTCGACCTAGTGAGGTTCACGGCATCCAAGATGGAGGCGGCAGCCGGGGTGAATGTTTGAAAGAACCAATATAAAAAGAACGAACGAACATAGGGACGCATCGTGGATGCGTTCTTTTTTCGTGCTCAAATGGCCTGCCAGGAACCGGAAATCTGCCGGTGGCCACCAGCCTGCTGACCACATCAAAACCCATAGGCACCGCCTTGGCCCTCCACACAAGAAGTACTGGTCCGTTTGCAGGCATTCACACGATGAAAATCGATTTCCATGCATACCGGATACCAGATCGGCACCATTAAAAAACTTTTGAAAATTTATTGCAAATGGAGTTTAAACAAAGTATACTATTTTTCGTGAACTTCTTAACAGCAAATGATTACTGAGTTAACTACTTAAAGGGTTAGGACCTCTTCGGACTAACTTTCCCCCGTGGTGGTTAAGATTTTGCCAAGGGACTTGTTCATTTTGACGAAAAAAATTATGTCAAAGGGGGAAACGATCAATGGAAACAATGGGTCGTCATGTAATCTCTGAACTATGGGGTTGCGATTTTGAAAAGTTGAATGATGTAGTAGGAATTGAAAAAACGTTTGTGGATGCAGCTCTTAAATCAGGTGCTGAAATCCGTGAAGTGGCCTTTCACAAATTTGCTCCACAAGGCGTGAGCGGAGTGGTGATCATCTCTGAATCCCACCTGACCATCCACAGCTTTCCTGAACATGGATATGCCAGCATCGATGTGTATACATGCGGAGATCTAGATCCGAACATCGCTGCAGAATATATAGCTGAAGCACTGGGTGCTGATACCCGTGAAACAATCGAACTTCCGCGCGGCATGGGACCTGTACAGGTGAAGAAATCACAGGCTCAGGCGCTCTAATAGTTGAATCTTCAAGAGGTGCATGACTCATGCATCTCTTTTTTTATTGAGGTTGTTCCCGCTTTCAATGTCTCCATTTTCAATCCTCATGTTTTCGTGTAAAATGAGGGTATACAAAGGGAGGAAAATGATCATGAGCGGAATCAAGACCTTGTTGAAACGTTTTCAATCGGAATGTGAAACATCGGATAAGCAGGAAGAAGAAGTCCTGCAGACCCATTATTATAAATCCATGCAAAATGGGACATTCAATGCCGTCCTCGAATTGTTCTCATCTTCCCAGTACGATATCCTATCCGAATCGAAGGACAGGGGAGAGATCACAATCCGGAAGAACGGGACCCCGCAGCTGTTCATCGTGGCGACGGTCATCGGGGTGAGGCCGCTCGAGACGGCGGTCGATTTCAAACTGAGTACGGATAAAGGAAAGATCCTCGGCACGTATTCCGTCCTGAAGGCGCAGATCAAGAATTATTACGATGTCCTGGACGGGAAATTGACGAGGGTGAGATAGCGAAGAACTTGTGGTGAGCACCACTTTTCTATATCATAAGTGTAAATGAGTTTAGCATAACGGAGCTGATAGTATGAAATGTCCGTCCTGCCAAAATAACGGCACCCGGGTGGTGGATTCGCGTCCGGCTGATGAAGGGCGTTCCATCAGGAGAAGAAGAGAATGTGAAGTGTGCGCGTTCCGGTTCACCACGTTCGAAAAGGTGGAAGAACTGCCTTTGATTGTGGTGAAGAAGGAAGGCCTGCGGGAAGAGTTCAGCAGAGAAAAGATCCTCCGCGGTCTTATTAAGGCATGCGAGAAACGTCCGGTTCCATTGGAGACGCTCGAGAAGCTCTCCCTGGACATTGAAAAGGACCTCCGGAACCAAGGGGTGTCCGAGGTCGAGTCCGTTAAAGTGGGTGAGATGGTCATGGATCGCCTGGCGCAGGTCGACGAAGTCGCTTACGTCCGGTTTGCTTCGGTATACAGACAATTCAAGGATATCAATGTGTTCATAGATGAACTTAAAGAACTGATCAAAAAAGAGTGAAAGGCCGAGCTGAAGAGTCCATCTTTGGCTCTTTTTCTCTTATGTGTCGAAAGGTAGAGGTCAATGATGAAGAATCACTGGAATGAAATTCAGCCTGTGGATCATTATACGGTCTGCACCAACGGGCTCCTGCAGGAATTTGAGAGAAAGATCATCACATTCTTATATCAGCCCCTTATCGGTCCGGTCTCCTACAGCCTGTATATGAGCCTGTGGGGAGAGGTGGAAGAAAGCAGGCTGTGGTCTGCGCCTTCGAACCATTATCATTTGATGAATATCCTGTCCATGAATCTTCAGGAAATCCACGAAGCACGTATGAAGCTCGAGGGGATCGGCCTCCTTAAGACGTACGCGAAGAAAGGGGAAGGTGAGCGGAGCTTCATTTATGAACTGCAGCCCCCGCTGCTTCCGAATGATTTTTTCACTGATGGCATGCTGAATGTGTATCTGTTCAGGAAAATTGGCCGCTCCCACTACCTGCGCCTGAAAGAATCGTTCACTGATCGCGGGATGGAATCAGACAGCTTTACAAATGTCACCCGCTCGTTTCAGGATGTTTTCTCTTCGGAGAACAGCATCGACTTCCTTCGCCATGAGGCCAATGACGGCTCGTTGACGAATGAGGAGAAGGCATATATCGGCTATGGGAAGAACGAAGGACCTCCCATGGATGATATCGACTTTGATTTCAGCCTGCTGCTCAACGGACTTTCAGAATCCATGGTGCCGAGGAGGGCCTTCACTCCTGTCGTGAAGGAAACGATCTTAAAGCTAAGCTATCTCTACGGGATCGGTCCCCTACAGATGAAAAACATCCTTCTTGGCTCCCTTGATTCGGATGAGGCGATTGATGTGGAGCAATTACGGAAATCGGCCAGGGATTGGTATCAGCTGCAAACCGGCGATGAACTGCCCGACCTGACACCGAAAGCTAGACCGGTGAAGAAGGAAGCATCCAAACCGTTGTCGAGGGAAGAGGAGCTTCTGGAGTATCTCGAAAGTACATCGCCAAAGGATGTCCTTGCTGACATTTCCAATGGGAGTGCCGCATCGAATTCGGATCTTCAAGTTGTCGAAGAGATCATCATGACACAGAAACTGCCGCTTCCCGTCATTAATGTCCTGATCCAGTATGTGCTGCTGAAGACGGATATGAAGCTGACGAAAGGGTATATGGAGAAGATCGCTTCCCATTGGGCCCGGAAGAAAGTGAGCACGGCCGGGGAAGCGATGGAGCTTGCCAAGAATGAACACAAGCAATACATGGAGTGGGCGTCAGGGAAAAATGAAAAGCGGACCACCCGAAGGAAGCCGATCAGGACGGAGAAACTGCCTGATTGGTTCCAGGAAGATGAGAAAGGCGAGGCGAAAAGTCAGAACGGGGAAACCTATGACCTGGAAGCCGAAAAAAGAAAACTCGAAGAAGAATTGAAGAATTTTCGGAAGTAGGTGAAAAAGATGGAAAGAATCAACCATACACTCAAGAGGCTTGCTGCATCCGGTTCTTTTCAAGAGCGGTACGACGCAATGAGAAAAGAGATCCTGGCGAATCCCGATGTGAAGGATTTCGTCAGGAAGGAGGATGTCCCTGCGGATGTGATCGATGCGAATCTGATGAAATTATATGAATACATTTCCCAGAGCAAGGAATGCAGCGGATGTCCGTCCCTGGCTGAGTGCAAGAATATGATGGAGGGATATGAGCCCCATCTAGTCGTGAGGGGCCGTGTCATCGATATCGAGTATCATCGTTGTCCCAGGAAGGTCGTGCACGACGAACGGACAAGTTCCCAGCGTTTGATCAAGAGTCTGTACGTGCCGAAAGATATCCTGCATGCCTCCTTCACGGACCTCGAGCCCGATTCCAAGGGAAGGGTGGAAGCAATCCGTCAGGCCATGGCCTTCGTACGCGATTACGAAGAAGGCAAGAAGATGAAGGGCCTTTATTTTTACGGGAAATTCGGTGTCGGAAAGTCGTATCTCCTCGGTGCGATCGCCAATGAGCTCGCCGAGAAGAAGATCTCGTCCATGATTGTCTATGTTCCGGAGTTCTTCCGTGAAATCAAACAGTCCCTCGGGGATCATACAACCAATGAAAAACTGGATGCCGTCAAAACGGCTCCGATCCTCATGCTCGATGATATCGGGGCGGAAACGATGTCGAGTTGGGGGCGGGATGAAATCCTCGGTACGATCCTGCAGTACAGGATGCTTGAAAATCTGCCGACATTCTTCACCTCCAACTTCAATCATAGCGAGTTGACCCATCACCTTACCTATTCACAGCGCGGGGAAGAGGAAAAACTGAAAGCCGCGAGGATCATGGAAAGGATCAAATACCTGGCCGCACCCGTTCTGATCGATGGACGCAACAGACGGGAATAGAGTGGCTGGTGCAACCGTGTAGCGAAGAGGCTGAGACAAATATGTTTTAGTCATAGTAAAACCCGAATCGTGCCTACGATAAAGCAAATGATTCGGGTTTTAAATTCGTTTAATGAACATTTAAATTTCATCGTTTCCAGCGGTTGATCGGAGTGTAAGACGAAGACTCCAGCGGGAAGAGTAGCTGATGTGAGACCCCGCAGGCGTGCCGAGGAGGCTCACGGGCTACCCGCGGGAAGTCTNTCTTTTAGTTTTGTCCCATCCTCTTTTTCAATTGTCCAATGATTCCAGAAGTGCCTGCGTTTGTTCGGAAGACTCCAGAGGAAAGAGGAGCATGCCAGCCGACTACGATCACGCATACCCCGTCTCGCAAGGGAACGATGGGAAGACCCACATGGATTGTCTTCGTAAGAAATGATCTCTTTTCGTGTTGTCCAGACCTCCTTTGCAGGGTCCAGAAAGCGTGCCCGACCCGGACGCGTCCTGTAAATTTATTCACACCCCACTTCTAAATTGGCCAGGCCCTCCATATACATAAAGCAGGGAAATGGCTTTAAGGAGGCGGGATCGATTGGTAGAATTGATTTTCAGACGAAAGGCTGATGCACTGCGATGTCAGAAGCATCTGTGCGCACCATCCTGGATAAAGGAAACGCAGATTCAACGATGCAGCCACTATGCAATTTCGATAGAAGTGAAGACCGACCGTGATAGGATCGGTCTTGGAACAAGCCTGACGACCTTCATCATCAACGAGATGTGGAAGGGGTGGACGGAAGAGACCCTTAAAGCGGATTATTATTACAATGATCCGGAGGAAGTAGATCAGATCTGCGCCATCATTTCAGAAATGAGGAGCGGGGAACGGCCGGAACTGACTGAACTCTTGACCGACTGGGATGAGAGTGGGCTCGTATTGGGAGAAGTTCAGAACCTCCTCTGCCATCCGGCACCTGTCACGTTCGATTCCTTTGCGACATTCAGGCTGAAGAAACTCCATGATAAATGGAGGGAGATGCTCGGACTTGCCATAGATGAGTACAAGATGGAGCAGGAATATCAAGTGTTCATCCAGATGCTGAGGGAGTATCTCGCCATCAGGGGAGAGCGGACTGATACCATCCACTTGTATCCTTCGAGGACAGGCTTCCGTTTTTTCGATGGTCACTATACAGAAGTGACGAAGGAAGAGCTGATGAACGCCATCGATAAACGATTGTTCTTCCAGCACCCCCTGTATGTAGATTCCTCCACCATCGCTCCTTTGCTGTCGCTGGCACCGAGAAGCATTTTTGTATACGGGTCGGAAGAGGAGAAGATCGTCACCACCCTGAGGAATATTTTTGAAGACAGGCTGGATATCCTTCCGGTCAGCTACTTCCCGGATCCGTGCATCCCCCTGGATCTTGCCAACGAATAAGATAGGATGGCGCCCTCTTGCTTTTCCGGACATAACCGATTATAATACCTACATACTAAGTGCATACAAACAGGTTATGATGAGGACAACAATCTTCCGGACGGGATTACAGAGAGGGAAGCCGAATGGCTGCAAGCTTCCTATCAGCAAGGATGAATTGACCACCTCTGAACTTCGATTGCGAACGGGGATGTCCCAAGTAGTCATCGACGGCTAAACGTCGTTATCAAAACAATGAAGTCATTCCCGTGATGGGGATGAAAAGTTGGGTGGAACCGCGAGTGCAACCTCGTCCCTTCGTATATTTACGGAGAGACGGGGTTTTTTGTTTTTTATTCGGCCGATTCTTGGCCAATGATGAATCATAAAAGGAGTGATACGCTATGTCAGAAGTAGTGAAAATGCAGTTCCCCGATGGGAACGTGAAGGAGTTTCCGAAAGGGACAACAACAGAGGAAATCGCAGCATCGATCTCCCCGGGCCTCAAGAAAAAGGCACTGGCGGGAAAAGTGAATGGGAATCTGATCGATCTCCGTACAGGGATTGAAAGCGATGGAAGCATCGAGATCATCACTCCACCAGGTGAAGATGCCCTGGAAATCCTGCGCCACAGTACAGCCCACTTGATGGCACAGGCGATCAAACGCCTGTATCCTGAAACGAAACTCGGCATCGGACCGGTCATCGAAGGTGGATTCTACTATGACGTCGATTCCGAGCATACCTTCACACCTGAAGATCTTCCTTTAATTGAAAAGGAAATGAAAAAGATCACCGGTGAAAACCTCGAGGTCATCCGTAAAGAGGTAAGCCGTGATGAAGCCCAGCGCATTTATGAGGAAGTCGGTGATGAATATAAGCTCGAGCTTCTTGAAGCCATCCCTGAAGGGGAGCAGGTATCCATCTACGAACAAGGCGAATTCTTCGACCTTTGCCGCGGGATCCACATCCCGTCCACCAACAAGATCAAGGAGTTCAAACTCCTCAGTATCGCAGGTGCCTACTGGCGCGGAAACAGCGACAACAAAATGCTGCAGCGGATCTATGGTACAGCTTTCTTCAAGAAAGAAGACCTGGATGAGCATCTCCGTCTACTTGAAGAAGCGAAGGAACGCGATCACCGTAAAATCGGGAAGGAACTGGATCTGTTCATGACGTCCCAAAAGGTCGGTCAGGGTCTGCCGATGTGGCTTCCGAAAGGGGCAACCGTCCGCCGCATCGTCGAGCGCTATATCGTAGATAAAGAGGAGCGCCTGGGCTACAACCACGTGTATACTCCGGCACTCGCAAGCGTCGAGCTTTACAAAACAAGCGGTCACTGGGATCACTACCAGGAAGATATGTTCCCGATCATGGAGATGGACAACGAAGACCTTGTTCTCCGTCCGATGAACTGCCCGCATCATATGATGATTTATAAAAACAGCATCCACAGCTACCGAGAGCTGCCGATCCGCATTGCGGAATTGGGTCTCATGCACCGCTATGAAATGTCCGGTGCCCTCTCCGGCCTCCAGCGCGTACGCGGCATGACGTTGAATGATGCCCATATCTTCGTCCGCCCGGATCAGATCAAGGATGAATTCAAGCGTGTGGTCCATCTTGTACAGGAAGTATATAAAGACTTCGATATCAACGAGTATTCCTTCCGCCTGTCTTACCGCGATCCGGAAGACAAAGAGAAATACTTCGATGACGACGAGATGTGGAACAAAGCTCAAGGCATGCTGAAGGAAGCCATGGATGAACTGGAAATCGATTATTTCGAAGCAGAAGGGGAAGCGGCTTTCTACGGACCGAAGCTTGACGTTCAAGTGAAGACTGCCCTCGGCAAAGAGGAGACGCTCTCGACTGTCCAGCTGGATTTCCTTCTTCCGGAACGTTTCGATCTCACTTATGTAGGGGAAGACGGGAAGCAACATCGTCCGGTCGTTATCCACCGCGGTGTCGTATCGACAATGGAACGCTTCGTGGCCTTCCTCATCGAAGAGTACAAAGGGGCATTCCCGACATGGCTCGCACCGACTCAGGTACAGGTCATCCCGGTATCGCCAGATGTGCATTTCGACTATGCCAAAGAAGTACAGGAAAAATTACAGGCTGAAGGCCTCCGTGTCGATATTGATGACCGGAACGAAAAAATCGGCTATAAGATCCGTGAAGCCCAGATGAGCAAGGTGCCATACATGCTCGTCGTGGGGGATAATGAAATCAAAGAAAAAGCCGTCAATGTCCGCAAATACGGTGAACAGAAGTCAGAAACACTTGCCTTTGATGCTTTTGCCGATATGGTGAAATCCGAAGCGAAACGCGGATAACGTCTTTCTTTTAGCCGATCATCTACGCTAGAGCATGCATCTTTCGGGAAAACCTCAAAAAAAGGTTGCACTCTACCGTGATGAATGCTATCATGAAATACGTTGTGACAAACCGGTTTGACTTTGGTATTGTCTTATGGTATAGTATCTAAGGTGAATTGAATACAGTTTGGTACAAGTAGAGGCATCCCGCTTCTCACCTGAATGACGCGTTTTGCAGTTACCAGGTAACTTTCATGATAATTAAGCGATGTGCTTTATAATCAGATGCGGGTGTTTCGACACTCGCATCTTTTTTGTTTCTGAAATGAAGGTCGGGTGCTGCAAACCGATACCGCGTATTCTTTTAAATTACCTTGGAGGTGGCTAGTTATTAGCAAAGACATGATCTTAAACGAAACGATTCGTGCCCGTGAAGTGCGTCTGATCGATCAGAATGGTGAACAGCTTGGAATCAAAACCAAGAACGAAGCCCTTGAAATCGCAGAACGCGTCAATCTTGATCTTGTTCTCGTTGCTCCAACTGCAAAACCACCCGTTGCCCGTATCATGGACTACGGAAAGTTTAAGTTCGAACAACAGAAGAAAGAAAAAGAAGCCCGTAAAAATCAAAAGATCATCAATCTGAAAGAGGTTCGCCTGAGCCCGACGATCGATGACCATGATTTCAATACGAAACTTCGCAATGCTCGTAAGTTCCTTGAAAAAGGAGACAAAGTTAAAGCGTCTATCCGATTTAAAGGCCGTGCAATCACGCACAAAGAGATCGGCCAACGTGTACTCGATCGTTTCTCCGATGAGTGCAAAGACGTTGCAACCGTTGAATCAAAGCCTAAAATGGATGGTCGCAGCATGTTCTTGGTGCTCGCACCAGTCAACGAAAAATAATCGACCCGAGGAGGAAAAGCACATGCCAAAAATGAAAACTCACCGCGGCTCAGCTAAGCGTTTCAAGAAAACAGGTTCTGGTAAACTTAAACGTTCTCACGCTTACACAAGCCATTTATTCGCTAATAAATCTACTAAAGCAAAACGTAAGCTACGTAAAGCTGCTGTTGTCTCTAAAGGAGATTTCAAACGCATTCGTCATATGCTTGACAACCTTAAATAAAAAGCAAGTAAGAAATAGGAGGGAATTATTATGCCACGCGTAAAAGGCGGAACAGTAACTCGCAGACGTCGTAAAAAAGTTCTTAAATTAGCCAAAGGTTATTTCGGTTCAAAACATACTCTTTATAAAGTAGCAAACCAACAAGTCATGAAATCATACATGTATGCTTATCGTGACCGTCGCCAGAAAAAACGTGACTTCCGTAAGCTTTGGATCACTCGTATCAATGCAGCTGCACGTATGAACGGTCTTTCTTACAGCCGTTTGATGCACGGACTTAAGCTTGCTGGTATCGAAGTGAACCGTAAAATGCTTGCTGAGCTAGCGGTTTCTGATATCAATGCGTTCAACCAATTGGCTGACGCAGCAAAAGCACAATTGAACAAGTAATCTTATTGAGGGATCGGCCCACGGTGGCCGGTCCTTTTTGCATAGAGAGAAAGGGAGATTGCATGGAAACGTGGATCATCGCATTGAATTTGTATCTCATCGTGATCAATATCGCCGGCTTCATCCTCATGGGCAGGGACAAAGAAAAAGCGAGGCGGGGGGAGTACCGGATAAGCGAACGGACGCTGTGGCAGGTGGCGATCTTAGGGGGGAGCGTCGGCAGTTACTTCGGCATGCGCATCCATCGCCATAAGACGAAGCATGTGGCGTTCAGGCTTGGTTTCCCCTTGCTGGTCATCCTGCACGGGGGACTTTATATCTGGTTTGTCTTGTGAGTTCTGACAGGAGGGGGCGTCTCATAGGATAGAATAGCACGTGAACATCATCAGAGGCATAGTAGGGGGTTTTGCATCATGGATGATCGTTTAGTCGCTGCATTTGCCGTCATGGAAGCGAGTGGATTTATCGCCCCTTTCCTGTTCATTCTGTTCCACATCTTAAGGCAGTTCCTCTTCATCCCTGTCGCACTGGTCTGCATGGCGGGAGGTCTATTGTTCGGAAGTGTGTTCGGGTCGATTTATTCCCTGATCGGGTTGACGCTCTTATCCGTTCTTTTCTTCTTTGTCATCAAAGGGGTTCCGACGTTTGCCGAAAGGCTCCTGAAGCTGAAGGAAAAGTGGTTCGGCCGGAATGCCGTGTTGACGACCGGTCAGATCGCGGTGTTGAAGCTGATTCCGTTCGTCCACTATCAGCTCCTCAACCTGTGTCTCCTTGAGCGTCATAGGGAATTCAAACCGTTCCTCAGGGCGGCTTTCCTCTCGAACATCCCCCTGGCATTCTTTTATACGGTATTCGGTCAATACATCACCACGTTCTCCCCGCCGATCATCGTCATGATCATCCTGTCCCTGGCTGTCCTGTTTTATCTTCTCAGGGAAAAGGTGAGGGTCATTTCATGGAATGAATTCTTTCCGAGCAAATAAGAAAGGGGGCCGTCCTGGTGGACGCCCCCTTTGCTGTGCTACCGTTCTTTTTTCTTCAGGAGTTCATGTATGGGACTCTTCCAGTCGATCTTGGCGGCAGGATACCGCTCCTTGATTTCATTCTGGACATAGTGGAAGTCTTCCGTGTTCAGCCCTTTCAGGGTTGAGATGTTCTCCGCCCATACGAAGATCGAGACCACCTCGAAGGAATGATCGGTGGACCCCATATACTTTTCACCTTCGAACAGGACCCCTTTGTAGGTGACATGAAAGTTCTTGTGCACGTTTTCCTGATCATCCAGGAAATAAAACCTGCGCTGTTCCTTTGCTAGTTCAAGCTTTCTTTTTGGATTGAGGATATATTTCACACAGCGGTACAGAAGATAGATAATGAGCAATAAAAGGACCAGTCGGATCAGTAAAAACATGAAGATTACCTCCGTAGGCATATGGATTCTTCATGTACATACGGATGGATGAAAAAAAGGTTTCGTTTTATTTAAAATTCCTCTGAAAATTTGTCATACTAGATAGTGTAGAAAGGAAAGGTGAGCATAATGGATTGGAATCAACTATTGAATATGCAGAATGAACTGGATCGGCACATTGAAAGCGAGCACGGACTTCAAGACGCCGACCTGGTCGATAAAAAAATCCTGGCCCTCCTCGTCGAACTCGGGGAATTGGCGAATGAAACGAGGTGCTTCAAGTTTTGGAGCAAGAAGGCCCCTTCCGAGCAAGAGGTCATCCTTGAAGAGTATGTAGACGGCATCCACTTCATCCTCTCCCTTGGAATCGACATCGGGATCCGTTCCATCGATGAGCCCGAGGTACTGGAAGAGGGGGATCCGACAGAGGAATTCCTCAAGGTGTACAGTGAAGTGAACCGATTCTCGGAGGAGCGCTCCATTGAGAACCTTCTCACCCTCTTCCAACAGTTTCTTCAGCTTGGACGGGTTCTCGGGTTCAAGTCGGAAGACATCTTTAAATCCTACCTGAAGAAGAATGAAGTGAATTATCAGCGTCAGCAAGAAGGGTATTAATGAATATTTTGATGAATCTGAAGCTTTCAAGTATAATAAAGGTGACTATTATTTAGGGGGGCGAAACAATGACGAAACTTGACGAAACGTTGACGATGCTCAAGGATTTGACCGATGCCAAGGGAGTACCGGGAAATGAACGCGAAGTGCGGAACGTGATGAAAACATACATAGAGCCATTTGCCGATGAAATCACTACGGATAACCTGGGAAGCCTGATTGCGAAGAAGACCGGTTTGGAGAACGGTCCGAAGATCATGGTGGCCGGTCATCTGGATGAAGTAGGCTTCATGGTGACCCAGATCGACGGCAGGGGCTTCCTGCGTTTTCAAACCGTCGGAGGCTGGTGGTCCCAGGTAATGCTTGCCCAGCGGGTGACCATCGTGACCGATAGCGGGGAAATCACGGGTGTGATCGGTTCAAAGCCACCTCATATCCTTCCTCCTGAAGCGCGTAAGAAGCCGGTTGACATCAAGGATATGTTCATCGATATCGGTGCTTCCAGCCGCGAAGAAGCAGCGGAATGGGGAGTCAAACCGGGTGATATGGTGGTTCCATACTTCGAGTTCACGGTGATGAACAACGAAAAGATGCTCCTTGCCAAAGCATGGGATAACCGCATCGGATGTGCGATTGCCATCGATGTATTGAAAAACCTGAAGGATGCCGATCATCCGAATATCGTGTATGGTGTCGGAACGGTCCAGGAGGAAGTGGGGCTCCGCGGTGCCCGTACATCGGCAGCGAAGATCCAGCCGGACATCGCCTTTGGTGTGGATGTGGGGATCGCCGGGGATACCCCGGGAATCTCCGATAAAGAAGCATCAAGCAAAATGGGAGACGGGCCTCAGATCATCCTGTATGATGCGTCCATGGTATCCCATAAAGGACTGCGTGATGCCGTTACCAGCACGGCGGACGAACTGGGCATCCCGTATCAGTACGATAGCATCGCTGGTGGAGGGACCGATTCAGGTTCGATCCATCTCACGGCGAACGGTGTACCGGCCCTGTCCATCACCATCGCCACCCGCTACATCCACAGTCATGCGGCCATGCTGCATCGCGATGACTACGAAAATGCGGTGAAACTCATCACGGAGGTCATCAAGAAGCTCGACCGCGAAACCGTCGATAAAATCACGTATGATTGACCTTGAAGAGGCGCACGAGGGCGCCTCTTTTTGCATGCTGATGATCAGTCGTCAAAATCGATCTGACGGGAATCAGTCAGATCTGCCCCGATCGTCTTTGTGATGATCCGGAAGGCGTTGTCATTGTCTTCGGTCGTCTCGGAAGCGACACAGTCGGTCGGGATGGACAGCTCATATTCCCTCATATAGGCATCATTCGCCGTATAAAGGACGCAGATATCCCCTGCAATCCCCGTCAGGATCAAGTGGTGGATATCCAGCTGGTGAAGGAGGATCTCAAGCTGTGTTCCGAAGAAACAGGAATGCTTCGGCTTGATGATGAAGTAGTCATCGGTGTCGGGATGAAGCCGTTCGATGACTTTCCGGCCCTTGCCTTTTTGGCAGTGCTCGATGATATCATTCATATTGTCCTGCCACAGTCCGTAGTTATCGTTGACATAGATGATGGGGATCCCCGCATCTTTCGCCGTTTTCTTCAGATCCCGGATCGGATCGACGACGTCAAGGGTATGGTCAAGCAGGTTTTCCCCTCCGTCGAAGTCGAACGTATTGATCATATCGATCACGAGGAGTGCTCTGTTATCTTTACCCATTTGGTTCCTTCTCCTTTCCAAGCTTTTAGCCTTTCTTTACCACTCACGATTTCACTCAAACGTCCAGGGGATGGGGCTTTTGGAGTGAAATGAAAAACGCGCCTTCTGCATGAAGGCGCGCCATTCTTTTTAATGAGGCTGTTGAAGGGAATTCTCAAGCTTTTCAAGGACCATCTTCTGTTCGTTCGGATCAGCGTTCTGCCAGAAAACTTCGAGGAGTACACCCAGTCCCGGGAGCGTCTTCTCTTCGCCTCCCTGAATGGCGTCTACGATGGTATCGCGGAGTTCATCCTGTGAATTGCCCTGCACGTTGTGTATGATCGCTTTGCGTAGATTCAAGCTCATTATGCCCAGCTCCTTTATGGTTGATGAGGAATTCATTGTTATCGTCTCTCAAATCCCGTATATTATGTATGGAAGTTGAGGTATAATGGACATTTGAATAGAACGTTGAAGGAGCGGATACGATTGAAGTATATTCAATCCTCAAAAAACCCCATCGTGAAACAATGGAAGAAGCTGTTGACCAAAAAAGAACGGGATCTCACCCGTACCTATATCATCGAAGGATTCCATCTTGTAGAGGAAGCGTTGAAGCAGGATGGTGTCGTGCAGGAACTGATCGTCGTGGAAGGAGTGGAGGTGCCTAGGACCTTTGAGGCCGAGTTCATCACCACCGTATCAGCTGAGGTCGGAAGCCTTCTCGCCGATACGGAGACCACCCAGGGGATCTTTGCCATCTGCCGGCAGCAGGAACGGGAGGAAGACATAGTCGAATCAAGTACGTTCCTTCTCCTGGACGGGCTCCAGGATCCCGGCAATATCGGGACCATCATCCGGACGGCTGATGCGGCAGGGATCGACATGGTCGTCCTCGGGAAGGGGACGGTGGACCCTTATAACCAAAAAGTCCTTCGCTCTGCCCAGGGCAGTCATTTCCATCTGCCGATCGTGCGGATGGATCTTGAAGAACTGATCCCCGAGCTGCAGGAACGGGGGATCCCTGTTTATGGCACAGCCCTTGAAAATGGGGTTGAATACACAGGAGTGGAGCCTGCTGAATCCTACGCCCTCATCATGGGGAACGAGGGAAACGGTATGTCCCCCCATACACTCGAGATGACGGATCAAAATCTCTACATCCCGATTTACGGGCAGAGTGAATCATTGAATGTTGCCATCGCTGCAGGCATCCTGATGTATCATTTTAATCAGAACACACCGAAAAGGGTTTGAATTCTCCCCGATAATTCACTATAATAGTTCTCATATATGAAAAACGTTGAAAGAGGAAAGTAGCATCTGGAATTCCTCCAGGGAGAGAGTGCCTCGACTGAAAGCACTCTTATGAAGGACAGCTGTGAAATTTCACCTCTCGAGTTGGCATCGGGACCATTGCCCAGGCAATGTAATGATGTACCGGCATATGCCGTTATCCGAATGAAGTGAGTGGGCGAACGCTGCCTGCTTATAAGGGTGGTACCGCGATCAAACCTCGTCCCTTTCCGGGATGGGGTTTTTTTATTTGGTCAAAAAAGGACCGGTCCACTGAGACCGCAAGATAAAAAGGAGGATGTTCCATGGAGGAAACATTACGATCCCTTCAACAGGAAGCAATCGAAAAAGTAAATGAAGCACAGGATTTAAAAGCGCTGAATGATGTGCGCGTCGCCTATCTTGGCAAAAAAGGCCCCGTGACAGAAGCGCTTAAAGGCATGGGGAAACTCTCTGCAGAAGAGCGTCCGAAAATGGGTGCGCTCGCCAATGAGGTACGCGGAGCCATCACCGAGACCATCGAAGCGAAGCAGGCGATTCTTGAGAAGGAAGCAGTGGAGAAGAAGCTCCAATCGGAAACGATCGATGTGACCCTTCCAGGGCGCCCTGTGAAGAGCGGGAATCATCATCCCCTCACCATGATCGTCGAGGAAATCGAAGATCTTTTCATCGGCATGGGCTATACGATTGCCGAAGGCCCGGAAGTGGAGAAGGACTACTACAACTTCGAGGCGCTCAACCTGCCGAAAGGACACCCGGCCCGGGATATGCAGGATTCATTCTATATTTCGGAAGAAACGCTCCTGCGCACCCATACGTCCCCTGTACAGGCAAGGACGATGGAACTGGCAGATGGCAAAGGGCCGATCAAGATCATCTGCCCTGGGAAAGTGTATCGCCGTGACACCGATGATGCGACCCATTCCCATCAGTTCACACAGATCGAAGGACTTGTCGTCGATGAACACATCCGCATGAGTGACCTTAAAGGAACGTTGAATGTATTCGCCAAGAAGATGTTCGGGGAAGACCGGGAAATCCGACTCCGTCCAAGCTTCTTCCCATTCACGGAGCCTTCCGTCGAAATGGATATCAGCTGTAAGATCTGCGGCGGTGAAGGCTGCCGCGTATGCAAAGGGACCGGCTGGATCGAGATCCTCGGTGCCGGTATGGTCCATCCGAATGTGCTGGAGATGGCCGGATTCGATTCAAGCAAGTACTCAGGATTCGCCTTCGGGATGGGACCTGAACGGATTGCCATGCTGAAGTATGGAATCGATGATATCCGTCACTATTATACGAACGATACGCGTTTCCTCAAACAGTTCAGCGAGAAGGAATAATCGGAGGCGCATGGCGCACCGGACAAATCGATAGGAGGTACAAGAATGTACGTTTCATATAAATGGCTGGAAAACTACGTGGACCTGTCAGGTGTCACACCTGACGAACTTGCCGAAAAGATCACCCGCAGCGGGATCGAGGTAGAAGGAGTGGAACGGATCGGGGATGGCATCAAGGGTGTCGTCGTCGGCCATGTCCTTACATGCGAACAGCATCCCGACGCGGATAAACTGAATATCTGCACCGTGGATGTCGGAGAAGAAGAACCTGTTCAGATCATCTGTGGGGCACCGAATGTCGCCAAAGGCCAGAAAGTGGCCGTTGCCAAGGTAGGGGCAGTCCTTCCCGGCAATTTCAAAATCAAGAAAGCGAAGCTCCGCGGAGAGGTCTCCCAAGGGATGATCTGTTCCCTTCAAGAGCTCGGCGTCGAAAGCAAGCTAGTGCCGAAAGAGCATGCAGACGGGATCTACGTGTTCCCTGAAAACGAAGAAGTCGGAGCCGATGCAGTGGAGCGCTTGAGCCTGGATGATTCCATCCTTGAGCTCGGACTCACTCCGAACCGCTCGGACTGCTTGAGCATGCTGGGTGTTGCCTACGAAGTGGCAGCGATTCTTGACCGTGATGTGAAGCTTCCGGAACCATCCGTGAGTGGATCCGGCGAGAAAGCGTCAGACTACGTTTCCGTCCGCGTGGAAGCGAAAGAAGACAATCCATTGTACGGGGCGAAGATCATCAAGAACGTGAAGATCGGTCCTTCACCTGCATGGATGCAGCACGCCCTCATGGCAGCGGGCATCCGACCGCATAATAATGTCGTCGATATCACGAACTACGTGCTCCTTGAGTACGGTCAGCCGCTTCATGCCTTCGACTACGACCGATTCGGATCAAAAGAGGTCGTCGTACGCCGTGCGCATAATGGCGAGAAGATCGTGACACTCGATGATACGGAGCGCACACTGTCTGACGATCAGCTTGTCATCACAAATGGCAAGGCACCAGTCGCCCTCGCCGGCGTCATGGGTGGAGCAGACTCTGAAGTCCAGCAGGACACCACCACCGTCCTATTGGAAGCAGCGTATTTCACAGGTGCCATCGTGAGAGGGGCTTCCAAGCATCACGGGCTCCGCAGTGAAGCGAGCACAAGGTATGAAAAAGGCGTCGATCCCGAGCGCGTCCTGAAAGCGGGAGAACGTGCCGCCCAGCTCATGGCTGAGTATGCGGGAGGGGAAGTCCTTGAAGGCACGGTCCTCTTTGATGAAATGACCGTCCAGCCTGCACGCGTATCGATCACCCTTGAGAAGATCAACTCTTCACTCGGAACAGCCATCACCGCTGAGGAAGTGGAAGGCATCTTCCGCCGTCTCGGTTTCCCTGTTGAAGTAAGCGGAGAAACCTTCAACGTGACGGCTCCGACAAGAAGAGGCGACATCACGATCCAGGAAGATCTATTGGAAGAAGTGGCACGCCTCTACGGCTATGACCACATCCCGATGACCCTTCCTCAAGGGGCGTCAACAGCCGGAGGCTTAAGCCCATATCAGGCGAAGCGTCGCGCTGTCCGCCGCTACCTGGAAGGAGCGGGTCTCCTTCAGGCGATCACATACTCCCTGACGAACGACAAGAAAGCGACTCAATACGCACTCGATGTGAAAGAGCCGGTCCGCCTCCTCATGCCGATGAGTGAAGAACGGAGCAACCTTCGCCTGAGCATCGTCCCGCAGCTTCTTGAAGTCATTTCGTACAATAAGGCCCGTCAAAACGACAGCCTCGCGTTCTATGAAGTCGGAGCCGTGTTCCTGAATGAAGGAGAAGAACTTCCACGCGAAGAAGAGCATATCGCAGGGGCCCTTGCCGGTCTGTGGCATTCGCATCTTTGGCAGGGAGAGAAGAAGGCTGTTGACTTCTACGTGGCGAAAGGGATCCTCGAAGGCATGTTCGAGAACCTTGGCGTATCCGATGCCATCAGCTACCGTCAAGCCGTCATCGACGGATTGCACCCAGGACGGACAGCAGAAATCCTCTTGAACGATGAAGTCATCGGTTTCGTCGGTGCCACCCATCCGGAAGTGGAAAAAGACCTTGATCTCGATGCAACCTACGTATTCGAACTGAAGGCTGCACCGGTATTCGGATATGATAAAGCACCTCTCGGCTACTCACCGATCCCGCGTCACCCATCGATCACAAGGGATATCGCCCTCGTCGTCACGCAGGATGTGAAAGCAGGAGACGTTCAAGCCATCATCAAAGAAGCAGGAGGCAAACTCCTCAAAGAAGTCTCCGTCTTCGACCTTTACGAAGGAGAGCATATGGAACCAGGCAAGAAATCCCTGGCCTTCTCCCTCAAATACTTCGACCCGGCCAAAACCCTGACCGATGAAGAAGTCGTGAAAGTCCATAACAAAGTCCTTGAAGCCGTCAAAGCGAAAGCCGGAGCGGAACTCAGGGGATAACCATATAGAAAAGATGCCGGAAGTGATTCCGGCATCTTTTTTGTGTGCCTTTCACACACCAGGTGGGGTGAAGAAAGGCTAGGGGTTTCCATTCGAAAATCATAGAGTTCCTCGGAGCGGAAGGCAGCCGACTCCAACGGGAAAAGCGGGCAGGGTGAGACCCTGCAGGCCTGCCGAAGCGGCTCACCGCACGCCCCGTGGAAAGCGGCTGCCTGAGAGGAGGGGAACGGTCCCTATTCAAAATCCAAAAAGATACCGTGAATGATTCCGGCATCTTTTTTTTTCTTTTATGCAGGTCCTGGTGCGTTACAATATTTTCAGGTAATCTGTACACGCATCATGCTCACGAATGAATTCTTGGTTGATCCCAGGTCATCGATAGGATCTCCGATACGGAGTTCCAACGTGTTGAAAAGTAGTTGAGAGATCTCAGTATGATAGATACCGCCGTCTACCCTTCTTTATTTCTTGAGTGGGGGGAAGGAGTGTATGAAAGATGAGTATGATCCCGTGGTATAAAGTTTCTATATTCTCAGGAGATTAGACATGTGGTAATCTGTTTTTATGAAATGTGTTAAATTTTGGGTTGTTCAGGGGTGGGGTTTATGAAAGATAGGACCATTTATAAGCGGGATGGGAAAAAGAGGATCATGCAACACTACGATCGGTATGTGAATTCATTTGATTTTGGGGTCGAGCGGATATTTGTGGAAACAAGCTATGGGAAAACACATGTGTTAGTAGCGGGACCACCGGAAGGGAAGCCGGTTTTTATTTTTCAGGGGGGCAACTGCATCAACCCCATGACCTTATCATGGTTTTTACCTCTTATGGGCCACTATAGAGTGTATGCGCCGGATACAATCGGTCATCCAGGATTCAGCGACGAAAACAGGATTTCAGCAAAGGACGATAGTTTTGCCCGATGGACAAAGGAACTGATGGAGCACTTCCATGTGGAGCGCAGTGCATTCGTAGGCCCGTCTTATGGTGGGGGCATCATCCTGCGATTGGCCGCATTCATGCCTGACAAAATTGATTGCGCTGTATTGGTTTCACCTGCAGGAATCACATTGGGATCGAAGGTCAGGATGATGGGAGAAATCCTGCTTCCACTTGTCATGTATCAAATGACTTCTTCTCCAAGGCATCTCGATAGAATCGCGGATACCATGTCCCAGTCCAGTATGAAGGAAGTGGATAAAAACGTGATTGGGGATGTTTTTACTTACTTACGGCTTGAACAGGATATGCCCAAACTGACAACGAAGGAAGAACTGAAGCACTTTAACGCTCCTGTGCTCATCATAGCCGGGGAAAAAGACATCTTTTTTCCTGAAGATCGATTAAGGATAAGAGCTCAAGAGATCATTCCGAATCTCATTGAATGTAAGTCATATGTTATGGGCCACTTTCCATCGGAAGAGCATCTTGTGAAAATAAATCAGGATATAGAAGAGTTTTTACATAAATATTACTAACTTTTTAAATCCCATAATCACAGAGTTCCTCGGAGCGGAAGGCAGCCGACTCCAACGGGAAAAGCGGGCAGGGTGAGACCCTGCAGGCCTCCTGCCGAAGCGGCTCACCGCACGCCCCGTGGAAAGCGGCTGCCTGGAGCGGAGGGGAACGGAACCTATTCAAAATCAAAAAATGATGCCATCCAAAAAGGATGACACCTCCCTCTACTTCCTCGAAATCTTGATCGCTTTATCACTATTGGCAAAATGCCACTTCGTCATATTCTTCAGTGAGTCCACGCCCCTGCGCTTGATGATCTTGGCCGCAGCGATATCAACGGCGCTTCCGGCACCTTTAGGGATCGTCACGCCGGCCTTCTCACTCAACTTGTCCATCTCCTTCAGGAACGCATAGCGGGCTATGATCGATGCCGCCGCGACGGACAGATGCATGCCTTCACCCTTCGTACTGAAGTAAACCCGATCCCGCTGGATCTTTTTCTGTGATGCGATATGCCTGTAGTACGTATTCTTTTCCACAAACTGATCGATCAGGATCCCTTCCGGCTGTTCGGGGGCGATTTTGTCCATCAGATTCAGGATCGCTTTATTGTGAAGCAGGGCTTTGATCTTCCCTTGGGACATGCCGCTTTCCTGTAGCTCATTGTACTTCGGGTTATGAAGGATGAGGAGACTGTAAGGAATCGTCTGGATCAGGTCTTTGGCGATGCGCTTGATTGTCTCGTCCGTCAGGTTTTTGGAGTCCTGGACACCGAGTTCCTTCACAAGTTCGAGATGTTCCCGTTTCACATAGGCGCTGACGACGGTGATCGGTCCGAAGAAGTCACCGGTCCCGACTTCATCCGATCCGATCACCGACCACGAAGCAAAGTCTTCGGGGAGGGTAGTGGTCTTTTTATCGATCTTCTTTACTTTAGGAGCAACCTTCGATCCCCAGCGGGAGGCTTCCTCTTCACCCCGGGCCCCCTGGAAGAGGACTTTTCCCGATTTATAGGCCGTGACGGTGCATCCTGCAGGCTTGGCAGAGAATACTGCCCCGGGTGGCACCTTGCCTGTGAGGACGGAAGAATAGTGTTCTTTCATTTTATGTATCTGATCAGATGTCGTTTGAATGACGGTATTGGCCAAAACGGATCTCTCCTTCTTTACAAGTATGGTACGATGGAAATGAGTTCATATGACAATGTTCTACCATTCTCAACAGGTACATGGTATGATAGTGTGTAGAATTTTTAAGTGAACGGGGGTCTTTCGGATTGTCTGAAGCAGAAAAAAATCGCATTACCGTGGATATATATGGTCAGCATTATACGATCGTCGGAACAGAGGCGCCTGATACGATCCGCTTCGTCTGCTCCAAAGTGGATGACAAAATGAGAGAAATCAACTCTGCGAACCCGTATATCGACACGGGAAGACTTGCTGTACTGACAGCCGTGAACGCCGTGAACGATTATATCAAACTTCAAGAGAAGTACGAAGACCTCGAACGGCAAATCAAACAACTAAAGGATTGAAGTAACTATGTTGGATATCATACTGCTCGTACTCCTGCTTTTTGGATTCCTCATCGGATTGAAACGGGGATTCATCCTGCAGGTGATACATATATTCGGTTTCATCGCTTCATTCATTGTAGCATATTTGTATTATGATCAGCTTGCTCCCAAGCTGACTTTGTGGATTCCTTACCCGAATCTTGACGACCAGATGGCATTGAAGATGATCTTCCAGGCGGGGAATATGGAAGACGCCTACTACCGGGTGATCGCATTCACCATCATTTTCATCGCAGTGAGGATCATCCTTCAAATCATCGGCTCCATGCTTGATTTTGTCGCCCACCTTCCAATCTTGAAGCAGGTGAACAAACTGGGCGGGGGAGTGCTGGGATTTGCGGAAACGTATTTGATCCTGCTCATCCTGCTGTTCATCGGGGCCCTCCTGCCAATGGATTCCGTGCAGTCGGCCATTCAAGGATCCTTCCTTGGACAGGGTATGGTCAAAAACACCCCGATCTTCTCCGATATGATTCAATCATGGTGGATGGGGAAATCAGCTTGATAACAGGACTGGGTCCAGGAACCGAAGCATTCGATGCCGTTCCGGATTCAGTCTTTTTCTTTTGATGCGGAGTTTGCTACTATAGAGAGTGGAGAAACCATTTTCATGATGGAGAAGGTGATTGACGTGAATAAAAAAGATATCATTAAACTATTAGAAGAGATTGCGATCTATATGGAGCTCAAAGGCGAGAACTCATTCAAAATCTCGGCTTATCGCAAAGCAGCTGCAGCTCTTGAAAATGATGATCGCAGCTTAAGTGAAATAGATGATTTTACAAAAATCAGTGGAATAGGAAAAGGGACGGCAGGGGTCATCCAAGAATACGTGGAAGAGGGCTATTCATCGGTATTGGAAGAGTTGGAGGAACAGGTTCCTCCCGGACTCGTTCCCCTTCTTCAACTTCCCGGACTAGGTGGAAAGAAGATTGCGAAGCTGTACAGCGAGCTTGGCGTGAAAGGAATCAAAGATCTGGAAGAAGCGTGCCGGAACGAAAAAGTCCAGGCCCTAGCCGGTTTCGGGAAAAAGACGGAAGAGAAGATCCTCGCCGCCATCGAGCAGGTTGGCAAGCGGCCGGACCGCCTTCCCATCGGCTTCATGGAAGGAGTGGCAGTCGAGATCGAAGCCTTCCTAGGCAATATGGACAACATCAGGACCTACTCCCGTGCCGGCAGCCTGCGGAGGGGACGCGAAACCATCAAGGATCTTGATTTTATCCTCTCCACTGATGAGCCGTCACAGGTGAAGGAAGCCCTTCTGAAGTTCCCCGGTATCGTGGAGACCATTGCAGCGGGAGACACAAAAGTATCATTGACGCTCCGGTACAGCTGGGATGTGAGCGTCGATTTCAGGATTGTCGAACCGCAGGAATTCGCTACGGCCCTCCATCATTTCACGGGGTCGAAAGATCACAATGTCCGGATGCGACAGCTTGCGAAAGAGCGTGGAGAGAAGATCAGCGAATACGGGGTGGAGAACGCTGAAACGGGTGAAGTGACGACGTTTGAAACGGAAGAAGAGTTCTACGATCACTTCGGTCTCCCTTTCATCCCGCCTGAACTCAGGGAAGACGGCCGCGAGGTGGAAGGGTTCACGAAAGACTACCCATTGATTTCCCTTGAAGCCATCAAAGGAGACCTTCATATGCATACCACCTGGTCCGACGGAGCTTACTCCATTGAAGAGATGGTGGAAGCCTGCCGGGCAAAAGGGTATGCCTATATGGCCATCACGGACCATTCCCAATACCTGCGGGTAGCCAATGGCCTCAGTAAAGAACGATTGCTGAAACAGATTCAAGAAATTAAAGAAATCAATAAGCGCTATGATGATATCGAGGTGCTTGCGGGAATCGAGATGGACATCCTGCCTGACGGGACGCTCGATTATGACGACGACGTCCTCAGTCAGCTTGACGTGGTCATCGCATCGATCCATTCGAGCTTCTCACAGTCACAAGACAAAATCATGGACCGTTTGAAAACGGCACTGGAGAATCCTCATGTGGACTTCATCGCCCATCCTACGGGCAGGATCATCGGCCGAAGGGAAGGATATGCCGTCGACATGGATGCCCTGATCGATCTTGCGGCAGAAACCGGAACCGCACTGGAGCTCAATGCGAACCCGAACAGGCTCGATCTGTCGGCAGAACATGTGCGAAAAGCCCAGGAACGCGGTGTTCCCCTGGTCATCAATACGGACGCACACAGCCATGATCACCTTGAGTTCATGGGAATCGGCGTCTCGACTGCACGAAAAGGATGGATCAAAACCGATTCGGTCCTCAATACGAAAGATACAGACGAACTCATGAAGTTCCTGAAACGAAACAAATGATAAAGGTGGAGTATCGTGAATTCCAAAGTACTGAAAACATTAGAGTTTGATAAGATCAAAGAACTACTGAAAGAATATGCGGCATCCGCACTGGGCCTTGCCAAGGTGACCGCCCTGACACCATCCGTGGACTATGACGAAATCCTGGCCCTCCATGAAGAAACGGATGAAGCCATGACGATCCTCCGCCTCAAGGGGCATGCACCCCTTGGAGGGATCTTCGATATCAGGCCCCATGTGAAGCGTGCCCAGATCGGTGGCATGCTCTCTCCCGCCGAACTTGTGCAGGTGGCGAGCACAATCCGTGCAAGCCGTAAGCTGACGCGCTTCGTTGAAGAACTGAAGGAAGAGGAAGTGGAAATCCCGCTCCTGCAGGAGAAGATGGAATCCGTCATGCCGCTTCCACACCTTGAGCAGGAAATCCGTCAGGTGGTGGACGAAAACGGGAGCATACTCGATTCTGCCAGTGATTCCCTGCGGAACATACGCACCCAGCTCAGGGCGAATGAAGGAAGGATCAGGGAGAAGCTTGAACGGATGATCCGCTCCTCCAATGCCCAGAAGATGCTATCGGATGCCATCATCACCATCCGGAACGATCGCTACGTCATCCCGGTGAAACAGGAATATCGCGGCCATTATGGCGGCATCATCCATGATCAGAGTTCCTCTGGTCAGACCCTTTTCATCGAGCCCGAAGCCATCGTGCAGCTCAATAACCAGCTCAGGGAATTGAAATTGAAAGAGCAGACCGAAATCGAAAAAATCCTCCTGGCCATGACAGAGAAGGTGCATGAATTCTCAAGTGAGCTCTTCTACATCGTTTCGGTCCTCACGGATGTGGACTTCATGTTCACTAAAGCGAAGTTCGGCCGTTCCATCAAGGGGACGAAACCGATCGTCAATCAGGATAAGCGGGTCAGGCTGAATAAAGCCCGCCACCCACTGTTGCCAATGGATGACGCTGTGGCCAACGACATCGAGCTCGGGGATGATTTCTCGGCGATTGTCATCACCGGTCCGAATACAGGGGGGAAAACTGTCACCTTGAAAACACTCGGTTTGACGACCCTCATGGCACAGGCAGGCCTTCCGATCCCGGCGCTGGATGGTTCCGAGGTAGGGGTTTTCAAGACCGTGTATGCCGATATCGGGGATGAGCAGTCCATCGAACAGAGCTTGAGTACGTTCTCCTCCCATATGGTGAACATCGTCGGGATCCTCGATAAAGTCGATTTCGACAGCCTTGTCCTCTTTGATGAGCTTGGGGCTGGGACCGATCCCCAGGAAGGGGCGGCGCTGGCCATCTCGATCCTTGATGAAGTCCATGCCACCGGAGCGAGAGTGGTCGCAACGACCCATTATCCGGAACTGAAGGCATATGGCTATAACCGTGAAGGCGTCGTGAATGCAAGCGTCGAGTTCGATGTGGAAACACTGAGTCCGACCTACCGACTCTTGATCGGGGTACCGGGACGGAGTAATGCATTCGAGATCTCCGAGCGCCTGGGGTTATCCCAACGGGTCATCACGCGTGCGAAATCCCATATCGGGACCGACAGCAAGGAAGTCGAGAACATGATTGCTTCCCTCGAGGACAATCGCAGGCAGGGTGAGCGCGAACTGGAAGAAGCGCATGAGCTCTTGAGACAAGCGGAGAAGATGCACAAAGACATGCAGAAACAGATGATGGAGTACTACGAGAAGAAGGACTCCCTCTATGAGAAAGCCCAGAAAAAAGCATCCGAAGTCGTCGACAAAGCGAAAGCGGAAGCGGAGGAAGTGATCCGCGACCTGAGAAGGATGCAGAAGGAAAGCTCGTCCGGGATCAAGGAGCACCAGCTCATCCAGGCGAAAAAACATCTAGAGGAAGCAGCGCCGAACCTGCCTCAATCGTCGAAACCTAAAAAACAATCGACGGAACGCACGTTGCAACCGGGAGATGAAGTGAAAGTCCTAAGCTTCGATCAAAAAGGCCATCTCGTCGAGAAGGTATCCAACAAAGAATGGCAGGTTCAGATGGGGATCATGAAGATGAAAGTAAAGGAATCCGATCTGGAATTCATCCAATCCCAGCAGAAAGTGGAAACCAAGCCGCTTTCCACGGTGAAGGGCAAGGACTTCCATGTGAATCTTGAACTCGATCTCAGGGGGGAACGCTATGAAAATGCTTTGGCCCGTGTCGATAAATACATCGATGATGCTCTCCTTGCGGGCTATCCGAGGGTTTCCATCATCCATGGGAAGGGCACCGGTGCCCTGCGGCAGGGCGTCCAGGAATACCTGAAGAATCATCGTGCCGTCAAGAAGGCCCGTTTCGGTGATGCCAGTGAAGGCGGCACCGGGGTAACGGTCATCGAATTCAAGTAGTAGAGGAGAGAAGGGGGATTCCTAGTGGAGAAAATCTGGGAGAATGTGTTGGTGAAGACCGCTGCGAACTACAGCGTCGTCATTCTCTGCCTTGTTCTTTTCCTGGCAATCTTTGAACTTGTCACGAAGTATAAGAACTGGGAAGAAATCAAGAAGGGGAATCTTGCCGTGGGCATGGCTACCGGAGGGAAGATCTTCGGGATCGCCAATATTTTCAGTCATTCCATCGATCATAATGATACGATCATCACGACGATCGGATGGGGTGTCTACGGCTTTTCCCTCCTGCTGATCGGGTACTTCATCTTTGAGTTCCTGACACCTAGATTCAAGATCGACGAAGAGATAGCCAATGATAACCGCGCTGTAGGATTCATTTCCCTCGTCATTTCCGTCGGACTATCCTATGTCATCGGCGCAGGAATTTCATAAGGAGAGGGAATATGGAGAAACTGGCGAAAGTATTATTGGCCCTTTGCGGAGGATTCATCGTGGTGGGTATCATTTATATGGTTTTCTTTGCTTGACCGCCTTAATATTGAAAGGAAGACTGTCATACAGTAGTGGTGACAGTCTTTTTTATATGGGATGACTCCTGACAAGGGAGGATGACCATAGGCTAAAAGAAGGACTGGGAATCGAATACAAATTGTATCTGAAGTCCTGATGTTTTATAATGGGAATAGAATAAATTTTCAAACAATTAGACGGGAGGGATCGGTATGAACAAACCCTGGCTCGCTGAATACCCCGAGCAGATTCCAAGGGAGTTTTCGCTGGTGGAAAAACCGCTTCAGAGCTATCTGACTGATGCGGCGGAGAAATATGGTGGGAAAACGGCGATCCATTTCATGGGCAAGGAATTGAGCTATAGTGAGGTGCACGAAGCGGCACTCAAATTCGGCTCTTACCTGCAGGGGCTCGGGATCGAAAAAGGAGACCGTGTGGCCATCATGCTCCCCAACACGCCGCAGTCGGTCGTTGCCTACTACGGCATCCTCTATGCCGGAGGAGTCGTTGTGCAGACGAATCCACTTTATATGGAGCGGGAGATCGAGTATCAGATGAAGGATTCGGGTGCCAAGGTGATGCTCACCCTGGATATCCTTTATCCACGGGTCACGAAGGTGATGAAGGAAACCGAGCTTGAACACATAATTGTAACCGCTATCAAGGATTGTCTCCCCTTCCCCAAAAACCTGATTTATCCCTTCATCCAAAAGAAGCAGTACGGCATCGTCGTGAAGGTGGAGCCGTCTGAAACCATCCATCTCTATACGGACATCATGAAGAGAAGTGCAGGAGGACTTGCGGAACCGGAGGGGTTTGATTTTGCGGAAGACCTTGCCCTCCTTCAGTATACGGGAGGGACAACGGGGTTCCCGAAAGGGGTCATGCTCACCCATCAAAATCTGGTGGCCAATGCGTCCATGTGCGATATCTGGCTTTATAAGTGCCGGAAGGGTGAAGAACGGGTCCTGGGCATCCTCCCATTCTTCCATGTCTATGGGATGACAGCCGTCATGGTGCTATCCATCATGCAGGGGTATACCCTCATCCTCCTTCCGAAATTCGATGCCACCACGACCCTCAAGACGATCCAAAAGCAGAAGCCGACCCTGTTTCCCGGAGCTCCGACAATCTATATCGGATTGTTGAATCATCCGGATCTCAAGAAGTACGATCTCTCATCCATCGATTCATGCATCAGCGGAAGTGCATCGCTCCCCGTCGAGGTGCAGCAGCAATTCGAAGCGATAACAGGAGGAAAGCTGGTCGAAGGATATGGCTTGACGGAGTCATCGCCGGTCACGCACTCCAACTTCCTGTGGGATAAAGAGAGGGTGAAGGGGAGCATCGGCGTCCCTTGGCCGAATACCGACAGCGTCATCCTGTCCATGGAAACGGGGGAACCGCTGCCGCCGAATGAAATCGGTGAGATCGCCGTGAAGGGTCCGCAGGTGATGAAGGGATACTGGAATCGTCCTGAAGAAACCGAACAGACGCTGAAGGACGGCTGGCTCCTTACGGGGGACGTCGGCTACATGGATGAACGCGGATACTTTTTCGTAGTGGATCGCAAGAAGGATATGATCATTGCAGGAGGCTTCAATATTTACCCGCGGGAAATCGAAGAAGTCCTGTACGAACACCCTGCCATCCAGGAGGTCGTCGCAGCCGGAGTGCCAGATGCCTATCGGGGCGAAACCGTAAAAGCATATGTGGTCCTCAAGGAAGGCGCGTCCCTGACAGAAGAAGAGCTCAACGTTTATGCGAGGAAATATCTTGCCGCCTATAAGGTCCCGAGGATTTATGAATTCAGGAAAGAGCTGCCGAAAACAGCTGTCGGAAAGATCCTCCGCAGGGCGCTGGTGGAAGAAGAACGCGTCAAGCTGGAAGAAGAGGAGAAATTAAGTTAAACTGTTGAAGGAGAATCCTTCCTTCTTTTTTGTTGGCGGATGGTACAGGCTGTTGACAATCACAGGAGAACCTTATAATATAGAAATATGAATGAATGGTCATTCATTATTCTATAAGGCAGGTCAAAAACCTATGAAGCGAAATAAACCAAAATATAAACAGATCATCGATGCCGCGGTCATTGTGATTGCCGAAAACGGCTACCATCAGGCGCAGGTTTCCAAGATTGCCAAGCAGGCAGGAGTGGCGGACGGGACGATCTATCTTTATTTCAAAAACAAAGAAGACATCCTGATTTCCCTCTTCAAAGAAAAGATGAGCCTGTTCGTGGATAAAATCGAGGAAGTTATTGCAGGAAAACAGACAGTTTCAGAGAAATTATTAGTAATGATCGAAAATCATTGTAAGATCCTGTCGGATGATCACCACCTCGCCATCGTGACGCAGCTGGAGCTTCGACAATCCAATAAGGAGATCCGTCTCAAGATCAATGATGTCTTGAAAGGATACCTGAAGCTGATCGATACCATCCTGGTCAGCGGAGTGGAGTCAGGCGAATTTTCAGCAAATCTCGATGTAAGGCTGGCACGGCAGATGATCTTCGGAACGCTGGATGAAATGGTCACCACCTGGGTGATGAATGAACAGAAATATGATCTGACGGCCCAGGTACCAACCATCCACAAGCTGCTGCTTCAAGGATGCGGCGGCAGGAACACAATCAGTTTAGGGGGATGAAAATGGAGAATCTTTCGTGGACACTGGAAGGGAATGTAGCATCCGTGCTCATTCAGAGACCCCCTGCCAATGCGTTGGCAAGCGGGCTCATTTCTGAAATAGATGCTCTATTGAATGAGCTTGAGGGGAACCGGGACGTCCGGGTCATCCTCTTGAAGGGAGAAGGCCGATTCTTCTCCGCAGGAGCCGATATCAAGGAATTCACCACCATCGAGACCGGAGAGGAGTTCTCGAAGCTCGCCGGACGGGGGCAGGAAGTATTCGAGCGCATGGAAAACTTCCCGAAACCGATCATTGCCGCCATTCACGGTGCTGCACTGGGAGGCGGACTCGAGCTCGCCATGGGATGTCACATCCGTCTCGTGAGTGAAAACGCAAAGCTCGGCCTTCCCGAGCTCCAGCTGGGCCTTGTGCCAGGTTTCGCCGGTTCACAGCGTCTTCCGAAACTCGTCGGACGCGCCAAGGCAGCGGAGATGCTCCTGACAAGTGAGCCGATCTCTGGTGTCGAAGCGGTACAATGGGGCCTTGCCAATAAAGCGTATCCTGAAGAGGAGCTTTTTGAAAAGGCTTCGGAGCTTGCAGCAAAGATCGCCAAAAAGAGTCCCGTGGCCATGAAGGCTGCCATCGAATTGCTCAGCTACACAAAAGATGACCGATTCTATGCAGGCGTGAAACGTGAAGCCGATATGTTCGGTGAAATCTTCGTCTCTGAGGATGCCAAGGAAGGGATATCAGCCTTCATTGAAAAGCGCGAACCCCATTTCAAAGGGTAGGTTCCAGGATAGCGGGTGTACGTCCGCTATCCATTCTTCGGAACACAATTGTCCGAATCTTCCTAAGAGATGCTGTATTTAAAACATTGTTTCGATTACCATAGTCAAATACCAGGAGGGACTGCAGAATGAACATCTATGTACTGTTGAAAAGAACGTTTGACACGGAAGAGAAGATCTCGATCCAGAATGGGCGCATAGCGGAAGACGGCGCCGAATTCATCATCAATCCGTATGATGAATATGCCGTGGAAGAAGCGATCCAGGTCCGTGACAATCACGGCGGAGATGTAACCGTTATCACGGTCGGTGGGGAAGAAAGCGAGAAGCAGCTCAGGACAGCTTTGGCCATGGGTGCCGATAAAGCCGTCCTCATCAATACAGAAGACGACCTCGACCATGGTGACCAGTTCACGACGGCGACGATTCTGGCTCAGTACCTGAAAGATCAGGAAGTCGATCTGATCCTGGCGGGCAATGTGGCCATCGACGGCGGATCCGGACAGGTGGGTCCAAGGGTGGCAGAGCAACTTGATATCCCGTTCGTCACCACCATCACCAAGCTTGAAATCGCTGGTGAAACCGTAACCGTAACGCGTGACGTCGAAGGGGATTCGGAAGTGATCGAAACGTCCCTTCCCCTACTTGTAACAGCTCAGCAAGGGTTGAACGAGCCGCGCTATCCTTCACTTCCGGGAATCATGAAAGCCAAGAAAAAGCCTCTTGAAGAGCTTGAATTGGACGATCTTGATCTGGAAGAAGAGGACGTGGAAGCGAAAACGAAAACAATCGAAATGTATCTTCCGCCGAAAAAAGAGGCCGGCAGGGTGCTCGAAGGAGATGTAGCCGTACAGGTGAGCGAACTGGTACAGCTTCTCCGCACGGAAGCGAAAGTTATCTAATCGACCAGCATACCAATACAATCAGGGGGTTATAAGCATGGCAAGAAAAGTAGTAGTACTTGGTGAAGTTCGGGACGGATCATTGCGTAATGTATCTTTCGAGGCCATTGCGGCAGCGAAGACGGTAGCGGAAGGCGGAGAAGTCGTCGGAGTCCTCGTCGGGCAATCGGTGAGCAGCCTCGGTCAAGAATTGATCCACTACGGAGCGGACCGTGTCATCACCGTCGAAGATGAAAAATTGGCTCAATATACGCCGGATGGTTATTCACAGGCACTGATGGCTGTGATCGGACAGGAATCCCCAGAGGGGATCATCTTCGGTCATACGGCACTCGGGAAGGATCTTTCACCGAAGCTCGCAGGCAAGCTGAAGACCGGCCTCGTATCCGATGCGACAGATTTGGAACTCGCAGGAGGGAATCTTGTTTTCACAAGACCGATCTATTCCGGGAAAGCCTTCGAGAAGAAGATCGTAACGGACGGAGTCATCTTTGCGACCATCCGACCGAATAATATCGAGCCACTGGCTAAGGACGAAGCCCGCACAGGTGATGTGGCCTCCCTATCCGTGGAGATCAAGGATCTGCGAACCATCATCAAGGATGTTGTCCGCAAGGCGAGCGAAGGGGTCGACCTGTCCGAGGCAAAAGTCATCATCGCTGGAGGACGCGGCGTGAAGAGCGAGGATGGGTTCAATCCTCTCAAAGAACTCGCCGATGTCCTTGGCGGTGCAGTCGGGGCCTCAAGGGGTGCATGTGATGCCGACTACTGCGATTATTCCCTCCAGATCGGTCAAACCGGTAAAGTCGTCACACCGGATCTTTACATCGCCTGCGGAATTTCCGGAGCGATCCAGCATCTCGCCGGAATGTCCAACTCCAAGGTCATTGTTGCCATCAACAAAGACCCGGAAGCGAACATCTTCAATGTAGCCGACTATGGGATCGTAGGGGACCTCTTTGAAGTGGTACCACTCCTCACGGAAGAGTTCAAAAAGCTGAAAGTGTCTTCTTCCTGATCACTCCCTGTAAAAAGGACTGGGTGTCGGGGTGGAATTTCTCTCGATGAACACATAGGATAAGAAAAGAAGAATAAGGAGTGGCGGATGCTTGCTCCTTATTTTCATGGAATGGGGTATAAACCTCTACCGGCAGGGGGAAAGTAGCTACGAGCAGATTTATAGCATCCTACCGGTTACGGTGATATACTTACGATACATTTTAAGATTTGGGAGGCACATTTAAATGGCTATTACACATGCAACTGATCAAAGCTTCACAGCTGAAACAAACTCTGGTCTCGTACTTGCGGACTTCTGGGCTCCATGGTGTGGACCTTGTAAAATGATCGCTCCTGTATTGGAAGAATTGGACAGCGAAATGGGCGAAAAAGTTAAAATCGTCAAAGTCGATGTAGATGAAAACCAAGAAACAGCAGGAAAATACGGCGTAATGAGCATCCCGACTCTCGTCATCCTAAAAGACGGCGAAGTCGTAGATAAAGTCATCGGTTTCCAACCGAAAGAAGCACTAGCTGAACTAGTCAACAAACACGCGTAAGCACGCCACAAAAAGCATCCGGCCCAAAGCCGGATGCTTTTTTGTTTTATTTAAACCAATGGGGATGGGGAACATTATGTGAAAGATGATCCATACCCGTTTGATTTAGACAGGCGATTCGTCCTCTAAATACAAGAAATATTCAGAGTGAAAAAAGCGGTCCACATTCCTTCTGATAATCAAAAAAAGGATTAAAGAAACCTAAAGCGATTCATTAGATAGTCCCTCAGTAAGATAAATACCGCCCACCCCAATGAAGAAACAGCACACAATATTGCACCACCAAAGAGTGGAATGGAGCGAAGGGCACTTGACTCCAACGGGAATAGAGGAAAGATCGAGATCCCGCAGGCGCAGCCGAGGAAGCTCGACTTCCTCCCCGTGGAAAGCAAGTGCCCGAAGCGCAAAGGAACGGTCCAAATTTTCACTGCTATCCCAATCCTTTAAGGGAGCCAAAAATGATTCATCAGATTTCATCCTTTCAGAAAGAGTAGTACCTGCACACCCAAAAGGATCAAAAACACATACTGATCAACCACCAAAGAGTGAAATGAAGCGAAGGACGCTTGACTCCAACGGGAAAAGAGGGATGATCGAGACCCCGGAGGCCTGCCGAGGAGGCTCGACACCCTCCCCATGGAAAGCAAGCGCCTGAAGCGCAAAGGAACGGTCTAATTTTTCACTGCTATCCCAATCCTTTAAGGGAACCGAAAATGATTCAGCAGAAGAAGATTCCATCCTCTAAGAAAGAGTAGTACCTGCACACCCAAAAGGATCAAAAACACATACTGATCAACAACCAAAGAGTGGAATGAAGCGAAGGGCACTTGACTCCAATGGGAAAAGAGGGATGATCGAGACCCCGGAGGCTTGCCGAGGAGGCTCGACACCCTCCCCATGGAAAGCAAGTGCCCGAAGCGCAATGAAACGGTCTAATCCCAACCGCTCACCATATCCCGAATAGGACCAGCAAGGACCAGCAAGGACCAGCAATCCAATAAGAAAGTACGCTCATTACGAAAATAGAACATCCTCCCTCACCAAAGCCCCAATCATAGAAGTGCTCCGCCAATTCGTGTATACTTCAAGTAAAAGGAAACAACTGATCGACAACCATGAACGATCGTAAGAAAGGGAGAGCGACCGTGAATACAATGATTTCAAATAAATTGGCCCTCTTGCCCGATCAGCCCGGCTGCTACCTCATGAAAGATCGTCAAGGGACGATCATCTACGTAGGAAAGGCCAAAGTGCTGAAAAATCGGGTACGGTCCTACTTCACCGGGTCCCATGATGCGAAAACCCAGCGCCTCGTCGGTGAAATCGAGGACTTTGAATACATCATGACTTCATCTGACCTCGAAGCACTCGTGCTCGAAATGAACCTCATCAAAAAGTATGACCCGAAATACAACGTCATGCTCAAAGACGATAAAAGCTACCCGTTCATCAAGCTGACCAATGAGCGTCATCCAAGGCTCATCACCACCCGCAAGGTGCAGCGCGGCAAGGGACGGTACTTCGGTCCGTATCCGAATGCAGGAGCCGCGAACGAAACGAAAAAATTGCTCGATCGCCTGTATCCACTGCGAAAATGTACAACACTGCCGGACAGGGCATGCCTTTACTACCATATGGGACAATGCCTGGCGCCGTGCATCAAGGAAGTGAATAATGAAACCTACCGCGAGATGACCGATGAAATCGCCCGTTTCCTGAATGGCGGCTATAAGGAAATCAAGGAACAGCTTTCCGTGAAGATGCAGGAAGCATCTGAAAAGATGGAATTCGAGCGCGCCATGGAATTTAGGGATCAGATCCAGCATATCGAGGCAACCATGGAAAAACAAAAGATGACCATGACGGATTTCACCGATCGCGATGTGTTCGGGTACGGCATCGACAAAGGCTGGATGTGCGTCCAGGTATTCTTCGTACGGCAAGGGAAGCTCATCGAACGGGATGTTTCCCTGTTCCCCATCTATAATGAACCGGAGGATGAATTCCTGACCTTCATCGGACAGTTTTATTCCAAGTCCAATCACTTCAAACCGAAGGAGATTTTCCTCCCGGAAGGAATCGATGTGGAACTCGTGGAAAAACTCCTTGAAGTAAGGACCGTTCAGCCGAAGCGCGGGAAGAAGAAAGAACTGGTGCGCCTTGCCGAGAAAAATGCCAAGCAGGCACTGAATGAGAAGTTCGCCCTGATCGAACGGGATGAAGACCGTACGATCAAAGCGGTGGAAAGACTCGGTGAACAGATGGGCATTTATACGCCATTCCGCATCGAGGCATTCGATAACTCCAATATCCAGGGCTCGGACCCCGTCTCGGCCATGATCGTGTTCCTCGACGGGAAGCCCGCAAAGAAGGAATACCGGAAGTACAAGATCAAGACCGTCACCGGACCGGATGATTATGAATCCATGAGGGAAGTGATCCGGAGAAGGTATGCGAGGGTGCTGAAAGAAGGGCTGCCCCTTCCCGACCTCATTGTCATCGATGGAGGAAAGGGACAGATCGAAGCGGCCCGGGAAGTGTTGGAGAACGAACTGGGTCTCGATGTGCCTTTGGGCGGCCTGGCGAAAGACGACAAGCATCAGACATCTGAACTGCTATACGGAAATCCCCTCCAGATCATTCCTTTAGAGAAACGGAGCCAGGAATTTTATCTGCTCCAGCGCATACAGGATGAAGTCCACCGGTTCGCCATCACCTTCCATCGCCAGCTCAGGGGGAAGAGTGCGTTCCAATCCATGCTGGATGATATCGACGGAATCGGTCCTAAGCGTAAAAAACAGCTGTTGAAACATTTCGGATCGATGAAACGAATGCGGGAGGCAACCTTGGAAGAGTTCAGAGAGCTTGGGATCCCCGAGCGAGTCGCCATGCAACTTCATGAAAAACTTCATGATAATGGGGAAAAGGATGTTGATACCCAAAAATGATTGTGCTATAATGAACAAAAATTAAAAACATTATCACTTTTTAAGTGGTGATAGAGGTGCGGACTTCAATAGTACGGTTCACGGAAGAGTATGAGCTCTGGAGATGTGACCGGAAAGGGGAGGACCGCCGAAGTGAAGCCGCACTCATATCGGCTGCGCTGGTTCTGCATTTAATAGATGCAGGATTGTCAAGATGATTCATCTTGGAGAGCTATCTCACAATGCCGACTGAACCTTTTTTGTTCGTATGCAGTGTTCAAAAAGCAATGAGATGCTTCGTCTCATTGCTTTTTTTTATACCTGCTGCACGACGGTGTCCTTCAAAGTGGATGCTGAAGGCCGGAATCAGATAGTAGCTCTAATCCATCAGGGTGCTCCGCATCCAATCAAGAAGAAAGAGGGAGAAGCATTGGGTATAATCGTTCAGAAATTTGGCGGAACTTCGGTGGGATCAGTGGAACGAATTCAGCATGTGGCATCACGTGTGGTGGAAGAGAAGGAAAAGGGGAATGACGTCGTCGTCGTCGTTTCCGCAATGGGAAAAACGACGGATGCCCTTGTAGGCATGGCAAAGGAAATCTGCTCGCAGCCGAGCAAGCGTGAAATGGATATGCTTCTCTCAACGGGAGAGCAGGTGACCATCTCACTCTTGACGATGGCCCTCATCCAGGTCGGCCAGGACGCGATTTCGTTTACGGGCTGGCAGGCCGGGATCGAAACGGAGTCCATCCACAGCAATGCCAGGATCACCAATATCCATACGGAAAAATTGGCATCCCATCTGAATGAAGGGAAGGTCGTCATCGTGGCCGGATTCCAAGGGATGACTGCATCAGGTGAGATCACCACCCTTGGGCGTGGCGGATCCGATACGACGGCTGTCGCCATCGCAGCAGCCCTGAAGGCGGAACGCTGCGACATTTATACAGACGTAGACGGGGTCTACACATCCGACCCCCGTTATATAACAGGAGCAAGGAAGCTTTCCAGCATCTCCTATGACGAAATGCTGGAGCTTGCCAATCTTGGGGCGGGCGTCCTCCATCCGAGGGCCGTGGAATTTGCCAAAAACTATCAGATTCCATTGGAAGTCCGTTCAAGCATCGAGAGGATCGAAGGTACTTATATTGAGGAGGAAGCAAGCATGGAACAAAATCTAGTTGTACGCGGCGTAGCGTTTGAGAATGAAATCACAAGGGTGACGGTCTTCGGTCTGAATAATGCGTTGAAGGGGCTATCTTCGATCTTCACAACATTGGCGGAGCATCATCTGAATGTCGATATCATCATCCAGAGTCAAACGGAACAGAATACGACCAATCTGTCGTTTTCCATTAAAGGCCATGATCTCGATGAGACCCTCGAGGTCCTTGAACAGCATAAAGAATCCCTCGGATTCACCCATGTGGAATATGAGGGGGGACTTTCGAAGGTATCCATCGTCGGATCGGGCATGATCTCGAATCCGGGTGTTGCGGCAGAAATGTTCGAAGTGCTCGCAGATAACGGGATCACGATCAAGATGGTGAGCACATCTGAAATCAAAGTATCCGTCGTCGTGGACGAGGATCTCATGAATAAAGCGGCACAGGTGCTCCATTCCTCCTTCCACCTGGACGAAGTGAAGGTGGAAGAGATCACCCTGTGATCACAAAAAAGGCCGGGCCGCTCCTCGTGGGAGCGGCCCGGCCTTCTGTGGTCATTCGACCCTGTCTTTGTCATCCCAGACTGCCGTGATCTTGACGGTCCGGTTTCGCTTATGTAGTTCATCAGTCGCTTCGGTGACGAATTTATTCTGCATTTGGACAAATTCGGCAAGGAAGCCCGTTTCCAGTTTGAAGGAGGCATCCGATTTCAAAGAATTGCGGCGCTTGACGAATTCCCCGCTGAGTTCGAACGTGATTTCGTTCTTCTTCTGCTCGACGATGGCGAGGTCTCCCCATCCGGCTTCACGGAAGAATGAAATCAGTTCATCGTTGGATGGAAGGGGGAATTTCCTGGCAAGCTGTTTACCGCCCCAGTACAGAATATCGGGTGTGTGTTTCCCGAGGATATCGGGTAGCAGCAGATCGCGTATCAGTTCATATCCGAAGACGGGAACGGACTGGGACTCTACGACTTCTTCTTTTTTCTGTTCCAAATATATCCCCTCTTTCTATAAAACTATTATATACATGAGTGGGGAATTAATCATCCCATACTCGAAAAAAAGTATGCATGGGATATTTTGCCGCTATAACAAATCCTGTTTGTTTTGATTGAATTTTCTTACGATTTTGTGACAAATGCCAGGCTAAATTATTTTTCCGATATTGTCGAATTTATGTATACGTTTTCTTGACGCTGTCACTCCATGGGAGTAAAATGGATGTGTCACATAATTGTTACAATATAAAATATGAATAAAAATCTAATTTTTATGCGGAGATTAGTTGGAAGATTCATATTTTATGATTAAGGGGGGTAAATCATGGCTGGAAATCGAGAGTTTAATTTTCGCAGGCTTCATTCATTACTAGGTGTGATTCCGGTTGGATTATTCTTAACGCAACATTTAGTGGTGAATCACTTTGCCACTGGCGGGGAAGAATCGTTCAACCAGGCAGCACATTTCATGGAAAGTCTACCTTTCCGCTATTTCCTGGAGATCTTCATCATTTTCCTTCCATTGTATTTCCATGCGATCTATGGAATCTACATTGCGTTCACGTCCAAGAATAACGCCAGCAGATTCGGATTCTTCCGTAACTGGATGTTCCTTCTTCAACGTGTATCCGGCGTCATCACGTTCATCTTCGTCACATGGCATGTTTGGCAGACACGTGTCGCCGTATTCTTTGGCGCAGAAGTGAACTTCCAAATGATGGAGGAGATATTCTCCAACCCGTTCATGGTCGCATTCTACGTGCTGGGTGTCCTGTCTACGATCTTCCACTTCGCCAATGGCCTATGGTCATTCTGCGTCAGCTGGGGAATCACGGTCACACCGCGTTCGCAGCGCATCGCTACATACGTGACGATCGGGATCTTCCTTGCGCTTTCCATCGTGGGTATGCGCGCCATCTTTGCTTTTATCGTATAAGGAACACATTCAATAGATCATGCAAGTGCTCTGAAGTTTGGTAGGAAAAGGAGTGAAGGACGATGAGTAAAGGGAAAATCATCGTAGTCGGTGGTGGCTTAGCCGGTCTGATGGCCACCATCAAAGCAGCAGAAAAAGGCGCACCGGTCGATCTATTTTCATTGGTGCCAGTTAAACGCTCCCACTCCGTTTGCGCACAGGGTGGCATAAACGGAGCGGTCAATACAAAAGGAGAAGGAGATTCTCCTTGGGAACATTTCGATGATACGGTATATGGAGGCGACTTCCTGGCGAATCAGCCGCCGGTCAAGGCCATGACAGAAGCAGCACCTGGCATCATCCACCTTTTGGACCGTATGGGCGTCATGTTCAACCGGACACCGGAAGGCCTGCTTGACTTCCGCCGCTTTGGTGGAACACAGCATCACCGTACTGCGTTTGCCGGTGCAACAACCGGTCAGCAGTTATTGTACGCATTGGACGAGCAGGTTCGCCGCCATGAAGTGGCAGGGCTCGTGAATAAATATGAAGGATGGGAATTCCTCGGTGTCATCATCGATGACGAAGGGAAGGCACGCGGGATCGTCGCCCAGAATCTTCAAACGATGGAGATCCAGTCATTCCCGGCCGATGCCGTCATCATGGCAACGGGAGGACCCGGCATCATCTTCGGAAAATCAACGAACTCCGTCATCAATACAGGATCCGCTGCTTCCATCGTGTATCAGCAGGGTGCGTATTATGCGAACGGTGAGTTCATCCAGATCCATCCGACCGCGATTCCAGGGGACGACAAACTGCGCCTCATGAGTGAATCGGCACGTGGGGAAGGCGGACGCGTCTGGACGTACAAAGACGGAAAGCCTTGGTACTTCCTCGAAGAGAAATACCCGGCTTACGGAAACCTCGTACCGCGTGATATCGCGACGCGTGAAATCTTTGACGTGTGCGTGAATCAGAAGCTCGGCATCAACGGAGAGAACATGGTGTATCTTGATCTGTCCCATAAGGATTCCAAGGAACTCGACATCAAGCTCGGCGGCATCATCGAAATCTATGAGAAGTTCATGGGTGATGATCCACGCAAAGTGCCGATGAAGATCTTCCCTGCGGTCCACTATTCAATGGGCGGCCTTTGGGTCGATTACGATCAGATGACGAATATCCCTGGACTGTTCGCTGCCGGTGAGTGTGATTACTCCCAGCATGGTGGGAACCGACTTGGAGCCAACTCCCTCCTTTCCGCGATCTATGGCGGTATGGTGGCCGGCCCGAATGCAATCAAGTACATCGAGGGGCTTGAAAGCTCAGTCGAAACCGTACCTGCATCCGTATTCGAGCGCCATGTGAAACAGGAGCAAGAGAAATGGAACGAGATCATGAGCATGGACGGAACCGAAAACGCGTACGTGATCCACAAAGAGCTTGGCGAGTGGATGACAGATAACGTGACCGTGGTCCGTCACAATGACAAACTTGTGGAAACCGATAAGAAAATCGTAGAGCTCATGGAGCGTTATAAAAAGATCAACATCAATGATACGGCGAAGTGGAGCAATCAGGGTGCCATGTTCACGCGTCAGCTTTGGAACATGTTGCAGCTAGCCCGCGTCATCACCATCGGGGCATTGAACCGGAATGAAAGCCGCGGTGCCCACTACAAGCCGGAATTCCCTGAACGTAATGATGAGGATTTCCTCAAAACGACCATGGCGAAGTTCAATGCTTCCGCCAATGCACCGGAGTTCCATTACGAAGAAGTGGATACATCATTGATCAAACCGCGTAAACGTGACTATTCTAAGAAAAAAGGGGGTTCTAACTAATGGCTGAGAAAAAGATCCGTTTTGTCATCACCCGTCAGGAAGGCCCGGATGCCGCCCCTTATCAAGAAGAATTCTCCCTTGATTATCGCCCGAATATGAACGTGATCTCCGCTTTGATGGAGATCCGTCGTAACCCGGTCAATGCGAAAGGGGAAGGCACGACGCCGATCAACTGGGATATGAACTGCCTTGAGGAAGTATGTGGAGCCTGCTCCATGGTCATCAACGGGAAACCGAGACAATCCTGTACGGCCCTGATTGATCAGCTTGAGCAGCCGATCCGTCTTGAGCCTATGCGCACCTTCCCGGTCGTCCGCGACCTGCAGGTGGACCGCAGCAGGATGTTCGACAGCCTGAAGAAAGTGAAAGCCTGGATCCCGATCGACGGTACGTACGATCTTGGACCTGGTCCGCGTATGCCCGAGAAAAAGCGCCAGTGGGCATACGAACTTTCAAAATGCATGACATGTGGTGTTTGCCTTGAGGCTTGCCCGAATGTTAACAGCAAATCTGACTTCATCGGTCCTGCTCCGCTATCACAAGTACGCCTCTTCAATGCGCATCCGACGGGTGCCATGAATAAGGATGAGCGTCTTGAAGCCATCATGGGCGACGGCGGACTGGCGAACTGTGGGAACTCTCAAAACTGCGTGCAGTCTTGTCCGAAGGGCATCCCTTTGACAACGTCCATCGCAGCGTTGAACAGGGAGACCACATTCCAGATGTTCAAAAACTTCTTCGGAAGCGACCACATGGTGGATTCATAAACAACATTGAAAAGCACTTTCCGGATGGAAAGTGCTTTTTTTAACCATTCAAATCGAAGAAAGCATCCCTTTTGGGGAATATGCGCCACATAAATACGTGAATGGAGGAGCCAAAATGAAGAACGTTACATATATTGAGGATGTAAATACGTGGAAGGAAGGGTTTTCATTTTTCATCGATGTCAAGGTGCGGTTTTCAGAGGTGGATATGTTCGGCCATATGAACAATACCGTTCCATTTGTTTACTTTGAACAGGCAAGGATCGATTATTTCAAGAGCCTTGGATTCATGCAGGACTGGGTGAAGCCCGATCATGAAACGATGATCGTCGTAGCTGATCTTCAGTGTGATTTTGCGAAGCAGGTTTATTTCGATGAGCATATCAGGCTCTTTGTGAAGGCAGGGGAGATCGGGAATTCATCTGTCGACCTGCATTATATGGGCCTGAACGCCAAGGATGACATCTGCTTCGTCGGAAGAGGAACTATGGTCCAAATATCAAAAAGGACCGGGAAAGGTGCTTCATGGACGGTTGAAATGAAGAACAGGTTCAATGAGAGCCCTTCTGGATCGATTTCATAACGGCTGCCTATTTTTTCTGAGAGTCGTTCCTCCATGTCACTCTGACCCAGCTCTTCACATATGATATTTTGACGACCGACAATACCCATCCCCGCGGTTTAAAGCTGGCGAAGGCAAGGAGGGTTACCATAATTGAAGGACAATGATTTTACACACAAACCGTTGCTCACCAAAAGAGAGAAAGAAGTATTCGAACTGTTGGTACAGGACAAAACCACCAAGGAAATTGCTGGTGATTTATTCATCAGTGAGAAAACAGTTCGGAATCATATTTCCAACGCCATGCAAAAGCTTGGAGTGAAGGGGCGATCTCAAGCTGTTGTAGAGCTTCTTCGCATGGGGGAACTAAAGCTTTAACCATAAGAGACTGATTCGGACGGCAAACGATTCGTGGGATTGTTTGGAGGGGAGTCAGTCTCTTTTCATATGGTCACAGGTAAGACATCCGGCTTCTTAAAAGCTACTCCTTGAAATTTTCGCAAAAAAAGGTGAAAATGCTTATAAGGATGTGTACGCTGAAATCGGATGTACATACGAGACGTTAACGATAAAGGGGAATTGGAATGGAAAATGTGAAGGATGCGGCCGCGGCCGGAGTGGTAGCGGATATTGAAAAAGATCTAAGGTATATCTCGTCCATCATCAAACAAAAAGGGCGTGAAATCCTCAGTCAGTATACAATCACACCTCCTCAGTTCATCGCCCTTCAGTGGCTGTTTGAATTCGGCGATATGACGATCGGTGATCTGTCGAACCGGATGTATCTTGCCTGCAGTACGACGACCGACCTCGTGGACAGGATGGAAAAGAATCAGCTAGTGGAACGGGTGAGGGATGAGAAGGACCGGCGTGTCGTCAGGATCCATATGCTGAAAGAGGGCGAAAGGATCATTGAAGAAGTGATCAATAAAAGGCAGAATTATTTGGAGAGCGTGCTGTCGGATTTCTCATACGATGAAGTGCTTCAGCTTCAGCAAAACCTCTCGAAATTACATCTAGAAATCAAACCAGAATGAGGGAATAATGTGATTCAACCTATAGGCGTGATCGACTCTGGCGTAGGTGGCCTGACGGTGGCCAAGGAAATCATGCGCCAGCTACCGAAAGAAACCATCTATTATCTAGGGGATACAGCGAGATGCCCATATGGTCCAAGGACCGTGGAAGAAGTCAGGCAGTTCACCTGGGACATGACCCGGTACCTCCTGCAATATGATATGAAAATGCTCATCATTGCCTGCAACACGGCAACGGCCGCCGCCCTGGATGAAATCCAGACGCATCTGGATATTCCCGTGATCGGGGTCATCCATCCGGGAGCAAGGGCGGCGATCAAACGGACGCGCAACAAACGGGTAGGCGTACTCGGTACGATCGGGACCGTGAACAGCAAAGCCTATCCCGATGCCCTGCACTCCCTTCATGGGGGGCTCGAGGTGTCATCCCTCGCCTGTCCGAAGTTCGTACCTCTCGTGGAGAGCGGGGAATATGGAAGTGACGTGGCCGATCGCATTATCAGTGAAACCCTTGAAGAACTCAAGGGGCTTGATCTTGATACCTTGATCCTGGGCTGCACCCATTACCCGCTTTTGCAGTCGAAGATCCAGGCATTCATGGGTCCTTCTGTGAGCGTCATCAGCTCGGGAGACGAGACGGCGAGTGAAGTGAGTACGATCCTGGATTACTACAATCTACTATATAGAGGGGTCCATCCCCCTGAGCACCGTTTCTTCACGACGGGCTCCTCTACGATCTTCTCCGGGATCGCCTCCGACTGGCTCGACGGGGAGATCAGGGCCGAAACCATCCGCATTGACTAATGCGGGTGTTTTTTTATGGCCATTTTCAAAGAACGGAAGTTTTTAAGAAAGTTTCGGTCTATTTTCCCGAAGGGCTCGTATACATAGTAGTACAAACTGTCTTTCTAGGAGGTTTACCGATGGCGAAAAAAGCGAAAGTGTCCATTGCAGTAACGGTATTAGCATCTTCTGTGTATCTGTCGGGGTGTGGGTTGTTCAGTTTTGGGGATAAGAAGGAAAAGATCGACCCCCCTCAGGATACCTCGTACTTAAAAGAAGGTGAGAAAGTAGATACAGCCAAAAAAGAAGAAGGCAAGGAAACCTCTGCCAAAAAAGAAGAAGCGACTGAAAACAGTGTCATGACGGAACTTTATCTTATCGACAAAAACGGGTACGTCGTTTCCCAGTCCATCCCGCTGCCGGGGAAAGAAAGCGTGGCCAAACAGGCCCTTGAACATCTCGTCGTGAACGGTCCGGTGCAGGAAGTGCTGCCGAACGGATTCAGGGCGGTGATCCCGGCTGATACGCAGGTATCCGTCGACATCAAGGACGGGGTGGCGGTAGCCGACTTCTCTCCTGAATTCAAGGAGTATCAGCCTGAAGACGAGCAGCGGATCCTCGAGTCCATCACCTGGACCCTGACCCAGTTTGATTCCGTTGAGAAAGTGGAGCTCCGCGTAAACGGATATCCGCTGACGGAAATGCCGGTGGCCGGAACGCCGATCAGTGAAGACGGTCTGACCCGGAAGACCGGTATCAACGTCGATACGAGCGGGGTTGCCGATCCGACAAGCACCAAGCCTTTGACGGTGTATTACGTGTCCCAGACCGATAAGGAAACATATTATGTTCCAGTCACGAAGCGGGTGAGTTCAAATGAAACCGATGACGTGAAAGCGGTGGTGAATGAGCTCATCGAAGGACCGGGGTATGCATCCTCCCTCGTCAGCGATTTCACCGGGGCGGAACTACTTGATGATCCGAAGATCAAGGATGGGAATGTAACGTTGAACTTCAATGAAGGCGTATACGGCAGCGTGGAGGAAAAACTCGTTTCCGAGCATATGCTGAACGCCCTCGTCCTCTCATTGACGGAGCAAAAGGATATCAAGGGAGTATCCGTTGAAGTGAACGGGGAAGCGGCGTCTGTCGCGAAGGATGGAGAAGCTGTGACAGAACCGGTCACCCGGCCGGAAAATGTCAATGCGATTGGTTTCTGACCGTGCATTTTTGATATACTATAGAAGAAGCTAACATGTAGAGGTGGGCATTAGCCGCCTCTTCTCTTTTTTTTAGAAAAGAACAGCAGTACATATACTCCCATTGGGAGGAAGCACGAAACAGGAGGGACTTCAATGAGATACGATGGAAGACAGAAGATGGAGCTTAGACCGGTTGAAATCGAGACGGGGTATATCAAGCATCCGGAAGGTTCGGTGCTGATCACGGTAGGTGAGACGAAGGTCATTTGCAACGCAAGCATCGAGGACCGCGTACCCCCGTTCATGCGAAATAGCGGAAAGGGCTGGATCACTGCCGAATACTCCATGCTGCCGCGAGCGACCGACACGCGGAATATCAGGGAATCGTCCAAAGGAAAGATCTCAGGGCGAACAATGGAAATCCAGCGTCTGATCGGACGGGCCCTGCGTGCCGTCGTGGATCTGGAAGCGCTGGGAGAACGTACGATCTGGATCGACTGTGATGTCATCCAGGCGGACGGTGGGACAAGGACCGCGTCCATCACCGGAGCGTTCGTCGCCATGGCCCTTGCTCTCGGAAAACTTCAGGATCAGAACAAGATCAGCAGCTTCCCGCTCAAGAGCTTCCTCGCCGCTACCAGCGTCGGGATCGTGGAAGAGCATGGGGCAGTGCTCGATCTGAACTATGTAGAAGACAGCCAGGCCATGGTGGATATGAATATCATCATGACGGGCGAAGGAGAATTCGTCGAGCTGCAGGGGACAGGAGAGGAAGCGACATTCACGATGAATCAGCTTCAGGAACTCCTTGAACTCGGCCAGACCGGGATCCGTGAACTATTTGACATTCAAAAGGACGTACTGGGTGAACTCGCAGACAGAATACAGTAAGGGATGGAGAAAACTATGGCAAAGAACGTCATCATCGCAACCAAGAACAGGGGAAAAGCGAAAGAATTCGAACTCATGTTTAAGCCATATGGTTATGAGGTACAAACATTACTAGATTTACCACATATTGAAGACGTGGAAGAGACTGGTGTCACGTTCGAAGAGAATGCCGTCCTGAAAGCCGAGACAGTGGCAAAAGAGCTCGACTGCCTCGTCATATCCGATGATTCGGGATTGAGCATCGACGCACTCGACGGCCGTCCAGGTGTATATTCCGCACGCTACGCCGGGGAAGCGAAAAGCGATGAAGCGAATATGGAGAAGGTCCTTTCGGAGCTCGAAGGAGTCGACGAAGCAAACCGCACGGCCCGTTTCCATTGTGTACTGGCCATCGCCGGCCCTGGACGGAAGACGGAGACCGTGAATGGAACGTGTGAAGGTGTCATTCTTGAAGAAAAGCGGGGAAGCAATGGGTTCGGGTATGATCCGATCTTCTTCGTCCCGTCACTCGGCAAGGCCATGGCAGAGCTTACGCCGGAAGAAAAGCGGGGCATCAGCCATCGCGGACACGCACTGGATCAATTGAGAGAGAGACTATCCGACTTCGTGTAAAGGGTGAGTAGATGAACATTTTAGTTGTAAGCGACAGCCACGGGTCCAAGGAAGAGCTGGCCGACCTGTCCAGGATGTATGCGGGAAAGATGGACGTCATGATCCACTGCGGGGATTCCGAACTGCGGGCGGATGATGAAGTCCTGGACCATTTCAAAGTGGTCCGCGGTAACTGCGACATGGATCAACGATTCCCCGAGACGCATCTCGAGGAAGGGGACGGCAGGCGCCTCCTCGTGACCCACGGGCATTTATACGGAATTAAGATGTCATTGATGAAGCTGAAGTACAAAGCGGAAGAACTGGGAGCCGATATGGTCTTCTTCGGTCATTCCCATGAACTGGGGGCGGAGCTGATGGACGGGATCCTATTCCTGAATCCAGGCAGCATCCTCCTGCCAAGGGGAAGGCACGAGAAAACCTACGCCCTCATCGAAACAACGAAGCACAAGATCCACGTGAAATTCCTGACGGAAAAACACGAACTCGTCGAGGAAATCGAATTCGACATGTAAAGGGAGGGCCTGCCATGCAGGCTCTTTTTTACTCCAAATGAATACCGGAAGTTTTTTTGAAAAACCGTTGACTTTCCTTTGATATACGAATATAATAATAAATGTCCTTAAGAAACACGGACGCTTACATAATGCACATGTCCCAGTAGCTCAGCTGGATAGAGCAACGCCCTTCTAAGGCGTCGGTCGGGAGTTCGAATCTCTCCTGGGACGTACCAACACTTTGACGATATAAACATTAATGCGATACAAACTTTAACGCATTTCAACAAAAAAATATCGAACTGAGAAAAAACTTCCAAATAGAATATTTGGAAGTTTTTTTATGGCTAAAAAAGTATTTTCGAAGGTTTAATAAGGCGAAGAGATTGGAAGCAAAGTCAGAACAAATTGCAAAATGGAGGGGGCTAAAAATTATTAGAATTGATTCACCGACAAATGCAACTAAATGGGTATCGTGAACAATAATTAAACGATTTCCTTTTTATATTTAATCAATCTTGAAAATTGACTAACACAAAGTATCTAGAAGAAGTCACTATTGATAATCACCAAAGGTTGGAAGGCGTGAATGTATTACCATCCATAAATGTAAGATAACCAAAGATAAAATACCATCCAGAAATACCTTAGCGGATTGAATAGTTTTTTGAAATTTCATAGTTCACCAATTCTCCAATTATTAAATATAGGATAAACCCTTGTTAAAATAAGAAAAACATTCCGGAGGGAATGTTTTCTAATTCATTATTCGTTGGTCATATCTGCTGGCAATATAGCCCCAACTGCAAAAAAACTTAAGTTTCCACAATTAGAACACGCTGTTGCAATGGTTGGCACATTCGGACCACCTAAATTAACATTATGCAGGTCATTTTGAACATCTTGTCTGAAATATCCATCCAGCAGTTCAAAAGATTCGTTGCCACACCGTTCACATGGTTTATTTGCACCTTTGTGATTTAGCCCCGCGACAATTTGTTCTTTCTTTTCCTGTGAAAATGACATTTTGCTCACCCCCTTCGACATAATATTTCGACATTAAGGATAAATTTTCCTGCAAAGTAATAAAAAAATGAAATTTTTTTAAATGCGTTTTCCTTATTACATTGATACTCCTAATTATTCCTGTTCTGAGTGGAATATAGGCTCGAAGTTAGAATACCTTGTTGAGAGGGAGTATCAGTTTTTTTGGTACCGGAAAGTAATTTCAAGATAAACAATGTTAATACGGTCGGGAGTTCGAATCTCTCCTGAGACTTACGACAAACATCCTGTGTTGAATTTTTCAACACAGGATGTTTTTTTGTTGTCTATTGTCTATCTGGTTTTCTGTGGATGCAGGCAAGACATCTGAAACAGGAAGAGGGTTCGCTTATCAATCTGCCGTCCCCCTTGAAGAATTCGTGAATATGGCCCAAGCCGTCCCGATATACTAGTTCCATAAACTGTGCCTTTCGTCCCGTCTTGTATAGCCGGAATGAGGGGAGAAGTGAGGGTGAAGGGTTTCGGGTGGATCAAGAAGTGGCAGGTCTGGGTGTGAGTCGTGAGCGTCCTTGTTCTCATCTCGCTATGTACGTGGTTTGGGTACAGCAGCGCACGTGCGGAAGTGGACGGAGTGAAGAAATCGTACGATGAGAATCTTTCTTCCCTTGAAGGGAAACGGGGGAATTGGAAGGGTTAGAAAAAGAGCTTTCCTCTAAAACGGATGAGCTTGAACGCGCGATTTCGTCTCTGAGTGATAAGGAAGAAGAAGCAGCGGAGGCCGCCTCCATTATCGATGAAGCACATGAAAGAGCGGGAGAAATCGATTCGCTTAAGAAGGAAGCGCAGGCCCTGGATGACAAGATCAAAGAGAAGAAAACTAAAATCGCCGGTCTGGATGAAGACATCAAGTCCAGGAAAGGCGACATCAAGAAGCTCGATGCCGCTCCCGTCAGCCTGCCTTCCGGTACCTTCATCGTCGGCAAGGATGTAAAGGCTTTGAGGTATTCCGCCAGTTCAGCCGGTCAAAGTGGCAACTTCGTTGTATACAGTAGCTTTGGTGATCTTAAGGTCAATCAGATCCTCGGATCGGATTACGGGGTTTCCGAGCATATCTTCTTTGCCGATGAAGGTGACATCATTGAATCGACCATGCCCACGGTCCTGACGCCGGTCGAGTGAACCCCATTTTAATGGGGCTTTTTTTTTCTATTCTGGCCATCTCATAAAAAAATAGATTGAAAGAAGAAAAAAACCTTGAATTCCACTCGGTTCTGGGGTATTCTATTACTTGCACTGCTTGAAACGAAAGTTGTCCCAGTAGCTCAGCAGGATAGAGCGACAGCCTCCTAAGCTGTAGGTCGTGAGTTCGAATCTCGCCTGGGACGCCATCTATCATACATACTGCAGTCGGATGACTGCATTCGTACAATACCTCGCCCATCGGCGGGGTATTTTTTTGCATTATAAGAGGATTCAGCCGCCATTTTGTGCTCCAACAGCAATCATGCTACACTTAAAGCAATTCTAGTGTTAGGCAGGTACGAATTATGACAAATCAAGATGAGTTCGGGAAGGTGATCGCCTTTCCCGGTCTGAAGGACCGATTATTCGAAAAAGGGGTGGAAGCCCTGGAGGAGGGGGATGCGCATGCAGCATGCGATCTTCTTTCACAGGCCTACGAGCTTGAATCGTTGAATCCCGAAATCAGCACGGCCCTCGTCCTTGCCCTCTATGAGTGCAAGGAGTATGAGGAGGCGCAGGGAATCTGCCGGGAGATGCTCCTTGAAGGGGTCGGTGATTACTTCGAAACGGTCGACATGTACTTGATGATCCTCATCCAGCTGCATGAGCATCAGGATGTGGTGGATACACTCCATGCCCTCTTCGATGAAAAGGAAGTCCCGTTTGAGAAGGAAGAGCATTTCAGGAAGCTCCTTCAGTTCAGCGAGAAGATGTTGAATGCACCGGTAGACGAAGCAGGTGAAGAAGCCCATGGGTCTCCCCTTCTCGAAGGAAAAAGCCTTGAAGAACAGATCATCATCACAGCCGGATTGGTTCAGCGGAATATCAGGCCGTACAGGCAGGAACTCGAAAACAGCCTGCAGGATGAAGACATGCATCCCTTCGTCCAGACGATGATCGTGAATGTCTTGAGGGAGCATGGGGTGGCAAGTGAGATCCTCGTGAAAAAGCTTGGAAGGGAAGGATTCGTTCAGCCGGAGAATCTTCCGGAGGTTTTCACGTCGGATGCATTCCGTGAAGCGGTCCTTTCCCTGGAGGAGCTCCTCCTTCAGGACAGCCCGTCCCTGATCCGCCATGCAGAAGAAGTGCTGAAGCGCCATGCCTTCCTCCTCTATCCCTTCGATATGGAATGGGATCCCGATGACATCGCCCTTGCCTATGGTCACTATGCGGCAGGCATCCTCGGGGACGAAGACTTGGAGAAGGATCTGCAGGAAAAGATGGATGAAGGAGAGAGCAAAACGATCCTTGCTTTCATTCACGAACTTGAAGAAATTTCTTCACCGAATATTTAAGTGCTACTTCTTGAAAGACAGAAGCTGTATGTTATAATGTAGTGGTTGTAATGTAAAAGTCTTTCATATAATTACGATGATAGTGCTAGATTCAATCGGGACTATCTACTACTATGCGTAAAATAAAAATCAATTATAGATTGTTGGAGGGAACTGTATGTCTGCAAAATGGGAAAAGCAAGAAGGGAACCAAGGTGTTCTTACAATTGAAGTAGAAGCAGCTAAAGTGAACGAAGGTCTTGACGCAGCGTTCAAAAAAGTTGTGAAACAAGTAAACGTACCAGGATTCCGTAAAGGTAAAATGCCACGTGGCATGTTCGAAAAACGTTTCGGCGTAGAATCTCTTTATCAAGATGCTTTGGATATCATCCTTCCTGAAGCATATGCTAATGCGATCGAAGAAACTGGAATCGAGCCGATCGATCGTCCGGAAATCGACGTAGAGCAAATGGAAAAAGGAAAAGACCTTGTCTTCACAGCAAAAGTTCAAGTGAAACCTGAAGTGAAGCTTGGCGATTACAAAGGTCTTGAAGTAGAAAAAGTGGACGATGAAGTAACAGCTGAAGATGTAGAAGCTGAACTTACTTCCCTTCAAGAAAAACAAGCTGAGCTTGTTGTGAAAGAAGAAGGCAAAGCTGAAGAAGGCGACACAGTGACAATGGATTTCGAAGGATTCGTTGACGGTGAAGCATTCGAAGGCGGCCAAGCGGATAACTACTCACTTGAACTTGGTTCAGGTCAGTTCATCCCAGGATTCGAAGAGCAGCTTGTAGGCGTTGCAGCAGGCGAAGAAAAAGACGTTGAGGTAAGCTTCCCTGAAGAATACCATGCGGCAGAGCTTGCTGGTAAAGCAGCTACATTCAAAGTGAAAATCCACGAAATCAAAGCGAAAGAACTTCCAGCACTTGATGATGAGTTCGCTAAAGACGCAGATGAAGAAGTGGAAACACTTGCTGAACTGAAAGAAAAAATCGAAAACCGCCTGAAAGAGTCTAAAAAGACTGAAGCGGAAACAGCAGTACGTGAAGCACTAGTAGAAAAAGCTTCTGAAAATGCTGAAGTGGAAATCCCGGACGTCATGGTTGACGCTGAAGTGGACCGCATGATGCAAGAATTCGGTCAACGTCTTCAAATGCAAGGCATGACCCTTGAGCTTTACTTCCAATTCTCTGGTCAATCAGAAGAAGATCTTCGCGGTCAAATGAAAGAAGATGCTGGCAAACGTGTTCGCACAAACCTAACGCTTGAAGCGATCGCAGCAGCGGAAAATCTTGAAGTGACAGACGAAGAAGCGGAAGAAGAAGTGAATAAAATGGCTGAGCAGTACAACATGTCAGCTGACAACATCAAGCAAGCCCTAGGCGGACTTGATACGTTGAAAGCAGACCTTAAAGTGCGCAAAGCATTGGAATTCCTTGTAGATAACAGCAAAACAGTAGCATAATCAATATATGATAGTAGGGACAAGGCGCTCAGTGCGCCTTGTTTTCTACCCTCTTTTAGGAAGTTTAGACGAGCGGCTCTTAGGGGAAATATCTCTATGAAGAATAAGAACCCCCGGTTTTGGATAAACCTTAAGAAGCAGGGGTAAAAAAATCCTTCATCCCGTTTCGATCTTCCCGCTTCCGGCTATGTAAATAATTTGCTAAAATCCTCAATACATAATAAGATGATTGATAAGAATCGTATCAATTTCGTTACGGACATATAATGTGATAGAATGCAATACATAACTCATGGTAATTGGAAAGCAGGAAATCGTTCGTGTGATGAAACATTACGATTTTTACTAAGCTCAAACGAAGGGGTGAACGTCATTGTTTAAATTTAACGATGAAAAAGGGCAGTTGAAATGTTCTTTTTGCGGTAAAACACAAGACCAGGTCCGTAAGCTGGTAGCTGGACCGGGCGTATATATTTGTGACGAATGCATCGAGCTTTGCACGGAAATCGTGGAAGAAGAGCTCGGTACAGAAGAAGAAGTGGAATTCAAGGATGTTCCGAAACCACGTGAGATCCGTGAAATCCTTGACGAATATGTCATCGGACAGGATCAAGCGAAGAAATCCCTTGCTGTAGCCGTTTATAATCACTACAAACGGATCAATTCAAACAGCAAAGTGGATGACGTGGAACTATCCAAAAGTAATATTGCCATGATCGGTCCGACAGGTAGCGGTAAGACGCTTCTTGCTCAGACTCTTGCACGCATCTTGAACGTTCCATTTGCCATCGCGGATGCAACGTCCCTCACCGAAGCCGGTTATGTAGGGGAAGATGTTGAAAACATCCTATTGAAGCTGATCCAAGCTGCGGATTATGATGTGGAGAAAGCGGAAAAAGGAATTATCTATATCGATGAAATCGATAAAGTGGCCCGTAAATCCGAAAACCCGTCGATCACGCGTGATGTATCAGGTGAAGGTGTGCAGCAGGCTCTCTTGAAGATCCTTGAAGGAACCGTTGCGAGCGTTCCGCCACAAGGTGGCCGTAAGCATCCTCATCAGGAATTCATCCAGATCGATACATCCAATGTCCTCTTCATCTGTGGTGGGGCATTCGATGGAATCGAACAGATCATCAAACGCCGACTTGGCCAAAAAGTCATCGGGTTCGGCTCTGATCCGAAGAACGCTGAAGTGAAAGAGGATAAATCCCTCCTTGCGAAAGTCGTTCCGGAAGATCTTCTCCGTTTTGGACTGATCCCAGAGTTCATCGGTCGTCTTCCGGTCATCTCAAGCCTCACTCCTCTTGATGAGGAAGCGTTGGTTGAGATCCTGACCAAGCCGAAGAATGCTCTTGTGAAGCAGTACCAAAAAATGCTTGAGCTGGACGATGTAGAGCTTGATTTCACTGAAGAGGCCCTATTCGAAATCGCGAAAAAAGCGATCGAACGCAAAACGGGTGCCCGTGGACTGCGCTCCATCATTGAAACCATGATGCTCGACGTCATGTTCGACCTTCCGTCCCGTGATGACATCAAAAAATGCATCATCACGAAGGAAACCATCCTTGAGGATGCAACTCCTCATCTGATGCTCGAAGATGGTACGATCATCGATCCGAATGAAGAAAAAACTTCAGCATGATCCTAATCAAAAGCCGGTAATCCCCCATGGGATTACCGGCTTTTTTCGTGATTTTGCACCGCTGTCGCCACCAAATTTTATGGTTATTCCCAAACGGACGGGGAGATACTAACCCGTAACAACTTGAACCAACTGGAGGATGACTATATGAGCTTTACAAGTATCGCGCTGTTTATCCAGCTTTTTTTCGGCATCATCATCGGACTGTATTTCTGGAATCTCCTGAAGAACCAACGGACACAAAAAGTATCCATCGACCGTGAATCGAAGAAGGAAATGGAGGAGCTTAGGAAGATGCGCTCGATCTCCCTATCCGAACCCCTTTCTGAAAGGGTCCGCCCGGCAAGCTTTGACGATATCGTCGGCCAGGAGGATGGTATCAAGTCCCTGAAGGCAGCGCTGTGCAGTCCCAATCCACAGCATGTGATTATCTATGGTCCTCCAGGGGTCGGGAAGACGGCAGCTGCGCGACTTGTATTGGAAGAAGCGAAAAAGAATATGAAATCCCCGTTCATGACCTCGGCCGTTTTTGTGGAGCTTGATGCGACGACTGCGCGATTCGATGAGCGGGGCATTGCGGATCCCCTCATCGGATCGGTGCATGATCCCATCTATCAGGGAGCAGGAGCCATGGGACAGGCCGGAATACCACAGCCGAAGCAAGGTGCTGTCACCAATGCCCACGGGGGCGTGCTGTTCATTGATGAAATCGGGGAATTACACCCGATCCAAATGAATAAATTATTAAAGGTACTGGAAGACCGCAGGGTTTATCTTGAGAGTGCATATTATAATGAGGAAAATCATCAGATCCCTAGTCATATCCACGATATTTTCAAAAACGGCCTCCCGGCAGATTTCCGTTTGGTCGGGGCCACGACGAGGACGCCGAATGAAATTCCGCCGGCGATCCGTTCCCGCTGCATGGAAGTATTTTTCCGTGAGCTTGAGAGGGAAGAAGTGAAAGAAATCTGCGCAAGGGCAGCCAAAAAGGTGAATATATCCGTGAGCAAGGAAGGTTTGGAGATTCTTGCGTCCTACGCGAGGAATGGCCGTGAAGCGGTGAATCTGGTCCAGATCGCGGCCGGTCTTGCCATCACGGAAAATCGCGATCATATTGCCGATCATGAATTGGAATGGATCATTCAATCGACCCAGATGTCCCCGAGGCATGAGAAGAAAATCAACAGGGAGGCGACAGTCGGTCTCGTCAACGGCCTCGCTGTGACAGGACCGAATTCCGGATCCCTGCTAGAAATCGAAGTCACCGTCATTCCGGCAGCGGATAAGGGCGGAGTCAATGTAACGGGGATCGTGGAAGAAGAGAGCATCGGGGATAAAGGCAAATCGATCCGCCGGAAAAGCATGGCCAAAGGATCGATCGAGAACGTCATCACCGTCCTCCGCTCCATGGGGGTCCCGGCAGACCAATACGATATCCACGTGAATTTCCCAGGTGGAGTCCCGGTGGACGGACCTTCGGCGGGTATCGCCATGGCACTCGGCATCTACTCCGCGATCTACAGGCTTCCCGTCAGGCACAACATCGCACTTACGGGTGAAATCAGCATTCACGGGAAGGTGAAACCCGTCGGAGGGGTCTATCCGAAGATCAAAGGGGCCAAGGCTGCAGGGGCGGATCTCGTCATCATTCCGCACGAGAATGAGCAGTCCCTCCTTCATGAAGTGGGCGGCATCGAAGTGATTCCCGTCAAAGAGTTCAAAGAAGTGATGGAGCTGGCCCTTGTCAAAGACGTCATGGACGATGCAAAAAACAAGAAAAGCATGTAATCATGGCCGACTCGGGTGATTCCCGATCGGCTTTTCCTCAGTACATCCGGCAAGTCCAATTTAATAGACACTACCTAGTAAATAAGATAGAATTGTACAAAGGCTTAGAGCATAAATCCGGAGGTGTAAGATATGGCAAATCAAACAAAACGAACAGTTCCCCTCCTCCCATTAAGAGGCCTGTTGGTTTACCCGACGATGGTCCTGCATTTGGATGTCGGGCGTGAGCGCTCGGTGCAGGCTTTGGAAAAAGCCATGATGGATGATCATATGATCTTTTTGACGACTCAAAAGGATTCTGATATAGACGAACCGACCCAGGATGATTTTTATGAGATGGGGACCCTTACGAAGGTGAAGCAGATGCTGAAGCTTCCGAACGGAACGATCCGCGTCCTTGTGGAAGGACTCAACCGTGGGACGATCTCTTCCTATTCCAATGACCAGGGCTTCTATGAAGTGGAAGTGGATGAATACAGTGATTCCGAGCAAAAGGATTCTGAACTCGATGCCCTGATGAGGACGTTGCTGAACTATTTCGAACAATACATAAAGCTTTCAAAAAAAGTATCCGCTGAAACCTATTCCACTGTGGCGGATATCGAGGAGCCGGGCAGGCTTGCGGATATCATTGCATCCCATCTGCCTTTGAAGATCAAAGAAAAGCAGCATATCCTCGAAACACAGGATATCAAAGAGCGCCTGCAGATGGTGATCGAGATCATCAACAATGAGAAGGAAGTCCTTTCATTGGAGAAAAAGATCGGTCAGCGCGTCAAACGCTCCATGGAACGGACCCAGAAGGAATACTATCTGCGTGAGCAGATGAAGGCGATCCAGAAAGAGCTCGGCGATAAGGAAGGCAAGACGGGCGAAGTGGAAGACCTTACGATGAAGATTGAAGAAGCAGGCATGCCGGAAGACATTGAGGCAACGGCTTTGAAGGAGCTTGCGCGCTATGAAAAGGTGCCTTCAAGCTCTGCTGAAAGCTCCGTCATCCGCAACTACATCGAATGGCTCGTTTCCCTTCCGTGGACGAAGGAGACAGAAGACCAGCTCGATATCAACCGTTCTGAAATGATCCTCGACCGGGATCATTACGGACTTGAAAAAGTGAAGGAGCGCGTCCTTGAGTACCTTGCCGTCCAGCAGCTCACACGCTCCCTGAAAGGACCGATCCTTTGTCTGGCGGGCCCTCCAGGCGTCGGGAAGACCAGTCTCGCCAGGTCTGTGGCCGAATCCCTCGGGCGCAATTTCGTCCGTGTATCCCTTGGCGGCGTGCGTGATGAATCAGAGATCCGCGGTCATCGCCGTACGTATGTCGGTGCCATGCCGGGGCGGATCATCCGCGGCATGAAGAAAGCCGGAACGGTGAATCCCGTCTTCCTTCTCGATGAAATCGACAAGATGAGCAGTGATTTCCGCGGGGATCCATCCAGTGCCATGCTTGAGGTGCTCGACCCTGAACAGAATTCCAATTTCAGCGATCATTATATAGAAGAAACGTATGATCTATCCAAGGTCATGTTCATTGCAACCGCCAATGATCTTTCCACGATTCCGGGACCGCTTCGCGATCGTATGGAAATCATCACGATTGCAGGGTATACTGAGATAGAGAAAGTGAATATCGCCAAACATCATCTCTTGCCTAAACAGCTCAGTGACCATGGATTGACAAAATCCAAGCTGCAGCTGAAAGATGAGGCGTTCGTTGATATCGTGCGTTACTACACGCGAGAAGCGGGTGTCAGGAGCCTTGAGCGTCAGCTGGCGGCCATCTGTCGTAAAGCGGCGAAGATCATCGTCTCCGGCAGCAAGAAGCGCGTGACGATCACGTCCAGGAACATCGAGGAATTCCTCGGCAAGAAAAAATTCCGCTACGGTCAGGCCGAGCTTGAGAATCAGGTCGGTGTATCCACCGGACTTGCGTACACCTCTGTGGGAGGAGACACGCTGCAGATCGAAGTCTCCCTTGCACCAGGTAAAGGCAAGCTTGTCCTCACAGGGAAGCTTGGAGACGTGATGAAAGAGTCGGCCCAGACGGCCTTCAGCTTCGTCCGTTCGAATACGAAAACCCTTGGAATCGATGAAAAATTCCATGAGAAATACGATATTCACATCCATGTTCCTGAAGGCGCCGTGCCGAAGGATGGACCGTCTGCCGGCATCACGATCACGACGGCATTGGTATCGGCCCTCACCGGTAAGTATGTGGACCGAGAAGTCGGCATGACCGGGGAAATGACCCTGAGGGGAAGGGTGCTCCCGATCGGAGGACTTAAAGAAAAGACCCTCAGCGCCCACCGTGCCGGGATCAAGACCGTGATCCTCCCGAAAGACAATGAAAAAGATATCGACGATATACCGGAAAGCGTCCGTGAAGAATTGACCTTCATCCTCGTATCCCATATCGATCAAGTGTTAGAGAAAGCATTAGTAGGTGAAAAGAAGTGAAAGTAAATCAAGTTGAGCTAGTGATCAGTGCCGTCAGACCGGAGCAGTACCCGGAAGGTGATCTTCCGGAGTTTGCCCTGGCGGGGCGTTCCAACGTCGGGAAGTCCTCTTTCATCAACAAGATGATCGGCCGCAAAAGCATGGCGAGGATCTCATCGAAGCCGGGTAAAACCCAAACGTTGAATTTCTATAAAATCGAAGAGACCCTCTACTATGTGGATGTTCCCGGATATGGTTTCGCGAAGGTATCGAAGAAGGAGAGGGAAGCCTGGGGCAAGATGATCGAAACGTATATCACGTCCCGAGATCAACTCAAGGCCGTCCTCCTCATCGTCGACCTCAGGCATCCGCCGACCAATGATGACGTCATGATGTACGGATTCCTCAAGCACTACGAAATCCCTTGCATCATCGTCGCCACCAAGGCCGATAAGATCCCTAAGGGCAAGTGGCAGAAGCATCTCAAAATCACCCGTGATACGTTGAAGATGGAAGAAGGCGACGAATGCGTCCTCTTCTCTTCTGAAACAGGACTCGGGAAAGATAAGGCATGGGATGCCATCAGAGCACGATATAAGTAAATGGAAAGCGGTCCGGATTTGATTCCGGACCGCTTTTTTTCTTTGGAGTTTATGTGAAGCGCTTGAGTGGAAGGTGAATAGCCAGATCGCCAAGCGTTTTTAACTTATGTGTACAACTAAATGAAAGGATTACGATGGATGGCACGCTCCGCCTCCATGCCTGACTCATCCATCTAAATATCCTAGTATAATAGCTCCATTTTCTATCCTGGGAGAGGCAATAAGCACTAATGAAGGCGAGGGATATAAAGCATCCATAAGGATCCGGGCGGATACTTGTCTTTACAGGAGGTGGGTTTATCTCAAGTTAGCATAGGGTAAAAAATGGAATGATATCATGATATTTGAATTTTGTGAATATTATTTATTGTTGATACAATTATTCAGAGTAGTGAAAAAAAGAGGGGGAGTTATACACGTGAAAATTTGGACAAGACTGACGCTTTTCGTCGCACTCGCCGTGATGCTCACGGCATGTGGATCAAAGGCAACAACCGAAGGCGGGGCTGACCTCGTAAAAGCGGATACCTTCACCTTCTCTGCATCTGGTGAATTCAAGCCTTTCAGCTATACGAATAGCGAAGGGAAGATGGAAGGTTTCGACATCGACGTGGCGGAAGCCGTCGCCAAGGAGCTGGGTCTTAAACCTGATCAGAAGAAATTTAAATTCGCGGGGATCGTGGAAGGCGTGAAATCGGGACGATTCGATGCAGCGGTCGCTTCACATACCATCACCGAGGATCGTGCGAAAGAAGTAGACTTCTCGACACCGTATTATTATTCCGGGCCGCAGATCTTCGTGAGGCCTGATAGCGACGTCGAAACCCTCGACGATTTGAAAGGAAAAGAAATCGCGGTTTCCAAAGGCTCATCTTACGCCAAGGAAGCGGAAGCCGTCACGGATAATATCCCGCAGTACGATAGTGATGTCGTGGCTCTGGAAGCATTGAGCAAGGGTAAGCATGATGCTGTCATAACGGACTTTGTCACCGGTAAGGAAGCGATTTCGTCTGGGATGAAGCTGGACGCGAAGGAGCTCCTCGGACGGAGTGAGCAGGCCATCGCCGTCAGCAAGGATAATCCCAAGCTCTTGAAAGAGATCGATGCCGCCCTCGAAAAACTGAGGGAAGATGGGACGCTGAAAAAAATCAGTGAAAAATATTTCGACTCAGATATTACGACAGATCCAAGTGAGTAAAGCGTAAGCGTGGGACGGATGCGCAGTTCATGCGCATCCGTCTTTTAAATGAAACAGCCGGGAGGAAAGCATATGGATTTTTTGAAGATTGTAATCGACACATACCCCATCTTCCTGAAGGGGATGCTGCTCACATTTCAGCTCACCGCCATCGCGGTACTCATTGCCATCGTCATCGGGTTGTTTTTCGCCTTTTTAAAGATTTCACCGGTGAAGATCCTCCAGTATATCGCGGACTTATATATTTTCGTCGTCCGGGGGACACCGTTGATCGTCCAGATCTTCATCTTCTACTATGGCCTCACCTCAATCAATCTGCCTAGCTTCTGGGCGGTTGCCCTGGGGCTCGCGTTCCACAACGGGGCATATATTGCAGAGATCTTCAGGGGCTCGATCCAGTCGGTGGATCGCGGCCAGATGGAGGCAGGGCGATCCCTCGGAATGTCCATGAGCCTGACCATGAGGAGGATCATCCTCCCGCAGGCTTTCAAGCGGGCCCTCCCGCCACTCGGGAATCAGTTCATCATCGCCGTGAAGGACTCGTCCCTTGCCTCTTTCATCGGCATGTACGAGCTATTCAGCGTAGCGACGACACTCGGCTCCAATAATTTCGATTATATGACGTACCTGCTTGTTGTTGCGATTTACTACCTTGTACTCGTATTCGTGTTTACAATCATCGTCAACATCATAGAGAAACGACTATCGGTAAGTGATTAAGGGGGGATACTCATGAGTAAAGAAATGATCAAGGTGGAGAAATTGAATAAATCGTTCGGAGATCTCCATGTTTTGAAAGATATTGATATGAGCGTGAATGAAAGCGACGTCGTCTGTCTCATCGGAGCAAGCGGATCAGGTAAGAGTACACTGCTGCGCTGCCTCAACTTCCTTGAACTGAAGGACGGGGGGAGAGTCGTCATCGAGGGTGACGACATCGATCAGAAGACGCATGATTTGAACAAGATCCGTGAGAAAGTGGGGATGGTGTTTCAGCACTTCCATCTCTTCCCCCATAAAACGGTCCTTGAGAATGTCATGGAAGCACCGGTCCATGTGAAAAAAATGGACCGCGACAAAGCCAGGAAGTCAGCAAAGGAGCTTTTGAAAAAAGTCGGACTTGCCGATAAGGAAGGGGTTTATCCATCGAAGCTCTCCGGCGGGCAGAAACAGCGTGTGGCCATTGCGAGGGCCCTCGCAATGAAGCCTGATATCATGCTGTTCGATGAACCGACCTCTGCCCTCGATCCCGAATTGGTCGGCGAGGTTCTGGCCACGATGAAGCAGCTTGCCCACGAGGGGATGACGATGATCGTCGTCACGCATGAGATGGGATTCGCAAGGGAGGTGGCCGACTGGGTCGTCTACATGCACGACGGACGGATCGTGGAAGTCGGGCATCCCGGGGAAATGTTCGGTTCGCCTAAAGAGGAGAGGACCAAGGCGTTCCTTGATGCAGTATTATAAGAGAAGAAGACTGGGAGAAGAACGTTAGTCATAGTAAAGAAACTGAGTCAAATATGTTTTAGTCATAGTAAAACCCGAATCATTTGCCTACGATAAAGCAAATGAATCGGGTTTTAAATTCGTTTAATGAACATTCAAATTTCATCGTTTCCAGCGGTTGATCGGAGTGCAAGATGAAGACTCCTGCGGGAAGAGTAGCTGGTGTGGCGTGCCGGGGAGGCTCACGGGCTACCCGCGGAAAGCGAAGTCTTGCACGGGAATCATGAGCGGCATAAAGAATCTACACGGATCGTGTTTATGTACGCTTACTTCCTCTTGAAAAAAAGAAGGAACGCCCCGATGAGGATGAGGACGAACGGCCACAGGCTGACGATGGAACCGACCTGACCTCCAAGGAAGCCGAACCAGCCTGCCGTTCGATCTGAGAACAGCATGAGGATCGACAGGACAAGGAACAGCCCTCCCTGGAACATCCCCGTTCCCGTCTTCTGATAGCGCAGAAGGAAGCCGAGGGCGAGGATCAGGACGAATACGCCCATATGATCCGGCCAGACGGGCATCCGGTTGACAAGGTGGAAGTGCAGGCCGAATCCAACGAGGATGGTACCGGGAAGGATCGCTTCATGGTCCTTCCCGACATACCCTTGAGCCAGAAAGGCGATGCCTACAATCATGAGCAGGGTCGGCCAGGTGAAAAATTCGCTGAATAAGATGATATGCGCCTGTTGAAGATAGAAGTAGGCACCGAATCCCAGGAGGATGACTCCGGGGAAGATCCGTTGTTGCTTCATATGGTTCCTCCGTCTTATGGAATGACTGTTTTTCGTGATTCACTCACTTGATTCTTATAGTGTGATTTGATACTCTACATAGGTGGGACTTGTCGAAAGTCCGTCTTTTTTGCAGCGGAATGTAAATGCTTACAGATTGAAAGAAGAACCCAATTATACAGTAAAACAAACCATGGGTAAGTTTCAAGCAATCCGCTTTCCATGGCAAACATAGGTTTCATTTTCTGTTCACATTTTATCCTGAGTGATGCAGTAGGACATGTTATAATAAGAATGATTTTAATTTGGGGGTGTCACGCACTTATGCATACAATCGTAGTTGGTTTAAATTATAAAACGGCCCCTGTAGAGATTCGTGAACGTCTATCTTTTAATGAAACTGATCTTGCTTCGGCCATGAAGGCGCTGAAGGAGAAAAAAAGCATCCTGGAAAATGTGATTGTTTCCACATGCAACCGCACGGAAGTGTATGCGGTGGTCGATCAGCTTCATACAGGCCGCTATTATATTAAAGATTTCTTATCCCAATGGTTTGATATAGATAAAGAGGAATTCTCCCCTTATTTGTTCATTTATGAACAGGAGGGAGCGGTGGAACATCTCTTCAAGGTGGCTACCGGCCTCAACTCCATGGTCCTTGGGGAAACTCAGATCCTTGGACAGGTCCGCTCAAGCTTCCTTCTTGCACAAGAGGCGGGAGCGACCGGTACGGTCTTCAATCATCTATTCAAGCAGGCCGTCACACTCGGGAAAAAAGGTCATGCCGAAACCGAGATCGGGTCCAACGCCGTATCCGTCAGCTATGCGGCTGTCGAGCTTGCCAAGAAAGTATTCGGCAGCCTCAACAAAAAGAACGTCCTTGTCCTGGGTGCAGGAAAGATGGGGGAACTGGCCATCAAGAACCTTCAGGGAAGCGGTGCAACACAGATCACCATCATCAACCGCACGTTCGAAAAAGCCGAAGCACTTGCCGGTAAGATTGATGGACAGGCGAAGACGCTGCAGGAGCTCCAATGCTCCCTCGTCGAAGCCGATATCCTGATCAGTTCTACCGGATCGAAGGATTTTGTCCTTTCGAAAGAAACGATGGCCCATGTGGAGCGCATGAGGAAAGGCCGTCCCCTCTTCATGGTGGACATCGCCGTGCCGCGGGACCTCGATCCTTCCATCGCGGAACTCGAAAGCGTCTTCCTCTATGATATCGATGACCTTGAAGACATCGTCGAAGCCAATCTGGCCGAGCGTCAAAAAGCCGCCGAGGAGATTGAAATCATGATTGAAGGGGAGATCCTCGCCTTCAAAGAGTGGCTCAATATGCTGGGCGTCGTTCCAGTCATTTCCGCTCTTCGTCAGAAAGCCCTGTCGATCCAGGCCGAAACGATGGTCAGCATCGAGCGCAAGATGCCGAATCTTACCGACCGTGAGCGCAAGGTGCTCAATAAGCATACAAAGAGCATCATCAACCAGCTGCTGAAGGATCCGATCCTCCAGGCGAAGGAATTCGCCGGGAAATCTGACGCATCAGAAAAACTGGATCTGTTCATCGATATCTTCAACATCGAAGAGCAGGTGCTCCAACAGAAACAGGCCAAAGAGTCGGAAGAAAAGAATGAGAGCAGTCACTCGCTATCACCGCAACCTTCTTTTCAATTTTAAGGAGGGTTGGAGTCTATGTTTGAACAAACGATGACCAGACTGCATGAACTGATGATCGTCCTTTATGCCATTAGCATTCTTTTTTACTTCATCGATTTTTTAAACAAAAACCGGAAGGCCAACACAGTGGCCTTCTGGCTCCTTGCGATTGTTTGGGTCCTTCAAACAATTTTTTTATTTCTCTATATGATGGACACAGGAAGATTCCCTGTCCTTACGATATTTGAAGGGTTATATTTCTACGCATGGATCCTGATCACCCTGTCGCTGGTGATCAACCGCTTCCTCCGTGTCGATTTCATCGTATTCTTCACCAATATCCTGGGTTTCATCATCATGGCGATCCATACGTTCGCACCGGTTCAGATCGAATCCCAGGCCATGGCGGAGCAGCTTGTATCGGAACTGCTCCTCATCCATATCACGATGGCGATCCTCTCTTATGGAGCGTTTTCCCTGTCATTCGTCTTTTCCCTCCTCTACCTTCTGCAGTTCAAACTGCTGAAGGAGAAGAAGTGGGGGCAACGGCTTTGGAGGATCACGGATCTGTCGAGGCTTGAGATGTTTTCGTACATACTGAATGCCATCGGGGTGGCCATGCTCCTCCTCAGTCTCATCCTGGGACTGCAGTGGGCATATATACGGCTTCCGGATTTTGTCTGGTATGATCCGAAGATCATCGGCTCATTCATCCTCCTCATTCTATACGGGATCTTCCTCTATCTGCGACTGAAGAAAAATGTATTCGGCAAGAACCTAGCACTCCTGAATGTGGCAGCATTCCTGATCATCCTGATCAATTTCTTCCTCGGAAGCAGGCTGTCATCATTCCATTTCTGGTATTCTTAAGTTTTTGGGGAGGTCATTATGAGAAAAATCATTGTAGGCTCTAGACGTAGTAAACTAGCACTCACCCAGTCCAATTGGGTGATCGATCAGCTGAAGGCGCTGAATCCTTCATTCGATTTCGAACTGAAGGAAATCGTCACAAAGGGAGACCGCATCCTTGATGTGACCCTATCAAAAGTCGGGGGAAAAGGTCTTTTCGTCAAAGAAATCGAACAGGCGATGCTCGACGGTGAAATCGACATGGCCGTTCACAGCATGAAAGATATGCCTGCGGTCCTGCCGGAAGGACTGACCATCGGGTGCATCCCGGAGCGTGAGGATTTCAGGGATGCCTTCATCAGCAAAAATCATGTTCGCCTGAAGGATATGCCGGCCGGATCCATCATCGGAACAAGCAGCCTTCGCCGCGGAGCCCAGCTTCTTTCCGTCAGACCGGACCTCGAAATCAAATGGATCCGTGGGAATATCGACACACGTCTCTCGAAGCTCGAAACAGATGGATATGATGCCATCATCCTGGCAGCGGCTGGACTCTCACGCATGGGGTGGACCAGGGACGTGGTAACGGAGTTCCTGGATCCTGATCTCTGCTTGCCGGCTGTAGGTCAAGGCGCGCTATCCATCGAGTGCCGCGAGAGTGATTCAGAGCTCTTGGCGCTCCTCGAGCAGTTTGCCTGTGGAGAAACGACCAGGACGGTCACGGCAGAGCGCGCGTTCCTTCATAAGATGGAAGGCGGGTGCCAGGTTCCGATCGCCGGCTTCGCGGAAGAAAAGCCCGACGGATCCATCGCTCTCACCGGTCTTGTAGCTTCCCCTGATGGACAGACGATCTACAAGGAGTACATCGTCGGTCATGACCCGGAGGAGCTTGGTGAGGCCGTGGCAGAAAGTCTGACGAATCAAGGAGCCAAGGCGCTGATCGACCAGGTGAAAGAGGAGCTTGACCAGTAATGAGCGGGGGTAAGCCTTTAGATGGTGTAAAGGTCCTCATCACCCGCGGTCAATCCGGGGCCAGTGAAACGGCTTCAAGAATTCAAGCGGAAGGGGGCATCCCGGTTGTGGTGCCCCTCTTGAAGTTCGAAGCCCGGATCGATCCCTCGGAGAAAGAATGGGGGGGCTCCCTACATACATACGATTGGATTCTCTTCACAAGTAAGAACGGGGTTCATTTTTTCCTGGAGGCCATGGACCGCATGGGGGTCTCCCTGTCGACTTTGGGAGTGAGATGTGCGGCTGTCGGGGAGAAGACCGCCAATTATTGTGAAAAACGGGGAATCCCCATTGATTTCATTCCAACAGAATACACGGGTGATGCCTTCGCCAGTGAGTTCATTCAAGCGATAAACGGGAATGCCAAGGTCCTTGTGCCAAAAGGCAACCTCGCCCGCAACGTGATCAGCGAGGAGTTGAATCGTTCCGGAATGACGTGTCACGAATGGATCGTCTATGAGACGGTGCTTCCCGAGGAGAGCGGTGATATCCTCAAACATGTCCTTGAACGGAAGGAAGCGGATATCATCACATTCACAAGCTCGTCCACTGTCCATCACTTCATGAAGGTGGTCAAATCCCATTCCCTCGGGCATTTCATCGAGGGCGTCCCCATGGCCTGTATCGGTCCGATCACAAAAGAAACGGCCGAACAGTACGGATTACATGTAAAAATCAGCCCAAAGGTTTATACTGTAAATGAAATGGTAGAAGCCATTAAAACCTATATCCAACAGCACGACTGATTTCCTTTAGGAGGGTTACACTATGTCTGAATTACAATTCAATCGTCACCGCCGCCTGCGTCAAACCGAAAACATGCGTGCGCTTGTGAGGGAGACGCATTTGCGGAAAGAAGATCTTATCTACCCACTATTCGTTGTAGAAGGGGAGAACATCCGCCGTCTTGTCCCTTCCATGCCGGATGTCTATCATATATCCATGGACAATCTCCAAGCCGAAATGGACGAGATCGTGTCCCTTGGAATCAAATCCATCATCCTCTTCGGCGTCCCTGCCGAAAAAGATGAAATGGGCTCACAGGCCTACCATGATCACGGCATCGTCCAGCAGGCGACCCGGTTCGTGAAGGAGCGCTACCCGGAAATCGTGGTGGTTGCAGATACATGCCTATGCCAATACACGAGCCACGGTCACTGCGGCATCGTCGAAGGCGGGAAGATCCTGAATGATCCGACCCTTGACCTGCTTGCGAAAACGGCTGTCAGCCAGGCAGAAGCGGGTGCCGACATCATCGCACCGTCCAATATGATGGACGGATTCGTAGCGGCCATCCGTCACGGTCTCGATGAAGCGGGCTTCACCGATGTTCCCATCATGTCCTATGCCGTGAAATATTCATCCAGCTTCTACGGTCCGTTCCGTGATGCGGCCCATTCGACTCCTCAATTCGGAGACCGCAGGACGTACCAGATGGATCCGGCGAATCGCCTGGAAGCATTACGGGAAGCGCAGTCGGATATTGAGGAAGGTGCCGATTTCCTAATCGTCAAACCGGCCCTGTCATATCTTGATATCATGCGTGATGTGAAGGATCGCTTCAATGCCCCTGTTGTCGCCTATAACGTGAGCGGTGAATACAGCATGGTCAAAGCGGCCGCACAAAACGGCTGGATCGACGAGAAAGGCATCGTCATGGAGAAATTGGTGAGCATGAAACGTGCAGGAGCCGACTTGATCGTCACCTATCATGCCAAAGACGCAGCTAGATGGTTATCTGAATCTTAATTGGAACGGGAGGAATGGAACGATGCGATCGTATGAAAAATCAAAGCAAGCCTTTCAGGAGGCATTAACATTGATGCCGGGCGGAGTGAACAGTCCGGTACGTGCATTTAAATCCGTTGATATGGATCCCATTTTCATGGAACGTGGTAAGGGCTCCAAAATCTACGATATCGATGGCAATGACTACATCGATTATGTCCTTTCCTGGGGACCACTGATCCTTGGACACGCCAACGACCGCGTAGTGGAAGCAATCAAGAAGGTAGCCGAAAATGGAACAAGCTTCGGTGCACCGACCGAGATCGAAAATGAACTGGCGAACCTCGTCATCGAGCGCGTGCCGAGTATCGAAGTCGTCCGGATGGTTTCTTCTGGTACGGAAGCGACCATGAGCGCCCTTCGTCTTGCCCGCGGATACACTGGACGCAATAAGATCCTGAAGTTTGAAGGCTGCTATCATGGCCATGGGGATTCCCTCCTTATCAAAGCGGGATCCGGTGTCGCCACACTCGGTCTTCCCGACAGCCCCGGTGTTCCGGAAGGGATCGCGAAGAATACCATCACCGTGCCATATAACGACCTTGACAGCATCCGCTATGCGTTCGAACAGTTCGGTGATGACATCGCCGGCGTGATCGTGGAACCTGTTGCCGGTAATATGGGGGTTGTCCCTCCGAAACCTGGTTTCCTTGAAGGACTCAGGGAAGTAACAGAGCAGTACGGCTCCCTCTTGATCTTTGATGAGGTCATGACCGGTTTCCGTGTCGGATACAATTGTGCACAAGGGTATTTTGGCGTCACACCTGACCTGACCTGCCTTGGTAAAGTCATCGGTGGTGGTCTTCCAGTCGGTGCGTACGGCGGGAAAGCGGAAATCATGGAGCAGATCGCTCCGAGTGGCCCGATCTATCAGGCGGGTACGCTTTCCGGGAACCCCCTTGCCATGACGGCCGGACTCGAGACATTGAAGCAGCTCACACCGGAGAGCTATGAAGAATTCGGACGCATCGCCGATCGCCTCCAAGATGGCTTGAACACGCTTGCCGAGAAATATGGGATCCCTCATACGATCAATCGCGCCGGTTCCATGATCGGATTGTTCTTCACCGATGAAGAAGTGTCCAATTATGAAGGAGCCAAGTCATCCGATCTTGAGATGTTCTCGAACTATTATCGTGAGATGGCCCATAACGGTGTCTTCCTCCCGCCTTCTCAGTTCGAAGGATTATTCCTGTCTACTGCACACAGTGACGAGGATATCGACAAGACCCTTGAAGCGGCAGAAGCGGCATTCAAGAAGATCAAACAAAAATAAGTCATAAAAGAGTCTGGGACAAACGTGTTTCAGCCATAGAGTAACCCGAACGATTTTGCGATCAGGCAAAGTCGTTCGGTTTTTTCATTTGGATAATGCACATTGCCATTTCAATGTTTTCAGCGGTTGATTGGAGTGCAAGATGAAGACTTCTGCGGGAAGAGTGGCTCCCTGCAGGCTTGCCGAGGAGGCTCACGGGCTACCCGTGAAAAGCGGAGTCTTGCACGTAAATCATGAACGGCATGAAGAACCTATACGTATTGTATTCGTATTGAGATGGTACCTTTTAGAATGGGCCCCACCTCTTTTTCGATTGAATCAGGTTTCATCCTACTTTCGTTCCATTTTCTGGCGATGACGATTGATGCCATGTGGGACGTGGTACAGTACTTGTATTCAGAAGAAAGGGAGGCAGATACAATGGAAGGGAGCTCGACAGAAACAAAGGAAAATACCATGCCGCGCATCGGTGATGATGCACCTGGATTCACGGCCGCCACGAGCAGGGGGAACGTAAGCTTGTCTGATTACAGGGGCAGGTGGGTGGTATTGTTTTCTCATCCCTCGGACTTTACCCCTGTATGCACGACAGAGTTCGTCGCATTCCAGGAGATTTACCCTGAACTGCAAAAGCTGGATACCGACCTGTTGGGGCTGAGCGTGGATAGTGTATCGTCCCACATCGCTTGGATCAGAAGCATCGAGGAAAACTTCGATACAACCATTGAATTTCCGGTTATTGCCGATCTGGACAAGGAGGTAGCGATGAAATATGGCATGATCATGCCTGGGGAGAGCCAGGTCGAGACGAGCCGGGCAGTCTTTGTGATCGACAGCCGTCAGACGATCCGCTCCATCATCTACTACCCTCTCACTACAGGGCGCAATATGAAGGAAATCGTGCGTCTTGTCCAAGCCCTGCAGGCGACGGATAAACATGGTGTATCAACCCCTGCCGACTGGGAGCCGGGTGACAAAGTCGTGGTCTCACCACCCGAGACACAGGAAGAGGCCGCAGAACGTGCGAATGAAGAGGGAATCGAGTATATAGATTGGTATATTTCCAAAAAATCGCTGTAGTGAAAAGAACCGTCCGCATGGCGCGAACGGTTCTTTTTTATGTGAAATTCATTCCTCACGCCGCACAGGAAGGGAGAGCTTGAGCGTCCCGGCAATCCTTGAACGGTTTGGTTCCATGGGATATGCGATGGTGAGTCACATTCGATGCGTGGCCGCCATGATGTTTAATTTGTGGGTTGATAGTTAGTGAGAAGGATTCGCTTGAGGATCAAGACGATCAGGAAGAGTGCATACAGGAGACTTACCATAATCAGAATGGTGATTACGAGTGGGGCATGCTGGAACCCGAAGATCAGTTTATCAAGATCGGAAATATCGCGTGGGGTCATGGCGTCTTTGCTGAATATGAGCATTTCACTCCACTTGTCCTCCAGCATCAAGTAACTCGCTGCCCATCCGAAGGTGAAAAAGGTGTATGAGAAAATCCCCAATGACAATATCAACTGAAAAAATAGGAATGGTTTATTCAAAAAGATCCTCCGCTCCAACTTTCATTCTTTTTGTTTAAATTTACCATTCGTTGATGGAAGATGCAATCTGCTTTTTTCTGAATGGATCTCACGCAGCTATCAGCATGGAGTGTCTCGCCGAGTGAATAGGGATGAATGACTTCTTCACTTGGCGTCTCCAAGAAAAAACGCATACGCCATTCCCTCTTGAGCCCTCTATCGTGCAGGCGATGTTTAGGAGGAGGAACTTTCGGGAATGCCGGAAGTTCACAAACAGTATCATATTCTTTCATGAGAGCCCATATAGTGATAATGGCATTGTTTGTTATTTCTTTGCTTAATGAAAGGAGGAATTTCTTTGTCGCAGCAATCGAGTCTACGATTTTCCCTGGAAGAATCAATTTGGTTTAAAAAAGGACAGGAAGTTGAAGAGTTATTATCCATCTCCTTAGATCCACATATAACGATACAAGAACAAGAGCAGTATATCCTCATCAGAGGCAGCCTGGATCTGTCCGGTGAATACCTTCCGTCCTCCGTGAGGGATGATGATGAAGCCTATGAGGTGGATGAGATCCTGGAGGCAAGCGGAAAGTACGTCCAGATGGTGGAAAGCCGTGAGAAGGGGGAGCTCGAGTTCATTCATTGCTTCCCGGTGGATGTAACGATCCCGAAGAACCGGATCGAGAATCTGGAAGACATCGATGTGTATGTGGAGGCATTTGATTATGCCGTGCCTGAAAATGCCTGCATCAGGCTGAATGCCGACCTGACCATCACAGGGATCTTCGGTGAACAGCAGGTGCAGACGCCTGTCGAAGAAGAGCTGTATGAACCGATGTACCGCGCCGTCGACACGATGGAAGACGTGGAGGCTGAAGAGGCGGAAGTGACGCTTGAGACGGTCGTACCCGATTACGTTGAGCAGCCTCCTCGGGAGGAAGAATATGATGTCTTTTCCCTCTCACCTGCCTATGAGGAAGTGGAAGAGGAGAAGGAGCCGGAGGAAACGGAGCCTTTTGTCCTTGAAGGAAGGGTGACGCCTGAAGAGGAAGAAATCCCGGTCCAGATCCAGTATGAATCGTTCCCTGAACCAGAAGCGATGAGAAGTGAGAAGATGTTTGAACTCCCAGAGCACGAGCTCAGTGAATCGTCAGAGGACCAGTCCTATCAGCACCACGCCCAGGAGCCGGTCCAACCGCCTGTGCAGCTTCCAGTCCAAGAGGTCATGGAGGTAGAAGAAGAGGAAGAGGAAGAATCCTCTTCAAGCTCAGAGGTCGAAGCGGCGAAGACATCCAAAGGCAAGAAGAAGAAATATGAATCGATCTCCCTGACGGATTTCTTTGCCCGGAAGGAAGAGGAGCGGGGTGCCACGCTCCGGGTATGCATCGTCCAGGACGGGGATACCCTTGATTCCATCGCAGAGAAATATGAACTGACGATCCCGCAGCTGCTGAGGGTGAATCAGCTCGAGGCCAACCAGGACGTGTACGGCGGTCAAGTGCTGTATATCCCGCCTGAGGAGCCCGCTTTTAGGTAAGGGTGCAAGGGAAGCCGGACTGACGCGTTAGGGTTGGTCCGGCTTTTTTAGAGTATACAGGCAGAAGGTGATAATCATGGAACAACCCCTGGAAGCATTGAGGCCCGTACTCCAGCCATATGGCGTCGAACCTTACTTCGTCGAGAGCTTCGGCAAGATCTCCAAGGTGTTTTCGAATAAAGGGACCCTTGCCGTCAAAAAGCTCTCTCCTCAAAACGGGGTGGATTTTGTCCGCAACATCCAGACCCTTTTCCAAAGGGGCTATAACCGCATCGTGCCGATCTATCCTACGCTTGACGGCCGCTATGCGGTGTGGAATGAAGGCAGCCTGTTCTACGTGATGCCCTGGCTCATCAATCAGGACAGGGAAGACCGCTTCGAGAAGCACCAGAAGCTGTTCAGGGAGCTTGCCCGCCTTCATACCCTCTCCTCCCAAGACGTGAAGATCGATAAAGAAGAGAGGGAATCCCACTACGAGTTGCTTACCACACGATGGGAGAAAGAACAGCAGTTCCTCGATGAGTATATCGATACATGTGAGCGGGTCACATATATGTCGCCGTTCCAGTACCATTACTGTATGTATTATAAAGATGCGTCACAGGCGTTGAAGTTTTCGAGGAAGATGCTTGATGAATGGTATGAGGAAACGAAGGATCTCGAGAAAGTCCGGACCGTCATCACCCACGGGAAGGTTTCTTCCGAGCACTTCCTGTATGATGACAGGGGGATGGGGTATTTTCACAACTTCGAGCAGTCCAAGGTCGCCTCCCCCTTCCATGACCTCCTCCCGTTCCTGTCCAGGACGCTGAAGACGTATCCGAAGTATTATGAAGAATGCGTGGAATGGCTGACGACCTATTTTCATCATTTTGCCGTCCGGAATGAGGAGCGACAGCTGTTCATGAGCTATCTTGCCTATCCGAGCTCCGTGATCGCCGTGGTGGAGAAATATTTTCATACCCCGAAGCATAAACGCAATGAGCGAAAATCACTGAAGAAGCTTCAGCGTCACTATTGGCTCTTGAAAAATACGGAGTACGTGGTCATGCGGCTGGATGAAATGGAACGGCAGAAAAAAGAAGCAGAGGAAGCATCCTCGTCATAAGAAATGCCCCGGACAGGATCCGGGGCTTTGTTTTTTATATCCAGTCGAAATAGATGGCAGCGGCTATCGCAAGGAAGAGGGTCAGTAAAAGGACGTCGAACGTGGATGGGATCAGGATCGTCCGTATCCCTTGGAATATGGTGAAGGGGACAATGAATTGCTTACATATGGCACGGGTGTTCCTCAGCCAGGGGGGCTGGGTATGGGAGCTGAATTTCTTCATACCGGTCACTCTCTTTCCTGGGTGATTTCACTACTGTATCCTATGAAGGGGGAGGGAAATGGTGTCAGACGGGCCTTCTCATGAATATTTTACGGCGAAATGGGCGATAATGATTGACGAACCTGAATCAAATCTTATACTATAATAAATAACTATATAACATGTAAATGCAATGAACAGGAAGAGTACGTTGAACCTGGCATTCAGAGAGGGAGGCATAAGCTGAGAGTCTTCCATGCCAAGACAATGGAATGTCGCCTGAGAGCAGTTCCCGTGAACTTTAAGTAGTGGGAACCGGTGAAAAGCCGTTATGGGTCTTTGAGAGCCTGGGGAAACCCGGGAATTAAGGTGGTACCGCGAATGAGAGATCCTTCGTCCTTTTTTATAGGACGGGGGATCTTTTTATGTGTACCCAGGGCCCGCATGCATGCACGAAATGGAGGAAAACCAATGGAAAATCAAGAATTATCAATGCCGACAAAATATGATCCGAAGGCGATCGAGGATGGCCGCTACAAGTGGTGGATCGATGGGAAGTTCTTCGAAGCGACACCCGATGAAGGAAAGGAACCGTACAGCATCGTCATCCCGCCTCCGAACGTAACCGGAAAGCTTCACCTCGGCCACGCGTGGGATACGACCCTTCAAGACATCCTGACTCGCATGAAGCGCATGCAGGGCTACGACGTCCTCTGGCTTCCGGGGATGGACCACGCGGGGATCGCGACACAGGCAAAAGTAGATGAGAAGCTGCGCAATCAAGGCATCTCACGCTATGATCTTGGCCGTGAAAAGTTCGTGGAAGAAACATGGAACTGGAAGGAAGAATATGCTTCCCACATCCGAGAGCAGTGGGCGAAAGTCGGTCTCGGACTTGATTACAGCCGTGAGCGTTTCACCCTTGATGAAGGATTATCCGATGCTGTACGCAAAGTATTCGTCGACCTTTACAACAAAGGGCTCATTTACCGCGGTGAATACATCATCAACTGGGACCCGGCAACGAAAACGGCCCTGTCAGATATCGAGGTTATCCACCAGGACGTTCAAGGCGCCTTTTACCACATGCGCTACCCATTGAGCGACGGCTCCGGTCATATCGAAATCGCCACGACGCGTCCTGAGACGATGCTCGGTGACACAGCCGTTGCCGTTCACCCGGAAGATGACCGCTACAAGCATCTTATCGGGAAAACCGTGATCCTTCCGATTACAGGGCGTGAGATCCCGATCGTCGGAGATGACTATGTGGACATGGAATTCGGTTCAGGTGCAGTGAAGATCACGCCTGCCCATGACCCGAATGACTTCGAGATCGGCAACCGTCATGACCTGCAGCGCATCCTCGTGATGCATGAAGACGGGTCCATGAACGAAAAAGCCGGCAAGTACTCCGGTATGGACCGTTTCGACTGCCGCAAGCAGATCGTGAAAGATCTCCAGGAAGACGGTGTCCTCTTCAAAATCGAAGAGCATCTTCACTCTGTCGGTCATTCAGAGCGAAGCGGAGCCGTTGTTGAACCATACCTTTCCACGCAATGGTTCGTTAAAATGGATCCCCTTGCCCAGAAAGCCGTGACGCTTCAGGACGGGGAAGAGAAGGTGAATTTCGTTCCGGACCGCTTCGAAACGAGCTACCTTCGCTGGATGGAGAATACGCGTGATTGGTGTATTTCCCGTCAACTATGGTGGGGTCACCGCATCCCGGCTTGGTACCATAAGGAAACAGGTGAGATCCACGTTGCCCATGAAGCTCCGGAAGATCTTGAAAACTGGGTGCAGGAGGAAGATGTCCTGGATACATGGTTCAGCTCGGCGCTATGGCCGTTCTCCACAATGGGCTGGCCGGATCTTGAAGCAGAGGACTTCAAACGCTACTATCCAACCAATACCCTCGTGACGGGCTATGACATCATCGGATTCTGGGTATCCCGCATGATCTTCCAGGGACTTGAATTCACAAATGAACGCCCATTCAAAGACGTGTTGATCCACGGTCTCGTTCGCGATGCCGATGGCCGCAAGATGAGTAAATCCCTCGGAAACGGCGTCGATCCCATGGATGTCATCGAGAAGTACGGAGCAGATGCTCTGCGCTATTTCCTTTCCACAGGAAGCTCGCCTGGTCAGGATCTGAGGTTCTCCTTCGAAAAGGTTGAATCCGTATGGAACTTTGCCAACAAGATCTGGAATGCTTCCCGATTCGCCTTAATGAATATGGACGGCATGACCCATGACGAAATCGACCTTTCCGGTGAAAAGTCGGTTGCAGACAAATGGATCCTCACCCGTCTCAATGAGACGATCGAAACCGTTACACGCCTTGCCGACAAGTATGAATTCGGCGAAGTGGGGCGCATCCTTTATAACTTCATCTGGGATGATTTCTGTGACTGGTATATCGAAATGGCGAAGCTGCCTCTTTACGGGGAAGACGAAGCCGCGAAGAAGACGACGCGTTCGATCCTTGCCTATGTTCTCGACAACACGATGAGACTTCTTCACCCGTTCATGCCGTTTATTACCGAGGAAATATGGCAGAACCTGCCGCATGAAGGCGAATCCATCACTGTGGCTGCCTGGCCGGAAGTCGATTCAGCCCTTACAGATGATGCAGCTGCTGAAGAAATGAAGCTTCTTGTGGACATCATCCGTGCGGTACGGAATATCCGTGCCGAAGTGAATACGCCGATGAGCAAGCAGATCAAACTCATGCTGAAGGCGAAAGATGAAGAAACGCTAGCGGTTCTTAAGAAGAATGCGGCCTACATCGAGCGCTTCTGTAATCCGGAATCCCTTGAGCTATCCACTGATGCATCTGCACCTGAAAAAGCGATGACAGCGGTCGTGACGGGAGTTGAGCTATTCCTTCCACTTGCAGGCCTCATCAACATCGATGAAGAAATCGCACGCCTGGAGAAAGAGCTCGACAAATGGACGAAGGAAGTATCACGCGTACAAGGGAAGCTGAGCAACGAACGATTCGTAAGCAAGGCGCCTCAGAAAGTCGTGGATGAAGAAAAAGCAAAAGAGCAGGACTACTTGGAGAAACAGGCCACGGTTAAGGCCCGGATCGAAGAGTTGAAGACGGTATAATCACACCGCAAAGACAAGAGGGCTGATGACCGATCAGCCCTCTTTTTCTTTACGAAGTCAAGGAGGACAACCAGCATGATGCATTACGAAGACGCGGTAACTTGGATCCATTCACGCTTGCGCCTGGGGATCAAACCGGGGCTGCAGCGCATGGAAGAACTGCTTGGGAAGCTTGGGAACCCCCATCGATCAATCAGGGCCGTCCATATCGGAGGGACGAATGGGAAGGGATCCACGGTCACCTTCCTGCGGAATATCCTCCAGGAAGCGGGCTACACAGTGGGAACGTTCACTTCTCCGTATTTCGAGAGATTCAATGAGCGGATCAGCATGAATGGGGTTCCGATATCCGATGAAGCCCTGACTTCTCTCGTCGAACGCGTGAAACCGATCGCTGAGGAAATGGAGGATTCCGAATGGGGGGGACCATCGGAATTCGAAGTGATCACGGCCATGAATTTTTTGTATTTTGCCGAATATGAAACCCCGGACATCGTACTTGAGGAAGTCGGACTCGGAGGAAGGCTCGATTCTACCAACGTCATCACCCCGCTCGTTTCCGTCATCACGAGCATCGGGATGGACCATATGCAGTTCTTGGGGAACTCCCTGGAGGACATCGCTTTTGAAAAAGCGGGGATCATCAAAGCCGGCGTCCCGGTCGTATCGGGGGTATCACAACCCGAAGCTGCTGCAGTCATTTCTGAGCAAGCTGAACAGAAACATAGCCAACTCCACGTATTGGGAGAAGGATTTTCGGCCGTCTCCATGGAACATTTACCTGACGGGGAACGTTTCCGCTATGAAGAGGGTGGCACTACAGAATCGTTCGATATGACCATGTTCGGGATGCATCAGGTGCAAAATGCCGCCGTATCCATAAAAGTAGCGGGGCTTCTCGGTGAACATGGGTTCCGGATCGATCCGGTGCATATGAAACGGGGACTCCTGAAGGCGTACTGGCCTGGAAGGATGGAAAAGGTCTCGGATACCCCATTGATCTTCCTCGATGGCGCCCATAATCCTGAAGGCGTGGCGGCCCTCGTCTCCACTATTCAGGAGCGCTTCCAAGGAATGCGTGTATCGAGTTTATTCGCCGCCCTCAAAGATAAAGATCTGAAGCCGATGATCGAACCGCTGAAAACCGCCGTCGATCACCTGGTCCTCACGCAATTTGATTTCCCGAGGGCTGCTTCCGGCAGTGAACTGCGCGAACTTGCAGGTGGGGGAACGGTTGAAGTCGATTGGAAGCAGTTTGTGGAAGAGTATGTGGCCACTGCAAGGGAAGGGGAAGTCCTTCTTATTACGGGTTCACTCTACTTCCTATCGGAAGTAAAACCATATTTATTGAAAAAATTAGAAAATAATAGAATTAATAAGTGACTTTAATGGGGTACTCTGATAAAATATTCGTAAACTTGTGACTATTTAACTAGATGAGCAAGAGATCAGAATATTGTGAGGGATGGCCATGCCGCTTTCGTTGAGTAAAAAAGTATCGATTCTAATTGCGTGGCTTGCTGTTGTACCGGCAGGCCTCTATTTTACCTATCTTCAGTATCCTCCTGAAAACGTGAGCGGCAATGGAGGGACGCTGATCAGCCTCATCATATTCGCAGCCATCATCCTGTTCATGCCCATCGTCATCAACGGAACGGCCATCTTCCTCATTCAGTGGGTGACCCTGGCAGCCTTCATCAAATACGGCCTGTTTGTCGAGATCTTACTCATGCAGCTGTCCATCATCCCATTTGTATTCAGATTGAGGGTGGCAAAGCAGGATTGGCATCGCCTGCCCCTCAATTCCATGATGTTCTTCCTTGTCTCCCTCTTCAGCGGACTGCTATTCTTCGGACTCGGAGGAATCGTTGGATCGAAGGGAATCGAGACCCTTATCCTGCCGATCCTGTTTTATCAGGTGGCTTCGGTCCTCATCAATCAGATCCTTCTGTATGCCTATTTGCGATTCATGGTCGGGGAACCGATTGGGTTTTTCAGTAAGGATTTCATCTGGGACCTTATCTATAATATGATCATGCTTCCGTTGGCCCTCTCTCTTTACTATCTCACCTTCCAGCTGGGGGTATTTGCGTCGATCCTCATCGGGGTCCCGTTCATCAGCTTGACGATCATCATGAAACTATATAATTCATCTGAGAAGATCAACCTTTACCTGCAAAAAGCAGGAGAGATCGGACACCAGCTCACAGAGAGGTTGAAGGTGACCGAAGTATTGGATATCTTCATCGAGAAAATCACTTCTACACTCCCTGTCGAGTATGCGTACATCCTCGATTGCTATGACCCGGATCTCGTTTTGATCCGAAGGGTGGAAAATGGCCGGCGCATGCCGAATGATCTGCCCCCTTTGAAGAAAGGGGAGGGCCTCAGCGGTAGGGTGTGGGACAGCGGCGAATCCATGCTCTTCACGTCCAAGAAAGAATGGCAGGATATTGCCGAGGGCTACATGCCGGAAGACGTGGAGAGCGTCCTGTGCGTCCCCATCGTGAGGAATCAGAAAGTGAGGGGGATCCTGCTTCTTGCGACGTCGAAGAAAAAGGCATATGAAAAAATGCAGCTGATGATCGTGGATATACTATGCTCTTATTTCGGCGTGGCCATGGAAAATGCGCGTCATCACGAAATGACCAAACACAATAGCGAACGATGTGCCCTCACAGACCTTTACAATTACCGTTACTTCGAAGATCTTCTCGCACTGGAATTCAATTATCTGGAGAGCGGCCAGCGCCGATGCCTTTCCCTTATCATGCTTGACCTGGATCATTTCAAGGCCATCAATGATACGTATGGGCATCAGGGAGGGAATGAAATTCTGAAGGGACTTTCGAACCATCTCGTGGAATTGATCGGCGTTGCCGGGACCGTCGCCCGTTACGGCGGTGAAGAGTTCGTGATCCTCCTGCCTGATATTGAAAATCAGCCGGCGTTCCAGATAGCGGAAAAAGTCCGTCGGCACATTGCAGATACTCCATTCCTTCTTCATGATTCCCTGAATGGTCAGGACAGGCGGAAGATGGTGAGGATCACGGCAAGCATAGGGGTTGCGACAGCACCGGTTGATGCAGATGATCCCCTGGCTCTGATCAGGCACGCAGACCGTGCTCTCTATACAGGTGCAAAGCAGCTTGGACGGAACCGGGTTGCTCAATATGTGAAGTGAAAAGAAACGCGGCTGACGGGCCGCGTTTCTTTTTTTTGCAAGAAATGAGTTTTTTTGATTTTTTTCGTATAAGCCTATTATCATATTCCAAAATACCCATAGATGAGATAGACTAGGATTATATTGGAATCGGATGAATCTTTTTACTTACTTATAGAGGAGTTGTGAGCAACGTGGCTTATCTATTTATCTGCATCACCGCCATCATACTGATCCCCATCCTGTATGTGGTTCCCATGGGATTATCACTGAAAGGGAAGCATCTTGTAGCTTCGAGTACCTTTCTCCTTTCCATGGTCGGTGCGGCGGCTTCTGCCACCTATCCCCTTTGGATGATCCTGCTTATGGTGGCAGTGACCGTGTGCCTGATGGCCTATCTCATGGATCAGCGGGTCTCAGGCTTGTTCAGCAGCTTAGTGCCGGCAGGAGATGGCGCCATGGCAGGGATATTGAACGATGTGAAAGAGCCGGATAAAACAGAACCTATCATACATAGTGTGAAGGAAGATACGCGTGAGGAAACAGAAGCGGTATCAGAGATGGCTGCAACAGTCGAGGTTCAGCCGCCTTTGGAAGTGGAAGATGACGAAAGCGAATGGTTTGTGGAATCCGTGAATGAAGGAATGGAGCCGGAAACTTCCGTGTCGGATGATGAACTTGAACTGGAAGAGGATGAGCTCATGCTGGGTTCATGGTTTGAAAATGCCGAACCGGCTGAGGGATCGGAAGAAGATCCTGAACTGATGTTCATCCAGCCCGCTGAGCCTCCCCTTCAAGACGTTCAGGAAGACGATACGATCACTACGTATATGGAGGAGCTCTTTGAAGAAGGAAACAGTACGGATGAACAGGAAGACGGTCAGCTGCCTGTATCCGTCCCTGGGCTCGAGGATCTTTCAAACGAGATAATCGAAGAAGGGCCCCTGGTAACAGAAGAGGAGAAGGACGATATTCTTGAAGAAGATAGAGTTGATGCCAGTCCGGAAGAGGAAGACCACCTCCTTCTCGAAGACAACCCCTCTCATGAAGAATGGGAGGATCTGCAGGAGGAGCCGGTGTCCCGGTCGCGCATTGACGGACCAATCATGAAGACGATGCTCGAGATCATCGCCTTATCAGAAACGTCCCTTCCGGAAGAAGCATTTCAGGAGCTGGTGAATTCCTACCTGCACCCGGACCTCCATGACAGAGATTACTACACGTTTGCCAAAATGTTGATTGATCATCACCTTGCGCATGCTCAGTTTGAGAAGTGTTCGACCTTCATCACCGGGATCGAAAAGCGGTTCCATTCCTATGGATATTTGTCGGAAGAACTTAGCCATATAAAGCAATATGCCCAACATCAAATGAACTAGAATAGGAGAATATCAATGAAAAAGAGTACTGAAATCCAATCCCTACCCATCATCAACATTTCGGACGGCAGTGAAATCGGGAAGGTCCGCTCCCTTGTTGTCAACCCTGAGAAAGGATCAGTCGACTTCCTGACAGTGGAGCATGAAGACTGGCAGATCAGCGTAAGGGCCATCCCGTTCAAAAAGGTCGTGGGGATCGGTGAATACGCCGTCACGGTGGAACATGAGAATGCTGTCATCGACCTGAATGAAATCCCCATCGCCAACTCCCTTGTGAACAAAAAGATCCGTGTAACAGATGCCCGCCTCATGACGAGGAAGGGGCAGATGATCGGCGAAATCGTCGAGTTCCATGTGGACGATGAAAGCGGAGCGATCCGGACCCTTGAAGTGAAAAGCAAAAGTGACTCGTACTATCTTGATTCCCCTCATGTGCTGACGTGGGGAAAGGATATCGTCATCGTTAAAGAAGATGCTGCCGAGTACTTCCGGGAAACCCTCGTAGAAGTGGAAGTGGAAGACATTTCGACGCCGCGGGAAGTCGTTGTCATGGAGGAACCGGTTGTCATTCAGGAAGCAGCTGCCACGCAGGCTGACGGGCTGAAGGACATCGAAAACAGGCAAATGGAACTTCTCGTCGGAAGGCAGACGGCAGAAGATATCTTCAGTCTAGAGGGTGAACTGCTCATACCGAAGGGTGCGGAGCTGACCCGGACGGACATCCAATCGGTCAAGGAAGCGGGTCCATCCGTCTTTGTTGAATTGACCATGAACATCAGATAAGGGGGCGCATCAGATGAAAAATCGGCACCTGATCCAATTATTGGCCCCTATGTTCATCATGACCGTTTTATACGTCGGTGTATCGCAGCTGGGTGTTTTCCTTTATGAAAAAATAACGTCGGTTTCATTCATACAAAACGCAGAGGCGGCATCAGTGGACCTGTCGGGGAAAACAAAGAAGCAGGCGATAAAGCTTCTTGAAACGAAGGTCGAGTCGTGGAAGGGGGAGCAGGAAATCATGCTCTCATTCGATGGCCGCGACGTCCTTCTGGAGTCCGATGCCATCGCATTCCATTTCAAAGAATCTGTCGGGGCGTTGAAGGAACAGGGGAATTCCCCATTGATCGTTTCGATCGATGAAGCCGGATTGAACGGCTTCATCGAAGAACGATTCCCGGGTTATCACCTGGATCAGTTCCCGGGACTCCAAAAAAGGATTGAGGATGCCACGTCCATGCTGAAGGTGGAGGAAACGATCAACCTGGATGAGTACTTCGAAGGGGAAGAAAATGTCTTCTATGCAGGGGAGCTTGATAAGATCGAAGTCACTCCAGGGCTTTCATCGTTCATCGACGCCAATCCTGTGATCGATATCCCTGCGAATGCACGATTTTCGTTCCTGGAGTTTCTTGATTCAAATGGTTCTTCAGTAAGTTCTCCCGACGATCTCGGTCCGGTCGCTTCCTTGCTGTACGAGCTGATTTTGCACACAGACCTTGCGATTGCCGAGCGCAATATCTCCACGGGTCTCCCGCCGTATGCAACCCTCGGTCTTGAAGCGAGGGTGAATCCTGTCACAGGACAGGATCTCGTATTCATGAATGCACGGGATTCAGCTTATACGGTGACCTTCTCCCTCCATGACAATACGCTGAAGGCACAGATTTCCGGCATGGCGAGCCCGTATGAATACAAGGTGAGGACGACCGGGAAGAAGGAATACCCGCCGCGCGTCGTGAAGCAGTTCAGCGCCTTCATCCCCCAGGGAGTCCTAGCGACCACACAAGAAGGCAAAAAGGGAAGGCTGATCACCGTCTACCGGGATAAGTATTCTTCCGACGGAGATGTGATCGATGAAGAGCGGATCAGTGAAGATTTTTACGCCCCGGCAAATCGCGTGGAAATCTGGCCGCTCAACGCCGCCGAAACCGATGCAACCCAATCGGACGACGTATCCGTCCAGGATCAGGAAGATGAAGATGGAAGCAGTGAGTCGGACAGTGAAGGAAGCACGGAAGGCATCCGGGAAGATTCCCCCGAGATCGAAGGGGATGACGCCGCCCCTGCCGATGAGGAAGAAGGCGCAATGGATGAGCAGCAATCACCGGACGGCAACAAAAATGGAACAGCGGATAAGAAGGATTCATCCGATGTGAAAACCGCCACAAAAAAGAAAAAGGAAGAAAAGTGAAGGAGGGTCATCCATGACGACAACCCGGAAAAGGCTTGGGGATCTCCTGGTCGAAGCGGGGATCATCTCTGAAGAGCAGCTTCAGGAAACGCTTGCCGACAAAGTGAAGGGTCAGAAGACGGGAGATGCCCTCCTCCAGAAGGGCTTCATCACGGAGCAGCAGCTCATCGAAGTGCTGGAGTTTCAGCTCGGTATTCCACACGTCAGCCTGTATCGCTATCCGTTCGAGGCGAATCTGTTTCACCTGATTCCGAAGGAGACGGCCAAAAGGACGCTGATGATCCCGCTTAAGACCGAGGGGGACCGCCTGTTTGTGGCCATGAATGACCCCCTTGATTTCTACGCCATTGAAGATTTGCGATTGGCCACGGGTTTCAAAATCGATCCGGCGATCGCGACGAAGGATGATATCTTGAAGGTCATCAATAAATATTATGACCTTGAAGAAGGGTTTGAAGAGCTTTTCCGTGAGGAACAGGTGCAGGTCGACGAGCCGTCCGTGACCGATGCGGAGTCGCCCATCGTCCGCCTTGTGAACCAGATCCTCTCCAATGCAGTGACGCAAAAGGCGAGTGATATCCATATCGATCCACAGGAGACCAAGGTGGCGATCCGCTTCAGGGTCGACGGCATCCTCCGGACAGAGCGGAATCTCCCGAAGCATATGCAGAGCATGCTCCTTGCCCGCTTGAAGATCATGGCCAACCTGGATATCACGGAGTTCAGGGTTCCACAAGATGGCAGGATGAAGGCGAATGTCGATGTCCACCCAATCGATCTCAGGGTTTCCACCCTCCCGACCGTATACGGAGAAAAGATCGTCCTGCGCCTTCTTGATCTCGGCTCGCAGCTCAATGACCTACAAAAGCTCGGCTTCAATAAAGTGAACCACCAGCGATTCATGAATCTGATCAAACAGCCGACGGGCATCGTCCTCATCACGGGGCCGACGGGGTCGGGGAAATCATCGACCCTCTATGCCGCACTCAATCATCTTAACAGTGAAGAAGTGAATATCATCACCGTCGAAGATCCCGTTGAGTACCAGCTTGAAGGCATCAATCAGATTTCTGTGAACCAACAGGTCGGCCTGACGTTCGCGAAGGGACTCAGGGCGATCCTGCGCCAGGATCCCAATGTGATCATGGTCGGGGAAATCCGTGACAAAGAAACGGTCGAGGTATCGATCCGCGCATCCCTGACGGGGCATCTCGTCCTGAGTACCCTTCATACGAATGATTCGATCTCCACGATCACCCGTCTTCTCGACATGGGTGTGGAGCCGTTCCTTGTCGCGTCTTCCCTGAGCGGAGTCGTCGCACAGCGGTTGATCCGCAGGGTCTGCCGCGACTGCAAGCAGGTCGTACCGGCCACGGCCCGGGAAATCGGGATCTTTGCCAAAAGGGGCATGAAGATAGAAAACATCACCCGCGGAACCGGATGCTCATCCTGTAATATGACGGGGTACAAGGGGCGGATCGCAATCCATGAAATCCTCGTGATGAATGAAGAAATGAAGAAAGTCATCCTGAACGACGAGCCGATTTCGAAACTGCGGGAGCTCGCCGTACGCAACAAAACCATATTCCTTGTGGATGATGGACTTTTGAAGGTGAAACAGGGATTGACGACAACGGAAGAAGTGTTACGAGTTTCCATAGCAGAGTAGGTGAAAACATGAAAGATAAAATAGATGCGCTCCTCAGAAGTGCATATGAACTCGGGGCCTCGGACATCCACCTGACCGTCGGGGCACCGCCGGTATTCCGCATCCACGGTGACCTGAAACGGTACGGGAAAGATGCCCTCTCCCCGGAAACGACCGAGGGGATGGCCAAAGCCTTGATTGCCCCGCCCATGTATACGAGTTTTGAAGACGCAGGCGAACTTGATTTCTCCTATGGCATCCCGGGTGTATCCCGGTTCAGGATCAATGCTTTCCGGCAGCGCTCCTGTGTATCCCTGGCCATCCGGGTGATCCCGACATCGATTCCGACAATGGAGGATCTGTTCCTTCCCCATGCGCTGAAAGGGATCGCCGGAAGGCCCCAGGGCCTCTTCCTCGTGACGGGACCGACGGGCAGTGGGAAATCCACGACCCTGGCTTCCATCATCGATCATATGAACCGGTCGATGAGGAAGCACATCATCACCCTCGAGGACCCCATCGAGTATCTTCACCGCCACGGCAGTTCCATCATCGATCAGCGGGAGGTCGGGTTTGACACGGGCTCTTTCTCAAGGGGGTTGAGGAGTGCTCTGAGGCAGGATCCAGATATCATCCTCGTAGGGGAAATGAGGGATCTTGAAACGATCCATACGGCCATCACGGCTGCTGAGACGGGTCACCTCGTGCTGGCGACCCTTCATACCTCCAGTGCGCCGGCAACCATCGAGCGCATCGTGGACGTGTTCCCGCCTGAGCAACAGGCCCAGATCCGCGTCCAGCTTGCGTCCGTCCTGACGGGCATCCTTTCGCAGCGCCTGTTCCCGACCGTGGACCGGAAAGGCCGCCGTGCTGCGACGGAGCTTCTATTGAATAATGCGGCAGTGGCCAATCTCATCCGTTCAGAGAAAGTGCATCAGATCCAAAACGTCATACAGACGTCGAGGGCTTCGGGCATGCATCTTATGAGCGACAGCGTCCAGGGACTATACGAGGCGGGGATCGTCTCCAAGGAAATGGCACTGCCTTATATCAGGGAGGGGGCGTAGATGGCGAGGTTCAAATATACGGGCCGCGACCGCTCGGGTCCTAAGAACGGCGTAGTCACGGCGTCGAACAAGAGGGAGGCCCTCCTGCAGCTGAAAAAGCTCGAGGTGAGGGTGATCGGGATCGATGAGCTTCCGGAGACCCTCCTGACCAAGGATCTGGCCATCGGGAATCCCGTGAAGCTCCGGCACCTCCTCATCTTCCTGCGGCAGTTCGCCACCTTGCTCCAGGCGGGAGTGACCGTCGTGGATGCCACCCACATCCTTTCGCGTCAGACGGAGAGCAAGCCCCTGTCAAGGGCGTTGGGCGAGGTGGAAGAGAACCTCAGGGGAGGGCATCCCCTCTCGGAAGCCCTCGGGAAGCATGGAAGGATCTTTGAGCCCCTCCTCATCAATATGGTGAGGGCGGGGGAGGCGTCGGGGAGCCTAGATGAAACTCTTGACGGACTGGCCACGCACTACGAGAAACAGCATGCCACGAGACAGAAGATCGTATCGGCCCTTACCTATCCGGCAGTCGTCGCCGTCCTTGCCCTCGGGGTCGTCATCTATCTCCTGACCTCCGTCGTCCCGACATTTGTCGACATGTTCATCGACTTCGGTGGAGAGCTGCCGGCCATCACGAAATTTGTCATTTCCGCCAGCGAATTCATGCAGCGGTTCTGGTACATCCTGATCGGTCTAATATTCCTTCTTATCCTGGGGTTTGCCCTGTTGAGGAAGAATAAGGAAACGAAATACCATCTCGACTACGTGATCCTCAGGCTGCCCATATTCGGGAAGATGCTCCAAAAAGCCGTCCTTGCCAGGATGACACGGACCCTGAGCTCCCTATTCTCGAGTTCTGTCCCCATACTCCAGGCGCTGTCGATCGTTGAGCGGGTCGTCGAGAATGAAGTGGTGGCGAAGGTCATCTCGCAATCAAGAAGGGCATTGGAAGAAGGGGCATCCCTTACAGAGCCCATGAAGGCCCACTGGGCATTCCCTCCCCTCGTCACGCAGATGATTGCCATCGGCGAAGAAACCGGGGCCCTCGATACGATGCTTGATAAAGTCGCCGACTTTTATGAAAAAGAAGTCGAAAGTGCCACGGACCGCCTGAAATCCTTGATTGAACCCCTCATGATCGTCGTACTGGCCGGAGTGGTAGGGACTATTGTCATAGCAATTATGGTTCCGATGTTTGAAATCTTTAACAGTGTGCAAAACTATTAAAAAATACCTAGTAAAATGTAAAAATATATAATTTTATGACAATAAATGTTGTATAATAGTCCTAGATTGCCGTAATGGCAATCCAGAAAATATCAGGAGGAATTCCCATGTTAAAGAAATTGCGTCAACGTTTGAAAAATGAGCGCGGCCTCACCCTTATCGAGCTTCTAGCCGTCGTCGTCATCCTCGGCATCATCGCAGCCATCGCGATCCCGAGCATCGGCGGCCTCATCGACAACTCGAAGAAAGATGCCCATGTGGCGAATGCGAAGCAGATGGTGAGCTCAGCGAAGTTGGCTGTTGCTGCGGATGAATCAATGAGACCGGTATCAGGGACGCCAAAAACAGTAACACTCAAAGATTTAGAAGATGGTGGATATATTGATACATTAAAAGATCCTGATGGGGACAGCACAGATGCTAAAGGCTATAAAAGGGCAACTTCACTAGTTGAAATTACTGCTCCCGCAGCAAATTCAGGAAGTACTGAAAAATTCACTTACAAAGTTACTTTAAAAGGATCAAAGAGATCAATTAATGATAAATCACTAGATGAAGTAAAGCGTAGTGCTGTAGAGTAAAAATCCATGATATTCCTTCTATTCCTATACGGCCTCATCCTAGGTTCCTTCTACAACGTGGTCGGTCTCAGGGTACCGTTGAAAACGTCCATCGTCACTCCAGGGTCATCATGCCCCTCCTGCGGCCACCGGCTGACGGCCAGGGAATTGATTCCCGTTCTATCGTATCTCATTCAAAGGGGAAAGTGCTCTCAGTGCAAAGAGGGCATTTCTCCGCTTTATCCGTTGATGGAATTTACTACGGGCGCGCTCTTTGCCTTCGCTTATTACCTGTACGGCTGGCAGCCGGAGCTGCTTGTCACCCTCACCCTTGTTTCCCTATTCATGATCATTACGGTCAGTGATCTCGCGTATATGCTCATCCCCGACAGAATCCTCGTATTTTTTGCCCTCATGTTCATACTGGAACGTTCGTTCATTCCCCTCGATTTGTGGTGGGACAGCCTTCTTGGTGCGGCTTCAGGTTTTGTCCTCCTGCTGGTCATCGCCGTCATCAGCAGGGGAGGGATGGGCGGTGGAGATATCAAGCTCTTTGCCGTCATCGGATTTGTCCTCGGCGCCAAAGGGATGCTCCTCGCCTTTTTCCTGGCCACCTTGTTCGGGGCGGTATTCGGGATCATCGGCCTTGCCGCAGGTTTCTATAAAAGGGGCAAACCCATCGCGTTCGGTCCATACATCGTCGTCGGCACACTGGTGAGCGTGTTTTATGGCCGCCAGGTCCTGCTTTGGTATTCGTCTTTATTCATCTAAAAGGGGTCATCGCTATGCTATCCAATCTGTTCGTGAAGAAGAAAAATCGAATCTCCCTTGTCATCAGCGACGACTGGGTCCGCTTTGCAGAGGTTAAAAGCACCTCCCCCCTCTATATCCAACGGCACGGGGAGAAGCGCCTTCCCGAGGGAACCATTTCAAACGGGAAGATCCTTGAGCCGGCAACCCTCCGCTCGTTCATGGAGCAGTGCGTGGAGGAGTGGGGAATTGCAAGGCAGCACGTCCAGTTCCTCGTTCCGAACACCCAGATGATCGTCAGGCGTGTGCTGATCCCGGCCGATGTACAGGATGATGAGGTGGAAAGTCATTTGTTCATGGAGCTCGGGACAAGTATCCACCTTCCATTCGAACATCCCCTTTATGACGCCGTTGTCGCAGGGATGAAGGACGGGAAGAAGGAAGTGATCCTCATTGCAGCGGAGGAGAAGACGGTCCTCGACTATCAGGATCTTCTTGAGCTCTCTTCCCTGAAGCCTGTGGCAGCGGATATTTCCCCCCTTGCCCTGTACCGCTATCTTCATTTGCTTCAGCTGACCGATGGGAACGACCATGAGATGGTCCTTTTCTTCCATGAAGGGTCCATCGCGGTTTCCGTGTTCCATCGCCATCAGCCCGTGTTTTTCAGGAATATTTCCCTAAGCGGGGACAGTGACGTGATGGATCCCATCCAGTCGGATGAAATATTGAAGGAAGTGGAAAAGGTGATCAGCTTCTACCGATACACCCTCCACGATGACGGGACGATGATCACGAAGCTGTTCGTAGGAGGAGAGCATATCCTCTCTGAATCCTATCATGGGATGCTTGCCGACCGATTGGAAGTCCCATCAAGGTACATCGCGAGTGAAGCGAAATCTGCCCATACGGGTGAGCCCGTGCCTGCGCGGTTCCTGCTTCCGGTCGGTTTGGGCCTGAAAGAGGTGCGATGATGCTTGTAGATATCAATCTATTACCCCATGATGAACGAAAACAGAGTTCCTGGCTAAAGGCGGCCATCGCCATCGCCGCCCTGGGGCTGATCCTCATCCTCACGTTTGTAATCCTCGGAATCTATCAGGGGAAAGCAGTGGATACTTTGGCGTCCCAGCTGTCACAGGAACAGAAGCTCCGTGCCCAGAAGGAAGAAAAGATCGCAGAGCTGGAATCGTTGGACACGTGGGCCAATCTCGATGCGGCCGTCAAATGGGCGGAGGGATACCCCATGCCCATGCTTCCGGTCCTTGGCGAAGTGGTCGATGCCCTTCCTGAAAGGGGCTTTCTCGAGGAATTCACCTATACCGGGGCAGGGGCACTGGAGCTTGGCATCCAGTTCGATTCGAGCCGGGAGGCGGCCTATTATCTTGAACGCATTTCCTCAACCAAGCTCGTGAGCGATGTGAAGCTCCTTGGAGTGGAGACGGAGGCACTCGAAGAGGGGGAGGACGCTGATGCCGGGGTTCTTCCCCGGTATCTGGCACGGTACGCCCTGACCTTGGACCGTGAAGCCGTCAAAGGGACAGCGGATGAAGAGGAGGCAGGAGAATGAAGCTGACACGTAAGGATTGGAGCATCATCACCCTCGCATTTGTATTTTTCGCCCTCCTCGTCTGGGTGGTTTATTGGTTCTTCTATCTTCCCGTGCGCGAGGAAAAAGAGAGACTCACCACCGAGATCTCCAATGAAGAAAAGCTTACCGGCGTACTGGATGAACGGCTGACAGCCATGAAAGGCGGTTCATTGGAAACGACCGCTGCCCTGCAGAGGGTGGTTCCGGTCAAACCTATGACGGATCAGCTCCTCATCGATCTCGAGAAAGCCGAGGTCGTCTCTGGAGGCTTGATCACCAAAATGGACTTCACGGAATCACCCATGGCGGCTGCAGCGGAAGGAGAGGCGGTGGAAACACCGGCGGGGCTTCAGAAGCTCACCGCCGTCCTCACCCTCGAGGCCGATGATTACTTCATGATCGAAGGCTTCATCGAAGAATTGGAGCGTACACAGAGGATTGTTGAAATCGAGGAAATCTCGCTGGAAGGTCCTGAGGAATTGAAAAATATGAATGATGAGACGGAAAAAATTGAATATGGAGTCACCTTCTCGACATTTTTCCTCCCTGAGGCTGAAACGACAGAAGGGGATGCGAAAGCGACAGATTCCCCTCCTTCCGCCCATAAGAATGATCCGTTCCAGCAGTTCCCGGATTCGACTGTAGGAGAGTAAGTTGGCAGAAACGGGGGAAACCCTCCGTAAATTGGCGAAAACCTCTTAGAACAAGACGACAAAAGTCTTGTTCTTTTTTTATTTGGATATGATAGCATGGAAAAAACTAGATGAGGGAGGGCGGTGATGATGGCGAAAAAGTCCAAGGTTTCGATTAAGATCAATGGTGAGAAAAAGACGTTCGACGAAGATCTTCCTGTGCATGACTGGAAGGGGGCTGAAGAGGAAATCGCCTCCGCAGAGGAAAAAGTGGACGACAAGGACTTTGAATGGGTGCTTCCTGAAGGTGATTTCCAGCCGCCGAAGGAGTATAAAAAGATCAACTATGTGTCTGGTAAGAATAAAAAAAGAAAATCCTTCCGCAACCCTTTCCAGGATTCGATCAATCTCCTCATGTCCCTTGTAGGGGCGATCGTCGTCGGGGCCGTCCTGGGGTTCGGTACGCTGAAGGTGATCACGGCAACGGAAAGCGACGCGGCCCCGGCCGCCCTTCAGGAAAAACCCGTCGCCCAGGAGGAAACCACCGCTTCCAAAGTGGCGGCAGTCGAAGTGGACGGGCTCAAAACGTCCATTCTCCAAGGAGGAGTATTCTCCAAAGAGGAGGCTTTGGTTTCCATGAAGGAAACCCTGGCGACAAAAGGGATTCCGGGTGCTCAGATCGAGAAGGACGGGCAGTGGATCCTCATCCTCGGGGTGTCTGATGATCTTACGAGCGCGCGTGCCCTCGGTGAAGAGGTGAAAAAACTCGGGGTCGATGTATACGCAAAAGATTTTGAACTGTCGGCAAAAGGCATCAATGCAACAAAGGGAGAGCAGTCTTTCCTTGAAAAAGGAGGGAGTCTGTTCCAAGAGCTAACCAAGGCAAGCAGCGCTGCTGTCGTTTCAGGTAAGATGGAGGCCGGTTCTGTGAAGGCGATCGAGACGGCTGCCAAGGAAGTGGAAGGGATCAAGGTGGAGCAGGAGGGCTTTGTTAGCATGAAGAAGTCGCTGCAGGATGCTTCTGCCAAAGCAACGGCGATTTCTTCGGTGGAGGATGCCCGGGAGGTCCAAGGGGAACTGCTGAAATATGTTGAACAATATGGTGGTCTCTGACCGTTCGACGCGTTGAGACTATTTTCTAGGAAATAATCGGGCATTTCCCCTTGGAGATGCCCTTTTTCGTGCTTGTGAAGGGGGAGTCGTTTTGGTAGTATAAATCTTGTATCTCCCAAACTGTCACTGAAAGGAATTGGTATGTGTGTCAAGCCTCATTCTTGCTTCTCAATCTCCCCGACGAAAAGAACTCCTCAAACAAATCCAACTCTCATTCACCACCCTTAGCCCGCAAGTAGAAGAAACGTTTGAAGAAGGCATGTTGCCCGGTGAAGTGGTCATGTACCTCGCTGATATCAAGGCGGCAGCCGTATCGGGCGAGCATCCGGATTCCTATGTGATCGGCTCGGATACCGTCGTCACCAAAGACGGAAAGATCCTCGGGAAACCGAAGGACGAAGACGATGCGCGTGCCATGCTGACGGAGCTGTCCGGCTCCACGCATGACGTCTATACGGGTGTATCCATCCACCACGGCCGTGAAGTAAACCGTTTTTATGAAAGAACCACCGTCACATTCTGGGAGCTGTCCCCAAGTGAGATCGACGGATACATTGCTTCCGGTGAGCCCTTCGACAAAGCCGGGGCCTACGGGATCCAGGGGATCGGCGCCAAGTTTGTCAAAGGGATCGAAGGGGACTATTATGCCGTCGTCGGCCTTCCCGTCTCGAGGGTGAACAGGACCCTCGCGGAAATGGGCTACCGAGCTTGAGGCCGTCTCCTTACTAGAAGGAGGAAACCATGGTCAAAGTAGAATCAACCCCATCACTCATGATCCGTGACTACCCGCAGGATGAGCGCCCGAGGGAGCGGCTCATCCAAAGCGGACCCGCAAGCCTCTCCAATCAGGAAATCATTGCGATCCTCCTTAGGACGGGGACGAAATCTGAATCCGTCCTCCAGGTATCGAACCGCCTCCTCACTTCATTCGAAGGCCTCAACCTATTGAAAGATGCCTCCCTTGAAGAAATCACCTCCATCAATGGAATCGGCCTCGCCAAAGCCGTCCAGCTCATGGCCGCAGTCGAACTCGGGCGGCGCATCAGCAACCTTGGATTCGATGATCGCTACAGCATCCGATCCCCGGAGGACGGTGCAAACTATGTGATGAACGACATGCGATTCCTCTCTCAGGAACACTTCGTTTGCCTCTACCTCAATACGAAGAATCAGGTCCTCCACAAGCAGACCATCTTCATCGGAAGCCTGAATGCCTCCATCGTACACCCCCGGGAAGTCTTCAAGGAAGCCTTCCGCCGCTCGGCTGCCTCCATCATATGCGTCCACAACCACCCTTCTGGCGATCCCACCCCCAGCAGGGAGGATATCGAGGTCACCAAGCGACTGGTGGAATGCGGCCGCATCATCGGTATAGACGTCCTCGACCACCTCATCATCGGCGAGAAAAAATTCATCAGTTTAAAGGAAAAAGGGTATTTATGACACTAGGATTTTTCCTCCAGTTGCGGTATAATAAAGCTTATGATTTTTGCAAACAATGTAAGCATGTTTCTTAAACGTAACGGATGAGGAATCAAGAGTCATTCACACCAGAATGAGTCTTTTCGTTATGCATGAACGAATGAACCTTGTGAAAATTCAACGTGTAGAGAGTCGGACAGCTCTCTTTATAAAAAACACATACATGCCAATTGGAATCAGCAGTAGAAAGGGAGATACCAGAAATGTTTGGAACAAAGGATTTAGGAATCGATTTAGGAACCGCCAACACACTCGTCTATGTAAAAGGAAAAGGAATTGTTGTGAGGGAGCCGTCGGTAGTGGCCCTTCAAACCGATTCAAAACAGATCGTTGCCGTCGGGAATGACGCGAAGAACATGATCGGACGTACACCTGGTAACGTCGTAGCACTCCGCCCGATGAAAGACGGTGTCATCGCCGATTATGAAACGACTGCCACCATGATGAAATATTACATCAAACAAGCGAACAAGAATAAGAGTGCGTTCTCCCGTAAGCCTTATGTGATGGTTTGTGTCCCTTCTGGCATCACCGGCGTTGAAGAACGTGCGGTCATCGATGCGACGCGTCAAGCAGGAGCAAGGGATGCCTACACGATCGAAGAACCTTTCGCTGCAGCAATCGGTGCCAACCTGCCTGTATGGGAACCGACCGGAAGCATGGTCGTCGATATCGGTGGAGGTACGACGGAAGTGGCCATCATTTCCCTCGGTGGTATCGTGACGAGCCAGTCGATCCGCGTGGCCGGGGATGAAATGGATGATGCGATCATCAACTATATCCGCAAAACGTACAACCTCATGATCGGGGACCGTACAGCTGAAACGATCAAAGTGGAAGTGGGATCAGCCGGCGCGACGGACGGTGTCGAAACCATGGAAATCCGCGGTCGTGACCTGTTGACGGGATTGCCGAAAACGCTTGAAATCTCTGCTGAAGAAATCGGTGCCGCCCTGCGTGATACGGTCTATACGATCGTCGATGCCGTGAAGAGCACGTTGGAAAAAACGCCTCCTGAGCTTGCGGCCGACATCATGGACCGCGGGATCGTCCTTACCGGAGGGGGAGCCCTTCTCCGCAACCTGGACAAGGTCATCAGCGAAGAAACGAAAATGCCTGTATTGATCGCCGAAGAACCACTCGACTGCGTGGCAATCGGAACGGGTAAAGCCCTTGATCACATCCATTTGTTCAAAGGGAACAATAAATAAGTTTGTCTTGAAGAGGGGACGTTCTCCAATGGGTTGCTGCCATTGGACCGGCCCCATCTTTTTTATTTCGAACAGCGAATATTTTGGTGAATAATATCAATCCCTAGCGAAATTTGGTATAGTTAAATAGAATTTGATAATGATTGAGGTGTACGTCATGCCACAATTCTTCCTGAATAAACGATTGATCATCTTATTGGTGAGCGTCATCGTTTTAGTCGGGCTGATCGGGTTTTCCCTCCGTGAGCGGGACAACATCAGCTGGCCGGAGCAGTTTGGTAAAGATATGGTAGGATTCGGACAGTCGCTGGTTTCAAAACCTGTGAACTATGTCGGCGGAGTATTCGAAAACCTGAAGGATCTGCAAAATACATACAAAGAAAACGAAAAACTGAAAACGCGCCTGGATGAGCTCGTGAAGCTCGAAACGCAGGTGAGGGACCTGAAGCAGGATAACGATGAGCTGAGGGACGTCCTTGATAAGAAAGAGAGTCTGACAGATTATAATCCAATTCAGGCGACAGTCATCGCCCGGAACCCTGATCGCTGGCAGGAACTCCTGACCATCGACAAAGGGGAAGTGAACGGAATTAAATCCGATATGGCCGTTATCTCCTCGAAGGGACTCATCGGAAAAGTGAAAAGCGTCAATAAGTTTTCATCCACGATCGAGTTGATTTCCACAAATAACACGAAAAACCGCATCTCCACCATCATTCAAGGGGAGAAGCAGGATGTGAACGGATGGATCGAAGGCTATGATGTGGAGAAGAAGCAGATCCTCATTAAAAAGATCGTCAATGATGTAAAGGTTGAGAAAGGTTCCAAGGTCATTACATCCGGTCTCGGAGGCGTTTTCCCGAAAGGGCTTGTCGTCGGCGAGGTGACAGACGTGCAGCCGGATCAGTATGGATTGACCCAGACGGCGTACGTGAAGCCGTCGGCGGACTTCTATCATCTCGAGCACGTCATGGTCATCGACCGTGATATGCCGCCTCCTGAAGAAGATGACGAAGCCGAGGGTGACGCGCAATGATCGGGCGTTTCATCCTTCCTCTCATCACCCTGTTGGTGTTTTATGGTGAGAGCCTTTTCGTTCATCTCTTCCAGACGGAATCATGGTTCGGGGACAAGGTAATGGTTCCCCATTTCCTCGTCATCACCTTGATCTTGATCTGTGCCTTTTACCGGTACCGAACGGCCTTATTGTTCGGGTTCATCTTCGGATTCTTTTTTGATATCTATTACACGGAGATCAACGGAATCTATTTGATCCTGTTCCCGTTCATGGTTGTCCTGACCCAGCAGATGATGAAGGTGCTACACAACAACGTCATCGTTCTTGGGATCATTGCCATGGTGAATCTGTCGATCTTGGAAGTCATCGTCTACTATATCTATGTGATACTTAAACGGACGAACCTGACGTTCATGGAGTTTGTCGACTGGAGATTGTGGCCGACCCTGGTTCTGAACATTGTCTTCTATCTGATCGTATCGATCCCATTCAAACATTATTTATTATCCAGAAGAAAAGCTTGGTTGGGCGAATAAAGTCTGCCAGGCTTTCTCTTCCATAGGGGTCTGTTCCTCCTGCCATCCTTCAACGGCCGGCAGGGGCGAAATTGTTTCAAATCTGTACCTTCCAAAAAGGAATCAGCACTGCTTATGTCGAATTATATGACGACTGAGGTGAAAAATGACGCCATGAACATGAATAAAAGGCCCAATGTTGTGATTAAAGGAACAAAAGAGGGGCTGACCCTCCATTTGAACGATCAATGCTCATTTCACGAGCTGAAGGCCGAGCTTGCCGAAAAGCTGTCTGCCCATCATCGTGAAACCGAAGGCCATACGCTGGCCGTACATATTCAGACGGGGAACCGCTACGTGACCGATGAGCAATCCGAAGAACTTAAGGACATCGTCAGGCAAAAGCGCAACCTTGTGGTCAACGGACTCTCCAGCAATGTCATGACCAAGGATGAAGCGGAGAGACTCGTGGATGAACGGAATATCGAGACCATGACCGGTGTTGTGCGATCGGGTCAGGTGATTGAAGTATCCGGGGATATCCTTGTCGTCGGTGATGTCAATCCTGGCGGTAAGATCCACGCCGGCGGGAATATATACATATTGGGCACACTTAAAGGCATTGCCCATGCCGGCATCAATGGCAGGAAAGATGCCGTGATCGTCGCATCGAGGATGCTTCCTTCCCAGCTCCGGATCGCAGATGCCCTGAACCGGGCGCCTGACCGGATGGAGGAAGATGAAGAGCATGACATGGAGTGTGCATTCGTGGATGCCGAAGGTCAGATCGTCGTCGATCGACTGCAGGTATTGAGGCATCTTCGACCAAATATTACGAGTTTCAAAGGAGGACGCTAATGTGGGTGAAGCCATAGTTGTTACTTCAGGAAAAGGCGGAGTGGGCAAGACGACTACTTCTGCCAATGTTGGTACAGCATTAGCTCTACAAGGCAAAAAAGTATGTTTGATCGATACCGATATCGGCCTCAGGAATCTTGATGTGGTCATGGGCCTTGAAAATCGGATCATCTATGATCTGGTGGACGTGGTGGAAGGCCGCTGTAAAGTCCATCAGGCACTTGTGAAGGACAAGCGCTTCGAAGATAAGCTGTATCTTCTCCCTGCTGCCCAAACGAGCGATAAATCAGCTGTCAATCCGGATCAAATGAAGAAGCTCATCCAGGATCTGAAGCAGGACTATGATTATATCATCATCGACTGCCCTGCCGGAATCGAACAGGGGTACAAAAACGCCGTGGCCGGTGCCGATCGTGCCATCGTCGTCACAACGCCTGAAATCTCTGCGGTCCGGGATGCCGACCGTATCATCGGGCTTCTTGAACAGGAGGAAATCGAGCCTCCGAAGCTTGTGATCAACCGGATCCGGAACCATATGATGAAAAGCGGGGAGATGCTCGACGTGAATGAGATCACGACCCATCTTTCCATCGATTTGATCGGAATCGTAGCCGACGACGAGAACGTGATCCGGTCTTCGAATAAAGGAGAGCCGATCGCCCTTGATTCGACGAGCAAAGCATCCATCTCCTATCGGAATATCGCAAGGAGGATCCTTGGTGAGTCCGTGCCCCTTCAATCCCTTGAAGAGGAAAAACCGGGTGTCTTTACGAAAATCAAACGATTATTCGGCGTAAAAGCCTGACTAAACCCGTGCATGAGTGCACGGGTTTTTCTATGTGCTTTTGTGCCTCCCGGGTCATAATCATTTCGGACAAGTCATACATTGAAAGCAAGACAAGGTGCAGGGGAATCCCCGTGCAGCCAAAGAAAAGGATGGATGATGATGGGCAATCGAGCCGATGAAATCAGGAAGCGCATCGCCAGACGTAAAAAAATGAATGACGGGGCATCCCGGGAGTACCCGGTCGTCCCGCTGGTGGGGGATGAAGAAAAATACGGGATCGGTCAGTCCTCATTCGAAGGGGGACCACCATCCGATGGACATCCCCTCTTCAAAAAGGAAACCTTTTTATTGAAGGTGCTTGCTTCCGGGATCTTGGTCCTCCTGACAGCGATCATGTTCAAAAGCCCGAGCCCTGCCTTTGAAGAGGCGAGGGCAGTGGTGCATAAGACGATGGAAAACGACTTTCAATTCGCCGCGGTCTCGACGTGGTACGAGGACCAGTTCGGAAAACCCCTGGCCCTGCTTCCGGATACGGGGAAACAGGAGGCGAAGGAAGAGACGGCGATCTCCATGCCTGCCACGGGCAAGGTGGTGGAGAATTTCAAAACGAACGGTCAAGGGATCATGCTTGAAACAGGTCTCGGAGAAGAGGTGGGGGCCATGAAGGGGGGACTCGTCATCTTCGCAGGGAAAAAGGATGACCTCGGCAACACGGTCGTCATCCAGCATGCAGACAAATCGGAGTCATGGTACGGGCATCTTGAGGCCATCGACGTGAAGCAGTATGAAAAAGTGGAAAAAGGCGGAGCGGTCGGAAAGGTATCGGCAGCGGAGGACGAAGCAACGGGAGAATTTTATTTCGCCATCAAGATGGGGGAGGAATTCGTCGATCCGGTCCAGGTGATCTCCTTTGACTAATCTTTTAGCCATGCTTCGGAAATTTTATATCCACCCCCTCCTTTGGGTCGTCATCGCCGTGGCCGTCATGACGGCCCATTTTACGGAGATGGTCATGCTCCTTGGCATCATCATCATCCACGAGCTCGGTCATGCCTGTACGGCCCACTATTTTTCGTGGAGGGTCAGAAGGATCGCCCTTTTGCCCTTTGGTGGCGTGGCAGAAGTAGATGAACATGGGAACCGGTCACTCGATGAGGAATTCTGGGTCGTGGCAGCAGGTCCCCTCCAGCATGTGTGGATGATCGGTGCCGGGTGGGTGCTCGCAAACCTTGACATCATCGCTCCCGGTACATTCCTGTTATTCCTGCATCTGAATCTTGCCGTCCTCCTCTTCAATCTCCTGCCGATCTGGCCCCTTGACGGGGGGAAGCTCGTCTCCCTCCTCATGGCCATGAAATGGAACTATCTGAAGGCGTACGAATACACGCTCCTCCTGTCGTTCGGGCTGCTCCTGTGCTTTCATGCCTTCGTCCTGCTGACTTCACCGGCGAACCTGAATCTTTGGGTGATCCTCACCTTCCTCTACTTCTCCTTATGGAAAGATTGGAAGCAAAGGCGGTACGTGTTCATGAAATTCCTGATGGAGCGGTACTATGGTGATCATCGTCAGTTCTTGGAGCTGAAGCCCCTTCCCGTCGATAGCGAATCTTCGGTCCTAGAGGTCGTGGAACGCTTCCACAGGGGAGTCAAGCACCCCCTTGTCGTCATGAAGGATGGCCAGGAGGTGGGGAAGCTGGATGAGAACGAACTCCTCCACGCATTCTTTGCCGACAAGATGACATCGGCCAAAACAAAGGATCTTCTCTATCTTTATTGACTGTGTACGGTGGAGAAGGGTAAAGTAAGGACATATGCCGGGAAGGGGCTGCCCCTTCCCGATTCTTTATGATAAGGGGGGATCGGTGTTGGACGAAATCATCATCCAGGCGAAAACGAGGGAAAAGCGCTGGGTATCCAGATCAGGCGGAACCGTCAGTGGGCTGCGTGTGTATCGACCCGTAGGCGACAGCCTGACCGGGAATATCTATATCGGCAGGGTCGTCCGGATTCACAAAGGGCTGGATGCCGCGTTTGTCGATATCGGTGAAGGCAAGAACGGCTATCTGCATGCAAAGGACTGTCCTGATAATGTCAGAGCCTTTCATGGAGGGGATGACGCGCTGTCCATCAACCAAGCCGTGCATGAAGGAGAAAAGCTCCTGGTGCAGGTCACGAAAGATCCCACGGGGACAAAAGGAGCCAAGCTCAGTGCTGTCATCGAGCTGAAGGGGGAATACCTCGTCTATATGCCGCACGGGGTCTACGTGGCGGCCTCAAAGAAGCTGGATGAGAAAGAACGCAGTCATGTCAAAGCCGTGGCGCACCGCTGGAAGCTCCCAGAAGAAGGGATCGTGCTCAGGACAAGCAGTGCGGGTATTCCCGGAGAGGCCATCAAGGAAGAGATTGTCCGCCTGAGGGGAAAGGCAGAGGACCTTCAGAGGCGTGCGCTTAAAGGGAAAGCCCCGTTCCTCCTTGAGAATCAGGATGCTTTGAAGGACGATCTCAAGGAACAGATGAAAAAAGGAGAAGGTCGGATCCTCGTGGATGATTATGACTTCTCCAATGAGCTTCAGAGCCTGGCCGCCCATCATGAAGGATGGAGTGTGGAATTTGATCAGGGACGTGACGATATTTTCAGCAGGCACGGAGTCGACGGTGCGTGGGACCGGGCATTGAAGAAGGTGGTCTGGTTGAAGAATGGAGCCTATCTCGTGATTGAAACGACCGAGGCGATGACAGTGGTGGATGTGAACTCCGGGAAGTTCACGGGGCGCGCAACCCTGGAACAGACAACCCTCGAAACCAATCTCCTTGCAGCGGAAGAAACGGCCCATCAGCTCGCCTTGAGGAATATCGGCGGCATGATCCTCATCGACTTCATCGGTATGAAGACGGAGAGCGACCGTCAGCAGGTAGAGGAGGCATTCCGGACGGCCCTCGGTGCCGACCGTCAGCGGACGACGGTGGAGGGCTTCACGAATCTCGGGATCCTGGAGGTGACGAGGAAACGCGTGCGTCAGGCGCTGGAGGAGTACCTGACAGAGTCGTGTCATGCATGCGGGGGAACCGGACGCACCGAAAGTCCCAATAGCCTCGCCTTCAAACTTGAACGTGAGATTTGGGACATGGATCATCCCGCCCGCGTGTCGGTTGAAGGGACCCCTGACGTGCGATCGGCGTTTTCCGGACCCGGTGGTCGTCATATCGACCGGCTCGAGGCCCGTCTCGGGGTGAAGGTGGACTGGTTGGAGACGCCGGCAGTGAATCCATTCTACCGAATCACAAAGATCCAGTGATTTTCACTCATTGTGTTGACATCCATCACGAAAATATGATAGGATTCTACTGTTATTGATTGTAGCACCCGTGCTACAACCGCTCATAACAGGTCTTGAAGTACGGGCGACCGTCACCTGTGATTGGCGAGTCTGAGTCTATTAAGGAGGTGCGATTATGTACGCAATTATCGAAACAGGTGGTAAGCAAATCCGTGTAACGGAAGGTCAAGAGATCTTCATCGAAAAGCTAAGCGCTGAGCAAGGTGATACGGTAACGTTTGACAAAGTTCTTTTCGTTGGTGGCGACGATGTGAAAGTAGGAAGCCCATTGGTGGCTGGTGCTACTGTAACAGCGAAGGTTGAAAAACAAGGCCGCGCGAAGAAGCTTGTAGTATTCAAATACAAAGCGAAAAAGAACTACCGTCGTAAGCAAGGTCACCGTCAACCTTACACTAAAGTTGTCATCGACACAATCAACGCGTAAGGCGTGATCCTATGATCAACATTCGGGTAGAAAAAACCAAGGGGAAGATTCGTTCTTTCTCCATGGATGGTCATGCAAATTTCGATGAGTATGGTCAGGATATTGTTTGTGCCGGAGCTTCTGCCGTTTCATTCGGAAGCGTCAATGCCATCATGGCGTTGACGGGGATTGAACCTCACATCGAGCAAAACGATGGGGGACATTTCGTCTGTGTCATCCCTGATGACCTGCCGGAAGAGACTGACAGGAACGTCCAGCTGCTATTAGATGGCATGGTGGTAAGCCTGCAGACGATTGAAACTACTTACAGTGATTTTATTAAAATAACCTTCAAAAAGTAGGAGGTGGAACAGATGTTAAGATTAGATCTTCAATTTTTCGCGTCTAAGAAAGGGGTAGGTTCGACTAAAAACGGTCGTGACTCTATCTCAAAGCGTCTTGGTGCTAAGCGTGCAGACGGTCAAATGGTAAGTGGTGGATCAATCCTATACCGTCAACGCGGTACTAAGATTTATCCAGGACTAAACGTAGGCCGTGGTGGTGACGATACACTTTTCGCTAAAACTGACGGTGTTGTTCGTTTCGAACGCATGGGACGTGACAAGAAAAAAGTGAGCGTATACCCTGTTGCGAATGAAGCTTAATCGCATATCTTTAACGAAAACTCTAACCGACTTTCGGTTAGAGTTTTATTTATGTGCGGGGAAGTGAAATTTCATAAACGATATACGGAGGGGTCTTATCTTTGTTATACTAACAGATAAGCACTTAGTATAGGAGTTAGATTATGAGCCGAAAATGGGATGTCGTCGAGGTACTGCGGCATGCACGCCACGACTGGATGAATGATTTGCAACTGATAAAGGGGAATCTCGATCTCAATCGGATCGACCGGGCAAAACAAGTCATCGAAGAAATGGTCCTCGCAGCACAAAACGAATCTAAGCTATCGAATTTGAAACTTCCATTACTGACAGAATGGATCTTAACATATAATTGGTCCGGGTCGATGATCAAGCTGGATTTCGAAATACTCGATTGCACCGCTGATCATGGACTTGACGATCAAGGATTGGTTTCCTGGTGCACTCGCTTTGTGGACGAGCTGGTACAGTGTGTCAGCGGCAATGGGGAAAACCAATTGTCAATCCTGCTGCACATCACCAAGGACGCCCCCCGTTTTATATTCGATTTCACAGGTATACTAAGTCATGCAGGCGCCATGAAGGAATGGCTGGAGAATGAGCGCCGAAATGGCACGAACATCAGCATTGAACAAATCGAAGAAGAAGTTCTCGTTTTTCATGTTTCATTATAAGGGCATGAGAGCGTAAGGAGTGAAGAAAAAATGTTTGTCGATCAGGTCAAGATTTACACAAAAGGCGGAGATGGAGGTAACGGAATGGTTGCCTTCCGCCGTGAGAAATATGTACCAAAAGGTGGACCGGCTGGTGGAGACGGAGGACACGGTGCAAACGTCGTGTTCGAAGTGGATGAAGGTCTGCGCACGTTGATGGACTTCCGCTACCAACGCCACTTCAAAGCACCGAGGGGCGAGCACGGCATGAGCAAGAACCAGCATGGCCGGAACGCAGAGGATATGATCGTAAAGGTTCCACCCGGTACCGTCGTCAAGGATGATGACACCGGTGAAACGATCGCCGACCTGCTCGAACACGGTCAGCGCGCCGTGATTACAAAAGGCGGCCGTGGCGGCAGGGGGAATACACGATTCGCGACACCTGCCAACCCGGCTCCGGAGCTGTCTGAGAAAGGGGAACCCGGTCAGGAGCGCTATATCGTCATGGAGCTCAAACTTCTTGCCGATGTAGGGCTTGTCGGATTCCCGAGCGTCGGAAAGTCGACGTTGCTTTCCGTTGTATCGGCAGCGAAACCGAAGATTGCTTCCTATCATTTCACAACGATAGTACCGAATCTCGGAATGGTTGAGACGGGAGACGGAAGAACCTTCGTCATGGCCGATCTTCCTGGACTGATCGAAGGAGCCCATGAAGGAGTGGGACTCGGACATCAGTTCCTCCGCCATATCGAGCGGACGCGTGTCATCGTTCATGTCATCGATATGAGCGGGATGGAAGGAAGAGACCCATACGACGATTACGTGACGATCAATGAGGAGTTGAAGCAGTACAATCTCAGATTGACTGAACGCCCTCAGATCATCGTAGCCAACAAAATGGATATGCCTGAAGCCGAAGAGAATCTGAAGACGTTCAAGGAACGTTTGGACGATGAGTATCCGGTATTCCCGATTTCTGCCTTCACGCAACAGGGTCTGAAGGAACTTCTATTCGCTGTAGCGGATAAACTTGAGACAACAGCGGAATTCCCGCTTCAGGTGGAAGAAGAGGAAACAGGCATCCACCGCGTCATGTACAAGCACGAAGAAGAAGAGAAAGAGTTCGAAATCACACGCGATCCGGATGGTGTATTCGTCGTGAGCGGTGCGAAGATCGAACGCCTCTTCAAGATGACCGACTTCACAAGGGAAGACTCGACAAGGCGTTTCGCCCGTCAGCTCCGTTCATACGGTGTGGATGAGGCCCTTCGTGAGCGCGGTGCAGAGAACGGTGATACGATCCGACTGATGAAATATGAATTTGAATTCGTTGACTGATCCAGCAGACGTCCCTGCAGGGGACGGCTGGACCTCGGGCTTCCCTTCAGCCGGATAATAGGAGGAATTGTCATTGGGGAAAAAATTTCAAGAAGGCAAATTTTATCTGGTCAGGGAGGATGTCCTTCCTGAAGCGATGAAGAAAACGCTTGATGCCAAGGAACTGATCGAACGGGGAAAAGCTGAATCGGTCTGGGAGGCAGTCCAGCGTGTGGATCTCAGCAGAAGTGCCTTTTATAAGTACAGGGATACGGTTTTTCCGTTCCATACGATCGTGAAGGAACGGATCATCACCTTATTCTTTCAGCTGGAGGATCGCTCCGGGACGCTTTCGCATCTTCTCGGTGAAACGGCCAAGCATGGCTGTAACATCCTGACGATCCACCAGACGATCCCGCTTCAGGGCAGGGCCAATGTGACCCTTTCCCTGAATGTGACGGATCTCTCCGTCGGCCTCGAGGATTTCCTCGGAAAGCTGCGCCGGCTTGAATTTGTCGAAAAAGTAGAAGTGTTGGGCTCGGGTGCCTGACACTTCTTTTTTTTTAGCATGATGGGAAGGACAAACAGAGTGGATCTATTTGGGGGAGCACCCTATTCTACAAAAAAGAATCAGAAGGAGAGAGGAAGGGGCAGAGGGACTGGGAAGAAAGCGATTTCATTTCTTTTGTCGGTCGGGATTCCCCTTCCGCTTTCCCCAGCAACGTGATAGAATGTTCAATAAATTTAAGGCTCAGCTATGAGCCATCTACCGGTGAGAGGAAGAGTTCAGTGAAAATCGCATATTTAGGCCCTCAATCATCATTCACAGATCTTGCTGTGAAGAAAGCATTCCCAGAAGAAGAAACACTCCCGTTCACCACGATCCCGGACTGCATTGAAGCGGTCATGGATGGGGAAGTGGACTATGCAGTCGTTCCTTTGGAGAATGCATTGGAAGGATCCGTACATATTACCGTAGACTATCTTTTCCATGAAGCCGACCTTGCCATCGTCGCAGAGTTGACCTCGGCAATCCAACAGCACCTCATGGTTCATCCCGATTGGAAGGATCAACCGGGACAACCCGAGAAAATCATGTCCCATCCCCATGCCCTTGCACAGTGTCACAAGTTCCTGCGCGGAACCTATAAGGGCGTGCCCCTTGAGCAGTCGACCTCGACTTCAGCCGGGGCAAAGTTTGTCAGTGAACACCCTGAGTCCTTCTTGGGAGCGATCGGGAACGAGCTTGCGGCCGAGCACTATGGCCTGGCAATCCTTCATGATCATATCCATGATGTGACCTATAACCACACCCGTTTCATCGTCCTTCATAAGAAGCACAGGGAGGTTTCGATTCCCCATGAAACCAGCCTGCATAAGACGACACTGATGGTGACCCTGCCAAAAGACCGTTCTGGTGCACTCCACCAAGTGCTTTCTGCATTTGCTTGGAGGCAGCTTAATTTGAGTAAAATTGAATCGCGTCCTTTGAAAACGGGTCTAGGAGACTACTTCTTCCTCATCGATGTGGATCATGAGCTGGATGACGTCCTCCTCCCTGGCGCCATCAATGAGATGGAGGCCCTTGGCTGTAGCGTAAAACTGGTCGGGCATTATCCGTCCTTCATGCTCTCCTGATAGAAAAGGATCACCAAAAGCCCCTGGTGCACATGCATCAGGGGCTTTTTCTGGTTGGCTATAAAGAACGGATCAGGAAGCCGGCCCTTTCCAGAGCGTTTTCAGCTTCTGACAGTGCTTCACTGGTGGTGGCCGACAGGGTATGAAGGTGGACGCCATCTGTCAGTTCAGACAGGAATGCGGCATTGGTCGACCTGATCTTCGTGAGGAATTGCTTCACTTCCTTACGGTTGGATACCATGATGGAGGCCGTAAGGTCACCGTATACCCCGTGCTCGATCTTCACGTCCTTTACAGTGACGCCATGATCGACCAGGAGGTTCAGCTCCTCTTCAGCCCGGTCGGGTGCATGCTGGCAGGCGACCGTCTTTTCATGGTGCGCTCCTTCTTTTGGGTTCAGGTAAAGATATCCCTGGCTCGTGGCGATGATCGGTTCACCCTTTGCCTTAAGGAGCGTGATGTCGCTGACGATCACCTGGCGGCTGACCCTGCTCTCCTTTGCAAGATCCCCACCCGTGATGGGGATCCCCCTGCTTTTGAGCGTGTGGAGGATCCAATCCCGCCGCTCGTCCCCTAATAATTTTTTCTCTGACAACGTTATCTCCCCCGAGTAATTGATAAGAAAATCATATCACACCCCCGCTTAAAATGGACAGCCTGACTTCGGCGAGGGTGTCGGTGAGCCGGTCGATTTTCTCCAGTGTCGTGGAAGGACCGAACGATATCCGGATGAACTCCTTTCCATCCCTCTCCGTCGCCCCCATGCTCTTCAACGTGATGGGGATCCCCTGCATCCCAGACTGACAGGCACTTCCCGTGGATATGGCGATGCCCCGTCGATTGCATTCAAGCATGAGCCACTGCCCCTCGATGCCTTCGATGGCGAGTCCGATAACCTGGGGTAGCTGTTGACCGGGTGGCCCTTCAAAGACGCGATATCCGTTCCCCAGCTTCCGATCAAGGGAGGAGAAAAAGGAATCCCTTAGCATCTGATAATGATCCGGCATCGGGACAGCTCTTTCTGCAGCAGCCGTAAAAGCGGTGATGCCCGGCAGGTCAGGGGTTCCCGAGTTTTTCTGGACAGGAAGGAGGTCGATCGACGGATCGATGTAAAGGGCACCCATCCCTTTCGGACCATGGATTTTATGGGAAGAGACCGTAAAGCTGTCTGTATGACGGATGACCTCTTCGATGGGCCACTTTCCGAACGATTGGACAAGGTCCGAGTGGAGCAGGGCCGCGCAGTCGCGGAGGATCTCCTTGATTTCCCCCATCGGCTGGATCACACCGATTTCTCCATTGCAGTGGGCGATGCTGACGAGGATCGTATCCTTCCTGACAGACGATTTCAGCTGCCGGAGATCGATGAGTCCGTTTTCCCTACTGGGGATGACCGTGATCTCGAATCCTGCTGACTCCAGTTGTCCAGCAGCCGTATGAATGGAGGCATGTTCTGCTCCACCGATGATGATATGGGAGCCCACATGCTTCCTGCCGTGAGAAAGGCCGATCAGGGCGGCGGCATTTCCCGCACTCCCCCCTGAGGTGAAGGTCAAGCCTGCAGATGGCACCCCAAAAAGGCTTGCAAGGGAGTCTGTACACCGATCGAGAATCTCCTTGGCTGATCCGCCTATATCGTGAAGGCTGTTCGGATTTCCCCAGTAGTGCTCGGCGACCTCGCGATAGATGTCCAGGACTCTGGCGTCCATGGGGGTGGTAGAGGCGTAGTCGAAATAGTCCATGATGATATCATCCTTTATCGAATAATCTGACAAATGAGTTCGGAAGAAAAAACTCTTGTTATTAGTTTAATAATGTGTAAATATATGTGTCAAGACACCTGTAAGGCAAACGGGAGGATTCTCTATGAGAAAAGCGGACGTATTGATCATCGGAAGCGGGGTAGCCGCATTACAGCTTGCAAAAAATATTCAAGATCGCATGAATGTGATGATTATCACAAAATCGCGGGTGAAATCGTCCAACTCCTATATGGCACAAGGCGGGATCGCGGCTGCCCTTTCCCCCGATGACTCTCCCGGACTTCACATGAAGGATACGCTCATAGCCGGGGAAGATCTTCAGGAAGAGGGAAGGGTCATGTCTTTCGTCGAGGACGGGAAACGTGCAGTGGAAGCATTGCTCTCAGATGGCATGCCCTTCGATCCCGAACTCGGAATGGAAGGGGCGCACAGCACCAAGAGGATCGTGCACAGCGGCGGAGATCAGACGGGGAGGTTCTTGATCGATTTCCTGATTTCATCCCTTTCCGAAAACGTAAAGATCATCGAAGGAGAGATGGCCTATCATCTTCTGAAAGATCGTAATGGACGGATTGGCGGAGTGAGGACAAAGGATGAAGCGGGTGTGATACATACGTACACCGGGGATCACATCGTCCTCGCAAGCGGCGGGGTAGGGGGGATTTATGCGTCCACATCCAATCATCCTTCGGTCACCGGAACTGGGATCGCCATGGCATGTTTGGCTGGAGCTGTAGTGGGCGATATGGAGTTCATCCAGTTCCATCCGACCCTCTTGCTATCGACCGGGAGAACAAAGGGACTGATCTCGGAAGCCGTGAGAGGGGAAGGGGGAGTGCTCGTAAGGGAAGACGGAAGAGCCCTCATGGAATCGATCCATCCATTGAAGGATCTTGCGCCGCGGCATGTGGTGGCAGAAGCGATCTACAGGGAGAGGCTCGGGGGAGGAAACGTGTATCTCGACATTACAGGGATCCAGAATTTCTCAACCCGGTTCCCGTCGATCACGGTCCGCTGTGAAAAAGAAGGAATCCCGATTGAAGGAGGGAGGATCCCCGTGGCTCCGGGATGCCATTTCATCATGGGTGGGGTCGTGGTGGATGACGTTGGGAGGACAAATCTTGATGGCCTGTATGCAATCGGGGAAGCTGCATGCACTGGGGTTCATGGGGCGAATCGTTTAGCCAGCAATTCCTTACTAGAAGGGATTGTATATGGACAGAGGCTTGCGGATCATTTAAAGGAGGCGCTTCCCCCCAAGACCGCACCACTCGCCCATGCACCGATTACGGGCACACCGGGACAACTTCCCGATCGCACCATGTTGAAGAAGAGGATGATGGAAGAAGCAGGCATCATCCGCTCGGAGGAGGGCCTGCAGCGGTTAATGCAATGGCTTGATGGATTCGGTCTCACCTATGAAAGCAAGATGGACGATCTGGACGTCGAGGACATGGAAGATTACTTAATCTGGGTCGTTTCACGCCTCATCGGGACGGCTTCCCTCCTGCGGGAAGAAAGCAGGGGTGGCCACATCAGGAGGGATCATCCCGAAAAGCGTCCGGAATGGGATAAAAAAAGCATTCACATGAAAATACAAACGGGAAGGTTGAAGGTGTCTGTCTATGAATCTGTTGAAACTAAGATCCATGCTTGAGGAGTTTTACCGGGAGGACCTGGGGGAGGGGGACCTTTCATCAGAGACGCTCTTTCATTCACAGGAAGGGATGATCACGCTGATGGCCAAACAGCCTGGTGTTTTTTGCGGAGAAGACATCGTCCGGACCGCTTACGCCATGTTCGATGCATCCATAGAAGTGGATCTCTTCGTAAAGGATGGGGAGACCGTTGGTGAGGGGCAGCACCTTGGAACCGTGAAGGGCAGGATGAAGGATCTTCTGCAGGGAGAAAGGGTTATTCTCAATCTCATTCAACGCATGAGCGGGATCGCGAAAGAAACGGCAGAAGCGGTCAAGGCAGTCGAGGGAAGCGGTGCGAGGATCTGTGACACCAGGAAGACGACACCCGGCCTCCGCATGCTCGAGAAGTATGCTGTCAGGATCGGGGGAGGGTATAATCACCGATTTGGACTTTACGATGCCGTGATGCTGAAGGATAATCATATCGCTTTTGCCGGTTCCATCACCAAGGCTGTGGAAACGATTCGGTCGGCTACGGGGCATATGGTGAAGATCGAAGTGGAGATCGAGACGGAAGAACAACTCATTGAAGCTGTCGCAAGCCGTGTGGATGTGATTATGTTCGATAATCGCACCCCGGAAGAAATCAAGGACTGGATGCGCCACGTTCCCGCCGGGATCATCACGGAAGCGTCGGGAGGCATTTCCCGTGAAATGCTCAAAGACTATGCGTGGACAGGGATCGACTACATTTCACTCGGATACTTGACCCACTCGGTCGCGGCACTCGACATCAGCGCACGAGTAGACATCAGAAAGGATGAACAAACACATGGGAATTCTTGATACACTGCATGTTTCCCTCCCACCGTCCATCACCTCCATGACGACGGCTGAAATGGAGGAAAGGGTAAGGGAGATCAAACAACTGATGGGAAGCAGGCTCTTTATCCCTGGTCATCATTATCAAAAGGATGAAGTGATCCAGTTTGCCGATGCCGTTGGGGATTCACTCCAGCTCGCACAGGTTTCAGCCGAGAATAAGGAAGCGGAGTACATCGTCTTCTGCGGGGTCCATTTCATGGCAGAGACAGCCGATATGTTGACGTCACCCGAACAGACGGTCATCCTCCCTGACATGCGGGCGGGATGTTCCATGGCCGACATGGCCGATATCTTCCAGACAGAGAAAGCCTGGAGAAAATTGACGGAGACGTTTGGTGATAGGATCCTGCCGTTGACCTATGTGAATTCCACCGCAGCGATTAAAAGCTTTGTAGGAAAGTACGGGGGGGCAACGGTCACCTCGTCCAATGCCCATAAGATGGTGGAATGGGCACTGGGGGAAAAAGAAAGGATCCTGTTCCTCCCTGATCAGCACCTCGGCAGGAACACGGCTGCAGACCTCGGGATTTCCCTGGATGACATGGCCGTATTCGATCCTGCCACAAATGACCTCGTCTATGATGGGGATTCGGAAAACATCAAAGTCATCCTTTGGAAGGGCCATTGTTCCGTGCATGAGAATTTTACCGTGAAGAATATAGAGAGCGTGCGCAAGAATCACCCGGACATGCAGGTCATCGTCCATCCTGAATGCAGGAGGGATGTGGTTGAGCAATCCGATTACAACGGCAGCACCAAATATATCATCGACATGATCGAGCGTGCACCATCCGGAACATCGTGGGCCATCGGGACGGAAATGAACCTGGTGAAACGTCTCATTGCGAATCATCCAGACAAACACATCATATCGTTGAACCCGTATATGTGCCCTTGCCTCACCATGAACCGGATCGACCTGCCGCATCTCCTATGGGCCCTTGAGCATGTGATGGCAGATGATCCTGTCAATGTAATCAGAGTGGAACCTTCCGTAACAACAGAAGCCGTTCGGGCACTGGAGCGCATGTTGATTCGGGCCTGACCTTACGCCGGGGGATTCTCTCCGGCGTTTTTTTTCGTGCTGTTCAAATCAGGGGCTCCGGCATAAAAGAATCCGCATAAACATAAGTTTTTATGTAGATGATTAGCAATTTGCCCATCTTATCATAGGATATATAGACTTATGCCTGAGGAGGGGAATGACGCGTGAAGATTCATATCGTACAAAAAGGTGATACGCTCTGGAAAATCGCCAAAAAATATGGCGTCAATTTTGAAGAGTTGAAGCACATGAACGCCCAGCTGTCCAACCCGGATATGATCATGCCCGGAATGAAGATCAAAGTCCCTACATCCGGCGGTACCGTAAAAAAAGAGACACAGATCAAGTACGGTTCCAAGGAGGCTCCCAAAAAGGAAATGCCGAAAGCAGAGCATCCTTTTAAAGAGCAGAAACCGATGACGATGCCGGCAGAACAGCCCAAGGCTGAAAAGCCGAAAGAAGCACAAAAGCCATTCACGCCAAAGATGCCACAGCCGGTCATTCCGGAGATCGACATCAATAACTATTACATGATGAATATGCAGGTCCAGCCAAAGCAACAACCGATGCAGCAACCAGTCCAACAGCCGAAACAACAGCCGATGCAACAAGTAAAACCGCAAGCAAAGCCCCAGCCACAGACTCCGCCTAAACCTACCAATATCCTTCCAAAAGCAACAGAACCAAAAAAAGAAGCGCCAAAAGCAAAGCACAGCGTACAAGGGGTACAACAGGAAGAAAGCCTGGAAATGCCTCAACCACAACAAGGGGGATTCACTCAGCCTATGTATTATAATCCAAATCAATCAGTTCCTGTTTCACCGGTCATGCCGGGATTCGGTCAAGGTGGAAACATGCAGCCGTGGCAAGGGGGCGGAATGGGTCACTGGAACCAAGTCCAGGGAGCTCAAGCACCGTGGAATCAGGTCCAGGGCGCCCAATATCCACAGATGAATATGCCGATGATGCAGCATGGATATGATGAAGACTCTTCTTCATTCATGCCGTTCATGCCGAATGCCCAGTCGCCGATGCAGATGCCAATGCAGATGCCAATGCAAATGCCAATGCAGTCACCGATGCAAATGCCGATGCAGATGCCAATGGGCCAGCCTGGGGTAATGGGTGCAGAGGATGAGAATCAAATGATGCACCAAGGCATGCCACAACCGTGCCATCCGGTATCACCAATGATGCCTGGACCAGGTTTCTGCGGACCTGGAGGATTCGGGATGCCTGGCCCATGGGGGCAAAACCAAGTGCAAGGCGCCATGATGGATGGACAGATGCCGATGGGTCAGCCAGGTGTGATGGGAGCAGAGATGCATCATCAGATGCCGATAGGTCAGCCGGGTGTGATGGGAGCAGAGATGCATCATCAGATGCCGATGGGTCAGCCGGGTGTGATGGGAGCAGAGATGCATCATCAGATGCCGATGGGTCAGCCGGGTGTGATGGGAGCACAGATGAACCAACAAATGCCGATGGGTCAACCTGGTGTGATGGGAGCGAGTGATCAGGAAGATTGTGGATGCGGGGGTCCTCAACCACAAGGTCAGCCACAATGGCAGCAGCAGGCTCCCCAGTGGAATCAGCCGATGCCATATGGAATGCCTCAGCCACAAGGTTTCGGGCCGGGAATGATGGGGCAGGGTTTGCCTCAAGGTATGCAAATGGGTGCCCCAAGAGCATTCTCCATGCCGAACTTTTATGACGAAGACAATGAAGGATAGATGGGAGCATGGAGGAGACGACTACACAGTTCGTCTCCTTTCTTTTTTGCAATGGAAGTTGGGTGAAGTCGGAGCGTCGATTGAAACCCTGAAAGACGGGAAATGGGTATTGCGGTCCGGAGGCAGGAAGTGGTTTGTCAAACGCTACTCTTCGGAGAAACGGTTTATCATCCAAGAATTGCTGATCAAAGAGCTTCTGCAAGGAGGGTTTAACCATGTCATCCCGATGCATCCACTGCATCAGACCGGAGTCATCTCGTTCGAGGGTAGTGTGATCGGGATTTCATACTGGCTTGAGACAGCTTCTGCCATCAATTATGCAGATGCTTCAGACAGGCAGGAAGCGTGGCGTGTATTAAAAGGATTCCACCGTGCCTCAAGGACGATTCAGAGCCCATGGGTCGAAGATGTGCCTGAATTCAGGTGGATTGACAAGTGGAAGAAGCGGATGGCGTTATTTGATTATCACCTGCCTTATCTTCAACACTTTATCGCCCCGTATTATCTGTCCACCTATCATGAATGGGGAAGGTGGGCTTTGGAGGAGCTTGATGCTCTTGGCCCTTATAAAGGGAAGAGATGCATGGTCCACGGGGATGTGGCCCATCACAATTTTTTGAGAGGAACAGACGGCCGTGTATACCTGATCGACTTTGATTTGCTATCAAGGTCACCCGCCGTCACAGATGATATCCAGATGGCGAACCGGGTCCTTCCGTATTTGGATTGGTCTTTGGCGGATGCAATGGCCATACCTTCTATAAGGAAGTATAGACATGATGCCGCATTCTTTCTTGGACTGATGTATCCGAGTGATATTTTCAGGGAATGGAACCGGTTCATCCGGGAGGGACAGTCATACAGGGAGCATGTGTGGCCATATCTGGTACAGATCACATTGGGACAGTTTCACCAGCGGATGCGTTTCGTTCAAGAGCTGCACAGTGAATTAAGGAGGATCATCACCCATTTGTAGGAGGTTGTCCCAACTATTGATGGAATGATTGGGTCCGTTCCTCCGCACCCTATAAACGAGCACTATGCTCAAATAGCGGTGAGGGGGAATGACTACGTTGAAGAGGCGCTATGCATTTCTTGGTATGACAGCATTCATGTCGCTTAACCTTGCTGCCTGCAGCAGTGGGGAGAAGGAATCCGGTCAGCAATACAGCAATTCCTATGAACCACTGGGCTACTACTCGAATGAAGGTCACGGTGGAGATAAAAATGACCGCCATGATGGTCCTTTGACCGAAATGTTTGATCATTCCGTAGGCAAGGAAGGTCAGGATATCCGCAATCAGAAACAGAAATTCCTGCAGGTGAGGGATGCTGATGGCAATCCCCAGAATCCCACCACCCCCCTTGCGCCATATGACGCTGGCTTCTTTGCCCAGGATAACCGTGGAAGTCACGGCGATGCCAATTATCATGGCCATTTGGATGATAATACACGCAAAGCTCGGAATTCGTACTATACCGCCTATGAGGGAGATCTTGCCGAAAAGATCGGCGATGTCACGGGCCATGTGAAGAACGTCAGTGACGTCCGCGCCGTATCGTATGGAACCGACGTATTGATCGCCATCGAGGTCAGGGACCATTCGAAAGAAGAAGAAACAAAGCGACGCGTAGAAAAAGCGGTACAGCCGTACCTCGAAGGCAGGACGGTTTCAGTCGTGACGGATGAAGGTACGTTCAGCCGGGTCCGGAATATCGATAATGACTTGAGGGGCGGCGGGCCGCTGGATGGAATCAATCTGGACCTTCATGATATGTTCAATACGATCCGCAATCCGTAGAAGCTTGACTGTACGAAGGGGATGCTCCTTTGTACAGTCTTTTTTCAACTATCGGGATAAATCGTTCCCGGGATGGTAAGACTAGGGATAGCAATACATAATGAATCCCGAGGTGATCACGATGACGATGAATGTTCGAATCGTGTTTATGGTGATGTTGTTGGCTGGAGCCACATATTTTACCTTCTTTTATTCAGATGAAAAGCAGGCGGCGGACGGGCCGGTTCAAGAGGTACCCGTAGAGGAGACATCTGCGCATACCGTCACGCTGATTCTGGAAAGGGTTTATCTGGATGGTGAAGTAAGTGAAGAAATCGTACAGGAAACCATCTGGAGCATGGAAGATTTCTGGGCAGCCTACGAAGAATGGCAGCTGATTGATATGAGCGAGGAACAAATCGTCTTCCAGAAGCAGATGGATGATATTTCACCTCTGCTCAAAACGAATGGTTACTTCGGCTTGACCGAAAAAGGGGTATTATCCATTTTCAACGGCAAGCCAGGTCAAGCGGAAATCATCCAATCCTTTTTCCAAATTGATCTTGATAAGCTGGAAAGCAATCGGCATGATGATCTGGTAAACGGGATCCCCATTACATCCAAGGAAGCGTATGTAGACGTTCTCGAACAATTAAAACCTTACTCCCTGCCACAGTGAACAGCCGGTCATTTGACCGGCTGTTTTTTCATACGCGCATTTCAGAGGAAGCTTGTGTCGGACAAAAACCGAAAAACAAGAACAAACGTTTCTTTTTATCGGTGCTTTTCCATAAAATCAATAAGTGATATGATACAATAGATTTAATATGCGAGGCGACGATGGCCCGCATTTCTTGTCAGAAAGTGAAGTGATTACTATGTATGAATATATTCGAGGTACTGTACAGATGGTGAGTCCCGAGTATGTGGTGGTTGAAAATGGAGGGATTGGGTATCAGTTATTTGCAGCCAATCCGTTTGCATATTCGAAATATCAGGGTCAGGAAATTCAGATTTTTACATATCAGCATGTGAGGGAAGATATCATTGCCCTCTATGGGTTCCTTGCGTTGGAAGAGAAGCTATTGTTCATGAAGCTCCTTAATGTATCAGGGATCGGGCCGAAAGGGGCCCTTGCCATCCTTGCATCGGGTGCGCCTCAGCAGGTGATTACCGCCATCGAGGAGGAGAACGATACATTCCTGACAAAATTCCCGGGTGTGGGGAAAAAGACGGCGAGGCAAATGATCCTCGACTTGAAAGGGAAACTGCAGGATGTCGTGCCGGATTACTTCCCTAGTCTATTCAATCCTGAAGAGACGGTCCTGGATTCAGGGGATGAAGCATTTGAGGAAGCCATCCTTGCCCTGAAGGCGCTCGGTTATTCCGATCGGGAGGTCAAGAAGATCAAACCGAAGCTCAAAGGGCAGGAGCTCTCTTCGGATGAATATATCAGGAAGGGCCTTCAGCTTCTTCTGAAATCATAATGGAAAGGAGCAAATGAGATGGATGATCGATTGGTATCAGGCGAATCGGAACAGAATGAGGATCGTTTCGAGTTCTCCTTAAGGCCACAGACCATCAAGCAATATATCGGGCAGGACAAGGTTAAGCACAATCTTGAAGTGTTCATCGAAGCGGCGAAGATGCGGGAGGAAACCCTTGATCACGTGCTGCTGTACGGGCCGCCTGGTCTCGGAAAGACGACCCTTGCGGCGGTGATTGCCAATGAGATGGGGGTCAATATGAAAACCACATCGGGCCCTGCCATTGAAAGACCCGGTGACCTTGCTGCCGTGCTGACAGCCCTGGAGCCGGGTGACGTGCTGTTCATTGATGAGATCCACCGTTTGCCGCGGGCGATCGAGGAGGTCCTTTATCCTGCCATGGAAGACTTCTGCCTGGATATTGTCATCGGCACCGGTCCGAGTGCACGTTCAGTCAGGCTGGATCTCCCTCCGTTCACCCTCGTGGGGGCCACGACGCGCGCCGGCGCACTCTCCGCTCCGCTCAGGGACCGCTTCGGCGTCCTCTGCAGGCTGGAATACTACAATGAAGATCAGCTCAACGAAATCGTCAAGCGGACCGCCGCGATCCTCAGGACCGAGATCGACCCTGTGGCCGCAAGGGAGCTCGCCAGGAGATCCAGGGGTACACCGCGTATCGCCAACCGGCTCCTGAGGCGCGTAAGGGATTTTGCCCAGGTTAAATCGGACGGGAACATTTCATCGACGCTATCGAAGGAAGCGCTGGATCTCCTACAAGTGGACCAGCTCGGACTCGACCACATCGATCATAAACTTCTAAGGGGCATCATCGAGCGCTTCAGGGGAGGCCCCGTGGGGCTTGATACCATTGCAGCGAGCATAGGGGAGGAATCCCATACGATCGAAGACGTGTATGAACCGTATCTCCTGCAGATCGGCTTCCTGCAGCGGACCCCCAGGGGCAGGATCGTCACGCATCTTGTGTATGAGCATTTTCAACTGGAGGTGCCTGCCAATTGAGCGGCCTTCCGAAAGTACTGATGATCGCGGGAGCCGTACTCCTCGTTGCCGGCTTGCTCCTTCAATTCACGAAACTTGGGAAATTACCGGGTGATATCGTCGTGAAGAAGGAGAATGCAACTTTTTATTTCCCGCTTATGACTTCTGTCCTGTTAAGTGTTATACTGTCGTTGGTCTTTTATTTTATAGGCCGATTCAAATAATGATAAGTCAGGTGACCTAAAGTGAAAGTTGAAGATTTTGATTTCCATCTGCCGGAGGAACTGATCGCTCAGACCCCGCTTGAGAATCGTTCTGAAAGCAGACTGATGGTACTGGATAAAGAAGATGGATCCATAGATCATCTTCGATTTAAAAATATTGTAGACCTATTGGATGAAGGCGACTGCCTTGTACTGAATGATACACGTGTACTACCGGCCCGGCTTTTTGGGCAAAAAGAAGAGACGGGGGCCAACATCGAAGTCCTTCTTCTCAAACAGGAAGAAGGGGATCAATGGGAGACCCTCGTCAAACCAGCCAAGCGCGTGAAGGTGGGAACGGAGATCGTATTCGGGGACGGGAAGCTGAAAGCTACCTGTGTCGGGACGAAGGACCATGGCGGGAGGATCATGGAATTTGCGTACGATGGCATTTTCTATGAGGTACTTGAGGAGCTTGGTGAAATGCCGCTGCCTCCGTACATCCGGGAGCGACTAGAAGAGCAGGACCGCTATCAGACCGTCTATGCCAAGGAGCGCGGATCTGCGGCTGCCCCTACTGCCGGACTCCACTTCACCGAGGAGCTACTTGAAGAGCTGAAGCAGAAGGGTGTTCATATTGCCTTCATCACGCTTCATGTCGGGCTCGGAACATTCCGCCCGGTGTCGGTGGATTCCATCGAGGACCATGATATGCACTCGGAATTCTATCAAATTTCAGAAGGCACCGCACGCCTCTTGAATGATGTAAGGGATAAGGGCGGGCGCATCATCACCGTCGGTACCACATCGACACGGACGCTGGAGACGATCGCCTCCAAGCATGATCGTTTTGTGGAAGAGAACGGATGGACGAATATCTTCATCTACCCGGGATATGAGTTCAAAGGCATCGATGGCTTGATCACAAACTTCCATCTGCCTAAATCGACCCTCATCATGCTCGTAAGTGCCTTTGCAGGTCAGGAGCATGTCCTCAAAGCCTATGAAACAGCCGTTCAAGAGAAGTATCGCTTCTTCAGCTTCGGCGACGCCATGTTCTTAAAATAATCAGCTGCAACACTGAAAAAGGAGAATCACACGTTGACTGCAATCAGATATGAGCACATTAAAACATGTAAGCAAACAGGTGCGCGGCTCGGGAAGGTCCATACCCCACACGGCACATTCGAAACACCGGTATTCATGCCTGTCGGGACTCTTGCCACGGTCAAGACGATGTCACCGGAAGATCTGAAGGCGATGGATGCAGGGATCATCCTGAGCAACACCTATCACCTTTGGCTACGCCCGGGTCATGAGATCATCCGGGAAGCAGGCGGTCTCCACAAGTTCATGAACTGGGACCGGGCCATCCTGACTGATTCCGGCGGTTTCCAGGTATTCAGCCTGAGCAAGCTGCGTAAAATTGAAGAAGAAGGGGTCCATTTCCGTCACCATCTGAACGGGGACAAGCTTTTCCTCAGCCCCGAGAAGGCAATGGAGATCCAAAATGCCCTCGGATCCGATATCATGATGGCCTTTGATGAATGCCCGCCTTACCCTGCAGAATATGATTATATGAAGAGTTCAGTCGAGCGTACATCGCGCTGGGCCGAACGCTGCCTCGAGGCCCATCAGCGTCCACAGGATCAAGGATTGTTCGGAATCGTACAGGGAGGGGAGTATGAGGAACTCAGGAAGCAGAGTGCCCGAGACCTCACTTCACTCGACTTCCCTGGATATGCAGTCGGTGGATTGTCTGTAGGAGAACCGAAGGATGTCATGAACAGGGTCCTTGAATTCACCACTCCTCATCTGCCGTTCGACAAGCCGAGGTACCTAATGGGCGTAGGCTCCCCGGATTCATTGATCGACGGAGCCATCAGAGGGATCGATATGTTCGATTGTGTCTTGCCGACGAGGATCGCCCGTAACGGTACCCTGATGACGAGTGAAGGCCGTCTTGTGGTGAAAAATGCCAAGTATGCGAGGGACTTCAGGCCCATCGATGAGAAGTGCGACTGCTACACATGTAAGAACTACAGCAGGGCTTATATCCGTCATCTGATCAAATGTGACGAAACGTTCGGAATTAGGCTTACGACTTATCATAACCTGCATTTTCTGTTAAACTTAATGGAACAAGTCAGACAAGCGATTCGAGAAGATCGACTGGGGGACTTTAGGGAAGAATTCTTCGAACAGTACGGTTTCAACCGTCCGGATGCGAAGAACTTCTAATTTGAAAGGAGGGGAAACACATGCAAGGAGGACTAGGTTCAATCATCATGCTCGTCTTGATGTTCGTATTGTTTTATTTCCTGCTTATCCGCCCGCAGCAGAAACGTCAAAAAGCCGTTTCACAAATGCAAAGCGAGCTGGCTAAAGGCGATAAGGTAATAACAATCGGCGGACTTCACGGCTTCATCGATGCCATCGAAGAAGGAAAAGTCATCATCAAATGCGGTGATGGAAGCCGTCTTACATATGATCGGAATGCGATCAGGGAGATTGTTAAGACAGAAGTATAAGTATAAAAAAAGCCTGTGCTCTTCCATGCTGTCAAGCGTGGACGGGTGCAGGCCTTTTTTTGTGATTCAGTTTTCCTGAGGGTTGCCTCCGCTCAGGTTGACCCCGAGTACGCCGCCCATCATCGCCGTCAGGATATAGCAACCATGATAGATGAGCTGCTCTGAAGATGGAGATGAGTCCAGCCCGAGATATTGAAAAAGGAAGACGAAAAGGGTATAAAGTATTCCCGTGGAACCTCCGAGCATCCATCCCTTGGTCTTGCCTTTTCCCCCTGACATGAATCCCCCGATGAACAGGGCCAGGAATGAAACGATGGTGATGAATAAGGAAATGGAACTCTCCGTCAGACTGGTGAACCGCAACAGCAATGAAAAGATCAAGCTTGCAGCGATGGCAATCACAAAGATGGTGACCGTGCCGAAGAGTACTGCGCCCCCTAATTTTTTGGCTTCTATGATCGATCTCTCCCTTCCATTTCTTCATTTGATGAGCTCTAGTACAAGCATATTCAGTACCAGCGGAAAAAAGACTGGCTTTTGGGCAAATATCCCTCTCATGAATGATTCTCTCGAGTCGATACTATGAAGGATGAGCTCATGTAGGTGGTGAAGTGTATGGAGGAATATATCGTCATCGTGGCCCGGACGCTTATTCTTTACTTTTTGATCGTATTGATCTTCCGGATCATGGGGAAACGTGAGATAGGCGAACTGAGCATCCTGGATCTTGTGGTGTTCATCATGCTCGCCGAAATCGCGGTCATGGCGATCGAAAAGCCGAAAGATCCATTGGCCCATTCCTTGATCCCCATGGTTGTGATGGTCGTTCTGCAGCTGCTGTTCGCCATGATATCCCTCCGTTCAAAATCCTTCCGGGAGATGATCGACGGGAAACCGGCTGTCGTCATTCATAATGGGAAGATTGACGAATCGGTCATGAAGAAACAGCGATACAACTTCGACGATCTCCTTCTCCAGCTGAGGGAAAAGGATGTATTCAACGTGGCGGATGTCGAATTTGCAATCCTTGAAACATCGGGAAAGCTGTCGGTACTGAAGAAGCAGGGGAGCGCCGACACTTATGCTCTTCCCATCATCCTCGACGGCGAGATCCAGACCGAACATCTCCAGCAGCTCGGTAAATCCCCATTCTGGCTGCGGGGCGAGATGAAAAAGAGGGGCTATCCTGCGATCAGGGATATTGCGTTCTGCAGCTATGACAACGGAGAATTCTATATAGATGAAAAATGATCCGTGCCGAGGTCCGGATCATTTTTCTATGCTCAGACAAACCGTTTGATTACGGGGATTTTCTTCATGTCTTCCTTTGTAATCAAGCGTAGAAGGACTGAACAGAAGATATAGACGATGCACGTCGTGATAATCCCGATGACAAGGCGGATGGAAACGGGCTCAGATGGAAGGAAAGTGAGCCAGGAGTAATGCCCCCACAGTCCCGAGATGACGATGACGGCTGCCACCACTGCATAGTCCCTGATATAGATCATGATGGGGACGGCTTTTATAATGGTCATGAAGTGCAGGATGGTCACAAGGACGAAACCGACTACCATGCCGAGGGCTGCACCGTTGATACCGAAGCCCGCCTGTGACGCAAGGACGAAGATCACCCCGGTCTTAACCACGGCCCCGATCAGGCTGTTGATCATGGCTGCCCTTGCGAGGTTCAATGCCTGAAGGACTGCCTGCAACGGGCCTTGGTAGTAATAAAACAGAAGGAAAGGCGCCATGATCATGATGAACATTGCCCCACTTTCACTGCCATACATCAACTGCATAAGGGGCTTAGCATAGATATAAAGGATCACGATGGATAAACCACCCGTGATGAGGCAGATCCTCAGAGCCTGTTGAAGCCGATGCTCAATCAACTTGTAATTTTTCCCGGCGTTCGCTTCGCTGATTGCCGGCACAAGGGATTGAGATAGTGATACGGTGATGAAGGAAGGGAGAAACAGGAGCGGCATGGCATAGCCGGTCAGTGAACCGTATTGGGCCGTGGCCATGGAAGCTGTCACTCCGGCGAGGGCCAGGCTGTGGGCGACGACGATCGGTTCGAAGAATAATGAAACCGATCCGATCATCCTGCTCCCTGTTGACGGCAGTGCCACTTCCATGAGTTCCCGCAGGGTTTCTTTCCCTTTTTGGATGGATGAAAAGAATTGCTTCCGCACCCGGAATGTCTTTTTTCGTTTAAAGTAGGTGAAAAGGAAAGCCAAAGATGCAAGCTCTCCGAGGACGGAAGCCACCATGGCCGCCGCTGCTGCATACTCGATGCCGTATGGGAGGAAGGTTTTGGTCAGGACAGCGATGAGCGTGATCCTTACCACCTGCTCGATGACTTGGGAATAGGCAGGGGGCTTCATCTGCTGCCGCCCTTGGAAATAGCCCCGCAGCACGGAGGAAATGGCGACAACCGGGATGATCGGTGCGATGGCGACCAACGGATAGTATGTACGCGGATCCGTGAATAGCGTCTGGGATAGATAGGGGGCCAGGAGGATGAGGGCAGGTGTGAAGATCAGGGACAGCCCCAGGGTGATGGAGAGGGAGACGACCAGGATCTTTTTCACCTTCTGCCGGTCCCCGTTGCTCTCTGCTTCCGATACCGTTTTGGAAATGGCGATAGGAAGCCCGAATTGGGTGATGGTGATGACAAGGAGCAGTGTAGGGAAGGCCATCATGAAGAGACCGACACCCTCTGCCCCGATGAATCGTGCCACCACGATGCGGTTGACGAACCCCAGGACCCTCGTGATCAAGGAAGCGAGCATGAGGATGACGGTGCCTTTCAGAAATTTTGACATATACTTCCCTGCCTTCTCAAAATTGGTATAATCGTATACAATGATATATATGCATCCCAATGGTCCAAGCATGACAAGTTGGGAATAAATACGGCCTTATATTGCCGATCTTCCAAAATGGAGTGGGGAATGGAATGAAACCTAATCAGCATCCTTACGATCGATTTTATGATTCACTGGAACCTGCACTGTTAAGCAAGGTGGAGGAATTCCAACTATTCGGGTACGAGGAAGCAACTCTGGAAAGACTATGGTTATACCTGACAAAGAAGAAATGGAAAAAGCCCGAAGTGGATGTGAAAGTGTACGAGCTGGTCAGCGATATCCTCTCGGCAAAAGCAGGGGAATATATGACCTTCGAGACGGTCCAGGCTTATCGCTCGCCGAATTGGTTCGCCGATGTGAATGAGGATGAATTGAAGGAACTTCTGCATCCTTCCAGGGAAGAGAAATAGCACGGGAACAAATTGACATGGAATTCGTTCTCCGCCATAATGGGAATGTTGAAAGATAAAGGAATGGATTGAATATCACAGGCGATCCATGGGGATATTTCAGACACCCCTGGGATCAGTCAATACGAAAAGATCATATTTGGGATGGTTTTCAAGGAGGAACTGTACATAATGGTAAAGCGTGGCCGCATCGTTGCCTTTTTCGTCCTGCTCGTCCTGCTGGCAGGAACGGTCGGGGGAACGGCAAAATCGATCATCAATGATATTAAACTCGGTCTTGACCTCCAAGGTGGATTCGAAGTGCTGTATGAAGTTCAGCCAGTGAATGGAGAAAAGATCACGAAACAGACAGTCGCCAATACGGCAGAAGCTCTCGATGAGCGGATCAACGTCCTGGGTGTAAGCGAACCAAGCATCCAGATCGAGGACAACAACCGGATCCGCGTTCAGCTTGCAGGTGTCGAGGACCAGAACCAGGCACGGGAGATCCTATCCACACAGGCGAATCTGTCCTTCCGCGATGTGAACGATAAGGTTCGACTGGACGGATCGGACCTGGTTTCGGGATCGGCAAAACAGACATTCAACGATCAGAATCAGCCGATCGTCTCTTTGAAACTGAAGGATCGCAAAAAGTTTTATGAACTGACTCAAAATATCTACCAAATGGCTCCTCAAAACCAATTGGTCATCTGGCTTGATTTCGAGGAAGGGAAAGATTCCTACGAGAAGGAAGCAGGAAAGGAAGACCCTAAATTCCTTTCTGCGCCGAATGTAAACAAGCCGATCAATTCGGACGAAGTCATCATCGAAGGGAACTTCACCGTGGAAGAAGCCCAGAATCTGGCGAAGCTTCTTGATGCAGGTGCTCTTCCCGTCAAACTGGAAGAAAAATATTCCACATCTGTCGGCGCTCAATTCGGACAGCAGGCACTTGATAAAACCGTTACGGCAGGGATCATCGGGATCGCCCTCATCTTCCTGTTCATGATTGTATATTACCGCCTGCCGGGCTTCATCGCTTCGGTTACCCTTTCCGTGTATCTCTATCTCGTCCTGCTCCTATTCGAGCTGATGAACGGGGTCCTGACACTGCCTGGTATCGCAGCGATCATACTCGGTGTCGGGATGGCCGTCGACGCGAATATCATCACGTATGAGAGGATCAAAGAGGAAATCCGGGTCGGGAAGCCGATCAAATCGGCCTTCCAGGCAGGAAACAAAACCTCATTCCTTACCATCCTTGATGCCAACTTGACGACCCTCATCGCAGCAGCCGTCCTGTTCTATTTCGGTACAAGCTCGGTTAAAGGGTTTGCGACGATGCTCATCATCTCCATCCTTGTCAGCTTCATCACGGCGGTATGGGGATCCAGGGTCCTTCTCGGTCTTTGGGTCAACAGCAAGCTTTTCAACAAAAGGCCAGGCTGGTTCGGCGTCAACAAAAAAGATGTCCATTCCCTTTCGGAGAACTTGGATACATTGGACTTGCCGACGAAATTCGATCGCGTCGAGTTCGCTAAAAACCGCAGGAAGTTCTTTGCCATTACAGGTGCAATCATGATCGCGGGTGTCATCATCCTCTCCGTTTTCAGACTGAACCTCGGGATAGATTTTGTCAGTGGTTCCCGTGTAGACCTTTCATCGGATAAGCCGATACAGACTGAAACGTTGAAGAAGGAGCTTGATGACATCAAGCTTCCAAGTGATAACATCGTCATTTCAGGTGAAAATAACAACACTGCGGTCGTCCGTTATTCAGACGATCTTTCCAAAGATGATATCGCGAAGCTGAAAGATCACTTCCAGGATCTATATGGTAATGATCCTAGCATCAGTACCGTTTCTCCGGTGGTCGGAAAAGAACTGGCGAAGAGCGCCCTATATGCAGTGGCCATCGCATCGATTTTCATCATCCTGTATGTGACGATCCGATTTGAATGGCGCATGGCCCTCGGAGCCATCCTTTCACTTCTATTCGATGCCCTGCTGATCATTTTCTTCTTCAGCGTGACGCGCCTCGAAGTGGATATCACGTTCATTGCGGCCGTCCTGACCATCGTCGGGTATTCCATCAATGATACGATCGTCACCTTCGACCGTCTGAGGGAAAACCTTCACAAAATGAAGCGCATCAAGCATGCGGAAGAACTGGAAGAAGCGGTCAATAAGAGTCTTCGTCAGACTTTGGGCCGTTCCGTGAATACCGTCTTGACAGTGGTCATCACGGTCATCGCCATCCTGATCTTTGGTAGTGAATCGATCCGGAACTTCTCCATCGCCCTTCTAGTCGGGTTGATATCAGGAGTGTTCTCTTCCATTTACATCGCTGCTCAGATCTATCTGTCACTGAAGATCAGACAGCTGAAGAAACACGGACCGATCAAAACCGTCAAAGAGAAGAAGAAATGGAGCGACGAACCACAAGTATAAGAATGATGGGACAGGGGAAGCCCCCTGTCCCATTTTTTAATGGGACGGTGTCCAACCGGGTATACTATAGGGATAAGGTACTAAATGAATCCGGTTGGTTTCATTGAGCCCATGAAAAGGGTAAATGGATATCATCCATCATTCCTGATGGAGAGAGACAATGCAGTTGTGAGGAGGGAATACAATGAAATTTCAATGGACGTTGCTTTTGGGGATCGTATTTGCCCTGATCGTATCAATCTTCGCTGTCATCAATGTCGACCCGGTAACAGTGAACTACCTTTTTGGTGAAGCAGACTGGCCTCTTATATTAGTTATTCTTGGATCTGTTTTCATGGGGGGAATCATCATCGGATCAGTTGGGCTTTTCAGGCTTTTCGTCGTCCAGCGGAGGGTGAAGGCCCTTGAAAAGGAAAACATGACCTTGAGGGAACAAATCGAGAAGACCCGGGATCAAAAGCGACTCGATTCACAGGATACCTCGCTGAAGAAGCAGGCACCCGATTCCATACAGGAAACATCAGAATGACCGGAATGAAGGCACCCATACAGGGTGTCTTTTTCCTTTGATCGACTCTGATGTGGATTGAAACCCCCTTACCGTTTTTGTATAATGGGAAAGGCTGAGGGGTGAAAATATGTTAAATGCAAAAACACGCTGGAAAATGAAAGATTCTGACCAGCACAAGATAGCAGAATTGGCAGAAGAGTTGAATGTTCCCCCGCTTGTTGCGAAATTATTGATAAATCGGGATTTGGCAGATGCCGACGATGCCCGGAACTTTTTATTTGATACAGGCGGATCGTTTCATGATCCATTTCTTTTTGATGATATGCAAAAAGCGAAAGACCGCATCATGCTGGCAATCGAGCAAGAGGAGCGCATCCTTGTGTATGGTGACTATGATGCCGACGGCGTAAGTTCCACCTCTGTCCTGATGACGGTACTGACTGATCTCGGAGCACAGGCGGAATTTTATATCCCCAACCGGTTCACCGAAGGATACGGACCGAATGAAGAAGCCTTCAGATGGGCTGCTGATGAAGGGTTCGCCGTTATCATCACGGTGGATACCGGTATATCCGCAGTGGGAGAGGCCAAGCTTGCCGAAGAACTTGGCATCGACTTGATCTTGACGGATCACCATGAACCGGGTCCGGAATTGCCGCCGGTCTTCGCCATGATCCATCCGAAAGTGGAAGGGTGCTCCTATCCATTCAAGGAACTGGCAGGGGTCGGTGTGGCTTTGAAGCTCGCCCACGCTCTCTACGGGGAGTTTCCAGACCATCTGCTGGATTTGGCCGCAATCGGTACGATCGCCGATCTGGTTCCCCTCCACGGGGAAAACCGGCTGATCGCCAAGAAGGGGATCGCCAGGCTGAAGGTAACGGACCGCCTTGGGATCAAGGCCCTTTGCCGTGTGGCGAATGCCCAGCAAAATGAAATGAATGAAGAGACCGTTGGCTTCATGATAGCACCGCGCATCAATGCCGTGGGTAGGCTTGGCGATGCCGATCCCGCAGTGGATCTCATGCTCTCCCGCGATCCTGAAGAAGCGAAGGCGCTTGCAGAAGAGATCGACGGGTTGAATAAAGAGCGCCAATCCATCGTAGCGAAGATGACGGAAGAAGCCGTCGAGATGGTGGAGAAGGAATTCCCTCCTTCCGAAAACGGTGTCCTTGTCATCGGGAAGGAAGGCTGGAACCCTGGGGTAGTGGGGATCGTTGCCTCCCGTCTTGTCGACAGGTTTTACCGTCCGACCATTGTCCTTAGTTTCGATCCTGATTCGGATAAAGCGAAAGGTTCGGCAAGAAGCATTGCCGGGTTCGATCTGTTCAAGAACCTGTCCATGAATCGTGAACTCCTTCCCCATTTCGGGGGGCATCCGATGGCTGCGGGAATGACCCTTGCCCTATCCGATGTCGATGAGCTCCGTTCAAGATTGAATGAACAGGCAAAAGAAGTCCTGAGCGAAGACGATTTCATCCCGGTTACAGAGCTCGATGCCGAAGTCGCCGTGGACGAGATCACCGTTGAATCCATCGAGAAAATGCACCTCCTTGCGCCTTTCGGGATGAACAATCCGAAGCCGAAGTGGGTCATCCGGGATGTATCCATCGATCATTATAAAAAGATCGGTTCCGCTCAGAATCACCTTAAGCTTGTTCTGGCCGAAAACGGCGTACAAGTGGATGGGGTGGGGTTCGGTCTCGGTGAACTTGCCGATCACATGACGCCTTATGTGAAAGCTTCCGTCATCGGGGAACTGTCGATCAATGAATGGAATAATCGCAAGAAGCCTCAGATCTTCCTGCAGGATATCCAGATTTCTTCCTGGCAGCTTTTCGACATGAGGGGGATCAAGCAGGTGACGAAATGGGCCCCTCTCATCCCTGATGGTGACAGGGTGATCGTATGCTTCCATCCGAAGACGGCTGATACAACGCTATTCAAAGGGGAAGTCCGATATATCCAGAGTGAATCCGATCTTGAAGGAATCGTGGTGGATGGATGCAATCTTGTACTCCTCGATCTCCCCGGGGACCGCCGCCTGATGGAGCAGCTCCTGGAGCTCGGCAGGCCGCACCGCATCTACGCCCATTTCCACCAGCATGAAGATCATTTCTTCAGTACGATGCCCACCCGTGATCATTTCAAATGGTATTATGCCTTCCTTCATAAGAGGGGTTCATTCGATCTGAAAAAACACGGAAATGACCTTGCCAAGTACAAGGGATGGTCCATGGAAACAATCGATTTCATGTCACAGGTGTTTTTTGAATTGAAGTTTGTTACAATAGAAGATGGTTTGATTTCTCTTCATCCTGTCAAAGTGAAGAAAGACCTGTCCGAATCTCCTGCCTACATGAGGAAGCAGCATCAGTACGAGCTTGAAAATGAGCTCCTGTATTCGTCATATCAGGAACTGAAGACATGGTTCAGCGAAAGGATGAAAGAGTCCGCTATAGTTGAGGAGGAAGTAGAAGCATGGACTTGAAACAATATGTCACGATCGTTGATAACTGGCCTAAAGAAGGCATTAAGTTTAAAGACATCACCACTCTAATGGACAACGGTGATGCATATAGATACGCAACGGATCAGATCGTGGAATACGCAAAAGAAAAACAAATCGATCTGGTTGTCGGACCGGAAGCAAGGGGCTTCATCATCGGCTGCCCGGTGGCGTATGCTCTTGGGGTAGGATTCGCTCCTGTAAGGAAACCTGGCAAGCTCCCACGTGAGACAATCCAACAGCAATATGGGCTTGAGTACGGCAAAGATGCCTTGACCATCCATAAGGATGCCATCAAACCGGGACAGCGCGTATTGATTACGGACGATCTACTCGCTACAGGTGGTACGATCGATGCGACAATCAAGCTTGTAGAAGAGCTCGGCGGGATCGTTGCCGGTACAGCCTTCTTGATCGAACTGACCTATCTTGACGGTCGTGATAAGCTTGAAGGCTACGATATCATGACATTGATGCAATACTGATCATACATAAGGGACCGACATCACAGGAAGATGCCGGCCCTTATTTTTTTATACAGCAGTTTCTGGAATGGGCGCCAGAAGTTCTGTCCATGACTGGGAAGATACCTTCATATGTAATCGTCACCATTCGACAAAACCAGATGAAATCTGAGAATTTTAGCCCAAACCCTTTACATAATCGCTTTTTTTTTTGATAATGGTAACAATCGTTTTATTTTCAAAACGCGTCAGCGCGTTCGAATAGATAGAGTATGTCGGTGCCTTAAATCGGGCGCTGAACCAAATTTATATATAAAGGTGATTTTGATCATGGCGAAGGATCAAGTATTAACCCCTGAACAGGTTATAGATAAAACAAGAGAATATTTGAATGATGAGCATGTAGGATTGGTGGAAAAGGCTTACGAGTATGCGCGGGAAGCCCATAGCGAACAGTACCGAAAGTCGGGTGAACCCTACATCATCCATCCGATTCAGGTGGCCGGGATCCTGGCAGATCTCGAGATGGATCCGGCAACTGTGGCTGCCGGTTTTCTTCATGATGTCGTAGAGGATACAGGGATATCCCTGCAGCAGATCGAAAAGGACTTCAACTCTGAAGTGGCCATGCTAGTCGACGGGGTGACAAAGCTCGGGAAGATCAAGTACAAGTCCCAGGAAGAGCAACAGGCTGAAAACCACCGGAAGATGTTCGTGGCCATGGCAAGGGATATCCGTGTCATCTTGATCAAGCTCGCCGACCGCCTCCATAATATGAGGACGCTCAAGCATCTTCCTCAGGAAAAACAGCGCAGGATCGCGAACGAGACATTGGAAATCTTCGCCCCTCTTGCCCATCGCCTTGGTATATCCAAGATCAAATGGGAGCTAGAGGACACCAGTCTCCGGTACTTGAATCCACAGCAGTATTACCGCATCGTCAACTTGATGAAGAAAAAGCGGGCAGAGCGGGAAGAGTATTTGGAGGAAGTCGTCGATGATGTGAAGGATCACCTAAGTGATGTGAAGATCATCGCCGATATTTCCGGCCGTCCGAAGCATATTTACAGCATCTACCGGAAGATGGCCCTGCAAAATAAACAATTCAATGAAATTTATGACCTTCTGGCCGTGAGGATCGTCGTGGACAGCATCAAGGATTGCTATGCCGTCCTCGGGATCATCCATACGAGATGGAAACCGATGCCGGGCCGTTTCAAAGATTACATCGCCATGCCAAAACCGAATATGTATCAATCCCTCCATACGACCGTGATCGGACCGAAAGGGGATCCCCTTGAAGTGCAGATCAGGACCCTTGAAATGCATGAGATCGCGGAGTACGGTGTCGCAGCCCACTGGGCATACAAAGAAGGCAAGGAAGCCAATGAACCGGTTTCCTTCGATAAGAAGCTTTCATGGTTCAGGGAGATCCTCGAGTTCCAGAATGAATCGGCCAATGCCGAGGAGTTCATGGAGTCCCTTAAGATTGACCTGTTTTCCGATATGGTCTTCGTCTTCACGCCGAAGGGGGATGTCCTGGAGCTTCCGTCGGGATCCGTACCGATCGATTTCTCGTACCGGATCCACTCGGAAATCGGGAATAAAACGATCGGAGCAAAGGTCAACGGGAAGATGGTCACCCTCGATTATAAATTGAAAACCGGGGATATCATTGAAATCCTTACGTCCAAGCACTCCTATGGGCCGAGTCAGGACTGGCTGAAGCTTGCCCAGACCTCTCAGGCGAAAAATAAGATCCGACAGTTCTTCAAAAAGCAGAGAAGAGAAGAAAACATCGAGAAGGGCCGGGAAATGGTCGAGAAAGAGATCAAGGCCCAGGATTTCGATGTGAAGGAAATTCTCACGTCTGAAAACATCAAGCGGGTGTTCGAGAAGTTCAATTTCTCCATTGAAGATGATATGTATGCCGCTGTCGGCTATAACGGCATCACCGCAGCGCAAATCGCCAACCGTCTGACGGAGAAGGAACGAAGGAAACGGGAACAGGAAGATATTCTGGAAGAAACCGTCAAAGAGCTGAACTCACAGCCTCAGAAGCGGAAGAAGAAGGATGCAGGTGTCCATGTGGAAGGGATTGATAACCTTCTGATCCGTTTGTCCAGATGCTGTTCACCCGTACCCGGCGATGAGATCGTCGGTTTCATTACGAAGGGACGTGGTGTGTCCGTCCACCGCTCCGACTGTACGAATGTCTTGGCGGAAGGGGTGGAACAACGCCTCATTCCTGTTTCGTGGGAAAGCGATCGCTATGATCAGAAAGAGTACAACGTAGATATCGAGATCTCAGGTTATGACCGTCGCGGTCTTCTGAACGAAGTGCTTCAAGCGGTCAACGAAACCAAAACGAATATATCGGCTGTCAGTGGTAAGTCTGATCGGAATAAAGTGGCGACCATCAATATGTCGATTTCCATTCATAATATTTCCCATCTCCATAAAGTCGTGGAGCGGATCAAGCAGATTTCTGATATTTATGCCGTGCGAAGGATTATGAACTAAAGGGGTTTTAGGTAATGAAAGTAGTACTGCAACGGAGCAAACAAGCATCCGTGATGGTGGACGGCGAAGTGAAGGGCCGTATTCAGTCCGGACTGGTCCTTCTTGTCGGGATCACTCACGGGGATACGGAGGCGGAAGCGGCCTATATTGCCGATAAGGTCGTAAACCTCAGGATCTTCGAAGACGGGGATGGAAAGATGAATGATTCCCTTCTGGACCGGGGAGGGGAGATCCTCTCCATATCACAGTTCACCCTCTACGGGGACACCCGTAAGGGCAGGAGACCCAACTTCATGGATGCTGCCAAGCCTGAAGAGGCAGAAGTGATCTATGACCGTTTCAATGCACTCCTAAGGGAGAAGGGCGTCCAGGTGGAAACCGGGGTTTTCGGTGCCATGATGGATGTACAACTCATCAATGATGGACCTGTGACCTTGATTGTTGAGAAATGAATGCTATGAGAAAAGCCAGGGAGGCACGCCTCCCTGGCTTTTTGTCAATCTGTAAAGTACTCGCTCAATCCGTAATAGATGCTGGTGGCCGCAGTATCCTGGAAGTAAGCAGTATTCACATTTGCCTCCTCGGATGCATTGCTGAGGAATCCAAGCTCCACAAGGACGGCCGGCCTCATGTTTTCACGGATCACATGGTAGTCGCCGTTCCGTACGCCGCGATCGGCATTAGGCATTCTTCCGGAAAGGGCAGAATGGACCGATTCCGCTAAATCCTTTTGCTGTGCCCCGTTATAATAAGTGGTATGTCCTGTGATGGACGAATCGTAGATGCTGTCGAAGTGAAGACTGACAAACGCATCGGCCATATAATAATGAGATAATGATACCCTGGATGGAAGGGAGATGAATTCATCGTTCCTTCTCGTCAGAATCACTTCCGCACCTGCACTCCTTAATTTGTCTGCCACGAGCTGGGCGGTCTTCAGGGTCAGGTTTTTTTCATGTGTACCGTTGACACCTGTCGTCCCTCCGTCGCGTCCGCCGTGCCCCGGATCGAGGACGATGGTCTTGCCTTCAAGTCCCCCGGACGTTTCAGGAGCCGGGGACGTACCGCCTTTTTTACTCGATACGATCCAGTTGGCCACAAACGCGCTGGCACCGTCGGATAGCCTGATTTCGTACCAGTCACCCGATGTTCCCACCACATCGAAGGTCGAACCGCTGCCGGCCCTTTCCACGACGCTTGCTTGGCTGTTTGGACTGCTTCTGAGGTTGGTGCCATCATACAGGATCGTGATGGAATCAGGAGCGCCTTCTGACATGGCGGTTCCTTCCGTTTGTTCCTCTTTGTCTTCACCGGCCACTTTCATGAACCATCCTGCCACCCATCCATCGCCGCCGTTCGATAGCTGGATCCGATACCATTCATTTGATTCTTCAAGGATGGAATAGGATTCTCCTCGGGTGACTTTCCCGACGATACTGCCGTTCAGGGAGGCCTCATCGCGCACTAGCAACGATTCCACATTGACGGTGGCTGTAGCAGAAGGAGAACCGGGTTCTTCTTCTGCACCGGATTCTATACCGGAAAGGGACAGATAATCTTGATTGATCCAGGCAGTGCCCCCATCATAAGAGATTTCATACCAGCCCTGTACACTTCCGGTGATTGATACTTCTTCCCCGCTTGATAGGGTGCCGAGGCGCTCACTATCCGTGGACGGTGCCTTCCTTATATTGATCGAATCTTCTGTCGTCGTCCCTGTAAGACCGGAGGATGCAGAAGCCTGCCCTGTCCCTGCAGAATCAGCTTGGGTAACGAGCCACTCGGCTACCCAGCCTTCTCCTTGGGGCGTATCGATTTTGTACCAGTCCCCATCATTCCCGGTGACCGTATACTCTTCCCCTTTGGCTGCTTGCATGAGGACTGGATAGCTGAGTCCTGGCCCCGTCCTCACATTGAGTGTAGGAACCCCGATGCTCACCTGTTCCCCGGCTGCACTTGCCTTCACAGATGTGAGAAGGGGGACCAAGAGGCAGACGATCAGGAAGGATATGTAGATTTTCTTGATGTTGACAACCTCCTCTCTCTTCATGGACATCATTAGTAGTATCGGACTGTCACACGTATTTCTGAACTCATTTTGAAGAAAACACCTTCAAAAATGACCCATACCCACATAAATACGAGATAAAAAATAAAATTCCTTTATTACGATAGAAATTTAGTCATTTGGAAAGGATAGATGGTAGGAATAGTGAAAGGGAGGGTACTATGCGATCAAGCGATAAAGCTTTTCTGAATACGACTAGTGAAAAAGCACTATTTCAGACGGATTTTCACCAATTCATGGAAATGGAAAAAGGTGCGTTGAACATGGAGCTTGCATCTGAGTTCGGTCTGACGCTGAAGGATGTCCGCCTATTGAAAAAGAAAATGGAGAGGTCCTGACGAAACCCCTTGACATGAACCTGCCTCATCCGTATTATTATAGAAATAATATAGCTTTCAAAAACCGACGATCGAGAATAGTAGCTGGTCTCCACCTGCCAAGAGAGGAAATGCCCTGGGCTGCAAGCATTTCTGCAAGGTACATCAGTGAATGAACACTCGGGAGGCTCCGCCCTGAAACCAGAGTAGGGGACGGACGTACCAGGCGTTAACTGGTGAAGTGGGAGTCTAATGGACTCCAATTAGGGTGGCACCACGGGAATAACAGCTCTCGTCCCTTGTATTTATTACAAGGGATCGAGGGCTTTTTTTATTGCCTCGATTTACGGGGCCATACATATCAAGGCTTTATGAAAAGGAGGAATCCCCTTGTCTATTCAAATACCAAGAGGAACACAGGACATTCTGCCCGGAGAAGTAGAGAAGTGGCAATATATCGAAAAGGTGGCGACCGACCTTTGTCGCGCTTATCAATACAATGAAATCCGTACACCGATCTTCGAATCGAGTGAACTTTTCACGCGCGGTGTCGGTGACACGACCGATATTGTACAAAAGGAAATGTACATGTTTGAAGACCGCGGAGGAAGGAGCCTTGCACTCCGCCCTGAAGGTACGGCATCCGTCGTACGTTCATTCGTAGGAAACAAGCTGTTCGGAAATGCGAATCAGCCGACCAAACTGTTCTATACCGGACCGATGTTCCGCTACGAGCGTCCACAGGCTGGCCGCTACCGCCAGTTCGTGCAGTTCGGCGTGGAAGCACTTGGGAGTGAAGACCCGGCCATCGACGCAGAGGTCCTCTCGCTCGCCATGGGCATTTACAAAAAGCTTGGACTCCGCAAGTTGAAACTTGTCATCAACAGCCTCGGTGATGGAGGCAGCCGGCAAGCGCATCGTGAAGCGCTTATCAATCACTTCAAGCCTAGGATCGGCGAGTTTTGCTCCGATTGTCAGAATCGACTAGAGAAGAATCCACTGAGGATCCTGGACTGTAAGAAGGACCGCGACCACGAATTGATGGCTACGGCTCCGTCCATCCTCGACTACCTGAATGAAGAATCCAACGCCTATTTTGAAAAGGTGCAATCGTATCTCACCAGCATGGACGTAGAGTTCGTCGTAGACCCGACCCTTGTTCGCGGCCTGGACTACTATAACCATACAGCATTTGAAATCATGAGTGAGGCAGAAGGCTTCGGTGCCATCACCACCCTCTGCGGAGGCGGTCGCTACAACGGACTCGTCCAGGAAATCGGCGGACCCGAAACACCGGGTATCGGATTTGCATTCAGCATCGAAAGGCTCATCGCGGCCCTTGAAGCCGAGAAAGTGGCGCTCCCGATCCATCAAGGCGTCGATTGCTATATCGTTGCCATGGGGGAAGAGGCCAAAGCATATGGCGTAAAACTCCTTCATCAGCTGAGGGAAGCCGGGATCTCATCCGAGAAAGATTATCTTGACCGCAAAGTGAAGGCCCAGTTCAAGAGCGCTGACCGTCATCAGGCCAAATACGTAGCTGTGATCGGTGAAAATGAACTTCAGGAAAACAAAGTGAACGTGAAGGATATGGCAACAGGGGAGCAAGAGGAAGTCGCCATTGACTCATTCGTTGACCACATCAAGAGCAAGCTTGTCTAACATAATCGCCAGGAGGAGAAAAAAATGCCAAAACGAACAACCTATTGTGGAAACGTAACGGAATCATTCATCGGTGAAACGATTACCATCAAAGGATGGGTGCAAAAACGACGTGACCTTGGGGGTCTGATCTTCATCGACCTCCGCGACCGTGAAGGGATCGTTCAGGTCGTATTCAATCCCGATCTTTCACAGGAAGCACTCGAACTGGCGGAAAGAATCCGCAACGAGTATGTCATTTCCGTAACGGGATCGGTCGTTGCAAGGGGAGAAGGAACGGTCAACCCGAACCTGAAAACCGGAAAAATTGAAATTCATGCAGAAGATGTACAGATCATCAATGAAGCGAAGACCCCACCATTCATGATCGACGATCAAATGGAAGTATCAGAAGACGTGCGCTTGAAATACCGCTATGTGGATCTCCGCCGCCCGGCCATGGCCGACACGTTCAGGATGCGCCATAATGTCACCACGTCATTCCGCAGCTTCCTGAATGAGAATGGATTCCTTGATGTCGAAACTCCGATCCTGACGAAGAGCACGCCTGAAGGAGCACGTGACTATCTTGTACCGAGCCGGGTTCATCCTGGAGAATTCTACGCCCTTCCTCAATCGCCGCAGATTTTCAAACAGCTTCTGATGGTGTCCGGATTCGACCGTTATTACCAAATTGCCCGCTGCTTCCGTGATGAGGATCTGCGTGCAGACCGTCAGCCTGAATTCACACAGATCGATATGGAAATGAGCTTCATGGAACAGGAAGAAATCATCCTGTTGGTCGAAGAAATGATGGCGAAGCTCATGAAGGACGTGAAAGGCCTGGATATCGAATCGGTGTTCCCGCGCATGACGTATGATGAAGCCATGAGCCGCTATGGATCGGATAAGCCTGATACCCGCTTTGCCATGGAACTGATCGATGTATCCGAAATCGTGAAGGATTCTGGATTCAAGGTGTTCTCGGGTGCTGTAGCTGGCGGTGGTCAAGTGAAATTGATCAATGTGAAAGGGGCCGCTTCCAACTACTCAAGGAAAGATATCGATGGCCTCACAGAATTCGTATCCCGCTATGGAGCAAAAGGGCTTGCATGGCTGAAGGTAGAGGAAGAAGGTCTTAAAGGCCCGATTTCCAAGTTCGTATCGGATGAGGATGCATCCAGCCTGTCTGCTGCTTCAGAAGCAGAAACAGGGGACCTTCTCCTATTCGTCGCCGACAAAAAATCCGTCGTGGCCGATGCCCTTGGGGCCCTTCGCCTCAAGCTCGGTAAAGAGCTCGGCCTGATTGATGAGTCCGTGTTCAACTTCCTATGGGTGACGGACTGGCCGCTTCTTGAGTTCGATGAAGGAGATAATCGCTACTATGCAGCACACCATCCTTTCACCATGCCGGTGAGGGAAGATCTAGAGCTTCTTGAGACCAACCCGGGTGAAGTAAGGGCACAGGCCTATGACCTGGTATTGAACGGATATGAGCTTGGCGGTGGATCACTCAGGATCTATGAGCGTGACATCCAGGAAAAAATGTTCAGCGTCCTTGGCTTCTCTAAAGAAGAGGCGAATGAGCAGTTCGGATTCCTTCTGGAAGCATTCGAGTACGGTACCCCTCCACACGGCGGGATCGCCCTTGGTCTTGACCGTTTGGTGATGCTCCTTGCAGGTCGCTCGAACCTGCGCGATACCATTGCATTCCCGAAAACGGCCAGTGCAAGCTGTGTCCTCACCGATGCACCTGGAGGCGTAAGCGAAGCCCAACTGAAAGAACTGTCCCTATCACTGGATGTTGAATGATGTCGGAAATTCTCCAGCGGTTGTGAATTGCAAAAACGGCCGCTCCTATGCTATGATGATGTCAATAACAGACGAGTCCTGATGTGTCCGACGTTTTAACCTATCAGTTTTGACCGAACACTTCAAACCTTGGGAGCTTGACTTTTCGCTAGGCGTTCATGCCTCGCTTCAAGAGGACTAACAAGTAGTGGAATAAAGCACCCACCTGCCGAGAGCGGGTTCAAAACAAAGGAAACGCAGCGACGGCACGATTGGGACTCGTTAAACAAATGGATACGTAATGCACAAGAGCCGAATCTTTCGAGATTCGGCTCTTTTTTATATTTACAAGAGTTGCTTCGTAAAGATTTATTTGACTAAAAATACATGAAAATGAATAAATATCAGAAAAACCATTGCGGAAACTGTCGACAAGCCCTATACTTTTAAAAGGTAATCTTTGCTAACTTTACATCTTAGGAGTGGTCAACATGGAACATATGGGCTGGTTATCCCTACTGCCGCCGATCATCGCCGTGCTGCTGGCGGTCATCACGAAAAATGTCATTATTTCTTTATTCTCCGGCGTATATGTCGGTGTCCTCATGCTTGTGGGCGGAAGGCCCCTTGAGGCCACAATGCAAACCATCGGGGAATTCATGTTCCCGCAGGTGGCAGACAGCTATAATGCCGCTGTGCTGGTACTGCTCTTTTTCATCGGGGGATTCGTCGCCCTCATGGAGAAATCTGGAGGAGGAGCGGCCCTGGCCAATAGTGCCACCAACTTGATCAACTCAAAGGCGAAAGCCCAAGTATCAGCCTGGATCGGCGGCATCATCATCTTCTTCTCCGATCTCGGCACCCCTTTGATCGTAGGCCCTGTTTTTGAGAAGATATTTGATAAAGTGAAAGTCTCCCGTGAGAAGCTAGCATGGATCATTGACTCCACCTCCTCGCCGGTGGCGGTCCTGATTCCTTTTATCGGATGGGGTGTCTACATCATGGGACTGATCAAGAAGGAGTTTGATCATCTCGATATCACCACGTCTGAATTCAGCACGCTGATCCATGTGATACCGTTTCAATTTTATGCTCTCCTTGCCGTCTCCATGGTGCCATTGGTCGCCATCTTGAAGCTTGACTTCGGACCGATGAAGTCGGCTGAGGAAAGGGCAAACAAGGGTGAGCTCTACTGGAAAACATCAAAGCCTCTGAGGAAACCGGAGGATGGCGGATTGAAGCCGAGTAAACCGGTCTTGATCTGGCTTCCACTTTTGATCCTATTCATTACGCTCTTCGGCATCCTGGCGTCAAAGGGTTTCCCGTTCAAACCCGTGGAAGGCAGTGCTTTCAGGGTGGCGCTCAGTACCGCCTATCTATTTGCGGCCATCTCTCTGATCATCCTGATGATTACGTACAAATTGAAGACATTCAATGAAATCTTCGAAATCTATACAGGTGGCATGCAAAAGATGGTGTATGTCGCCGTGACGCTTGTGCTTGCCTGGTCGCTCAGCAAGGTGATCAGCGAAATGGGGACAGCGTCTTACATCGTTGAACTGGTGAAGGGGAATATCCCCGCCTTCATCATCCCGGCGATCCTCTTCCTTGTAGGGGCAGGGATGTCCCTTGCTTCCGGTTCTTCCTGGGGTACATATGCCATCATGCTGCCGATCGCCATCCCCATGGCAATCTTACTTGATGCCGAGCTTCTTGTGTGCATCGGAGCGGTTCTTTCCGGGGGGATCTTCGGAGATCATAGTTCTCCGATCTCAGACACGACGCTATTGTCGTCAACAGGTGCCGGGGCGGATCATATCGATCACGTGAAAACTCAATTCCCTTACGTAGCATTGAATGCAAGCATCGCACTCATCGGTTTTGTCATTGCCGGACTGACCGGGAACCCGTATACCATCATCATCCTCCTGGCAAGCTTGATCGCATTGATGCTGATCCTTGGGAAGCGAAAAGCTTCCAAGCTTCAGCACTCGCAGGAATTGAACTCTTGAAAAGGTAAAACTCCATGGAGAATGAACGCAATATATTGATTTTCAGTGCTCAATCCTTTATTCTAATTCAGAATAAACCTAGTTGAATACTTACAATGGAGTTGATCATATTGCTTCACCAGTTCTCACGTAATGAGTTAGCGATCGGGAAGGAAGGTCTTCAGACCCTCAAGAATAGTACAGTGGCCGTTCTCGGGATCGGCGGCGTCGGTTCGTTCGCAGCCGAAGCCCTCGCCCGTTCCGGAGTAGGCCGCCTTGTCCTTGTTGATAAGGATGACGTGGATATCACAAATGTGAATCGTCAGGTGCATGCCCTGCTTTCCACCGTCGGTCAGCCGAAGGTAGACTTGATGCGGGACAGGATCAAGGACATCAATCCAGACTGTGAAGTCATCGCCCTTAAGATGTTCTACACCGAAGAAACGTATGAAGAGTTCTTCCATTACGGGCTGGACTTCGTAGTGGATGCATCCGATACGATTTCCTACAAGATCCATCTGATGAAAGAGTGCCTGAATCGTGACATTCCGCTTATCGCATCCATGGGTGCCGCGAACAAGAATGACCCGACCCGCTTCCAGATTGCGGATATCTCCAAAACCCATACGGATCCCATCGCCAAGGTCATCCGCACCCGTCTGAAAAAAGAAGGGATCAAAAAAGGGGTCACGGTCGTCTTCTCCGACGAGAGTCCGATCGTCATCCGAGAAGAAGTACGGAAGGAAGTCGGGAAGGATGATGCCAAAATCCGAAAGGCACAGCTTCCGCCTTCATCGAATGCATTCGTTCCATCAGTTGCCGGTCTCATCGCTGCCAGCCATGTCATCAATCAGCTCTTAAAAGAAATTGAAATCAGACGTGTCAAAGATAAATAAGAATGAGAAAGGCCCGTGCCTCCCTTGAGGCACGGGCCTTTTTGCGTGCAGTTTTAACATTCCTTTGGAGTACATACAAAAATTAGGCAAAAACCCTATTGACTGCTATTTGTGTCTTAGTGTATTATCTAACTAGTACACTGGAACACAAACAGAAAGGAGTGAAAAAATGAACGCATTCAGAGGCCTTCTTTGGAAGGATTTCCATACATCCAAGGTGTGGTTCATAGGGTGGTTGGCGATTATCATCGTCGTTTATTCCCTTGGGCTCGGCGCAGGGGGATACTTCGATGAGAAAGGGATCCCTGTCGGATTCGCCATCATGCTCGGCGTCTTCCACTTTGCTTTTCTGCCGGTCATCGTCTACTCCATGCTCCGGCTGGAAGGGAAGACACAGCTTTGGTTGCATACCCCGCTCAGCGGATTTACACTGCTGTCTTCAAAACTACTCGTCGCACTTGTTTACTTGATCATTTCCTTGCTACTCGTAGACCTTCTTGGATTCATCAGCTTCAGCAGGCTACCTGAAATCGGATACTGGCCGGTCAAGGAAGGTGTGTATTTCAATATCGGTGTTCTCTTGCTCGGCCTAAACATGTCGGGATGGCTGATCTTTTTCTGGACGGTCTACCACTCCATGGGGAAATTCCCGGCGATCAAGAACATTCGCTGGCTCATCCTCGCCGGATTATGGATCTTGTACACGTCGGTGACAACATTCGTTACCAGTCTGAAACCTGTGGAAAACTTCGTTAACAACACATGGGTAGTCGACCTTCCCGCGAGTTTCTTTTTCACCATCGGCTCAGGAGGGGAAGACAGTGGATTCAATATCGATATCATTCCCCTGCCGCTTCTCCCATTCATCTGGGAAGGGGTCATGTGGCTCATATTATTCATCATTTCATGCAGACTATTAGATCGCAGGATTGAGGTGTAGATCATGGTAGAAGAATACTCAGCGTCCAAACCCATATACCTGCAAATCGCCGATCGGATCATCCGTGAAATCGTCAGGAGGGAACGACACCCTGGCGATAAGCTTCCCTCAGTCAGAGAGATGGCTTTACAAGCCGGGGTGAACCCGAACACCATACAGCGGACATACAGTGAGTTGGAAAGGATGACCATTGTGGAAACGAAACGAGGACAGGGAACGTTTGTGACGGAGGAAGATGACGTGCTATCTGTATTAAATCAAAGAGTGCAGCGGGAAGTAATCGAAATCTTCATTAAAAATATGAAGGAGCTCGGCCTCAGTAAAGAAGAAATGATTGAAAGCATCAAACGGTACGGGGAGGAGAATGATCGTGATCCGATTTGAGAATGTCACGAAGAAATATGGCAGCGGACTTGCTCTTCGGAACACCTCCTTCCAATTTGAGAAAGGGAAGATCTACGGACTCCTCGGACCGAATGGGAGCGGGAAATCCACGACGCTGAAAATGATCGCCGGCCTTGTACTCCCCAGTGCAGGCAAGGTGATGCTCGATGATGAACCGATCAATCGGAAGGTGGCAGAAGAAGTGGCCTACCTGACGGAGCTTGATATGTTCTATGAGACATTTACCGTGAAAGGGATGCTCAAATTTTACAACTCACAGTTCAGCGACTTCGATATGGAACGGGCTGAAGAGCTTGTCTCGTTCATGCAGCTGGATGGGTCGAAAAAGATCAAGCACCTTTCCAAAGGGACGCGTGGAAGGCTGAAGCTTGTCCTCACACTATCAAGGCAGGCTAGAGTCATCCTACTCGACGAGCCTTTCTCAGGTCTAGATCCGATGGTGAGGGACACCATTGTTAAAGGACTTCTCTCCTATATCGACTGGGGAGAGCAGACGGTCCTCATCGCCACTCACGAAATCGATGAAATCGAGGCCATACTCGATGAAGCCTACATCATCCATAATGGAGAAGTGAAAGGTCACTGCAACGTTGAACAATTAAGGGAAGAACAAGGACTGTCGGTCCTACAATGGTTGAAACGCACGACTCAAATAGAAGGGATGGAACTGGAATGAAGACGATTGCTCAATTGCAAAATGTCACGAAAGTCATCAAAGGCAAGAAAATCATCGATTCACTATCATTCGAGGTGAATGAAGGGGAGGTCTTCGGATTCCTCGGGCCGAACGGTGCCGGAAAGACCACGACGATCCGGATGATCGTCGGACTGATGAAAATCACAGAAGGGGATGTCCTTATCTCAGGTAAGAGCATCCAGAAGGACTTCGCTGATGCCATCAGTGATGTCGGAGCCATCGTGGAAAATCCCGAGCTCTATAAGTTCCTCTCAGGCTATCAAAATCTGAAGCACTTTGCCCGCATGCATAAAGGCATCACAGAGGAGCGGATCAAGGAAGTAGTGGAACTCGTCGGCTTGACGAGCCGGATCAAGGACAAAGTCAAAACCTATTCACTCGGGATGCGCCAGCGCCTCGGCATCGCTCAATGTCTGCTCCATAAGCCGAAGCTCCTTATCTTGGATGAGCCAACCAACGGACTCGATCCTGCAGGAATCCGTGAAATCCGTGCGTATATCCGCAAGCTAGCGGCTGAGGAGGGAATGGCCGTCATCGTTTCATCCCATCTTCTTTCTGAAATGGAAATGATGTGTGATCGCATCGCCATCCTGCAATCTGGAAAACTGGTAGACGTCCAGGATATTCGCGCCTTCGTCGGTGGAACCGAACAAATCTACCAGATCGATGTCGCTGATGCATCCCTGATCAAAGCCTCGATCAAGACGTTCGATCCTGCAATCCAATTCGAAGTGAAAGACAATCAGGTACAGCTGGCTATTGAAAAAGAACGGATTCCAGCACTGATTAAAACACTGGTGGAAGATGGACTGGACATTTTCGGAGTCATGCCGATTTCGAAAACCCTCGAAGACCGATTCCTGGAAATCACCAACGATAAAGGAGAGACAGTCAATGTTTAATTTGATCAGAAATGAATGGATGAAGATTTTCAAGCGTGTCGGTACTTACGTCATGCTGGGCCTCCTCGTGGCCATCATCGGGATCACGGGAGCAACAAGCAAATATCTGGATAGCCAAACGAAGGTATCGGATGAGTGGAAGAAAGAGGTCCAGACTCAGATCGCTGCTGATAAGGAATCCCTCAAAGAGAGCAACATGCCCGGCTATATAAAAGAAGAAACGGAAAAGAATATCGCTATCAATGAGTACCGTCTTGAAAATGATCTGAAACCTTATGAAAAGTCAAACGTGTGGTCATATGTACAAGACAATGCCTACCTGGTGATGTTTGTCGGATTGTTCACCATCATCGTCTCTGCCGGGATCGTGGCGAGTGAGTTTACATGGGGTACCATCAAACTCCTATTGATCCGTCCGATTTCAAGAAGTAAAATACTGATCTCGAAATATATCACGGTCTTATTGTATGGATTGAGCCAGCTTGTCGTCCTGTTTGTGGTTTCATTCCTCCTGGGTCTCATCCTCTTCGGTGGGATCGGGGAATCGGCGCATCTTGCGTACGTTGATGGAGCCGTCGTGGAACAAAACATGGTATGGTACCTCATCAAGACCTATCTATTGAAAACGATCGATGTCGCCATGATGGCAACAATGGCCTTCATGATATCGGCTGTGTTCAGAAGCAGCTCTCTTGCAATTGGGATCTCTGTGTTCCTGTTATTTATGGGATCGAATCTTACTACGTTGATTGCTATGAAATTCGACTGGGCGAAATTCAGTTTGTTCGCCAATACGGATCTCACTCAGTACACAGGGTTCCAACAGCCGGTAGTGAAAGGGATGACGATGGGCTTCTCCATCACGATGATCCTCGTATACTTTGTGATTTTCCAAGTGCTCGCCTTCGTCTTCTTTACGAAGCGTGATGTGGCTTCATAAGCAGATTCAAAAAAGGATGCCGGTTTCGGTATCCTTTTTTTTTGTAGCGTCTTTCTGCTTTTTGAATGGTTCGTTCCTTTCCGCTGCAGGCGCTTGCTTTCCTGCGGGGAGGTGGTCAAGCCTCCTCGTGCCTGCGGGGTCTTGCCCAGCCTCTTATTCCACTGGAGTCGAGCGCCCTCCGCTTCAATGCACTCTGTGCTTGGTGAGTGGTGAGTGGCCGTAGATTGGTTGCTTTTTGAAATGAGCGTTCCCTTTGATTGCGTACCCAGTGGAAATTTAGTTGGTGCTCGTATCCTGGCTACAATCGTAGGGTAGGTGGATTAGTGGCACGATTTATGACGGCTGTTGGGAGTTTGGCAAAGGGATTGTCTATCCCTTTGCTTTTTTTTATCGCCTGTAGGGGTAGAACCTTGCCGAGTTCAACCGGGTCACCTGGTTGAGGAGGTAGGCGGATTTTTTTGCTCCTTCGATTCTCAGGGTGTCCAATGCTTCGATCATCTTTTTGTGCGAAACCATGCCGATTCCGTGACCGAAGTAAAGATCGTCTGCCATATAAACGGAGTTTTCTCCCATCCAGATGGGGTCGGCGTAGTCTGGGTTGTAGAAGTAATACACGTCTCCTGGAATGCGATCGACGCCGCGGTATGTTTCCATCCATAGGTTTTCATTGTAATTGGAGCCCCAGATGAACAAATGGGAATAGAGGTCATTGAATATGGATGGTTCGATGGAGTCAAGGATGCTCTTATAGTAGATCAGAACGATCGTGGTCACGCACTCGAAGCTGTAGAGGGCGCTGTTGGTGAAGACGTCCCGGATGGCATCGGAGGGAAGTCGGCCGCGTCTGAGCTCATATCCATATGGGGTCTTTATCCAAAACGCCGGATTGAAGCGGGAGTCGGCGAAAGCGGAGAATTCCGAATCGCCTTCATCGATTTTTCTGGCGTTCTGGAGTATGTGGGTTCTCATAGTGATTTCAAATTTCAATTGGTCTTTTGACGGGAAATCATAATCCATGGGGGAGTTGTTCAATGCTTCATAGATGGCGCGCTGTTCGTCTGGGAGGCTTTTCGGGTCCATGGGCATTCCTTCATTCAGATGTATCAAGGTAGATCACCTCCTGGTTAGTATCAGGGTATGTAGTTTTGGGTCATGGGTGAGAGCGGAAAGGGAAGAGACAGCATGAAAAAAGCCCGGGGCGCTTTGCCCCGGGCTTAACCTGTCACTACTTGTGCTTATTGATATTTTCATAAACCTGGCCGATGGCCTGCTCGAATTTGCCCGTTTTCTTTGGTTGATAGTATTTGGCGTTCTTGATCCTGTCAGGCAGATAGTCCTGTTTGACCCAGCCCGATTCATGATCGTGGGGGTACTTGTACTCGATCCCTCTGCCAAGTTCTGCAGCGCCCTGGTAGTGGGCGTCCTTGAGATGAGGTGGTACTTCACCGCTTTTCCCCTTCCTGATATCGGACAGGGCCGAATCGATGGCCGAGATCGCAGAGTTGGATTTTGGGGACAAGCAAAGCTCGATGACGGCATTAGCCAGGGGGATCCGCGCTTCCGGGAATCCGATCTTCTCAGCCGTCTCCACGGCGGCAAGGGTGCGAGGCCCTGCCTGGGGACTGGCAAGACCGATATCTTCATAGGCGATGACCAACAGTCTTCTGGCGATGCTCGGCAGGTCTCCTGCTTCCACCAGTCTTCCGAGATAGTGGAGGGCGGCATTGGCATCGCTTCCCCTGATCGATTTCTGAAAGGCGCTGATCACATCATAATGGGCGTCCCCGTCCTTATCATGGGAGAAACTTTTCTTCTGCAAGCACTCCTCTGCGATGGAAAGGGTGATATGAATGACTCCCTCTGCATCAGGGGAGGTGGAGAGCACGGCAAGCTCCAATGCGTTCAGGGAGCTCCTGACATCACCGAAACTGCTGCTGGCAAAATGCTCGACCGCTTCCTCGCTGACATCGAGCTTGTACGTACCGAGACCGCGCTCTTCATCTTTGATGGCCCGGTGGATGGCCTGCTTCATTTCATCAGGGGATAGTGGCTTCAGCTCGAATATCTGACACCGGCTCCTGATGGCAGGGTTGATGGCGTGATAAGGGTTGCTCGTGGTGGCGCCGATCATGGTGATCATCCCATTTTCTAGATAAGGAAGGAGAAAGTCTTGTTTTCCTTTATCAAGGCGATGGACCTCATCGAGGAGGAGGATGACCTTGCCTGACATTTTGGCTTCCTCCACTACGATCTGGATGTCCTTCTTATTATTGGTGACTGCATTCAACGTTTTGAACCGGTACTGGGTACTCCCTGCAATGGCACTGGCGATCGACGTTTTCCCGATTCCGGGCGGTCCATACAGAATCATCGATGATAGCTGTTTCGCCTTGACCATCCGATCGATGATCTTTCCTTCTCCGACAAGATGCTGCTGACCGAGGATCTCATCGATGGTCCGCGGCCTCATTTTGAAAGCGAGTGGTTTTATCGACATGGTATATCTCTCCAAACTGGCGTTCTGATACCTTTTACTTTATCACAGGGGTACCCTTTATGGAAATAACCTGCGCATGTGCCACCTTTCACAGTGGGACATGGAATATGCTATAATGGCAGGAGCGAATGAAACCATACAGTTCATGTAATTACCCTATATAGCAGAGGTGCTTGAAATGAAGATATCCACGAAGGGCCGGTACGGCTTGACGATCATGATCGAACTGGCCAAACGCCACGGTGAGGGACCGACATCCCTCAAGACAATCGCGCAACAGCATGATTTATCAGAACACTATCTTGAACAACTGGTTGCCCCGCTTAGGAACGGCGGGTTGGTCAGGAGCATCAGGGGGGCTTATGGGGGATATGTCCTCGGCCACGAACCTAAGGATATTACCGCTGGTGATATCATCCGGATCCTCGAGGGGCCGATCAGCCCAGTGGAAGGGATCGAGGATGAGGAGCCTGCTAAGCGCGAGCTATGGATCCGCATCCGTGATGCCGTGAAGGACGTGCTTGATAATACAACGATCGAGGATCTCGCCAGTCATACAGATGACGGAGAATCCGATGCATACATGTTTTACATCTAGGAGGTAAGTGAATGAATAGAATCTACTTGGATCATGCGGCAACATCCCCCGTTCACCCTGAGGTGATCGAGGAGATGATGACGGTCATGCAGGGAACGTTCGGTAATCCGTCGAGCATCCATTCATTCGGCAGGGAAGCACGCTCCATCGTGGACCGCTCCCGTTCCATTGCTGCAGCATCGATTCACGCAGACCATAATGAGATCATCTTCACTAGTGGCGGTACGGAGGCCGACAATATGGCCATCATCGGCGCTGCCATGAAGAATCGGGAGCTCGGGAACCATATCATCACCACTGAAATCGAGCATCACGCCGTTCTCCATACATGTCAGCATCTTGAACAACAGGGGTTTGAGGTGACCTATCTACCCGTTGATGAGACAGGAAGGATCAGTGTGGATGCCGTGAAGGCCGTCCTGCGTGAAGACACGATCCTAGTCACCATCATGTTCGGGAATAACGAAGTGGGGACGATCCAGCCCATCTCCGAGATCGGACATCTCCTGAAGGACCACCAGGCCCTCTTCCATACGGATGCGGTGCAAGCCTATGGACTCCATGAGCTGCATGTAGGCGAACTGGGTGTCGATCTTCTTTCCGTTTCAGGACATAAGATCAACGGACCCAAAGGGGTGGGGTTCCTCTATTGCAGGAAGGATGTGGACATCCTCCCCCTCGCACACGGCGGTGAACAAGAGAGGAAGCGCCGCGCAGGAACGGAAAATGTCCCTGGAATCGCCGGACTTGCCAAGGCCATTGAAATAGCCTCTTCATCCATGGAAGAGAAGCGCAATCGATACGCAGGATTTAAAGAGATCCTCAAGGGGAACCTCGATGAATCCGGTATTTCTTATGAGGAAAACGGATCGCTTGAGCACGGGCTTCCTCATGTGCTAAACTTGAGCTTTGCCGGCACGGATGTCGAATCCATGCTGGTGAATTTCGATATGTCAGGAATCGCCGTATCAAGCGGATCTGCTTGTACGGCTGGATCAATAGAACCATCTCATGTCTTGGTGGCGATGTTTGGAGGAGACTCGGAGAAGATCCGTAACTCCATCCGCTTCAGCTTCGGACTCGGGAACACGGAAGAAGACATCGTGCGGGCCGCAGATGAAGCGGTGAAGATCATCCATCGCCTCACGACATGAAGAAGGAAAGATAAGGGAGGTGGCATAGATGAAAAAAGAACCGAAAGACACAAGGGTGGTCGTCGGAATGTCAGGTGGGGTGGACTCATCTGTCGCGGCGCTCCTACTGAAAGAGCAGGGCTATGAAGTCATCGGCGTGTTCATGAAAAACTGGGATGACACCGATGAGAATGGCGTCTGCACTGCAACGGAAGATTATGATGACGTCATCCGCGTCTGCAATCAGATCGGAATTCCGTATTATGCGGTCAACTTCGAGAAGCAATACTGGGATAAGGTTTTTACCTATTTCCTTGATGAATACAAAGCGGGACGTACACCGAACCCGGATGTGATGTGCAATAAGGAAATCAAGTTCAAGGCATTCCTTGATCATGCACTGAAGCTAGGGGCGGACTATCTTGCCACAGGGCATTACGCACAGGTGGAATACCGCGACGGAGAATACAAGATGCTCCGTGGGGTAGACAACAATAAGGATCAAACCTACTTCCTCAATCAGCTCGGGCAGGATCAGCTTGAGAAAGTCATGTTCCCCCTTGGAAACATCGACAAGAAGAAGGTTCGCGAAATCGCGAAGGAAGCAGGACTTGCCACGGCAACAAAGAAAGACAGCACGGGCATCTGCTTTATCGGTGAACGGAATTTCAAGGACTTCCTCGGGAACTACCTTCCAGCACAGCCTGGTAATATGGAAACGTTGGACGGAAAAGTCATGGGTAAACATGATGGACTCATGTATTACACTATCGGACAGCGGCATGGACTTGGAATCGGTGGCGCCGGCGACCCTTGGTTTGCCATCGGTAAAGACCTTGAGCGCAATGTCCTCTACGTGGGACAAAGCTTCGAGCATCCGGCCCTGTACTCCGATTCGATCCTGGCAACGGACGTTCACTGGACATCGAATGACCCTAAACGGGAATCCTTCACATGCACAGCGAAATTCCGCTACCGTCAGGACGACAACGCGGTGACGGTCATCCCTCAGGAAGACGGCACCGTATCCGTCGTGTTCGACGAACCGATCCGCGCCGTCACACCGGGACAGGCCGTCGTTTTCTACAACGGAGATGAATGCCTCGGAGGCGGAACCATCGACACGATCTACCGCAACCAGGAAAAACTCACATACGTGGGATAAAGAAAAGCGGAGGGGGCTGGATCTGGGGCGACAAGCATAAGAGGGGAAAGCCGGAAAGGAGTTCTGTGCCTTTATGGCTTTCACAGCTTATGACCTCGAGCCCCAAGCCTCCGGAGCTGGACAAAGAAAAGCGGAGGGGGCTCGCCCTGGGGCGACAAGCATAAGAGGGGAAAGCCGGAAAGGAGTTCTGTGCCTTTATGGCTTTCACAGCTTATGACCTCGAGCCCCAAGCCCCCGGAGCTGGCCAAGAACAAAGGACTTGCCCACCACAATAATGGACTGAAAAGAAGGCCATTCTTCTATCAGTCCATTTTTTGTTGGGGAAGAGAATGACCCGGCCGATGTGGTATACTACTACCATCATCGGTTACATACTAGACGAATTTTAAGAGGTGTTTTCATATGGATAAAAATGCAAAAGGAATTGAACTTCTTCAACAGGGGAAGGTGGAAGATGCCGTTCAGATCTTCACTGAAGCTATCGAGGAGAACCCGACGGACCCGGTAGGCTACATCAACTTCGGGAATGTCCTTATGTCTGTTGGCGATCCGGAAAAAGCGAAGCGCTTTTTCGAGCGTGCGATGGAAGTCGACCCTGAAGCTGGGGCAGCTTACTATTCACTCGGTACGCTTCACTTCAATCAAGGGGAGTATGATCATGCGAAAGACCAGTTCGAGCGTGCCATCAAAAAAGGGATGGAGAATGCGGACGTCCACTTCATGCTGGGCATGAGCCTCTCACAGCTCGATCAGCCGAAGCTTGCCCTGCCATATTTCCAGCGTAGCGTCGAACTGAATGATCAGGATGTTGAAGCCTTCTTCCAATTGGGCCTTTCCCTTGCAAAAGTGGAAGCTTATACGGAGGCGATTGAGGTTTTTAACAATGTGCTATCACTTGATCCGGAACATGCGGATGCCTATTACAACCTCGGCGTCGCCAATCTGGTCCATGAAAGCAATACAGATCAAGCGCTTGTCTTCTTCCATAAGGCCATCGAGCTTCAACCAGACCATGAGCTTGCCCAGATGGGTGTGGCGACGGTGGAAATGATCAAGAAAGAAGAGAGTGAATAACCGGGGGGTTCGCTGAATTGAGCCAGCAAGACTCTTTACAATTATTTGGAGATGAAGAACTGTACGTCAAAGGGCGCCATCTTGTCACGATCTTCCACAATGAAGACAATATGTACAGTGTCGTGCGCATCAGGGTGGAAGAGACCAATGATGAGGGCTACAGTGATAAAGAAGCCGTTGTAACGGGACATTTCCCGAAGCTTCATGAAGAAGAAACCTACTCTTTTTTCGGTCGCTTTCAGGATCATCCGAAGTTCGGCACCCAGTTTCATGCCGATCATTTCAAGAAGGAGATCCCCCAGTCCAAACAAGGGATCGTCCACTATTTATCAAGTGATTTGTTCAGTGGGATCGGGACGAAGACGGCTGAAAAGATCGTGGAACACGTAGGTGAAAATGCCATCACCAAAATCCTTGAGAATCCATCGGTCCTCGACGAGGTGCCGAAGCTTCCGAAGGAAAAGGCAAAGACCATCTTTGATACATTATCCGAGCATCAGGGACTTGAGCGCGTCATGATCATGCTCAACGATTTCGGTTTCGGACCGCAGATTTCCATGAAGATCTACCAGGCCTATAAAGAACAGGCACTGGAGATCATCCACAACAATCCCTATAAGCTGGTGGAAGATATCGAAGGGATCGGTTTCACCCGTGCAGACGAACTAGGTTCGAAGATCGGGATCACAGGCAGTCATCCCGACAGGATCAAAGCAGGCTGTTTGTATACGTTGGAGCAGACGTGCGTGAAACAGGGTCATGTGTACCTTGAGGCGGAAGAACTCATTGTGAGCGTGAAGGACCTGCTGGAAAAGAGTCAGTCCGCACGCATCGAATTCGAGGAGATCTCTGCCCAGGTCGTGGCGCTGGAAGAGGAAGGAAAAGTCGCCGGTGAGGGGACGAAGATTTACACCCCTTCCCTTTATTTCTCCGAAAAAGGCATTGTCACGAATATCGAGAGGATCCTTGCCCAGACCGATTATGAGGATCAGTTCCCCCAATCGGAATTCCTCCTTTCCTTAGGGGCATTGGAGGACCGCCTGGGCGTGCAGTATGCCCCCTCGCAGCGTGAAGCCATCGAAACGGCACTCATGAGCCCGATGCTCCTCTTGACGGGAGGGCCTGGTACGGGGAAGACCACCGTCATCAATGGGATTGTCGAACTGTATGCCGACCTTCATGGCTGTTCACTCGATCCGAAGGAATACAAAGATGAGCCGTTCCCGGTGCTTCTTGCTGCCCCGACGGGAAGGGCCGCCAAACGGATGACGGAGTCGACGGGACTGCCTGCCATGACCATCCACCGCTTGTTGGGCTGGAATGGAAAAGAAGGTTTTCAGACAGACGAAGAGAGGGCCATCGAAGGAAAGCTGCTGATTGTCGATGAAGTATCGATGGTGGATACATGGCTTGCCCATCAGCTCCTCAAGGCCCTGCCTGAAAATATTCAGGTGATCTTCGTGGGCGATGAAGATCAGCTTCCATCCGTCGGACCGGGACAGGTGCTGAAGGATCTATTGGAATCGGGACGGGTGCCGACAGTGAGATTGACGGATATCTACCGCCAGGAAGAAGGCTCTTCCATCATCGACCTTGCCCATCAAATGAAGGCAGGACGTTTGCCGCATGACCTTGTGAAGCAGCAGAAGGACCGTTCTTTCTTCCCTTGCCGGACCCATCAGATCACCGAAGTGGTTCAGAAAGTGGTGGAAAACGCAAAGAAGAAAGGCTTCACACCGAAGGATATTCAGGTTCTTGCCCCGATGTACAGAGGGCCAGCAGGCATCGACCGGTTGAACGTCCTTCTCCAGGAAATCTTCAATAAGAATGATGGAACGAGGAAGGAAATCGCCTTCGGGGATGTGAAATACCGGATCGGGGACAAAGTACTTCAACTTGTCAACCAGCCCGAGAACAATGTCTTCAACGGGGACATCGGTGAAGTGGTTTCCATCTTTTACGCAAAGGAAAACACGGAAAAGCAGGATATGGTCATTGTTTCTTATGAAGGAACGGAGGTCACCTATACCCGTCAGGATCTCGGACAGATCACCCATGCTTACTGTTGCTCCATCCATAAATCCCAGGGAAGTGAGTTTCCCATCGTCATCCTTCCGGTGGTGAAAAGCTATTACCGTATGCTGAGGAGAAACCTTTTATACACGGCCATCACCAGGAGCAAACAGTTCCTCATCCTGTGCGGGGAAGAGGATGCGTTCCGTATGGGCGTCGAACGGGAAGAGGATATCATAAGGAAGACGACCCTGAAGGAAAGACTTCAAACAATGGAAGACAGTGTGCCGGAAGACGATGCACCGATCGACTTGATGAAGGTGGACCCCATGATCGGGATGGAGGGCATCACACCGTATGACTTCATGACGTGAGACTGGAAATGGTTTCAGCTCATGATTCGTCTCATTCGGTTCAAACTAGGAAGGAGCGTTCGAACATTCTTCGCCTTTCAAGTATAACTTTTTGCTCGCAGGGCCATGATGGTAAGGATAAAACCGTAGAACGAGGTGAATCCTGCCGTGAAATGTCCGAACTGCCAAAGCAAAGATATAGGGAAAATCGGCATCAATCAGTTTTATTGCTGGGGATGCTATATCGAATTATCCCTGTCCAAGGGAGTCATCCACACCCATCAGGTGGAGGAAGATGGCTCACTGAGTTCGCTTGATGATCTGTTTGACGAGGAAGAACGCCAACTTAGCTAGGGAGAGGTGTTTTTCATGAACAGGACGTTTTCATCGATCGTTGGGTTCGGGGCAGGCATCGCCGCGTCCATCTATTCCCAAAGGTCCAATATGTTGAATCGTAAGCAAATGAAGAGATTCCGCAAACAAGTGAAGAAGCTCTTCTAGAAAATACCTCAAAGGTCCGGCAATTGCCGGACCTTTTCTCATGACTAAAACCTCCCTGCTTCGGCACACTACATAAAAGGGAGGGACCTTTCATGGCTACCAATTATGCGAAATGGCTTTACCGATTAACCATTGCCTTTGTCGCTTCATTGCTCTTATATATACTTTTTCTGTTGAAGCCGGTATGGCACCCCGTCCTTGACGTATTCTTTTTTGCGGCATTGCCGTTTATCATCGGAGCGTTCATTGCGTATCTGCTCCATCCCGTGGTGGAGAAACTTCATGAACTTGGGATTCACCGTGGGATCGCCATCCTTCTTATTTACCTGCTCTTTTTTGGAAGCATCGGGTGGGGGATTTATAAGGGGACGCCGGCCATCATCCACCAAATCGACGATTTATCTAAAAATGCTCCAGTACTGACCGATCAATACAACCGCGGGCTCACCTATATCCAATATAAGACCGCCGCGTGGCCGGAAGGCATCCAATCCATGCTCGATAAGCGGATCAATGGGCTGGAAGCATGGGTGACGGGCCTTGCAACCGTCGTCCTGGCCATCCTGATGAAGTTCATGAATTCCCTTCTAATCATTGCCATCATCCCGTTCGTATCCTTTTATCTGCTGAAGGATGTGGTGAAGGTCAAAAGGTTCTTTATCCGGCTCACTCCCCGCAAGTGGAGAGAAAGCAGCGCAAGTTTCCTAAGGGACGTGGATGCTTCCCTAGGCGGTTATATCCGTGGGCAGCTCCTGGTCTGTTTGATCATTTTCGGTGTATCGACGTCGGCACTTTGGCTCATCGGAATGAAATATCCCCTTATCCTTGGCCTGATCATCGGGGTGACCAATGTCATCCCCTATTTCGGACCGATCATCGGGGCCATTCCGGCAGTGCTTGTGGCAAGCACGATATCCCTTCACATGGTGATTTACGTGGTGATCATCGTCTTGATCCTGCAGTTCCTCGAAGGGAATATCCTGTCTCCCCTGATCGTCGGGAAGACGCTGCATATGCACCCCCTCTTCATCATGGGCGCTTTGATCATCGGCGGTGAGGTCCAAGGTGTGATCGGCATGATCGTGGCAGTACCGGCCCTTGCCATCATCAAGGTCGCCATATTGCACGGCCGGACGCATTTCATCCATTCCCGTCAAAAAGAAAAGAAGGGACATTGACAAACCCTTCGATTATTTTTATAATCCAACATATACATTCAAAAATGATGAAGGAACGAGTACGTCATAGTCCATTGAGAAGAGAGGGCATCCCCCAGGCTGAAAGGATACCCGGATGAAGGATGACGGAAGGCTGATCCGGAGTGCAGGAGAACCCTGCCGTATGGCCGCGTTAAGGCGTATTGAGGGATGGATAAGAACGTTTATCCATAACCAGGGTGGTACCGCGAGTTAGCTCTCGTCCCTGATCAGGGATGAGGGCTTTTTTGTATTCTTTTTTATGTACATATTCAAAGGAGGAACTATTGATGAAAACATTGACAGGAGCCGAAATTCGGCAAAAGTTCCTGGATTTCTTCCAGGAAAAGAACCATGGTGTGGAGCCGAGTGCTTCGCTGGTCCCGCATGAGGATCCATCACTTCTATGGATCAATAGTGGAGTCGCAACGCTCAAAAAATATTTTGATGGACGTGTGATCCCTGAAAACCCAAGGATCGTGAACGCACAAAAATCGATCAGGACTAATGATATCGAAAACGTGGGGGAAACGGCCCGTCACCACACATTCTTCGAAATGCTCGGGAACTTCTCCATCGGCGATTACTTCAAGGTGGAAGCCATCGAATGGGCATGGGAATTCCTGACGAAAGAGGAATGGATCGGATTCGATCCTGAAAAGCTTTCCGTAACGATTCATCCTGAAGATCATGAAGCATTCGATATCTGGCATACCAAAGTCGGAGTACCGGCAGAACGCATCATCCGAATCGAGGGGAACTTCTGGGATATCGGGGAAGGACCAAGCGGACCGAACACGGAGATCTTCTATGACCGCGGCCCGGAATACGGGGAGGACCCAAATGATCCTGAACTGTATCCAGGCGGGGAGAATGACCGTTATCTTGAGGTGTGGAATCTTGTGTTCTCGCAGTTCAACCATAATCCTGACGGGACGTACACCCCGCTTCCGAAGAAAAACATCGATACCGGTATGGGCCTAGAGCGTATGGCGTGCGTGGTCCAAGGCGTGCCGACGAACTTCGATACCGACCTCTTCATGCCGATCATTTCGGCTACAGAAGGTATGTCGGACAGTAAATACGGCGTGCGCAAAGAAGACGACAAAGCATTCAAAGTCATTGCCGATCATATCCGGACAGTGGCATTTGCCATCGGGGACGGGGCCCTTCCTTCCAATGAAGGACGCGGTTATGTACTGAGACGTTTGCTCAGAAGGGCTGTGCGCTTCGCGAAGCAGATCGGCATCAATCGTCCGTTCATGTTCGAGCTCGTTCCGGTCGTAGCGGAAGTGATGGTCGACTTCTATCCGGAAGTGAAGGAAAAGACCGAGTTCATCCAAAAAGTGGTGAAGAACGAGGAAGATCGCTTCCATGAAACGCTGAACGAAGGATTGCACATCCTTTCCAACGTGATGAAAGAACAAAAAGCAGCTGGCAGCACCGTCATCCCAGGTAAAGATGTTTTCAGATTGTATGACACGTACGGTTTCCCTGTTGAGCTCACAGAAGAGTATGCAGAGGAAGAAGGATTGAGCCTTGATCAAGCAGGCTTCGAGTCGGAAATGGAAGCGCAGCGCGAACGTGCACGCTCCGCCCGTCAGGACGTGGGCAGCATGCAGGTCCAAGGCGGCGTTCTCAGTGATGTGACGGTGAAGAGTGAATTTGTGGGCTATTCGAATCTTGAAGCAACGGCTACCGTCCTCGAAGTCATCGTGGGAGATGAGCGTCAGCCAAAGGCCGACAAGGGGCAAGAAGTGCAGTTCATCCTGGATGAAACCCCGTTTTATGCTGAAAGCGGCGGGCAGATCGGTGATAAGGGTTATCTCTTTGCCGATGGGGTAAAGGTGTTTGTAAGAGACGTCAAAAAGGCTCCAAACGGGCAAAACCTTCACTCGGGTATCGTAGAAGAAGGATCCCTTCTCAAGGGTACGGAAGTGAAAGCCATCGTTTCGAGGGAATCCCGCAAGAAAGTCGAAAAGAATCACACGGCCACCCATCTTCTCCATCAAGCATTGAAGGATGTACTCGGGGAACATGTCAATCAGGCAGGGTCGCTCGTTGAACCGGACAGGCTGCGATTTGACTTCTCCCACTTCGGTTCCATCACGGAAGAAGAAATGGAAAAGATCGAACAGATCGTCAACGAAAAAGTATGGCAGGCCCTTCAAGTCAACATCGAACAAAAGACCCTGCAGGAAGCAAAAGCGATGGGTGCCATGGCACTATTCGGTGAGAAATACGGGGATGAAGTGCGCGTCGTTTCCATCGGCGACTATTCCCTGGAACTATGCGGTGGCTGTCATGTAGGCAATACCTCTGAGATCGGCCTCTTCAAGATCCAGTCAGAAGGCGGTATCGGAGCAGGCACGAGAAGGATCGAAGCTGTGACAGGCGAAGGGGCATACCGTGTCCTGAATGACCAGGTTTCCCTTTTGAAGGAAGCGGCTTCCAAGCTGAAGACCAATCCGAAAGAAGTGACGGTCCGCGTCGAATCCCTTCTGCAGGAAATGAAAGAACTTCAGAAAGCGAATGAATCATTGGCGGCAAAATTGTCCAACATAGAAGCAGGAAACCTGACCGATCAAGTGAAAGTCGTGGATGGAGTCAATGTCCTGACGGCAAAAGTCGGAGGCGGCGACCTGCGCAACATGATGGATGACCTGAAGCAAAAGCTGTCCTCCGGTGTGATCGTCCTTGCTTCTGCCAATGGCGACAAAGTCAACATCATCGCAGGTGTGACGAATGATCTCGTCAAAGAAGGCTATCACGCAGGCAAGCTCGTGAAGGAAGTCGCTACACGCTGCGGCGGAGGCGGCGGCGGACGTCCGGATATGGCCCAGGCAGGCGGAAAAGATGCATCAAAACTTGATGATGCCCTTCAATTTGTAGAAGAATGGGTTAAATCCGTTTAACTCCCTGTCAAAGTGGTGTACAATGGTTGTAGCGATTAACAATTCGGTTGTCAAAAAGACAAGCCTGAAGAGAGGTGCCAATGATGAGTTCTTTTGACAAAACGATGCGATTTGATTTTTCCGAGGAGCCGTTTGAACATGATGTGAAGGAAGTCCTCCTTCAAGTCCATAATGCACTTCAGGAAAAAGGGTACAATCCGATCAATCAAATCGTAGGGTATTTACTTTCCGGAGATCCCGCGTACATTCCAAGGCATCAAGATGCCAGGAATATCATCCGACGCCTTGAGCGCGATGAAATCATCGAAGAATTAGTCAAATCGTATTTGAAACAGCATAAAGAGGGATAACACATGCGCACTATGGGATTGGATGTCGGCTCGAAGACCGTGGGTGTCGCCATCAGCGATGCCTTCGGCTGGACGGCCCAGGGAATCGAAACCATCAAGATAGACGAAGAGAAGAATACGTTCCGGCTCGACAGGATCAAGGAGCTCGCAGAAGAATATGAAGTGAGCAAGGTCGTCGTCGGCCTGCCGAAGAATATGAACAATACCATCGGTCCCCGCGGGGAAGCTTCCCAGGCATATGGAGAGCTTGTGCGTACAGAGCTCGGTGTACCCGTCGTCTTTTGGGATGAACGGCTCAGTACGATGGCTGCCGAAAGGGTTCTGCTTGAGGCAGATGTGAGCAGGAAGAAGCGTAAGAAGGTAATCGACAAAATGGCTGCCTCCATGATCCTTCAGGGATTCTTGGACAGTCAAAAATAATGAGGTGTATTTAAAATGGAACATGGCGAAAAACAAATCACAGTAGTAGACGAACAAGGAAACGAACAGCTTTGTGAAGTCCTCTTCACATTCGAATCAGATAAATTCAACAAATCATACGTCCTGTATTATCCACTTGGAGCAGACGAAGATGATGAAGAAGAAATCGAAATCCACGCTTCTGCATTCCTGCCTGGAAACGAAGGCGAAGAAGGCGAATTGCAGCCGATCGAAACAGAAGATGAGTGGGACATGATCGAGGAAATGCTCAACACATTCCTCGAAGATGAAGAAATGGAATAAGGATTTCTCACATGCAGGGGCCGGTGAAGGGAGAAAACTCTCTCCTTTTTACCGGTCCCTGTTTTTCTTTGTGCAAAATATTGTATAATGGTGGAGATGATGTCGAAATCAATGTCGGATATCCCGCTTTTTGCTCGAAAGGGGGAATGGTTATGACAGATAAAAAAGAGATAAAGGAAACGCTGATGAAAAAATTACTCGAACGACAATCCGAAGCAAGGTCCATCAGGAAGATCGTCGGCCTCATTCTTCTATGCGTGGTCATCCTTATAGGAGGAACGGCGGTAGGCGGCTATTTCTATGTCAAATCCGCCCTGAAGCCCGTTGACCCCGATGACTCCAAACCCGTCAATGTAGAGGTGCCGATCGGCTCCGGGGTCTCCACCATCGCTGATCTTCTTGCAGACAAGGGGATCGTGAAGAATGCGACGGTATTCAAGTATTATGTGAAGTTCAACAATGAATCAGGCTTCCAGGCAGGGAGCTACGGTCTCACCCCTTCCATGACCATGGATGAAATCATCAAAAGCCTGAAGACCGGCAGGGTGATCCGCGACGCGGAGTTCACCATCACCGTTCCTGAAGGCCTGCAACTTGATGAGATTGCCGGGCTGATTGGTGAGAAGTCACCGTATTCGAAGCAGGAAGTGGAAAAGAAGCTGGAAGATAAGAAATGGATCGAGCAATTAAAGAAGGAATATCCGAATCTCATTACGAAAGATGTCTCAAACAAAAAGATCAAACGACCGCTTGAAGGCTATCTGTATCCGGCAACCTATTCGTTCTATGAAAAGAAGCCATCGCTTGAAAGCATCCTGAAAGAGATGATCAATCAGACGAACGAAGTGCTGGCCCAATATGAGCCGGCCATGAAAGAGAAGAAGATGTCCCCTCATGAACTTCTGACCTTTGCCTCCCTCGTGGAGAAAGAAGCGACGGAGAAGGCGGACAGGGGGAAGATCTCAAGCGTCTTCTATAACCGCATCGAAGAGGACATGCCTCTCCAAACGGATCCAACCGTGCTGTATTCACTAGGTAAACATAAGGCTAGGACCACCTATAAAGATCTTGAAGTGGATTCTCCTTACAATACGTACAAGAATAAAGGGCTGCCGCCGGGACCGATCTCAAACGCTGGAGTATCGTCCATCGAAGCGGCATTGGAACCGGAAGAAACGGATTTTTACTACTTCCTTGCTTCATCGAACGGGACCGTATACTATTCGGAAACCTTGGATGAACATAATGAGAAGAAAGAAAAATACATCACGAATAAGAAGGACTGACCCTTGGAGGAGGAAAGAAATATTCGCTTTCCTCCTCTTCATATGATAAAATGATACAAGTTATTTTCATATACCGATGCCCGGCGTTTTAAGTAGAAAGCTCAAGGTAGCTTTCTTCTTTTCATGTTCATTACGCTCAAAGGGCCGGGAAATAAACGATAGAAGGTTGATTCCGTGGACGAAAAAATAATCAATTATATAGAATCCATTGTTCTGGACCGTTCCGATCTGCTTCAGGAAATGGAAGCATATGCTGAGGAGAACGGGGTGCCGATCATGGAGCTTGTCGGCATCGAGGCGCTCCTCGGAATGCTCAGGATCCAACAGCCGAAGCGGATCCTTGAAGTGGGGACGGCAATCGGATACTCTGCACTCAGGATGGCCGAAGCGCTTCCCGATACCACCATCGTCACACTTGAAAGGGACGAAGAAAGGTATGAGAAGGCGCAGGAGTTCCTTGGCCGTTCATCTGCACGTGACAGGGTCATCACCTTGTTAGGTGATGCCCTGGAGCTGCAGGAAGATGTAAAGCAACATGGACCGTATGATGCGGTCTTCATCGATGCCGCCAAAGGTCAGTATCGCAAATTCTTCGACAGTTATTCCGAGATGCTGACCCCTGAAGGTGTCGTATACTCTGACAACGTTCTGTTCAAAGGACTGGTGGCAGAGGAAGTGGTTGAGCAGAAGCGGATCCGTAACATGGTGAAAAAACTGCAGGACTACAACAAATGGCTGATGGATCATCCTGAATATGATACGTCGATCCTCCCGGTCGGGGACGGGGTCGCAATCAGCAAGAAGCGGGGCACCCGTGTAGAAGCCTGATACTCCGGTGAAGCCGACCGTTCATCATGCATGAAAAAACGAGCGGGGGTGGAGGAGAATGCTGAGTGCCAAAGAGGGATCGTTCAGATCCGGTCATTCAGTCCATCATACACCCAAGTGGGATGAAAAAGGGAATGAGCAGGATGTTGTCCGCCACCCATTATAAATTGTGAAAGATCATGCAGAGCAGGAGCACTGCATGATTCGAAAGGAGAACATCGTAACCTTATGAAGCAGAAACCCGTCGTCATTGGTGTAGCAGGAGGTTCAGGGTCAGGGAAGACTAGCGTAACGAAAGCGATCTACGAACAATTCCAGGGCCATTCCATCCTCATGCTGCAGCAGGATTATTATTATAAAGATCAATCCCACCTACCATTCGAGGAGCGTCTGAAAACGAACTATGACCATCCACTGGCATTCGATAATGACCTCTTGATTGAACATCTCCAAGGCCTGCTGAATCATCAGCACGTGGAGAAACCGGTTTACGATTACAAAATGCACACCCGTTCGGATGAAACAATCCCTGTTGAGCCGAAAGATGTGATCATCTTAGAAGGAATCCTTGTATTAGAAGATGAGAGATTGCGCAACTTAATGGATATTAAACTATACGTGGATACCGATGCCGATCTCCGTATCATCAGAAGGATGCTTCGTGATATCAAGGAGCGCGGGCGTTCCATTGATTCCGTCATTGATCAATACATCACGGTCGTCCGTCCGATGCATAATCAATTCATCGAACCGACGAAGCGGTATGCCGATGTGATCATCCCAGAAGGCGGCCATAATCATGTGGCCATCGACCTCATGGTCACAAAAATTCAAACAATTCTTGAACAAAAGTCATTTTTGTAATACGATAGCATAGATAAATAAAGTCCAAAATTTACAAATCCCCACAATTGAACATCATCAGGGAATGGAGAAGGGTTTCATCTTCTCCATTCCCTCGCTTTACATGCTGAAGCAATATGGTACATAAAGAGCACGGGGATGCTCTAAATAGAGAAGGAGTGAAGAGGGTCATGAGTACAGAAAAAGTATACCCGATGACGATCGAAGGGAAAGAAAAGTTAGAAAAAGAACTAGAGAACCTGAAAACGGTTAAACGTAAAGAAGTCGTCGAGCGCATCAAAGTCGCAAGGAGCTTCGGGGATCTATCCGAGAACTCTGAGTACGATGCAGCCAAAGATGAGCAGGCATTCGTAGAAGGACGCATCTCGACGCTTGAAAATATGATCCGTAACGCCAAGATCATCCAGGAAGATGATCATAATTCCGATACGGTCCAGCTTGGTAAGAAGGTGACCTTCATCGAACTTCCTGATGGCGATAAAGAAACATATTCCATCGTGGGAAGCGCTGAAGCCGATCCATTTGAAGGGAAAATCTCAAATGACTCACCGATCGCCAAAAGTCTTCTTGGACATAAAGTAGGCGAACAAGTGACGGTTCAGACTCCAGGCGGGGAAATGAGCGTCAAGATCGTAGAAGTAAGCTGATAAAAAAGAAGGGGGCCTCCGGGCCTCTTTTTTTTATGGGGAAAATCAAGGGACTAATTCATCTCGGAACCGTCAACAATGATGGGAGAGGTGAAAGCATGAAGAAGAAGCGGGTCTTATTCTTAAGTATCATCCTATTATCCATCCTGTTTGGTCTGATCGGAAGGCTGATGCAGGTGCAACTAGTCCAGACCGAGTCATTTTCCAAGCACAAAATCAACCTGATTGAGAGCAGCGTGGAACAGCGGACGCAGCAGATCGTCATAGACGAAGGGAGGGGGGCTTTCCTTGATCGTGCAGGCAATCCCCTGACATTCGATGAAGAAAATGTCGTGGTGCTCTTCCCGTTCCTGAATAAGATCGAGTGGCCGAGCGCCACAGTAGCATCCATCCTGGGGATGGACGAAGCAGACATCAAGCGGGATCTCCTCGGGGCAAAGGAACCCGTGGTCCTGAAAGGCAGCGTGGATCTTACGCAGTCTCAAATGGACCGCGTGAACGCTCTGGAGGTCCAAGGGGTCTTCGCCGTGAAGAAAAAAGTGAAAAAATCCGTGGTCCCTGCCGCGCAGCTGATCGGGGTGACGGGTGAAAACACGACCCTGTTCCATGAGCGGTATCCCGATAGGGTCAAGGGGGCCAATCAGCCTGTCGGTGTCTCTGGGCTTCAGGGTATATTTGACGAATGGCTCATAGCCGAGGAGCAGGCGAAGCTTGTGTATCATGTGGATGCAACGGGAGGACCGCTGTTCGGAGCAGACGTGAAATATGTCGCCTCGGCCAATCCATTCTATCCATTAAACGTGAAGACGACGATCGATTCAAGGGCGCAGGAAGCCCTTGAAGAGGTTGCTGACACATACGAGATGAAAAAAGGGGGGCTCCTCCTACTCGATATCGCAAGCAGTGAGATCGTGGCCAGCGTCTCTCGACCGAAGATGAAACAGGGGGATCCGTTCGGAGAAGGAGCGACGGATTATATGAGAAAGGCCCTCATACCCGGTTCCGTCTTCAAGACGGTCATTGCAGCGGCGAGCCTTGAGGAAGGCATGGTGGATGAAACAAGGATGTTCGACTGTGACCAGAATATCAGGGGAGGGGAAGCACAGAAGCCACACGGCTCGATCAATATCAGGGACAGTCTGGCAGCAAGCTGCAATCGTACATTTGCAGACCTCGCGAATGAACTGACAGAAAAAGATCCGGATCTCATTGAGGAGTACGCAGATAAACTCGGCCTAACGGGAAATGTCGCTTGGAAAGGGGACGTATTCCATTACGAGGATTTCTCCCAGTTGAAGCTGGAACAATCCAGGATCTTTGCGTCAGAAACAGCAAAAGGGGATCGCAATGAGATCGCCATGACCGGGATCGGACAGAATGAAGTGAGGGTGACCCCCATCGGCATGGCCAACATGATGGCGACGATTGCAAGGGGAGGGAAGGCGTACGAGGTGAGTGCGGTTTCGACGGTTGAATATCAGAACGGGGCGGATATGGTGAATTTCCCGAAGCAGGAAGGCGGCGAAGGAATCAGCCCGTTCACAGCGATGAAAATGCAACAATATTTGCGAGGCGTCGTGAATTCTCCCCTCGGGACGGCCCCGTATCTGCAGGAAGCGGCATACGAAGTCGCCGGCAAGACGGGCACGGCCCAGACGGGAAGCTACAGGGGAGAGAAAATCAAGGCAAATGAGCTTTATAACAAGTGGTTCGCCGGCTACTTCCCCTTCCACGACCCGAAATATGCCCTCGTCGCGGTGAATATGGACGTTCTAGTGGACGAAGGTGGCATCTATCCGATCTTCAAGGACAGCGTCGATGCCCTCTACCGTCTGGATCAGGAATGAGTCGAAGGAAATGGATAATGTTTCGCTTTCTTCTTTTCCCCCTGTCTGTTAAACTATTGAGGATAATAGGGAGGGAAAGACATGGCGAAGTACCAATCTCGATTAGATAAACGATCAAAAAAGAACACCAATAAAATCCTGAATATCATGATTGCAGTCGTCGTCCTATTGATCCTCGTAGTGGGCGGCTCGATCCTTATTGGAGGCGGGAACGACAAAAGCTCCGATACGGCTTCTTCCTCTACGGGTAATGGAGGGAACAAGAAAGCCTCTGCTGAAGAAAATAAAAGCGATACTGCCAAAAAAGATGATGAGGATTCAAACGATAAAAAAGCTGCTGACGACAAAGAGGACAAGGACAAAAAAGACAAAGATGAAAAAAAATCCGACGATGATACAGAGAAAGATCTGAAGTCGGAAGACGACAGCAAGCTGAAAGTCCAGGATGGCGACGAACCGAATGTGGATAAAACCGTTGTGCATCCAGACTGGAAGCCGGTGGGCACTTCACAATCAGGAGAGCACGTATCTTCTTATGATCTGGGGACACCTGACTGGAACGAAAAGGTGAAAGCTCTATCCTACGCTACCGGAATACCAGAAAACAATATGACGGTATGGTATATCGAAGGAAACGGTAGTCCGCAGAAATCCATCGGTACAGTATCCGCAAAGAATGACTCCCAGGCATACAGGGTCTATCTTCAGTGGATTGATGGAGAGGGCTGGCAGCCGACTAAAGTTCAGGAACTGATCGAAAACGATAAGAACTAAAGAAAAATCCGCCAGGGTCATGTGGACCCCGGCGGATTTTTTTGTTTCTGCATTCATTGATTCAGCTTGAAATGGACCACAGCCGTATAGAGGCGGCGACTGTTTTCATCTACCGTCACATGATGCTGTACATGGTGGACCCTGAGCATGATCGACTGATTCAATTCAATCTGCTCGGAAATTTTCTTTTCTAGCGTGGAAAGATCTGCGGCCTCGAAGAACTCGACCTTATCCTTGATCAATTCAAATGAAATACTCATGTTTCTCCCCCTCTTATCGGTTCGCCTCCTTATTTTAGGGCTTGTGTGCACCCTTGGCAATGGATAACAGTTGAATAATGGGGGTGGATATGATAATTTAATAACAGTTTTAAAATTAAATCATAGTATATGGATAGGAATTATAAACTTTCCAACAGGAGTGGGATCGATGGGTAGAGAGTTTTTGGATTTATTCCAGGATTGGGCGGATTCATACGATGATACCGTAACGGGTCATGATGTCGAATACCAGGCGGTGTTTGAACATTATGATGCCATACTAGACGCAGTGGCTGCCCGTGCAAAAGGGAGGGTCGTCGAATTCGGTCCTGGAACGGGCAATTTGACGAAGAAGCTCTTGGAGAACAAGCTGGAGGTTCTGCCGTTCGAGCCATCCCCTGAGATGAGGGAGATCGGCATGCAGAAACTCGGTGACCAGGTCACCTTCAGGGATGGAGACTTCCTTGATTTCGATCTGGTTGGGGCAGTGGACTCTTTCGTCAGTTCATACGCTTTTCACCACCTCACCGATGAGGAAAAAGGAAAAGCCTTTGAGATTTATGGCAAGTACCTGCCCCGTGGTGGTAAAATAGTATGGGCCGACACCATGTTCGAGAGTGACCGGCACTATCAAGCCGCCATATCCGCAGCCATCGAAAAAGGATATCATAATCTTGCAGATGACCTGAAACGCGAATACTATACCACATTGGATGTGTTCAGATCCCTCCTTGAACCGAGAGGATTTACCGTCACATTCGATCAGGTAAACGCATTTGTATGGATCATGGAGGCGACTAAACAGTAGAAAGAGGTCATACACTATGAAAATCGCCATCATCGGAGCAATGGAAGAAGAAGTCACTTTATTAAGGGAAAACATTTCGAACCCTGTGGTCGAAACCATCGCAGGGTGTGAATATACAAGCGGCACAATGAAAGGGAAGGAAGTCGTCCTTCTGCGTTCCGGAATCGGGAAGGTAAATGCCGCCATGTCGACAGCGGTCCTCCTTCAGCATTTCAAGCCGGATTGCATCATCAATACCGGATCAGCAGGTGGATTCGATCCTGCACTGAACGTCGGGGACGTGGTCATTTCCACAGAGGTCCGTCATCATGATGTGGACGTGACGGCATTCGGCTATGAGTACGGTCAGGTGCCACAGCTCCCGGCTGCCTTCACGGCGGATGATAAATTGAAAGAAATCGCCGTGCAGTCGGTGAAGAAGATGGGCGACGTACAAGTCGTTTCCGGCTTGATTGCAACAGGGGATTCATTCATGAGCGATCCTGCCCGGGTCGAAGCGATCCGTGACAAGTTCGATTCCCTGCAGGCAGTGGAGATGGAAGCGGCGGCGATTGCACAGGTTGCCCATCAATTCGGCACCCCGTTCGTCATCATCCGTTCCCTTTCTGATATTGCCGGGAAGGAATCCGATCTGTCATTCGATCAATACCTGGAAAAAGCGGCCCTGCATTCTGCCAATATGGTCATGAATATCGTAGAGTCCGTATAAAGAGAGAAGCTGTCCCGGTGGCAGCTCTGTAAGGGGGAGCAACCTTTGGAAGTATATAGCAGTGTACAGGAACTCATCGGGAACACACCCATCGTGGAACTGACGAATTTCCCGCTGAAGGAAGGGGTCCGGCTTTTCGCGAAGCTGGAATTCATGAATCCGGGTGGCAGTGTCAAGGACCGTCTTGGAAAAGAGCTATTGGAAGATGCAATCCGTACCGGCAAGATTCAAAAAGGCGGTACGCTCATAGAGCCCACGGCAGGCAATACGGGCATCGGACTTGCATTGGCAGCGGTGAGCTCAGGCTACAAGGTGATGTTCTGCGTCCCTGAAAAATTCTCGGTCGAAAAGCAGACCCTCATGAGGGCCCTCGGTGCCACTGTGGTGAACACCCCGACAGCCGACGGGATGAAGGGGGCCATCGCAAAGGCCGAACAGCTGCTGAAGGAGATCCCAGGCTCGTATTCACCTGCCCAGTTCTCGAATGCTGCCAATCCCATGACCTATTACAAGACACTCGGTCCGGAAGTCTGGAAGCAGATGGACGGACGGATCGATACGTTTATTGCAGGCGCGGGCACAGGCGGTACGTTCATGGGTACTGCCCGCTTCCTGAAAGAGCAGAAGCCGTCGCTCAGGACCGTCATCGTCGAGCCTGAAGGTTCCATCCTGAACGGAGGTCCATCCGGGCCCCATCGCACCGAAGGCATCGGCATGGAGTTCCTGCCGGATTATATGGATCCATCTTATTTCGAAGGGATCCACACGGTGAGTGATAAGGATGCTTTCACCATGGTCAAGGAGCTTGCAGGAAAAGAAGGCCTTCTCGTCGGAAGCTCTTCCGGTGCGGCCATGTATGCGGCACTCCTCGAAGCAGAGCATGCTGAACCAGGGACGCATCTTTTGACGATCTTCCCGGATTCCAGCGAACGATACTTAAGTCAGGATATCTATGAAGGAGGAAGTTCAGAATGAAAAAGAAAACGAAACTGATCCACGGCGGCATTCCAACCGACCCCCAGACGGGTGCGGTGTCAACGCCGATCTATCAGGTAAGCACATATAAGCAGGATGAAGTCGGGAAGCATAAAGGGTTTGAATATTCCCGCTCCGGAAATCCCACCAGGCATGCCCTGGAAGAATTGATCAAAGACTTGGAAGGTGGAGAACGCGGATTTGCATTCGGTTCCGGTATGGCCGCCATCACAGCCGTAATGATGTTGTTCAACAGCGGTGACCACGTCGTCCTCACGGATGATGTCTACGGAGGCACCTACCGTGTGATGACCAAAGTATTGAACCGCCTCGGCATCGAATCGACATTCGTCGATTCCAGCAATCCGGCGTCCATCGAAGAAGCAATTCGTGATAACACAAAAGCGGTCTATATCGAGACCCCTACCAACCCGCTGTTGAAGATCACCGATATCAAAGAAGCAGCATCCCTTGCAAAGAAGCACGGTTTGCTCACGATCGTTGATAATACGTTCAGTACGCCATACTGGCAGAATCCTCTAGCCCTCGGTGCAGACATCGTCCTTCACAGTGCCACCAAGTACCTTGGAGGTCACAGTGATGTGGTGGCGGGACTCGTGGTCGTGAATTCCGATCAGCTTGCGGAAGATCTCTTCTTCGTTCAAAACTCTACGGGTGGAGTCCTGGGTCCACAGGATTCATGGCTGCTAATCCGTGGGATCAAGACGCTTGGACTCCGTATGGAAGAGCACGAAATCAATACGAAGAAAATCGTCGACTTTCTCCTGCAGCATCCAAAAGTATCCAAGGTCTATTATCCTGGACTTGAATCACATCCGAACCATGAGATTGCAAAAGCGCAGGCATCCGGCTTCGGCGGTATGGTGTCGTTCGATGTGGGCAGCGAAGAGAATGCGGATCGTCTCCTCACCAACACGAAATACTTCACTCTTGCAGAAAGCCTTGGTGCCGTGGAAAGCCTGATCTCGGTACCAGCCCGCATGACGCATGCATCGATTCCGAAGGATCGCCGTGACGAACTCGGCATCACGGATGGCCTTGTCAGGATCTCCGTCGGCCTTGAAGACGTGGAAGATCTGATCGAGGATATCGATCAAGCGCTCTCTAAATAAGCTGGCAGGAATGGCATCAATTACATGAGTGGCTACACTTCCGGATATGTTACCATAGATTGTGAGTCAACTAGTCCGAAAGTAGGTGTCGACGATGGATAAGAACATCTTTGAACAGAAGCGATCCGACTATAGACGGTTCGGATTCACCCTTCTCTATTTGAGCGTATTCTTATATCTGGGCGTTTTGATCCCCGGCATTTCGGATACCGCGGTGAAATTGTACAGCCTCATGGGCATGACCATGGTTCTGCTGATTGCTTCCTTTACTTTTTTCAAAAAAGCAATCGCTTATCAAAAACGAATAATGGAAGACGAATAAGGCTGAGATATAAGCGTTTTATAGCAAACCCGAATTCATTCGCCAAGGATCAGGCAAATGAATTCGGGTTTTTTAGATATTTATTCATTGCTTTGAGCGGTTGATTGGAGCGCAAGACGGAGACTCCTGGGGGAATAGTGACCCCGCAGGCCAGCAGTGGAGGCTCACGCACTACCCGCGGAAAGGGAAGTCTTGCACGAAAATCATGAGCGGTACAAAGGATTAAGCTGATTATATTATAAAAATATTTTAAAAAAAGTGGTTTACTTTTCCATTATAATTGGATATACTAACCAATGTAAGAAAAATATCACACGGAAACGGAGGTCGAGTAACATGATGATGATCAAAGGAATCAACGCCGTACAACTTCATATTACCATTCGACCGACAGTGGGATATCTTTCATTCTGACCAATATGTGAATGAATGCCGCGGGGAGAATGCATCTTCCTGCGGCTTTTTTGTGTGCCGCCGGGAAGGGAGTCCCTGCGGTTTTTTCATGCAAAAAACAACACTGGAAAGGGGGGATCGCCATGACTCTGAACTTACTATTCGTGACGCTTACGTTGAAAAAGAAGCGTACGTCATTCGAAGAAGCTGCACATAATGAATCGGTCTCGAAGCATTTCGAAGAAACCAAGACAAGGCAGCAACACTTCACATCACATACGCTGTAATACCTGTACGATCAAACCATAGGGAGGAGAATGAACATGATTTTTATACAAGTGAAAAGGCTGAATGCGCTCTGGGTGGAGAAGGACACAGCCTAACGAACGTGAAGGGTTGGTGACAGGATGTTTTTGAACATCTCGATTTGGACAGTGATGATCGGCAGATTCTTCAAGAAGAAGCGGATGCCGGAATAATGAAGAAAGCGGGTCCGGTATCGGACCCGCTTTCTTCATTCACTTTTTTTCGGAAGCTGGATGGCAGGAGAACTGCCGCTGCCGTTCCCGCTATAAAAATCCGGGACTTTTCCTGGTATGAACAGATCGCCGATTTTGACTTTATTGGCCACCTTGATTGTTTTGGTACGCCTCGGAATGATCACATTCATTTCAACCGAAATGTTGATGTACACTTCGAGATAGGTGTTGTTGATCCCGACCACATTCGTTTGTGTTTCTACATTGGATTGCACGTCCCCGATGATCATGAACTGGATGGGGATCTGCGGACCCATATTGGCCAGGAGGGTATTATTCGCTGCAAGACCGAGGGGCACATAATACACAATGCCTTTTGCATCTTTGCTTTTCTCAAAATCGATTTCCGTCTCTGAGGTAAAGGCCTCGAGCTTTTCCAGGTCGCCTTTCTCCACATAATCAAGGTACTGCTGGACCCTTTCGGTCGATTCTGCGATCAGCTTGTTGTATATACCCGGATCGAAGCTATAGCTGGGCTCTCCGCCGGTTTCATGTTTGACGATCAACTGATTGATATCCACCTCTTCAGAGATGTTTTTGGAAATGGAATCGTTGATGGCCTGGGCCGCGAACTGCCGGGTCGTTGTTTCAGCGATTTCCATGAGTGCGGGCTCGATGCCCCTATTGATCATGTACAGGCTCTGTACCGTCATCAGCACGAACACGATGAACGATATGATGAAGACATGCCGTGCAGGCAGGGGAGATCGTTTCGGTCGTCGCTTCTTGAACATACCGTCACCTCTCTTCACTCTCACTATATTGTCAGGAGCTATTGATTATGACTGGTGGAGAGGACACATATCTGTCAAAGAATCGCAACAGGGTGTTCATGAATGGAAGGGTTTATGAGGCAATTGCGGTGATATACTGACCGTAAGGACGTAGCAATGGAAGGAGTTTTGCGTCATGTTTTCCATGATCATGGGTCTGGTGGTGACCGTGGCGATCGGGTTGATCATCACGGCAGAAGTCGGTGCAGAGTAAGGGGGCAGATGCCCTCTTTTTTTATGGGGGAAAAGTGGCAGATACCACAAATTAATAATGAAACATGGCAGGCGGTCCCCTTGGGAAAGGGCCGCCTTTTTTATGTGGTGAAAAGGACAGGGAGCTCCGCATATAGTAGGTCTATATTCATAAGTGGGAAGGGGGCACGTATGTATTCAATCGTTGTGATCATCCATGTATCAACGGCTCTCATCGGTTTCGGACAGACGTTCTTATTCCCCTTTCTGCTACAATTCCCCCGTTCAGAAGAGGGAGCAAGGACGGTCCTCGGGCTCATTGGGGGAATGGGGACACTAGCGAAATGCAGTGATTTCATCCTGTTGGGTAGCGGTATGGGCATGGTGATCCTCGGCTATCCTTTCGAGCCTTGGATCATCGCTTCCCTGCTCCTTTTCTTCATCATTTGCTTCTCGTCTGCTGTCCTGTCAAGAAAGGCTGCCCTATCATTGTGGGAAATGCTCAATCAGGAAAGTGGTCCATATTTTATGGAAGAATACCGGAAGCGCATGGCCCTATTCATTCCGAAAGTGTGGTTCACACAGGCCATCAACACCGCGATCATCCTGCTCATGATTTTGAAACCATAAGCCTCCTCCATACGTATGACAGAGAAGGGAGACCCTTCCTGAGAAGTCCTATCTGTTGTCATCTCGTAAAGGGACTTTGCATGAAGTGATTGAAAGGATTTTCCAATAGTAGTATAGTAAGTAGGGACTATTTTTTCATTTTTCCGAAAAGTTAACCGAAGGAGGGGAGAAAGATGAAGAAAATGATTCAGCTCGGCGCCCTCATTCTTGGAGTGACGATTGCAAACATCGTGATATTTTCCCCCGGCTTTATCGGCTTGGCCCTGACGGGGGGTGCCCTTGAAGCGGCGCTCGGTGCATCGATCCTCACGGCAAGCGCCATAGGTGTCCTTTACGGAGTGTATGCGCTTCGTTTCAAGGAAGAAGAACCGCTCCAGATCCTCTCTCTTGCCTCAGATGAAGACTACAAGGAAGCCCTCTCCAGATTCTTCGGGAAAAAGTCGCTTCGTGAAGATCTTCACTATGCCATCGAGCAGGTGGATCGCCTGGAACAGAAAAAAGCCTCCCTCCAGCAGGCGATCAATGACCGGTTCCAGCAAGGTGAAATGAGCCACCGTAAATTCAGCCACACGGTCCTTGAGGTGGAACAGCTCTTTTTCCAGAACGTAAGGAATCTCTTGAACAAAGCGGGTGCCTTCGATGAGCGGGAATACAAATCCGTCCGGTCCAAGGATCCGCGCCTCAGTCAAACCCTCCTAGCCGAGAAGACATCCCTGTACAGGGAGTATCTGTTCTTCATCAAACAGGCAATCGAGATCAATGAAGAAATCATCCTCGATCTCGATAAGCTGCTGCTTGAAATCACCCGTCTCAATACTGTCACCATCGAAGATATCGACAACATGGCCTGCATGAAGGAAATCCATTCCCTCATCAATCAGACAAAGCTCTATAAAACATAAAGAAAAGGGGAAACGCATGATGAAAAAAGGAAAATTCCTGCTCGTTTCCGGTCTAATCGTCCTGTTGGTCTTCGGTGGTGTCTTCTTCGGGATCAAACTCACCTCCAACCTCGGGAAAACCGATAAGCAGATTACGGCAGAAAATGCAGATAAACAGCTGGATGAACTTTACAGTAAGATTGACGTGACGAAAGAAAAACCGATCAAGGGCCAGATCGATCTCGACCCGGCGGATGCAGCTTCCGAGCTTCCGGATATCTCGAAATTCCCACTTACCGTAGAGGGGACGGGGAATACGACGGTCGAAATCTTTTCCTCTACAGAAAAATCCGGGAAGGGGAAGGAAGGATGGCTGAATAAAGTAGCGGAAGACTTCAATGCCTCGGGCGCATCGGGCCAGGTGACCATCCGCAGTATCGCATCCGGGACGGCGACAGAGTACATCACATCAGGGAAAAGCATTCCTGACGCCTTCGCTCCTTCCAATGAATTGTGGGGGGAAATGGTCAAAGCCGCCGGAGTGGAGTCCAACCTGATCGAAAAGCGCCTTGTCGGGAATGTGCCAGGCATCGTGATCTCAAAGAAAAAACATGATCAGCTCATCGAGAAGTATGGGGCCGTGAATGCGAAGACCATATTGGAAGCCATGACCGAGGATGAATTCGCCATGGGGTATACCGATCCTTTCGCAAGCTCCACGGGATTGAACTTCCTCATCACCGGCCTCAATGCCTTTGACAACAAAAACGTCCTGAGTGACGATGCCGTGAAGGGATTTGAATCATTCCAGGCAAATGTCCCGTTCACAGCCTCTACGACCCTGCAGATGAGGGAGGCCGCCAAGTCAGGGATGCTGGATGGATTCGTACTTGAATATCAGACCTATACGAACGCCTCCGATCTCAAGGATTCCTACGAATTCGTACCGTTCGGTGTCCGCCATGATAACCCACTGTACGCACTTGGGGAGCTCCCTGCAGAAAAGGTCAAGGTGCTTGAGGAGTTCGCTCAATTCGCCAAGCAGGACCGTTACAAGGAGCTTGCCAAAAAAGACGGCTTCAACGGTTTGGAAGAGTATCAGTCAGAAATGAAGCCCCTTGACGGAAGCACCATCACCTCCGCCCAGAAGATCTGGAAGGAAAAAAAGAATGGCACCCAGTCGATTGCCGCCGTTTTCGTAGCGGACGTATCGGGAAGCATGGACGGGGAATCGCTTAATAAGCTGAAAGAGTCCCTCCTCAAAGGACAAAAGTATCTCGGGAAAGACAATTCGATCGGTCTGGTCAGTTATTCGGATGATGTGTCCATCAATATGCCGATCAAAAAATTCGATGTGAATCAGCAATCCGAATTCGTCGGGGCGGTGGAAAGCCTGCAGGCCAATGGCGGGACGGCCACCTATGACGGAATCGTGGTGGCCATGAAGATGCTTCAGGATGAGCTCGGGAAAAATCCGGATACACGGCCCCTCATCTTCGTGTTGAGCGACGGGGATACGAATCAGGGGAATTCATTGAAAGCCGTCCGGCCCCTGATCGAAGCGTACAAAATCCCGGTGTATACAATCGGGTATAACGCGGACCTCAAGGCGCTCGAAACCATTTCATCCATCAATGAGGCCGCCAGCATCAATGCAGATACCGACGACGTCGTCTATAAGATCCGAAATCTGTTCAACGTCCAATTATAGGAGGGATTGTATGAGCTTTTCCATGAGTGTGACCACACAAGAAGAAGTGAAAAAGGTGATCGAACAAGAGGTCAAACCCGTACCTGAGGAGGTAAGGAAGCTTCAAGAAGCGGCGGAAGCGAACGTCCAGGCGGTCCTGAACCTTGATCTCGATTCCCTTGAGAAGAAAAAGGAAATCCTTGCTTCCATCGATTCCTTCGGGATGGACACCCTGCGATCGTCTTCGAGCAAAAATGCCCTCCTGCAGGTATCAGTGGGCAATCTATCGAAGACGGGTGATGAAGGCGGACAGGTGGCCAAAGGGCTGAGCGACCTTCAAATCGAAATCAAGGACCTCGACCCGAGCATGATCGATTTTGCCAAGACGGGGCTCCTCGGGAAGCTGTTCAATCCCATGCGGGCCTACTTCGCCAAGTATCAAAAAGCCGACACCGTCATATCCGATATCGTCGAGTCACTGGAGAAGGGCAGGAATGTCCTGAAAAATGACAATACGACCCTTGAAATCGAGCAGCACACCCTCAGGGAGCTGACCAAGGTGCTTCAGAAGGAAATCGAACTCGGCTCCCTCATGGATGCCTCCATCGCCGCACAGGTGGAAGTGGCACGGGAAAAGGGGGGAGATCCCGATCGGGTCCGGTTCATCGAAGAAGAAATCCTGTTCCCCTTACGTCAGCGGGTCATGGACCTCAATACGATGCTCGTCGTCAATCAGCAGGGCATCATCGCTTATGAAATGGTCGTGAGAAACAACCGGGAGCTCATCCGCGGCGTCGACAGGGCGAAAACGGTCACCATCTCCGCCCTCAGGATCGGCGTGACCGTCGCAAGTGCCCTGTACAATCAAAAGATCGTCCTCAAAAAGATCGAGGCCTTGAATGCGACGACGAATACGATCATCGCCGGGACTTCGAAAATGCTGAAAGATCAAGGGACCGCCATCCAGAAGCAGGCGATGGAAGCGAATATCTCCGTCGACACCCTCAAGACCGCCTTCAGCGATGTCATCGAAGCAATGGACTCGATCTCCACCTACAAACGGGAGGCCCTTCCGCAGATGCGGGAAACAATCTCCCAGTTCAAGGAGCTCGCCGCAACGGGGGAAGAGCAGATCCAGCGGTTGGAGAAGGGATCGAAAATCCAGTTCTGAATCAACACTAAAGAAAAGCCCGCCAAGACCGTCATATAGACGATCCCGGCGGGCTTTTTCTTATAGAATGATCATTTTCCGCGTTTCTCTTTCTCCTCACGGTAAAATTCATGGAACATCTTCATCAAGGCCCGCTTTTCGATCCGGGACACATAGCTCCTCGAGATGTTCAATTCCTTCGCGATCTCCCGCTGGGTCTTCTCTTCTTTCAAGTCGAGTCCGAAACGGCCGACGATGACCTCTTTCTCCCGGTCATCTAGGACACAGATGTATTTCCGGACCTTCTCCAGTTCCATGCTGAGCTGGATCGTATCGATCACATCATCGGCTTCCGATTTGAGGATATCGATGAGGCTGATCTCATTCCCTTCTTTATCCTGGCCGATCGGATCGTGAAGGGAGATATCCTTTTTCGTCTTTTTGAGGGCCCTGAGATGCATGAGGATCTCATTCTCGATGCAACGGGCAGCATAGGTGGCAAGCTTCGTTCCCTTACCCTCGGAATAGCTCTCGATCGCCTTGATCAGCCCGATCGTGCCGATGGAGATGAGGTCTTCGGGGTCTTCTCCGGTGTTTTCGAATTTCTTCACGATATGTGCCACGAGCCTAAGATTATGCTCGATCAGCATATTCCTCGCGTGCTCATCCCCTTCTGCCATGAGCCGTAAGTATTTCCGTTCCTCTGCTGCCGATAGCGGTTGTGGAAAGGCGTTATTCTTTACATAGGAAACAAGGAAGAACAATTCTTTCACGAAATAGCCGAGCGCTGTCAGAACTCCAGACATGGTTCCACCTCCAAAAGGACTTTTGCCTATAACCCATACCTATGTTAGCGATTGGGGTCTCTTGCATGTCCTCTGGAAGTAAGGGGGAGGGAATTGTGTGAAAGCCAGGTAGAGACGCTCTTTTGAATAGGCTGATATGCAGTATTAAAAACACAAGTAATCTCGAATAGAGGGGCAATGAATGGGGAGAGGATATCAATCGCATCGACCACATTTGGTTTACCCGAAAGGTTTATGCCGATTAGTCCTGTGAAGGAAAAGTTATAGGGAATCGTTATAAACAAGGAGATTTGTAAAAAGACAATAGTGAAAGATACAGCATGATCATGAAGTTGATAATGAAAGAGGTGGCTCTTGCCAGAAGGAACGAATACAAAACATCATGATCTGCAGGAAATAAATAACGGGCTCCCTGCAACGATTAATGAACCTAAGGCGCAACTTACTATCTTCTTCATTATATTTCACTCTTCTACTATCAGTATACAGGGAACTCAATAAAAACTATTTTACTACTAATAATAAAGAAGTTCATTCAGTGGGATATGGGTTTACGATCTACCTGTTATATTCCAAATGTATTATCTCCAAATCTGTCGCCACGTCTATAGGGAAAGGGGGAGTACTTTCCCGGTCAACTCTTGGTCTATTAGTCCATACATTCCATTGTTCTAAACATACAATGACCATAAAGATCGTATTTAGAGGTGATGGAGTGTTTAATAACAAACGAAACCAGTGTGATTTGAGCAAAGTACTTCCTCCAAACGGATGTGACTTTTACCCTCCTCCTCAGGGACCACCGGGACCACCGGGACCACCGGGACCACAGGGGCCACAGGGGCCACAGGGGCCACAGGGGCCGCAAGGATCGGAGGGTCCACAAGGGCCGGCAGGGACACAGGGACCACAAGGGTTGTCGGGATCACAGGGGCCCCAAGGGTTGACGGGGTCACAGGGACCACAAGGGTTGACGGGGGCACAGGGGCCCCAAGGATTGACGGGGTCACAGGGACCACAAGGGTTGACGGGGGCACAGGGGCCTCAAGGATTGACTGGACCACAGGGAACGCAGGGGCCACAAGGAACACAAGGTCCGTCCGGCACTCCTGTATTGACAGGTGTGGGCGCACCAAGCTGTGCGATTGGTAATAATGGTGACCTATATATCGATCTATCTACAGGGAATCTGTACTATAAAGAGCAGGAGCCTGTTCCACCAGCAAACAGGACGGTCCCTTCTTTTACAGGGAACACCCTCAATGTAGGGTCAACCCGTCTGTATACTACGATTCAAGCGGCTTTAACTGCGGCGGTCAATGGGGATCGATTATTACTTGACGCAGAAACTTTCATTATCACTGCAAGCCTGCCTGTTAACAAGTCGGTCACCATTGAGGGACAGGGAAAAGGATTAACGACCGTCATTACGACGAGTAATGCTGTAACCACCATGTTTAATGTTACGGTTTCGAATGTGATATTCCGGGAAATGACCCTTGTTCAAAACTTCCCATCCATTGCGTCTACAGAAACCATTATACGGGTGGGGAACTTCGCTACAGGAATTTATGTCGATAATTGTGAAATCTCCGTATGTGAATTCGGAATTACCTTGATTGCTACCGAATTTCAGATTACAAATTGCGATTTCACATATGCCCCGGCTGCTGCCCTTAACAATAATTATCGGTATATCAGTATTGCGTCTACTTCTGGACAGAGTATCATTGACACCAACACGTTTGTATCCGGTTCGGGAAATTCCAATTGCAGCTTTATAATTATCACAAATGTAGCAGTCAGTTCGGGTACACTGAAAGGGGATTTAGTGGTAAGGAATAATGAACAAGTGGTCGCTTTTCAATTAAGGCATCTTCTCAACATGGAAGAAACGATAGGAAATAATTTCGGTCTGTACATCATAAATAATAGAACCTTTAGCGAAGGGAATGTCCCTGTCTTATTGAATGGTCCTAACCTGAATATCTTTAAATTCATCGCCGTCTATGGCAATACCGTTCAAAATACTGCAGGGAAAGGGATTGTCGGTATCGATCTGAATTATCTGGGAAGTACGGATATTTTTGCGATGGGTAATAGCATTACCAATCCAACGTTCGCTGTTGGGTGGGCTTCTGCAACGACCGACCCAACCAGTGTTGTCGTCGGTTATCATGCAGCCGTTATTCCCGTCCCGCCTAATCTTCCGCTGAATCCTTGTTACTGGTTATTGTTGAGTGAATTTATATAATGGATGGGTAGAGCGAGGAGGGTTATCGCTCTACCTTAATTATCGTGGAGAGCGGGTCCAGTAAGAAATACTGTTCTCCTGACCATTCATCGGGTTCCAGTGGATTCGATATGTTCACCAGCCAATGGGTGATGTTTTTGTTAAGAAAAGGTGTCTGGACCGTATGGGGAAATTCCTTCAAACGCCTATACCCGTGCGTCCCACCCTACATATACTACCTACAGGAAGAACGGGAGGGGGGAAACCCATGTACGGATATCCATGCTATGGACCGGGCTATCCAGGTTACTACGGTGGAGGCGGCTATCTGTTCGCCCTCGGTGTCATCCTGTTGATCTTGCTTTTCCTTTTCGGAGGTTGGTGGTACTATACGACCTGCTGCTGCTGATCAATAGGGGTTGCCGCGGTGCTCCTTAGGCGGGGATGCACCCCGGTATGATACGTATAAAAAAAGGATCCCCGGTTCTTACGCGAACCGGGGATCCTTTTTTTATATAATGGTTTTCATACTTTTTTGATGGTGAACGGGCTGACCATCAAAAGGGACATAAGAATCATGGTCGTCAGGATGATCCCAACCGGTACATGGGGAATGGCAAGATAGGAAAGGGTCACAAGGCAGCCAGCTGCCGTGATGGGAAGCCCTATAAAGTAACCGGCATTATCGGTGATGTTGAAGCGGGCAAGTCGATAGGCGCCGCAGCCGATATAGAAAATCATGAAGAATGCTCCTACCACTCCCAAAGACTGGAGCGCGGCATAATACATGAGTACAGCCGGTGCCATCCCGAATGAAACGATGTCGCTCATGGAATCGAGCTGCTTACCAAGATCGGACTCTACGTTCAGCTTCCTGGCCACCATCCCGTCGAAACGGTCGGTGAGAGCAGCGATGAAAATGAATAATAAGGCCTGATGAGGCTGATTATGCAGGACGGAGACGATGGCGAATCCGCCAAGGGACAGGTTGAGCAGCGTCACGAAATTGGCTGCATGGGCTTTCAGTTTTTTTACGGTTTGATCAAGTGCTTCGGAGAGAAACAATGAACCTCACTCCTTATTCAAAGAAAAAGATAATATAAGATATAGTATATGACATTGTTTTATTATATACTTATTAAACTGTGAACGTTAAGGGTTTTTCAAAAAACGTACTTTTTTTCAAATGTCTGGGACTTTTGGGCTGTGCCCATCCCTGTTGACGATAAAGGAGTTGGAAGTTGTTGAAGCAATCTCTTTACCGGTTGTGCATCGAACTGACGAATAAAAAGTGGTCCTCTTTTTTGCTCCGTCGGTTTGTCCAATCAAAAGCAAGCAGGAAGCTGATTCCTTCGTTTGCCAAAACCTACGGGATCAATACGGAAGAAATGGAGAAGTCCATCGAACTCTATCCGAGTCTTCATGAATTCTTCATCCGCAGGCTGAAACCGGGCGCACGGACGATCCAGGCAGGGGAGGCCGCTGTTGTCAGTCCCGTGGACGGTGTCATGGCAGAAACGGGTGTGATCACGGATCAGCTCGAAGTAACGGTGAAAGGCAAGCTATACTCCATCCTGGATATGTTGGGTTCTGACGAGAAAGCAGCACCGTACATGGGGGGATCCTTCGCCGTATTTTATCTGAGCCCTGCGAATTACCATCGCATCCACAGTCCGGCAAACGGAGAGGTCATCGGCAGGTGGGAGCTTGGAAAGCACTCCTATCCCGTCAACGAACTCGGTCTCCGGTATGGAAAGGAAACCTTATCAAAGAATTATCGGTCCATCACGGAGCTGCGTCATCCCGGAGGAAGGATGGCAGTCGTCAAAGTTGGGGCCATGTTCGTTAACAGTGTCGATTACGTTGTGGATCGGAACGAATGGATACAGGGCGAGGAAGTCGCCTACTTCAGCTTCGGGTCCACCGTGATCCTTCTGTTTGAAAAAGGACGATTCTCTTTCGCCGGGGATACCGCCCCTCGCGAAGTACAGGTCGGGGAGAAGCTGGGAAGCTTCATGTCAAAATAAACGGGACGGATGAGCATCCGTCCCGTTTATCCGTATTAAGATGAAGCCTTGATTTTATTCGTAAGGGAACGTCGGTGAATTTCCATTTCGATGAGGCGAATGAATTCTTTGCTGAGATTTAATTCTCTGGCCTTATAATAGGAATCGATCAACAATTCATCGGATAATTTCCTCATGACTCCACCTCCCATACTTTTACTACCGTGCTCTTGCTGTAACTAAACTTTACCAAATTTAAATAGACAGAACAACTGTTCCTTTATCCACATGTCTCCGTGGATATCTTGTGGTTAACCTGTATACAACTGGTAAAATATTGGGTGATTCGTAAGTGAATAATGTGTATAACGTTATCCACAGTCGAGAGCAAAGTTGAATTTTGTCGAAAAATATTTGATTTTCCTCACATATTTTCCCTTTCCATCGAATACATGCGGGTTTACTTTGAAAGTCATGGGGAAATTGGTTATCATTAATCTGTTATACAGTAAGCGTGCGGAAGACCGAGATGTCAAATGACTATAAATATGAGGTGTTTGCTTTGTTAAAACAATTTTTGCCTGATGAACAGGTACAGGATATATTTGCGATCCGACCGGAGGATCTGAAAGAAAAAGGAATCAAGGCAATCATCACGGACCTTGACAATACGCTGGTCGAGTGGGATCGCCCAAATGCGACCCCGAAGCTGATCCAATGGTTCAAGGAGATGCAGGAACATGGAATTCTTGTGACAATTGTTTCTAATAATAACAGGATGCGCGTCGGGTCTTTTGCCGATCCCCTGGGTGTCCCGTTCATATTCCAGGCACGCAAGCCCATGGGACGAGCATTCAAACGGGCGATCAGGCAGATGGATGTCAAGAAAGAGGAGACGGTCGTGATCGGCGATCAGCTGCTCACTGACGTGCTGGGGGGAAACCGGAGCGGCTTTCATACCATCCTGGTCGTTCCAGTGGCTCAGTCGGACGGATTTATGACGAAATTTAATCGCAAAGTCGAGAGAAGGATCATGAACTTCTTCAAACGAAAAGGCATGATCGGTTGGGAGGATAAAAAGTGAGTCAAGTTGTATGTATAGGCTGCGGAGTCGAGATTCAGACGGAAGACAAGGAAGGGTTGGGGTATGCACCCCCATCTTCCTTTAAGAAGGATGAAGTCATCTGTCAGCGCTGTTTCAAGCTGAAGCATTATAATGAGGTGCAGGACGTTCCCCTTACGGATGACGACTTCCTGAAAATCCTCAATGAAATAGGGGATTCAGAAGGGTTGATCGTCAAAGTCGTTGATATTTTTGATTTCAACGGCAGCTGGCTTCCGGGGCTTCACCGCTTCGTCGGTTCGAATCCGATCCTCCTTGTGGGGAATAAAGCCGATCTTCTTCCCAAATCGGTCAAGCATTCAAAGCTGACTCAGTGGATGAAGCATGAAGCGAAACAGCTCGGTCTGAAGCCCGTCGATGTCAAATTGGTAAGTGCTTCACGCGGCCAGGGAATCGAAGAAACGATCCAGGCCATCGAAGAGTACCGTGAAGGCCGTGATGTGTATGTGGTCGGATGTACCAACGTAGGGAAGTCCACGTTCATCAACCGCATCATCAAGCAGGTTTCAGGGGAACAGGACGTCATCACTACATCGCATTTCCCGGGAACGACCCTGGATATGATCCAAATTCCACTCGGGGATGATGAGTACCTGATCGATACACCGGGAATCATCAATCATCACCAGATGGCCCACTATGTGAACAAGGGTGATTTGAAGATCATCACACCGAAGAAGGAAATCAAGCCGAGGACGTTCCAGTTGAATCCGGAGCAAACGCTATTCTTTGGCGGGCTTTCCCGTTTCGATTTCCTGAAGGGAGACCGTCAGGCATTCACCTGCTATTTCTCCAATGAGCTGAATATCCACCGGACGAAGGTGGAAAAAGCAGACGAGCTCTATAAAAATCATGCAAGTGAGCTGCTTCAGCCGCCCCGCATCGAGGATATGGATACGTTCCCAGAGCTTGTGAAGCATGAATTCAAGATCAAGGAAGGGAAGACCGATATCGTGTTTTCCGGACTTGGTTGGATCACGGTGAACGAACCGGGAGCTTACATCGCTGCCCATGTACCGAAAGGGGTCAGCGTCTTCCTGAGAAAATCATTGATCTAGGGGGATTATCATGAATCACTTATACGGGGTCATCGGTGACCCCATCGCCCATTCCATGTCCCCGGTCATGCATCAAGCAGCACTTGAGGATTCCGGGCTCGAAGGCACGTATATGAAATTCCACGTCACCCCAGATGCCCTTCCGCAGGCCATCGGAGGCATAAGGGCGCTCGGTATCCGCGGTGTGAATATCACCGTGCCCCATAAAGTCGCCGTGATGGAGCTCCTTGATCGCATCGATCCCCTTGCGGAATCCATCGGTGCGGTCAACACGATCGTGAACGATAACGGGGTGCTGACAGGGTATAATACGGATGGACCGGGATATGTCGAAGGATTGCAGAAGGCACTGGTCGGCGATGTGACAGACAAGTCCGTCTTGATGCTCGGAGCAGGAGGTGCCGCCAAGGCCATCTTCTACAGCCTCGCCTCTATTGGCGTGACGCATATCGACATCGCCAATCGCACCGAAACAAGGGCAGCCGACATGATTGCAGCCTGTCCGTTCGCCATCTCTTCTTCATTCATCCCCATGGATGAAGCGGGAGCAGCGGTCAGCAGGTATGACATCATCATCCAGACGACTTCGATCGGGATGAGCCCGGACGTCGGCCACTCACCGCTCGCCTTCGATTCGGTGAAGGAAGGCAGCCTATTCAGTGACATCATCTATAACCCCCTTGAAACGGCCATCATGAAACGGGCTCGGGAGCTTGGGGCTCAAACGCAGAATGGACTCGAAATGTTTGTTCACCAGGGAGCACTGGCGTTTGAGAAGTGGACGGGGATCACCCCTGACACAGAAACTATGAAAAAAATCGTTTTAAAGCAACTAGGAGGTCAACATGTTAACAGGTAAACAGAAAAGATATCTACGGTCACAAGCCCATCATTTGAACCCGATCTTCCAGGTCGGCAAGGGCGGAGTGAATGAAAATATGATCAACCAAATCGGTGAAGCACTTGAAGCGAGGGAACTGCTGAAAGTCAGCATCCTACAGAACTGTGAAATGGACAAGCATGAAGTTGCCGAGGCCCTTTCCAAAGGAGCCAGGGCAGAGCTTGTGCAGCTTATCGGTCATACGGTCGTCCTGTATAAAGAGTCAAAAGAAAACAAGACGTTAATCCTTCCAAGATAAGGTCGTGATGAACATGAAGATCGGGATTCTGGGCGGTACATTCAACCCGCCCCATATAGGTCATCTCATAGTGGCCGAACAGGTAAGGGACCAAGCTGGTCTGGACGAAATCTGGTTCATGCCGAACGCGGTCCCGCCCCATAAGGTGATGGAAAGCAATGTGACGGCTCCCCAGCGCGTCGCCATGATCAAAGAAGCCATCAGGGGACATCGCCATTTCAGGGTCGAGACGATCGAACTGGAGAGGGAAGGTCCTTCCTACACCTATGAAACAATGCGGCTTCTGAGGGGAAAGCATCCTCATCATGACTTTTCATTCATCATCGGTGGGGATATGGTCGAATACCTTCCAAAGTGGAAGGAGATTGATGAACTGTTGTCAACCATCACGTTCATCGGTGTCAACCGTCCGCTGTATTCCAATGACAGTTCCTATGAGATTACTTCTTTGGAGATTCCCGCCATCGACATTTCTTCATCAAGGATCAGGAACCTTGCGAAAGAGAAGCGGTCATTCCGCTATCTTGTTCCCGATGACGTCTATCGATTGATAAAGGGGGAGAAACTGTATGAATAGGGAAGAAGCCCTTTTGATCGTAAAAGAGCATTTAACGGAACATCGTTACATTCACACATGTGGTGTGATGGAAACCGCCATCCACCTTGCAGCAAAATACGGGGCCGATTTAAAAAAGGCAGAGATTGCGGCCATCTTCCACGACTATGCCAAGTTCAGGGATAAAGACGAGATGAAGGAAATCATCCTCTCACATCACCTCGGTGATGAGCTCCTGGAGTATAACGCGGAACTGTGGCATGCACCCGTCGGCGCCTATCTTGTTGAAAAAGAAGTAGGCATCGATGATGAGGAAGTGCTGGAAGCGATACGGAATCATACATCCGGTAAGAGGAAAATGACCGTCCTTGATAAGGTCGTTTACCTTGCCGATTACATTGAGCCGAACCGGCAGTTCCCTGGTGTAGAGGAAGTAAGGGAGATGGCAGAAACCTCCCTTGACGAAGCATTGATTGCTTCGCTGCGTAATACCATGACATTTTTAATGAAGAAGAACCAGGCGATCCATCCGGATACATTCAGATTTTATAACGGATTGATCTTCGATAGGAGGAGTTAATATGGAACAGACATTAGTAGAATTGGCTTACAAAGCCGCAGATGATAAACGTGCAGAAGACATCGTGGTCCTTGATATGAAGGGTGTTTCCCTCATTGCGGATTACTTCCTTATCTGCCACGGGAACTCTGATAAACAGGTACAGGCCATTGCCCGGGAACTGAAGGATACAGCTGAAGAAAACGGCCACACAGTACGCCGTCTGGAAGGGTTCGACCAGGCCCGCTGGATCCTTGTCGACCTTGGGGATGTCGTTGCCCACGTGTTCCACAAAGATGAGAGGGGCTACTACAACCTTGAGCGCCTGTGGGGAGATGCTTCATTGGTAGAAGTAGAACAAAGCTGACCCATGAGCTATGAAGGATTTGCCTACATATATGATCACCTCATGGAAGATGTTCCGTATGATGGATGGGTTGATTTCCTACGGACACATGGTGAAAGGTATGGAAATGGCGGCAACAGGGTCCTTGACATCGCCTGTGGGACGGGCGAGATTTCATTGAAACTCATAGAATCCGGTTATGACGTCACCGGTGTGGATTTATCCTCAGACATGCTCATGGTCGCCAGGGAGAAGGCGGAACGCAGGGGCGTCGCCCTTCCGCTCTTCAATCAGGATATGGCCGCCCTTGATGGGCTCGGGTCCTATGATGTCGTGACCATCTTTTGTGACTCCTTGAACTACCTGGAAACCGAGGAGAACGTGAAGGATACGTTCAAGAGCGTCCATGCTCATCTAGAGCAGGATGGTGTCTTCTTGTTTGATGTCCACTCCCTCTTCAAGATGGATGAGATCTTCATGGAATCAAGCTTCACCTTGACCGATGAAGAGGTTTCATATATCTGGGAAAGCTTCAAAGGTGAATATCCCCATAGCGTCGAGCATGAACTGACCTTCTTTGTGCGTCAGGAAGCGACCGGTCTCTATGAGAGGGTGGAAGAGCTTCACAAACAAAGGACGTATCCTGTCGAGCGCTATTGCGCGTGGCTCAAGGAAGCAGGATTCATCGTGAAGGAAATCACGGCCGATTACAGGGATGGTTCTCCAACAGAAGACAGTGAACGCATTTTCTTTACATGCGTGAAGAATACGGAAGCCTGATGATCATCGCATCATCAGGTTTTTTATTTTAAGAAAAAAGCAGGATTTTCTCACATGGTGTCGAATGGAACATATACCACGGCAATTCTTCCTCCTCCTCTAGTAAGACCACGATCAATATTCCCCATTAGAGGTGATCTCTTGGTACACTTATTTGAGAAATACCGGACTCTCCTTTTCATCCTGGCAGGCGCTGCGGCCCTGTTCCTCTTCCTTCTCTTCAAACCTTCACCACCCCAACAGGGAACTCCCATGGCCATCGAAGCAAAAGAATCTGCAATCGAAGCTCCTCAACCCGCTGATACGGTCACGACCGATGACAAGATCTTCGTTGACATCAAAGGGCAGGTAGAGCGCCCTGGTCTCTATGAGATGTCTCCCCATGAAAGAGTCGATGGTGCCGTGGAGATGGCAGGTGGATTCACGAAAGACGCTGACCGCAATGCCATCAACTTAGCTTTGAAGGTGAGCGACGAAATGATGGTCTATGTACCGAAGAAAGGAGAAGTGGAGACTCCCCTTCCGCCGGGCTCTCCTTCTGGCACGAACGGTGGAGAAGGCGAACTTGTGAACATCAATCAAGCCACCTCAGAAGAGATCCAGACACTCCCTGGTATCGGTCCTTCAAAGGCGGCCGCTTTCATTCAATACCGCGAAGAGAATGGCCCCTATAGGTCTGTGGAAGATATCAAGAACATATCAGGCATCGGAGAGAAGACGTTTGAACGACTGAAAGAATTGATTACCGTTCAATGAATTGACGTTGGACGCATCTATGACTACACTAGTACAAGGTCGGTTGAGCCGGCGATAGACGAATCTTAGTAGAAAAGGGGAGTAACAATGGAACGAATTGCGTGGCATCAATATTTCATGGCGCAAAGCCATTTGCTGGCACTTAGGAGCACCTGTACAAGGCTTGCCGTCGGTGCAACCATTGTAAGGGATAAAAGGATCATTGCAGGAGGATATAACGGCTCCATCGCAGGAGGGGATCATTGTATCGACGAAGGCTGCTATGTGATCGATAACCATTGTGTGCGCACGATCCACGCAGAGATGAATGCCCTTCTCCAATGTGCGAAATTTGGCGTCGGTTCAGGACAGTCCGATATATATGTGACACATTTTCCTTGCCTGCAATGCTGCAAAGCCATTATACAAGCGGGCATCACAACGGTTTATTATGCGAAAGATTACAAGAACCATCCTTATGCAATCCAGCTGTTTGAACAGGCAGGGGTCAAGGTCGAAAAGGTTCAATTCGATGAAAACAGCATCGATGTGCACCACCGTGAAAAAGCAGACATGATCACCGGGATGATTGCAGACCTCAGAGCATGCGGAGCTGATGAAGAAAAAGTCAGCCACTATGAACAGGAATATATGAAACTATTCAATGAATAGAGTCGATAGGGAGTTCTTTCTGTACGGAGGGATCTCCGTGTTGGCAGGGACGCTTCTGGCACTTCAATGGGTTTGGGGTGCTTTCGTTCTTTCCCTTCTGTTTCTCTCCTTACTCTTGCGGAAATCCCCCCGGATCTTCTTTTGCTGCTTCCTTATCTTCCTCTCATATCTGAACGGACTCTACCAACAGAACAGCCGATTCAGCATCCTTTCTCCAGATCAAACCACTTTCCGGATCACCTTCACGAGCAACCCATCCATCGACGGAAACCGCTTTTCTTCCCCCGTTGACATAGGAGGGGAAGCCACAGCCCTCACCTACTACCTTTCCACCCCATCCGAAAAAGAGCGATTCTCATCGATAACCCCAGGGACTTCCTGTACAGTATCAGGGGAGCTCAAGACCCCAAGGGGAAGCGGAAACCCGGGTTTATTCGATTATAAGGAGTATTTGTATCACCAGAAGACCTATTGGACCCTTAAAGTCGACTCTTTTGGCACCTGTGCCCCATCCAACAGTTGGAGCGATCAACTTGTACAGATCAGGGCTGAGGGATTGAAGATGATCGAGAGGTCCTTTCCCCCTGAAGCGGTCGGCATCACCCAGGCCCTGCTATTCGGGGAAACGGGGGAGATAGCAGAAGAGACACTGGAAGCATACAGGGCCCTTGGAGTCGTTCATCTACTTGCGATCTCGGGTCTTCATGTTGGGCTCATCTCGGCCTGTGTATTCTTCCTGCTTCTCCGTGCGGGAGTGCGGAAAGAACGTGCAGGGTGGGTCGTGATCGTGTTCCTTCTTGGTTATATGGTCCTAACGGGTGCCGCACCATCCGTCGTGAGGGCTTCGTCCATGCTCATCGTCATCCTCCTAGGGCAAAAAGCCTTCCTTGGGATTAAAACTCTCGATAGTCTCAGTATCATCTTTAGCGTAATGGTCTTTTATGACCCCTTCCTCTTGTTTCATGCCGGATTCCAGCTGTCCTTCTTTGTCAGTTTTTCACTCGTCCTCTCCTCCGATCGGATCCTCTCGAGCTCTTCAACACTTCTGCAGGCCTTTAAGGTGACCTACGTTTCCCAGGTGGCATCCTTACCTTTCATCCTCCATCATTTCTTTGAGTTTTCCGTGATCGGATTTGTAACGAATCTATTTTACGTTCCACTCTATTCCCTCATCATCCTCCCTGCGGCTTTCATCCTGTATGCTGCCACCATCATGGGCATTCATCTTCCTTTTGCCATGGATCTTTATCAATCCTTGCTTGGATGGACGGATCGATTCTCTGTGTTCCTTGCATCCTTCCCGTTCAGTACGCTCATTCTTGGCAGGCCCCACGCAATCGTGACGGCCGGTTATTTCGGCATCATCTGGGTTGGTTTTATGCTCATGGAAAAGGGGAGACAAATCAAAACCGCTGTGATCCTTGTTTTATTTATCAGTCTCCATCTCATGTGGAATACCTTTCGTCCGTACGGTGAAATCTCGTTCATTGATGTCGGGCAGGGGGATGCAATCCTTATCGATCTTCCCTTTAACCAAGGAACATATCTGATCGATACAGGTGGGAATCTGATCTTCCCCCATGAAGAATGGGAGGAGAGGAAGAAGGCCTTCTCGACGGGGAAGGATATCGTAGTGCCTTATTTGAAAAGCAAGGGCATCGGGTCGATCGACAAACTGATTCTTACCCACGGCGACCTTGATCATGTAGGCGGGGCGGTGGATGTACTCGAAGGGATGAAAGTAAAGGAAGTGTGGATTTCGCCGGGAAGCGCTCAAAAGGAAGTGATGGCGGAAGTCATGTTGGCTGCAAAAGGAAGTGAAGTCAGTGAGGCAAAGATGGGGGACGCGTGGCAGGCGGGTGACAGCTCGTTTTCGATCCTTTCACCCGATGACGATGTATATGAGGGGAATGATGACTCCCTTGTGATTTATGCCCATATCGGCGGGATGAAATGGCTCTTCACCGGAGATCTGGAAGAAAGCGGGGAACGGAAGATGATCCGCCGGTATAACGTTGAAGCGGACGTCCTGAAGGTCGGTCACCACGGAAGTGCATCAAGTACGTCGGCTGAATTTTTGGAAACGGTGGACCCAAAAGTGGCCATTATTTCAGCCGGCAAGGATAATCGATTCGGACATCCGCACCCCGATGTGGTGGCTCGCCTGGATAAGGGCGGCATTATAATCTACAACACAGCGGATGATGGGGCGGTGACCTATCGTTTTTGGAGGGGAAGCGGAACGTTTTCTGCCCACCGGCCATAGGATGGGAGTATGAAAAAAAGGCAGACCGGTAAAAGCGTCATGGAGCTTCAAGTCATGTGTAGGATACTTCGGTGAGTACCATATACGGGAATTGAAGAACCGTGACCCTTTTTGGTCTGCCTCCTTCCTGTTCTTTTATGAACCGATGAGTTTGATAACGGTTGCAATTACGAACATGACAGCGAAGAAGCCAAAAGAGACAACAAAGCCGACGCCTGAATCTACTGCATCATTACGTTTCGATTGTACGTTCTTTTCGAATTGATTCAACTTTTACCCCTCCTATTTCTATTTTAGTATAGAGCATCACCCGGTAAAAATCTATACTTTCACTTTACATTTTCCTTTACTGACAAGAGTTGTCACCCATAAGACCGAGGCGTGGGGTGACACTAATCTACAAGAGGGAAATACCGCTGCAGCTCAAGGTTCCTAGGTCTTTTGCTGTCGCGTTAATATAGATATAGGGGGTGTCCTTTACGGCGGGCGTCCCCTTTTCCACTTGCCAAATGGGTAAAGCTTTTCTACCATAGAGGGATAGAAAGAAATATTGGAGAGTGCTGTCTTGGTTATCGATATCTGGAAGAAAATAGAGAATGCCCGATTCTCCCCGATTTACTTAGTTTACGGAAATGAATCATTTATTATTAACGAAACCCGGCAAAGGATCATATCCCATGCCATCACGGAAGAAGAAATGGACTTCAACTTTTCAACCTATGATTTGGAAGAAACACCGGTGGAAGTGGCGATTGAAGATGCCGAAACCTTTCCATTCATGGGAGAGAGGAGAGTCGTGATCCTTCAGAACCCCATCTTCCTGACATCGGAGAAATCAAAGGGGAAAGTGGAGCATAACGTAAAGCGCCTGGAAGATTACATACAGTCACCAGCCCCATACACGATCCTTGTCATCACAGCTCACTATGAAAAGCTGGATGAGCGCAAAAAGATCACGAAAGCCTTGAAAAAAGCGGGAGAGGTGGTCGAGGCAAAAAAACTGTCGGAACAGGAGCTGAAATCGTGGATCCGCGAGCGTGCCACGACGCACGGGGTCCAGATCGATGAAGAAGCAGTGGAACTCCTCATCAACCTTGCCGGGACCAATTTGATGATGCTCACTCAGGAATTGGACAAGCTGTCCCTCTATGCAAGTGATACGAACCTCGTCGATGCCGCCGTCGTAGAAAAGCTCACGGCCCGTTCTCTTGAACAAAATATCTTCGCCCTCGTCGACAAGGTCGTCCAAAGGCGTACCGATGAGGCACTCAGGATCTATTATGACCTCTTGAAGCAGAACGAAGAGCCCCTAAAGATCCTGGCCATCCTTGCCGGTCAGTTCCGCTTGATCTATGGAGTCAAGGAGCTTTCGAGAAGAGGCTACGGCCAACAAAAAATAGCCACCAACCTAAAAGTCCACCCATTCAGGGTGAAGCTCGCCGCAGGCCAGGCAAAACACTTCGACGACGCGCAGCTATCCCGCATCATCGACCTCCTCTCACAGGGAGATTACGAAATCAAATCCGGAAAAATCAAAAAAGAACTCATGATCGAGCTCTTCCTCTTAAAGCTGCATGCCCTATGAAGAGGAAAAAGCATGACATGCACAATATGAATACTTAATACGATCCATTATGGGAAACCCCATTAACAATCACAGAGTGGATTGAAGCGGAAGGGGCTTGACTCCGACGGGAAGAGAGGAAAGCTCGAGACCCCGGAAGCGCAGCCGAGGAGGCTCGACTTCCTCCCCGCGGAAAGCAAGCGCCTGTAGCGAAAAGGAACGGACTACCTTCCACCTCACTCCCCATCTTCAAAAAAGCACCTATAAACACAAAAAAACCATTCCGATCGTAAAACGGAATGGTTTTTTCATTAGTTCGCTTTTTTCATTAGGCGAGCTTTTTGGCGATCCGCAGTGTTTTTGTGGATCAAACCTTTTTGAGCTGCTTTGTCAAGCTGGCTCACGGCTACTTTCACTAGTTCTTGAGCGTTATCTTCGTTATTAGTAGCTGCCGCTTCTGCTTTCTTGATCGCAGTACGCATTGAAGATTTCACAGCTGCATTTTTAACGTTGCGTTCGTTGTTTGTTCTCACGCGTTTAATAGCTGATTTAATGTTTGGCATTTCTGTCACCTCCTACAAAAGGTTCGAGATTCTATTTGACTCGTGTATATTCCTAACTAATAAGAACAAGTGATATTTTATCAAACGCACCGGCAGAATGCAATACTCAGGATGAATTTAAACGGGTGAATGAAGCCGGGTGCTTAAGGAAAATATAATAGCAAGAATCCAGACGTGGGGGTATGCGCGCATGAAAAAGGAAGAAAACCTCGATTTAAGTGTTTATGAAGTCCGAACTGATCTCGCCGTTGAAGCAAGGGAGATGGCACTCGCCGACCAGGGGGAGGATCAATCTGAAATACCCGGGGTCATTATCAAAGAAAAGGAAGAGGACGAGGTAAAAGTGTCCCTAGTGTCCGTTTCTAAGGAAGGCGAAGAGAAGATCGGAAAAAAGGCCGGGAACTATCTGACCATTGAAGCCTTTGGTATTCGTGAAGAGGACACGGAGCTCCAGCAACGGGTCGAGAAAATATTTGCAAGGGAATTTTCACGATTCATTGAGAACAAAAACATCACGAAAGACGCCAGCTGTCTGATCGTAGGACTGGGGAACTGGAATGTGACGCCAGATTCTCTTGGACCAAGGGTATGCGAAGATGTCATCGTGACCAGGCATCTGTTCAGGCTTCAGCCTGAATCTGTCGAGGAAGGGTATCGCTCCGTGAGTGCCATCGTTCCAGGCGTCATGGGGCTTACAGGAATCGAGACGAGCGATATTATCTTCGGTGTAGTGGAAAAGTCAAAACCGGACTTCATCATCGCCATTGATGCCCTTGCCTCAAGGTCCATTGAGCGTGTGAATGCCACCATTCAGATCTCTGATACGGGAATACACCCGGGTTCAGGTGTGGGGAACAAAAGAAAAGGGTTGGATGAAGAGACGCTCGGTGTACCCGTCTTTGCCATCGGTGTACCGACTGTACTCGACGCCGTCACGATTGTCAGCGATACAGTGGATTTTCTATTGAAGCATTTCGGCAAAGAGATGAGGGAAGGAGACCGGCCGTCCCGGTCCCTTGCCCCGGCCGGACTCAGCTTTGGTGAAAGACGCAAGCTTACCGATGATGACCTGCCGGAGGAAGCTCACCGGCAAACGTTTTTGGGAGTCGTCGGAAACCTCGGTGATGATGAGAAAAGGAAGCTGATCCATGAAGTCCTGGCCCCGATCGGCCATAATCTCATGGTCACGCCGAAGGAAGTGGATGTGTTCATCGAAGATATGGCAAACCTGATCGCCAACGGGCTGAATGCTGCACTTCATGAAGCGGTCGACCAGGACGATACAGGATTCAAAACGAGATAGCCCCCTGCCTGGAGGGGGTTTTTTGCATGGGGGTTTAAATCCGGGGGGAAATCCCGATAATGCTATTAATTGCCGTTCTATCATCTCTATCAGATGAATAGAAATACTAGTGAGAGGCATGAAAGAAGGTGCCTGATTATGGTAGAAAGTAATCGGAATCGCTCTCTGACGGGGCTTTTCAAAAAGCCTGCCCTTCTCTTGTTCACCCTGACCCTCATCCCGGCCGGACATTTCTACAGTCATCCGCCTGAAGGAAAAGTGTTCTTGTATTTCACCCATTCCGAGGAAGCCTATGTGGACGGAAGTACGGTCATGGACGCAGGGGTCATGATCAAGAAAGAGCTCGAAAAAGAGGGTGTCCAAGCGGAAATCGACCGTACGGATGTGATTCACAGGCTTCTTGAACAAAATATTCCGTACGGCAGGGCCTATGAAAAGTCGAGGGAGCTTCTGATTCCTGTGATCCTCAGTCATCGACAGCCGGTCACACTCCTGGATATCCATCGTGACGCTGTAGATCCTTCCGTCTCCACGGTCACCATCCATGATAAACCCTATGCGAGGATTGCTTTTGTCATTGGCCAGGATCAACCGGGGTATAAGAAGAACCTTGAATTTGCCAAGTTAATGGTCTCAGAACTTGAGTCTGCCTCCCCCGGTATCACCCGTGGGATCATCCTCAAAAGCGGTGCGGATACAAACGGAGTATTCAATCAGGACTTATCGGGTCACTCCCTTCTTCTGGAGTTCGGAGGGGTCGAAAATACGACCGAAGAGATCGGACGGTCTGCCCGCGCTTTTTCTAGAGCATACGCAGATTACCTGAACGGTGGTAAGAAAAAATGAAAGGAGAAGGATGTTCATGAAGATGTTCACACTGAAATGTCTCGTTTTGGCGGTTGCGTTATTCCTCGGCGTGCTGATCGGAATGCAATATGCCAATGACGGGATCGTTGAAACGAAAGGTGCCCAGCATAAGGATGCCTTCTCCGCACCGGTAAAGGTTTCGGAGGATGATGAAGGGAATATTGAAGCAACCGTATTGGGAAAAGATGTCGAGGGGAAGACATTAAAAGAAAAGAAGGAAAAGCTGGAGGAAATGAAAGCCTATAATTTCTTTTCGTCCATCGGTAAGACCATCGCGGGACTGGTGGAGGGCATCACCAATAAGCTCCTCGACTTCCTCAGTTCACTCATATAATCTGGCGGCTTCAGTTTACATTGAATATTGCAGATGGTACTGCTATAATTCAAACTAGTGTATATGTGTGGAATTTACAGGAGTTGAACATAGAATGAATCGTGAAGAAAAATTGAACAGACAGTCCAGGATCAGGAACTTTTCCATCATCGCGCATATCGATCATGGGAAATCGACCTTGGCTGACCGAATCCTTGAAAAGACAAAAGCGCTGACCGCCCGTGAAATGAAAGAGCAGCTGCTCGATTCCATGGATCTTGAGAGAGAGCGCGGTATTACAATCAAACTGAATTCAGTTCAGTTGAAATATGCAGCGAAAGACGGCGAGGAGTATATTTTCCATTTGATTGATACTCCGGGACACGTCGATTTTACATATGAAGTATCCCGAAGCCTTGCGGCGTGCGAAGGGGCCGTGCTCGTGGTTGATGCAGCACAGGGGATCGAAGCGCAGACCCTTGCCAATGTGTACTTGGCTTTGGATAATGATCTTGAAATCCTGCCGGTCATCAATAAGATCGACCTCCCTGCGGCAGATCCTGAAAGGGTCAGACAGGAAGTGGAAGATGTCATCGGACTGGATGCATCGGATGCGGTCCTCGCTTCTGCCAAGGCGGGAATCGGAATCGAGGATATCCTCGAGCAGATTGTGGAGAAAGTACCTGCTCCACAAGGTGATCCCGATGCGCCATTGAAAGCCTTGATCTTTGACTCCCTCTATGATGCATACAGGGGCGTCGTCGCTTACATCCGTGTGATGGAAGGGACCGTCAAAGTCGGGGACAAGGTCCTTATGATGGCGACTGGCAAAGAGTTTGAAGTGACCGAGGTCGGCGTTTTCACACCGAAGCCGACTGGCCTCAAGGAGCTTACCGTCGGGGATGTTGGTTTCCTGACTGCTTCCATCAAAAATGTAGGGGATACCCGAGTAGGGGACACCATCACCCTTGCAAACAATCCGGCTGAAGAAGCACTTCCAGGTTACCGCCGCATGAATCCGATGGTTTACTGCGGTCTGTACCCGATCGATTCCAATCGATACAATGATCTTCGTGAAGCCCTTGAAAAACTGGAGCTGAATGATTCAGCCCTTCAATATGAACCTGAAACTTCCCAGGCACTCGGGTTCGGTTTCCGCTGTGGTTTCCTTGGACTCCTTCATATGGAGATCATCCAGGAACGGATCGAGCGCGAATTCAAGATCGATCTGATCACGACGGCACCGAGCGTTATCTATCACGTAGAGCTGACCGACGGAGAGAGCCTCAGCGTTGATAATCCTTCCATGATGCCGGACCCTCAGAAGGTCGATCATGTCCAGGAGCCGTACGTAAAGGCAACCATCATGGTGCCGAATGATTACGTAGGAGCGGTCATGGAGCTTTGTCAGAATAAGCGCGGGAACTTTATCGACATGCAGTACATGGATGATACGCGCGTCAACATCGTTTACGAAATTCCCCTGGCGGAAATCGTCTATGACTTCTTCGATCAATTGAAGTCCAATACGAAAGGGTATGCTTCCTTCGATTATGAGCTTATCGGCTACAAAGAATCGAAGCTTGTGAAGATGGACATCCTCCTGAATGGAGAGAACGTCGATGCCCTCAGTTTCATCGTCCACAGGGATTTCGCCTACGAACGCGGGAAGCTCATCGTGGAAAAGCTCAAGCAGCTCATCCCGAGACAGCAGTTCGAAGTGCCGATCCAAGCGGCGATCGGACAAAAAATCGTTGCCCGCTCAACCATCAAGGCCATCCGGAAGAACGTATTGGCTAAATGTTACGGCGGGGACATCTCCCGTAAGCGTAAGCTTCTCGAGAAACAAAAAGAAGGTAAAAAGCGAATGAAGTCCGTCGGTTCCGTCGAGGTACCTCAGGAAGCATTCATGGCCGTCCTGAAAATGGACGACACAGATTCGAAATAATGACCGACCCCCAACGGATGGGGGCGCACACATACAGGGGGAAGGGGGAAAGCGTCGGATGATTCGGCGCTTGCCCCCTTTCTCTATGAGTTGAAATAGGAGGGATATCAATGGCCAAATCAGCCTATATCCACATCCCTTTCTGCGAACATATCTGTCACTACTGTGATTTTAATAAGGTGTTCCTTGAAGGCCAGCCGGTCGATGAGTATTTGATGCGGCTCGGAGAAGAAATGAAACTGCGCAGGCAGGAAGGACAGCTCGATACGATCTTCGTCGGCGGGGGTACCCCGACATCCCTGGATGCACGCCAGCTTGCATATCTATGCGAAAAAATCAATGAGCATCTCCCGTTCTCAGGAGGGGAGTTCACGTTCGAAGCGAACCCCGGAGATCTGGGGGAAGAGAAGCTGAAGGTGCTGAAGGACCATGGTGTAAACCGATTGAGCTTCGGTGTACAGTCGTTCAATGATGACCTGCTGAAGTCGATCGGGCGGACGCATAAGAGTGAAGACGTGTACACTTCCGTAAAAGCCGCTGAAAAAGTGGGCTTTGAAAATATCAGCATCGACCTGATCTACAGCCTGCCGAAGCAGACGGAAGAAGATTTTAAGGACACCCTGACGAAGGCCCTCGATCTTGACTTGCCTCACTACTCGGCATACTCCTTGATCGTGGAACCGAAGACGGTGTTTTACAACCTCATGAGAAAAGGAAAGCTGTCACTGCCTTCACAGGAGCAGGAGGCCGCCATGTACGATGTTCTCATCCAGACGATGGAACGCTATGGCATCCACCAATACGAGATAAGCAACTTTGCCAAGGAGGGCTTTGAAAGCCTTCATAACCTTGTTTATTGGGATAATGAAGAATATGTTGGTTTAGGAGCCGGTGCACACGGTTATATAAACGGAGTGCGCTATTCCAACCACGGTCCTTTGAAGAAATACATGGAGCCTGTGAGCCTGGGTGAGGTACCGACGATCCAATCCCATGATGTGACCAAAGGAGAAATGATGGAAGAAGAGATGTTCCTCGGTTTAAGGAAGACTGCAGGCGTCAGCAGGAAGAGATTCGAAGAGAAATTCGGTGCGTCCGTCGAAAGCATCTTCCCCGATGCACTGGAGGAGATGACGGGTAAGGGTCTCCTCGAGATTGCAGGCGATCGGATCCGTCTAACGAAGCAGGGACGTTTCCTAGGGAATGAAGTGTTTCAATCTTTCCTCGGTGTAATCTAAAATATTGACATCCCTATCATGATTTGATAATTTATTATTAGATTTAGCACTCAGTATCTAAGAGTGCTAACAGGGGTGATGAATGTTGTTAACAGATCGACAACTTCTTATTCTACAAGTCATTATCGACGACTTTATCATGTCGGCTCAGCCGGTCGGCTCCCGGAGCCTGTCGAAGAAGGATGAAATCTCCTTCAGCTCGGCAACAATCCGGAACGAGATGGCTGATCTAGAAGAACTCGGGTTCATTGAAAAGACCCACACGTCTTCAGGCCGCGTCCCTTCCGAGAAAGGGTACCGGTACTATGTCGATCATCTTCTATCTCCGCAAAAGCTGGAGAAGAATGAAGTGAATGCACTGCGTTCGATCTTTTCCGAGAGGATTTATGAGCTGGAGAAAGTGGTCCAGAAATCAGCCAAGATCCTTTCCGATTTAACCAATTATACTACGATCGTCCTCGGGCCTGATGTGAAGGAGAACAAACTCCGTAAAATCGAGCTCATTCCGCTTAACCGCGAAACGGCGATCGCCATCATCGTGACCGAAAATGGTCATGTGGAGAATAAAACGGTGGCCCTGCCGCCGGGCATGGATGCAAGTGACCTTGAAAAGCTCGTCAATATCCTGAATGACCGCCTGACAGGCGTTCCCCTCAGTGAGCTGAACGACCGCATCTTCAAGGAAGTCGCCATCCTGCTGAAACGGCATATCGAAAGCTATGACAGCATCCTGCATTCCATGCTTGATGACTTCCATCTATCGGGAACAGATAAACTGTTCTTCGGCGGGAAGACGAATATGCTGAACCAGCCTGAATTCAACGATATACAAAAAGTCAGGCTCCTTCTTGAGATGATTGATCAGGAAGACAGCATTTACGATCTGATCCGTCCTTCCGGGTCCGGGCTCAGCATCAAGATCGGAAAAGAGAATAACAATCTTGCCATGGAAAACTGCAGCCTCATCACCGCGACCTACTCGATCGGGATGGAGCAGCTGGGGTCGATCGCCATCATCGGTCCGACACGGATGGATTATTCCAGGGTGATCAGCCTCCTTGACTTCTTTTCGACGGATATGTCCAAGGTGCTGACCAAGCTGTATCAAAGCAAAAGCTAGTGGCTATATTGTAGAAGTCACATTTATTTTAAGGAGGTGAACGAATTGTCTGAAGAAACGAAGAATGATCAAGAATTGAACGAAGAACAGCCGAAAGTGGACAATGAAGAAACAGTTGAAGAGGTATTCGCTGAAGAACCTCAGGAAGAGCAAGCAACTGATGAACTGTCCGAGCTCCAGGCGAAGCTTGACGAATCCGAAAATCGCTATCTTCGCCTCAGAGCGGATTTCGATAACTTCCGTCGCCGTATAAATGCTGAGAATGAAGCGAAGGAAAAGTATCGCTCGCAGGCATTGATCACTGAATTATTGCCGGCACTCGATAACTTTGAACGCGCTTTGAATATAGAAGCGGATAATGATCAAACCAAAACCCTCCTTCAAGGGATGGAAATGGTCCACAGAAGCCTGATCGAAGCCCTCAAAAAAGAAGGCGTAGAAGCGATCGATGCTGTGGGACAGGAGTTTGATCCGCATATGCATCAAGCCGTCATGCAGACTGAAGACGAAGCATACGGAAGCAACGTGGTTGTCGAAGAGTTCCAAAAAGGCTACAAGCTGAAGGACCGCGTCATCCGTCCATCTATGGTAAAAGTAAACCAATAATACACTACATATGAATACAGGGAGGTTTTTCTACGATGAGTAAAATTATCGGAATCGACTTAGGTACAACAAACTCTTGCGTATCCGTACTTGAAGGCGGAGAACCGAAAGTTATCGCCAACGCTGAAGGTAACCGTACGACACCTTCTGTTGTCGCATTCAAAAATGGAGAAAAACAAGTTGGGGAAGTAGCGAAACGTCAAGCAATCACAAACCCTAACACCATCATTTCCGTTAAGCGTCACATGGGTACTGCCCACAAAGTGGAAGCAGAAGGAAAAGACTATACGCCTCAAGAAATCTCAGCCATGATCCTTCAACACTTGAAATCATACGCTGAAGACTATCTTGGTGAAACGGTTGATAAAGCGGTCATCACTGTACCTGCTTACTTCAACGATGCCGAGCGTCAAGCAACGAAGGATGCGGGTAAAATCGCCGGACTTGAAGTGGAACGCATCATCAACGAGCCGACGGCAGCAGCGCTTGCTTACGGTCTCGACAAAATGGATGAAGATCAGACGATCCTTGTGTATGACCTTGGTGGCGGTACGTTCGACGTATCCATCCTTGAACTTGGTGACGGTGTATTTGAAGTCCGTTCAACTGCGGGTGACAACCGTCTGGGTGGGGATGACTTCGACCAAGTCATCATCGATTATCTTGTAGCTGAGTTCAAAAAAGAAAACGGCATTGATCTTTCAAAAGACAAAATGGCTCTTCAACGTTTGAAAGATGCTGCTGAAAAAGCGAAAAAAGACCTTTCTGGTGTCACGTCTACACAAATCTCCCTTCCGTTCATCACGGCTGGGGAAGCTGGACCGCTTCACCTTGAAGTGACTCTATCCCGTGCGAAGTTCGAAGAAATCTCTTCTGATCTTGTAGAGCGTACAATGGGCCCAACTCGCCAAGCGATGAAAGATGCCGGTCTATCTGCAAGTGAAATCGACAAGATCATCCTTGTTGGTGGATCAACTCGTATTCCTGCCGTTCAGGAAGCGATTCGCAAAGAAACTGGAAAAGAGCCTTCAAAAGGCGTTAACCCTGATGAAGTAGTGGCAATGGGTGCTGCAATCCAAGGTGGAGTCCTGACTGGTGACGTCAAAGACGTTGTTCTTCTCGACGTAACCCCACTTTCACTCGGTATCGAAACAATGGGTGGCGTATCAACAAAGCTCATCGATCGTAACACCACGATCCCAACATCTAAATCACAAGTGTTCTCAACAGCCGCTGACAATCAGACAGCCGTTGATATCCATGTCCTTCAAGGTGAACGCCCGATGGCTGCGGATAACAAAACGCTTGGTCGTTTCCAACTTGCGGATATCCCACCTGCACCACGTGGTGTTCCACAAATCGAAGTTAAATTCGACATCGATAAAAACGGAATTGTGAACGTAAGCGCGAAAGACCTTGGAACAGGTAAAGAGCAAAATATCACAATCAAGTCATCAACCGGCCTTTCAGACGATGAGGTTGAACGCATGGTGAAGGAAGCAGAAGAAAATGCCGATGCGGACAAGAAGCGTAAAGAGGAAGTTGAACTTCGCAACGAAGCAGACCAACTCGTTTTCCAAACGGAAAAAACGCTGAAAGACCTTGAAGGTAAAGTAAACGAAGAAGAAGTGAAAAAAGCGGAAGATGCGAAAGCCGAACTGAAGGAAGCGATCGAAAAGAACGATCTTGACCTGATCCGTGAGAAGAAAGACGCACTTCAAGAAATTGTTCAGAACCTTTCCATGAAGCTTTATGAGCAAGCCCAGGCGGAAGCACAGGCTGCACAGGGAGCAGAAGGCGGAGACGCAAAGAGCGATGACGTCGTAGACGCTGAGTACGAAGAAGTAGACGACGAAAAGAAATAAATCAACCATTGAAAAAAGTCAAAGTCAGGACGGTTCTTGGCTTTGGCTTTTTCTATGGGGAGGGATCCGAGGGTTTCTATTGATAATGGATCTCCCCCAATGTTAAAATAACCTTTATGCAAAGGATTCGGGAGTGGTGTTTGAATGAGTAAACGGGACTATTATGAAGTTCTCGGTGTCGATAAAGGCGCCTCGAAAGAAGAAATGAAGAAAGCATACCGCAAACTCTCCAAAAAATATCATCCTGATATTAATAAAGAAGCGGATGCTGCAGATAAGTTCAAAGAAGTAAAAGAAGCGTACGAAGTATTGAGCGATGATCAGAAACGGGCTCAGTATGACCGATTCGGACATACAGATCCGAACCAGGGATTCGGAGGCGGCGGAGCAGGAGACTTCGGAGGCGGCTTCGGTGGCTTCGAAGATATCTTCAATACGTTCTTCGGCGGCGGAGGTGGCGGCAGAAGACGCGATCCGAACGCCCCTAGGGCAGGAGCCGATCTGCAGTACACCATGACACTTTCCTTTGAGGAAGCGGTTTTCGGAAAAGATACGGAAATCGAGATTCCAAGGGAAGAAGAATGTGATACATGTCATGGTTCGGGGGCGAAACCCGGGACGAAAGTGGAGACTTGTTCCCATTGTCAAGGTTCCGGCCAGCTGAATGTGGAGCAGAACACCCCATTCGGACGGATCGTCAACCGACGCGTTTGTCATCACTGTAATGGAACGGGTAAACAGATCAAAGATAAGTGCAGGACATGTGGAGGAGACGGCAAAGTGCAAAAACGCCGTAAAATCTCCGTCAAGATCCCTGCAGGAATCGACGATGGACAGCAGCTGCGTGTGAGCGGTCAAGGTGAACCTGGCATAAACGGTGGACCGGCTGGAGATCTCTATGTTGTGTTCCATGTACGGAACCATGATTTCTTCGAACGTAATGGAGATGACGTTTACTGTGAAATGCCGATTACATTCGCACAGGCCGCACTCGGGGACGAAATCGAGGTACCGACATTGCATGGCAAGGTGAAGCTCAAAGTTCCTGGAGGCACGCAGACGGGAACCCGCTTCCGTGTTAAAGGAAAAGGTGTTCCGAATGTAAGAGGCTACGGTACAGGGGATCAGCACGTCCTGATCAAGGTCGTCACCCCGTCGAAGCTTACGGAAAAACAAAAACAGCTGTTAAGGGAATTTGCCGATATCAGCGGGCAGGTACCGGATGAACAGCACGAAAGTTTCTTCGATAAAGTAAAAAAAGCCTTCAAAGGTGAATAACTCAGAACGGAGTTGGTAGAGAAACATGAAATGGTCAGAAATCAGTATCCTTACAACGAACGAAGCAATCGAACCAGTTTCCAATATCCTTCATGAATCAGGCGCCAGCGGTGTCGTGATTGAAGATCCGATGGAGCTGATCAAAGAACGGGAAGACGTATTCGGGGAGATCTACCAACTCGACCCTGAGGATTATCCGAATGAAGGTGTATTGGTCAAAGCCTATCTGCCGGTCAACAGCTTCCTTGGTGAAACCGTTGAGGAAATCAAGCAGGGCATCACCAATCTCGTCACATATGACATCGATATCGGTGAGAACAAAGTGGAGATTTCCGAAGTGAACGAGGAAGAGTGGGCCACAGCATGGAAGAAATATTATCATCCGGTGAAGATTTCTGATAAGGTGACGATCGTGCCGACGTGGGAAGAGTATACGCCGGTCAACAGTGACGAGCTCATCATCGAGCTTGACCCGGGTATGGCATTCGGTACGGGAACGCATCCCACCACGGTCATGTGCATCCAGGCCCTTGAGCGGACAGTGAAGGAAAACGACTACGTACTCGACGTCGGGACCGGATCCGGTGTGTTATCCATCGCTTCTGCCCTCATGAAGGCACAGCGTGTGAACGCCTATGACCTGGATGAGGTGGCCGTACGCTCGGCACGCTTGAATGTCAAGCTGAATAAGGTCCAGAACATCGTGACCGTAGATGAGAACAATCTCCTTGAAGGCATCACGGAGGAAGCCGATGTGATCGTAGCCAATATCCTGGCTGAAATCATCCTTCGATTCACAGAGGATGCCTATCGCCTCACGAAGCCTGGCGGAACGTTCATCACGTCAGGGATCATCCAGCCGAAGAAACAGCAGGTACGTGACGCTCTTGAAGAGGCTGGATTCCATGTGGAAGAAGTCATGGTGATGGAAGATTGGGTGGCCATCATCGCGAAGCGGCCGGTGAATTGATATGCAGCGCTATTTTGTAGGGCAACCCTATCAGGATGGGGAATGGATCTCCATTTCTGGAGAGGATCATCATCATATCGTCCGTGTGATGAGGATGCAGGAAGGCAGCGAGATCTTCGTTGTTTTCCCTGACCAATCCTCTGCCATCGGGAAAATTGAAAGGATTTCCAGTGACGCTGTCGATGTATCGATAGTAGAATGGGAGTCGGACAAGAAGGAAATGCCAATTTCAGTCACCATTGCGAGCGGTTTGCCGAAAGGGGATAAGTTGGAATGGATCCTTCAGAAGGGAACCGAGCTTGGCGCCTCGGGATTTATCCCTTTTAAAGCAGAACGCTCCATTGTGAAATGGGATGAAAAGAAGGGGAAGAAGAAAGTCGAGCGCTGGGAGAAGATTGTCAAAGAAGCGGCGGAGCAGTCGCACCGGACACTGATTCCCGACCTCTCTTCCCCCCTTACATTAAAAGAACTGCTTGTGAAAGCCGACGGGTATGATTACAAGCTAGTGGCGTATGAAGAAGAATCGAGAGCGGGAGAAACAAGCAATCTTTCAAACGTACTCTCTGAGGTGAAGCCTTCACAAAGGGTCCTGATCCTATTCGGACCCGAAGGCGGTTTGACCGATAGTGAAGTGGAAATATGCAAGGAGAACGGGTTCATCCCATGCGGCCTCGGACCGAGGATCCTACGGACCGAAACCGCCCCTCTTTATGCTCTTTCCGCCATCAGCTATCAATTAGAATTAATGAGGTGAAGGCAATGCCATCAGTAGCGTTCCATACGTTAGGATGCAAAGTGAATCATTATGAAACAGAAGCGATCTGGCAGCTGTTTAAAGAAGAAGGATACGACCGGGTAGAGTATGACTCCATTTCAGACGTGTACGTGATCAATACGTGTACGGTGACGAATACGGGGGATAAAAAGAGCCGTCAGGTGATCAGGAGGGCGATCCGTAAGAATCCAGATGCGGTCATCTGCGTGACGGGATGCTATGCACAGACGTCCCCTGCAGAGATCATGGCCATCCCTGGAGTGGATATTGTAGTCGGAACTCAGGACCGCAGGAAGATGCTCACATACATTGACGAGTATAAAAAAGAACGCCAGCCGATCAACGGCGTGACGAATATCATGAAAAACCGCGTATACGAGGAGCTCGATGTACCGGCATTCACGGACCGTACCAGGGCTTCGCTCAAGATCCAGGAAGGGTGCAACAACTTCTGCACATTCTGCATCATTCCATGGGCCCGCGGACTCATGCGCTCCCGTGACCCAGAGGAAGTCATCCACCAGGCGCAGCAGCTGGTGGATGCAGGATACAAAGAAATCGTCTTGACCGGGATCCATACTGGAGGATACGGAGAAGACATGAAAGACTACAATCTTGCCATGCTTCTCACCGACCTCGAGAAGAAGGTGAAGGGGCTGAAGCGGATCAGGATTTCGTCCATCGAAGCGAGTCAGCTTACGGATGAAGTCATCGATGTGATCGATAGGTCCAAAATGGTGGTAAGACATTTGCATATTCCCCTTCAATCGGGTTCCAATACCGTCCTGAAGCGGATGCGCAGGAAATATACGATGGAATTCTTCGCTGAAAGGCTTGAAAAGCTCAAGAAAGCTCTGCCGGGCTTGGCCGTGACTTCTGATGTGATCGTCGGATTCCCGGGTGAAACAGAAGAAGAGTTCATGGAAACGTATAATTTCATCAAAGATCAAAAATTCTCTGAGCTTCATGTGTTCCCATACTCTCAGAGGACCGGTACACCTGCTGCCAGAATGGATGATCAAATCAATGAAGAGGTAAAGAATGAACGCGTTCATCGCCTCATCAATCTATCTGATCAACTGGCGAAGGAGTACGCTTCCTGCTTTGAAAACGAAGTGCTGGAAGTGATTCCTGAAGAACAGGTGGATGGGGATCTGTATGTCGGATATACGGATAACTACCTCAAAGTCATCTTCCCTGCAAGCGAAGAGATGATCGGGAAACTCGTGAAGGTGAAAATCACCAAGGCCGGTTATCCGACCAACCAAGGTGAATTCGTTAGGGTCCTCGAGGATCAAAAAGCTGCTATCTGATAAAAAAGGCTGCCCTTAGGCGGCCTTTTTTCATGGGTGAGGTGTGGGCATTTTGGCAGGTGTAAGCATATTTATAAAATAGATATTGATATGGTCCATGGAAGAAGGTAAACTAAACGTAGCTGGAATAATCTCTTCCAGTACTTTTTTTCTCTGATTGTGCAAACGATTGCATGTTTAATTGAAAGCGTTTAATCTAAAAAACATAGATAAGGTGTGATGAGATGGAACGATCATGGCGTAAAGAAGCAGTGGGATATCAGATTTACCCCCGGAGTTTTCAAGATTCCAACGGGGACGGAATCGGTGATATTCAAGGTGTCATTCAACGGCTTGACTATATCAAGGATCTTGGCGTCGATGTGATCTGGATCTGCCCGGTATATGAATCTCCGAATGATGATAATGGGTATGATATATCCGACTATCAAGACATCATGAAGGATTTCGGTACGATGGAGGACTTCGATCAGCTCCTGTCTGAGGTTCACAAGCGTGATATGAAGCTGATCATGGACCTCGTGTTGAATCACACGAGCGATGAACACCCATGGTTCATTGAATCCAGGAGCGCTGTCGATAGCCCGAAAAGGGACTGGTATATCTGGAGGGACGCTAAGGACGGGAAGGAACCAAACAACTGGGAAAGTATCTTCAATGGTTCGGCATGGCAATTTGATGAAGTATCAGGGCAATACTATCTTCATGTGTTCTCGACAAAGCAACCCGACTTGAACTGGGAGAATCCTGATGTCCGTGAAGCGCTGTATGATACGGTGAACTGGTGGCTTGATAAAGGAATCGACGGTTTCCGGATCGATGCCATCAGCCATATCAAGAAGCGACCAGGTCTTCCGGATATGCCGAATCCTGATGGGAAGAAATATGTTTCCTCATTCGATATGCATATGAACCAGGAGGGGATCCACACCTTCCTCAAGGAATTCAAAGAAAAGACCTATGCGAACTATGATGTGTTGACGGTCGGCGAAGCCAATGGTGTAAGCGCAGATGAGGCAGGCCTTTGGGTCGGGGAGAAGGAAGGGAAGATGGACATGATCTTCCAGTTCGAACATCTTGGACTGTGGGATGCCGAGTCTGATGCCGATCTCGATATCGTGGAATTGAAGAAGGTCCTCAGCCGTTGGCAGAAAGGGCTCGAGGGCGACGGCTGGAATGCCCTGTTCATCGAAAACCATGATAAGCCGCGGGTGGTGTCGACCTGGGGAAATGATACCGATCTATGGAGGGAGAGCGCTACTGCCATGGGAGCGATGTACTTCCTTATGCAGGGGACCCCTTTCATCTATCAGGGACAGGAAATCGGCATGACCAACGTCCAGTTCCCTAACCTCGAGGATTATGATGATGTGGCTGTGAAGAATCTGTACCGCGCCAAGCGTGAGGAAGGATTGGAGCATGACGCCATCATGGAGATCATCTGGGCTTCATCACGTGATAACAGCCGTACGCCGATGCAGTGGTCTGCTGCTGAACAAGCAGGCTTCTCCTCGGCGGAGCCGTGGATGAAAGTCAATCCGAACTACAAGAAGATCAATGTATCCGCACAGGAAAAAGATCCAGAATCAATCCTTGCTTTCTATAAGAAAATGATTGCACTTAAGAAATCAGAGCCTGTGTTCACATATGGTGTCTACGAGCTGCTTCTTAAGGACCATCCGCAGGTCTATGCGTATACCCGAAGCGTTGAAGACACTCGTGTCGTGGTGCTAACGAATTTATCGACGGAAGGTGCGGAAGTGGATCTTGGAGACATCCAAGTGATGTCTTCCCAGCTGCTCTTGGCCAATCATGAAGTGGAAGCGCATGAAGAATCGAGCACGATCACGCTCAAACCATATGAAGCAAGGGTATACAAGATCTAGAATGCAATGTCGGAGAAAACGGTCTCATCCCTATGATAGGTGGAGCGGTGCGCGATCTTCCAACAAGAAATACTCGTTTTTTTCAGAGGATTTTGGTATGATGATGGAGGTACGGACAACTGCTTAAAGGAGAGATTGGAATGGCTCAACAAATTGCTAATATGATCGACCATACATTACTGAAACCGGAAGCAACAAAAGAACAAGTCGAAATCCTCTGTCAAGAGGCAAAAGAATATACATTTGCATCTGTATGTGTGAATCCTACCTGGGTGTCATACGCACATGAACTGCTTGAAGGCACTCAAGTGAAGGTCTGCACAGTGATTGGATTCCCCCTTGGGGCTTCCACCCCAGAAGTGAAGGCATTCGAAACGAAGGATGCCATCGCCAATGGAGCGACGGAAGTGGACATGGTCATCAACATCGGCGCGCTTAAGAGTGGGGATGATGCATTGGTGAAACGGGATATGGAAGCGGTCGTGGCAGCTTCTAAAGGAAAAGCCCTGTCAAAGGTCATCATCGAGACATGCCTTCTGACCGACGAAGAAAAGGTTAAAGCCTGCAAGCTTGCTGTTGAGGCAGGTGCCGATTATGTGAAGACGTCTACTGGATTCTCCACTGGTGGGGCAACGGTAGCCGACATCACCCTCATGAGGGAAACGGTCGGACCTGATATCGGCGTCAAAGCATCTGGTGGAGTCCGCTCCCTTGAAGATGCCCAAAACATGATTGAAGCAGGAGCCACAAGACTTGGCGCGAGCTCCGGCGTGAAAATCATGCAGGGACTGGCAGCAGAATCGGACTACTGAGTTAAAATGTAGGAACGAGGCTTGAATAAAAAAGTACAGTAAAACCCGAAAGGTTTTGCCTATGATAAGGCGGATCCGTTCGGGTTTTTACTTTGTTTCATGACCATTCAGATGCGACTGTTTCCAGCGGTTGGAGTGCAAGACGAAGACTACTGCGGGATGAGTAGCTGACGTGAGGTCCCGCTGGCTTGCCGGGGAGGCTCTCGGGCTACCCGAGGGAAGCGTAGTCTTGCACAGAAATCATGAGAGGTATAAAGAACCTATACTAATATTCGATCGTCCTTTAATGGTATCTAATCGTTTTCACCTTTTTTATCCTCATCCTTTTGGACCGTGAATTCTTTCAACAAACCGGGCAAATCCTGAAGCGAACGGAAGGACCATGAGCGAGCAGACCAGGTTGAAGATGACACTGGCATGGGCAAGCTGCATATCCCCTGAAGAAGCCAAAGCTTGGACGCCTCTCGTTAAAAGGGGGATAAAGGGAATGAAAAGTCCGACACCTATGACGTTCAGCCATACATGTGCATAAGCCGTGAGCTTCGCCTCCCGCCCTCCTCCGAAGCTTGCCATGATGGCCGTGATGCATGTCCCGACGTTTGACCCAAGCATCACCGCTATGCCCGTATCGATCCCGATCGATCCTGCTGCAAGAAACCCCATGGCCACGCCTGTCACCACCGTGCTGGACTGGATGATGGCTGTGAGAAAACAGCCGACCAAGAGGGCGAGGAAAAGATGGCGATCCATGTTCTCCATATACCCTTTCACCGCAGGATGATGGGTAAGGGGTTCAGCCAGGCGCTGGATGCCCATGATGGCGGTGAAGATCAAGCTGAAGCCCACCAAGGTCATCCCGAGGCTCCTGCCATTCGTAGATCCGAACAAGAGGAGGATGGTCCCCACGACGGCGGCAGGGATAATGAGCATATTCAGGTTGAGTGTGAACATCTCCAACGTGAAGGTGGTTCCGATATTTGAACCCAGCATGATCCCGATTGTCTGTCTGAAGGGAATCATGCCCGAGGAAGCGAGTCCGACTGTCAACACCATGACCGCAGAGCTGCTGTGAATCAATGCTGTCAGGACCGTCCCGGTCAAGACCCCCCTGAACGGTGTATGGGTCAGGTAGTGGAGCCATCTCCGGATATTATCACTGGCGAGGTTGAACAGGCCCGTCCTCAGCCAGGTCATCCCGAATAGGAAGCAAGCGATGAAAAGAATGAAAGCCAACATATATCCCATGATAGGATCGTCCCCCTTCCGCCTTGAATAGAAGAGCATACTCAAATCTATGGGGAAACCGCGGAGGACATGCCTATTTATGTCCTGATTCGGGATAAATTGTTGACCTATCACATAGGATATATTATAATGGCAAAGTACATGGATTCCTTTTAGTACTTTATGGGATTCATCCAAGAAAGACATACACTTTCTGTCCCCTTGTGACAATGCAGCAAGGGAAGATCTTAAGTAAAGGGACATCCAATGTCCTTGGATTTGGTACAAACCATTTCTGACTTGAACATGTAAGTGTAGTGTGTTCGGAGGGAGGGAAAGAGAGATGTCAAAAACAGTTGTTCGTAAAAACGAATCGCTTGAAGATGCTCTTCGTCGCTTCAAACGCTCAGTTTCTAAAACAGGAACTTTACAAGAGTTTAGAAAGCGCGAATTCTATGAAAAACCAAGCGTAAAACGCAAAAAGAAATCAGAAGCAGCAAGAAAACGTAAGTTCTAAGAGAGGGTGTAACCATGAGTCTTCTCGATCGTTTAAATGATGATATGAAACAAGCGATGAAAAACAAAGAAAAGGAGAAGCTGTCCGTCATCCGCATGCTGAAGGCCTCACTTCAAAATGAAGCCATCAAGCACGGAAAACAGCAGCTCTCTGAAGACGAAGAGTTGACAGTCCTTTCTCGAGAAGTCAAACAACGGAAAGACTCCCTCCAGGAGTTTCAAAACGCAGGTCGTGACGATCTCGTGGAGAAACTCCAAGCAGAACTGACTTACGTCGAAATATATATGCCTGAGCAGCTTTCGGAAGAAGAAGTTTCAGCCATCGTCCAAGAGACGGTAGCAGAAGTGGGCGCTTCATCTAAAGCTGATATGGGCAGAGTGATGGGAGCGATCATGCCCAAAGTAAAAGGGAAAGCTGATGGGGCTCTCGTCAATAAACTTGTTCTTCACCATCTATCATAGGAAAAAGCCGGGAAGCAGTTGCTTGCCGGCTTTTTTAGTAAGTAGCATGCATCAACAGCCCCGCGGATCCTCTCCTGCAGATGTGGGCCCATCACGTCGCCTGGATCTCGTTCCACTCTTTCAATCAGAATCTGCCGCCTGAGAAAAAGTCAAAAAAGATGAAACCTAAGCCTCAACTCAAACGTACATAAGTCAGGGAATCATTCTAATGAAACGAGGGGGTCTGTTTGAAAAAAGGATTATTGGTTTTGTTCCTGTTCCTTTTGAGTTATTCGCTGATCCAGCCGTTGACGGGTGCCGCCGCCAAAGAGGCCTATGTGATCCCGGTCCACAAAGAAGTGGAACGCGGTCTGCATGCCTTCCTTGAACGTGCCGTCAAGGAAGCGGAAGATGCCGGGGCCGATGTGATCATTTTCGATCTCAACACACCGGGTGGTCTTGTGGATGCCGCGGGTGATATCGGTCAGCTCATGGATGGAATCGATACAAAGACAGTCGCCTTCGTTAATCATAAGGCATTGTCTGCTGGAGCGTTCTTGGCCCTTCACTCCGATGAAATCTATATGGTGCCGAATGGGCAATTCGGTTCTGCAGCCGTCATCGACCAGGAGGGCAACGCAGCGGATAAAAAAGCTCAGAGCTACTGGCTGTCTTCCATGAAAAGCGCTGCAGAATCCAAGGAACGTGATCCGAAGTACGCCATGGCGATGGCGGATGACTCTATGTCCATCCCCGAAGTCGACCTAGAGAAGGGTGAGCTGTTGACCCTGGGGTCCAGTGACGCCGAGAAAGTCGGATATTCCGACGGTACGGTAAACAATATGGATGAACTGCTTCAAAAGATAGGCGCTGAAGAGGATTCTGTTGTGAAGGTGGAAGAAACATTCGCAGAAAAGCTTGCCCGCTTCTTGACGAATCCGGTCGTCGTTCCGATCCTCCTGTCGCTTGCCAGCCTGGGGCTTATCGTAGAACTTTATTCTCCGGGGTTCGGGGTAGCAGGGACAGTCGGTATCAGCTCGCTCCTTTTATTCTTCTATGGTCATATGGTGGCGGGTCTCGCAGGGTATGAAACCCTCATCCTCTTCATCATAGGGATCGCACTGTTGATAGCAGAGTTTTTCCTTCCGGGAGGAATTGCCGGCACGCTCGGGGCCGCAGCCGTCATCGGCAGCATTTTTATGGCAGGAGGCGATTTTGTGCAAATGGGTTACTCGATTCTGATAGCCATCGCTGTAGCGATCGCCGCCATCATTCTGTATGTAAAGGTGTTTGGTAAAAAGATGAGACTATTCAATAAGATGATTTTGCGAGATTCAACATCCACGGAAAGCGGTTACGTTTCAAACGCCAACAGATTGGAACTCATCGGACGCGAAGGTATCACCAAAACGCCGCTCCGACCATCGGGCACCATCCTCGTCGACGACGAGCGGATCGATGCCGTCACCGAGGGAAGCTTCATCAAAGCAAATGAAAAGATTAAGATTGTAAAAGTGGAAGGTTCCCGTATCGTTGTAAGGGAAATCACCTAAATTATTGGAGGTTGTGTAAATGGTCATTGATACAAGTTCGATTCTCTTGATTGCCGCCATCGTGGTGGGAATCATCATCCTATCCATCCTATTCACGTTCGTCCCTGTCATGCTGTGGATTTCAGCACTTGCAGCAGGTGTCAAGATCAGTATCTTCACGCTGATCGGTATGAGACTGAGAAGGGTTATCCCGAGCAGGGTCATCAATCCGTTGATCAAAGCTCACAAAGCCGGTCTGCAAGTATCCATCAACCAGCTTGAAAGTCACTATCTTGCAGGTGGTAATGTCGACAGGGTCGTCAATGCCCTGATCGCTGCCCACCGTGCCAATATCGAATTGACATTCGAACGTGGAGCCGCGATCGACCTTGCCGGAAGGGACGTACTAGAAGCTGTTCAGATGAGTGTTAATCCGAAGGTCATCGAAACACCATTCATCGCAGGTGTGGCGATGGACGGGATTGAAGTGAAAGCGAAAGCACGTATCACCGTCCGTGCCAATATCGACCGACTCGTCGGTGGTGCCGGTGAGGAAACCATCGTTGCCCGTGTAGGGGAAGGGATCGTTTCCACGATCGGTTCTTCCGACAATCATAAAAAGGTACTGGAAAACCCTGATTTGATTTCGCAGACAGTCCTATCCAAAGGATTGGATGCAGGAACGGCTTTTGAAATCCTGTCCATTGATATCGCGGACGTGGATATCGGTAAAAACATCGGTGCCGAGCTTCAAACAGAGCAGGCAGAAGCGGACAAAAACATTGCCCAGGCAAAAGCGGAAGAAAGACGGGCGATGGCCGTAGCGAACGAACAGGAAATGAAAGCGAAAGTCGAAGAAATGAGAGCGAAAGTTGTGGAAGCAGAAGCAGAGGTACCGCTTGCCATGGCGGAAGCTTTACGTTCAGGCAATATGGGCGTCATGGATTATATGAACCTTAAGAACATCGATGCCGATACGGACATGAGAGATTCCATCGGTAAAATGACCGGGGACAAACACGATACGGATAAGTAAGTCCCTGAAGGAAAGGAGATGCCTTCATGGAAGGGCTGATATTTGCGATCGTCATCGGTCTGATCTCCGCCTTTTTCGGCCGTAATAAAGAAAAGGGAAAGGATCAGACGAACAGACCCCGTACGCCGAACCCGGGCAGCAATCCTTCCCGGTCACCTGAAATCGAACAAACAAAAGCCAGAGTCGAAAAACAAGTCAAAAAGAGTGCCGCAAACCTTCAGACGCGTTTTGAAGAGAAGAAGGCCACCGCTGCGAATACGATTACCGAGACCTGGAAAGAAGAGGAGAAACAGTTATCGAAGCAGATGGAGAAAACATTGGCAAAGGCTGAAACCATTCGGAAGAAGCACATCGACCTTGATTTTCACAATCAGGATGATGTAGTGAAAGGGTTCATTTACTCCGAAGTTTTCGGAGCGCCAAGGTCGAGAAGAAGGCATCAACGAAAATAATAAACTGTGAACAGAGCGCCACAAAAAGTGGTCCACTTTTCAGAGGAATCTAGAAAGGGTGAGGTGCAATTTTAACCTCACCCTTTTTCTTTTGGTGAAATGACCTTGGAAGTTTCCGGAAACCTAGAGGGTCTATAATGAGGAAGAGGCTGAGACAAATATGTTTTACATTCGTTTAATGAACATTCAAATTTCATCGTTTCCAGCGGTTGATCGGAGTGCAAGACGAAGACTCCTGCGGGAAGAGTAGCTGATGTGAGACCCAGCAGGCGTGNCAGACCCAGCTGCCGAGGAGGCTCACGGGCTACCCGCGGAAAGCGAAGTCTTGCACGGAGATCATGAACGGTAGTAAGATCCTATACTGGTCGTGTTCAGCATTAAAGGGGCCTTTTTAAGTTTTGTCCCATCCTCTTCTAGAATTGAGGAAGGATAACAGGCGGACGATTACTTCGGGAATCGCCATACCTCTACATGTTTTTGCTTTGCTGAAGAAGCTTTGATGCACCTGTACGTTCCCATTCTTCCACCGTTTTATATGCTTTTTCTGGCGAGTACCCTTTTCCCACTAGGACGCCCATCAATATAAATTCCTGAAGAATGTGGGTGGCATTTATTCCCCTTTTGACATCTTCCAGCCCTTCATTGACCAGAAAGTCCGTGTGAGTAATCCACTCATCAGGTGTTCTGCCGAAATACATGGCATTTTTTTCATTCCTGTCTTCTATAGCCATGTCCCTTTCCGGCACAGGAACAGGTTGGTGGTAAGTGGTGGAGGAACTCACGAACCGTCCAGGGCCATAGTGGTGAAGCGGATAGGCGGGATCACCATGATGATAGTAGGGTGGATGATATGTGTGTCTTTCAACAGGACCGTTCACATAAGAGGGAATGGACCCGGTATGCCAGGAGTAGACGTGTGAATGGTAGCTCCTATTTGGATAATACATGTTTCTCAATCCCTTCAACGTTTTCGGAATATCCTATGCTGTTCAATGGGTGAACGTACTTCATTCCGAAAGGCGGGGTGATCTTGGCTGCGTTGGTGGTTGAACGCTTTTAGGAAACCCGGTTTTTATACAATGGCCATACATATATCTCCCGATTCATTCATACGTATGAGATGAAAGGGGGTTCTTTTTTTATGGCAAAAAACTGGCTCCAGGAGATGCGCAAATGGATGACGGAGAAGATGGATCTACCGGAAGATGTCATGATGGACCTACCCCGCATCACAATGATTGGACAAATCCATATTTATATAGAAAACCACAGGGGGCTCCTGACTTTTGCGGATGATGAAGTGAGATTGCTCCTTAAGCAGGGGCAGCTTCTGATCAAGGGGGAACAGTTTGTGATCAAAATCATCCTTCCTGAGGAAATCCTCTTACAGGGGAAAGTCGTCGAAGTAATCTATTTAGATGAGTAGGGGGAACGGACTTTGAAGAATCAATGGGTCACCTTTATCAATGGCAAGGTCATGGTTAAGATCGAGGGTAGGGTGATGGAACCTGCACTGAACGCCTTATTGAAGGCAGGGATCCCGGTATGGGATGTAAAACGGAAGGCAACGGGAGCCATCACATTCCAGATCGCATTCAGTGATGTACATAAGCTGAGGCATGCTGTGCGACCGTTCGACTGCAGGGTTTCCTTCCTGAAAGGGGAAGGGGGGCCGTTCCTTTTGAAACGGATATGGAAGAACTCGGGTTTCCTTGCGGGAGCCCTCGCTTTCTTCGCCATCATTTTCATCCTCTCGAATATGATCTGGGGAATCGAGATCAAGGGGGCGTCCCCGGAAGTTGAGCATCAGATGAGGAAAGAATTGAAGTCGCTGGGACTGTCCACCGGTAAAACGCAGTTTACGGTGCCTGATGTGGAAACCATCCAGAGGGAATTATCGTATCGCATGGATAATATCACATGGGTCGGTGTGGACCTTAAGGGGACAACCTTCCACTTCCAAGTAGTGGAGAAAAACGCTCCAGAGCCAGGGGAAGTAACGGGTGCACAGCACCTTGTGGCTAGCAAGAAAGCGGTCATCGTCCGTATGTTCGTCGAAGAGGGTGATCCGAAGGTGGCAGTCACCGATTATGTGGAAAAGGGACAGCTGCTTGTATCCGGCTTGATCGGTACCGAGGATAAACCCAAGGGCGTACCTGCTAAAGGCGAAGTCTTCGGGGAAACCTGGTATAAGACGAGTGTCGATCTGCCCCTCCATTCAACATTTTCCGTCTTTACAGGAAACGAAAAGAGACGTTTCCACGTGGGGATTTTCGGGTGGAAGCTTCCTGTATGGGGATTCGGGGATCCGGAATATAAGGATTCCGTGAAAGAAGAGAATACAAAACGGCTCCGCTTTCTGAAGTGGGAAACGCCGATTGCCATAACCGACACCTCCATCAAAGAGAAAGAAGTGGTGGACCGCACATATACAAAAAAACAAGCTCTTGCAGAAGCAAGGAAGCTTGCACGGAACAACCTTCTATCCCAACTTCCGGACGATGCGGAAATAAAGGGAGAAAAAATTTTGCATGAGAAGTTCGAGAATGGTAAAGTTAGGGTAACCATTCACTTTAAGGTAATAGAAAACATTGCAGTAGGACAACCACTCATTCAAGGAGACTAGCGAATGTCAGACGAAATCTTAATGAAATTGCAGCTTGAGAACCCGAATGAAGCCGTCGCGCTCTTTGGGGTATCGGATTCACATTTAAAATTGTTGGAAACGGAACTCAGCGTTTCAATCGTCACCCGGGGAGAGGAGCTTCTCGTATCCGGTAAGGACGAAGAGGTGCGCCTGACGGTCGAAATTGCCGATCAGCTTGTGGCCGTTATCCGAAAAGGCATCAACATCAGTTCAAGGGATGTGCTGTATGCCATTGAAATGGGGAAACAAGGGACGCTTGAGTATTTTGCGGACCTTTATCAAGAAGAAATCACAAAGAATGCCAAGGGGAAATCAATCAGGGTCAAGACCCTTGGTCAACGACAATATATCCAGGCAATCAGGAAGAAAGATCTTGTCTTCGGCATCGGCCCAGCCGGTACAGGGAAGACCTATCTCGCAGTGGTCATGGCCGTGCATGCCATGAAAAACGGTCAGGTGAAGAAGATCATCCTCACACGGCCAGCGGTGGAAGCCGGAGAAAGCCTCGGCTTCTTGCCTGGTGACCTGAAGGAGAAGGTGGATCCCTATCTAAGGCCGCTCTATGATGCCCTTCACGATGTGCTGGGAGCGGAGCATACTGCCCGCCTCATCGAGAGAGGCACCATCGAGATTGCCCCCCTTGCCTATATGAGGGGACGGACCCTGGATGATGCCTTTGTCATCCTGGACGAAGCCCAGAATACGACCAAGGCACAGATGAAGATGTTCCTGACCCGATTAGGGTTTGATTCCAAGATGGTCATCACCGGTGACCGTTCCCAGGTAGACCTTCCCCGTGGGAGTGAATCGGGTTTGATTTCATCGGAAAAGATCCTTAAGGACGTCAGGGGAGTGGAATTCATCTACCTTGAGCAGGCGGATGTGGTCCGTCACCCTCTCGTGGCGAAAATCATCGATGCATACGAAAAAAACGAACAACAAGGATAATACCAGGATTGATCTCGCGCGTCATGTCGCCATGCGCGGCGAGGATCAATCTTTTTTGTACCCTTTTATACATAGATAAATAAGTAAAAAACTGCTATCATTTTACATATGTATTTCTTGGACCGGCTGTATGTTGCCGGTAACCGTTACAACAGGGGGGTCACTATGCGCACACACCCGTTATTGAATAAGATAAGAAGCATCCTAAGCTACAGACTATTCACAAACCTGCTATTCATCCTCCTCGGGCTCATCGTCTTCGGGGTCCTATATGGAAATGTTAAACCGAAAACCCTGGATATCCATTTGTACGAAGAAGCACAGACGACCATCAGGGCGCCGAAGAAATTCGTCGATGCCGAAGCGACGGAGAAAAAGAAACAAGAAGCGGAAATGGAGGTCGGGAAGGTGTATACCCCGAAGGAAGGGGCCATCGACAATTCCAATACCCTGGTCCATTCCATGATCGAGAGCGTCAAGGACGTGAAGAAACAATACGAGGAAAAGAACCGGGATGATCTGAAGCCTCCTTCCAAAAAAGATCTGAACGATCAGCTCAATCAGCTGAAAGAGAAGCTGCCGAAGGAAAACGATGCAGCTGATACGCTGAAGGATGATCGCTTGTTGACCATGCTCGAAGCATCAGGCGAAGACCTTGACCGCGTCGAAACGGTGGTATCCACCCAGATGCAGGTGATCATGGAGGACCACGTCAAGGAAGAGGACCTGAAGGAAGCACGCTTGGAACTCGAACAGCGGATTTCCAAATTTTCATTCAACGGCAATCTCCTTCAGGTGGCCATCGATCTCGGGAACCTGGCCCTCGAGCCAACGGAATATTATGATAAAGAAAAGACGGAAGAACTGAAGAAACAGGCGGTTGCAAATGTCAGTTCCGTGGAAATCATTGAAGGCGGTGTCATCGTAGAAGACGGAGAACTCGTGACGCCGAAAAAATACGAAATCCTGAAGGCGCTCGGGATGGTCGACAACAGTTTCTCTGTTAAACCATTCCTCGGTCTCGCGATCTTTGTAATCGTCATCATCGGATCATTGTATTACTTCTTCTACACCCTTCAGATCACGGAAGAAAGAAAGCAGAACTATCTGCTGCTCACAAGCATCATTTTCGTCATTTCCCTGCTGATCATGAAGATTGTCGGTCTTCTTGAGCAGCTTCAGTTCAATGATATTGCCTACATACTCCCTGCAGCGTTCAGCGGGATGATCCTCAGGATCCTGTTGAACGAGCGGATCGCCATGATGATGGTCTTCATCCTGTCTGCCTGCTCGAGTGTGATCTTCCACCATCCGTTCACGGGTGCGATCGATTTTGAAATCGCCATTTATACCCTGTTCAGCGGGGTTGCAGGGGTGTTATTCCTTGTGAGCAAGAATCAACGGTCCAATATTCTCCGTGCCGGTCTTTTTGTTGCCCTGGTTAACGTATTGGTCCTTGCGTTCTTGATCCTGCTTAGTGGGACATCCTATACGAATACGGAGTATCTCTACTACTTCATATTTGCATTGATCTCAGGAGTGGGTTCATCCATTTTCACAATCGGATTCCTTCCCTTTTTCGAAGCAGGCTTCGGGATCTTGTCTTCCATGCGACTCATGGAGCTCTCGAGACCGACCCAGCCACTTCTGAAGAAGCTGCTGACCGAGGCTCCTGGTACGTATCACCACAGCGTCATGGTGGCCAATCTCGCCGAATCTGCGTGTGAAGCCATCGGAGCCAACGGCCTTCTTGCACGCGTCGGATGTTATTATCACGATGTCGGTAAATCGAAGCGGCCCCAGTTCTTCATCGAAAATCAGATGAATAGAAAAAATCCACATGACCGGGTATCGCCTGAAACGAGCCGGGATGTTATCATTAGTCATACGACGGACGGAGCAGACATGCTGAGGAAGCACAAGCTTCCTAAAGAGATCATCGATATCGCCGAGCAGCACCATGGGACCACGCTTTTGAAATTCTTTTATTATAAGGCGAAAGAACAGGGGAAAGATGTGAAGGAAGAGGAGTATCGTTATCCTGGTCCGAAGCCGCAAACCATCGAGGCTGCGATCATCTCGATCTCGGATAGCGTGGAAGCTGCCGTACGCTCAAAGTCGTCTCCCACACAGGAGGAGATCAAGAACCTGATTCATTCCATCGTCCAGGACAGGCTCCAGGATGGCCAGTTCAATGAATGTGATATTACACTGAAACAACTGGAGCAAGTGAAAAGGGCCCTGTGCGAGACATTGAACGGGATCTTCCATCCAAGGATAGAATACCCGGAAGAACAAGCAAAAGGAGAATGAACATGATCTTGAATATTGATATGATAGATGAAACGGAAGAGATATCGGATAAGGATTCGGAGCTCGTCTTGTCCATCCTGGATTTTGCCGCAGGCAAAGAGGGGATCGAAGAAGGAAGTGAAGTGTCCGTCACCTTCGTGTCCAATGAACGGATCCGTGAAATCAATCGGGATTACCGTGAGAAGGATCAGGCGACGGATGTCATTTCCTTCGCACTCGAAGAACTTGGAGAGGACGAAGTGGAAATCATCGGGGAAGGCATGCCGCGGATCCTCGGAGACATCGTGATTTCCATCGAACGCACGCGAGAGCAGGCGGAGGAATACGGGCATTCTTTCGAAAGGGAACTGGGCTTCCTCGCCCTTCATGGGTTCCTCCATCTGCTTGGATACGACCATATGGAGAAAGAAGACGAAGAGAGGATGTTCCAGAGACAAAGGGATATCCTGGACGCCTATGGACTCCAAAGGGGCTAAGGGCGGCTTCAAGAAGCTGATGAGGTCATTCGGCTATGCATCGGAAGGGGTGGTGAGCGCTTGGAAGTCCGAGCAGAACTTCAGAATCCATACATGCATGGGCATGATTGTCCTCGTCATGGCGGCGTTGCTCCACGTGTCAAAAGTGGAATGGATGGTCATCCTCATCCTGATCTTCCTGATGCATTCCCTCGAAATGGTGAATACGGCCATCGAAAAGGCGGTTGACCTTTCTACCCCGGATTATCATCCCCTAGCCAAGTTGGCCAAGGACCTGGGTTCGGGGGCCGTGCTGCTTTTTGCCATCTGTTCGGCTATTATCGGCTTGATCATTTTCATACCGAAAATAGTGGCGATTTTTTAAATCCATGTCCCCTTTTTGGGGACATTTGATTTTCCGGTCTGAAAGCGTTTTAATGGAGGAAGGGAAAAGAGAACAGGAAGGATAAGTTGTTTGAATTATCTAACTATTTATTAACAATTTGATAACATCCCATGTCATTTCAGAAAAAGTGTAGTAAAATGAAGGGGTAAGGGAAAAAGGAGAGAATCAAACGAATGAATGTAGAACAAATGATAATAGAAGCAAAGGCAGCAAGAGAACTAGCATACGTCCCTTATAGTCGGTTTCAGGTAGGGGCAGCCCTCCTCACAAAGGACGGAAAGATCTATCGTGGATGCAACATCGAGAACGCGGCATACAGCATGTGCAATTGCGCTGAGCGCACCGCCTTATTCAAGGCGTACTCAGAAGGAGATAAAGATTTCTCCATGCTTACCGTCGTAGCGGATACGAAGAGACCGGTCCCTCCATGTGGAGCGTGCCGTCAGGTCATTTCGGAGCTTTGTCCGAAAGACATGCGGGTCGTTCTTACCAATCTGAACGGAGATGTTCAGGAACTGACAGTTGCAGAGTTGTTGCCGGGAGCTTTTTCACCGGAGGATTTACATGAGTAATCAGTACAAATCAGGTTTTATTTCCATCATCGGAAGACCGAACGTCGGGAAATCGACATTCTTGAACCGTGTCATCGGCCAGAAAATTGCCATTATGAGCGATAAGCCACAAACGACCCGTAATAAAGTACAGGGAGTCTATACGACCGATGAAGCGCAGATGATCTTCATCGATACACCGGGAATCCATAAACCAAAGCATAAACTTGGGGATTTCATGGTCAAGATCGCACAGAATACCCTGAAGGAAGTCGATGTGATCCTTTTCATGATCAATGTCGAAGAAGGCCTAGGCAAAGGTGATCACTATATCATCGAGAAGCTCAAAGGAGTCAAGACACCCGTCTTCCTCATTTTGAATAAGATCGATCAGGTTCATCCAGATGAGCTTTTACCGATCATCCAGAAATATAACGAACTGTATCCATTCGCGGCCACCGTGCCGATTTCAGCCCTTGAGGGGAATAATGTCGACCAGCTCCTTGGATTATTGAAGGACCGCCTGCCGGAAGGGCCTCAATTTTATCCAGCCGATCAGGTCACGGACCATCCGGAGCGTTTCATCGTATCCGAGCTCATCAGGGAAAAGGTGCTGCATCTGACCCGTGAAGAGATTCCGCACAGCATTGCAGTCGTCATCGACAAGATGGAGAGGAAAGACTCCAATAACCTCATCGACGTCCTTGCCACGATCATCGTCGAACGTGATTCACAGAAAGGGATCGTCATCGGTAAACGTGGAGCCATGCTGAAAGAAGTCGGCAAGAGAGCCAGGATCGATATCGAAAATCTCCTGGGATCGAAGGTTTATCTGGAGCTTTGGGTGAAGGTCCAGAAAGATTGGCGCAACCGTGCTTCGAACCTGAAAGACTACGGCTTCAATGATGATGAATATTGATCTCTGGATTAACAATATTTAGAACACATCAAATCTGCTGGAAATGCTCACTCTAATCACATGAAAGGTCTTACTAGCTTAAATCCAGAAAGGTGGGTTTTATATGTTAGACTTAACCTGGAAGTTCTTTTCGCAAACAGGAAGTATCGACACGTATCTGCTTTTTAAAGAACTCGAAAAAGATTCAAGTGATGAAATAACAGGATTTGATGAGGAGAATTCAGAAGCGGATTTTCCCATAACGTAAACGAGTTTGTCATCACCCGGACAAATGGACGTCGGGAGGTGGCCTTATGCTACAGAAATGTGAAGGAATCGTCATCAGGACGAATGACTACGGCGAAACGAATAAAATCGTTACCGTCTTTTCAAGAGAATTTGGTAAGGTGGGACTGATGGCTCGCGGTGCTAAGAAGCCCAACAGCCGTCTTTCCGCCATATCACAGTTATTTACATATGGCTATTTCATGTACATCAAAGGAAACGGTCTCGGTACCCTTCAACAGGGGGAGATGGTGGAGTCACTCCGTCATATCAGGGAAGATTTATTCAAAACCTCCTACGCCACCTACATGGTGGAGCTGCTGGATAAGGCAACGGAGGACCGGAAGCCGAATCCCTTCCTGTTCGAGCTTCTCCACCAATCCCTGCATTATCTTGATGATGAAGTGGATCCAGAGATCCTCGTCCATATCTTTGAAATGAAGATGCTGCCGGTCTTGGGGCTTTATCCGAACCTCGATGGGTGCTCTGTGTGCGGTGAGAAGGAAGGGACCTTCTCCTTCTCATTCCGGGAAAATGGATTCATCTGCCACCGGTGCGTCCACAAGGATCCCCACGCTCTTCCTTTGAAGCAGGGGACGGTCAAGTTACTAAGGGTCTTTTATTACTTTGATATCAATCGGTTGGGGAATGTATCGGTGAAGGATGAAACAAAGGCTGAATTAAAAAAGGTCATCCGGACCTATTACGATGAATACTCCGGTCTGCACTTGAAATCAAGAAGATTCCTTGACCAGATGGACAACCTGAAGGATTTATTCTAGTGTGATGTGAATAGAGTGAGAAGGACCGCCCCTTTTGCCGGGAGCGGTCCTTTTGTTGGATTGAATGGAAAAGACCTCCACGCCAAGCGTGGAGGTCTTGTTTGATTAGAAGTTAATTTTACCATCCAGGAAGCTTTTTACTTCGCTGATCGGCATGCGAACCTGCTCCATCGTATCACGATCGCGGACCGTCACTTGTCCGTCTTCAGCAGAATCAAAGTCATACGTAATGCAGAACGGCGTACCGATCTCATCTTGACGGCGATAGCGTTTCCCGATGGAAGCCGTCTCATCGAAGTCGATCATCAGTTCTTTGGAAAGCTCTTCATACACCTTGAACGCATCATCCGATAGCTTCTTCGAAAGCGGAAGTACGGCTGCCTTGTATGGTGCAAGTGCAGGGTGGAAGCGGAGGACCGTACGGGAATCATTTTCAAGCTCCTCTTCTTCGAATGCATCACATAGGAAGGCAAGTGTCACACGGTCAGCCCCGAGGGAAGGCTCGATGCAATAAGGTACATATTTTTCATTGGTTTGCGGGTCCATGTAATGGAAGTCTTCATTCGAATGCTCCATATGGCGCTTCAAATCGAAATCTGTACGGTCGGCAACACCCCATAGTTCGCCCCATCCGAACGGGAATTTGTACTCGATATCGGTTGTCGCGTTACTGTAGTGGGACAGTTCGTCTTCGTCGTGATCGCGAAGGCGCATATTGTCTTCGTTTAGACCAAGGTTCAGCAACCAGTTCTTACAGAATTCGCGCCAGTAAGAGAACCATTCAAGATCTTCACCGGGCTTACAGAAGAATTCAAGCTCCATCTGTTCGAATTCGCGTGTTCTGAACGTGAAGTTACCAGGCGTGATTTCATTTCGGAAGCTCTTTCCGATCTGTGCAATACCGAAAGGCATTTTTTTACGCATGGAACGCTGTACGTTCTTGAAGTTGACGAAGATTCCCTGGGCCGTTTCCGGACGAAGGAAGATTTCATTCGTTGAGGATTCCGTTACACCCTGATGCGTTTTGAACATCAAGTTGAACTGACGGATTTCTGTGAAATCCTGCGCTCCACAGTCAGGGCAGACGATTTCATGTTCCTTCATGATCTCTTCCATCTTCTCGAACGGGAGGCCGTCGACAATCATCTCCATCCCCTTTGCTTCAAGGGCATTCTCGATCAGTTTATCGGCACGATGACGGGTTTTGCATTTTTTACAATCGATCATCGGATCATTGAAGTTCCCGACGTGGCCGGAAGCTTCCCATGTTTTGGGGTTCATGAGGATGCTGGCATCAAGACCGACATTATAAGGGGATTCCTGAACGAATTTTTTCCACCATGCTTTCTTGATGTTGTTCTTCAGCTCCACGCCAAGGGGACCGTAATCCCATGTGTTGGCAAGGCCACCGTAGATTTCGGATCCTGGGAAGACGAATCCGCGGTGCTTTGCAAGGTTCACTACTTGTTCCATCGACATAATCTGTCACTCCTTTTTTGGATAAGGGTGCCGGGCAATAAAAAAAGCTCGTCTCCAGGCACTATTGGCCTAGGGACGAGCTTTGGCTCGCGGTTCCACCCTAGTTGATATGCAAAAGGCATATCCACTTTCGATTGTATGAGCTCGGGATCGCCGTTTCTCCGCTGTTCCGGGCTTCCACCATCCCCGGTCGCTTAAGGCTGCGGTTACTTATCTATCCGTCATTGCTTACGTTATGAATGTGTTAGCTATTTTATCATGGGATTTTCTTCTTGACAACCATTGTTCGCTCAAAGTGAAAAAGAGTTGATGTTTCCCTGGAAACAGGATACTCTTTTACAGGTCTAATATTCCAATATAGTTTACACATAAAGGGAAAAGATAATACTCTTTTCATTTTGACTCATTAGTATATAATATTTAGTATACAGTATAACATTTTGAAAAAGGGTCGTTAGGTGGTGAAGGAAAATGGAACTGAATAAACGTCAAGAAACTATCTTGCAGATCGTGAAAGATAATGGGCCCATCACGGGAGAACAGATTGCCGACCGACTCAACTTGACCCGTGCCACCCTGAGACCGGATCTGGCCATTCTGACCATGGCGGGTTACCTTGATGCAAGGCCCCGGGTGGGTTATTTCTATACCGGTAAGACGGGAACCCAACTGCTGACAGAAAACCTGAAGAAAATCTACGTGAAGGATTATCAATCCATTCCTGTGGTCGTGAATGAAAATGTCTCGGTCTATGATGCCATCGTGACGATGTTCCTTGAAGATGTGGGGACGCTGTTCGTAGTCGATGCAAATTCTTATCTGGTCGGGGTCCTCTCCCGGAAAGATCTTCTGAGAGCGAGCATCGGAAAGCAGGAATTGAGTACGCTCCCGGTGAATATCATCATGACGAGGATGCCGAATATCACGACATGCGAGAAGGATGATCCGTTGATCGGTGTCGCGAAGGATTTGATCCATAAGCAGATCGACTCCGTCCCTGTTGTCAGGAAAACGGATAATGGAGATCTTGAGGTTACAGGACGGATTACGAAGACGAATGTCACAAAGGCATTCGTTGCACTGGCAGATGAATATTAACAGGTGGTGAATGATCGTGAAAGAACCGATTATCTATGTGGTATCAGACTCCGTGGGGGAAACGGCCGAACTAGTGACCAAGGCAGCCATCAGCCAGTTCGATGGTTCTAAGAATACGGTCATTAAACGCTTCCCGTATATCGAAGAATTGGAAAATATCGATGAAGTGATCTCCCTTGCTAAACTGACGAAAGGGCTGATCGTCTATACCCTTGTGAAACCTGAGATGCGCGCCTATATCAAGGCGAAGGCGAAGGTGGAAGACCTCCATGCGTTCGATATCATCGGACCCCTCATGGATACATATCAATCGTCATATCAAAAGGAGCCGCTGTTTGAACCGGGTACTGTCCGGAAACTGGACGACGATTATTTCAAAAAAGTCGAGGCCATTGAATTTGCCGTGAAGTATGATGACGGAAGGGACCCAAGGGGCCTTCTCAGGGCGGATATCGTTTTGGTGGGCGTATCAAGGACCTCCAAGACGCCATTATCACAATATCTGGCACTCAAACGTTATAAGGTGGCAAATGTCCCCCTTGTGCCTGAAGTCGATCCCCCCGAGGAGCTTTTCAAGGTTCCTCCCGAAAAATGCTTCGGTCTGAAGATCAGTCCGGACAAACTAAATACGATCCGGAGGGAACGGTTGAAATCCCTCGGACTGAACGACCAGGCAAGCTACGCAAACATCAAGAGGATCGAAGAAGAACTTACATACTTCGAAGCGATCACGGGACGCATCGGTTGTCATGTCATCGACGTGACGAATAAAGCCGTTGAAGAGACCGCCAATGTCATCACGAATATCTATCAGAAATCCTGAGTGTTTTTACCCGGACCATCATGATCGTGGTGGTCCGGTTTTTCTGTGCATGGGGACTTCAACCTAAAGTGCAGAAGCAAGAAAGTGGAATCGTGAAGAGAATGAGTTTTATGGGTGGTCAAATAGCCGGGGATATACTATAATAAAAAATTGTGATAAAAATATTTAAAATAGGTTTAGACTAAACTCTTAAGGAATAAACTAATTATTGTGATATGTCAAGTCCTGAAGAGGGTTTTTTTCGACAAATTCTTCCTTGCTCCCAAGGAAAGTTATCCGGGAGAGAAGGATTACATGGAGTGATGTAGAATAGTTAGGTATGACCCATATCATCCTTGTGTATTCGTGGATGCTGATGCTTGTCCTGTCAAGGAGGAGATCAGCCGGATTTCAAGAAGATACGGATTCGGGGTTGTATTCGTCGCTTCCCATGCCCACCGGAAAAGTGAGCCTGAAGCAGGTGAATGGATCTATGTTGATAGTTCCAAGGAATCAGCCGATCTGTACATCATGAATCACGTCCGATCTTCCGATGTGCTCGTCACCCAGGATATAGGGCTGGCCAGTCTTGTCCTGCCAAAGCACGTTTATGCCCTGTCCCCCAGGGGAAAAGCATACAAGGAAGAAACGATTGCCACGGCCCTCGATTACAGGTATCTTGCCGCTAAGGAACGTAGAAAAGGGAAGTATGGAAAAGGTCCCAAGGCATTTACCCAATCAGACCGGGAAACTTTTTCCGCAAACTTCGAGAATTTATTGTCGCAAATTGCAGGAGATTGATAAAATTTATCGAATCAACTTATGAGGGACATTTATAAAACAGGTGATGAATAGTGTCAGAAAGAATCCCTGAAGAGAAGCTCAATAAAATTTTATCATCCACGGACATCGTGGATGTTGTAAGCGACTATGTGCAACTGAAGAAACAGGGTCGTAACTATTTTGGGCTCTGCCCATTTCATGGAGAGAACACTCCATCTTTTTCTGTTTCACCTGATAAACAAATCTTCCATTGCTTCGGCTGCGGTGCGGGAGGTAACGCCTTTACATTCCTTATGGATGTAGACGGTATGTCCTTCCAGGAAGCAGCTCAAAAGCTTGGTGAGAAGGTTGGCGAGGAAATTGACGTCACGCCTTCCACCCCGAATGTAGATCATGCTCAACTTGAAGACGAGAAGAGGATGATCGAGGCCCATGAACTTTTGAGTAAATTTTACCATCATTTGCTCCTTAATACAAAAGAGGGTCAGGATGCACTGGAATATTTGCTTGCCAGGGGGTTCACAACCGAAAGCATCCGGAAGTTCAAAATCGGCTGGTCGCTTCCCAATTGGGATTTCACGGTCAAGTTTCTGGAAAAGAGGGGATACCCCCTCGAACTCATGGAAGAGGCCGGGCTCCTGGTCAGAAGGGAAAGGGACCAATCCTTCCTCGACCGGTTCAGGGGCCGGATCATGTTTCCCATCCAGAACCCCAAAGGAGACACGGTCGCCTTTTCGGGACGGAGCCTTCAAAAAGGTGATGAACCGAAATACTTGAACAGTCCGGAGACGAAAATCTTCAATAAGAGTAAAATCCTCTATCATTACCATGGTGCTCGGGCCTCAATCAGGCGGAAACAGCAGGCGATCCTCTTTGAAGGGTTTGCAGATGTCATTTCCGCAAACGAGGCGGAAGTCGAGAATGGGATCGCCACAATGGGGACCTCCTTGACCGAGCAACAGATCGGACTGATCAAACGACTCACGGATACCGTCGTGATTTGTTATGACGGCGACTCTGCGGGGATCGAAGCCGCGTTCAGGGCAGGGAATCTCCTGACGAACCACGGCATGAATATCCGCATCGCCGCCATACCGGAGCAGCTCGACCCCGATGACTACATCTCCACCTATGGATCCGAAAAGTTTCAGCAGGATGTAATAGGGGCGGCTCTGACATTCATGGCGTTTAAACTCCGCTATTACAAGCTGAATAAAAACCTGAATGATGAAGGAGATCGGCTCGCCTATATCGAAGAGGTACTCAAGGAAATCGTCGGCTTGAGCAGTGCCGTTGAAAAAGACTTCTATCTGAGAAACCTCGCCGATGAGTTTGATCTATCGCTTGATGCCTTGCAGCAACAGATGGGGCAGACAGGAGCACCCCGGTCAAAGAAGGTACAACAAAGCCCCGCACCCGTGGCTGCTCCCTTCAACCGGAAGTCACAGCTCCTCCCTGCGTATCAAAATGCCGAAAGGCGCTTGATCGCCCATATGATGAGGGACCCCAACATTGCGTATAAGGTTCAGGATTGGCTTGCAGGTGTCAGTCTCAACGTAGATGAGCACCAGGCGATCATCACCTATCTTCTCGGGTATTATGAAGAAGGTCTGCCACCAGGCGCCCGCGGATTCATTGGATATCTGAGCGATGAACGTTTGAGGCGGGTGGTGACGGAGATCGAAATGATGTCCATCAGCGAAGAGTGCACCGATGATGAACTGATGGATTATGTGAAACAGGTCTTAAAACATCAAAAGATGTTGAAGATAAAGGAAAAAGAACAGGAAAGAAAAGAAGCTGAGAGAAGAAATGATTATCGCAAGGAAGTAGAGATTGCGATGGAGATCTTACAGCTGCGTAAGTCTTTATAGTTTTGCCAGGAAGTTGGAAGGAGGGGAACACATGGCTGAAAAGTCCGCGCGTTCCAAACAAATAGCGTCTGAATTGACCGTTGATCAGGTGAAAGAATTTTTAGTTAATCAGGGTAAGAAGAGAGGTGTCCTCACGTATGAGGATATCGCCGATAAACTATCGGGCTTCGAATTGGACTCTGATCAAATGGATGAATTTTACGAGCACTTAGGTGAACAAAGCATCGAAATCATCAAAGAAAGTGATGAAGATGACGATCCAAGTGCCCCTGAATTGGCAAAGGAAGAGGAAGAGGAATTCAACCTGAATGACCTCAGTGTCCCTCCCGGCGTCAAAATAAATGATCCGGTCCGTATGTACCTCAAGGAAATCGGAAGGGTCGACCTGCTATCAGCAGAAGAAGAAATCAATCTTGCCGAAAGAATCGAAGAAGGGGACGAAGAGGCGAAGCGCCGCCTTGCAGAAGCCAACCTTCGACTTGTGGTCAGTATTGCGAAGCGTTATGTCGGTCGGGGTATGTTATTCCTTGATTTGATCCAGGAAGGGAATATGGGCCTTATTAAAGCGGTTGAGAAATTTGATTACCGCAAGGGGTTCAAATTCAGTACGTACGCCACTTGGTGGATCCGTCAGGCCATCACCCGTGCCATCGCTGACCAGGCCAGGACGATCCGTATCCCTGTCCATATGGTGGAGACCATAAATAAACTGATCCGTGTCCAACGCCAGCTTCTTCAAGATCTCGGTCGTGAGCCTGCGCCTGAAGAAATAGCAGAAGAAATGGACCTTACACCGGAAAAAGTAAGGGAAATCCTGAAAATTGCCCAAGAACCTGTTTCATTGGAAACACCGATCGGGGAAGAGGATGATTCACATCTCGGCGACTTCATTGAGGATGCAGAAGCACAGTCACCATCAGAGCATGCTGCTTACGAACTTTTGAAGGAACAGCTCGAGGATGTACTCGATACCTTGACAGACCGTGAAGAAAACGTTCTGCGTCTTCGCTTTGGACTTGATGACGGAAGGACCCGTACCTTGGAAGAAGTCGGAAAAGTTTTCGGTGTCACCAGGGAACGGATTCGTCAGATCGAAGCGAAAGCTCTCCGTAAACTACGCCATCCAAGCAGAAGCAAACGTTTGAAAGATTTCCTCGAATAGGAACCAGAACCGTCTCGCGTATGCCGAGGCGGTTTTTTTTCGGCAAAAAAGGAATTTCGACAGGCTGTGACGAAGTTTATACATATACTTTATAGGTTAGGCAGTGATTGGGATCAAACAACAAGATAAAGAAACAACGATCATCATAAAAGAAATCAAACGGTGGAAAGAAAGCAGCATGCTTCCGGAGCACTACTGTGACTACCTTCTCAACCTTTACACCAAAGGGGGAAGTGAAAGCGTTTCCTCTCGGGGGTACACACATCTTGCAGCAGCGGCCCTGACTCTCGGCCTCACCGTATTTGTCATTTATTTTACTGAAATGTCACCGCTTTTGCAAACAGCGATTTTGGCAGTATTTGTCGTTTTCCTTGTGGTCATGGCAATTCATTATAGCAAAAAAGGAATCTCTACCCTTTTTGTGTATGTGGTTGCAGCCCTCATCCTTCTTTTTATGACGGTTCACATCGTGGATGCATTTTTTGAAGGGAAGAGAGGAGTCCTGATGCCGCTCCTATATTTGCATTGTTTTGTATGGTCGGTTACGGGTTTCGGGCGCAAAATCCTTCCATTTTCCATCGGAGGGACTCTGGGAGCGATCCTGCTGACTATTTATATTGTAATATAACTACAGAAAATTATAAAGTTTTTTAAAGTTGAGAAAATTCATTTAATCCTTTTATAATGGAAATGATAGCGCATACATTTCTGCTTTTGGCAGGAAGCGAGACAGATAAGGGGGATGGAAATGAATTTTGATTTGACACAGGAACAGGCCATGATTAAAAAAACCATTAAAGAGTTCGCAGATGAAGAGGTGGCGCCGGGTGCCCTTGACAGGGACCGGGCCAAGGAATTCCCTGCTGACGTTTTTAAAAAATTGGCGGACCTTGGACTGATGGGTCTTCCGTTTTCAGAAGAATACGGCGGAGCCGGGGCGGATACGGTCAGCTTTGCCATCGTGACAGAAGAATTGAGCCGGGCATGCGCATCGACAGGAATCACGTACTCTGCCCACATTTCCCTGGGTGGAGCACCAATTTCCATGTTCGGTACGGAAGAGCAGAAGGAGAAGTATCTGACGCCGATCTGTACTGGCGAGAGCTTCGGAGCTTTCGGGCTGACCGAACCGAATGCGGGATCAGACGCTGGTGGAACCCAGACGACGGCAGTGGAGCAAGGGGACCGCTGGGTAATCAATGGGAATAAGTGTTACATCACAAATGCCAGCTATGCGAACCATCTGGCTCTGACTGCTATCACCGGTAAAAAGGACGGCAACAAGGAAATCAGCGCGATCATCGTACCGACGGATGCCAAAGGCTTCAAGGTGATTGATAATTATGAAAAGATGGGGCTGCACGCCTCGAACACCACCGAACTCGTGCTGGAAGATGTAGAGGTTCCTGCGGAGAACCTCCTTGGTAAGCGAGGAGAGGGCTTCAAGCAGTTCCTGGTCACTCTTGACGGCGGAAGGATTGGGATCGGTGCCATGGCCGTGGGGGTGGCTCAGGCAGCCTTTGATAAGGCCCTACAATATGCCAAGGAGCGAAAGCAGTTCGGAAAGACGCTCTCCCAGTTCCAAGTGACCCAATTCAAGCTGGCCGACATGGCAATGAAGATCGAATTGGCTCGGAACATGGTGCACAAGGCAGCGTGGCTGAAGGATCAGGGCAGACCATTTTCCAAGGAAGCGTCCATGTGCAAGCTCTATGCATCCGAAATCAGTATGGAAGTGGCCGATGAAGCGATCCAGATCCACGGAGGATATGGGTATATGAGGGAGTATCATGTGGAGAGGTACCTTCGAGATGCGAAGCTCCTCGAAATCGGCGAAGGAACGTCTGAAGTCCAGCGCATGGTGATCTCAAGGCTGATTGGATGTCACTGATGCCCGGGGACCCTGGTTAATGGGTCCCTTATTTTGGTAAAACAACTGGAAATGCGAGAGATTCGTGTTAGCGATACCAAATCAGAACAGGATGATAGTCCTGTGAAACGAATTGCTTTTGTGTCAATAATGAAAACGGTTAAGAGAATTCGACGTAAAATCGAACATAATGTGTCTAAATTGTGAGAAAGATGGAAAAGTTAATTCGTAGGACTTTTACTTTCCCTGTTTTTACAGTAAAATATAAATTGTTAAATAGGGTACTATTTGGATGGTATACATACGAAGGAGGGTTAAGCCATGAATCGCAATCCAATCATTCCGTTCATTCTCATTATGGCACTTGGTATCGGACTTGTTTTCTTCTTATCTCTTGAAGGATTGAATAATGCTGAAGAGAAGGCTGACAAGGCAAAGGAAGAAGAAAAAGGTGGAGAGCAGGCTTCAAGCGGTGAATTCGATCCTGAAGCACACTACAAGGAAAACTGTATGAGCTGTCACGGTGGCGACTATGAAGGCGGAGCTGGACCTGCATTGAAAGGAACGGATCTTTCCAAAGATCAAATCAAGGAGACGATCAAGAACGGTAAAGGCATCATGCCGGCAGGACTTGTGGAAGATGAGAATCTTGATGCCATGGCAGACTGGATCTTGTCACTCAAATAATAGGGAAAGCTTCTTTGCCTGATGGGCAGGGGGCTTTTTTTATGCCTTGAAATTGGGTAGAATGGTATCGAAGCGGAAAAATCCTTCCCGGTACAGGGAAGGGAAGAATGAATCCAGATTGATAAGGTGAAATGATGAATAGCGAAAAATTATCCAAACGACTGGAGACAGTCGTATCCTACATACCAAAAGACAGTACCATTGCAGATATCGGATCGGATCATGCCTATCTCCCATGTTACGCGATCCAGAGAGGAATTGCAGCATCGGCCATCGCCGGTGAAGTCGTGAAGGGACCATTCGAATCAGCTGTGAAGCAGGTCAAACTGAATGCCCTCGAAAACAGGGTGGACGTCAGACTGGGAGATGGCCTTGATGTGCTCCGTCCAGGAGAAGTGGATTGCATCACCATTGCTGGCATGGGCGGGCCCCTGATTGCCTCCATACTCGAGAAGGGTAAGGCTAAAGTGGAAAATGCACGACTCATCCTACAGCCGAATATCAGCGCCGTGTCCATCCGGGAATGGCTGATGGATAATGGCTGGTCCCTTCTGAGAGAGGAGATCTTGGAGGAGGACGGTAAGATCTATGAAGTTCTCGTAGCGGAAAAAGGAGATCCGAAGGCAGGATATTCAAGCGGAAATCTTGAAGCAGAGATCCTCATGGGTCCGTTACTAAGTACTGAACGCAGTGCGCCGTTCAGAAAAAAATGGACACAGGAAATGACCCAGTGGAAGGTGATCCTGAAAAACATGGAACAGGCTGAAGAAACTCCAGCACTCGAGGAGCGCAGGAATGACCTGCTTGTAAAAATCAAACTGGTAGAGGAGGTTCTGAATCGATGAAAACACCAAATGGACATGAGATCATCCAGCTATTTGAACAATTTTCACCGAAGCATCTTGCAGAGGAGGGTGATCCGATCGGACTTCAGATCGGCAAGCTGAATGAAAAGGTGGAAAATGTCATGGTGACCCTGGACGTTCTTGAAAATGTGGTGGATGAAGCGATCAAGAATAATGTGAAGCTGATCATCGCCCATCACCCTCCGCTGTTCAGGGCCCTTAAATCAATCCATACCGATACCTATCAGGGGAGAATGATTGAAAAACTCATCAAACATGATATTGCCGTTTATGCCGCCCATACCAACCTTGATGTGGCGGAAGGTGGAGTGAACGATCTGCTCGCTGATGCCCTTGGACTGGTTGAGCCATCCGTCCTTGTACCGACGTACTCCGAAGAGCTCAGGAAACTGGTGGTCTTTGTACCGCAAGAGCACGGTGAACGCCTCCGCGGAGCCCTGGCCAAAGCGGGAGCGGGGAATATCGGCGCTTACTCCGATTGCAGCTTCACTACAAGAGGTGAAGGCAGATTCATGCCGGGGGAAGGAACCGACCCTTACCTCGGGGAACAGGGTAGCCTGGAAGTAGCAGAGGAAGAAAGAATTGAGACCGTTTTTCCTGCTTCTTTGGAGGGCAGGGTACTGAAATCCATGCTCGCCAATCATCCTTATGAAGAAGTGGCCTATGACATCTATACACTGAAGAACAAAGCGCCCGCTATGGGTCTCGGCAGGATCGGAACGTTACCTGAGGGTACGACTCTGAAAGAATTTGCCCCGCGGGTCAAAGAGGTATTCGGGATGGATGGTATCAAAGTGACCGGTGATCTTGAGGCGCCTGTGAACAAAGTGGCGATCCTCGGTGGAGACGGAAATAAATTCATCCATGCTGCCAAGCGACAAGGAGCAGACGTTTTCATTTCGGGTGACATCTACTATCATACAGCCCACGATGCCATGATGCTTGGCTTGAACGTCATTGATGCTGGACATCATATCGAAAAAATCATGAAGGACGGCGTGGCCCGGCACTTGGCCAAGACGTGCGCGGAAAAAGGATATGTCGTGAATATCTTCCCTTCTACCTCTAACACGAATCCGTTTACTTTCATGTAAAAAAAGCCTTGTTTGCACTCCTTATTATTAGGGGTGCGAACAGGGCTTTTCTTTTTGCCCCAGAAACTCCGTAATGATCGGTTCATCTGGCGGGCTCAGTTCGAGGGGGAGGGAATCCAATGGGAAGAAGCGCAGTTCTGATCCTTCCGCTTCATTCAGACGGCATTCTCCTCTGTAAGATCTGCATAGATAGGCGGTCACGACATTGTAGACCTCGTCGCCGTGTGGGTACTGGTAGTAGAATTCCTGCCCTGAATAGATCCCCCATAAAGATAAAATTTCAGCTTTAATGCCGGTTTCTTCATAAAGCTCCCTTTCGGCTACTTCCTGCAGGGTTTCCCCGGGTTCCATGGAACCTCCCGGCAGGCCCCAACGTTGATTGTCCGTGCGCTTCATCAATAAGAGTTCCTCTGAATCATTGATGACGAGGACGCATGATCCAACCATGATGAGGGGGAGGGTCCCGACATGTTTACGCAAATTCAATATATAGCCCATACAGCCTCCTGTAAATGTTTTCCTACATTATAGCATTCACGAGTCAAGTGATCCATAGGGAGCGGGAACAGGCAGGACAAAGAAAACGCCCATGCATGAGAATCCCTGCATAGGCGTTTACATTTATTTAGAAGAACCAAGTTTTGCTTTGCGTACTTTTGGAAGAATTTTATTCAGTGGGACATTGCGTTCCCTTGTCCACGTCTCTTCATCAGCCGGGTCATATGCTTCCAGGAAACGGATGACTTCTTTGACGATGGGAGTAGGGGTGGAAGCACCTGCAGTGACGGCGGCTACTTTAGCACCCTTCAACCACTCCAGCTCCAACTCACTTATGTCAGAGATCCGGTAGGCAGGTGTTCCGGCGATTTCTTTCGACACCTGTGCCAGCCGGTTGGAGTTATTGCTCTTCGGGTCACCGACAACAATCAGGACGTCTGCCGCCCCAGCCTGTTCTGCAACGGCTTCCTGACGCACCTGCGTCGCCAGGCAGATTTCTTTATGAAGTTCCACATGTGGGTACATTTCCCTGACTTTCTCCATCGTATCGAGAACATCCCATTGACTCATCGTCGTCTGATTCGTCACGATGATCTTTTCATTGTCGATGGTGAGCTTTTCCACATCCGCGGCGGTTTCCACGAGGTGTACGATATCAGGTGCGACACCGACGGCCCCTTCTGGTTCGGGGTGGCCTTTTTTACCGATGTAGATGACGTCATATCCTTCGGCTTCCTTTTCGCGGATGAGGTCATGTGTCTTCGTGACATCGGGGCATGTTGCATCCAGTGTGACTAGTCCTTTATTCTTGGCAATTTCCTTCACTTCCGGGGATACCCCGTGTGCTGTGAAGATGACGGTCCCTTCATTGACCTGGTCGATGATTTCCTTCCGGTTGTGACCATCCAGGGTGATGATGCCTTCTTCTTCAAATGCATCGGTCACATGTTTGTTATGGACAATCATGCCCAATATATATATCGGACGGGGGAGTGACTTGTCGAGCGCCGCATTCCTGGCGATGACCATGGCATCGACGACTCCGTAGCAGTACCCCCTCGGGGTGATTTTAATAATATCCACTGATAATCCTCCTACATGGGAAAGGTTGTACCCCCATTATAAAGGAGAACGTCCTTTATGACAAAGAGTATGGGTGTGGAAAGGGTTTAACCATTGGGAATAGCCCTCCAGATAGGCATTCTGCAGGGCATTACAGGTTTAAATATAAAGCTTTGGTGAAGATTGCCCCGTTTTCCTGGGGGCTTTCGGTCTGACAGGAGAGGCAGGCACTGATTCTTCATCGGGTGCGGGTGTTTCCACGGTTTCCTCGGAGTCCTGATCCTTTGGTGGGGGAGTAGCATCTTCTGCATCTGCATTCGTTTCTTCATCCCCTGTTACATCTTTCAGTCCCCGGTACAGCTTCCATAATGCTGGGATATTCTTGACCATGGGACCATATTGGGAAACCATCGGTCCGAGCTGTTGAGCGGTTTGCAGGACCTGTTGGGTATTCGTGAGGAAAGAGCCGATATTCCCTGGATTCATCAGCCCTTGTAGGATGCCTCCGGCTGCTTGCGGAGACCGGTCCATCCCTGAGTCGGATACGGACCGTGTGAACTGTTCGAGAAGGCCAGCTCCACCTTCAGGGGTGCCACCCCTTCGATTTTCGCCTTTTTTCAATAGTTTGGAGAGCAGACCTTTCTTTTTGCCGGGCTCTCCTCCTGACATCTGGAACGGAGAAGGTGAAGTGCGGCCCATAGTAGGTTGATTCCTTCGGTTTTGTTGCATCATGAATGGATTCCCCTGCTGCATGCGGAAGTTGCCCTGTTGCATCCCGAACGGATTCCGCTGCTGCATGCCGAATGGATTTCCTCCGCGCATTCTCATCATTCCGCGTGGCGGCATGATGATCGCCTCCTTTCAAATGGAATCGCCATCTTTATAACGTATGCAAGCAGATTGAAAAGGGTATTGTGTAAAGGGAGAAATGATTTTGTCCTGATAGGCTAGATGTTTCCCCGAAAATTGATTATAATGGTTAGATGTTCTTATTTTAAATGACAACTGACGTTTTATATAGATCTTCACCCGCTGAACACCGGGTGGACCCTTCAGTATGGGGTGTCCATGCATCACCATGAAATAGGTATAATGAGATGTCGATATAAAGGAGATGAAGAGACATGACAAAGAACGCCTTCACACAGTATGAATTCAAAACGTTCATTCAGCATGCTATTGAAGAACGGGGGTTTCATGAGCCGACGGAAATCCAGAAAAAGATGATACCGATGATCTTGAAGGGCCAAAGTGCCATCGGTCAATCCCAGACCGGTACAGGAAAGACCCATTCCTATCTGCTTCCGATCATTGAAAAGATCCATGAAGCTTCTGAAACGGTCCAGGCGGTGATCACTGCGCCTACGAGGGAACTTGCCCAGCAGATCTATCAGGAAATCTTGAAGATTACAAAAGATACCGACATCACATCGCGCTGTTTCATCGGGGGAACGGACAAGCAGAGGACAATCGAGAAACTGAAGAGCCAGCCACATATCGTCGTAGGTACACCGGGAAGGATCAACGATCTTGTAAAAGAACAGGCCCTGTTGGTGTACACGGCAACCATGCTAGTGATCGATGAAGCCGACTTGATGCTTGATATGGGGTTCATTGAGGATGTGGATCAAATCGCCGGCAAAATGCCTGAAAACCTCCAGATGCTCGTATTCTCTGCAACCATTCCAGAGAAGTTGAAGCCATTCTTGAAGAAGTACATGGAAAACCCTCAATTCGCCCATGTAGAGCCAGAGCGTCTATCGGCGAAGAACATCGAGCACGTCATCGTCCCGGTGAAAAGCCGTGACAAAATCAACCTGCTTTACAATATCCTAACTGACATCAACCCGTACCTCGGGATCGTGTTCACAAACACGAAATCGAAAGCGGATGAAGTGGCGGATGCCCTGATTGCCAAAGGATTGAAAGTCGGGAGGATCCACGGTGGCCTGTCTCCGCGTGAACGGAAAAAGGTAATGAAACAAACAAGAGGGCTTGAATTCCAATACATCGTTGCGACGGACCTTGCTGCCAGGGGGATCGACATCGAGGGAATCAGTCATATCATCAACTTTGAATTGCCGCAGGACCTTGATTTCTACATCCACAGGACAGGCCGTACGGCTCGCGCCGGCAACAGTGGGATTGCTTTCACCATCTATGAGGCGTCCGATGAAGATGCCATCAACCGACTGGAGAAAAAGGGCATTCAGTTTGCCCATAAAGATATTAAAAAAGGCGAATGGGTAGAGCTCCCTGCGCTGAATAAGCGGAAGAACCGCCAGAAAACCAGTGCAGATGAGGCGGATGTAAAAGCCAAGTCCATGGTTCGGAAGCCGAAAAAGGTGAAACCAGGATACAAAAAGAAAATGAAATACAAAATGGAGCAGATCAAGAAACGCGAAAGAAGAATCAAAAGCAGGAATAAATAATCTGCTAGCGTCGTAAAGGAGCTGAGACATGTGTTGAAGATCGGATCTCATGTATCAATGAGTGGAAAAAATATGCTGCTGGCTTCGAGTGAGGAGGCCGTTTCATATGGAGCGAATACGTTCATGATCTATACGGGTGCACCCCAGAACACAAGAAGGAAGAAGATCGAAGACTTGAATATCGAAGCGGGAAGGGCCCATATGAAAGAGCATGGCATCGAGGATATCGTTGTCCATGCTCCATATATCATCAATATCGGAAACACCACCAACCCTGCGACATTCGAGCTTGGCGTCAACTTCCTCCGCTCGGAGATCGAACGGACAGAAGCCCTTGGTGCAGGACAGATCGTCCTTCACCCGGGAGCGCATGTCGGTGCCGGAGCGGATAAAGGGATTGAAAAGATCATCGAAGGATTGAATGAAGTCCTTACGAAGGAGCACAAAGTTCAGATTGCCCTTGAAACAATGGCAGGGAAGGGCTCGGAATGTGGACGTTCATTCGAAGAGCTCGCTGCGATCATCGAAGGCGTCGATCTGAATGACCGTTTGTCGATCTGCTTCGATACGTGTCACACCCATGACGCGGGCTATAACATCGTGGAGGACTTCGACGGGGTACTGGACGAATTCGACCGCATCATCGGCATCGAGCGCCTAAAGGTACTGCATGTGAATGATAGTAAAAATCCTACTGGTGCCCGCAAGGACCGCCATGAAAACATCGGATTCGGACATATCGGATTTGATGCGATCAACCGGATCGTCCATCATCCGCAGCTTGCAGACATTCCGAAAATACTCGAGACCCCATATGTGGGAGAAGACAAGAAAAACAAAAAGGCACCTTATAAATTTGAAATCGAAATGCTCCGGAACGGAGAGTTCGACGAAGATGTGCTGAAAAGAATCATGGAAGCATAAAGGAAAGGAGGCACCCTTTGAGGGGCGCCTCCTTCTTTCATTTCATCAGCTTCAGGAAGAGACCGTTGATCTCTTTTGCCTTGGAAGGTCCGATCACCCTCGCCAGCTCTTTCACCAGTTGACTTCGCTTTGCATCATTGAAGATGTCGATGTTCTTCCCTTTGACGCTCTTCACGATGCTGTCGGCCTGTGCAGGGGTGAGGGAGACCTGGTACTGACCGGCATACTTCATGAGCTCCCCCTGTGAGATCGTGTTGATCTTATGGTTGATCACATTTTGCAGCAGTTTCATCCTAATCACTCCTCACAAGATACATATGATGTGATTGCAGAGAAAGTGACAACGATTTTTCCCGATACCCCATGGTTTACAATCAAATTCCCATGTTGTATACTACCCTATGGACATAAATCGTAACGATTCTTAAAAAGAGAGTTGATAGCCATGAATGGAGAGACACCAGTCATTAAAATAGAAGATGTAAGCTTTCGATATGAAAGGGAGCGTGTCCTTGAGGAAATCAATCTGAGCGTTCCACAAGGGGCATTCCTGGGTATCGTGGGACCGAATGGGTCCGGTAAATCAACCTTGTTGAAACTGATGCTTGGGCTACTCAGGCTACGGCAGGGGAAAATCGAGCTTTTCGGGACACCACTTCAGAAATTCAAGGATTGGAGCAGGATCGGGTTTGTTTCCCAGAAGGCAAACAGCTTCAATACAGGGTTCCCGGCAACGGTTTTCGAGGTTGTTGCGAGCGGGCTTACAAAGAAAGCCGGCTTATTCCGGCGGATATCCCATCAGCATAAACAAGATGTACTTGAAGCCATAGAATCAGTTGGAATGGAAGCTTTTGCCCGCCGGAACATCGGGGAGCTTTCAGGTGGTCAGCAACAAAGGGTTTTCATTGCCAGGGCACTTGTATCAAAGCCTGACATCATGATACTGGATGAGCCGACCGTCGGGGTCGATTCACAAAATGTCCAGACATTTTATGAAATGTTGGAGCGCCTCAATAAAGATCTTGGCATCACCCTGGTTCTGGTCACCCACGATATCGGGACGATCACAAGCAAGGTGACCCACGTCGCCTGTCTAAATAAACAACTGCACTTTCATGGTGATACAGAAGAGTTTGAAAAGCAAAAAGACGATGAGCTTTCCTCTTTTTACGGTCATGACGTCCACGTTTTGAACCATGATCATCAGCATGCATAAGGGGAGAGGGAACGATGATAGAAGCAATATTTCATTATGAATTTTTACAAAATGCATTTTTGACGGGGATTCTGATCGGAATCATCGCACCGCTCCTAGGGGCCTTCATCGTCGTGAGGAGGCTTTCCCTCATTGCGGATGCCCTTAGTCACGTTACCCTTTCGGGGATCGCAGCGAGCCTGTATGTGAGTCAGACGGTCCCTTCTCTTGCGACCCTTAATCCGTTGTACTTCGGAATGGTGTTCTCGGTATTGGGCTCCGTATTCATCGAGAGGCTAAGGACGCTTTACAAGCACTATCAGGAATTGGCCATCCCCATCATCCTCTCGGGTGGTGTGGGGATCGGTGCAATCTTCATTTCCCTTGCCGATGGCTTTAATACGGATCTATTCAGCTATCTATTCGGAAGCGTCAGTGCAGTGAGCAGGGGGGACCTGTATCTGATCGGCATCATCAGCGTAGTGGTGATCTCGGTCATCTTCCTCCTATATAAGGAGCTTTTCCTCCTGTCGTTTGATGAAGAGCATGCGAAGGCGTCAGGCATCCCTGCCAAGGCGATCCATTTCATCTTCATGATCATGGTCGCGCTAGTGATTGCCGCCTCCATGAGGATCGTGGGGATCCTCCTCGTGTCTTCCTTGATGACCCTGCCCGTCGCCGCAAGTATCCGGGTCGCGAAGGGATTCAAGCAAACCATTGGTTTTGCAGTGCTGTTCGGTGAGATATCTGTTATTGTAGGATTAGTAAGTGCCTTCTATTTAAATCTTGCGCCAGGTGGGACCATCGTGGTGACCGCCATCATCATCCTGATGATGACGATCCTCATCAAGAAGGTACGTTCGAATAAACCTTCGAAAGTAGAGGTGCATTGAGCATGAATGTATCACAAGCATTGGAGTTATTGAAGGAAGAAGGATATAAACATACGGGGAAAAGGGAACAGCTTTTGGAACTTTTCTCGTCTTCCAATAAATACTTGACGGCACGTGATGTGTTGGAACATATGAAAGGCGATTATCCTGGGTTGAGTTTTGATACGATCTACCGGAATCTCAGTTTGTTCGTAGACCTCGGTATCCTTGAAGAGACGGACCTGTCCGGTGAACGTCATTTCCGTTTCACCTGTGCGGCCAACCACCACCATCATCATTTTATCTGTATGGACTGCGGGAAGACGAAAGAAATCCACAGCTGCCCGATGGAAGCTCTGAAGGAAGATCTATCGGAAACCGGTTATGATATTTCAGGACATAAGTTTGAGATTTACGGAAAATGTCCTCAGTGTCAATGAGGACGGGACAATAAAAGGGATCAAGTCATAACGGTCACGTGTAGGTTCTTCATACCGTTCATGACTTCCGTGCAAGCCTTTTCTTTCAAGCGAGTAGCCTGCGGGCTCTCATCATCGCTATCCTTATCACATGAGCCTGCGTCTTGCACCCCAAACAACAACAGTAAACAAATGAGAAACCCGCATTCATTTGCCTTGTCCCAGGTAAATGAATGCGGGTTTTATTATGACTGAAAAACAGTTGTCCTGCTTCTTCTTTATCCTCTTACGGGTGGCTGCGGCAAGTTAAACATAGGAGGCTTCGTTTAAAAAAGGGAGAATGGGGAAAATAATGAGCGAATTCAAAAAACAGGGAGCGATCTGCTGTGGATAAAGTACCGTTCAAACATTGCCCATCTAACAAGAAGAATTGTGTAAGCACCATAGACCTTACTTCCTACCATCGGATTTCACCCATTCCCATTGAAGAGAGTTCTGAAAGGGTGAAGGAAAAAATCCATGTGGCCCTTGCCCACTTTGATCAAACGGAGGTGAAGGAGGAGACCCCGAAATACATCCATGCCGTATTCAGTACAAAGTTTTTAAAATTCAAGGATGATGTGGAGTTCTATATAGATGAATACAATCATCTTCTTCACATCAGATCGGCTTCCCGGCTGGGCTACTATGATTTCAAGGCGAACAGGAAGAGAATCGATCGCTTCAAGCATTTATTTCACTCGTTATAAAAATATAAAAAAGCGGCCCCCGGGCCGCTTTTTTTATATCATGACAACCAATTCTTCACCCATGCTTCAGCTTCTTCCCAATCGTTTACACGGATGACACCGTCAGGTATCGGATCCTGATTGTATGGGGTATTGAAGAGAAGGACAGGAATCTTCAGTGCTTCATGGATTGCGACGGCATTGTCATGTTTATCTTCGAAGAAGAGATCGACATCGTATTTTTTGGCCGTCGACACTTTATCGTGGGACCCGATCAGTTCGATGTGATGGTAGGTCAGGTCGCTTTCCGAGAACCAGTCCTTGGTGACCTGTAAAAGATCTGATCTCCTTGCGCTGATGAAGAATAATTCATGTGATTCCTTCCATTGATCCAGTACGTGTTTGGCCCCATCTGCAAGGGGAGAATCCTTGTAAATGATCGGCTCCGCGTCCGTGAACCACGCCCCGAATTCAGCAGGGGAAATATTGAGGACCTCCGTTAGTTCATATTGGGTGATATCATCAAGCGTCAATGACAAATCAAAATGATCATTTATATGAGGCAGAAGGGAGGCAGGGGACGTAACCGTACCGTCTATATCAATTCCAAAGCGTTTCATTTTTTATCAAGCTCCTCTGTATCAAAACTCCTTCAAGTTTATCATACTCCGCGCTTGCCCGTAAGCGGATTTTCATTTTCCTTCCACCACTCGCACATAAATAGCAAACATTAGCATAGTAAAAAAACGGTCGTAACGAACACTAAGAAGGCTCCCATACTCAGAAAGTGAGGGATTGCAGTATGAATGAAGAAGAGAAGCATGAGCTAATGAAGATTGATCGTGAAGAAGAAATCGGCTTTCACGACACTCAGGCGACAAATCTTGTGACAGAAGACTATCGTGAAGAAACAGCGACTGAAATCGCTGCTCCGCTTTCCATCCGTGATGTAGATGCTTATGAACGGGATGAAGTAGAGGAGCGATCCACTTCTGGAAGTGTAATGGGGTATTCGGCACTTGCCCTTTCCATCTTGTCGTTGTTCATCCTCCCGGTCATCCTTGGAGCGGTGGGCATCGTATTGGGATTCGTGGCAAGGCGACGAGGCGCAGAAACGCTGGGAGCGTGGGCGATCGGAGTCGGAGCCGTTTCCCTGATCATTGGGATATTCGTACTGCCGTTCTTTTAACATGATCTTGGAAGTGGGAGCATTTCAAGATACAAAAAAGAGGACTGATGAAAATCAGTCCTCTTTCGCATTTATACTTCCAGCTGTTTCTTCTCTTCTTCCTGTTTGGCAAAGTACTCCTCGGCAATTTTGTCGATTTCCTTTTTCAACTCTTCGACCATGGTTTCCTCAGGTACTTTACGGACCGTTTTTCCTTTACGGAATAGGAGTCCTTCACCACGGGCTCCGGCGATACCGATATCGGCTTCCCTTGCTTCTCCGGGACCGTTCACGGCACAACCGAGTACCGCAACCTTGATCGGGGCCTTGATGGTCGAGATATACTCTTCCACTTCGTTGGCAATCGAAATCAGGTCGATTTCGATACGACCGCATGTAGGGCATGAGATCAAAGTCGCGGCGTTGGCTGCGAGACCGAATGATTTCAACAATTCGCGTGCGACTTTTACTTCTTCTACCGGATCCGCACTCAGGGAGATCCTTACGGTATTTCCGATACCGAGGCTGAGGATGGCACCCAGACCTGCGGCACTTTTTACAGTTCCGGCGAATAGCGTGCCGGACTCGGTGATCCCGAGGTGAAGCGGATAATCGAACGCTTTGGCCGCTTTCGTATAGGCCTCGATGGCCAGGTTCACATCTGATGCCTTCATGGAGACGATGATATCGTGGAAGTCAAGGTCTTCAAGGATCTTGATGTGATGCAGGGCGCTTTCCACCATACCGTCCGCTGTAGGATAGCCGTATTTATCAAGGATTTTCCGCTCAAGGCTTCCGGCATTGACACCGATACGGATTGGAATGCCTTTTGCTTTGGCCGCCTTGACGACAGCTTCCACTTTTTCACGGCGACCGATGTTCCCTGGATTGATCCTGATTTTATCAGCTCCACCTTCGATTGCTTTAAGTGCAAGCTTGTAATCAAAGTGGATATCGACGACAAGAGGGATGTTGATTTGTTTTTTGATATCCGCAATGGCTTCTGCTGCGCGTTCGTCAGGACATGCGACGCGGACGATCTGGCATCCTGCTTCTTCCAGGCGGTGGATTTCTGCTACTGTTGCTTCTACATCATGGGTTTTGGTGGTCGTCATACTTTGGATGACCACTTCATTATTTCCGCCGATTGTCAGATTCCCGACTTTGACGGGGCGTGTTTTTGTGCGATGTATGATTTCACTCACGTGTGATTCGCTCCTTTAAAAAGCTTATTCAGCTATTCATAATACGCAATTATTGTAACAGTGTTTGCACGGTATTGACAAGAAATAGGTGTCAAAAAGCATATTCATGAGGGGTATTTCGGAAACTTGTAGGTTTTTCCCGCTTGAATCTCGGAAGCCCCGATCCCGTTCAGTTCTTCAAAGTCTCGGATCACTTGATCGACAGACACGGGCAGGGGACCGCCAACCTCATCCTTCACTAAACTCAGCACGGTATCCCCTGTGGAAACCTTTGTCTCGACATAAGGCACCTCCCTGACGTCCGGGGTGATGGGCTCCTTCATTGGGGCGGCAGTCTCTACTGATTCTTCATGTAGTAAGGTTAATGTTCCTTTATTCAAGTCATAATACACACTGTATAACAGAATGATCACACCTACAAAAACCGCGAGCCTCTTCATGATCAACATTCCTCCTGGTTTTGTTCGTTTGGAAAAGGAGTTTCTTATGATGAAAATGACACGTCTGGAGTTTGTCATCCTACTACTTCCACTATTGATGGTGCTTGGAAACTCCATGCTCATTCCCCTATTGCCTGATATTGAACAATCACTGGGCTTGGAGGGAGCGTGGAGTGGATTCATCTTAAGCGCCTTCACGATTCCTGCAGCCCTTGTCATTCCGGCGGTCGGAGTCCTTTCCGACCGTTTCGGCAGAAGCTTCATGGTGAAGTGGTCCCTTTATCTGATGATGCTGGGGAGTCTGATTTGTGTGATGAGTGGTGGGGGCTCAGGACTTCTATTCATGACTGGGCGTATGATCCAGGGGCTGGGTGCCGCGGGGACCACTCCTCTTGCCATGGCCCTCACAGGGGACCTGTTCAGCGGGGAGAAGCGGACGGGTGTTCTGGCTTCTCTTGAGGTATCCAACGGGGCCGGCAAGGTGCTTGCCCCCATACTCGGTGCCTCATTGGCATTTCTACTCCCTTGGAACCATATCTTCTGGGTCTATATCCTGGTAAGCTTCATCATCCTTGCAGGTATGCGAAAAGAGCTTTCAGTAGAGAAGAGAAGCTCCGGTTCCTTCCGAGGTTTCCGCTGTTACATGCAGGATGTTCAGTCAACATTGAAGCGGAACTGGAGGCTGTTGATTCCTCTTTATGCGATGGGCGGAACGGGCCTTTTTGTATTATTCGGCATCCTTTACTTCCTTTCCTACCATATTGAAAATATCTTTCATATCGATGGCTTCTTCAAAGGGTTTGCCTTTCTTTTTCCCTTGGGTGCCATGGTAGTGACGTCCTATTGGTGCGGGAAGCGACTGAAGGAAGGAAATGGAATCCTGTTCATGGGTACGGGGACGGTGCTCATGCTGGCGGCCTCCGGCGGATTGTTCTTATGGCATTCCTTGAGCGGCCTCATGTTTCTTCTGACAGTCTGTTTTGGTGGTCTAGGGCTCATACTGCCTGTCATCAACTCCGAAGTGACCGGGGCAGTGGGGGAGGAAGAGAGGGGACTCGTGGTCAGTTTGTACGGAACGAGCCGATTTGCAGGCGTCGCCCTTGGGCCGATTGCATATGGGAGGTGGAAGGAGGACGTTCTGAGTATGTACGGGTGGACGTTCGCCTTCATCGCCCTTTTGACACTGACGCATATGTATGTGATCCACTATAAAAAAAGGAACGCCCATTGATGGGCGCTCCAGATGGTCAAGCCTTCCGCTGAGGGATTTCTTTTACCGAAAGGTAGATGATGACGGTGATGACGAACCAATCGACGAACGGCGCAGCCGGAACCGGGGTCTTCAAGAGCTCCATGATTGCGAAGAACAAGGTCGAGAGCGTAGCGGCATACGCTGTGACGCGGAAGCCTTGGCGATAATTGACCCGTTTTTGCATGGCTGTTGCAAATGCCGTTGCGATGAGAGAAAAAATCAAGATCTTCAGGAACATCACAGCAGAACTGAACAGGTAGACGCTGACCATGGCCACTGGGAGGAAGATCCATTTCAGGTTATCCATCATCCTTACAGTGGATAGCGCCTTCTCCTTGGTGGTGTCTTCTGCACCGATTGTGGAGTAGCTCCATTCAACGCTACCCGACATATTGACCACGATGGAATCTTTCAGAAACGCGATGGATTTATCTTCATCCACATCGGCAGCCTCCGTATCGCCGGTACTATCGAATACGATGGTCATGTCTGATTTTTCTACGATGATGGGCTCCTTGGAATCGGATATGAGTTCTCCATCCTTGATGGTGAATGATGGAATGTTATGCTCCAGGGCATCCTCCACGTCATGGATGGCATCCGTAGAAAATGAAGTCAGCTCGATCACCTGAGGAATGACCGACAAGAAAGTCAGTAGGAATATGTATAAAATGGTTTTCCCGATTCCCTGAAAGCGGAATGCGGCTATATGTTTTGGGGAATGAATACTTTTTATCAGCTGTTTGAAAATATTCAAAACCTCAACTCCTTTCTCGGCATATCTCTTCTATTTTAATCGTATCCATCACTGCGTTACAAGTTGGAATCGGACAACTTTATGAACATTCCCTTGATGGGAGAAGAACAAAAGGTCTTTTTGTAATCAAAATGTAACAAAAGGGTCATATTATTAATCTATTGTAAATTCGGACCGTAAACTATTTACCTGTTCTTTAAAATAATTTATAAAGGTGATGGGGTTTTTGTAAATCAGTGTCGAAATTAACGCTTAGGGGTTGAAGGAATGGAATTGAATTGGCAAGAAATGTTGTTTCAGTTTATAGGAGGACTTGGGATCTTCCTATTCGGAATAAAATACATGGGGGACGGACTTCAAAAGTCCGCTGGGGACCGATTGAGGGAAATCCTTGATAAGTTCACGACGAACCCATTCATGGGCGTATTGGCAGGGATCTTTGTCACCGTCCTGATTCAATCGAGCAGTGGGACGACCGTCATTGTCGTCGGGCTGGTAAGCGCAGGCTTCATGACCCTCAGACAGGCCATTGGTGTTGTCATGGGGGCCAATATCGGAACCACGGTCACAGCCTTCATCATCGGAATTGACATCGGTGAGTATGCTTTACCGATCATTGCCCTGGGAGCCATCCTTCTGTTCTTCTTTAAAAACAAGAAAATCCAGAACATCGGTCAGATGGTATTCGGATTCGGAGGCCTATTCTACGGTCTCGAATTGATGAGTGGAGGAATGAAGCCGCTTCGTGAACTTCAATCATTCCATGATCTCACGGTCAGCCTGAGTGATAACCCGATCCTCGGTGTAGTCGTCGGAACGGTATTCACCTTGGTTGTTCAAAGTTCTTCTGCAACGATCGGGATTCTTCAGGAACTATACAGCTCTGATCTACTGGATCTCAAGGCTGCCCTTCCTGTCCTGTTCGGGGACAATATCGGTACGACCATCACGGCGGTCCTTGCAGCCCTTGGAGCCAGCGTCGCGGCGAGAAGGACAGCAGCCGTGCATGTGCTTTTCAACCTGATAGGGACGACAATCTTTTTGATCATTCTACCGTTATTCAACAAGGTGATCTTGTTCATGCAATCCACATTGAATCTGAACGAACCGATGACAATTGCATTCGCCCATGGTACTTTCAATATTACCAATACCATCATTCAGTTCCCGTTCATTGCGGCTCTTGCCTATATCGTGACGAAGCTGATCCCTGGTAAAGATGCAATCATTGATTATAACGCACAGCATCTCGACCCTGTCTTCATTCAGCAGTCACCGGCCATCGCCATCGGGCAGGCCAAAGAGGAAGTTTTGCGGATGGGCCAATTTGCCGTGAAGGGTCTTGAAGAAACGAACGAATTTCTGAAAACGACGAACTCCAAAAATGCTGAGACTGCGTATCAGATCGAGGGAGCCATCAATAATCTGGATAAGAAAATCACGGATTATCTCGTCGACCTTTCTTCCGCATCTTTATCAGAAGTGGAATCAGAGCGTCATTCGATTCTCATGGATACCGTCAGGGATATCGAGAGGATCGGGGACCATTTCGAAAACATCGTGGAACTTGTGGAATATCAGCAAGCCAATAAAGTGAAGATCTCAGAGGAAGCGATGAATGACCTTGAGGAAATGTTTGCCCTTACGATTTCCACTGTGAGCCAGTCCATGGAAGCGTTGGATGTAAATTCGTTGGACATGGCACGTGAGGTCATCGAGAAAGAGGACCGCATCGACAAGATGGAGCGCAAACTCAGGAAGCAACATATCCTTCGCATGAACGAAGGCAAATGTACGGGTCAGTCCGGTATCGTCTTCGTTGATATCATCAGCAATCTTGAGCGGATTGGTGATCATGCCGTCAATATCGCTGAAGCTGTGCTAGAATTAAAATAATGAAGAACTAAGGGGACCTCGTTTGAAGGTCCCCTTTCTAACGAATGGAGATGGATATATGGACGTGTTGTATTGGAGCTTGATCATTGTGGCCTTTGTTGTCGCGTTTGCCGGATTGATTTATCCGATCATACCCGGAGTGTTGATTTTGCTCATCGGTTACATTCTTTATGGGGTCTTCTTCTCATTTGAACCAATGAACTGGTTGTTCTGGACCATCCAGATCCTGTTCGTAATCCTTCTGTTCGGTGCCGACTATGTCACGAATCTCATCGGCGTCAAGAAGTTTGGTGGTTCGAAGGCAGGTGTATGGGGGAGTACGATCGGGCTCCTTGCCGGACCATTCGTCATCCCGGTCCTAGGGATCATCATCGGCCCGTTCATCGGGGCGATCCTCGGTGAGTGGCTCTTCAAGCGGACGTCATTCACACAGGCCGTGAAGGTGGGGGTCGGTTCTGTGATCGGTTTCATCTCAAGCGTGATCACAAAAGGTCTGATCCAGGCCGCCATGCTTGTCTATTTCTTCTGGGTGATCTGAACTTTCCACGGAAGCGGGGGATTAAGATAAGGAAGAACGGGTATTTTATAGAAGTATCGGTCACGGAGGTCCAAGCAAATCAGTTGAACCTGCTGTGGAGATTTGGTAATCTTAAACTGAAACAGGCCGGAACTAGAAGTCCGGACAAACTTACATAGGGAGGAATTTAATCATGGCTTACGAATTACCACAACTGCCTTACGCGTATGACGCATTGGAACCTCATATCGACAAGGAAACAATGAACATCCACCATACGAAGCACCATAACACATATGTAACAAAATTGAATGATGCCCTTCAAGGTCACGACGACCTTCTCAGCAAATCTGTCGAGGAGCTTGTAGCGAATCTTGATGCCGTTCCTGAAGGTGCACGTACTGCTGTGCGCAACAACGGTGGCGGTCATGCCAACCACTCTCTATTCTGGACGCTTCTTTCACCGAATGGCGGAGGCACTCCATCAGGCGAATTGGCTGATGCCATCACGTCTAAATTCGGTAGCTTCGACAAATTCAAAGAAGAATTCGCAGCTGCAGGTGCAGGTCGCTTCGGTTCAGGATGGGCTTGGCTTGTTGTGAACAACGGTGAATTGGAAGTAACCAGCACACCGAATCAGGACTCTCCTCTAATGGAAGGTAAAACGCCAATCCTTGGTCTTGATGTTTGGGAGCATGCTTACTACCTCAACTACCAAAACCGTCGTCCTGACTACATCTCAGCTTTCTGGAACGTAGTCAATTGGGATGAAGTGGCTAAGCTTTACAGCGCTGCTAAATAATTTTAGATGTCTAAAAGGGGGTTCCCATTACCGGGAACCCCCTTTTTTCCTGCATAACTTCCCTTCCTTATTCAAAGAATAGGTGTACATCAAAGGGGAGTTTTGCTATGAGCTATAAACGATTTTTAGGTGATATTGATTTAACGAAAGAATTGGCGCTGCTCTTATTGATCGGCGGCATGTACTCATTGAGCATCGCCTTGTCGAACACGTTCGTCAATATTTATCTGTGGAAGCAATCCGGTCGATTCGTCGACCTCGGGATCTACAATCTGACCGTCGTCATCCTGCAGCCTTTGACATTCATCCTGGCAGGAAGATGGGCCAAAAAGGTCGATCGGGTAATCGTTCTCCGGATTGGTGTCATTTTTCTTGCGCTTTTCTACATCTCGGTCCTATCGTTCGGGTCTTTGGCAGAACATTACCTTGTTGTCCTGGGGGCACTGCTCGGAATCGGATATGGTTTTTACTGGCTGGCCTTCAACGTGCTCACATTCGAGATCACGGAACCTGAGACCAGGGACTTTTTCAATGGATTCCTCGGAATCCTGACTTCTGCAGGCGGGATCATTGGACCGATGTTGGCAGGATTTATCATTTCCCGTTTCGAATCGTTCCAGGGTTATACCATCGTCTTCGGGATTTCCCTGTTCCTATTCGCCGTGGCCGTCGTGCTGAGCTTTTTCTTAAAAAGGAGACCGGCAGACGGACAGTATCTGTTCTGGAGGATTTTTCAGGAAAGGGGCAATAATCCGAACTGGCGGCGGATCACGAATGCCCATTTCTTTCAGGGGATCCGGGAAGGGACGTTCATATTTGCCATTTCCGTCTTTGTTTACATCAGTACAGGAAGTGAATTCGCACTGGGGACATTCGGCTTGGTCAACTCCGGCATCGCCTTCATCAGCTATTATATCGCCTCGAGGGTCATTAAAAAGGAATTCAGGAAAAAAGCGATATTGCTCGGCGGTATCCTTCTCTATCTCGCTGTTTTCTTGATCGTCTTTGACGTGACGTACACACGCCTCCTGATTTATGCTGGGTTGATCGCTATTGCTTACCCGATCCTGCTCGTCCCCTATATCTCCATGACTTATGACGTCATCGGTACCGGCTGGAAGGCGGCTGAAATGCGAATTGAGTACATCGTCGTCCGTGAGCTGTTCTTGAATGGAGGAAGGATCGTTTCAGTCCTTGCTTTCATCGCAGCTGTGACCCTATTCGACCACGACGTGAGTATCCCGATACTCCTATTGCTGCTTGGTGCCGGGCACAGTGTGATTTACTTTTTCATCCGGAAGATTCAATTCCAGCAGTCCTAGCCAATTTCCTCAAAGGGAGGGAAAATATCCCTCCCTATAGTTACAGCTAGAAACTCAGCCACTTTTTTTATACACTATACATAGATAGAATTTCTACATAGAGGAAGGGTTGGAAGGATTGAAAAGGAGTAAAAGGAAAAAGAAAACGCACGTCCCCATTCGGATGAATATGCTGTTTTTTGCTGTTTTTCTGTTGTTCTCCATGCTGGTGCTCCGGTTGGGCGTAGTCCAGATCGTGAATGGGGAAAGCTACAAGAGTGAAGTGGAACGGACCGAGGATGTGGTAGTGAATACCGGTGTTCCTCGTGGGAAGATTTATGATCGATATGGCAACGTCATCGTGGATAATGTCCCGTTGAATGCCATCACATATACCAGGACGAATACAACAACGACGGAAGAGATGATCGACGTCGCCACCAAGCTTTCAAAGTTTATTGACAAAGACCCGGAAAGTGTGACGGTCCGGGATAAAAAGGATTATTGGATCATCAAGAATAGCGACGAAGCAGAGAAATTGGTATCCGCTTCTGAAATCAAGAAGCTTCAGGCGGATGAAGAACTCTCTGAAGATGATGTGAATGCCAAGGTATACAAGATGAGGCTGGACCGCATCACCGAAGACAAACTTGAATCCCTATCCAAAAAGGATCTTGAGGTCATTGCCATCTACCGAGAGTTTGCCGGTGGCTACGCCTTGAATCCACAGATCGTGAAAAATGAAGACGTGACACCGGATGAGTTTGCCAAGGTGAGTGAGCACCTGAACGAACTGCCCGGAGTGAATACGACCACGGATTGGAAACGGTCCTATGTATTCGATGATACTCTAAGGACCATCCTTGGGAACGTATCCTCTGCGAGGGAAGGTCTTCCGAAAAATCTCGTCGATGCGTACCTTGCAGAAGGATACAATCGGAACGACCGGGTAGGGAAAAGCTATCTGGAACTTCAATATGAGGACCTGCTCCAAGGTCAAAAAGAGCAGATGAAGAACATTACGAAAAACGGAAGCATCATTGAATCCCTACTCGTCCAGGAAGGACAGCGTGGAAAGGATGTCGTCCTTACCATCGACATGGAGCTTCAGCGAGAAGTGGAAAAAATCATTGAAGATGAGCTTTCGAAACAAATACAGGATCGGGGTGCATCCCCGAACCTCGACCGTGCCTATGTGGTGATGATCAATCCGAATACAGGTGAGATCCTCTCCATGGCAGGAAAGCAATATATGAAGAATGAAGAGACGGGCAAGTATGAGATGAGGGATGCGGCACTCGGTACCTTCACCTCCTCCTACGAGGTCGGTTCCGTTGTGAAAGGGGCCACGGTCCTGACGGGTTATATGACTGGGAACCTGACACCGGGTGAAACCTTGATCGACGAACCGCTTAAGATTAAAGGTACGCCTCCGAAATCATCATGGTTCAACAAATATGGGCAGATGCCGATCACCGATTTGTTCGCATTGGAAAAGTCATCAAACTCCTATATGTGGAAAGTGGCCCTGCGGATTGCAGGGGGACGTTACGTACCGAATCAGCCGATCGTGAATAATCCTGAAGCATTCGATACCTTCCGCACGCATTTCGCCCAATTCGGTCTAGGTGTGCCGACTGGGATCGACCTTCCCGGTGAGTCTCCAGGTCTGAAAGGAACGGCTACCGATCCCGGGTTCCTGCTTGACTACGCCATCGGGCAGTTCGATACATACACGACCATGCAGCTCGCTCAGTATGTATCGACGATCGCCAATGACGGGTACAGGATTCAGCCCCATATGATGAAGGAAATCCGGGAGCCGACCAATGATAAGAAGAGTCTCGGTTCCGTCCTGTTTGAAGACGAGACGAAGGTATTGAACAGAATCGACGCCACACAAGATCAGATCGAACACGTACAAAAAGGGTTCTACCGCGTTTATCATAACCCTGATGGTACGGCCTATAATGAATTCAAGGACGCCCCGTACAATGCGGCAGGTAAATCAGGGACCGCCGAGACGTACGTGGACGGCAAGTTGAATTACAATACGACGATCATCGGCTACGCGCCGTTTGACAACCCTGAAGTGGCCTATGCAACCGTCGTCCCATCCTCCCACATCCAAGCTAGTGGGGTGAGCGATCCCTATACAAATAAAAAGATCGCCAAACGGGTCATGGATAAATATTTCGAGTTGAAGAAGGAACGAGCGAAGACTTCGGGTGATACAAACACCGTGGATAAAAAAGTTGAAAACGCAAAAGATGCGGAAAAGCAGCAGGAAAAAATAAGGGAAGAGAGCAACTGATCCCAAAAGGGGGGTGGAGAAATCCACCCCCTTTTTTCTATGCTTCTGGTCGGACAGAAAAGAAGCGAATGCAAGCAGAAGGATGGGAGACCCTACAAGGTAATAGGGACTATGCTATGGGGAGGAATGAGGTGATATTCCTAGGAAAAAATATCCTCCAGCGGGAATGTAGGAGAGCACTCTCTCTCCGAGCAAGTCAAGCTCGGATGCTTATAACATCAGGAACATACACGATTTACAAAAGCTTTACAATCGATTAAAACCCCATTAACACTTATCCCTTAATCTAATTCATGTAGGACAAAACAACCAATATTCTAGGGGGAATCAACGAATGAAGAACTTCAAGAAAGTAGGACTGCTTACAGTACTGGCAGCAGCTGTCACATTCTCGGCGGCGTGCGGAAATGGAAGCAGCACCGACGAAGGAAAAAGTGATGAAAAAGCATCAGGTTCCATCGTCATTTCAGGTTCTTCTGCCATGCAACCACTAGTTGCAGCAGCAGCTGAAGAATTCATGGCTGAAAATCCAGAAGCCGATATCCAAGTGAATGCCGGTGGATCTGGAACAGGACTATCCCAGGTAGCAGAAGGTTCAGTCCAAATCGGTAACTCCGATGTGTTCGCCGAAGAAAAAGAAGGAATTCCAGCCGACGAGCTAGTTGATCATAAAGTCGCTGTAGTTGGAATGACGGCTGCGGTGAATCCGAACGTTGGAGTCAAAGACATTTCCAAAGAAGACTTGAAGAAAGTATTCACGGGAGAAATCAAGAACTGGAAAGAGCTTGGCGGTAAAGATCAGAAGATCACCCTCGTCAACCGTCCTGATTCTTCAGGTACCCGTGCCACTTTTGTAAAATATGCACTTGATGGAGAAAACCCTGCTGAAGGAATCACAGAGGACTCCACAAATACTGTCAAGAAAATCATCAGTGAGACGGACGGAGCCATCGGTTACATGGCATTCTCTTACTTCACGGATGACAAGGTACAAGCACTTTCAGTAGATGGTGTAGAACCGACTGATGAAAACGTACAAAAAGGCGACTTCCCGATCTGGGCTTACGAGCATTCGTATACAAAGGGAGAGCCTGATGGTCTGGCAAAGACTTTCCTTGATTATATGATGAGCGATGATGTCCAAGGCGGTCTCGTCAAAGATCAAGGGTACATCTCCTCTGCCGACATGAAGATTGAGCGCGATGCAGAAGGGAAAGTCACCAAGAAGTAATGCATGAAACTGATAGGGTAAATGCATAGGCATTTACCCTATTATCTCGTAACTAGGGGTGTTTAACGATGATGTCAGAAAAGCAACTGCCGGCCTCCAAAAGGCTACTGAAGAATAACCGATCTTGGATGAACGGGGAATTCAAAGGAAAATTTCTTGTCACACTCAGTGCCGTCATCATGATTGTGGCGACCATCTCCATCACGATTTTCTTAACCACAAAAGGGTTGCAATCATTCATAAAAAATGGTGTAAGCCCCATTGAGTTCTTAACCAGTACAAAATGGAATCCCACAGGGGAAAACCCCTTATACGGTGCTTTTCCGTTCATATTTGGATCATTCGCTGTCACGATCTTGGCCGCCATTGTGGCTGCTCCACTCGGAATAGGTGCCGCCATCTTCATGACGGATATTGCCCCATCATGGGGGCGCAAGATCATGCAGCCGATCGTGGAACTTCTCGTCGGGATTCCTTCCGTCGTTTATGGATTTATAGGGCTTACAGTATTGGTCCCATTCATCAGGGGGACCTTCTCCGGCATGGGATTCTCATTATTGGCAGGGACCATCGTTCTTGCCGTCATGATCCTGCCGACCATTACGACCATCGCAACAGATGCCATGAGTTCACTGCCTAAAAACCTTCGTGAAGGTTCATATGCCCTCGGTGCGACGCGCTGGCAGACGATTAGGAAGGTCTTGATCCCTGCTGCGCTGCCGACGCTTTTAACGGCGGTGGTACTCGGTATGGCCAGGGCGTTCGGTGAAGCTCTTGCCGTGCAGATGGTCATCGGTAATACACGTGATCTGCCATCCAGCCTTCTGGATGCCTCTGCGACATTGACGACGATCATTACGCTGAATATGGGACATACCACTTACGGAAGCGTAGAGAACAATACGCTATGGTCCATGGGATTAATCCTACTGATCATGTCCTTCCTATTTATCCTATTGATCCGTTATCTCTCTTCAAGGAGGAAAATCTAATGAACAGCAAACAAGCAGATAAACTGGCAACCGGCGTATTCGTCGGAATTGCAGCACTCATCATTGCCCTGCTGGTTGCCCTATTCGCCTATATCCTTGCCAAGGGTGTCCCGTATATCACATGGGACTTCCTCACGACGCCATCAAGCACAGTACGTGAAGGGAGCGGGATCCGCGACCAGCTATTCAATTCCGTTTACATCCTGTTCATCACGATGTTGATCACCGTCCCCCTCGGAGTAGGCGGCGGGATCTACATGGCTGAATATGCAAAACCGGGTAAAATCACCAATACCATCCGTTCATGTATAGAAGTACTTGCATCGCTCCCATCCATCGTCATCGGGATGTTCGGTCTATTGGTATTCGTAAACATCACCGGATGGGGGTACACCATCATCGGAGGTGCCCTGGCCCTCACCGTTTTCAACCTGCCTGTAATGGTTAGGGTGAGTGAAGATGCCATCCGTGGCGTTCCGCGTGAACTGAAAGAAGCAAGCCTGGCACTCGGTATCACGAACTGGCATACGATCAAGACCGTCATGATACCGGGTGCGTTCCCATCGATCCTGACGGGTGCCATCCTGGCATCGGGACGCGTATTCGGTGAAGCGGCAGCCCTGTTATTTACAGCCGGATTGTCGACTCCGCGACTGAATTATGGAGACTTGAATCCACTGTCGCCGACTTCGCCCCTGAATGTTTTCAGGCCGGCTGAAACACTCGCCGTCCATATCTGGTCCATCAATACACAGGGAATCATTCCTGACGTAGCAGAGAAAGCAGCAGGCGCATCGGCAGTCCTGATCATTGTCGTTCTGATCTTCAATCTCGGCGCAAGGATCCTTGGAAGCTATATTCATAAAAAAATTACGGCGACTAAATAAGTGAAGGTGGGAATGATATGACGATTGAAATGCAAGCTAGACCCGTTGAAAAAACCTTCAATCCTGGAAATGATACGATTTTGGACGTTCAAAATCTTGACTTTTTCTACGGTGACAACCATGCCGTCAAGGACATCAACATGAAAATCGAGAAGAATGCTGTCACGGCACTGATTGGACCTTCTGGATGCGGGAAATCGACTTTTCTGCGCACCATCAACAGAATGAACGATCTTGTCCCGATTGCAAGGGCGGAAGGTAAAATCATGTATGAAGATGTCAACCTGCTTGATAAGAATATTGACGTCGTAGCCCTTCGCAAAGAAATCGGTATGGTATTCCAGAAGCCGAACCCATTCAACAAATCAATCTATGAAAACATTACCCACGGCCTGACTTTCTCTGGCATCAAGAAGAAGGCTGTACTGGAGGAAATTGTAGAGGAAAGCCTGACAAAGGCCGCTCTCTGGGATGAAGTAAAGGACCGACTTCATACATCGGCACACGCTCTTTCGGGAGGACAGCAGCAACGTCTCTGTATCGCGAGGACCATCGCCATGAAGCCGACGGTCATGCTTTTAGATGAACCATGCTCTGCCCTTGATCCAATCTCAAACGCCAAGATCGAAGAATTGATTGCCGACTTGAAGAAGGATTATTCCATCGTAATCGTCACCCATAACATGGGGCAGGCGTCACGTGTGTCGGACAAAACAGCTTTCTTCTACAATGGAGACCTGATCGAATTCGATCAAACCGAGAAGATTTTCACCAATCCTTCAGAGAAAAGGACGGAAGAATACATTTCCGGTCGTTTCAGTTAAGGGACGAGAGATTCAAAAGAATTAAACTGGATGGAGGGGTTTCATATGGCTTTAGCAACAGCTGCCAAGACGGCATTTGACATCAACGATCTCAACCTGTGGTACGGGAAGAATCACGCACTGAAAAATATCACCTTCCCTATTTATGATCAAGATGTAACAGCGATCATCGGACCGTCGGGGTGCGGAAAATCGACGTTCATCAAAACGTTGAATCTGATGAATCAGTCGGTCCCGGGCATCAAGATGTCAGGGGAGATCAATTATGACGGTGTGAACATCCTGTCAGACAAAGTCGACCTTGTCGACCTTCGCAAAAAGGTGGGGATGGTCTTCCAGAAAGGGAATCCATTTCCTCAAAGCATTTATAATAACATCACTTTCGGCCCTAAGGTCCACGGTGTGAAAAAGAAGGCGGAGCTTGATGAAATTGTGGAAACGACGTTGAAAAATGTTGCACTCTGGGATGAAGTAAAGGACCGGTTGGATGCTCCGGCCATGGGGCTATCGGGGGGGCAACAGCAAAGGCTCTGCATCGCAAGGGCGCTTGCGACAAAACCAGAAATCCTGCTCATGGATGAACCGACGTCGGCCCTTGATCCGATTTCAACGGTCAAGATCGAGGAGCTCATATCCGAACTCAAGAAGAAATACACCATTGTCATTGTCACCCACAACATGCAGCAGGCTGCCAGGGTGTCTGATAAAACGGCTTTCTTCCTTCTTGGAGATCTTATTGAACTAGATGAGACGGATAAGATATTCTCCAATCCTGAAGACAAGCGAACAGAGGATTATGTTTCAGGACGATTTGGGTAAGCGTGACATCAATCTGACTAAAGGGGTGTTCCATAGATGGTAAGCAGAAGTAATTTTGATTTGAACCTCAAGGAATTGAAGGATAAATTATTCGCCATGGCTGCTGAGGCAAGCCAGTCCCTCCATGCGTCAATCGAGGCATTGAAAACGCAGGATATCGAGAAGGCCAAGGAAATCATCGCGCACGATAAAGAAATCAACCGCATGGATAACAACATCAATCAGCAAGCCATCCTGTTGATTGCAAAAGAATCTCCGGTGGCAACTGATTTGAGGAAGATCATCTCTGCACTGAGGATTTCTTCTGAGATTGAACGTATCGGTGATTTGGCCACGAATATTGCCAAATCGACGCTCCATATCGGTGATCAAAAATTGATCAAACCGATAGAGGAAATTCCGAAGATGCTCGGAATCGCCGAAGAAATGCTGGAAGGGGCGCTTGAAGCGTTCAGGGAAGAAGATGCAGCATTGGCAAAGAAAGTAGCTGATCGCGATGATGAGGTAGATGAGATGTATGGCAAGCTTGTAACCGAGCTCATGACCTATATTCCGAACTACCCAAATGAAATCAGCCAGATCACGCAGCTTGCCTTCACCTGCCGGTATATCGAAAGGGTGGGAGACCACGTAACGAATATTTGTGAAAATGTCATTTTCCTCGTGACCGGGGAGCGTTTTGATCTCAATAATTGATTGGACATCCGGACTGAAAGGTCTGGATTTTTTATTTGTAAAGCAAGCGTTAAGATGCCGTTAAGTTTGCTTCAAGTCTATAGCGTTTGTGGGATATTTGACCCATAGTGGAAGGAGGAACCAGAAAAGAAGGAGGACAAATGACCGTAATGAAAGCCAAACACTCAATCATGCACAAACTTCTCTTCACCATGTTGACCAACTCACTGTTATTTCTGCTGTGTGTGGGGGTCTGCCTTGTGACCATTTATAAAATCCATTCAGACCTTCTTGTTGTAAAAGAGAAAGGGCAACGTTCTGTCGGAGTGACGGATCTTTCCAGGATGGTGAACGAGAAAGATATACGGATTGCGGATTATATTACCTTTATGAAGGAAGAAGACCTCAAGGAATATCGCAGGTTACGGAATCAACTCCAAACGCAAACTGCGGAGTGGACACTGTTATCATCTAACGAAGAGACCAAAAAAACCATGGAAACGTTCATCAAGAATAATAAGGCGATCGATGAGATGTTTTCAAAAGAAATCGCCCCGGCCGTCGTCAGGCTGGATGAGGACATTTATACTGCCGCTAGAGAAAAGATATCAGGGCTGAGGCAAGAAAACAATCGGATTCTTGAAACATTGAGAAAGCAAACCTCCAGTGAACAAGCAGTGATCGTAAAAAAGGCTGAGCGCTTCATTACACTTAGTCAGACACTGACAGTGGGGATGATCATCTTCACAACCATATTGAGCTATTGGATTATACATAGGACTGGTACGAGAATGAAACGTGACATAGACGAATTATTGGATATCACCCAATCGGTGGCAGCAGGCAATCTTACGAAAAATGTCCCTTCTACTAATGGCAAAGATGAAATTCATCTTCTCGGTGAATCAATCAGCAAGATGGTACAGGAACTGAAAGGACTTGTACAGGGAATCGAGCGGGGAGCGGGGAATGTCCAGGGGAATAGCAAAAAGATGGTAGATCTGGCCGATAGCATCAAGGAATCAAGCATGGGGGTATCGACCTCCATGCAAGGGCTAACGGCTGGATCAACCCAACAAGCGGCTTCCACAACCGACCTTTCCGGTCATTACCGAACATTCAGCAACAGAATGGGACTGGTGGCAGAAGAATTCAATGCACTGAAGACTCTATCTCGATCGATTCAAACGATAACCGGTCAGTCGGGTCTCTCCATGATAAAAAATGCGGAACAGATGGAGAAAGTATATGTAAAAATAGGAGAGACAACAAACCTGATGGAGGAACTACAGGTACGGATGGATTCAATCAGCCGTCTCACCCAATTTATAAAGGAAGTAGCCGCCCGTACGGACATTCTCTCCTTAAATGCATCCATAGAAGCGGCGAGGGTGGGAGAGTCAGGACGGGGGTTCCAGGTCGTTGCCGGGGAAATACGTCAGCTCTCCCATCACATACATGAATCATTGGCAGAAATGGATAGAGATATTAAAGGCGTCCGACACATCACACAACATGTGTCGGCAAGTCTTGATGCAGGGTTTGAAGAAGTGAGCATCGCAAAGACACTGACAGAGCAGGTTGGCCGAGATGCTGAGAAGGTAACGGCCCTTGTGACGGGTATGGGAGAGGGGATAGGGGGAATTTCTGCGGGAATGACACGGTTGAATGAATACAAGGATGAAATGTCCCTTTCCGTTTCCATGCTTTCAGAACTCTGCCATACATTCGATGAAGGGGCAAGAGACACTCATTCGTCCATACAGGTGCAGCATAATCTGATTGACACCATGTATGATCAATCGGATCGGGTGAACGAAGAGGTGCTGATCCTCCAGCGGTTAGTGGATCGATTTCAGATGTAATCCGAAAGGGGAGACCGGACGTTGGTCCGGCCTCCCCTTAATAATCAGGAAATCCCTTGAATGATGGAACGGACATCTTCTTTGGACAGATCGGATAGAGACCCGATTTTCTCGGGAGGCACGCCCTGCTTATGAAGGGATATGACCTGGTTCCGAATGATTTCATTAATGGCTTTTTTAGGACTCGGTAATGGGCTTCCCATCATGAGCTCTTCTTCCAGCACTTTGATTCTTTTTTTCAATTTTAATTGCTCTTGATACATATTGATGGAAAGTTCTTCGACACTCTTTTCGACAGCGATCAAAGGATCTTTTTGAAGGAAGGAAGAGAGGAAGAGAAGAATGGATACACCCCATATTCCCAGCAGAACATACAACATTTTCATCACCTCTTATGCGTAACTCTCTCTATTTATAGCATAGTTTTCTTCCTAACTCTATCATCATTTGGTTCTATTTGTAGAAATCCCCAATATTATGTCAAGAAAACGATTCGAGGGAAAGAGAACCAGTACAGAAACCAACCGATTTAATGATTTTTCAATAAATTTTCGTGGGGGAGATGCTACTGTGACTGAAACGGCTAGGATACGACAAAATGCGTTTATTGTAGGAATTTGAGTTGAGTGGTACGATATTTCTATACAATTGTCATAATATTTCGATACGTTCATACAGAAGTGAATCGTCTTTCTTGAGGAGGGAAATATATGCTGGAAGAAATCATCAGATTGAGGGAGCAGGGAGTTTCATTCAGGAAAATAGCCAAGGAACTTGATATGACCGTAGGAAAAGTACAGTATCAATGGGTGAAATATCAAAAGACCGTCACGGTTGGACAGCCAGAAGCAGGTTTGGACAAGAGCAGCGCCACTCCCAAAAGGGTAGGCAGGGTGAGGGCGAAGAAACAGCGCCCTGTATTGAAATCCCATCCTTCCACAGAATTGATCATGACGTTCTCAAGCTTTACCCGGATTTATTGTTACTGGATGATACCGGAAAACTGGCTCAGGCATACAAGTGAACAATTATCAGTGTCAGGGGAGGATCATCCTTTCGTACTAAGGTTATATGATGTGACGTCCATTGCATTTGACGGTCATAACCAGCACTCTCACATGGATACATATGTACCGGCCAAAGAAAATGGGTGGTTTGTGTCGGGCCTCAGGGAGAACAGGAGCTACTGTATGGATATCGGCTGGAAGCTTGAAGACGGAACATTCCTTGCATTCACACGATCCAATGTGATCCATACGCCAAGGACAGAAGAAACCCAGGAACATCATCGCCTGCAGGACCTGCACGATTTTGAAGCCGGCAGGATCCGCACGCCGAACTGGGTTGAACACGTGAGCACCTATTCATACTACGTGAAGGAGGTCAAGTCATGAACCAGATCACCTATCCAGCATTCAATGAGTCCATCCTATCGGGCTGGAACACCCCTCAAGGGAGGGAGGGATGCATCACCTCGATCCTGATGGAAACGGGAGCTCTTCTGTCATCAAAACATCGCAATCTCGTCGTCGTGAACCCCTTGGTCTTCCCGATCTGTTCAAGTGATGACTTCCAGGCAGAAGCCGACAGCCTGATCCAAAAAAAGCTTCTTGAACAAGGAGAAAGCGGGAAATGGCAGCAGATCTTCACGATGTGGAGCATGTATGATGGAAATCTTATCAACGTATGGCGGGAACTTGTAATGGAGGACGGACTGACTGTGGTCCCGACTACGGTCAATCCCCTGCCCCTTACACATTACAGGACATCCATGGCAATCGATCTCCAGATTCGATTGAGTGTCAGCTTGATGAAGCGATACCTCGACCATCAAGCCACCTGGTTCTGGATGCCTCAGGCTGCATATATTCCCGGTATAGATACGTACCTGATCAAAAACCATATCCACACCTCCCTCATCTCAGGCCGTTCATTTGATCATAGTGAAAAAGAAGGATCGGGGGATATGCTCCGGACCCCGCGTGGATTGCATCTCATTCCTGTGGATGAAGGGGATGGTTCCCTGGAAATGAGACAGATACCGTCCTATTATGAATCATCGGAATCTGTCCTTGCGAGGGTGGAGTTCGGTTACAATGGGTCGGAGCGGAATGAGCAGATTCTATCCGACGAGGCCATCAGGCAGCTGCCGCTCCTGCATCGAATGGAAGCCACCATCGAAGCTCACTTGCGTGGGTATGGTGAAGATCTTAATCTTATCCATCTTGTGAGAGAGTGGATGGCTGCCATCGACAGAGTGATGCAGGGGAGGGATGCCGAACCTGATCAGTTTGAGATGTGCCGACGTTTCATTGAAACCCAAGTGGAAAAGCACTCATTCTTCAAGCAACGAGAGATCCTCATCCCGTATCCACGCGTAGAAGATATTTCAGGTACACTGCTTGTGGAAGGAGGCAAGGAGGAGAAACAGGGCTCTGTCCTGATCCTTTCCTGGGAGTACCCGCCCAATGTGGTAGGCGGGCTTTCAAGACATGTGCATGATCTTGCCACCACTTTTGCCAAAAAGGGGAGGGGCGTCCACGTATTGACAGCCCGCACTCCGGGAATGCTTCCATATGAAAAAGTCGACGGAGTGGAGATCCACCGGGTCCATCCTCTCCATCCTTATGAAGATGATTTCTTCAAGTGGGTCATCGATTTGAATCATGCTTTCATCCGCTATGCCGGGGAATTGATGACGCACGAACATATCACCCTCCTCCACGCTCACGATTGGATCGTCGGAACGGCTGCACGCCATCTCAAATCGACCAGGGACCTCCCGCTGATCACAACCATCCATGCGACGGAACACGGGAGAAATCACGGAATCCATACTGATCTTCAGCGGAAAATCCATGAAGAAGAAGAGAGGCTGACCAGGGATTCCGATCATGTGATCGTATGCAGTGATCACATGAAGGAGGAAGTGAAAAATCTCTTTCCGGCGGCGGAGGCGTGCGCGGTCATACCGAATGGAGTCGATCTCGATCATGGGTCTGAACCGGAAACATCCAACGACGATGGCTACTTCTTTGCAATTGGCAGGATGGTCAGCGAGAAGGGGTTTGAAACGATCATCCATACAGCTGCCAGGATGAAGGAGGAAGAGCGAGATTTCTCCGTGGTGATTGCAGGCAAGGGCCCACTTCTCGATGATTACAGGATTCGCGTAGGGGAAGCCGGACTGTCGGGAATGATCAACTTCGTCGGTTTCATATCGGATGAAGAACGAAACCGCTACTTGAGAGGGTGCCGGGCCGTGCTTTTCCCTAGTCTCTATGAGCCTTTTGGGATCGTAGCCCTTGAGGCCATGGCGCATAAGAAAATGGTCATTGCCTCGAACACAGGAGGATTGAAAACAATTGTGAAGCATGAACAGACCGGGCTTTTATTCCAGCCGGAGGATGCTGATGATCTGTATGGTCAGGTCCTGCGGGTCATGGAAAACCGTCAACAGGCCGAGGAGTGGGGGCGAAACGGTCATAAGCTGGCAGAAAGCATGTTCAGCTGGGAACGAATTGCTGAATTGACCTGGCAGATTTATGAGGATGTGAGATTGGAAGCGAAAGTGGCAGGTGGTGCGCAATGAAGGCGGTCATTCTTGCAGGTGGGGAAGGGCGAAGACTGCGCCCATATACCCTTACGGTACCAAAACCGATGGTGCCGATCCTGAATAAGCCGCTACTGGAGTACACAATCGATCTCTTGAAGTCTCAAGGAATAAGGGATATCGTGATCACCACCTGCTACAAAGCGGATACGATCCGCTCCCACTTCAAAGATGGGCGCAGACACGGTGTAAGCATATCGTACCTGGAGGAACCGTTCCCCCTTGGGACTGCGGGAGGTCTCTTCCGTGCCCGGGTGCGGTTCAAGGAACCCATCCTGGTCATGAGCGGTGATGCTTTCACTGACCTCAAGCTTCAGGATGTCATCTCGTATCATTTCCGGAAAAAGGCCCGCATGACCCTGGTCACCAAGGAGGTCAGCAATCCAGCCGGTTACGGGGTGTGCCACACGGACAGCATGGGAAGACTGATTGAATTCAGGGAAAAACCTGAAAACTGGATCGGTGATGAAGTCAATACCGGCATCTATGTCTTGGATCCGATCCTCCTGGATGAGTATCACCGGGAAGGACAGGTGGACTTCAGCAAGGATTTGATTCCGGAGCTCCTTGCTTCCGATGAGAGGGTGTTTGCTTACAGAACGAACGCATACTGGCGGGATATCGGAAGTCCCGATCAATATAAGCATGCCAGGGAAGATGTTATGGCAGGGACGATCGCCGCCCCTTTTCTCAGTGACCTGTCCATGAAAGGAGAGCCGTTCATGACCAAAATACGCGTTTCCTGTCCCAAAAAGAAAAAACCGATCGTGTTCGCAAAATTGATGGAAACGGTCCCTTCTTTTTGGAGCAGTGGGGAAGTGGTATTCAGGGATCAGGGCGGGGGCAGGACCAAAATCATTAATGACCCGGAACGAGGATTCATCATTTACTCAAAAGCCCAGCGAAAACAACAATCGAAGAAACTGGCCGAATACTATGGAGAGAAAATAAAAAATATGGCTAAAGGTGTCGAAGCATATGAATGAGTATAATCGGACATTTCATATACAGGGGATCGCATGGGACTCCGGAAAGAACCGTACCCTTGACAGGGGAAAGGAATGTGTCGTGAATGGGATCGGTGTGTCGGTGGAAGGGAATGGCGAGGAATGGGGAGAATCCCTTTCGTTCCGCCTCCAGAATACAACGGATAAGTCCAGGAAGCTGAAGGTGTTTTTCTTGGTGGAATGGCTCTCCTGCAAAGAAGATACTATTGGTATCGTATCCTTCGGAAAGGACATCTTTTGGAATTATGGCGGGAGGAATCTCGCTGCGACGAATATCGTATCATCAGCGGATTCCGTGAAAAAGACCATCTATCCCTTGAATTTGAAGGGTCTGCAATTATGGAGGAAATCCCTGAAGGAAGGCAGTTTGTACTACTACCCCATCACCAACGGCCAGAATATGATGGTCTACATGCTGGACTTTTCCATGGACCCATTCGAACGGAAGAATGGGAGTGTTTATGGAATCGAAGGAGCCTTGAAGGAAGAGGTAATAAATTTGGATGAGAGAATGAAAAACAGACTAGCATTTCCCTCAGAAAAGTGATATTATAGAAAAGTCGTATGATGAGAAGAACATGTTAATGTTTGGAGGGAAATTATAATGCGTGTAAACATTACTTTAGCTTGCACAGAAACTGGTGAGCGTAACTATATTACAACGAAGAACAAGCGTAACAATCCAGACCGTCTTGAGCTAAAAAAATACTGCCCGAAATTGAAGCGTGTTACATTGCACCGTGAAACAAAATAATGTAAGGAAAGAGACCGGATCCCAAAAGGATGCGGTCTCTTTTTTTACCTGAACCAATGGGTACCTTGCATGAGACGGGTGTTCTTCACAACAAGATTCTATATAATGAAGGTACAACATACAGGAAGGAGTGGGACCATGAAGCAAATCATGAGGGAAAGGCAGCTTGAGAAGCTTGCGAACATCCCATTCGCCACGGGGAAACAAAAAGGGTATAGGATCGAACAGAACCTGTTTACTTCCGGCGATTGGACCGGCAGCAGGGTGATTGCCGTCACCGTATCCAAACCACCGGAGATCGATACATGGGGGATCGTGAAACGGGGATGGGAAGAAGGAAAGATCATGGTCGTGCCAAGGTGCCTGCCTAAGACGAGGGGGATGGATTTCTATGCCCTGAACGACTTCGGAGAACTTGAACAAGTCTATTACGGACTCTACGAACCGAGGACGAAAGAGGCTGAACCGATTGCTTTGGATGAGATCGACCTGATGATCGTTCCGGGACTTGCCTTCACTACCGATGGATATCGCCTCGGTTTTGGCGGGGGCTATTACGACCGGATCCTGACGGGATACAAAGGGACGACCATCTCACTGGCAGCAGACGAACAGCTGGTTGCGGAAGTCCCGGTTGAGTCATTTGATCTCCCTGTCCAAAAGATCGTCACAGAATCCGGGATCATCCACTGTGGGGATTGAATTCATCCTATCATTCATAGGGATCGTGGCTGGAGCAGCGGCAGGCTGGAAGTTGAAATTCCTGACCGCCTCAGGTGCCGGGATGGCCTTCTTGGTTGGTTCCTTGATTGTACTCGGTAGCAACATTCAAGGCCTGATGCTCTTATTCCTCTTCTTCATCACTTCTTCTTTGTTTTCTGCTTTTAGAAAAGAAGAAAAGGCGGGTGTAGAAGAAAAACTGGCCAAGTCGTCAACCCGGGATTGGGAGCAGGTTGCGGCAAACGGTGGGGTCCCGGCACTATTTGCCATCCTGGCCCTCTGGACGGGTGATGCTATGTGGATCTTGGGATTTGCTGCATCCATCGCCGCTGCCAATTCCGATACGTGGGCTTCTGAAATCGGACCCCTGTCGAAAGAGACGCCCCGTCACTTCCTCACCTTATCGAAGGTGGAGAGGGGAACCTCAGGCGGTGTTTCCATCATCGGTACCGGTGCATCAGCCGGGGGTGCCTTGTTGATCGGTGGAGCTTCTCTCCTCCTCTTTCCTGGCATCTCCATTGGGGAAGCGGCAGTGATTGTAGCCGCAGGCTTTTTGGGTAGTGTTTTTGACACGGTGATCGGAGGGACGATCCAATCCCGCTCGGTGTGCCCTGAATGCGGCCTGGAAACGGAAGCTCGGGCACATTGCGGCAGCGCTACGGTACATACAGGGGGAATACCCTGGATGACCAATGAAATGGTGAATTTCCTTTCCTGTCTCCTTGCCGGCATGCTACCGGTGTTATTTTTCTGGTGAAAATGAAAAGTTCTGGCATAAGTTCAACCGTATTCATCCAAACTATCATCAGGAGGGATCAAGATGAACGGATGGATGAAATGGTTGATAGCAGGACTTGTCTTATTCATGCTTGTTCCCAATCGTTACAGATTGCTTAACCTCATCCTCGGAAGCAGCTTCCTGAGGAAATGGGCGGTCAGGTGGACGATGGGGATACCGGCAATTCGCTCAAAGTTCATACAGAGTACATTCCGGTAATGCATGGCCCGTATCCAGTGGATACGGGCTTTTCTATTTCTTTATATTCCTCTGTCCGGTATAGTATGGGTAACATCTATACTTAATGAAAGTAGTGAAGGCGAGTGGAGTTGACGAATCACTATCTGTTTTGGAAAATCGTCCATCATCTGGTGGAAGGTAAACAGTACAGACTCATCCATCAATCCGACGAACACGGGGAAGTGTGGCTTGAAAATACGGCGGTGAAGGAAGCCGGCATCGTCCGTGTCCGGTTGAAGGATCTGGATTTCTTCCGTTGGATGGAGCGGGATATGGAGCTTGTCCTTCAGAACGGAGAGAATCTGCGTAAATCACTCCGTAAGAGCAAGCTCAACATCAAAACGATTTATGTATCCACCTATCCTCCTGTGGATGATGGAATGGACACTGTTAGCAGGGGGAATGTGACGGTCACACCCTTGGTTGTCGAGTCCGCCCGCTACAAGGAAACGCTGAGTAACGATCCTGTGCTCTGCGAAGGGGACTGGGAGCTGCCCGAGGAGATCGAGGATCGCGATGTAGAGTGGATGAGAGGCCTTGCCCTCACCTCTGCACAGAGGCGGATTCAGGCTGAACAAAGTCTTTTCCAAAAGGGAAAACCCTTTTTTACATATCTTTTCATCGCTATCCAGGTGATCATGTTTGCGATTTTGGAACTGAATGGGGGAAGTCACAATACTGAAACCCTCATCCGTTTCGGTGCCAAGTACAAACCGCTCATGCTTGATGGGGAGTGGTGGCGTCTGATCACCCCGGTCTTTTTGCATATCGGCATGATTCATCTGCTTTTGAACAGCGTCGCCCTGTTCTATCTGGGGGGAGCAGTTGAGCGCATTTACGGGAGGTTCAGGTTTATCCTGATTTACCTCGTTGCAGGGGTCATGGGGTCACTAGGGAGCTTCCTGTTCACCGATACGGTTTCGGCGGGTGCCAGCGGGGCGATCTTCGGATGTTTCGGCGCCTTGTTGTACTTCGGCACCATTCATCCAAAGATCTTTTTCCGTACGATGGGGAATAACATCATCGTCGTATTCGCGCTCAATCTTGTCATCGGATTCATTCTCCCCGGAATCGATAACGCCGGGCATCTTGGTGGTGTGGTGGGGGGCTTCATCATGGCGGGTATTGCAGGTGTGCCGAAGTCTGGTAAGAGGATCAGGCAGCTGCTGTTTCTGGTCATCATGATCATCATCCTTTCCCTGGCCATCAATAGGGAGTGGAGTGACGATCCATTGAAGATGAGTGTGGACCATGTGAATGCCCTTGCTGAAGATAAGCTCGCAATGGAAAAATGGGAAGAGGCGGAAACGCTTTTGAAGAAGGTGGCAGAAAAAGGTGATCCCGATGCCATTATTTATTTTCAACTTTCCTATGCCGAAATCCAACTGAATAAGCTGGATCAGGCAGAGGAACACCTCAAAAAGGCCATTCAGGAGGACGAATCCCTTCCGGAAGCCCATTATAATCTAGCCTACCTCTTACAAGGTGAAGACGGGAAAAGGGAAGAAGCCCTCAAGCATGCCGAGAGGGCTTACGAACTATCGGATTCCAATGAGAAATACAAAGATCTATACGATTACCTGAAAAGTGAAGATCAATAGGAAATCGATTGACGAAGGAGGGTGGCCTCACCTTTCTTGTCGATGATCAACACGAGGACTTCCTTCCGGTCTTTTTTCAGGAGGATGAGGGGGATGGTGCTGTCCACTGGATTCTGGATGGCTCCATCCTCTTTTTTTATGCCGATCGCATAATTCTTATAAAGTCCTTCCCATAGATTCCCCGTTACTTTTGCCCACTGGGCAGGGGTGAATCCGGGATAGGGGCGGCTTGAATAAGCCGGGAGTTCTGTCAGGGGAAGGGCGTTGTAATCCCCCCCGTTGATCTGCAGCTCTCTCATTCCCTTGGCCCATGAAGTTTCAACGGTCTTTGTGACCAATCCGTCGAGGCTTTTCTTCCATTCGGCCTGCACATCCGTCGTCGGCGTTTTGAATGAGCCCAATGGACTGAAGGCGGAATCGATGATATAAAGCCGGTCACTGGACATGGTTTGTGCACTCTTGAACGTATCTTCCCCTTCATGGATTTCGGCATAGTGATAGGCCACTGCCTGAAGGAGATTGCTCTCATCGCCCTCTACCTTCATTTTCTGATACAGGCTGGAGGTGTTCGGCTTCCATTTGTTCAATACGCCTTTCAACTTCCCATTGCTGAACAGAAGCCCTACATCCTGTCTGAGATAAGACGGGGAGTCGAGTTCCGAGGCTACGGTCCAATCCACCACTTGTTCCTTTTGCTGAGAGAGGCTCAGGGCGGTCGAAGCTGAGAGGAAAGAGGCATTCTGATCAATAGGGAAGAAAATGATGCTTTCCCTTGTTTCGGGCTTGTATAGCAGTTGAATCAATAGAATGGCAGATGCCAAGATGATGAGGAACGGCCAAACGTCTTTTATCCGGTTTTTCATGATCATCCACTCCATAAGTTTGTCCCTTTCATCCAATCTATGAAGCTGTAGAGTGGATTATGAGAGGTATGACTAAAGGGGAATGTGTCAAAGATGGTGAGGATACTGTGAAAAATGGGAAGTGAACGCTATGGCCATGCAGGAAAAGAAACCTGTTTCAACTGTGATTGAAGAAAATACGAGATATTTAAGGGAAGTCCTTGCTGTCGATAAGAGTTTTGATGTCATTCAGCTCGATGTGGAATACGCCGAAAGGAAGATGGGTCTGTTCATGGTGGACGGCTTTGTAAAAGATGACATCATGCACTATCTGATGAAAATCCTTTCGGGCCTTGATCCGGAACAGCTTCAGGAAGATACCCTCCAAAAGCTTTTGAAAACGTATATCCCTTATATTGAAATCGAGCAGGTTGATGATTTGAATCAAGTGGTGGACCTTGTCCTGGCCGGACCGACGGCACTCGTGGTGGACGGGGTCGATAAAGTCATCATGATCGATGCCAGGACGTACCCTGTCAGGGGACCACAGGAGCCTGATATCGAGCGGGTAGTTCGTGGTTCACGTGACGGATATGTCGAAACGATCGTATTCAATACGGCATTGACAAGGAGAAGGGTAAGGGATCCTTCCCTGAGGATGGAGTATATGCAAGTAGGAAGAAGGAGCAAAACCGACATCGTGGTAAGTTATATCGAAGACATAGCGGATCCTGATCTTGTCCACCGCATCAAGGATGCCCTGTCCAAGATCGATACTGACGGGCTTCCCATGGGTGAGAAGACCCTGGAAGAATTCATCTCCGGTCGTCACTGGAATCCGTATCCCATGGTGCGCTATACAGAGCGTCCCGATACGGCGGCCGCTCATTTATATGAAGGCCATATCATCATCATGGTGGATGGATCGCCGAGTGTCATGATCACTCCCACGACGTTTTGGCATCATCTCCAGCATGCGGAGGAATATCGCAACAAACCGTCCGTGGGGGCGTATTTACGATTTGTCCGGTTCATTGCGGTCTGGTGTTCCATATTTTTATTGCCGCTTTATTATCTGTTCACGATCCATCCTGCTCTCCTGCCTGATTCTCTCTCGTATATAGGGGTGAATGAGTCCGGGGAAGTCCCTCTATTCCTGCAGTTCCTCATGATCGAGGTGGGAATCGACATCCTCAGGATGGCAGCGATCCATACGCCTTCTTCCCTTGCGACGGCACTTGGTCTCGTTGCTGCACTGATGATCGGTCAAGTAGCCGTGGAAGTCGGCCTGTTGGTGAATGAAGTCATCCTATATCTTGCCATTGCAGCCATCGGCACGTTCTCGACGCCGAGTTATGAGATGAGTCTTGCCAATCGCCTGGTGAGGATCTTCCTGCTGATCATGACCTCCCTGTGGGGAGTTTACGGCTTTGTTATCGGGGTCTTCCTATGGCTCATGATGCTGTCGAGGATGAAGTCCTTCGACATTCCATACATGTGGCCGTTCATCCCCTTTAACTTCAGGGCCTTCAGGGATGTGTTCCTCCGCTCTCCCATGCCCCTTAAGAATCGGAGGCCGCGTTTCCTTCACCCTAAGGATCCGGATCGATGAGGTTGGGACAAAATGAAAAAAGGACCATTTCATGACGAACACGATCAGTGTAGGTTCTCTAGACCGCTAATGATTTCCGTGCAAGACTACGCTTTCCGCGGGTAGCCCGCAAGCCTCTCCTCGGTTGGCCTTCAGCTGCAACCCACAGAGTCGCCGTCCTGCACTCCAATCAACTGCTGAAAACCAGTTGGTCATGGAACAAATTAAAACCCGAATGGAATTGTCTGAATGTAGGCATATTCATTCGGGTTTTACTGTGGGTAAGACAGTTTTGTCCCAGCCCCTTCTATTTTATTGAGAAGAGGCAGATTTTCATTTATACTTCTAAAAGTGAACGTTTGAATCGGGGTGTGGATATGAAAACAATCTATGACATTCAGCAATTATTGAAACGGTTCGGTACCATCATCTATGTGGGGGATCGTCTTTCGGACCTCGAGTTGATGGAGGGCGAGCTAAGGGAGCTCTATGTTTCCAAACTAATCGAACAGAAGGAATTCCATTCGGCCCTGCTGCTGCTGCGCAGTGAGATGGAACGGGAAAAACATAAACAGGACAGGTGATGTTATGACAGATAAATGGCTCGTGGGAGTGGACCTGGGGGGAACCACGACGAAGATCGCATTTCTAAGTACATACGGTGAAATCCTACATAAATGGGAAATACCAACGGATAAATCGGATAGCGGTAAACATATTATCGTCCATATTGCAAAAAGCATCGATGCCAAGCTGGAACAACTCGATGTTGAAAAGGAACAGCTCATTGGGATCGGCATGGGTGCACCGGGACCCGTCGAGATGAGACGGGGAATCATCTATGAAGCCATCAATCTCGGGTGGAGTGAAAATACGCCTCTCAAGGATCTTATTGAAAAGGAAACCGGTCTGCCTGCTGTCATCGATAATGATGCCAACTGCGCGGCACTCGGTGAAATGTGGAAAGGTGCCGGAAACGGGGCCAAGGATCTTGTGTGTGTCACTCTCGGTACCGGTGTTGGTGGAGGTGTCATCACCAAAGGGGAGATTGTTCATGGTATCAGGGGTGCCGGCGGTGAACTCGGCCATATCACCGTGGTTCCGGAAGGCGGTTATTCATGTAACTGCGGCAAGACCGGTTGCCTTGAAACCGTCGCATCTGCCACAGGAGTCGTCAGGGTCGCCCATGAGAAACTCAAGTCATCCACAGAGGACTCAGTACTACGCGACCTTAAGGCCATCGGAGCAAAGCAGGTATTCGATGCGGCAAGGGCAGGAGACAGCCTTGCTCTTACAATCGTAGATCAGCTTGCCTATTATTTAGGTTTGAGCTTGGCGAATCTCGGAAACGTCGTCAATCCGGAGAAGATTGTCATCGGTGGTGGCGTTTCAAAAGCCGGAAAAACCCTTCTGGAGCCCGTAATGAACTATTTCAAACGGTTTGCTTTCCCGAAGGTGCGAACGTCTACTACCATCGATATTGCAACACTTGAAAATGATGCAGGGGTGATCGGGGCTGCCTGGCTGGTCAAAAACGCCCTTTAGTATGTACTGGAACATCCGGCCTTCTCGGTCGGGTGTTTTTTTGTGGCTAAAGCTTGGTATCATTCTGTTTCAAAGTGCATGACTGACGATTAATCCATCTTAATTCCTCTACATTATATGCCGTTGGACCTTGAACCCGGCGAATAGAACTTCCCTCTACATCATATGAGTATAGAAAGGCATGAAGTGGGAGGAGTCTCATGAAGGTGAAGGCGAGGAAAGGTGATTCCCTGTCGTACTATGCAAGCCTGTTTCACATTCCTGTAGAACTGCTCGTTGATTCAAACCCCCAGCTCGACCCCGATCATCTTGAAGCGGACGAGATGGTGGAGGTGCCGGGTTTCATCAAAGAGACCTGTGTGGTCCGGGAGGGAGACACCCTTTGGGGGCTTTCGGGTGAGCGTAATATCGGTGTAGATGCCTTGTTGCTGATCAATGAGAACAGTGATCCAAATGAAGTAGAGACAGGTGTTGAGTTGTTCCTCCCCAGGCGTGTGGTCACGCCCGTTGTGAATGGGAAGCAGCCTTACGATTCTGTGAGATTTCAGAAAGATTTGATCCTTTTGCAGGAGCTTTATCCATTTATCAGGGTGAATGCAATCGGTAAAAGTGTACTTGGTAAAGACCTGATGGAATGCAAGATCGGGCGGGGTGCCAAGAAGGTCCACATGAACGGTGCATTCCACGGAAACGAATGGATCACGAGTGCGGTCTTGATGACCTTCCTGAATGACTATCTCCTTTCCTTGACGAATTCCAAGGATTTGAGGGGCATTCCGATCCTGCCCTTGTATCGGACGGTGTCCCTTTCCCTTGTTCCCATGGTCAATCCGGATGGTGTTGATCTTGTCTTGAATGGTCCGCCTGACGGGATGGCTGAGGAATTGGTCCGTCTGAATGGTGGCCGGGTGGAATTTACCGGCTGGAAGGCGAACATCCGTGGGATCGACTTGAATAAACAGTTTCCTGCTCGCTGGGAATTCGAGAAGAGGCGCATGGAGGTGAGCACACCTGGCCCCCGTGATTTTACCGGAAATCTGCCCATATCCGAGCCGGAATCGAAGGCCATGGAACAGCTCGCAAGAAAGGAACGCTTCCACCGGCTGGTCGCGGTCCATACCCAAGGGAAGGAGTTCTACTGGGGCTACGAAGGGCTCGAATCAAAAGAATCAGAGCGGCTCGCTGGAGAAATAAAGAGGGCAAGTGGATATGCCTCGATCCGCTACGTAGACAGCTACGCAGGTTTCAAAGATTGGTTCATCCAAGAATTCCAGCAAACGGGCATCACATTGGAGCTTGGCAAGGGAATCAATCCACTCCCTCTCTCTCAATTCGATACCATATACAGGGATACACTTGGGATCTATCTCATTATGTTATATAAATGGTGGTGACCCCCTTCGCTACAGGAGAAAAATGGAGTATGATAAGAATAGGAACGTTTATCGGCGTTTTATAGATGGCCTCCTGAGCCGTCTTTTTTTTATCTTTTTGAAACGTTTCCCGATGTGGGACGTACTAATAGAGAATGCAGTCGAAGGGAGAGGGGTCAGTGTGGAATAAAGCCGCAATTGCAGGTGGTATCATCGGGATGATGGCGATTTTGTCGGCATGCACTTCTTCGGATGGGGTGAAAGCCCCTCATAAGGAGCCTGAAAAAAGCATCATAGCAGAAAGCCTTGAAGAAGAAGGATTTGTGGAAAACGTCGGATGGCTCACGGATTCGGAAATCCTGACGGTTGCCACGAAGGATGAAACCACCCGCTTATATAAATATAACATCTATACCGGTTCTCAAAAGACGATTTTCGAGACCGGCTCATCGTATGTCACTTCCAGTATCTCTCCTGATAAAAAAAGCATTTATGTCCAGACCTCCCCTGGTTCTTATCTAGCAACGGTCACCTATATCGATCCTGATGGACGCTCTATATTCGAGCAGGATATCCCATCCTATGATATCTCTTTTGCTTGGAATGAATTCTCTCCCGGGGAAATGCTCCTCACAAGCTTTGCCGAGGACTGGAGCTTCGAGGTCTCACTGGTGGATATCAACAATAAGAATGTGAGCAACCTTGATATTGATCAACCATTCGTGCAGTGGAAATCGGATGATGCCGTCATCTTCCAGGATTGGCCAAAAGAAGATATCGCCCTCAACGCTCCCCTGATGGAGGAATCCTTGCTCGATGGAAAGCGGACGATGATTGCAGAGAACCTGATCCACTTCAATCAATTTTCCGATTCCCTCATGACGATCAAGGGAACAGATGAAAAAGGAATCTTTGAATACCGCTTCCTATCTCCAGAAGGGGACGAGCAATCGACCTTTACCCAATCGCTGCTGAGCCGCTATTCCGACTGGCTGGTCCCATACTATGATATGATAGAAGGGAAAGGTCGCTTTCTTACGTTCGCTGCGAACGGGAAGGGGGCCGCAGATACAGATACAGACGGCTTCTCATTGAAGGAGTGGGATATTTTCAGCGGCAAGGAGAAGGTGTTGTTCACCGATCTCCCTCTAGAGCCATTGACATGTGCTCCAAAGGGGAATGCCTGTTTGTACGGGAACCAGCTGGAGAAGGTCATCTCCCTGGTCAATCGCAACATCATCCACTTACTCAGTGTGAAAGGAGCACAACTATAATGGCTATCGTAGACGTCACGGTCATTCCCATCGGAACGGAATCCCCAAGCGTAAGTTCCTATGTGGCTGATCTCCAAAAGATCTTGAAGCAGTATGAAGCGGAGGGGAAAATCCGTTATCAGCTCACTCCGATGAATACCATCATTGAAGGAGAGCTTCCCGTCCTGTTCCAAGTGATCCAGGATATCCATGAATCACCGTTTCAACAGGGGATTCAACGTGTTGCTACAAATATTCGAATCGACGACCGGCGCGATAAGGTCTCGACCATGGAAGGCAAGCTCTCTGCCGTCCAGAAAAAGATGGACTCATGATCAAAAAAAGCCTCGTTCAGCTGAACGAGGCTTTTTCCTTGAATTAATGTCCTCCGGGATAACCGGAGTGAAGGACGGTCATGACCGTGAACCACCCAAATACCCCTAATGTGGCGAGGGAAAAGAAGATCCCAAGGGCATTTTTATTCTTAAACGTACTGACGACGGCGAATAATGCCAAAAGTGTAACCAATGCTGTGATGATGACAAGACCCATTAATCCTACCCCTTTCCGTTCGGTTTAACGCTTTCATAATACCACAAAATATGTACAAATATGCACGCATTTACATTTTATATTTTTTTGCTTCGTTTGTCGAGGTCAAAAAATTGACTTTTTTGATTCGACAGAATCTTTCTATGACGGAAGTGCATCTGATACAATGAAGCATACGAAGTCGAAGGAGGTGATATCATATGGAATGGAAACAAATTCCGCTCGGCCCGCTTCAAACGAATTGCTATGTTTTTTGGAACGATAATAAAGACTGCCTGATTTTCGATCCGGGAGGGAGCGGCGATGCCCTGATCCGCTGGTTGGAAAAAGAAGACCTCAATCCGGTGGCCATCTTATTGACTCATGCCCACTTTGATCATATCGGGGCAGTGGATGATGTACGGGATCGCTTCGGCATACCGGTCTATGTACATGAAAAGGAAGCGCAGTGGTTGATCGACCCTTCATTGAATGGTTCAGTCCTATTCATGATGGAAGAGAAGATAAGCGCGAGAGCAGCCGACTACATATTGACGGATGAGCAGAAGTTGGTGATCGGCTCCTTTCATTTGACCCTGTTCCACACCCCGGGCCATTCTCCGGGAAGCATCTCCTACTACCTGGGGGATGAACACGTCGTGGTGGCTGGCGATACGCTCTTCATGGGGAGCATCGGAAGGTCAGATCTGCCTGGAGGAAACTCTCAGCAGCTCCTAGCGAGCATTCACGACCATCTACTGACATTGCCCGAAGAGACAATCGTCCTGCCGGGCCATGGACCGGAAACGAGTATCGGTCACGAAATGGACGGGAATCCCTTTCTCAATGGATATTAAAAAAAAGCCTTTAGCATTTGAGCTAAAGGCTTTTTTTTAGTGGCCTCCTGCGCCTGGAGTCATCATAAAGGTGGTCCAATATGTGAAGCCGGCGAAAAACACGGTAAGGTAGGCACCGAAAACATAGATATACATACGTTCGGATAGCTTTAAATAACTAAGCATAATGAAAAAACCTGTCTGCCCTAAGAATAGCAATGATGTCTTTGGCATGTCGCCAAGGTAGAAAAATACCGCAAAGATACCCGTCCAAAATCCTAAAACTCTGAACATTCGATCCATATGTAAACCCTCCTTTACCCTCTGTCCGTCGTAAGTAATTATAAATGAAATCTACCATAAAAGTAAATATCAGTTTATTGGGACTTTGTGACGGAAAAGTGATATTCATGCCTCTCAACAAGAAGTATAGTACATATCGTTCCACTTTGAAAGGGATTTCAAACGTATTGGATTTGGAAATGCGCAAGCCCTTTCATTTTCTTTTTAAGAAAGGTCGGGAGACTGTTAAAAAAATGTTCACAACTTTCGAGGGATAATACTGTACATATGTTGTACAAGTGATATACAATATGTTTAACAAAGATTGAACAAACGATCTCAAGGAGGATGAACCAATGAATCATTTAACATTTTATACGTATCCAAGCTGTACATCATGCAGGAAAGCGAAGAAATGGTTAACGGCCAATGCTGTTGATTTCAATGAAAGACATCTATTCAGGGAAACCCCAAGCCCGGAAGAACTCATGCATCTTCTTGCCCTCACGACAGAAGGACTGGATGAAATCCTTGCAACCAGAAGCCAGACTTTCAAGGATCTCGGCAAGGACGTCAACGACCTTCCACTTTCAGAAGTCATCCAACTGATTGTCAAAGAGCCAAAACTTCTTAGAAGACCCCTTCTCACAGATGGTAAGAAATTGGTTGTCGGCTACAATCCAGAGGGGCTCCAGGGACTTGCGTCAAAGAAGAGAGCACTGAAAAAGAGCAGCTAGAGGTAAATGGCATGAAGAGAATTCAATATGAATAGCCAAGCAGACACCCGAGGGAGTGCCTGCTTTTTTATGTTGTGTTTGGCTATGAAAAATAGATGAGAATGAAGAGGGAGGAGGGCATGGGCCCCGCCGAAGCTTTTCTTGAGGTTAAGCTCCGGGGGCTTGAAGCTCAAGGGTATTGTCGCTTCAGGGCGAGCCCCCTCCGCTTTTCTTGATGTCCAGCTCCGGCGGGGTGAGGCTCGAGGTTATAAGCCAAAGACCCCAAAAAGGCACAGAACGCCTTTCCGGGGTCTTTGTCTTATGCTTGTCGCCTCAGAGCGACCCGCCTCCGCTTTTCTAACTGGGCTAGCTGGATTCGAACCAACGCATGTCGCAGTCAAAGTGCGATGCCTTACCGCTTGGCTATAGCCCAAGGTTTGCTTGTACAAAGGTTAGTATGGGAGGTATGAGAGAATTTATACATGAAAAAGGAGCAAATCTGAAAAGATCTGCTCCTTTTGATTAAGAGTCACATATTTGGACGTTGCTGTACTTAATGAAAAGCTTTTGACCTACATAAATTTTGTCAGGGTTCGAAATATTGTTGTTCTTCATGATGGTGTTCACGGACACGCCGTGCTTGGCTGCGATGCCGGAGAGGGTGTCACCTGATTTTACATAGTGATAGATTTTGGCATACTCACATTTGGACGTCCCATTGCTTGCAGCTTCTGCTGATGGAGCATGGAATCCTCCTACACCTGTTAACAGACCGAGAGAAAGAGCGGAAGCAACGACGACTTTACCTATTTTTTTCATATACATCTCTCCTCAATTCGTGATATTTGCTTGTTTAGTGTAAATGAAAATCAAATTATGTAAAAGTTTAGAATAAATGGGTAATCAAGGGTGAATGAAGCGGGAGGTGTAAATATATGGGGGTTTAATAGTTTTTTGACAAGTTTCATTCTTATGGGCATAAATGACAAAAAACCCGCTTCGTGTGTTGAAACGGGTCGGTACTGCAACACTTATAACGAAGTAAGGCCACCATCGATCGGATACACGGCACCGTTAATGATGTTTGCTTCGTCGCCTAATAGGAAGACGACCAGGCTTGCCACTTCCTTGGCGGTACCGTATCTTCCGGCAGGGATGCCAGATTCTACGGCTTTTTTCGCTTCTTCTGATCCTTGAGTGAAGCGATCCATCATTCCGGTCGCTGTAGGACCTGGGGCAATGGCATTCACACGGATGCCTTGGGACGCATACTCACCGGTTGCTGTTTTGGTCAAACCGATGACACCATGCTTTGTAGCTGCATAAGGGCTGACTCCCGGAGAACCGACGAGCCCCGCGTTGGATGCTGTATTCACGATGGAGCCGCCACCATTCTCGAGCATCACCTGCAGGACATATTTCATCCCGTAGAAAGCCCCCTTCAGATTGATATCGATCACTTTCTCGAAGATATCCTCTGGATATTCAGCCAATGGGGAAACGGCCCCTTCGATCCCTGCATTGTTGAAGAACATATCAATTGTTCCGTATGTATCTACTGTTTTTTCAACATAATGTTTCACGTCTTCTCTTGACCCTACATCCGCCTGGATGAAGAATGCTTCAAAGCCTGCTTCTTTGATCAGGCTCACGGTTTCGTTCCCGCCTTCCACGGAAAGGTCCACCACTGCCACACGAACACCTTTTTCTGCAAGCTGAATGCTTGTCTCCCGGCCAATGCCGCTTCCGGCACCGGTTACGATTGCTACTTTATTTTCAATATTTGTCATGGTAAATCTCTCCTTTCCGTTCTATTATGATCTTTATCCTAGGTAAAAGAAATTATAATGCTTCAAATTGGTGAAATTATGTCGATATATTTTCTTGAAAAAGAATATAAAGGAGTCATGGCCATGGATTCAGTTCAAGCATTCATACATTCCGTACCATACATAAAAGAAATACTGAGGGAAGAAACGATGATCACCGTCTTCGATCATGAAAAATACCTCTATTATTCCCCGAGTTCAGAGTTGAATTTCGGACATGAACCGGGTGATCCTTTACCTGAAGCCTATCTGAACTATAAAATGGTCAATCAGACCGGAACGACAGTCGTGAAGGTTCCCCAGGAAGAATTCGGGATCCCGTTTGACAGTATCTCATTTCCAATCAAGGACGGATCGGGCCAAGTGGTGGGAGCAGTCAATGCAGCTGTTTCAAGGAAGAGACAAGAAATGTTCCACCAGATTGTCGAGAATATTGACATGATCTCTGAATCGATTCTTGGGAAGGTGCAACATATCGCTGCCCATTCAGAAGAACTGTCTGCCACTACGGAACAGATTTCAGAGAATACGAAAAGTACAGTGGAGCAGTCAACGAAAATAACCGATGTGGCCACTACGATAAAAGGAATCAGTGATCAAACAAACTTACTCGGACTGAATGCCGCCATCGAAGCAGCCAGGGTGGGAAGTGCAGGGGCAGGGTTCGGAGTCGTGGCGACAGAAGTAAGGAAACTCGCGCTGGATGCCAAGAATGCCACTCTGTCCATCGAAGAGACCTTGTCTTCCATCAAAATGTCCATGAGCAGGATGCAGGAAGACTTTAAGGAAATTGCGCAGTCCACCAGTGAAGAAGCCAAACTTGTAACGGAGTTCATGACAGAAATCGAGAGTCTCACCGCCACGTCGAATAAACTGAAAGAATTGATGGACTCCTTTTCAAGATGAGGATTCAACAGGAGGCTGGGACAAGAGTGTTTTAGTCATAGTAAAACCCGAACGATCTTGCCTGAGATCGTTCGGTTTTTTGATTTGTTTCATGACCATTACGATTTACTTGTTCCTAGCGGTTGATTGGAGTGCAAGACGAAGACTCCAGCGGGAAGAGTGGCTCCCCGCAGGCTTGCCGAGGAGGCTCACGGGCTACCCGCGCGCAGTCTTGCACGGAAATCATGAGCGGTATAAAGAAGCCATATTGATATTGTTCGTCATGACCTTTATTGTTTTATCCCACTCTCTTTTTACTGTTTCCCAGGAAAGTAAAAAAATCCTAATTTTGTATTGTAATTTTTAGAATATTAAATATAATAAAAACTGAGAGGTGATTCATATGTCAGAAAAAATCATGATCGAAGAGAAACAACTGACACCGAAAGGAATTGAAACAAGGGAAAAACTGCTGAAGGCAGCAGAAGAAATATTCGGGACGAAAGGCTTTTATGAAACATCCATCGTGAATATTTCTCAGGAAGCCAAAGTGGCACAGGGGACCTTCTATAACTACTTCCCTTCTAAAAAGGATATCTATGACGAGCTGATCCGGAATTATAGCCGTGATCTGAGGCTGGCCATCAAGGAGGGCATGACCGATGCTTCAACATATGAAGAAGCGCAGCGGAAGGGATTCTATTCCTTTTTCACCTGGGTCAAGAATCATCCGAATTTGTACAGCATCGTCCAGCAGGCGGTCGTGGTGGACCGCGACTTATACAAATGGTATTACGGGAAGCTTGCCAATGGGTTCTTGAAAAGTTTGTCCGAAGGGATGGAGTCCGGTGAGTTCAAGGTGCTGGACCAGGAAACGGTCGCTTATTGCCTGATGTCCATCGGTCAGTTCCTCGGAATGAGGTGGGTGTACTGGGAACGATCGGACGTACCGGATGAAGCATTCGAATCAGCCATGAGCCTGATATTCGACGGGTTGAAAAATTAAAGGGGGAGGAATCATGGAAGGAATATCATATTGGATCGGGAAATGGGCGTATCTGCGTGGAGAGAAGACCGCCATCATAACCGATCAGGAGTCCATCACCTACAAAGAATTGAATGAGAGGATCAATCGCGCCGCCGGTAAGCTGCAACAGGAGTTGAAGGTCAGCACAGGGGAACGGGTCGCCATCCTGTCTCAGAACCGGATGGAATATATCATCCTGTTATTCGCCACAGCGAAAATAGGGGCGGTTGCTGTTCCACTTAATATCCGGTTGAGTGCAAGTGAGCTGGTGTTTCAGCTCATGGATAGTGGCACGAAGGTCATTGCAGCGGATGAAGAGCATGTCCCGCTTGCCAAAGGACTACTGAGGGATACGAAAGCAGAAACGGTCCTAGCTTTGGATGAGTTGCTGGATGGCCCCCTATTATCTTTACATGAAGAGAAAAATGTAAGCGCTCCCTTTATTATCTGCTATACATCGGGTACGACTGGGAAGCCGAAAGGAGCGGTCCTCACCCAGGAAAATATGTTTTGGAATGCAGTGAATAATACACTTGCCGTAGAGCTCACGTCTGATGACCGTTCGATTGTGCTACTGCCCCTGTTCCATATAGGGGGCATCGGGTTGTTTGCCCTCCCGACTCTCTTTGCGGGTGGAACGATTGTGATTCCGGGGAAATTCGATCCGGAAAAGACGCTTGAGATGATCGAGGAACACAGGGTCACCATCGTCATGGGGGTACCGACAATCCACCAGGCGCTCCTCCATTCACCATCCTTTGATGGGACGGACCTATCATCCGTGCGTTGGTTTTACAACGGAGGAGCTCCGTGTCCACATGAGCTGATCACAGCATTTCTTGAGCGGGGATTCCTGTTCGGTCAGGGATTCGGTATGACGGAAACCTCGCCGACCGTCTTCATGCTCATGAAGGAAGATGCACGAAGGAAAATCGGTTCGATCGGAAAACCCGTCATGTTCAATGATTTTAAATTGATGGGAGCGGATGGGCAGACGTGCCGTCCGGGTGAAGTGGGTGAGCTCACCGTGCGCGGGGCAAACGTCATGAAAGAGTATTGGAACCGGCCGGACGCCACGAAGGAAACGATCGTGGATGGGTGGCTTCATACAGGTGACCTTGCCCGTGTGGACGAAGAAGGCTTTGTGTATATCGTCGGGCGCAAGAAGGAAATGATCATTTCCGGGGGGGAGAACATTTATCCTCTCGAGGTGGAGCAGGTGATCAATCAGATCGAGGATGTAGAGGAAGTGGCCGTCGTCGGTGCAGCCGACCCACGGTGGGGGGAAGTGCCTGTTGCCTTCATCGTGAAGAAGAAGGGAAGCTCCCTCGGTGAAGAAGGGGTCCTAGGTCACTGCACCAGTCAGCTTGCACGATACAAGCTGCCGAAGGTGATCACATTCCTCGAGGAACTGCCGAAAAATGCAACGGGAAAAATTCAAAAAACTCAGCTGGTAAGGAGCGGATCGTAAATGAGTACGTATACAGTCGGACAGCAAGCCGCATGCAGTAAAACCATCACAGAATCGGATATAGTCATGTTTGCCGGATTGAGCGGTGATTTCAACCCCGTCCATATTGATAAGGAGTATGCCCAGACAACAAGGTTCAAGGAGAGGATCGCCCATGGCATGCTGACGAGCAGTCTCTTATCACAGCTTCTCGGTGTCCATCTCCCTGGGAAAGGGTCCATCTATATGGAGCAATCAATCCGGTTCAAGTCACCGGTCTATATCGGGGATACCATCACAGCAAAGGCAACGGTACAGGAGTTCAATGAAGAGAAACATGTCCTGACCCTCCTGACCGAGTGCTTCAATCAAAATGAAAAAGTGGTGTTGACCGGGACCGCCAAGATGATGGTCCCAAGTGAAGGAGGAACGGTGTGATGGCAATCGGCATTCAATCGACGGGAACCTTCTTTTCCCCTGCGGTAGAGACTGCTGCAGACCTGGCGATCAAGACAGGTATTCCGGAAAACATCATCATCGAAAAATTCGGATTGTATGAGAAGCATGTGTCGGATGACACCATGCATGCATCGGACCTGGCGATTGCCGCCGGGAAAGAGGCGCTGGGAGCGATGGATCCTGCCGACCTCGACGTGGTCATCTACTTCGGCAGTCCCCATAAGGATTATCATGTCTGGTCCAGTGCACCGAAGATCCAGCATGAGCTCGGGGCAAAAAATGCGTATGCATTCGAAATCATGAATGTGAGCTCATGTTTTCCCATCGCCCTCAAAGTGGCGAGGGATATGATCAGATCGGATGAATCGATCAACCATATCCTGCTTGTCGGAGGATGTAAGGAATCACAGATCCTTGATCATGGCAACCCGAGGGCACGCTTCATGTTCAACTTCGCTGACGGTGGGGCGGCCGCCCTGGTTTCCCGTGAGGCCACCCAGAGTGAGATCCTCGAAAGTGCCATCATCACCGACGGATCCTTCCATGATGACGTAAGGATCCCAGCGGGAGGCTCCAAGCAGTATGCAAGCCATGAATCGGTCGATGCCAATCAACACTATATCGACGTCAAGGATCCCATGTCGATGAAAGAACGATTGGATCCGGTTTCGATTCCGAACTTTGCCAAAGTGGTGAAGGATGCCCTTGCAAAAAGCGGCTATAAAACGGAAAACGTCAAGGCCCTGCTTCCCCTTCATACGAAGCGCTCCATGTTTCGGGAGCTCCTCGATACGCTGGAGATCAAGGAAGAAAATGCGGTATACCTAGATCATCATGGTCACATGTCGTCCCTTGATCCTTGCATCGGACTCCATTTCGCCCAGGAAAGAGGTCTCCTTGAGCAGGGTGATATCGCTGTTGCGGTCAGTGCAGGAACCGGATATACATGGGCGGCAACCGTCATTCGCTGGAACGGTCCATCTCATGCTTAAAAGAGCCGCCGTGGTGGTTGTGCTGCTCTTGACCCTTCTGGCACCAACACAAGCGGGGGCTGCCTATTCCTTCAAGGGAGCGTTCGGCAGCGGGGTGGACCCCGGTAACCTATTCCGGACCCCGGTTGCCATGGCAAAAGATGAAAACGGATTCATTTATATGGTGGATATGGGTAACAGCCGCATCGTCAAGATGGATGCAGGAGGGAAGGTCGTGAAGACGATCGGCTCCCTTGGCAGCTCCCCTGGGAAATTCAATATGCCCTTCGGAATTGCAGTCGACCGTGAAGGAAATTTCCTTGTAGCTGACACCGGGAACTACCGGATCCAAAAATTCGACCGGAACTTCAACTTCCTGAAGAGCTGGGGAACAAAAGGAGACGGTCCTGAAGAATTCGGTTTCCCGAGGGAAATCGCCGTCGACAAGGATAATCGTTACTATGTCACCGATGAATTCAACCACCGCATCCAAAGATTCAGCAGTGAAGGAACGTATGAAAAGACGATCGGCTCCTACGGGCGAACGGACGGCAAGCTCGCCCTTCCACAGGGAATTGCCATCAATGACCAAAACGAAGTTTACGTAGCCGACACCTATAACAATCGAATCCAGGTATTTTCTAAAGATGGGGCCTTCAAGCGTAAGATCGGTGGAACACAGGGTGTGGGACCCTACCAATTTTATCACCCGAGGGGGTTGAATTTCGATGCGAGGTCCGGTGCCCTCTATGTGGCTGATACGTACAATAACCGCATCATGAAGTTCGATTCCAGTGACCGTTTCCTCTATACGACGGGTGCGTTTCCAACGCTTGCCTTCCCGAACCAGATCATTTCAGATGGGACAGGGGATCTATACGTCACCGATACGGGAAACAACCGGTTGATGGTCTTCAAGGAAGTCGGGCTGACGGTCTCATTCAAGATGGCGATCGGTGACGGCCGCTATGGGGATAAGACGTATGCAGGGCCGTTCGATGTCGAAAGTGATTCAAAAGGCAACACCTTCGTCTCCGATTCTTTCAATCACCGAATCTTAAAGTATGACTCCACCGGTAAGGTAACAGGTAAGTGGGGGAGTCTACTGGGAACGGGCGGTCCGATTGCATACGGAAGCCTGGCTGGCCAATTCTTCGTGCCGAGGCAGATGGCCGTCGACAAATACGATAACGTATACGTCGCCGATTCCGTCAACAATCGCATCCAGAAGTTCTCCAACAATGGAACCTTCCTGGCGGCATACGGGTCATTGGGCACACTGAGCGGATTCTTCAGACTTCCGAGTGGCATTGCCGTTGACAGCAAAGGGAATATCTTCGTCTCAGATTCAGAGAATAACCGGATCCAGAAGTTCAACTCCTTCTTTGTATACCAAAAGGAATGGGGGAGAAAAGGGACGGGGAACGGAGAATTTTCACAGCCCATGCAGCTTGCCATAGACTCAAAGGATAACGTGTATGTGGTCGATCGCATCAATAACCGCGTCCAGAAGTTCGATAATAATGGAACCTTCCTGGCCAAATGGGGGACGGCAGGAGGATCGGGGAATCTGGATCCTCTTGAAAACTGGGGAGAGGAACCCGGTGACCTTTTCCTGCCGACGGGTATCGCCATCGACCAGAATGATAAGGTCTATGTGACGGATACCTCCAACAATCGAATGAATGTGTACAGTGATAAGGGTGCGTTCCTCGAGCAGTTCGGCTCATTCGGGGGAGAAGATGGGAACTTTTTCTCGCCTCAAGGACTCGATATCGATTCAACAGGAAAAATCACCATTGCAGACGGTCTTCTTCACAAGCTTCAGTTCTTTAAAAAAAGATGAATAATGGGGGAATAAGAAGATGAAGAAATCTAAGTGGGTCAAAGCAAGCTTCCTGGCGGCGTGTTCGGTCATGTTGATGGCGGGTTGTTCCGGGAAAAGTTCAGGTTCCAGTGACGATACAATCAAAGTGGGTGTACTCGCCTCCCAGACCGGAGCGCTTGAAACGTACGGAAAACAAACGATCCAAGGCTTTGAACTCGGCCTTGAATATGCAACGGACGGTACGAATGAAGTGGATGGGAAGAAAATTGAATTCATCGTGGAAGATACAGAAACAAAGCCTGACGTTGCGGTGAAAAAAGCGACGAAGCTCCTTGAAGAAGATGAGGTCGATTTCCTGGTGGGGTCTTCGAGTTCGGGAGATACCCTCGCTGTCCTTCCACTAGCTGAAGAATACGAGAAAATCATGGTGGTGGAACCTGCCGTGGCAGATAGCATCACAGGCGAAAACTGGAATAAATACATCTTCCGGACCGGGCGGAATTCCTCCCAGGATGCGGTCGCAGGTGCTGCATCCATCGCCGAAAAGGACGTGAAGATCGCTACGCTCGCACAGGATAATGCCTATGGGCGGGAAGGGATTGAAGCCTTTAAGGAAGGTGCAGAGAAGCTTGGTGCAGACATTATCAACGAACAATATGCAGATCCGAATTCCACTGACTTCACCGCTAATATCCAAAACATCATCAAGGATAAGCCCGACTACCTCTTCATTGTCTGGGCAGGATCCAATGCACCGTGGAAACAGCTCAAGGATATGAAAGTCGAAGAGCAGGGCATCAAGATCTCCACGGCCGCTCAGGATATCAATTCCCTGAAAACGATGGACTCCCTCATGGGGATGAGCGGATATTCCATCTATTATTACACGCTGCCTGATAATGAAGTCAATGACTGGCTCGTTGAGAAGCACAAGGAAAAATATGATGGCGAGGTGCCGGATCTGTTCACTGCAGGCGGCATGAGCGCGGCCATTTCCATTGTGGAAGCCATCAAAAAAACCGATGGTGATACCGAAGCAGAGACATTGATCGAAGCCATGGAAGGAATGGAGTTCGAAACGCCTAAGGGGACGATGAAGTTCCGTCCGGACGACCATCAGGCACTTCAATCCCTCTATGCCATCACGCTTGAAGAGGAAGAAGGGGTCGACCACCCGGTACCGGTCCTCATCAGGGAATTGGATATGAACGAAACGGAGCCACCGGTACGTAATAAGTAACGAAATCAGAATATTCAGGGAGTTACGCTCCCTGGATGCTATCCATAAAGGAGGTACCGGAATGGACACGATATTACGCACGGCCCGTCTATCCGTTTCATTCGGGGAACATGATGTGATCAAAGAAGTAGACTTGGAGATTGAAAGGGGGAAGCTTGTATCGATCATCGGCCCAAATGGTGCCGGCAAGACGACCCTGTTCAATCTGATCAGCGGGCAGATCAGCCCGACGAGAGGGGAAATCTTCTTCAAAGACCGGAATGTCACGGGATTATCAATCCCCATGAGAGCGCGTGCCGGCATCGGCAGGTCCTTTCAGCTCACCAACATCTTCCCTGAATTGACCGTACTTGAAAATATCCGCCTCAGTGTTCAATCGGCAGGGAAGGATTACTATTCCATCTTCCCGAAACCGGGGTTGAAAAGACGGCAGGAAGAGGAAGCAAGAGAGCTGATGGAGACTTGCATGCTGAAGGAAAAGGGTGATGCCTTTGCCATCGACCTGGCACACGGTGAGAAACGGAAGCTTGAGCTTGCCATGCTTCTAGCTCTCAAAACGGAGCTGCTTCTCCTTGATGAGCCGACTGCCGGGATCTCCATCGAAGACATCCCGGCAATCCTCGAAGTGATCAACAGGATCAAGGCAGGAGGTCACCATACCATCGTCCTCATCGAACACAAGATGGACATGGTGATGCACCTGTCTGATCGGCTGGTCGTCCTTTTCAACGGAGAGCTGCTCGCAAGCGGGGACCCACGGACGATCATCAAGGATGAGCGCGTACAGACGGCGTATCTTGGAGGGATGCATAATGAATCTATTAAAAGTGGATGATCTTCAAACCTATCTCGGTCAGTACCATATCCTGCAGGGTGTGTCCCTCGGAGTCAAGGAAGGGAGCATCACGGTCCTGTTCGGACGGAACGGGGCAGGGAAAACAACCACGCTCCGCTCGATCATGGGATTCAATCCGAAGAGCACGGGGTCGATCCACTATAAAGACGAATCCTTGAGAGGCGCCCCGACCCATCAGATTTCGAAGAAAGGGATCGGTTATGTTCCTGAGAATCAGGGGATATTCGGCAGCTTGACGGTGGAAGAGACCTTGAGTCTTGCAAAAGTGAAAGGGGACCAAGGGGCTGAGGAAAAGGCAGAATGGATGCTGGACCTGTTTCCGGACCTGAAGACATACTGGCACAAAAAGAGCGGTCTACTATCAGGAGGGCAGAAGCAGATGCTCGCCATCTCCAGGGCATACATCAATGGGGACGGTCTCCTCCTGATCGATGAACCGAGTAAGGGGCTTTCCCCGATCATGGTGGAAAAGCTGATGGAATCGATCCTGAAGATGAAAGAAAGGACGACGATTCTCCTTGTGGAACAGAACTTCATGATGGCAAGCAGGATCGGGGATTATTTTTATATCATGGATGACGGGAAGATCGTCCATGACGGCCGGATGAACGAACTGGTGGAAGACCGTGAGATGTGCCGGAAGTATCTTGGGATAGCATAGGTGTTTAGGGAGTGGATCAAGTATGGACGTAATCATTAATCTATTGGTGAACGGCATCTCGACGGGACTGCTGATTTTCCTCCTCGCAGCGGGTCTGACGCTGATCTTCGGCTTGATGGACGTTTTGAATTTTGCCCATGGGGGGCTCTTCGTATGGGGAGCATTCATGGGGGCTTGGGTTTTCAATGAAACAGGGAATTTTTTCTTGTCGGTAGCGGCGGCGATTTTGATCGGAATGGTTCTCGGCCTCGTATTGGAACGATTTTTGATCCGGCCGGTCTATGGAAACCATGTCAGGCAGCTCCTCATCACCCTTGGAGGGATGCTTGTCCTGACAGAGAGCATCAAGATCTTATGGGGACCGAATCCCATAAGAGTGAATCTTCCGGAGTGGCTGCAGGGAAGTTTTCAATTTGACGGGGGAGTGATCCTCATCAAATACAGGTTGTTTGTGATCGTAGTGGGAGTCATCATGTACGCCGCACTTTGGCTTTTATTAAGTAAGACACGGATCGGCCTCATGATCCGGGCCGGGGTCATCGATAAGGAAATGGTGCAGGCCATGGGGATCAACGTCAAAGCCATCTTTACATTTGTGTTCCTTCTCGGATCTGCCATGGCGGCAATGGGCGGTGCCCTCCTAGCCCCGTATTCAGGTGTCGTATTTGCCGAGATGGGGATGCAGTATGCGGTCCTTGCTTTCATCGTGGTGATCATCGGCGGAATGGGAAGCCTCCAGGGGTCTGCCCTCGCCTCCTTGATCGTCGGGGTCCTGGGCGCGTTTATGGCCTATTACATTCCAGACCTTTCCCTTGCCCTTAACATGCTGCTCCTTGCCTTCGTCTTACTGGTGAAGCCGACCGGACTCATGGGGGAAAAGGGGGGAGCCGTATGAAAAGCAAGACGAATCGCATCCCTCTTTACGGGGGGATGGCAGGCTTGGTGGCCTTGATGCTGTTTCCTTTTGTCAATGATTCGAGGAGCATGCTCATCATGTTCACGCAGATTTTCATTTTCGCCATATTCGCCATGAGTTTCGATATCCTTCTTGGGTATACAGGGATCGTTTCCTTCGGTCACTGCATGTTCTTCGGCCTGGGTGCCTACAGCGTGGCCCTCATGTTCAATAATCATGAGGCCACACTGGGGAACTTCATCATTGGACTCCTGATCGGAATCGTCCTTTCAGCCGCGGTGAGCTATGTGATCGGTCTCCTGTCCCTTCGTCTAAAGAGCCATTTCTACGCCATGCTCACCCTGGCCGTTTCTCAGCTGTTCTTGGTTCTTGCCGAGAAGTGGAGGGGGCTGACCATGGGAGGGGACGGCTTTACATTCTCTGTGCCGGATGTGTTCAAAGATCGCATGAGCTTCTATTATGTAACCTTGATGGTCATGGCGTCCATCTTCATTCTGTTGAAGTTATTCACCTCCTCGTCGACGGGGAAGGTCCTGAAGGCCATTTCCCAGAATGAGTACAGGACGGAAGCGCTTGGGTTCAAGACGCTTCATTACAAGCTTATGGCGAGTGTCACGTCCGGCATGGTGGCCGCATTGAGCGGGGCCCTGTATGCGGTCTCGCTACGATTCATCAATGTGAGCGTCTTCTCCATCGAAGTGACCCTCGATGCCCTGCTCATGACCATGATCGGCGGTCTCGGGACGCTGATCGGTCCCATCATCGGGGCCGGCATCATAGAGTTCATGCGCCACTATCTCTCGGAGCTGGCATCGGTCTACCCGATTTTCGAGCGCTGGACGATCTTCCTCGGCTTCCTCTATATCGTCGTCCTCTTGGGCTTCCCGAAAGGATTGGCAGGTGTGGTGAAGTCCCTGAAGGGGAAAAAGAAGAAAGACAGAAAGAACGACGAAGTGAAGAAAGCAGCCTGACCCATGGGCCCCGTCCAATTGGACGGGGCCTTTCGAATTGATCAGAGCAAACGAAAAAAATGGGAGAGCGTTGCAGGATTTTCGGATTTTTTGTCGTATATATATCTTCAAGACTACTGAAAGGTGGTGTGATTCATCATCCACTCTGTCGAAACCTTCTCCGAACGGATGATTTCGGAAGCATTTCGCAGTCATGCAACAGATGTCCATCTTGTTCCCCGAAAGAATGATTACCTCATTCAATTCAGAAAGCTCGGAACACTCGTCCCCTTCAAGACGATCGACGAAGACCAGGCCGAGCGCCTCATCGCCCATCTGAAGTTCATGTCCTCCATGGATATCGCAGAGAAGCGAAAGCCCCAAAGCGGCTCCTACACCCATTTCATCTCACGGGTCCCCCTGGCACTGCGGGTATCCACCCTTCCGACCACCCATCTCAAAGAAAGCCTCGTCATCCGTATCCTCCCTGAACGCTATCAAATCCCCATCGAGCATATGTCCCTCTATCCGTCATCAGCCAAAAAACTCGTCGCCCTGCTCATGCACTCCCACGGTCTTATTCTATTTACCGGACCGACGGGAAGCGGGAAGACGACCACCCTTTACTCCCTTGTCCACCATTGTGCCGTTTCCCTCAACCGCAACGTCATCACCTTAGAAGATCCTGTTGAGAAGGCGCACGATGAGATGGTCCAGATTCAAGTGAATGAAAAGGCGGGTATCACGTATTCAACCGGTCTTAAAGCGATTCTCCGCCATGATCCCGATATCATCATGGTCGGGGAGATACGGGATAAAGAAACCGCAGAAATTGCCGTCAGGGCAGCCCTCACCGGACATCTCGTCCTCTCATCTGTCCATACGCGGGATGCGAAGGGTGCCATCTACCGGCTCATGGAGCTCGGAATCAAATGGCATGACATCGAACAGACCCTTTTGGCGGTTTCTGCCCAAAGGCTGCTTCGATTGAAATGCCCGGTATGCGGAAATGATTGCTTCGGGGAATGCCTGGCTGAAGGGAAGAGGACCAACCGGGCTACGGTTTTCGAGATCCTGACGGGCAAAGAACTGAAGAATGTACTGATGGAAGCAAAGGGTGAAAAGGTCGACCATCGATACCTGACGCTGAAGCAGCTCATCCGGAAGGGGGTGGCCCTCGGATATGTTCCGGAATCTGAGTATCGGAAATGGATACATGAAGAAAAGGGATGAGCAGGGAAAGTTCCTGAAGCGTATGGGTTCCCTCCTAGAGAAGGGATATACATTCAGTGAGGCCGTGGACTTCCTTCTCATACCCGATCATCCTGCTGCCACCGTCTTGAAGACCCGAATCCTCCATGCCCTGCAGGAAGGCGTGCAGGTTTCCAAGGTCATCACGAAAGAACTCTCACTCCCCACCCATGTGAGCGCCCAGATCTATTTTGCTGAGTTCCACGGGCAGATGGGAGCAACCCTCATGGGTGCAGGGGATTACCTCCTGCAGAAGCAGAAAAATCAAGAGAGGCTCAAGCGGGTCATCCAGTATCCCTTGATGCTCATCATCATCGCCGGAATGATGATGGTCCTCCTCCGGAATGTGCTTTTTCCGAAATTTGAAACCCTCTACAGCTCCATGGGTTATGAACCTTCCACTGGCGTGCAGCTTTTACTCTCGTTCGTAAAAGCCGTCCCCCTCCTGCTCGCGGGAATCCTTGCTGTCCTTCTATCAGCGGGGGTCATTCTTTTCTTTTTCCGTCACCGGATCTCCCCGGTCACCATTTCCATCCACACGAGCAGGATTCCTTTCCTATCCCGCTTCTTCAAACTTGCCCACACCCACTTCTTTGCAAGGGAACTCGGGTTTCTACTGAGCAATGGTGTGTCCATCACCGAATCCCTCAGGATCATTGAACAACAAACCTTCCGACCGACCCTTCAATATGTATCCGGCGAGCTCATACAGGGCTTGAAGTCGGGTATGTCCCTCCATGAGTGTGCAGGTGCCATCCCTTTTTTTCAGTCGGAGGTCGCCTATATCATCCACCACGGTCAATCGAACGGACGGCTGCCGGAAGAATTGCAGCTCTACGGGGATATGTGCTTTGTGGAACTCGAAGAAAGGAGCGGTGCCCTCCTTAAATATATCCAGCCAGTCATCTTCAGTTTTGTCGGCTTATTCATCATGGCCATTTACTTTTCAATCATGATGCCCCTGTTCCAAATGATGCAGGGAGTATGAGTTCAGAAAGGGGAATAAACGTGAAACACCTATTAGAAGATGAAAGAGGGTTCACCCTCATTGAGATGATGATCGTACTCCTGGTCATCTCGGTCCTGTTGTTCATCGCAATCCCGAATGTGACGAAACAGAGCGGTTCCATCAATGCGAAAGGCTGTGAGGCCTTTGTGAATATGGTGGAAGGACAGGTAGAAGCGTATAAAATGGACGGAAATACGGGGCAAGTCACGATCCAGAATCTTGTGACAGAAGGGTACTTGAAGGATGAGTACAAGGCATGTCCCGATGGGAGGGCCATCACGATCAGTCAGAATGGTGATGTAGAGGTAAGCGATTCGTAGGATGCGGGAGGAAAAGGGGTACACCCTTGTGGAGATGCTCCTCGTCCTATTCATGACGGGCGTCCTGCTGACATGGGTTGTGTTTTCCGTGAGTCCGACGAAGGCTTCAACGGATGAAGAGGTCTTCGTCTCCCAGCTTCAATCCGACCTCGCCTACGTTCAAAGCTATGCGTTCCGCTACCAGATTCCCGTCCGTCTTACCTTTTATTCCGAGAATGGGTCCTATATCGCGAAAAATGTTCTGAATGAAACGTTATTCAATCGAAAACTCCAGGAAGGTTTCGAAATCAAATCCAGCACGTTGTACGACATCACGTTCTATCCGAACGGAAATACCAATCGATTCGGCAGCGTCAATTTTGCGCGTGGCGGGACCAAGTATCAATTGACCTTTCAAATCGGACAGGGGCGTTATTATGTTCAGAAGAAATGATGGATTCTCCTTCCCCGAAATGCTCGTGGCATTCAGCTGTCTGCTGCTGATCACCGGCATCTTCCTTCCCCTATTGATGAACCAGGCCGTCCTGCTCAGGGAGAAGCAGTCCGAGGTGGAAGCGCTGAAGTGGATGGAGGAGGGGGTTGAACGTGCCATGGTCACGAAAAAGTATGAAAGGAGCTCGAAATCCTATGGAGGTGTCGACTATACGAGGTATTGGGAAGGAGGAGCATCATCGATCTGCGTGGAAATGCAGAGGGGTGGTGACGTCAAGAAAGTATGCAGCTCTGTGGAATGAGCGTGGATTCACCCTGCTTGAAGCCTTGTTTTCCTTCTTTATCGTATGTCTGATTTCGTTTTCCATCCCGTTGGTGATCAAGGGCTTCTCCCTCGTCCGGGAGGAAATGCTCCCGCCTCCGTATTACCAATGGACATTATTCAACGAGAGTGTAAGGCAAGAGACGTGGAAATCCCGAGGGATGACTGTAACGAATTCAGGGTTTTCTTTCATTCTGAATGGAGAGAAGGTCACGTATGAAAAATATCAGGATTCCATCAGGAGACGGGTGAATGATAAAGGCCATGAAGTGGTCCTTCAGAAGCTTTCCGGACTCAGTTTCAATGCGATAGACGGCGGTGTCAGGATAGAAGGAGTATTCCTTGATGGGAAGAAGCTTGAAGGAGAGTTCTTTTATTATGGGGAATGAGAAAGGATTCATCTTGCCGTTCACGCTGTTGTTCTTGTCTGTCATCTTGACCGTGGCCGTCGCTTCGAAAGATCTTTATGTGAGTAAATACCGGTACTTGACCAATATGCAGAACGTGTACGAACGAAAAATCAGCTTGTACCAGACCGTCCTTTATGAAATGGAAGCAGGAGGTGGTGTCGATGGACTGCGGAAGGGAAGCTTCGGCACGATGAGCGTGGACTATCTGGAGGATTCTGGTGACCTCAAGCAAATGGAAGTGAGATTGAATCAGCCCGGTGAGGTTTTTCTTCCGGTCGTAGTCGTGTATAATAAGGACACAAAAAAGATAGTGGATTGGAAGTAGATTATGGAATCAATTGTGCTTATCGGATTTATGGGAGTAGGAAAAACGACAATCGGGCATATACTCTCCGAAAAGGTCGGCCTTCATGTTGTGGACATGGACGAATACATTGTCGAGCAGGAGGGGATGCCTGTCCGCGAGATTTTTGAGCGTTTCGGCGAAGGGCATTTCCGTGATCTCGAAACGGGTGTCCTGTCAAAGCTCCTGAAAGAAGCGTGCATCATCACGACGGGAGGAGGGATCGTCGAGAGGAAGGAGAACCGCAAACTGCTTGGAGAAAGCGGGTGTGTGATCCATCTGTCCGCTCCGTTCGAAAGCCTGTGGGAGCGGCTTGAAGGAGATCCCGACAGACCCCTTGCACAGAATCCCCGTCATGAAGTGGAGAGTCTGTTCAGTCGTCGCATTCCCCTATATGAGGAAGCGAGGACCCATGAGGTGGACACCGGCGGAAAAGATGAAGAGGCGGTCACACGCGAGATCCTCTCCCTCCTCGGCAGGAATTAAAGCATGGAAACCTGGGCATACTGGATGGGTGAAGGTGGTGGCAGGATGTCTGTAAATGACTACGTCAAATTCTTGACCCAGACCGTGGTTCAGCATTATAACAAATCACCCCAGGAGCGGAAAACAATCAGGAAGCAGCGCAAGACCCGGAAGGAACCATTCCTGTATCGGTGGTTCGGCATCATTCCTTATGCGGTCGGGCTGTTTTTCAAAAAAAATAGGAATCAATAAAAAGTGGCTGAGACAACATGTTCTAGTCATAGTAAAACCCGAATTCATTTGCTGATGATCAGGCAAAATAATTCGGGTTTTTACTTTGTTTCATGGCCATTACGCTTATACTGTTTCCAGCGGTTGATTGGAGTGCAAGACGATGGATCCGGCGGGAAAAGTGGCGCCGGGCAGGCTTGCGAGGCTCACGAGCTAGCCGCGGAAAGCAAAGTCTTGCACGGAAATCATAAGGGTTACTAGGAATCAGTCCTACTATTGTTTGTCATTACATGGTCCTTTTTTCGTTTTGACCTAATCTCTTTATGTGTCACTGCTGAAGGTAAAAGATCCCCCCATTGATGATTTCGATTTCGATCTTCGGTTCGTATTGATCCTTTAGGGCAGCTTGTTCAAGGAAGTAGGATTCGGGCTTTTCTTCGACCTCTTTATAAAAGTGGTCCAACAGCTCCCGGTCTTCCTTCCATGAGGCAAGGGCTGATTCTGCCCATTCCGTCGACTCCCAGCTGATTTCATCCCGCAGTTGCTGTTGGATGCGTCCGATCCCACTTTTGGGGCGGATGATCGGGGTCAGGGTGAAGCAGAGATCCGGTATCTTCGGCGTCAGCTTGAGGGTGAGGAGTTCATCGTGAAATCCTTCCTTCATCATGCCATTGATCAGATTGAGGCCGATGCTCCGGAACGTATCCTTCTTACGATTCGATTGATAGGAGATCTTGACGTTCATACCGAGCCACGGATGAAGCGGGATTTGTTGCTGGCCGAACCCCGCCCTGTCCTCATAGAGCCGGGTATACCCTGCGAGACTCCGGGTGGAGCGGAAAATCTGGTGCAGTCGGGGTGAACCGAAATGGATGACTTCCCCCTGTAGTCCTTCCGGCGCCTTTTCCTGATCGGTGATCAGATTTAGTGCCATGGGATTCGGTTCCCCGCCGGTCTTTTCGAGATAATGCCAGTAGAATGGGCGATTCATGAGCTCTTTATCCATCTCGATCGTGAGCTGGACGGTCATATAGCCATCACCGCTTGCCTTCAGTTCACATCCGTTCGCATGAAAATACCGTTCAAGAAATCGATGTATTTCGTGCTGCTGCATCGGCCTTCTCCTCCTTCATCTGTTCTGCAAATTGAATCATGCTCGTCAAATTTTCCATTTTGATCTTCATTTCACCCTCGGTTCTTGAGGAGGCGAAGATATCCGTCATATGATCTTCAAACTCTTTGAAATCGAGTCGGGTCAGGATGTCATCAAGTTCGCCGATCACCCGCTCGAACAGGTTGATTTTTTCATAAAGCAGGGTGAGGATATGCTCTTCGACGGTTCCTTTTGTGGCGAAATTATAGATATGAACATCCTCGGTCTGTCCGAGACGGTGGACCCGTCCGATCCGCTGCTCAAGTCTCATGGGATTCCACGGCAGGTCGAAATTGATGACGTGATGACAGAATTGAAGGTTGATTCCTTCCCCGCCGGCTTCCGTGGCGATGAGAACCTGGGCGTGATTTTGGAACAATTGTCTCATCCAGTCCTTTTTCCCGCGCTTGAACCCGCCCCGGAAAGGAACCGATGTGATACCATGCTGCTTCAGGAACCATTGAAGATACATCTGGGTTGCCCGGTATTCAGTGAAGATGATCACTTTATCGTCGATGGATTGGATCAGCTCCAGGGCTTTCTTTGCCTTGGAGTTGACGGAGACGTTCTCGACCTTTTGCATGAGCGTTCCGATGACTTGCTTGAATCCCTCTGAAGGATCGTCCTTTTTGGCGAGCATATTCTTTAACGTGAAGTATACGGCTTCCCGGCTGGAGCATGCTTCCCGCTGCAGGGTGAGGAGGGAGAATGAGCTCGACGCCGCCCAGTCATCGTAGCGGCCACGCAGAAGATCAAAGCTGTCGTACAGGTCCCTCTCGCCATGTGAAAAGTCGATCAGGACTGTTTTTACATGGCGCTTCGTCCATTCGATACCCGTATCATTCCTTCGGTTCCTTATCATCACCTTGTTGATCAAGTTCTTCAGATGGTCGTCATCCTCAAGGGAACGGTCTCCATTTTTGTACCGGTCTGTAAAACCTGATTCGCTTCCGAGGTGTCCAGGCTTCAGGAGGGAAACAAGATGAAAGATTTCCTCGATCCGATTCTGGATGGGAGTTGCTGTCAGAAGAAGGCAGAATTTTTTCTTCAGGTTCTGAACAAATTCATAGTTTTTCGTTTTGTGATTCTTCAGTTTATGAGCTTCATCGATGATGACGAGATCATAATCCTGTTCGTAGACCTTTTCACGGTGAGGGCTTCTCTTGGCCGTATCCATGGAAGATACGACAATATCACACTGGTCCCAGACGTAACTTTTCCGCTGGGGGACGGCAGGGATGAAGAATTTTGTGTTCAACTCATAGCACCACTGGGATACCAGGGACGCCGGCACGAGGATGAGCACCTTCTTCACCAGTCCACGGATCATGTATTCCTTGAGGACAAGTCCTGCTTCAATCGTTTTCCCTAGTCCGACCTCATCTGCAAGGATCGCTTTTCCGTTCATGGTCTCCACCACCTGCCTCGCAGCTTCGAGCTGATGGGGGAGGGGAGTGACATTTGCCAAATGTTTCGGTGCCTGCAGCCCCTCAAAGTTCGGAATTGCGAGATGGTGCTCGAATTCGACGGCGAGTTTGTAGAGGTCGAAACTTCCCCATGGCCCGTCATTTGTGATAAGGCTTTCAAGATTTTCTCCCCATCCCTCATCGAATATGATATCTACATTCATATAAAAACAACTCCTTTTTTTCTGCAAAAATTGATTGCCCGGAACAATTGATTAATGGTAGGATGAAAATAGATTTACAATCTTACAAAAATGATCTAAATCCGAACATTAGCATCTGCTGCATTTCTTTTATATCTTTAGTATGACCAATTATTGCAAGGAATATTGGCGAATGATGACAAGGGGAGAGACTGCAGTCTGCAGCGCCGAAGGAGCAAGCATCAAGATGTGAATCTCTCAGGCAAAAAGACTCTTGTCGGACGCAACTCTGGAGAGCGTCCCGGATGGGGACCACCAAAGGGGAAAGCCGTATGAATCGGTAAACTTTCAGGTGCCAGGACAGAGAAGCCCACTTATTGAAAAGGGGCTTCTCTGTCCTTTTTTCATGCAAAAGAATGCAGTGTAACCACTAAAGGGGGAATCGCCATGTCAGAACTGAAGCAAACGCCTTTACACGATCTTTACCGCGAGTATGGAGGAAAGACGATCGATTTTGGAGGATGGGCCTTGCCCGTACAATTCTCCGGGATCAAAGACGAGCATGAAGCCGTAAGGAGCCGTGCAGGTCTTTTCGATGTCTCCCATATGGGCGAGATCACGGTGAAAGGAGAGGGTGCCCTTGAGTACCTTCAACGGATGATGACCAATGATCTGTCCAAATTGAAGGACGGAGGCGCTCAGTACACCGCCATGTGCTACGAAGACGGAGGGACGGTCGATGACCTTCTCGTCTATAAACGGAAAGATCACGATTATCTCCTTGTGGTCAACGCATCCAATATCGAGAAAGATTACGAATGGCTCATCCATCATGCAACCGAAGGGGTCGAGCTGACGAATCGTTCAGGCGAAATCGCCCAGCTTGCCATTCAGGGTCCGCTGGCGGAGAAGATCCTCCAGAAGCTAACCGATACAGATCTCGGCAGCATCGGGTTCTTCAAGTTCCAGGATGAGGTCATGATCAACGGTCACGAAGCGCTCGTATCAAGAACAGGTTACACAGGGGAAGACGGGTTTGAAATTTATTGTGCATCGGATTCCGCCCCGGCTCTGTGGAAGGAAATCCTTCAGGCGGGTGAAGAGGAAAGAATCGTACCTTGCGGCCTTGGTGCCCGAGACACTTTGCGATTCGAAGCGAATCTCGCACTCTATGGACAGGAGTTGTCGAAGACAATCACGCCCATCGAAGCGGGAATCGGTTTTGCGGTGAAGGTGAATAAAGACATCCCGTTCATCGGCCAGGAAGTCCTTCGCAAACAAAAGGAAGAAGGGGCACCTCGTAAACTGGTCGGGATCGAAATGATCGACCGCGGTATCCCTCGTCATGGATACAGTGTATTTTCAGGGGAAGAGCTGATCGGGGAGGTCACAACCGGTACCCAGTCGCCGACACTGAAGAAGAATATCGGTCTTGCACTTATCAGTAAGGAATTTGCCGAGCCCGGCACTGAAGTGATCGTGGAGATCCGGAATAAACAATTGAAAGCCGTTGTAGTGAAGACACCATTCTATAAGAGAACTGGCAAATAGGGAGGACTGACGTTCATGAAGCATCGTTATTTACCGATGACAGATCAGGATCAAAAAGAAATGTTGGACAGCATTGGAGTCGACACCGTCGATGCCCTTTTCGAAGATATTCCAGAAGAAGTCCGCTTCAAAGGCGATTATAATATTAAAAAAGCGAAATCCGAGACGGAACTCGTCAAGGAGCTGACAGCCCTGGCAGCTAAAAATGCCGATCTCAGGAGTCATGCAAGCTTCCTTGGGGCGGGTGTGTATGACCATTACATGCCGATCATCGTGGATCATGTTTTGTCACGTTCTGAATTCTATACGGCCTATACGCCGTATCAACCGGAGATTTCACAGGGGGAACTCCAGGCGATTTTCGAGTTTCAGACCATGATCTGTGAGCTGACAGGAATGGACGTAGCCAACTCTTCCATGTATGACGGAGGTACATCCCTTGCTGAAGCCGCCATGCTTTCAGCCGGTCAGACCCGTCGCAAGAAGGTGCTTGTATCAGCGGCGGTTCATCCTGAATCCAAAGATGTCCTGCGCTCTTATGCGAAAGGTCAGTATATCGATGTAGTAGAAATTCCCCATAAAGATGGAGTGACAGATCTTGAAGGGCTCGAGAACCTCATCGGTGACGACGTGGCAGCTGTGATTGTTCAATATCCGAACTTCTTCGGAAGTATCGAGGATCTTCAGGCGATTGAAGCCATCACTCATGGTTCGAAAGCGATGTTTGTCGTCTCTTCCAACCCTCTTGCACTCGGCGCACTCACACCACCGGGCAAATTCGGTGCCGATATCGTCATCGGGGATGCGCAGCCGTTCGGGATTCCTAGCGCATTCGGCGGACCGCACTGCGGCTATTTTGCCGTCAGCAAGAAGCTTATGCGGAAGGTACCGGGTCGCCTTGTCGGTCAAACGGTGGATGAAGATGGTGTCCGTGGGTTCGTTCTGACCCTTCAGGCAAGGGAACAGCATATCCGTCGCGATAAAGCGACGTCCAATATTTGTTCGAATCAGGCGCTGAACGCCCTGGCGGCTTCCGTTGCCATGACGGCACTCGGGAAGCAGGGGGTTAAAGAGATGGCGATCCAGAACATCCAAAAAGCCCACTATGCCAAAAATGCCATGAAGTCAGTCGGACTCGAATTGGCATTCGAAGGACCTTCCTTCAATGAATTCGTCGTCAAATTGAAGGCGCCGGTCAGGGATCTCAATCTTCATCTTATCCAAAAAGGGATGATCGGGGGATATGATCTCGGTCTTACGGACGAAACGCTCGCCAACCATATGCTCGTTGCCGTCACGGAACTTCGCAGCAAAGAAGAAATCGATGCATTTGCTAAAGAATTGGGGGATTATCATGCATAAGAAGGATCAGCCTCTTATTTTCGAACTCACTAAAGAAGGACGCGTAGGATACAGCCTTCCTGAATTGGATGTTCCGGCGGCAGATCTATCAGATCTGATTCCGGCAGAATTCATCCGCACAGAGGAAGCCGATCTTCCTGAAGTGTCCGAGCTTGATATCATGCGTCACTATACGGCTCTTTCAAAGCGCAACCACGGAGTCGATTCCGGCTTCTACCCGCTTGGGTCATGTACGATGAAATACAATCCGAAGGTGAATGAATATGTGGCTCGCCTCAATGGATTTGCCCATATCAATCCACTTCAGGAGCCTGAAAGCGTGCAAGGGGCACTTGGTCTCATGTATGACCTCCAGGAACATCTGAAAGAAATCACCGGGATGGATGAAGTGACCCTCCAGCCGGCTGCGGGAGCTCATGGGGAATGGACCGGGCTTATGATGATCCGCGCCTTCCACGAAGCGAATGGCGATACCCAGCGTACAAAGGTCATCGTTCCCGACTCTGCCCACGGCACCAACCCGGCGAGCGCGACGGTTGCAGGTTTCGAGACCGTTACGGTCAAGTCCAATGAAGACGGCCTCGTTGACCTCGAAGATCTGAAGCGGGTGGTGGGTGACGATACGGCTGCGTTGATGCTTACGAACCCGAACACCCTCGGGCTCTTTGAAGAGAATATCCTGGAGATGGCTTCCATCATCCACGGTGCCGGCGGCAAGCTCTATTACGATGGTGCGAACCTCAATGCGGTCCTCTCTAAAGCAAGACCGGGGGATATGGGCTTTGACGTTGTCCATCTTAACCTCCATAAAACGTTCACAGGTCCCCACGGGGGAGGCGGACCTGGGAGTGGTCCGGTCGGAGTGAAGGAAGATTTGATTCCTTATCTTCCAAAGCCGATCCTTGTCAAACAGGGAGAAGACTTTGTATTCGATTATGACCGTCCTGAAAGTATCGGAAGAGTGAAACCATATTACGGGAACTTCGGGATCAATGTCCGTGCCTACACGTATATCAGGACGATGGGGCCGGATGGTCTGCGCGCCGTGACGGAGAATGCCGTACTGAACGCCAACTATATGATGAGAAGGCTTGCTCCTCACTTCGACCTTCCATATGACCGCCATTGCAAGCATGAGTTTGTGATTTCCGGAAAACGTCAGAAGAAACTCGGGGTGCGTACCCTTGATATCGCGAAGCGCCTCCTCGACTTCGGCTATCATCCGCCTACCATCTACTTCCCATTGAATGTAGAAGAGTGCATGATGATCGAACCGACGGAAACCGAGTCGAAGGAAACCTTGGATTCCTTCATCGATGCCATGATCCAGATTGCGAAGGAAGCGGAAGAAAATCCCGAAATCGTCCAGGAAGCTCCTCACACGACTGTTGTGAAACGCATGGATGAAACCTTGGCGGCACGAAAGCCTGTACTTCGATATCAGAAAGAAGTTTAATATGTAAAAAGAAGGAAGAGGCTGGGACAACCATGCTCCAGTCATAATAAGCCCGGATTCATTTGCTGGAGGTAAGGCAAATGAATCCGGGCTTTTCATTTATTTCATGAGCATGACGGATCCAGCGGTTGATTGGAGTGCAAGACGGAGACTCGAGCGGGAATAGTAGCTGATGTGAGAAGGCCTGCCGAGGAGGCTCACGCGCTACCCGCGGCGAAGTCTTGCACGGAAATCATGAGCGGTGTCAAGAGCCTATGCGGATTGTGTTGGTCACTACATGACGCTCTTACGTTTTGTCTCAACCTCTTATTACAAACGAAAAAAGCCTCCGGTACCCTGATGGGCACCCGGAAGGCTTTATTTTTTGTGCTTGATTTTCCCGGTCCATTTTTTGAATCCACCTTTTAATTGATGGAGATCACGGTATCCGAGACGACGGAGCATTTGAGCCGCCCTGCCGCTTCTCATGCCGCTCTGGCAGTAGAGATAGACGGGCTGGTCTTTACGGATTTCTTTTTGTCTCATTTTCAGTTGAGAAAGTGGAATGTTTCTGGCGCCAAGAATATGACCGTTGTTATATTCATTGGTTTCGCGGACATCGATCAGCTGGGCTTTACGGTAGCCTGCGCGAAACTCTTCCTCTGAGAGTGTGTTGACGATTCTTTTTTGATTGAAATATGTAATGAGTGAATACGCTGCGATTGCACCGATTACAATCAATAGGATATATAAAGCTTCCATCCATTCATGCTCCTTTCTACAAATGCGCTATCTACTATTATATTCATGATGGCAAACATAATCAAAAGATTTTTGAAATAAAGTTCAAACACTTTCCAATCGGTTTCTCTTTGTTTTTTACCGGGTATTTGATAGACTAAGTAACGGATTAGAACGGTCTGCATTTGTGACCGATACATAATACTGCAAATTTAAGAATGAGGTATGCATAATGGAAAAGGAAATATGGAGATTCATCGATTCCGGTCACTGCTCCCCTTCTTTCAATATGGCATTGGATGAAGCGCTCCTTGACTGGCACAGCGAAGGGAAGATCCCTCCCACGATCCGATTCTATGGCTGGGACCCGGCGACCCTCTCAATCGGATACTTCCAAAAGGTAGAGAAAGAGATCAACATGGAAAATGTGAAAAAGCATAATCTGGGCTTTGTGAGAAGACCGACAGGAGGCAGGGGCGTCCTTCATGAGCACGAACTTACCTACAGCGTCATCGTCTCTGAAGATCACCCAGATATGCCAAAGACGGTAACGGAAGCGTACCGCGTCATTTCCGAGGGGATTTTACAAGGGTTCCGGGCGCTCGGTCTGGAAGCATATTTTGCCGTGCCGAAAACGGCTGAGGAGCGTGAAGGATTGAAGAATCCACGCTCAGCCGTCTGCTTCGATGCGCCAAGCTGGTATGAGCTCGTGGTGGAAGGCCGGAAAGTGGCCGGCAGTGCCCAGACACGACAGAAGGGGGTCATCCTTCAACACGGATCCATCCTCCTTGACCTGGACGAAGACAAGCTCTTCAGCCTCTTCAACTATCCGAATGATCGTGTGAAAGAACGCATGCAGCGCGCATTCAAGAGCAAGGCCGTCGCCATGAATGAGATCAGTGCGGAACCGATCACCATGGAGATGGCCAAGGACGCCTTCAAGAAAGGGTTCGAAGACGGTCTCGGAATCGGATTGGAACCATATGAGCTTTCACCCGAAGAGACACAATATGTAGAAAAGCTCGCGAAGGAACGCTACGAGTCCGACGAGTGGAATTACAAAAGATAATTTTTATTTTTTGCAGGAAATAGAATAAATGCCCGCTATTTCAAAGTTTGTCGGGTATTGGATAATATCAACATTGAAAATCATAGAAATGGGTCGATTTCCGATGGTTTATTCCGGTTAATCTCCTTTTTTCTAATGTTCTTGAAGGATTGTCCACTTGACAAATGAAGGGCGAAATGAACCTCGGCACAACATATGGTGTGGGACTTAAAATTCTGACCACTATATGTTGTGTTTTATTGTTGCTTTTCTAAAGTCGCTGTGATAACGTTAGTTAAGGAAATCAAACCATCATGTATCGCAGAGAAACATAGAGCTAGAAGGAGTTGTCGATATGACTGTTGCGTCGAAAGAAAATATGAGTTTAAACATTGAGAGATTGAATGAAGATATCCGTTTGTTCCCACAGGTGCACGAGATCACCCCGGACATGAAGACTACCCATAAAGGTGTATCCCGCCTGGTGATGATCGACCGATACTCATTCAAGGATACCGAAAAAATCACCCTCTCAGCAGGTGACTTCGTTGTTCTGACCATCAAGGAAGATCCGAAGTTCCCGGCACGCGGCCTTGGATATATCAAAGAGATCGATTTTGAGAACAAAAAGGCCCACGTCTGGATCGAAGAAGAATACCGGAGTGCAATCGAAAAGCCGGAGGAAATGGAAACGGGCATCGTCCTGCGTAATCTGGACGTCATTGAAAAGCCCCTTGAAGTATTCTACGAGCAGATTGCCAAGCGTAACGCAACAGGTCTGGCGGAAGTGGAAGAAACTCCTGAACTGAAGCAAGTCTGGTTCGAGAAATTCTATCATGAATTGGTGAACCTGCACTTTGTACCGGCAGGACGCGTCCTTTATGGGGCAGGGGCAGGAACGGATGTTACATACTTCAACTGCTACGTCATGCCGTTTGTGCAGGATTCACGTGAAGGTATATCCGAACACCGGAAACAGGTAATGGAAATCATGAGCCGTGGAGGCGGGGTGGGTACCAATGGTTCTACACTGCGCCCACGCAATACGCTGGCGAAAGGCGTGAACGGTAAATCTTCAGGATCTGTATCGTGGCTTGATGATATTGCCAAGCTTACTCACCTTGTCGAGCAGGGCGGCTCACGTCGTGGTGCCCAGATGATCATGCTATCAGACTGGCACCCGGATATCGTGGAATTTATCATCTCCAAGATGCAAAATCCACGCATCCTCCGCTATTTGCTTGAGAATACGGAAGATGAGACCATCAAGAAAGCGGCCCAGGATAAGTTGAAATTCACACCGCTCACCGAGCAGGAAGAAGCGATGTATCAAGGGATCCTGAACTACAGACACATCCCAGGCTATGGAGGCTTTGATGAGAAGATCCTGAGGGGTGCAGAAGAGAAGCTGAACACCGGTGGAACCTACAGCGTTCACAATCCGGAGTTCCTCACCGGCGCCAACATCTCAGTCTGCCTCACAAGCGACTTCATGGATGCAGTCGAGAATGACGAAGAGTATGAGCTTCGCTTCCCGGATGTGGAAAGCTATGACGCCGACACGATGGCATACTATAATGAAGAGTGGCATAATGTCGGGGACGTTCGCGAATGGGAACAGATGGGCTATAAAGTCAGAACCTACCGCAAGATCAAGGCGAAGGAACTCTGGAATCTGATCAACGTATGTGCCACATACTCTGCAGAACCTGGAATCTTCTTCATCGACAATGCCAATGATATGACGAATGCAAAAGCATACGGTCAAAAAGTCGTGGCAACCAACCCTTGTGGAGAACAGCCTTTGGCTCCGTATTCCGTATGTAATCTTGCAGCTGTCAATCTCGCTGAATTCGCAGATAAGGATGCGAAAACCGTTGATTTTGAGAAGCTTAAGCAAACAGTCGAAGTCGGGGTGCGCATGCAGGACAATGTCATTGATGCGACTCCATACTTCCTTGATGAGAATAAAACACAGGCACTCGGTGAACGCCGTGTCGGTCTCGGTGTCATGGGACTTGCCGATCTTCTGATCTACTGTGAGAAAGAATACGGCTCAGAAGAAGGAAATAAGCTCGTTGATGAAGTATTCGAGGTCATCGCGACGACAGCCTATCGTGCATCCATCGAGCTATCCAAAGAAAAAGGAAGCTTCCCGTTCCTGATCGGAAGCACAGATGCTGAAACACAAGCCATCCGTGAACGCTTCACACAGACGGGCTTCATGGAGAAAATGCCTGAAGATGTGAAGGAAGGGATCCTGGAGCACGGAATCCGTAACTCCCATCTGTTGACGGTTGCACCGACAGGATCAACCGGAACGATGGTAGGAGTATCCACAGGTCTTGAGCCATACTTCTCCTTCACGTATTATAGAAGCGGAAGACTCGGTAAATTCATCGAAGTCAAAGCGGATATTGTGGAAGATTATCTATCAAGAAATCCAGGAGCCAGTGCAGATGAACTGCCTGAGTGGTTCGTTTCATCCATGAGCCTGGCACCGGAAGCACATGCGGACGTTCAATGTGTGATCCAGAACTGGATTGACAGCTCCATCTCCAAAACGGTCAACGCCCCGCGCGGTTACACAGTGGAGCAGGTGCAAAAAGTGTACGAACGCCTCTATAAAGGTGGCGCTAAAGGCGGTACCGTTTATGTAGACGGAAGCCGTGATTCACAGGTCCTCACCCTCAAAGCGGAAGAAAACAGCTTTGACGATGAAGAGGAAACCATTGTAGAAACAGCGAAAAAACCCGTTGTCCTTGTAGACACGATCCAGGATGTGCGCTCGACTGATGTGACCATCGGATCGGAAGTCGGCAACACATGCCCGGTCTGCCGTAAAGGGACAGTCAAAGACATGGGTGGATGCAACACATGCACAAACTGTGGCGCACAGCTCAAATGCGGACTATAAACTGATAGAGAGAAACACCTCTTTGGATGTATTTCATCCAGAGAGGTGTTTTTTTGTTTTAGAAGTGCCATCCGTAGGGACGGATCAGATCCTGAATAAGTCATGGTGCTCTTTATAATATGAAACGATAAAATTACGAAGATCATCCGTCGAAGAGGTCATTACCTTGTTCTTTCTCCAATATAATCTGACCGGGTAAGTAGCTGAATGATCCGCCAATGGACGATAATTCAATCCAAGCGTCCTGCAACTAGAAACAGGAAGGAGTGCCACTCCTTGATCCAGTTTGATGATTTCAACCAACAGATTCGAATCTACTTCGAATGCTGATTTGGGGATGAAACCAGCACGTTCACATAGCATGGACGTAAATGTGCGGTATTCTTCGTTATTTGCCAGGGTGATGAAGGGGTCATCGGCCACGTGATGAAGCGAGAGTTCGGCTTCCCCAGTCAATCTGTGATTGGAGGGAAGTGCCAGAACAATATCTTCATTCACAAGCAAACAGCTTTCCAACTCTTCATCCTGTACCGTATCACCTGCTATGCCCAGTTCGATATCCCCTCGTTTCAAACTTGATAGGATATCGGTTTTCCCCCTGATGGATTGAATGATCGTTGTCTCAGGAGCGCGATTGATGAACTCACTGATCAGGCCGGAGAGGAACCGGGGGTTGGATATGGCGATCTTGATCATGTGGGCAAGGTGATGCTCTTCACGTTCAATTTCAGCCTGTGCATTCTCCAGTTCAATAAAGATACGGTTCACATGTTTTAAGAGGATCTTACCGGAAGAACTCAGTTGGATATTCCTCCCTTTTCGATCGAATAGCGACGTCCCCAGTTCATCTTCCAGTCGTTTTATGGTCAGACTCAGGGAAGGCTGGGCAATCTTAAGCTGTTTGGCGGCATTCGAAATATGCTCGGTATAGGCCACAGTCTGAAAATATTTGAGTTGTAGAAGTTCCATCCATCATGCTCCTTCAAAACATTTACTGGGATAAATATATCTATATATTATTATGTATTAGATTAAATGTAAATGAAGGAGTAAGCTCATGGTAGAGGTTCAGTTCAGTGAACCTCACTCACTATGATGGAAGGTGCGATCACGATGAAAATTGATGTGAATACCATTTCGAAAAATTTAACAACTCCATTAACAGCACCGGCTTATCCATATCCGGCATACAAATTCATCAACCGGGAATACCTGACGATCCTCTATCGGACGGATGAACAGGCATTGCGTGAAGCCGTCCCGGAACCACTGGAAATCCATGAACCCCTCGTGAAATTCGAGGTCATGTGGATGCCGGATGTAACTGGTCTGGGTGCATATACAGAATCAGGCCAGGTCATCCCTGTCCGCTTCAACGGCGAAGAGGGTGATTATGTGCACTCGATGTACGTGGATAATTTCCCTGCTATTGCAAGCGGCAGGGAGCTGACGGCCTATCCGAAAAAATTGGGTGCTCCAAAGCTTTATGTCGATTCCGACACCCTGGTTGGAACCCTTGATTATGGTTCACTCCGTGTCGCAACGGCCACCATGGGATATAAGCATGCTGAAATGGCGAAGGAAGAAGCGCTTGAAGAGATTTGCCGGCCGAATTTCATGGTCAAGATGGCAACAGATTATGAAGGGAATCTCAGAATCTGCGATCTCGTGCGCACTCAGATAACCGATATCAACGTGAAGGGGGCATGGAGCGGCCCTGCAAGACTGCAATTATTCGAACACGCACTGGCGCCGCTTGCCGACCTTCCCGTATTGGAAGTAGTATCGGCATCCCATATCCTGACAGACCTGACATTGAATGCAGCACAGCCGGTTTATAACTATCTGGAGGAAAAATAAGGAGGACATTTTCATGAGAATCGCAGTATTGGGAGCAGGTTCACTCGGAACCATCGTCGGAGCATATCTTGCCGACGGGGGGATGGATGTAGAATTGATTGATTCATATAAAGAACATGTCGAACGCTTGAATCAGGAAGGGGCGAAAGTCATCGGTACGACGGATTTTCACGCCAGGGTCAAAGCCATCACCCCTGAAGAGAAAGCAGGGACCTATGATTTGGTTCTGCTTCTCACCAAACAATTGTATAACAAAGCGGTTTTGCAAGAGCTTCTTCCTTTCTTACATGAGGTGAGTGTCGTATGTTCCCTTCAAAATGGAATACCGGAAGAAGTGGTCGGTTCCATTATCGGAAAAGAGCGTGTGATTGCTGGTTCTGTTGAATTCGGCGCCACATTCATAGAACCGGGTGTATCGAATCTTACAACTGAATTTAGCCAATTCAAACAGTATGCGTTTCAGATCGGCGAGTTGAACGGGGAATCAACTGACAGGATCCAGGAGATCAAATCCATCCTGGACCTTGTAGGAGGCACACATATTTCCGATAATCTGGTGGGGACCAAATGGTCGAAGCTATTGATTAATAATGCTTTCAGTGGTTTATCTGCTGCGTTGAACGGTGAATACGGAGACATCCTTGACGATGAAACGGGTATCACCAGTGCCGTCCATATCGCAGATGAAACCATCAAGGTTGGACATGCCAATGGTGTCCACTTTGCCAAAATGGGCGGATTTGACGTGGAATCCCTTGAGTTGCAAAGTGAACATGAGATCGAAGCCCGCATTCAAACACTGAGGGCCGTGATGGAGCCATCAAGATTGCTGCGCGCAAGCATGCTGCAGGATCTGGAGAAAAATAGAAAAACCGAAATTGACTACATCAATGGGGTTGTACCGAAACTGGGGGAGAGCAAGGGCATTTCGACTCCTTTCAATGAAATGGTCGTGAAACAGGTGAAGTTTGCCGAAGAGAGCCAAACGGTTCCGGAATTTGATGTGAATGTTCAGGCATTTAAAGAGTTGTTGGTACACTGATCCGTGCTTTTTTCATTAACGATCTACGTGAAATAAAATCATGCAAAAGGGGAGAAGCACACGGGTGCCGCTCCCCTTTTCGGTCTCAATGAATTCTTTCGATGAATGACGTCTAAAATCCATCTTTCTTCATTAGGTATGTAATAACACCCTATGGAAGGGGGAGAAGGATGGAAATTGACGGCGTATTTTCAGGAGGAGGCATAAAGGGGTTTGCCCTCATAGGAGCCTATCAGGCGGTGGAGGAAAAGGGATATACGTTCAAGCGGTTGGCAGGTACAAGTGCAGGTGCGATCATATCGGCCTTCATCGCAGCCGGTTATACGAGTAAAGAAATCGCGCAGCTGATGGATGAAGTCGACGTAAAGACGTTCATGGATGCATCACCGTTTTCCTTGCCGATCATCAAGTGGTTCATGGTCTATTTTCGTCTGGGGTTGTATAAAGGCAAGGCCTTAGAGGCGTGGATCGGGGAGAAGCTTAAGGCGAAGGGGGTAGAGACGTTTGCGGATCTGCCGCCACATTCCCTACGAGTCATTGCATCGGATCTTTCCAACGGAAGGATGATCGTCCTTCCTGATGATCTGGATGGCTACGGAATCCCGAAGGAGACATTCCCTGTTGCAAGGGCGATCCGGATGAGCGCAAACCTCCCCTTTTTCTTTGAGCCGGTGAAGTTGAAATCCCTCGAGGGAACAAGCATAACCGTGGATGGTGGAGTCCTGAGCAACTTTCCCATGTGGCTGTTCGACAAAGAAACAAACAAATCAGAGAGACCTGTTCTTGGTGTGAAACTGAGTCACGATCTGACTGATCAGCCTAAGAAAGTGATCAAAAATGCCATTGAGTTGTATGAGGCGCTATTCACAACCATGAGGGATGCCCATGATGCCCGGTACATTTCCCGTAAACACGAGCGGAATATTGTGTTCATTCCGACAGAAGGGGTCATGACCACCGATTTCGAACTGGATGGAGCAAGGAAGTCGGAGCTCATTGAGTATGGGAGGATGAGGACGGCTGAATTCCTGAAGCACTGGCATTAAAAAAAGAACAACCATTCCTCCTTTAAAAAGAGGCGCGGTTGTTCTTTTTGCTTTTTTTGCCTTCTATAACCGTCAGATTGGCGCTGGATTTCTTCCGCACCGGACGTTTCTTTGACACGTTTGAGACTTGGGGCTTACTGGCAGGCTTACGCTTATGCCTCTTTTTGGACATTTTGGCCGCTTTAACAAACGCTCTTTGCTCGTTGTTACTGCCTGTACGGCGACCGCTGAACCACTTGCGGTAAATGAAGTAGATGATACCGATCACGGCGGCGGTTACTAAGATCTGTCGCAAAAGACCCAGGGGATTGCCGATGAGAAGGGAACCAAGTCCCACTGCGGCGAGTATCATAAGGGAAAAGACGAATAGGTTACGAGCGTTCAACAAAGCCACCTCCTTACCATATATGCAGACTTTCATTCTATACGTATAGTTTAGACCGATTTCACATTTTTTAACCTACTATTTTTAAAAAATCAAAGGCACGATGTTCCCGATTATTCGGGCGTATACCCATTTTACTAAAAAATGAAAGAAAGCACTAGAAAGAGCACCGATTTTCTCGCATGAGCCTTTTCGTTTCGGACATACTACGACGGAGGTGATACTAATGGCAGAAGAAAAAGGACAGCATGAAAAGGTTCAAGAGGGAAGTGCAGAGAGCAAAAAGGATCCTGGACTCGAGCAAAATCAGAGCGAAAAACCCCTGTCTTTTGCGGCACTTGTCGTCATCACGGGATTCATGGGGGGCATATTCTGGAGCGCCATCGCATATCTGTGCTATTATTTCTCTTTTACGAAAATCGAACCGACCGTCATCTTTGAACCGTGGGCGGCGGGGGACTGGGTCGACAAGTGGATCGGGATGGTCTTGGCCATCCTCGCATACGGAATCATTTCCATCGGAGTGGCTTTCGTTTACTATGCCATACTGAGGAGGTTCAAATCCATGTGGGTAGGTGCGGCATACGGGGTGGCTCTGTTCCTGTTATTCTTCCTCGTCCTGTACCCCTTGTTCCCGAGCATCGGCTCATTGATGAAGATCGGTGTGGATACATTCGTGACCAGTTTGTGTCTCTATATCCTGTACGGCGTCTTCATTGGTTATTCCATATCGTATGAGGAAAACGAGCTGAGGGCGAAACACGGGAGTACAGACCAGGTTTCCCAGTGAGGGACCGTTATCAGACAATTTTGTAGGTATCAGCATAGCTTTATGATAGAATGTTCATGATGAACATTCTATTTTTTTAGGGGAATACATATGCAGAAAACGATCCTGATATTGAACGGACCGAATTTAAACAGGCTCGGAAAAAGGGAGCCCGGTATCTATGGTAGCGAGACCCTTGCCGACCTGGAGGAACGATTGAGCCGGAAGGCAAGCGCCATGGGATATGCAATTCAAGCATACCAGTCCAATCATGAAGGGGAACTGATCGACTGGATCCATCGCGCTGAAGACGAAGGGGCAGCCGGAATCATCATGAACCCGGGTGCATTCACCCATTACAGCTACGCCATCCGTGATGCCGTGGCAGCGGTGGACATACCTTTCATTGAAGTGCATATTTCTAACATCCATGCACGGGAATCCTTCCGGCATACGTCCGTCATCGCTCCTGAAGCGTTGGGTCAGATTGCAGGTTTTGGTTTCCTGGGGTACGAAATGGCCATGGATGCACTGGACAATTATCGAATGGGGAGAGGGAAATAAACATGACAAAAATTGACCGTTTACGCGAATCTTTGAATGAACGAAACATTGATGCACTCTTGATTACAAGTGAATTCCATCGCCGCTATATGACCAACTTCACGGGGTCCGCAGGTGTGGTGCTCATTTCAGCGGATAAGGCGCTATTCATCACGGACTTCCGCTATACCGAGCAGGCTGCGGAGCAGGCCATCGGATATGATATCATCCAGCATAAAGGTCCGATTCACGACGAGGTGGCCAAACAGGTCCAGGAACTTGGACTGAAGACGGTCGGCTTCGAAAAGGACTATATGACCTATGATGCATTCACCACCTATCAGGCTGCCCTGAGTGCCGAATTCGTCCCGGTGTCGGGTGTAGTGGAAAAATTACGCTTGATTAAGACTCCTGAAGAGATTAAGATAATTAAGTATGCTGCGGACATCGCCGAAGCTACATTCAAGCATATCCTGGATTACATCAGACCTGGTTTGACCGAGCTGGACGTTTCCAATGAAATGGAGTTCTTCATGCGGAAGCAAGGCGCGACCAGTTCTTCATTCGATACCATCGTCGCATCGGGACTCCGTTCTGCCATGCCTCACGGGGTGGCAAGCGAGAAAGTCATTGAAAAAGGGGATTTTGTAACCCTTGACTTTGGTGCATACTATAATGGATATGCTTCAGATATGACAAGGACCATTTCTGTCGGTGAGCCCAGCGAGAAGCTGAAGGAAATCTACGGCATCGTCCTGCAATCCCAATTGATGGCTGTCGAACAGATCAAACCCGGCATGACCGGTAAGGAAGCTGACGCCATCAGTCGAGACTACATAACCGAAAAAGGGTATGGGGACTGTTTCGGCCATTCACTAGGACACGGGATCGGACTTGAGGTCCATGAGGGTCCTGGGCTTTCATTCAGATCGGAAACGACCCTTGAGCCGGGTATGATCGTCACAGTAGAACCTGGTATTTACGTACCGGGAGTCGGGGGCGTGCGGATCGAGGATGATCTGGTGATCACTGAGGATGGTAATGACAACCTCATGCATTCGTCGAAAGAATTGATCATCTTGCCATTCTGATGGCAGACAGGATTATTATATAGTAGGAGGAACATACATGATTTCAGTTAATGATTTTCGTACAGGACTAACAATCGAAGTAGACAACGGGATCTGGCGCGTGATGGATTTCCAACACGTTAAGCCTGGTAAGGGAGCGGCTTTCGTACGATCCAAGCTTCGTAACCTGCGTACAGGTGCGATCCAAGAGAAAACATTCCGTGCAGGTGAAAAAGTGGGCAAAGCCCAAATTGATAACCGCCGCATGCAATATCTTTATGCGAATGGAGATATGCACGTATTCATGGACAACGAGAGCTACGAGCAAATCGAACTTCCGGCTCCTTCCATTGAATATGAATTGAAATATCTTAAAGAAAACATGGAAGTTTCCATCATGATGTATCAAGGTGAAACGTTGGGCGTAGAGCTTCCGAACACGGTTGAACTCGAAGTAACCGAAACAGAGCCTGGAATCAAAGGCGATACGGCTTCCGGCGGATCAAAACCTGCCAAAACGGAAACCGGACTTGTGGTGAACGTTCCTTTCTTCGTCAATGAAGGGGATAAATTGGTTGTAAACACAACGGATGGTTCATACGTATCACGCGCATAATCCAAACAGAAAGCCAAGCGGAAATTCCGCTTGGCTTTTTTTTATTTGCCCGAATCTCTCCCTTTCTCCGCCCTGATAATCCCATTCCCGAACCTCACCGAACAATCTGTCATAAACCGACCCTTGGCGAAATACATTGTATTATCAGGGAGCTTGTACATATCCCGTGATGGAATTTCGTTAGGAGGTAACGTTCATGCAAGAGATCCTGGCCATGCTTCCCACCACTATATCCAGCCATATTCAGCTCCTTCCGCAACCATTGCTAGAATCCATTGAAGAGATAAGGGTAAGAACCCATAGAGAACTGGAAGTGACGTCGAGAGGGAAGCCCCATTTCCTCCCGTACACAGTCACCGCAGAAGATAGCGAAAACCTGATCAACAAACTGTCGAAGCACTCGTTTTATGCATTGGAAGAGGAGCTGAGGCGAGGATATATCACCATTGAAGGAGGACACCGGGTCGGTCTTGCCGGTAAAGTCATCCTCGAAGGAGGAGTCGTGAAAGGCATACGGAATCTGTCCTCCTTCAACATCCGGGTCGCCCGTCAAAAGATCGGGATCGCCGAGCCCCTCATCCCCTACCTTTCTGGAAGAGGGTGGAAACATACAATGATCATCGGTCCTCCTCAGACTGGGAAAACCACGCTGCTGAGGGATATAGCACGCATGATTTCAAGCGGGGTGCCCGGTGAACGGATCCCACCGGCGAAAGTGGGCATCGTGGATGAACGATCGGAAATTGCAGGGTGCGTGGAAGGTGTACCTCAGTTGTCATTCGGCCAGCGTATCGATGTACTGGATGCCTGTCCGAAAGCAGAAGGCATGATGATGCTCATCCGTTCCATGAGCCCCGATGTGCTTATCGTGGATGAACTCGGCCGTCAAGAAGACGGTATCGCCATTCAGGAGGCCGTCAATGCAGGGATCACCTTGATCACTACGGTCCACGGTGATTCCCTTGAAGAGGTGAAAAAGCGCCCGGTCATCAGGGATGTCATGGCCCTCCGTACATTTGATCGATTCGTGGAGCTGAAAAAGGGGGGAGAGCCTGGTGTGATTCATCGTGTGCTCGATGCAGATGGCAAGCTGCTTTCACCATCAAGGCTCAGAGCTACATGATCAAAATCATCGGTGCGATCTTCATTCTCCTCTCCACTTCGTGGGCAGGATTTGAGCTATCAAAAGTCCTGACGGAGCGTCCGAAACAATTACGCTCATTGAAGTCGGCACTCCAGTATCTTGAGGCTGAGATCACCTATAGTCATACCCCGCTTCATGAAGCGGCCAGGAAGATATCATCGCAGCTTACATCCCCCGTATCCCTGATCTTTGATTCTTTCTCAAGGAAGTTGACCAAGGAGGAAATATCCGTGCGGAGGGCTTGGGAGGAAAGCCTGGATGTAATATGGAAAATGACCGCCCTCAAGAAGGAGGATTACGAAATCCTCAAACAGTTTGGACAGACGCTCGGCCGTCATGACATTGTCACGGAACAAAAGCATATCAGGCTTGCCATGCTGCACTTGGAACGAGAAGAAGTAGAAGCGGCCGAGAAGCAGAAGAAGTATGAACGGATGACTAAGAGCCTCGGTTTCTTGACGGGGCTGCTTCTCATCATCCTTCTGCTGTGACGCGAAGGAGGAACGCAAGATGGGAATAGACGTGGATATCATTTTTAAAATTGCAGGGGTGGGGATCGTCGTGGCTTTCCTGCACACGATCCTTGATCAGATGGGAAAGAAGGAATATGCCCAGTGGGTGACGTTATTCGGCTTCATCTATATTCTGTTCATGGTGGCCTCCATCGTGGATGAATTATTCCAAAAGATCAAATCGGTCTTCTTGTATCAGGGATAGGAAAGGGGGGAACGACGATTGAGATCATCCAGATAGTCGGAATCGCACTTGTCTCGACCTTCCTGGCCTTGCTCATCAAGGAACAGAAGCCGAACTTTGCCTTCCTCCTCATCGTTTTTGTCGGCTGCTCGATCTTTCTGTTCCTCATTGATCAGATCTATGCCATCATTCACATGCTTGAGAAACTGGCAGCGAATGCAAATGTGAACCTTGTGTATGTCCAGACGATCCTGAAGATCATCGGAATCGCCTATATAGCTGAATTTGCAGCACATATCACGAGGGATGCAGGGGAGGGTGCCATCGCTGCCAAGGTGGAGCTTGCCGGGAAGATCCTCATCCTTGCCATGGCCATCCCGATATTGACGGTCATCATCGAGACAATCATCAATATGATCCCGTCCACTTGAACCGTTCCCGAGGGGGGAAATCATGAAAACCATCCAACGCACGCTAGTGCTCATCCTATTACTCATCTTCTTATTCCCTATAACCGGACAGGCCGAAGGAAACGCGGAGGAGGATGCAAGCCTCCAGGATGAAATGATCAATGAGCAGATCGATCATCTCGGTATCGACGAGTTGAAAGGATATTGGACAAGCATTGTGGATGATTACGGGGGATTCCTGCCTGAAAGTCAGAAGGGCAGCCTCATCGACTTCATCAAAGGAGAGAAGGAGTTTTCGTTCAAAGCCTGGTTCACTGGGCTCCTGCACTTTGCATTCCAGGAATTGATGATGAACGGCAAGCTTCTAGGGACGTTGATCCTCCTCACGATCTTCAGCATGTTCCTTCAGTCGCTACAGAATGCGTTTGAGGGTGGGAATGTCAGCAAGGTCGCCTATGGAATCGTCTTCATGGTCCTGATCATCATCGCCCTGAACAGCTTCCATGTGGCCATCGATTATACGTATGAGGCCATCACCACCATGGTCAATTTCATCATTGCCCTCATCCCGCTCCTGCTCGCATTGATCGCTGCATCAGGCGGCCTCATATCTGCCGCCTTCTTTCATCCGGTCATCATCTTCCTCATGAATACAAGCGGTCTATTGATCAAGAATGTCGTCCTGCCCCTCTTATTCCTGTCCACGCTTCTGAGCATCGTGAGCACCTTATCGACCCACTATAAGGTCACGCAGCTCGCACAGCTCCTCAGAACGTGGAGCATCGGGCTATTGGGCGCTTTCATGACCATCTTTCTGGGCGTGATCTCAGTCCAGGGGACCACTGCCGCCGTCTCGGATGGTGTGTCGATCAGGACGGCCAAATTCGTCACAGGGAATTTCGTACCCGTGATCGGTCGGATGTTCACCGATGCAACCGACACGGTCATCAGCGCTTCGGTCCTCCTTAAGAACACCGTGGGGATCGCAGGGGTGGCCATCATCTTGCTGATCGCTGCCTTCCCGGCCATCAAGATCCTGATGATTGCGTTCATCTACAAACTGGCTGCCGCCCTTCTCCAGCCTCTTGGGGGAGGACCGGTGATCGAGTGCCTCGATACCATCTCGAAAAGCATTATTTACGTCTTTGCTGCCCTGGCCATCGTATCGTTCATGTTTTTCCTTAGCATCACCATCATCGTGGCTGCAGGGAACATTACCATGATGGTCCGGTAACAGCTTTCAAAAGGAGGATCCCCGATGTCATTTTTAACCGAATGGATCACGAACATCATCGTGTTCATCCTCTTGGCGACGGTCATCGACATGCTCCTGCCAAGCTCGAACATGAAGAAGTATGCCAAAATCGTCACTGGCCTCATCCTGATCACAATCATCTTGACGCCACTCCTTAAATTGTTCACAACCGATTTTGACGCAGCCCTTGCGTCCATGGATTGGAAGCAATCAACCAGTCAATCTGTAGAAAATTCGATTGAATCGAAGAAAAAAGAAATACAAGCTTCACAGCGTGCATATATTTTAGAACAAATGGCTGTCCAAATGAAAAACGATGCTGAAAAGGAGATGATGGACCGGCATAACAAAGTCATTGACAGTGTGGACATACAGGCCGAAGATCTGGACCGGTTGCCCGAGAGCATCACGAGCGTCACGGTTCATCTGACGGAGGAAAAAAATGATTCGGTAGAAGCGGTACAGATGGTGGAAATCGATTCACAAGATCAGAAGGTAAGCCGGAAAGGAACAGAGGACAACTCAGGGATCGCCTCATTTTTAGCAGAAAAATGGAATCTAGCCCAAGATCAACTAATCATTTCAGTCGAAGGGGGGAATTCATCCCGTGAATCTTGATAAAGGACCGATTCAAGCATTGAAGGAATGGTTTTCAAAAGAAAGGCCAAACCCTCCGCCAGGTAAGAAAGGGAAGAAATATCAATACGTCCTGATCGTTTTGCTCCTCGGGGTTGCCTTTATGCTGATGAGTGATCTATGGGTACCAAAGAACGATGCCGTCGAAGTTTCCAGTAGTCCTGAGGAGGTACCGGCATTTGGGTCAAAAGAATCCGATACGGAGCAGCTGATGAAAGAATATGAAGAACATTATAAGAATCAGCTCAAGGAAGCGCTCGATCAGATTGTCGGGGTGAGCGAAGCCCATGTCATCGTCAACGTCGAAGCAACCGAGAGCAAGGTGTTCGAGAAAAACGCGACCCAATCCAACCAGAAGACCGATGAGGTAGACAAGCAAGGCGGGGAACGGTCCATCCAGGAAAGCAACAAGGAAGAGCAGATCGTGATCATCCGTGATGGAGAGAAAGAAGTTCCCATCATCAAAGAAACCAAAAAACCAAAAGTAAGCGGAGTCCTGGTGGTAGCTAAGGGAGCCGATAATATACAGCTGAAAAAATGGATCATCGAGGCAGTGACCCGCACGCTGGATGTACCAAGCCATCGGGTTTCGGTCCTACCGAAAAAATAAGGGGGAAACGATACATGTTATTGAAAAAGCAAACGGTATGGTTGTTGACAATGCTGAGCCTTGTGATTGTCCTATCTGTATACTACATCACTTCACCTACGCAGCAGGCTACGGATTTCGCTGCAGAAGATGCGAAAAAAGGGGCAAAGGACAAAGAAACATCGGGTGATGTGGAAGTGGTGACAGATGCTGCCGGCAATGAAATGTTCGAAGCACTCCGCATCGAAGTGAATGAGAAGCGGGATCAGATGAGGGAGGAACTTGAAGCGAAGGTGGGAGATCCGGAAGTTTCAGCAGAAGATAAGAGTGCTGCCTATGAAGAGATGGAAAACCTGAAGGACTCGGCCATGACAGAAGAAGTCCTTGAAACGCTGATCAAAACGATGGGCTATAAGGATGCACTCGTGAGGGCATCAGCAGAGAATATCCGTATCACAGTCAAGTCTGATAAAGAGCACAGCGCCACTGAGGCCAATGAAATCATCCGCCTCGTCAAAAGTGAAGTTGGTCAATTGAAGCCGGTTGCAGTAGAGTTCCAGCCGAATAATTGAGACCGGTCCACAGCCTGATTTCCCGGAAAAGGGGGTCAGGCTTTTTTTGTTCTCCATTTTTTCGGGTAACCATTTTATTTTTTTGTTGAAAAGGTCTAGAATAAGGGTAAGGGATAGGTAAGTCCCACCACGTCAAGAATCATATGTTGAATTTAGACTAGATATTATCGTATGATATTAGTAGCTAGTCATAATTAGTTAACCATTAAGAGGGGTGTAAAGTAGTGTTAAAAATCCAAGAAATCCGGGAAATAATCAAATTGGTAGACCAATCAAGTGTGGATGAATTTACATACGAGCACGAAGGTTCCAAAATCAAGTTGAAAAAGAACGCTGTGCAACAAGTACAAGCCGTACAAGAGGTACGCGAACCGGCCGTTCAGGCAATCCAGCAGGCTCCGGCTGCAGCAGCACCTGCACCAAAGCAGGAAGCACCGGCAGCGGAAGCACCGGCAGATCAATCGAATCTTCATACCATCACATCACCGATGGTGGGGACATTCTATCAATCCTCTTCACCAGAATCAGGTGCCTATGTGAAATTGGGCTCCAAAGTGGATGAGAATTCCGTTGTCTGCATCGTTGAAGCCATGAAGCTATTCAACGAAATCGAAGCCGAAGTAAAAGGGGAAATCGCCGAGATCCTAGTGAAGGATGGTCAACTGGTCGAATACGGTCAGCCATTGTTCTTGGTGAAACCTGAATAAGGAGCGAATGGACTCATGATTAAGAAAGTATTAGTTGCCAATCGGGGAGAGATCGCCGTCCGTATCATCCGGGCTTGCCGGGATATGGACATCGAAAGCGTAGCCGTCTACTCCGAAGCAGATAAAGAAGCACTACACGTACAGCTGGCCGATGAAGCATATTGTATCGGTCCGAAGACGTCGAAAGACAGCTACCTGAATTTCACGAACATCATCTCTGTTGCAAAGCTCACAGGCTGTGATGCGATCCATCCAGGCTATGGCTTCCTTGCGGAAAACTCTGATTTCGCGGAACTATGCCGCGAATGCCACATCACATTCATCGGCCCATCACCTGAAGCCATTTCGAAAATGGGTACGAAGGATGTGGCGCGTGAAACGATGCGCGAAGCAGGTGTACCTGTCGTTCCCGGCTCCAAAGGGATCGTCAAGGATGCAGAAGAAGCAGTAGCACTTGCTGAATCCATGGGGTATCCTGTCATCATCAAGGCGACTGCCGGTGGTGGGGGTAAAGGGATCCGTGTTGCGAAGACCGAAGAAGAGCTTGTGAAGGGTGTCAACATCACCCAGCAGGAAGCAATGACGGCATTCGGGAACCCGGGTGTCTATATCGAGAAATTCATCGAGGATTTCCGTCACGTCGAGATCCAGGTCATGGCAGACAATTTCGGGAACGTCATCCACCTCGGGGAGCGTGACTGCACGATCCAACGTCGTCTGCAAAAGCTCCTTGAAGAAAGCCCGTCACCTGCCTTGAACGAAGAAGTTCGGGAAAGAATGGGGGATGCTGCTGTAAAAGCAGCAGAAGCGGTTGATTATACAGGTGCCGGCACGGTAGAATTTATCTATGATTACAATCAGCAATCCTTCTATTTCATGGAGATGAATACCCGTATCCAAGTCGAACATCCTGTGACGGAGCAAGTCACTGGTGTCGACCTCATCAAGGAACAGATCCGTGTGGCTTCAGGGGAGAAACTTTCCCTTACACAAGAAGATGTGACCTTTAACGGGTGGGCGATCGAGTGCCGCATCAATGCGGAGAATCCTGAAAAGAACTTCATGCCATCTGCGGGAAGGATCGAAATGTATCTGCCTCCAGGCGGTGTAGGTGTAAGGGTCGATTCTGCTGCATATCCTGGTTATATGATCCCGCCTTACTACGACAGCATGATCGCGAAGGTCATTTCATTCGGGGCTACGAGAGAAGAAGCCATTTCAAGGATGAAGCGTGCACTGAATGAGTTCGTTGTCGAAGGAGTTCACACAACCATCGGATTCCACTTGAAACTGTTGGAACATGAAACCTTTGTAGGTGGAGATTTCAATACGAAATTCCTAGAGAAATATGAAATTATGAAATCCTAGAGAAATCCAAGGAGGGACCACGAATGGCGGAAAATCAAAATCTTTTACAGATGTCTCACGGTAAAGACGGACTTGGGAAGATCGAAATCGCTCCGGAAGTGATCGAGGTCATTGCAGGCATCGCAGCCTCTGAAGTGGAAGGCGTCTCACAGATGCGCGGAAACTTTGCATCAGGTGTCGTTGAACGCCTAGGTAAGAAAAATCATGGTAAAGGTGTCAAAGTGGAACTTGCTGAAGATGGTATCCTGATCGATGTATACTGCATCATGCAGTTCGGTGTATCCATCCCGACTGTCGCTCAAAAGATTCAGGACAACATCCGTCAGGCACTCTTGAACATGACCGCCCTCGAGGCGGAAGAAGTCAACGTTCATATCGTCGGCGTACAGTTTGAAAACCAAAGGATCGAACCTGAGATTGAAGAAGAAATGTAATAGGGAAGGGCAGCCTGTCTTGGGCTGCCCTTTTTCTTTTCGTATGGCAAATTCGAGTTTAGGAGACCCGCCCTGCTTTTATGGTAAAGAACGCTGGCCCATGAAACGAATACTCGTAATGTAGAAAAGAATGAGAGCAAGGTTTCGGCAAGGATCGAATTCTGTGCAACTAAAATTGACGGAAAATTCCGAGCTTAATACACGTTTTCTTGCAGGAGAATGGACGATTTGAGCAATGATGATGAGCGAAATATCCCGGTGTGGGCATATGAAACAATAGAAATTGAGGATCCAGACCCCGATTGGATGGATCAAGGCATTCGAGAGAGAAAGGAACTACTCCAAATACTCTCTGCATGGGGAGTCAGGGAAGTAGAACATATTGGAAGCACCGCAATTCCTGATCTGCCTGCTAAGCCCATTATTGATTTCATGCATCCATTTCATCATTCGAAGAGATTGACGGCGTAGTGGGTAACTTGTCTTTATACGATTGGCATTATGTGCCACCGGAATTAGACAAACACCATTGGAGAAGATTTTTTGTGAAAGTGGAGAATGATAAACGGGTAGCTCATTTACATCTCATGCAAGAAGGAGAAGAACGGTGGGGGGAACAACTTGAATTTCGAACGCGGGCGGATGGACATCTTGCGGATCAATATGCTGCACTTAAAAGAAGAATTGCACAGAAGTTTAATCATGACCGCGAAAAATATACAGAAGCAAAAACCGCATTCATCAATAAGGTACTGCGTCAATAACCGAAACAGTGTTTTAAAGGGAAACATAAAAGGAATGCACTAATGCAGGGGTTCCATTCATTTTCATAGAAAAATCAGCAATATGGTTTAGCTCAGTCTTGTTTTTAGAATATTGATTTTTTTAGTTACGCGTGCGTATTGGTGCTGGTTTGTGCTATTATCAAAGGTATGTAAATTGAGTTTGGATTAAAAGGAGTCATTATCATGAAAAGAAGAGTTGCCCGTGAAAAGGCATTGCAGGCGTTATTTCAAATAGATATGAGCGGTATCGAGCCGGAGGAGGCTCTTTCGAATGTGCTGGAAGAAGAGAAGATGGATGCTTACCTACAGCAGCTTGTGCTTGGGTTCATTGAACACCAGGATTCCATCGACGCAATCATAAAAGGGAATCTTGAAAAATGGTCGTTCGATCGATTGGCAAAGGTTGATCGTAATATCTTGCGTATCGGTACCTACGAACTTCTTCATGTAGAAGACGTACCTGGAAAAGTCGCCATCAACGAGGCCGTCGAGATTGCCAAGATTTTTGGGGACGAGCAGTCCAGTAAATTCGTCAATGGAGTGCTATCAAAAGTAAAGCAAGATTGATTTAAAAGGGGGTTGGGCGGATGTCGACCAGGATCATAGATGGTACGAAGATCTCCAATGAGTGGCGTTCGGAATTGAAGACCCGGGTCGGGAACCTGAAACAATCCGGGATCATACCAGGACTTGCCATCATCCTCGTCGGTGACAACCCTGCATCCAGATCTTATGTCAGGCTGAAGGAGAAGGCATGTGCCGATGTGGGTATCCATTCCGAACTCCATCACTATCAGTCGGCCGATGAAGAACAACTAGTGACACTCATCGATCAGCTGAATGATTCCGCCCATATTCACGGTATCCTTGTTCAGCTACCCCTTCCAGGCCATATCGATCCCGCCAATGTCTTGGGAGCGGTATCCCCGACGAAGGATATTGATGGACTTCATCCCCTCTCCATCGGAAGATTGGCAACTGCCCAGGAAACCTTCCACCCTTGTGCCCCCCTCGCCATCGCCAATATGCTTCAGCATGAGAACATCCCCATCGCAGGTCGTCATGTGGTGATCATCGGTAAGAGCAACTTGATCGGGAAACCGTTGGGAACGATGCTTTTGAACCGTAATGCAACCGTAACACAATGCCATTCGGACACCGAGGATCTCTTTTCCCTCACCAGGCAGGCCGATATCCTCATTTCTGCCGCAGGAAAGGCCGGGTTTATCGGTAGAGAAGCCATCAAATCTGGAGCTTTGGTCATCGATGCCGGTATGAACAGGGGAGAAGATGGCGGGGTATGCGGCGACGTCATTGCCGATGACGTGATGGGCCGGGCTGGCCTGATTACACCGGTACCCGGTGGAATCGGCCCCATGACCATTACCATGATGCTTCACAATACAGTGAAGTCTGCCATGCGCATGTTTTGAATCGTAAAAATGAGTGAAACATAGTACAATGGATACCAATGGAAGGGACAGCGGATGCGTCCCTTTCTTTTGATTGAGCACCTGCTCATTCAGACGCCCAGTACATGCAAAAAAGGAGTCAGGACTCACATGGAGATGGAACAAGCTACCTACTTAACCGTACAAGCTCTGACAAAATACATAAAACGTAAATTCGACCGTGATCCCCACTTGAACGGTGTGTACGTCAAAGGGGAAATCTCGAACTTCAAAAGGCATTCCAGTGGTCATATGTACTTTACATTGAAAGATGAGAAAGCCCGTATCCTGGCCGTGATGTTTTCAAGCCAGAATCAATCACTGAAGTTCAGGCCGGAAAACGGGATGAATGTCCTGATCCGCGGAGATCTTTCCGTCTACGAAGCAGGCGGACAGTATCAAATTTATGTGAAGGATATGCAGCCCGACGGTATCGGTGCCCTGTATCTTGCGTATGAACAGCTCAAGGAAAAGCTGAAGGGGGCCGGATATTTCGACGAGTCCAGGAAAAAGAAAATCCCTTCCTTCCCTACTAAGATCGCTGTCGTCACTTCACCGACAGGAGCGGCCATCAGGGATATCATCACCACCATCAAAAGGAGGTACCCCATCGGGGAAGTCCTTGTCTACCCTGCACTGGTGCAGGGGGAAAAAGCGCCGGCTTCCGTTGCGGAGGCCATTCATAAAGTCAATGAAGACCCAACGATTGATGTGTTGATCATCGGCAGGGGTGGCGGATCCATTGAAGAGCTATGGGCGTTCAATGAAGAGATCGTTGCAGATGCCATAGCAGGCTCGGTGATCCCCATCATTTCAGCAGTCGGGCATGAAACAGACTTTACCATTGCAGACTTCGTTGCCGATCTCAGGGCACCGACCCCGACTGCTGCCGGAGAGCTTGCCGTCCCCCACATTGATGACCTTCTAGAACGGGTCATGAATCGTAAACTCCGGCTAATCAAAGCATTCAAAAACAGGCTCAACCACGATCGTCAACGGTTGGAAACCCTAAGAAGGTCCTATTCGTTACGTAATCCGCATCTTGTTTACCAACAGAAGATGGAGCAACTCGATCGGCTGAATGAAAAAATGGACAGGGCAGCAACCTCCCGTCTGAAAGAGCAGCAGGATCATACTGCTCAATTAACTAAAAGGATGCGGCGTCTGCACCCTGATCGCATGATCAAACTTCAGGGGGAACGACTTCAATCGATGCAGAACCGGCTAGAAAAGCAATATGCCTCTGGACTCAAGGAAAAGCGCCAGCAATTCTTATCGATCCTTTCGACGATGGAGGCACTTAGTCCGTTGAAGGTCATGGAGCGTGGATACAGCTTGTCCTACAATGAAGATGACAGTTTGATCACCTCGGTTGCACAGGTGCAAAAAGGGCAGTCCCTAACCGTCCGGGTAAAGGATGGTCAGATCCATTGTAAGGCAGATTCTATTGAGGAGCGTGAGACACATGCCGAAAGCAAAGAAGAATGAACCGACGTTTGAAGAGGCGATTGCACAGCTTGAAGAAATCGTAGAAAAGCTTGAAGAAGGGGAGGTCCCTTTGGAGCAGGCCATCGAATACTACCAGAAGGGGATGAACCTCTCTAAGTATTGCCATGATACACTTCAGCAAGCGGAGAATAAGCTGACGAAGATGATGACGGATGAAGGGGAGCAAACCATCGACCTCCCGGAGGAGGAATGATCATGTCGTTCAATGATTTTCAAACCACCTATCTTTCCGAAGTAACCAACCATATGATCGGGAAGGTGAAAGCTTTGGACCTGCCCGATCACCTCAAGGAATCGATGATCTATTCCTTGCAGGCGGGTGGGAAGAGACTTCGCCCCCTCATGGTGCTGGCCACCATGCAATCCTTCGGACGGGATCCGAAAGAAGGGATGGCAGCGGCTTCCGCCCTTGAAATGATCCATACATATTCCCTCATCCATGATGATCTACCCGCCATGGATGATGATGATTTAAGGAGAGGCAACCCAACCAATCATAAAGTGTTCGGCGAAGCAATGGCCATCCTTGCAGGGGACGGACTCCTCACATTCAGCTTCCAACTGCTTGCAGAAGATGAGCATCTCCCGGACGAGAAAAAGGTTGAACTCATCGCCTTGCTTGCCCGCTGTGCAGGGCCAGAGGGAATGGTCGGAGGTCAAGTGGCTGATATAGAAGGGGAAAATGGGGAGTTGACCGTTGAAGAACTGCAGTCGATCCATGTGCGTAAAACGGGGAAACTATTGATGTTTTCCGTCATGGCAGGGGCCATCATGTCTGATGCCTCCCCAGGGGAGCTCGCTTCCTTAGAGGAGTTTGCCTATCATGTCGGCCTTGCCTTCCAGATCCAGGACGATATCCTGGATATCGAGGGTTCGGAAGAATTGATCGGAAAGCCTGTGGGAAGCGATGAATCCAAACATAAGAGTACGTATCCGAAGTTATTGACCATGTCGGGGGCCAAGGAAAAACTGGCCTATCATTTGAACGGGGCACTCGACTCCTTGAAAAGGGTGAACAGGGATACAGACCTTCTTGAAGAAATCGCCAACCTCATCGCTGTGCGCAACCACTGACAGCTGCTGTTTGAGGACATTACCCTTTTATGGTATAATCCACTCAGGAAAGCCATTACATCGGACGTTGAGAAGCAGCGTAAAGTCCGGTTCATAGTGAACAATACAATCCATTGAATGATCAGCATGGCCGTTATCACATTCGTGTTAGCGGCTATTTTTACACGCGGGGACAAGTACTTTCCCTTAGAAAAGTCAAAGCACTTGGAAAATGGCCTGTGATTGCGTATTCTAGGGAATATACAATCATTTTGTCGAAACCGGCGAGGGTCATATCTCAATGAAAACCATACAAAAAGCAAAAACGTCAATGAAATAAACTAACTAGTGATGAAAGTGAGTGGACCATATGGATTTATTATCGATTAAAGATCCCTCTTTCTTAAAGAATATGTCCAATGAACAACTGGAGGGACTGAGCCAGGATATCCGTGATTTCCTGATCGGGAACCTCTCCAAAAGCGGCGGTCATATCGGACCGAATCTCGGGGTGGTCGAATTGACTGTAGCCCTTCATAAGCATTTTGACAGTCCCAAGGACAAGATATTATGGGATGTGGGCCATCAGTCTTATGTACACAAGATCCTGACGGGGCGCGCAGGTCAGTTTGATACCCTTAGACAATATAAGGGACTATGCGGATTCCCTAAACGGAATGAAAGCGAGCATGACGTATGGGAGACAGGACACAGCTCCACATCCCTCTCCGCTGCCATGGGGATGGCCATCGCAAGGGATGTGAAAAAGGAAGATTCCTATATCATTCCCGTCATCGGGGACGGTGCGCTGACCGGAGGGATGGCCCTTGAAGCACTCAACCATATCGGCCATGAAAAGAAAGACATGATCGTCGTATTGAATGATAATGAAATGTCCATCGCACCCAATGTCGGTGCCCTGCATAATATCCTTGGCCGTCTTCGTACGGCGAATAAGTATAACTGGGTGAAAGATGAGTTGGAGTATATCCTGAAGCGCATACCTGCAGTCGGAGGGAAGCTTGCCAGCACGGCTGAACGGGTGAAGGACAGCTTGAAATATCTGTTCGTCTCCGGGATGTTCTTTGAAGAGCTGGGCTTCACCTATCTTGGTCCCATCGATGGACACGATTATGAAAACTTACAGGAAAACATCCAGTATGCGAAAAAAACAAAGGGTCCGGTCCTTCTCCACGTTCTCACGAAGAAAGGGAAAGGATTCCAGCCTGCCGAAAAAGACACACTCGGTACATGGCATGGAACCGGCCCGTATAAAATTGATACAGGTGACCTGATCAAACCGGTGGGCGCTCCTCCATCATGGAGCAGCCTTGTCAGTGAAACGGTCAGGAGGCTGGCACGTGAAGATGAGCGTATCGTGGCCATCACTCCTGCCATGCCTGTCGGCTCAAGCCTTCTCGGATTTGCGGAGGAATTCCCAGACAGGATGTTCGACGTCGGGATTGCCGAACAACATGCGGCTACGGTTGCGGCAGGTCTTGCCACCCAGGATATGAAACCGTTCCTTGCGATTTATTCGACATTCCTACAGCGAGCATATGACCAGGTGGTTCACGATATTTGCAGGCAGAACCTCAACGTGTTCATCGGAATCGACCGGGCTGGACTTGTCGGTGCTGATGGCGAAACCCATCAAGGGGTGTTCGATATTGCCTTCCTGCGCCACCTGCCGAATATGGTCCTTATGATGCCAAAAGACGAAAATGAAGGCCAGCATATGGTCAATACGGCTCTTTCCTACAACGACGGTCCCATCGCCCTCCGTTTCCCCCGTGGAAATGGCTACGGCGTGAAGATGGACGAAGAATTGAAGACCATTCCGATCGGCACGTGGGAAATCCTCAAGGACGGCACCGACGCAGTCATCCTGACGTTCGGTACAACGATTCCCATGGCAATGGATGCGGCAGCGGACCTCGAGAAGCAAGGGGTATCAGTCCGGGTCGTGAATGCACGGTTCATCAAGCCGATGGATGAGGCGATGCTTTCTTCCATTCTTTCCGAGGAAATACCAGTATTGACCATTGAAGAAGCAGTCCTTCAGGGTGGCTTCGGAAGCGGGGTCCTTGAGTTTGCTCAGGAAAAAGGCTATCATGACGCCGTTATCGATCGAATCGGAATCCCTGATTACTTCGTGGAGCATGGAAGTGTCAAAGAACTGCTCAATGAAATCGGCATGACAAAGGAAAACGTCATCGACCGGATCTTGACGATTACACCAAAAAAACAAAAAAGGGCTTGAACATGAAAGTGAAAAAACAACGATTAGATATACTTCTTGTAGAACAAGGTCTTTTCGAAACACGTGAAAAGGCAAAAAGGGCCGTCATGGCCGGTCTTGTGTACTCAAACGAAATGAGACTGGAAAAACCGGGAGAGAAGATAAGCGAAGATTCACCCCTGACGGTCAAAGGAAAAGTGATGCCTTACGTCAGCAGGGGGGGCTTGAAGCTCGAAAAGGCCCTCAAAGAATTCGATATCACCACAGAAAATAAAGTTCTTCTCGATATCGGAGCTTCGACGGGTGGATTTACCGACTGTGCCCTTCAGAACGGCGCGAAAATGAGCTATGCCCTTGACGTAGGCTACAATCAGCTTGCCTGGAAGCTAAGGAAGGATGAGCGGGTGGTCGTCATGGAGCGCACGAATTTCCGCTATGTGAAGCCGGAAGACCTGGAAGGTGAAATGCCGGATCTTGCCTCCATCGACGTCTCCTTCATCTCGCTCTCCTTGATCCTCCCTGTCTTAAAGACGCTCTTGGTACAAGGGGGCGACTGCATCGCCCTCATCAAACCACAGTTCGAAGCGGGCAGGGATCAGGTCGGGAAAAAAGGTATCGTACGGGATCCTTCCGTCCATAAGGCAGTGATCCAAAAAATCATAGACCTCTCACTGAATGAGGGTTATGATATCGAGGGCCTCTCATACTCGCCGATCACAGGTGGCGACGGGAATATCGAATTCCTGATCCACCTTAAGTGGCAGGGAAGGGAAGAAGGTGTGTCTCATTTAACGGTACCACCGGAAGATGTAATCAAAGAAGCACACACTCAATTCAAATCTGCTCAGAAGAATGAGGAGTAACCATAAGAAAGCGTGGGACCGTTTGGTCCCACGCTTTCTTTGTGGTAAAAGACTATAAGAATCCACGTGTTAATGTGAAGTTTCTATTTTTTCTTTCGTTGTTTCTTCAGGCGTTTCATCATCAGAGTCAATCATGGCTTTCGGTAGACCTGTATACTTGGCCCAGAAGAATATGGCGAGTGAGACGATGGCAATCAGGATCAGATCGGCTGGATTGTCCAGGTACCCTTTTCCGCCGCCAAATGAACCGAAGTATGAGATGATGAGCATGCTAATATAATATCCAACGAGCCACCAGGCTGATTTGAGCTGCTGCGGAAGCTTCACTTTGTCTGTCGGTACATATTTCTTGAATATGAAGTAGACGACGAACATAAGCAACTGAGAGCCCAGCAACCATGAAATGGTCTTCCAACCAGACCAATAGACAATGTACGAAGCAAAGATAAAGGAAATAGGTGCGATGATGTTCATTCCTTTAAGTTTGAATGGCTTCTCCAGGTCCTTTGCATTGACCGAGAAGGTGGCCGATGAAATAGGTGCAATGGCATAAGAAAGGATCAGTGCCACCGAGCAGACATTAACCAGTGCATTCCAAGAAGGGAATGGCAGTGTCCAGAAGATTGAAAGTCCCAATGATAGCCACAGGGAGGAACGGGGAATTCCCGTTACTTTATCCACTTTGGAGAATGTCTTGAATAGCGTACCGTTTCGTGACCAGGCGTACACTAGGCGTGCCGTCGTATTCATGAAAATGTTTCCGTTTCCTCCAGGGGACAGGATGGCATCGAATACCACAAGGGCGGATAACCAACCAAGACCCAAGACAATCGCGATATCTCCGAATGGAAGGGAGAATTCTTCTTGGATTCCGGCCCAACCTACATTGCTGATGGTATCAGTCGGAATAGCTCCGATGAACAATACTTGCAGTGCCGTATAGATCAAGGCTGCAAGGATGATGCAGAGGACAAGGGCGATCGGAATATTCCGTTGAGGGTTTTTGACCTCACTGGCAACCGATACGATGGGATGAAGCCCAAGATAGGCGAACATGACCCCGCCCGTTGCGATGGCTCCTTGGATCCCATCAAAGCCGAATGGTGCGAAAGCTTCAACAGAGAAGTTCGCTGATTTAAAATGGAACGACAATACGACGATGATTGTGATTGGTACAACGTATTTGAAAATGGAAATGATGATATTGGATTTGGCAAAAGCTTTTACGCTCCAAAAATTGAGTAGGAAAAAGGCGATGAGCAACCCGAGTTGGAGCAGCCATCCTCCGATTGTTGGTGATTCAGACCCCGCTTTCGTCAATCCAGGAATCCAATATGCTAGATACTGCCGTACAGCTGTCACTTCAATTGAAATCAAACTGGTGTAAGCAACGATCGTGATGAATGAGATCATGTATCCGACAAGTGGTCCGTGTGAATATACCGGATACCTGATGATTCCCCCCGTACGAGGGAGTGCCGCACCCAGTTCTGCATACACAAGACCGATTAATAGGATGATGACGCCTCCGATGATCCAGGAGAAACTCCCGGCTGGACCCGCCTGGGATGCGACGTTACTGACGGCGAAGAGCCATGCAGATCCGAAGATCGCCCCGAGACCGATTAAGGTGAGGTCCAATAGTGATATCGTCTTTTTAAATTTTCCTTGACTCATAAGTGTAATGTTCCTCCTTCTGTTTAACCCGAACCTAACTTCTTTTTTCTACTCCATCCCCCTGTCTTTTTTATATTTTGCGTTCTAAGCAACGATTCATGTCAGGCTTTCAAATGATGCACAATAGAAATTTTTAAAAATGGGTATTCTTGAATAATAAGTAATATGTGCAATTCCTATAGTCTTATACCCCGTGCTTATATACACTAAACTGTATAGTGGAAGGATTCAAATAGGTAAACGATTGCATTTAAAAGTCTTAAATTTCTTTCTTTTTTCCATAAACAAAACTATATTTGTATATTATTACAATAATGATAAAAAATATTAATATTACATAAAAATGTAAAACCGTCCTGACTTTTCTGATGAAGTGGATAAAGAAGTGATGGATCTGCACGGTTTCTGGTGGATTTGTACAACAAAATAGGCTAACATAAGCGTAGAGGTATAAATATACAGGTTCATTATGGAGTAAGAGGTGTATGGTGATGTTAAATAAGGGTCAAAGACATATAAAGATCAGGGAAATCATCACAAATCGGGATGTGGAAACCCAGGATGAGCTGGTGGACAGCCTAAAGAATGCAGGCTTCAATGTCACCCAGGCAACCGTTTCGAGGGATATCAAGGAGCTTCATCTGGTCAAGGTCCCGCTTATGGACGGGCGCTATAAGTACAGCCTGCCGGCTGACCAGCGTTTCAACCCCCTTCAAAAGCTGAAGAGGACGTTGACGGATGCCTTCGTCAAGATCGATGCTGCAGGTCATATGCTGGTCATGAAGACGCTCCCGGGAAATGCAAATGCCATCGGGGCACTCATCGACAACCTGGATTGGGAAGAGATCTTAGGGACGATCTGTGGGGACGACACTTGTTTGATCATCTGTCGATCCGAAGCGGAAACCGAAGTGATTTCCAAACGTTTCCTTGATATGCTATAAAAGGTTGACCACCCGTTCAACGGGGTAAATTAAATGAAAACAGAGGCACTTTCCAACGTGATTCGGTTCTATCCGGGATGCATGATCGGAAGTGTCTTATTATATGAGGTGAGTATTTCTTGTTACAGGAGCTTTCAATCAAAAATTTTGCCATCATCGACTCGATCGCCCTTTCATTTGAAGAAGGATTGACGGTCCTTTCAGGGGAAACAGGCGCGGGGAAGTCCATTATCATCGACGCAATCCATCTATTGGTGGGCGGGAGGGGATCCTCCGAGTTCGTCCGCCATGGAGAGAAAAAAGCAGAGATTGAAGGGTTATTCCTTTTGGACGATCCCCGTCATCCCTGTCATGCGAAGGCTTCCGAATTCGGCATCGACATCGAAGAGGGCATGATTGTTCTCAGGAGAGATATTTCCAGTACGGGTAAAAGTGTTTGCAGGGTGAACGGAAAGCTTGTGACGATTGCCACCATGCGTGAAATCGGGTCGACCCTCATTGACATCCATGGGCAGCATGAGCATCAGGAGCTTATGAATGAGCACCTTCATCTGACCCTTCTGGATCAGTTTGGGGGGAAGGATATTGCATCGTCGCTCACGGCCTATCTAGATGTGTTTGAAGAATATCAGACCGTGTCCAGACAGCTTAAGCGCTTGAATGAAAATGAACAGGAGATGGCTCATCGCCTGGATCTTATCCAGTTCCAGCAAAAAGAAATCCAGGATGCGGAGCTTCGCCTTCATGAAGATGATGAACTGCAGGATGAAAAGCTGAAGCTCGTCAATTTCGAAAAGCTATATGAAGCCCTTCAGACGTCGTATGACAGCCTGCGAGGGGAAAGAAAAGGTATGGACTGGGCGGGGCTTGCCATGGGTCATCTTGAGACTGCAGCGGAAGTGGACGCCCAGTTTGGTGGGACGCTTGAGTCAGTCTCCTCGGCCTATTACATCCTTGAGGATGCCGCACATGCCATCAGGGCGGAATTGGATCAACTGGAATTTGAACCGGGCAGGCTTGATATGATCGAGTCCAGGCTGAATGAGATCAATGGACTGAAACGGAAGTATGGGTCATCGATCGAAGAGGTGCTTGCGTATGGCTCACGGATCGAAGAAGAAATTGAAACGATCGTTAACAAGGATTCACATGTTCAACAGCTGCAAGATCAGCTGCGCTCCCTTGAAAATGATCTTTCTGTCGAGGCGGAAAATCTGACCATCGCCCGTAAGAAGTGGGCTAAGAAGCTAACGGTCAGCATCCACGAGCAGTTGAAACAGCTATACATGGATAAAACGAAATTCGAGGTCAAGTTCCTGACCGACGGGGATGCTGTAAACCGGAAGTTCAAGAGAGACGGATGGGATGAAGTCGAGTTTTATATCTCGACGAATCCTGGAGAACCGCTGAAGCCCCTTTCGAAGGTCGCTTCAGGAGGAGAACTGTCACGCATCATGCTCGCCCTTAAAACGATCTTCTCCAAGCATCAGGGGATTACTTCCATCATCTTCGACGAAGTGGATACAGGGGTCAGCGGAAGGGTCGCTCAATCGATTGCAGAGAAGATCTATCAAGTGGCCGTCCATTCACAGGTGATGTGCATTTCCCATCTTCCGCAGGTTGCAGCGATGGCAGACTGTCATCTGTTCATCTCGAAGAAACAAGCGAACGGGCGTACGAGCACAAAGGTGAAAAGACTTGAGGAAAATGAGAAAATTCAGGAAATATCACGTATGATTTCCGGTGTGGAGATCACCGACCTTACACTTGAACATGCCAAGGAGCTCCTTCATTTGGCGGGGAGCATCAAAGAGACATGAAAAGCTATCCAATGCGGGTAGCTTTTTTTCATTATTACCAGTTATAAATGTCCTTTCAAAAGGCAAAAGTAAAACTGTAGCCAAATCACCAGTGTGTTTGGATTAGAAGCGAGGAGAGTGAAAGTAGTGAAGTCAGATTCGTTAAGGAAATGCATAGGTGGAATTCTCCTTGTTTCGCTCATTTTTATCGGTTTTTTGGAACCTGTCCAACAGTGGGTGAAAACGCCCACGTTCATTAGGATGATGGAAGGGGATCAAGTTGCTCTCCCCATATCAGCTCCTGCTGCCGCATCTGAAGGGACGGTCCAGCTTTCGTCGAACAACGAACAATTATCCGTGGGAGGCAGCCGGGTCGGCAAAGATGAAGTGGTCTTTGAACTTGCCGGACTCCCCGTCAAAGAAGTCAATGTTGAAGTGCTGAAAGATTTTAAAGTGATCCCGGGTGGACAATCGATCGGGGTCAAATTGAATACCGTTGGCGTATTGGTCGTCGGTCATCATCTTGTGAATACGGAAGAAGGAAAAGTTTCTCCGGGTGAAAAAGCAGGGATCCAGGTTGGGGATATGATCACAGAAATCAATGGAACCAAGATCGAAGAACTTTCCGACGTGGCCCCATTTGTCCAATCCGCGGGAAAAGACCAGGAGTCCTTGAAACTTGTGGTGAAACGAGAGAAAAAAACGATCAAAACCACTCTCCTGCCGGTTAGGGAAAAAGGCGATGCTGCTTATAAGCTCGGCCTGTATATCAGGGACTCGGCTGCTGGAATCGGCACGATGACCTTTTATGATCCACAATCGAAGAAATACGGGGCCCTTGGACATGTGATATCGGATATGGATACGAAGAAGCCGATTGTCGTTGCAGATGGCGAAATCGTCCATTCCGAAGTAACCTCCATCCAAAAAGGGAGCGATGGAAAGCCGGGGGAGAAACTGGCAAGGTTCTCATCCGATCATAAGGTGATCGGGGATATCACGAGGAACAGTCCCTTTGGTATATTCGGGCGCCTGAATCAGAGCATCGAGAATGAGCGGATGGATAAGCCCATGCCGATCGCCCTTTCCCACCAGGTGAAGGAAGGGCCTGCCCAGATCCTTACGGTGGTCGATGGCAAGGAAGTCGAAATGTACGATATTGAAATCATGAGCACGATCCCACAGAAGTACCCTGCTACCAAAGGGATGGTGCTGAAGGTGACGGATCCAAAGCTCCTGAAGAAAACCGGCGGGATCGTCCAGGGAATGAGCGGTAGCCCGATCATTCAGGACGGGAAGGTCGTAGGGGCTGTCACGCATGTATTCGTGAATGACCCCACGAGCGGGTACGGTGTCCATATTGAGTGGATGCTGAGCGAAGCAGGCATCGATATTTACAAAAAAGATCATAGCAGAGCAAGTTGAATGAATCCGGCGCTGAGCAAGCGCCGGATTTTTTCGTGCGTTTGAGAAATGGAAGGATTTCCATTACAATAAAGATAATTCGACAAAAGTTCAGGGTGGAAATCGAATCAGGTCGAAATTCAGAGAAAATGAAAGTAAAACGAAGGAAAAAGAATATATTTCAAGTTTTTTTCAAAAATAAAAGGAAATTAGGTTGCATTGTCGAAAAAGTAATTTACAATAAAAAATAACAGTGAATTTATTTGGACTGAGGAGGAAACGTTTAGTGAAATCGATTAAAGTTTGTATTGTGGATGATAACCGGGAACTCACCTCATTGTTGGAAGATTATATTGCCTCGCAAAATGACTTGGAAGTTGTAGGGATTGCCCATAATGGACAAGACTGCCTTGATCTCTTGGAGGAAGTCGAAACGGACGTACTCGTCTTGGATATCATCATGCCCCATTTGGATGGCCTTGCCGTTCTCGAACGCCTTAGAGAGAGGAAGAATATCCCGAATGTCATCATGCTGACAGCTTTCGGTCAGGAAGACGTGACGAAAAAAGCGGTCGATCTCGGTGCATCCTATTTCATCCTGAAGCAGTTCGATATGGAAAATCTGGTGAGCCATATCCGACAGGTAAGCGGGAAAACGAACCCGATCATCAAGAAGCCTTCCTCCCGAATGAATTCTGATCATAAACCGAGAAATCTTGATGCGAGCATCACAAGCATCATTCATGAAATCGGCGTACCGGCACATATTAAAGGATATATGTACTTAAGGGAAGCGATCTCCATGGTATACAATGACATCGAACTCCTTGGTTCCATCACGAAGGTCCTCTATCCTGATATCGCGAAGAAATACAACACTACCGCTTCGAGGGTCGAGCGTGCGATCCGTCACGCCATCGAAGTAGCCTGGAGCCGTGGGAATATCGATTCCATCTCCTCCCTATTCGGTTATACTGTAAGCATGACAAAAGCAAAACCGACCAATTCCGAGTTTATTGCGATGGTGGCTGACAAGCTGCGTTTGGAGCATAAGGCTTCTTGAAAGGGTAAGTAGAACGTGTGACCCGGTGGATGCCGGGTTTTTATTTTTGTGTGAAAGGGTACCGACCATACATAGAAGAAAAAAGGACGTGAAAGTATGACATTGATCTTTGCCCATAGAGGCTCCGCAGGGACTCATCCAGAGAATACAATGGAAGCGTTCGACGAGGCAGCACGGGTCGGGGCTGATGGGTTCGAAATTGATGTACAGCTTACGTCGGACGGTCAGGTGGTCGTCATCCATGATGAAACTCTCGATCGCACGACGAATGGTAAAGGCTTCGTCAAGGATTTTTCCCTCAAGGATATCCAAAAACTCAAGGCGAACGGAAAATGGAAGATGCTGCGACGGTGCAGGGTGCCTTCCCTGATCGAAGTTTTCGAATGGATGAGGGGGAATGATCTCCTCTGTAACATCGAATTGAAAAACAGTGTCATGGACTATATCGGCCTAGAGGAGAAAATCTTCGAACTGAGCAGGAAATATGGTTATGATGAACGGATCATCATTTCCTCCTTCAATCATTACTCCCTTGTGAAGTGCAGGAAGTTGAATCCGGCAGTGGAAGTGGCAGCCCTTTACTCGAACCGCCTTTTCATGCCATGGTCCTATGCCCGTTCCATCGGGGCAGGTGCCATCCATCCGAATCTTAACGCGGTCACAGATGAGATGATCCTCCAGTCGCTGAATGCGGGGGTTCTGGTGAGGCCCTATACGGTAAATAAGGAAACGTCGATAAATAGACTGTTGCGTATAGAGTGCCCAGCCCTCATTACCGATTTTCCCGAGCGCGCAGTCGGGATCAGGAATACGAATACGAAAAAAAGCTAGCCCGCGGGCTAGCTTTTTTTTGTGAAACGAGGTTGAACTTTGTTCCTTTTCCGGTCCCTGTGTAGAACAAATCCTGCGATGAATCCTAGGCCTGCAACGAAGAAGACCAACCCAAGTACGAATTGCAGCCAGAGGTAAGGTATGGGAGGCTGCAGGATGCCGAAGAGCATGTCCCTCATAAGCTTGATACCGAGCGCTGCAAATGCGCCGGGTATGAGCATGATGATCAAAGCGATAAGGCGTGACATTATGTACATTTCCCCTTTGTATCCACTTACTTGAATTTTACCTCCATCATGAAAATTGTCAAGGTGGCCCTTGTGAGGTAAAATGGAACTGTGAAATATATTGCACGGACAAAGCGATGGGGTGAAGAATGTTGCAGAATGTTCTTATAGTAGGGGGAGGAAAAGGTGGGGTGGCAATCTTGAAAATTCTCCATGAAGCCTCCTCCATGAATGTAGTAGCGGTCATCGATGTGGACAGGCAGGCTCCAGGGGTAAAGCTTGCCGGGGAGTGGGGTATTGCCAGCGGAGATGACTGGCGACCATATCTTGATGCTTCCATCGATATCGTCATCGAGGTGACGGGGGATAGGGAAGTATTCGAAGACATCAGGGATCGACGCGGGAAGAACACTGTGCTCATCCCGGGAAGTGTCGCCTTTCTCATTTCCAAGCTCCTCGAGGAAAAAGAAGAGCTGATCCATGAACTCACAAGTGAATCCTTCAAGCGGGATCTCATATTCAATTCCACGGATGACGGGATGATCGGAATTGATCACAGGGGTAAGATCATCCTTTTCAATCAAAGTGCTCAGCGAATGACGGGGATCAGTGGCGAAGATGCCTTAAACCGGAACATTCTTGAAGTCGTGCCTGAAAGCCGGTTGATCTCGACCATCGAAACGAGGAGGTCTGAAATCAACCAGGAGGTGATTCTCCAGAACGGCTTGAAGATCATTTCGAGCAGGATCCCGATGATCACATCTACGGATGAAGTAATCGGTGCGTTTTCGGTGTTCAAGGATATTACCGAAGTGGTGAACCTTGCTGAACAGATCACGGATCTGAAGGAAATCCAGACGATGCTTGAAGCGATCATCCAATCGAGTGATGATGCCATTTCGGTCGTTGATGAGGAAGGAAAGGGGATCTTGATCAACCCCGCCTATACCAGGATCACGGGACTTTCAAGCGGTGAGGTGATCGGTCAGCCGGCAACTGCGGATATCTCCGAAGGCGAAAGCATCCACCTCAAAGTCCTCAGGACCCGAAAGGCCATCAGGGGGACGAGGATGCGTGTCGGCCCGAAGCGAAAGGAAGTCATCGTCAATGTGGCACCGATCATTGTCAATGACATTCTGAAAGGGAGCGTCGGTGTCATCCATGATATGTCTGAGATCCAATCCCTCACGAATGAATTGGACCGGGCGCGAAGGATCATCCGTACCCTTGAGGCAAAATATATTTTTGACGATATCATCGGGACTTCCGAAGAAATGAAGATTGCCATCGAACAGGCGAAGCTCGGTGCGAAGACGCCGGCGACGGTTTTGCTCCGGGGTGAATCAGGCACCGGAAAGGAACTGTTTGCCCACGCCATACATAATGCAAGCGACCGGAAATTCAACAAGTTCATCAGGGTCAACTGTGCGGCTCTTGCTGAAAACTTGTTGGAGAGTGAGCTGTTCGGTTATGAAGATGGCGCATTCTCCGGAGCGAAGCGCGGGGGCAAGCGGGGTCTTTTTGAAGAAGCGAATAATGGGAGCATTTTCCTTGATGAGATCGGGGAGCTGAGTGCCAACACGCAGGCAAAGCTTTTAAGGGTGCTCCAGGAACAAGAAATCGTCCGGGTGGGAGGAACCAAGTCCATTCCCATAAACGTCCGGGTGATCGCCGCTACGAATGTGAATCTCGAGAAAGGCATGGGGGACGGATCATTCAGAGAAGATCTCTATTACCGACTCAATCGAATGCCGATCCAGATCCCGCCACTTCGTCATCGGAAAGGGGACATCCCATTGATATCCGAGCGCCTCATCGCGAAGATCAATCAGGATTATGGGCGTAAGGTGGAAGGACTGACGAAAAAGGCTTCAGTGAAGCTGATGGAGCATGACTGGCCCGGGAACGTCCGCGAACTGGAAAATGTACTTGGCAGGGCCGTCATATTCATGGAGGCAAGTGAAACCTATATAGATGAAAAGCATCTTTCCTCCATGGGACATACGAAGGAACGCACCACCGAGATCGAGTCGGATCCGGAAGCGACCGATCTGAATGCACGGCTCGAATGGTATGAAAGACATATAATCCAGTCGGTTTTAGCACAACATAAAGGGAATAAGACCGCCACGGCAAAAGCACTCAATGTTTCTGTCAGGAATCTATATTATAAAATTGAAAAGTATAATATTGAAATAAATAGCATGAAATAATTTGCACACCCTGAAAAAACTTGCACGCTTACTTCGAGGTAAATGAAGCGTTTTCACGTTTTTGAAAGTTGGCACGCTTCTTGCGAAGTATAATAGTGGAACCGATAATTGTAAAAGGGGTTGAATCACATACATGAATCTCCAATCTCTAGTAGATCTAGCAACCCGAAAGGAAAATGCCACCGTGGCTGTTGCTGCGGCTGAAGACAAAGAAGTCCTTAAGTCCGTATCCATGGCGGTGGAACGGGGGATGGCAGAGTTCTTACTCTTTGGTGACAGTGAGAAGATCGAAAGGGTCATGGAAGAATCGCAACGCGACCTTCTAAACAGCACCCGGATCAAGGTCATCCATTCACCATCTGTGCAACATGCTGCAGAACTAGCAGTTCAAGCCGTCAATCAAAAAAAAGCAGACGTTCTGATGAAGGGACATGTCTCCACTTCCGTCCTTCTGAAGGCCGTACTGAATAAAGAGTGGGGTCTCAGGACCGGAAATGTGCTATCGCATGCAGCTGCCTTTGAGGTGGAAGGTTTCGAAAACCTCATTTTTGTCACCGATGCAGCCATGAACATCTCACCGGACCTTGGGCAAAAGGCCCAAATCATTCAAAATACCGTTTCAGTTGCCCGGTCCATCGGAATCGACCGGCCTAAAGTGGCTCCTCTGGCAGCCGTCGAGGTCATCAATCCTCAAATGCAGGCCACACTGGACGCTGCATCCCTTACGGTAATGAACCAAAGGGGACAGATCAAAGATTGCCTGGTGGACGGGCCGCTCGCCCTTGATAACGCCGTTTCATCGATTGCAGCCGGGCAAAAAGGAATTGTCAGCGAGGTCGCTGGAAATGCGGATATCCTCCTGGTGCCAACGATAGAATCAGGAAACATCCTCTATAAGTCCCTCATGTATTTCGCAGGGGCAAAGGTGGCTGCCGTCATATCCGGAGCCAAAGCACCAATTGTATTAACATCCAGGTCGGACCTGGCTGAGAGCAAGCTATACTCATTGGCACTCGCCATCTGCTCTTCTGAAAACCGCTAACACAATTACACTTATAAATAGGGGGAAACACTCATGAAAATCTTCAGCTATATGGAACAATACGACTACGAACAATTGGTATTCTGCCAAGATCAGGAATCAGGATTGAAAGCCATCATTGCCATCCATGACACCACTCTCGGCCCTGCACTAGGCGGAACACGCATGTGGACCTATGAATCAGAAGAAGCAGCGATTGAAGACGCCCTTCGCCTGGCCAAAGGTATGACATACAAGAATGCTGCAGCCGGATTGAATCTCGGAGGCGGTAAGACCGTCATCATCGGAGATCCACGAAAAGACAAGAATGAAGAGATGTTCCGTGCATTCGGACGCTACATCCAAGGACTGAACGGTCGATATATCACAGCAGAGGATGTAGGTACGACCGTTGCGGATATGGACCTGATCCACGAAGAGACAGATTATGTGACAGGGATTTCACCTGCATTCGGTTCATCAGGGAATCCATCCCCTGTAACAGCTTACGGCGTGTACCGCGGAATCAAAGCTGCAGCCAAGGAAGCCTTCGGAACAGATTCACTTGAGGGGAAAACCATTGCAGTCCAAGGTGTCGGCAATGTAGCGTACAATATGTGCCGTCACCTTCACGAAGAAGGTGCCAATCTGATCGTAACGGACATCAATAAAGAAGCTGTTCAGCGTGCTGTAGAAGAGTTTGGTGCAAAAGCTGTAGATACAAATGAAATCTATGGAGTAGATTGTGACATCTTCGCACCTTGCGCCCTTGGTGCCATCATCAATGACGAAACGATTCCACAGCTGAAGGCGAAAGTGATTGCCGGAGCTGCAAATAACCAGCTGAAAGAATCCCGTCACGGAGATGCCATCCACGAAATGGGAATCGTTTATGCGCCGGATTATGTCATCAACGCAGGTGGGGTCATCAACGTCGCGGATGAGCTTTATGGATATAACAGCGAGAGAGCCATGAAAAAGGTTGAACAGGTTTATAATAATGTTGAGCGCGTCATTGAAATTGCCAAGCGTGATCATGTTCCTACGTATGTAGCTGCTGATCGCATGGCAGAAGAACGCATCGAGAAAATGCGCCGTTCAAGGAGTCAATTCCTTCAAAACGGACATCACATCCTTAGCCGCCGCTAAAACACATTGATGGGTGCTCCTCCAAAAAAGGAGGGGTACCCCATCTTTATGTAAACGACATTTTGTCATCAGGGGGTCCTTGGAATAGAGAGAATAAAGATATAATTCGCCCTATTGGAGGTTACTGCTGTGCAAGAAATCAAGCATCGGATCCTAGTCATCAACCCGGGATCCACATCGACAAAAATCGGGGTCTTCGATGAAGACCGTTCCGTTTTTGAAAAAACGATCCGGCATGAAACGGAAACCATCAATCAATACCAGACCATCATCGATCAATATGAGTTCCGCAAGCATACGATCCTCGAAGCCCTTGATGAAGAAGGGATCAACATTTCCAAACTGAGTGCCGTCTGTGGACGGGGTGGCCTTTTGAAGCCCATTGAAGGTGGAACCTATCTTGTGAACGAAGAGATGCTCCGCGACCTCAGAGAAGGTGTATCCGGTCAGCACGCATCGAATCTCGGAGGCATCCTGGCATTCGAAATTGCATCCGGACTCAATATCCCATCCTATATCGTCGATCCGGTGGTAGTGGACGAGCTGCAGCCTCTCGCCAGGGTGTCAGGATTCTCCCTGATCGAGCGCAGAAGTATCTTCCATGCCCTCAACCAGAAGGCAGTCGCAAGAAGGGTGGCCAAGCAGCTCGGTAAGAAATATGAAGAGCTGAACCTGATCATCACCCATATGGGAGGTGGAATCACCGTCGGTGTCCATCATCTCGGTAAGGTGATCGACGTCAATAATGGACTGCACGGCGACGGTCCATTCAGCCCTGAACGTGCAGGGACAGTCCCAGCAGGGGATCTTGTTGACCTGTGCTTCTCAGGTGATTACTACCGCGAGGAAATCATGAAGAAGCTTGTTGGACAGGGTGGTCTTGTAGGCTACCTCGGTACAAGCGATGCGGTGAAAGTAGAAAAGATGATCGAACATGGTGATGAAAAAGCCCGGCACGTCTATGACGCTATGGCTTATCAAATTGCCAAGGAAATCGGAGCGGCCAGTGCCGTGCTGAGCGGCAAGGTGGATGCCATCATCCTGACGGGAGGGCTTGCATACGGAAAAGGGTTCGTCAAGGCCATTTCCAAACGGATCAACTGGATTGCCGATGTCATCATCCAACCAGGTGAAAATGAACTTCAGGCCCTTGCCGAAGGGGCACTGCGCGTCCTCAAAAGTGAAGAAGAATACAAAGAATATCCGGGAACGTCAAAAAGTGAGGCCCGGATACAATAAGGAGGTCATGAACAATGGCTGAAGAATATGATCTTGTCATTCTGGGTGGAGGAACAGGCGGATACGTCGCCGCCATCCGTGCATCTCAATTGGGTCTGAAAACAGCAATCGTGGAAAAAGGGAAACTGGGAGGAACATGCCTCCATAAGGGATGTATTCCGAGTAAAGCGCTACTAAGGAGTGCTGAAGTCTATGCAACGGCTAAGCACAGTGAAGATTTCGGGGTGAAGATCAATGGAGTGGAACTTGACTTCCCTAAAGTCCAGGCACGCAAAGAAAGCATCGTCGAAGGCCTTCATAAAGGTGTACAACACTTGATGAAGCAAGGGAAGATCGATGTCTTCGAAGGACTTGGAAGGATCCTTGGGCCGTCCATCTTCTCACCGATGCCCGGAACCATCTCAGTCGAAATGAACAACGGTGAAGAAAACGCCATGCTCATTCCGAAAAATGTCATCGTGGCAACAGGCTCCCGCCCGCGCTCACTGCCGGGGCTTGAAATTGACGGAACGGCTGTCTTATCTTCCGATGAAGCTCTTTCCCTTGAAACCTTGCCGAAATCCATCATCATTGTAGGAGGCGGGGTCATCGGGATCGAATGGGCATCCATGCTATCAGATTTTGATGTGGATGTGACGGTCATCGAGTATGCGGACACCATCGTACCGACAGAAGATAAAGATATCGCCAAAGAAATGCAGCGATTGATGAAGAAAAAAGGCATCAAGATCGTCACTGGCGCGAAAGTCCTCTCTGATACGCTCAACAAAGGGGCGGGAAGTGTCGCAATCAGTGCCGAGCACAAAGGGGAAACAAAAACCTTCGAAGCTGAAAAAATCCTCGTTTCCGTTGGACGTCAGGCGAATGTCGAAGGAATCGGCCTTGAAAATACAGATATCAAGGTGGAAAAAGGGTTCATCGAGGTAAATGAATACTACCAAACGAAAGAATCCCATATCTATGCGATCGGAGATGTGATCGGTGGCTTGCAGCTTGCCCACGTCGCGTCACATGAAGGGATCACGGCAGTGGAGCATCTCGCTGATCAAAAGCCTCATCCAATCGACTATACGCTCATTTCCAAATGCATCTACAGCAGTCCTGAAATCGCCAGTGTAGGATTGACGGAACAGCAAGCAAAAGACGCAGGTCATAACGTCAAAGTCGGGAAGTTCAATTTCAGGGCCATCGGGAAAGCCCTTGTGTACGGAGAATCAGACGGATTCGTCAAGATCGTCGCGGATAAGGAAACCGATGACCTCCTGGGCGTTCACATGATCGGTCCACACGTCACCGACATGATCTCCGAAGCAGGACTCGCCAAAGTACTTGACGCAACCCCGTGGGAAATCGCCCACACCATCCACCCGCATCCATCCCTCTCAGAAGCCATAGGCGAAGCCGCCCTGGCAGTAGACGGAAAAGCCATACATGGCTAGAAAAGCGGAGGGGCTTTGCTCAGGGGCGACAAGCATAAGATGGGCTGAGCGGAAAGGCGTTCTTTGCCTTTTTGATCAGAACAGCTTATGACCTCGAGCCCCTAAGCCCCGCAGCTGGACAAAAGAAAAGCGGAGGCGGGGTGCTCTGACCCGACAAGCATAAGGCGGGACGGCGAAAAGGAGCTTTTGGCCTTTTTGTCCGGCACGACTTATGACCTCGAGGGTCACCCTGCCGCAGCTGGACAAAAGAAAAGCGGAGGGGCTTTGCTAGGGGCGACAAGCATAAGATGGGCTGAGCGGAAAGGCGTCCTTTGCCTTTTTGATCAGAACAGCTTATGACCTCGAGCCCCTAAGCCCCGCAGCTAGACAATACAAAAGCGGCTCGAACATATCATTACACAGGGACCTGACAGAAGGCACCCTGCTATCCATAAACGCTGTAGGAGGTTGAAAAAATGGCAAGCAATCGTCATGAAGAATTAGGGCTTTCCAATGAGAAAGTAGTAGAGATGTATGAAACTATGCTCCTCGCCAGAAAAATTGATGAGCGGATGTGGCTGTTGAACCGTTCAGGTAAGATCCCATTTGTCATTTCATGTCAAGGACAAGAGGCCGCCCAGGTCGGTGCAGCATTTGCACTTGATACTGAGAAGGATTATGTTCTTCCATACTATCGTGATATGGGCGTTGTCCTCACGTTCGGGATGACGGCTCAAGAATTGATGCTTTCAGGCTTTGCCAAAGCAGAAGATCCGAACTCAGGCGGTCGTCAGATGCCTGGTCATTTCGGTCAAAAGAAAAACCGTATCGTCACGGGTTCATCCCCGGTAACCACCCAGGTGCCGCATGCCGTGGGGCTGGCACTCGCAGGGAAAATGGAGAAAAAAGATCTTGTGACATTTGTGACGTTTGGTGAAGGTTCATCCAACCAAGGAGACTTCCACGAAGGAGCAAACTTTGCCGGTGTACATAAACTTCCGGTCATCTTCATGTGTGAAAACAACAAATATGCCATCTCGGTGCCAATCGAGAAGCAATTGGCATGTGAGAAAGTATCAGACCGCGCCATCGGATATGGCATGCCAGGAATCACCGTTGATGGAAATGACCCCATCGAAGTGTATAAAGTGGTCAAGGAAGCGGCTGATCGCGGAAGACGCGGAGAAGGACCGACTTTGATCGAGACGGTTTCCTACCGCTTGACTCCCCACTCCTCAGATGACGATGACCGCAGCTACCGCTCTCCAGATGAAGTGGCGAAAGCGAAAACGAATGATCCGATCATTACGTTCGGTGCCTATTTAAAAGAAACAGGCGTCATGGACGATGAGCTGGAGAAAACAATCAATGACCGCGTGATGAAACAAGTGAATGAAGCAACGGATTACGCAGAGGCTGCTCCTTATGCAGAGCCGGAATCCGCTATGAAATATGTTTACGCAGAAGAGAAGTAAGGGGGAGAACCACTATGCCAGTAATGTCTTATATTGATGCCGTAACATTGGCCATGAGAGAAGAAATGGAACGAGACGAAAAAGTATTTGTGCTCGGCGAGGACGTCGGCAAAAAAGGAGGCGTCTTTAAGGCGACTCACGGACTATACGATCAATTCGGGGAGGATCGCGTCATCGATACGCCCCTTGCCGAGTCGGCCATTGCCGGTGTTGGGATCGGAGCTGCCATGTACGGGATGAGACCAATTGCCGAAATGCAGTTTGCTGATTTCATCATGCCTGCTGTCAACCAGATCATTTCCGAAGCAGCCAAAATCCGCTATCGTTCCAACAATGACTGGAGCTGTCCGATGGTCATCCGCGCACCGTATGGCGGAGGAGTACACGGAGCCCTTTATCATTCCCAATCAGTAGAAGCGGTCTTTGCCAACCAGCCTGGTCTGAAGATCGTCATGCCTTCAACGCCTTATGATGTTAAAGGCCTTCTGAAGGCAGCAATCCGTGATGAAGACCCAGTACTGTTCTTTGAACATAAACGGGCCTACCGCCTCATCAAAGGCGAGGTGCCAGAGGACGATTACACGCTTCCAATCGGAAAAGCAGATGTGAAGCGCGAAGGGGAAGACATTACGGTCATCACCTATGGCCTTTGCGTCCACTTTGCCCTTCAAGCAGCGGAAAAGCTTGCTCAGGACGGCATCGAAGCACATATCCTCGATCTTCGTACCATCTATCCATTGGATAAAGAAGCGATCATCGAAGCAGCTTCCAAGACGGGTAAAGTACTGCTTGTAACGGAAGACAATAAAGAAGGAAGCATCATGGGTGAAGTGTCTGCCATCATCGCGGAAAACTGCTTGTTCGACCTCGATGCTCCGATTAAGCGTCTGGCCGGACCGGATGTACCGGCCATGCCATATGCACCGACAATGGAAAAACACTTTATGATCAACCCTGATAAAGTGGAAAAATCAATGAGGGAATTGGCTGAATTTTAACGTATCACCGTATGATAAGGAGGGATCCTCATGGGGATTGAAAAAATGAAAATGCCTCAGTTAGGCGAGAGCGTAACCGAGGGGACGATCAGCAAATGGCTGGTGTCTCCGGGAGATACGGTCAATAAATATGATCCGATCGCTGAAGTGCAAACGGATAAAGTCAATGCAGAAGTACCTTCTTCTTTTACAGGGGTCATCAAGGAACTCCTTGCCGAAGAAGGTGACACTCTTGAAGTTGGAGAGCTCATCTGTTCGATTGAATTAGAAGGGGGCAATGATGCTCCTGCTGAAGAAAAGGTGGAAAAGAAAGAAGAAGCAGCACCGTCTACACCTGCCTCAGCGGATACAAGCAATAAAGGCAGATATTCTCCTGCCGTCCTGAAAATGTCCCAGGAAAACGGAATCGACCTGACCCAGGTGACGGGAACAGGAGCCGGCGGCCGGATTACAAGGAAAGACCTTAAAAAGATCATCGAGTCTGGCAACATCCCTCAGGCGAGCGAAGCACCGAAGGCCGCTCCGCAACAGGAATCACCACCACAAGGAGCACCAGCAGCGCAGCCGTCAAAAAAACCTGCTCCGCAGACACCGGATGTAACGACCTTACCGGGTGATATTGAAATCCCTGTGACCGGAATCAGGAAAGCCATCGCCGCTAATATGCTTCGGAGCAAGCATGAAGCACCACATGCTTGGACGATGATGGAAGTGGATGTCACCAACCTGGTCGACTACCGCAATTCCCTCAAAACAGAATTCAAGCAGAAGGAAGGCTATAATCTGACCTTCTTCGCATTCTTCGTCAAGGCCGTTGCACAGGCGCTGAAAGAGTACCCGCAGATCAATTCCATGTGGGCGGGCGATAAGATCATCCAGAAGAAGGATATCAATCTGTCGATTGCCGTTGCAACCGATGATGCCCTCTATGTACCGGTCATCAAGAATGCAGACGAAAAGACCATTAAAGGCATTGCAAGGGAAATCACCGAGCTTGCTGGAAAAGTAAGAAGCGGGAAACTGACTTCCCAAGATATGCAGGGTGGTACATTTACAGTGAACAATACGGGTTCTTTTGGATCAGTGCAATCAATGGGGATCATCAATTATCCTCAAGCAGCGATCCTTCAGGTGGAATCGATCGTCAAGCGTCCTGTTGTCATGAACAACGGAATGATTGCCGTGCGTGACATGGTGAACCTCTGTATGTCCCTGGATCACCGCGTATTGGACGGACTTGTATGCGGACGATTCCTGCAGAGAGTGAAAGAAATCCTCGAGAACACATCAAAAGAAACAACGTCTATCTACTAAATGAGAAAGGGCCCTTCCTGGGAGGAGGGTCCTTTTTTATTTGGGGTTTCATGAGACTTTAGGGTGAAGGGAGAGGAGAAGGTGGAGGGAAGTGTAGGCAAATGGCACGGATTAGTTACAGAAGAATATTTCATAAGGTGAATTATTCAGTACGAATAGGACGATAGGCTAAATGGTTTTTTCCAATAACTCCAAGTGAGACTTAATGAGGAATTATTGTGTCCTATTTGTAAGGAATAGTCGAATGGCCCACATAAAGCGGTAAAATAAGGGATGCGATAGGTGAATGGTCATTCATTAATACACCCTTCGTCACGATTCGTAAAAGGGTACCTAAGTCTTTCTGTTTATTTTCAGAATATTAGGAATATATATGACATTCCTCTACAACATTCGACAGGAACCTTTGGTTATGTTTGGTTCAGCACCTACTATTTACCAGGTGAAATAAAAATGGAAGGAGATCATGACCGGAAAACCAAAATGAAACCAAACGGAGGGAATTGGATGAAGGGAAGAAGAAGACAGAGGGCAAAATGGTTATCCATCATTTTGACACTAGCGATGTTCGTTCCACTATTATTTCCTTTTAACGCAGGGGCTGTCAGTGCCGCTCAAAAGGAAAAGCCATCGACTTCAGTAAAAGATTCTGCCAAAGTGTCTCCACAATCCAAGATCACATCAAAGCTCCAGAAACAATTCGACAAAGATAAGCACGTCACATACTTAGTAAAATTCAAGGAGCAGGTAGATACGTTAAAAATCGCCGAGAAAGCAGAAAAAAATGCGAAGAAGCAAAAGCTTTCTGCCAACAACAGTAAATTGTTGAAGCGGAATCTCGTTGTTTCAGAGCTTCGTGCTACCTCACTTGAAACACAAGCAGAAGTAAAAGAATACTTAACCAAGCAAAAGAAATCCGGTGCAGTCAAAGACATCCAAAGCTATTATGTTGTCAATGGCATGGCCGTTACAAGTACGAAAGAAGTGATGGAGAAGCTTTCCACTTACGCTGAAGTTGAGAAAATCCTGCCGAATGAAGTTCGTCAGCTCAACAAGCCAGAGGTGGTAAAAGAGAAGGAAACCTCCAAGAAGAAAGGTGAAACGGCCGCTGTCGAATGGAATATCGACAAAGTCGGAGCACCTGCCGTATGGGATATGGGCATTGATGGATCCGGTACCGTAGTCGCTTCCATCGACACCGGGGTCCAGTGGGATCACCCGGCGTTGAAGGAACAGTACAGAGGGTTCGATCCACAAAACCCGAATACGCCTGACAATGAATTCAACTGGTTCGATGCGACTGCCGGCCAGGGCACACCGTATGATGATCAAGGGCATGGAACGCACGTAACCGGTACGATGGTCGGTCACGAGCCGAATGGTTCCAATCAGATCGGAGTGGCTCCTGGTGCGAAATGGATCGCTGTCAAAGCGTTCACTTCCCAAGGTGGGACGGATGCCGATCTATTGGCCGCAGGGGAATGGATCCTTGCTCCAAAAGATGCCGAGGGCAATCCACATCCTGAAAAAGCTCCGGACGTTGTTAACAACTCATGGGGCGGTGGGAAAGGACTTGACGAATGGTATCGTGAAATGGTCAATGCGTGGAGAGCGGCGGAAATCTTCCCAGAGTTCTCAGCAGGAAATACGACCCTTACGAATCCTGGTGGTCCTGGTTCCATCGCGAACCCGGCAAACTATCCTGAGTCCTATGCAACCGGGGCAACGGATATCAATAACAACCTAGGAAGCTTCTCCCTGCTTGGTCCATCACCTTACGATGAAATCAAGCCGGATATCGCAGCACCGGGTGTGAACATCCGATCTTCCGTTCCAGGCGGGACATACGAAGGCGGATGGAACGGGACGTCCATGGCGGGACCTCACGTTTCAGCTGTTGTAGCTCTCCTGAAACAGGTGAACGCCAACCTGACAGTCGATCAGATTGAGGAAATCTTGAACACGACTGCTGTACCATTGACGAACGGCACGTATCCTGATGTGCCGAACAACGGATTCGGGAATGGTCTTGTCAACGCATTCGATGCAGTCAATTCCATCATGAATGGTCTTGGTAAGGTGAGTGGTCAGGTCGCGCAAGAAGGCGATGACACAGAAGCACCGACCATCAACCATGAACAACCGACAGATGTTTATCAAGGCATGGATTTGAAATTGGAAGCAGAAGCAACGGATAACGTCAGTGTCACATCCGTTAAGCTGTCGTATGGAAATGCAGATGGTGAGTGGGTCGATGTGGACGCAAAGCGTAAAAGCGGCGACTTCACTAAAGGCACCTACGAAGCGGTCATCCCTGCTGATGCGTTGAATAGGGACAACGTGACCTATAAATGGACAGCGGTAGACTTTGGTGGGAATGAGGTTTCCACAGATGACTATTCCCTGGAACTTCTTCCTGGAATTTCGGTCGGTTACGAGCAGGACTTCGAATCTGAACCTGCTGGCTGGTTCTCTTATGGGAACGGGAATAGCTGGGAATGGGGAATCCCTACTTCCGGACCGGGAAATGCAGCCTCCGGTGAAAAAGTGTATGCTACAAAGCTAGATGGTAATTATGCAAACAGCGCGAACATGTCCCTGCAGATGCCACCGGTCGATCTGCCTGAAGGAAATAGCTTCCTCCAGTTCAAACAGTGGCATGACCTTGAAACCCGATATGATTTCGGTCATGTATTCGTCTCTACAGACGGCAAAGAGTGGACACAGGCTCTCCGTGTCAACGGAACGACGACCGGATGGATCGATGGAGAGGTGGATCTGAGTGAATACGCAGGTCAACGCATCTACATTGCATTCAATGTAACAAGCGATGGAAGTGTTCCGAAGCAAGGATGGTACCTTGATGATGTCAAGCTGACCGATTCATCCCTGCAGCCATCCAAGAAAATGAGCCTTGGATTGGATTCGAAGAAGGATGCCGCTTCTTCCGTTTCCAAAAAGCCGAAAGTAGATCCAGCCAAGATCCAGGTTGAAAAGCCTGCGGCTAAAGATCAAAGCAAGGAAGCTCCGGCACCTGTCCTCCTTCCACTTCAAGCAGAAGTATCTGTTTTGGAAACTGGACGAAGTGTCTATACAAATCCGGCAACAGGATCCTATGAGATCGCTCATGCAGCTGGTGATTTCACCCTGCAGGCATCGACATACGGATTCCGTTCCCAGACTCAGAGTGTGACGATTGAAGCAGACAGTACAACGACTGCCAACTTCACCCTTGAAGAAATTCCTAAAGGAACCGTCACGGGTACGATCACGAATCAATTGACCGGGGATCCTGTTGCAAATGCAACGGTCATGGTCCTTGAAGATGCTGTCGTTCAACCTGTCCAAACGGACGCTGACGGACGATATGAGCTGAACGTATATGAAGGCGACTATACGGTCAAAGTGGTCGCTCCTAATTATTACAGTCAAGAAGAATCAGTCACGGTTGAAGGTGGGGAATCCGAGACGAAGGATTTTGCACTGAAACCATTCATCGGATACCCTGGTGAAATCGGCTATGATGACGGTACGGCTGAAAATGCACGTGCCTATAATGCAGCTGGCAACTCATGGGCTGTGAAGATGTCCCTTGCGGAAGGAAATGATACAGCCCTCGTCACTGGCGGTCTGTTCCGATTCTGGGATACAGAATGGCCGGTACCGGGTGGGACCGAGTTTGAAGTGGAAGTTTATGATGCAAGCGGTCCGGACGGTGCTCCAGGCAAGAAGCTTGCTGGACCATTCGAAGGGGAAGCTCTCCGTAACGGTCAATGGACACAGGTCGACCTCAGTGATGAAGGCATCATGGTCGATGGTGACTTCTACATGGTCTACACGCAGACAAAAGCCAATCCGAATGCCCCAGGACTTGCAACAGATGAAGACGGGGAATATGCTGCACGCAGCTGGCAGCGTGTCAGCGGGGCATGGTCTCAGTCTCCTGAAGATGAAGGAAACTATATGATTCGTGCAACCGTGAATTATGAAGTGAAAGAGCCGGTCATCACATCACCTGAAGATGGTTCATTCACGAATAAGGATCAGGTGAAAGTGGAAGGAACATCGGCTCCTGACACAGATGTCATCATCTTGAATGGTGATGAAGAAGCGGCTACAACAACAGCAGACAGTCAAGGTAAATTCGCTGCTGATGTCAGCCTGCAGGAAGGGGAAAATGTACTGACGGCCAAGGCTTCCACTGAGCAGGGGCAAACAGGGGCATCCGAACCTGTTACCATCATCCTTGATCAAGAAAAGCCTGAGCTTTCCATCACATCTCCTGCCGATAAATCCAAAACCAATAAAGAAACGGTTACCGTCAAGGGGACTGTGTCTGATGACAATCTTGATTGGGTGAAGGTGAACGGCAAAAAGGCAGACGTGAAGGATGGTGCATTCAGCCATCGAATCCTTCTTGAACAAGGTGAAAATGTCATTAAAGTCGTTGCTCAAGACAAGGCAGGCAACAAAACCACGAAGAAAGTCACCATCGAGGCTAAATACGGGGATCTTGAGATTTCCAATGTGCTTCCTGGAGAAGATAAGGAATTGAAATCAGGTGAATCAGTCAAGATCGAATTTGACAGTGAGCCTGGACTCGATGCGACATTCGTTCTCCATATGCCATTGACGAATGCCCGCAGCATGACCTCGAATGCGACAGAACTCCCGATGAGGGAAACGTCTGAAGGGCATTATGAAGGCTATTACACAGCCACTTCCAACGTGAAAGCTCCTGGAGCAGTCGTGGAAGTGAAAGTGGAAGATGATTTCGGAAATGTAGAAACAAAACGCGCTGAAGGAAAGCTGTATATCAACGCGAAAAAGTAATGGTGATAAGGAACGTCCCGGGATTGTCCCCCGGGACGTTTTTTCATATGCCCGCATTGAACCTGATGGCTTCTTTCTATATACTAAAATAGTAAAGAGAAAACATTTCGAATCTTCATATTTGTAAACGATTACATTATAGGGGGAGTTTCATGCTGCGGGAGATGAAGGAGCAGGAATTTGAAGCACGTACCGTCGAGGAGTGGAAGGCAGCCGCAGAATCGGCTTTGAAGGGGAAATCCTTTGATTCCCTCCGGACAGAAACCTACGAAGGCATAACATTGAAGCCTTTATATACAAAAGACGATCTTCCTTCCAAATTAGCGGCAACATCGCAGCGCAGGAGCCCAAAAGTGGCCCCGCGCATTTGGCGCAACAATTGGGAAGGGTTGTTCAAAGCATTGGAAGAGGCGATGGAGAAAGGACAGGAGTGCATTTCCTTCAGAGGGGATGAACTCGATCCCGAAGGCTTTCCTCCATTCATGGAAAAGATTCTTGCAAAGGGAAAAGATGCCGATGCATTCTTCCTCACCGATCGGGATTTTTCATTGATGAATGCGTGGAAGACGGAAAAAGGCGGGGCCTTCTCGGGAGTGTTCGGTTGGGATCCCGTATCTCAAGGACTCTTTTCCGGGAAAGATTGGGATGTTCCAGCTTGGATAAGGAATCTGGAAACCATCCATGGTTTTGCACCTGCCTTAAAGCCCATCATAATAGATCTTTCACCGTATCATAGTCAAGGTGCCCATGCGGTGCAAGAACTTGCACTGGCTCTTTCCGAGGGGGTCCTCTACATTGATGTTTTGCTGAAACAGGGGTGGACGATGGATCAAATCGCAGGGAAAATCCACATTCATTTCGCTGTAGGCAGTCAATTCTTCATGGAATTGGCGAAGATGAGGGCGTTCTCATCCCTTTGGAAGACCGTCATTCAAACATACGGGGATGATTCAACAGAACGGGGAAGCATGAGTGCCGAAACGTCTCCACTGAATAAATCCCGATTGGATCCATACGTCAATATGCTCAGAAGCGGAGGAGAAGCATTTGCCTCCACGCTTGGAGGAGTTGACTATATCGATGTTCAACCGTTTGACGGGAGTGGCGGAAGTGTTCTGGGAGAACGGATGGCAAGGAATATCCCCATGATCATCGGGGAGGAATCCCATCTGGACAAAGTGATCGATCCGGGTGCCGGATCGTATTATATCGAATGGCTGACCGAGGAAGTCGGTCGGAGAGCATGGAAAGAGTTCGTGCGGATCCAAGAGTCCGGAGGGGTCATTCCTTATATCGAGAGCGGGGACCTTGCACGTGATCTTGAAGCGGTGCACGCGGAACGATTGAATGACCTTTCTTCAGGTAAAAGCACGCTGATCGGTACAAATGCATACGCAAATCCTGAGGACACGCTCTCATCTGTGGAGGACGATCTGCCCGGGCGCCTTTCCCTCCCATATGAACGTCTCCGGGTAAGGGCACAGCGGATTGCAGAGAGGGGGTCAAAACCGATTGCCGGCATCATCGGTCTGGGGGATTGGAAGGATTATAAGGCGAGAGCCGACTTTACAAAAGGATTCCTGGCCGTCGGGGGCATATACACGAAGGAAAGCAGTCCGTGCCATACAAAAAGTGAGATCCTGAGATTCATAGAGGAAACAAGGTATTCCTATTATGTCATCTGTGGAACGGACGCAGAGTACGACCGTTTCCTGCCTGAAGCGTCCGAATCGATCATCGCCATTGATCCAGGGATCACCCTGGACATCGCCGGGTCGAGAACTGCTCCTGGGATAAATGGTTCGATCCACATGAGAATGGATGCCCTGGAGAAGCTGGACCGATTACTATCCATCTGGGAGGAGGGAATGAATGATGATGAACAAGCCTGATTGGTCTGCCATCGACCCGTTTGCTTCCGGGAACGGTGAAATAGGGAAAGAACATGATCGTTCTTATACAACAAACGAATCCATCGAGGTCAAGTCCCGCTATTCCGAACGTGATCTGGACGGCAGCGAGCATTTGAATGATCTCCCGGGAATGGCCCCTTTTACGAGAGGGCCCTATCCGACCATGTACGTATCCCGTCCGTGGACGGTGAGGCAGTATGCTGGATTTTCCACTGCCGAGGAAAGCAATGCCTTTTACAGAAGGAATCTGAGCATGGGGCAAAAAGGGTTGTCCGTCGCCTTCGACCTTGCCACCCACCGGGGGTATGACTCCGATCACCCGAGGGTACTGGGGGATGTTGGAAAAGCGGGTGTGGCAATTGATTCAATCCTCGACATGAAGATCCTTTTTGACGGGATCCCCCTTGATCAGATGTCTGTGTCCATGACGATGAACGGGGCCGTACTTCCGATTTTGGCTTTCTATATCGTCACAGCTGAAGAGCAGGGCGTAAGCAGGGAGAAGCTTTCCGGAACGATTCAGAATGATATTTTGAAAGAATATATGGTCAGGAATACGTATATCTATCCTCCCGAAATGTCGATGAAAATCATTGCGGATATTTTTGATTATACAGCCACGCATATGCCGAAGTTCAACAGCATCAGCATCTCGGGTTATCATATGCAGGAGGCGGGGGCACCGGCGGATATCGAGCTTGCCTACACCCTGGCAGATGGCCTTGACTATGTGCGCACGGGATTGAAAGCAGGGATCGGGATCGATTCATTCGCACCGAGGTTATCCTTCTTCTGGGCGATCGGGATGAACTACTTCATGGAAGTTGCGAAGATGAGGGCAGCCAGGCGCATCTGGGCCAAGATGATGAAAACATTTGAACCGGCCAACCCAAAATCTCTCGCCCTTCGTACCCATTCCCAGACCTCCGGATGGAGCCTGACCGAGCAGGATCCGTTCAATAACGTCACACGTACCCTTCTCGAAGCCCATGCCGCCGCCATGGGGCATACGCAATCGCTCCATACGAATGCACTGGACGAAGCCATTGCACTGCCGACTGATTTCTCGGCGCGGATTGCCCGGAATACCCAGCTCTACCTCCAGGAGGAAACGGGAATCACCAAAGTCATCGATCCATGGGCAGGTTCCTATTATGTGGAATCCCTTACCCATGAACTCATGGAGCGGGCATGGGAACATATCGAGGAGATCGAAGAACTGGGAGGGATGACCAAAGCCATTGAAACAGGCCTCCCGAAAATGAGGATCGAAGAAGCAGCTGCTCGGAGGCAGGCAATGATCGACTCTGGAGAAGAAGCCATCATCGGGGTCAACCGGTACAGACTCGATCAAGAGGATCCGATCGATACCCTCGATATCGATAACACGGCGGTCAGGCTGAAACAGGTGGAGAGAATCCGACAGCTCAAGGAAACCCGAGATGAGGGAGTGGTTCAAAAGGCACTCCACGATCTCTTTGAAACAGCAGCCTCCGGGAATGGGAACCTACTTGACCGTGCGGTGGCAGCCGCACGTGCAAGAGCGACGCTTGGAGAAATATCAGATGCTGTAGAAAGGGCATGCGGCCGGCATAAAGCCACGATCCGGAGCATCAGCGGGGTATACAGCTCCAATTTCTCCAATGAACAGGAAATCCGCGAAGTGCAGGGGATGGCAGAGGAATTTCTTGAAAATGAAGGAAGGAGACCTCGTATCCTCATCGCGAAGATGGGACAGGATGGGCATGATAGGGGAGCCAAGGTCATTGCCACGGCCTTTGCCGATCTCGGCTTCGATGTAGACATCGGCCCCCTTTTCCAGACTCCCGAAGAAACGGCGCTTCAAGCTGTGGAGAATGATGTGCATGTGGTCGGATTCAGCTCCCTTGCAGCCGGCCATAAAACGCTCCTTCCCGAGCTCGTGAAAGAGCTGAAGGCACTTGGAAGGGAGGACATCCTGGTGGTGATCGGCGGGGTCATTCCCGCGAAGGATTATGAATTCCTTCTATCCAACGGGGCATCTGCTGTTTTCGGACCGGGCACCATCATCCCCGTGGCTGCTCAAAAAGTAATCAAAGAGATCTACCGTGTTCTCGGATACGAGGAAGTGGTGGAGTGATGGCACCTCCTAAAAAGAAGTTCGTCAAGAAACAGGTTGCGCCGATCCCGATCGAGGAGATGAAAGAAGGCATCCTTCAGGGGAACAGGGCCTCCCTAGCCAGGGGCATCACCCTCATCGAGAGCAGTTCCCCTAAGCATTATGCGGCAGGTCAACAGCTATTGCAGGAGTTGCTCGGGTATACGGGCCATTCGCTACGGATCGGTATCACGGGCGTACCCGGCGCAGGAAAAAGCACATTCATCGAGCAATTGGGAGAGATGTTGTGTGAGGAAGGGATGAAGGTGGCGGTCCTTGCCATCGATCCGAGCTCGTCTTTAAGCGGGGGGAGTATACTTGGGGATAAGACCCGTATGGAGCTTCTCTCAAAAAATCCCCTGGCCTTCGTCCGGCCATCCCCGACGGCCGGAACCCTCGGGGGCGTCCACCGTCGGACGAATGAGACGCTCCTTCTGTGTGAAGCAGCCGGCTATGAAGTCATCCTGATTGAAACCGTGGGCGTCGGACAAAGTGAAGTGCTTGTCCGGCAAATGGTGGACTTTTTCATGCTTCTTGTCATTACGGGCGCTGGTGATGAGCTTCAGGGGATGAAAAAGGGAATCATGGAACTCGCCGATGCCATCGTCGTGAACAAGGCAGACGGCGAGAATCGCTCCCTTGCAGAGAAGACGAAAAAAGAATTGAATCAAATCCTGCATTTCCTTACGCCTGCCACAAAAGGGTGGACTCCGGGCGCCCACACGTGTTCCGCCCTGAAAAAGGAGGGGCTGAGCGAACTCTGGCAGCTGATCCGTACGTTCGAGCAAAAGATGAAGAAGTCACACGTCTTTGACAGCAGGAGGGAAAAGCAAAAAGAAGAATGGTTCCATACCATGCTGAAAGAGCGGGTTTTGACAGACTTTCTGTTCAATGAGAAGATCAAGGAAACGCTCCCCCTGATGGAAGAGAGACTGAAACGTTCGGACACCACGACGACAAAGGCGATTGAAGAACTATTGACCCTCTATAAGAGCGGGATCAGGTGAATTTTATTGAAACCACAGTAGGTTCATTGGTATGATAAGGATATGCTGAAAAGGAAAAGGAGAGGTCCACATGGATATAGATTTTAATTTACTTATGAATGATGTTGTCCGGCAGGCACGCCAGGAAATCGAAATGGCAGGCTATTCACAGCTGACAACCGAAGAGGATGTCGATCAGGCCCTCACATCAAAAGGCACCACCCTCGTAATGGTGAACTCCGTTTGCGGTTGTGCGGGAGGGATTGCTCGTCCGGCTGCGGCTCATTCCATCCATTATGATAAACGCCCGGATCGACTCGTGACGGTATTTGCCGGTCAGGATAAGGAAGCAACTGCGAAGGCCCGCAGTTATTTCACAGGATACCCGCCTTCCTCTCCATCATTTGCTCTGCTGAAGGATGGTCAGATCCTCAAAATGGTAGAGCGTCATGAGATTGAAGGACATGATCCAATGTCGGTCGTATCGAAACTGCAGTCGTACTTTGATGAATATTGCGAAGAAGTATAAGCGAAATCCCCATCTTGAAAGGTGGGGATTTTTTAAGAGGTTAAATATCAGAATATACAAACTTCTTAAAATATGTGAAAATAGTCTTGCATAACGCTCGTAATTTGCTAAAATACTTTTATGCAATAATTATTCATTATCACTTATAAATATTCAAATACAGGGGGCATAACACATGAAAAAGATACTACTATCTGCAGCAGCTGTCGCACTGACTTTCTCTTTGGCGGCATGCGGGACGAACAAAGACGAGACCACAACAGGAGATCCGAAAAAACTCGTGATGGGGACTTCGGCAGATTATAAACCGTTTGAATTTGTTGATACGGCCAACAGCTCCAAAATCGTAGGTTACGATATTGATGTAGCGAATATGATCGCAGACGAGCTTGGGTATGAAGTGGAATTCAAGGACATGGAATTCAGCGGTCTGATCACCGCTTTGAAGACGAAACAGGTGGATTTCGTTATGTCTGCCATGAGTGTCAAACCGGAGCGTAAGAAAAACGTTGATTTCAGTGATGTATATTATACTGCCGAAGACATGATCATCTCGACGAAAGAAAGTGGAATCAAATCGGAAAAGGATCTTGACGGGAAGACAGTGGGTGTGCAGTTGGGATCGATCCAGGAGGATGCAGCGAAGTCACTTGCCGAAAGCATGGATGTAAAGGTCGAAAGCAGGGACCGAATTCCTGAGCTCATCCAGGATCTGCAAAATGGCCGTTTCGATGCCTTGATCATCGAGAATACGGTTGCCAAGGGATACCTTGATAAAGAAGACAGTCTCCAAGGTGTGACCATGCCTGTGGATGAGGAAGAGTCAGGATACGCCATCGCCTTCCCGAAAGAAAGTAAGCTTACGAAAGAGTTCAATGATGAATTGAAAAAATTGAAAGACAGCGGGGAGCTCGATAAGCTTGCCGAAAAATGGTTCGACAACGAAGAATAAGGTTGAAGGGAAGGGGGTTCCCTTCCCCGGTTACTTGGAGGAGATAGCATGCCACTAGATTTCGCACAGCTCACGCCTTCGATTCCTTTCATACTTGAAGGGTTGAAGGTTACATTGAAAATTGTCGCCATCGCCGCGGTCCTTGGTTTCTTATTCGGTATCCTCTTGGCCCTATTGAAGATCAGCCGGATCAAACCGCTTATCATTCTGGCAGACTTATACACGTCCATTTTCCGCGGGACGCCGCTTGTCCTCCAGCTCATGATCATCTTCTATGGATCTCCACAGCTGTTCGGAACCCAGATAGAGGCCTCAGTCGCGGCCATACTTGCCTTTTCACTGAATTCAGCCGCCTACATTTCTGAAATCATCAGGGCTGGGATCAATGCAGTCGATAAGGGTCAGAAAGAAGCAGCCCTTGCACTTGGTGTTTCCTATCCGCGGATGATGATGGATATCATCCTTCCTCAGGCCATCAAGAACATCCTGCCTGCACTTGTGAATGAGTTCATCACTTTGACGAAAGAATCGGCCATCGTAACGGTGATCGGTGCAGCAGACGTCATGAGGCGTTCGTATATGGTGGGAAGCGATCTATATTCCTTTTTCGAGCCTCTCCTGTTCGCAGGGCTGATCTACTACGTCCTCGTCATCATCCTGACATTCATCGGGAAGCTTATTGAAAGGAGACTGAAAGGCAATGATTAAGGGAAGATCCATCCATAAGTCTTTTGGACAATTAAACGTATTGAAGGGCATCGACTTTTCCGTCGGGAAAGGGGAAGTGGTAGCCGTAATCGGTCCCTCGGGATCAGGAAAATCAACCCTTCTCCGCTGCCTTAATTTCCTTGAGGAGCCAACATCCGGTGATATTCATTTTGAAGAACAGCTGGTGAGCAAAAAGAATATCGGGAAAGTTCGTCAGGAAGTCGGGATGGTGTTCCAGCACTTTCACCTCTTCCCCCATTTGACCGTCCTTGAAAATGTGACGTATGCACCTGTCCGTGTAAAGGGAGTCTCAAAGGATCAGGCAGCCAAGGCAGGAATGGAACTCCTGACGAAAGTGGGGTTGAAAGATAAGTGTGATGAATACCCCAACCGTCTTTCCGGCGGACAGAAGCAGCGGGTAGCCATCGCAAGGGCACTGGCCATGGAGCCTAAAGTGATGCTTTTCGATGAACCCACCTCTGCCCTGGACCCTGAAATGGTTAAAGAAGTACTCGACGTCATGAAAGCACTCGCTCATTCGGGGATGACGATGGTGATCGTCACTCATGAGATGGGCTTCGCCAGGGAAGTGGCGGACCGGGTCGTATTCATGGACGACGGGGTCATACTGGAAGAAGGAAATCCTGTAGAATTCTTCTCAAATCCAACCAGCACAAGGGGCAAGGTCTTCCTTGAAAAAATACTGTGACGCCAAAACGGAGCTGCCTGAGCGGCTCCGTTTTTCTTTTGGAGTGGCTGTCACACTATTTCTAATTCAATTAAGGTTTTGAATCGGGCATCGCCCGACTTGAAATGTGGTATTCTATAAGAAGCCAAAATCAATCGATAGAAAAGGTTGTGACATATAGATTGAAAATACCTATGCTTAAAATTGGATACCGCACCCTGAAGACCGGTATAGGGACAGCGCTTGCCATCAGTGTGGCCCAGTGGCTTCACCTGGATAACTTCGTATCGGCAGGGATCCTCACCATCCTCTGCATTCAGAATACGAAGAAGAAATCCATCAATGCATCCTGGAGCCGGTTTCTGGCATGTGTCATCGCCATGCTTATGTCAGGTGCCCTCTTTGAGTTGATCTCCTATCATCCTGCCGTGATCGGACTCGTACTCCTCATCTTCATTCCAATCACCGTTGCGCTCAACATTTCTGAGGGAATCGTAACGAGTTCCGTCATCATCCTTCACGTATATTCCGCAGGGAGCGTCTCCCTTGGGTTGTATGAAAATGAGCTCGGGATCATTTTGACGGGAATCGGCATCGCCCTTTTGATGAATCTCTATATGCCCAGTGTCGAAACCAAGCTGGTGGAATATCAAGAACGGATCGAAGAGAACTTTTATAAGATCTTTTGTGAAATGATCAATTATCTTAAAACGAATGATGGTAAATGGGACGGGAAGGAAATCACGGAAACGGAAAAGCTTCTCAGGGAAGCGAAGACCCTTGCATTCAAAGACGTGGAAAATCACTTCCTGCGCCATGAAAATCTGTACTATCTGTATTTTAAAATGAGGGAAAAGCAGTTTTATATTCTTCAGCGGATCCTGCCCATTGCAGCTTCACTGTCACAAACCGTGGAACAGGGCCACCGGATCGCCGATTTCCTTGAGGAACTGCGGGATCATATCCATCCCGGGAACACCGCTCTCTTTTACTTGAAAATGCTCTATGATATGAAAGTCGAATTCGAACAGATGGAACTTCCCAAGACGCGCGAAGAATTTGAGACGAGAGCCGCTCTCTATCAGTTCGTCCGTGAAATGGAGGAATACCTGCAGTTGAAAAGCTCCTTCAAAGGAATCAAGAAATCACGAACCTTTCATACAAAAAAGTCCGCTACGTCGTAGCGGACTTTTTTGTATGGCTATAGCAGGAATGTCAATCCGGCCATGATGGTGGATGCGATCATGGCGAATAACATGATGAATACGATGATTCGTTGGATTTTCTTATTGCCCATGTAATGGTTCGCTCCAATCTGTTCGCGTGGTTACTCATCATTTTATCGTGAAATCTTCAATATAACAAGGATCCCGAGGTAAGAAAACGTTTACTTTTTTTGTGCTTATAGGAGGAATTTCGACAACATTTATGGAAATAGGATAGTGGTGATAGTGACAACAAGGGGATGAGAGAATGAAGAAAGTCGATCATATCGGAGTGGCTGTCCGCTCTATTGAAGAGGCACTTCCTTTTTACGAGGGCGTGCTGGGCATTCCGCTTTTAAAGGTCGAGGAGGTAGCCAATCAAGGGGTGAAAGTGGCTTTCCTCGATGCCGGGAATCTTAAGATTGAACTATTGGAGCCTATTTCTGATCAAAGCCCTGTCTCAGGATTTATTGAGAAAAGGGGAGAGGGGCTTCACCATATAGCATTTTCTGTCGAAACGATCGAAGAGAGGATCCAGGAGCTTAAAGAAAAAGGCGTCCGGATGATAGATGATAAACCGAAAACGGGTGCTGGAGGGGCTTCGGTTGCGTTCCTTCATCCGAAATCATCCATGGGCGTACTCTATGAACTCTGTGAGAAAAAGGCATCGAAGGGAGAGACACCATAATGGATATTTATGAGAAAATTGATGAACTATATGAGCGCAGGCGCGAAGTGGAGCTTGGGGGCGGAGATGAGCGGATTGACAAGCAGCATGCCAAAGGAAAGCTGACAGCACGTGAGCGGATCGAATTGCTCGTTGATGAGGGAACCTTTGTGGAATTGAACCCTTTCATTGAACATAGAAGCGTCGATTTCGGTTTGGAAGGAATGAAAGGACCGGGGGACGGGGTCGTGACCGGATATGGAAAGGTGGATGGACGGCCCATTTATCTGTTTTCTCAGGATTTCACCGTGTTTGGGGGAGCACTGGGTGAAATGCACGCACAAAAGATCTCCCATGTGATGGATCTTGCCGTTAAAAATGGAGCCCCGTTCATCGGACTGAATGATTCAGGCGGAGCACGGATCCAGGAGGGCGTTGTGTCCCTCGACGGTTACGGGCACATCTTTTACCGGAATGCCATCTACTCGGGAGTCATCCCTCAGATTTCCGTCATCATGGGACCTTGTGCAGGGGGGGCGGTGTATTCCCCTGCCATCACGGATTTTGTCTTCATGGTCGATGATACGAGTCAGATGTTCATCACCGGCCCGAAGGTGATCGAGACCGTGACCGGTGAAAAGATCAGCGCCGAGAATCTCGGAGGGGCGAAGGTTCACAACTCGATCAGCGGCAATGCCCATTTCAGGGGCAAAACCGAGGAAGAAGTGCTGAGCGAGGTCAGGAAATTACTCACCTACCTTCCCCAAAACAATGAGGAGAGGCCAGCTCGTATCGATTCAGGCGAATCAGATGATTATCGACCGGATCTCACCGACATCATCCCGTTCGATGCCATCCGTCCGTATGACGTGCGGACGGTCGTCAATCAAGTGGTCGATGAAGGAAGCTTCATGGAGGTTCAAAAAGAGTTCGCCAAGAACATCGTCGTCGGTCTTGCACGGATCAAGGGAGAAGTCGTCGGCCTGGTATGCAATCAGCCGAAGGTCATGGCAGGCGGTTTGGATATCGATTCATCTGATAAGGCGTCGAGATTCATCCGATTCTGTGATTCCTTTAATATTCCCCTCATCACCTTCGAAGACGTGACCGGTTTCTTCCCTGGCATCAAACAGGAGCACGGGGGCATCATCCGCCACGGGGCCAAGATCCTTTATGCGTATTCCGAAGCAACTGTGCCGAAGATGACCGTCATTCTCCGGAAAGCATATGGGGGAGCCTATGTAGCTCTCAATTCAAAATCCATCGGAGCAGATCTCGTATTTGCATGGCCAAACGCGGAAATCGCCGTCATGGGCCCACAAGGTGCAGCGAACATCATCTTTGCCCGGGAAATCGCATCATCCGACAATCCAGAAGCAGTCAGGGCACAAAAGATCGAAGAATACCGAGAGAAATTCGCCAACCCGTACGTTGCAGCATCTCGTGGCATGGTCGACGACGTCATCGACCCCCGCGAAACCAGGATCAAACTCATCCAGGCACTCGACATGATGAGGAACAAAAAAGAAGACCGCCCCAAAAAGAAACACGGAAACATCCCGCTGTAACAAGAAAAGCGTAGGCGGGGAGGGCTGACCCGACAAGCATAAGGCAGTCAGCCCAGAAAGGCGTCCTGTGCCTTTTTGGGTTGACTGCCTTATGACCTCGAGGGTCACCCCGCCGGAGCTGGACAAAAGAAAAGCGTAGGCGGCTAGCCCTGAGGCGACAAGCATAAGGCGGATCACTCGGAAAGGCGTTCTGTGCCTTTTTGAGTGATTAGACTTATGACCTCGAGCCTCAAGCCGCCGGAGCTGGACATTAAAGAAAAGCGGAGGCGGCTTCTTTCCCTATTCCGACAATCAAAAAGAGCTTATCCTGCCACCATCCGCTCAAATGGGGAAGGTTCCGGCCTGCATGAAAGCACTCTATTTGTGACGCCGGGGTATTAGCGCTATACTAGTAGAGTGATTACATAATGTTGGAGGTACGAATATGATCAATCAAGAGCGTTTATTGAATGAATTCATGGAATTGGTGCAGATCGATTCTGAAACTAAGGACGAAGCGGAGATTGCGAAAGTATTGACCGCTAAATTCACCGAACTTGGTGTGGATGTGTTCGAGGATGACACGACAGGTGTAACGGGACACGGTGCCGGAAACTTGATCTGCAACCTCAAAGGAACAAAGGAAGGTGCGGATACGATCTACTTCACTTCCCATATGGATACTGTCGTTCCTGCTAAGGGCGTCAAGCCTGAACTGAAGGAAGATGGCTATATCTATTCGGATGGTACGACCATCCTTGGGGCCGATGATAAGACCGGTCTTGCTACAATGCTCGAAGTCGTAAGAGTGTTGAAAGAGAACAACATCGAGCACGGTGACATCCAGTTCATCATCACGGCAGGGGAAGAATCTGGCCTCGTCGGAGCTAAAGCCCTCGACTCTTCACTCGTGAAGGCGAAGTACGGCTTTGCCCTCGACAGCGATGGGAAAGTCGGCAATATCATCGTGGCTGCGCCGACCCAGGCGAAAGTGAAAGCGACAATCTACGGCATTACGGCACACGCCGGGGTTGCTCCTGAAAAAGGCGTATCCGCCATCACCATCGCTTCAAAAGCCATCTCGAAGATGCCGCTCGGTCGTATCGATGAAGAAACGACGGCGAATATCGGACGCTTCGAAGGCGGAAAGGCAACGAATATCGTTTGCGAGCAAGTCGATATCTTGGCAGAAGCACGCTCCCTTGTTCCTGAAAAAATGGAAGCGCAAGTAGAAAAAATGAAGGAAGCATTCCATGCAGCAGCCGCCGAAATGGGTGGCAAAGCAGAAGTGGAGATCGAAGTCATGTACCCGGGATTCAAGTTCTCCGATGGGGATGAAGTCGTAGAAGTGGCAAAACGTGCCGCAGCGAAAGTGGGGCGTCCGAGTGAGCTTCTAACAAGTGGCGGGGGCAGTGATGCGAACGTCATCGCAGGATTCGGCATCCCGACGGTCAATCTAGCTGTGGGATATGAAGAAATCCACACGAAAAATGAAAGAATGCCTGTTGAAGAGCTGTACAAATTGGCTGAGATGGTCATTGCCATCGTGGAAGAAGCAGCATCATCTAAATAATACCGGCTCCAGAGAAAGGTTCATCAGCGCGTTTGCTGGTGGACCTTTTGTTCTGACTCCCCTTACATGGCAATCTATGGTACATTAAAAGGAAGACGAACGTCCAGGTCGAAAGACGGACGGAGAGGAGAGTCAGTTCATGGCTAAAGTCATTGTTTTTCACGCAGGGAAAGAAGAGTATGCCCTTCCCGTTGATACCATTGTTTCTATTGAAAAATCCGAGGGGATCAACCCGATTCCCCATCTTCCATCATTTGTGCTTGGGGTGACGAAGGTAAGGGGTGAACTCATTCCTGTCTTTGACCTTGCAGAAATCCTATATTCTTCATCACTCGACCGAACCGATGCGTTTCTTATCGTGGTGAAGAGTGAGATCATGACGATTGGCCTCCTTGTGAAAGAAGCCAAGGAAATCCTCGAGTTTTCCGATGCGGCCCTCACCCAGGTCGGTTTGCTTGCATACGGGAAGGCTGACTACTTCTCGGGCATCATCAATCTCGAGGATCGCATGCTCACCCAGATCAATCCCGATCGATTGGTGGCCGGATTGAAGGGCATTACTGACATCCAAACCTATGTCACGGAACAAGAAGTGCAATCCAACTAAGAAAGACGCGATCGTATGAAAAATTTTTATCCTAAAAATGGACGGGTGATCCTCCATGTCGATATGAACAGCTTCTATGCATCCGTGGAGATGGCATATGACCCAACCTTGAAAGGGAAGCCGCTGGCCATAGCCGGGAACCCCGAGGAGCGGAGGGGAATCGTCGTCACCTGCAGCTATGAGGCGAGGGGCTTCGGTGTAAAGACCACCATGCCCGTCTGGGAGGCGAAAAGACTCTGTCCGGAGCTGATTGTCATGCGTCCGAATTTTGAGCGCTACCGATCTGCCTCCAAAGGCATGTTTGATATTTTAAGACAATATTCCGAGCTCGTGGAACCCGTTTCCATCGATGAGGGGTATGTGGATATCACCGATTCGTTTGAACTGGGTTCACCGGTAGAAATTGCCGGTCAAATCCAATCACAGATCCTTTCTCAACTGGATCTTCCCTGCAGTATCGGTGTCGCCCCTAATAAGTTCTTGGCCAAGACGGCTTCGGATATGAAGAAGCCCATGGGCATCACGGTCCTTAGGAAGCGTGATCTGCCTGCGAAAATCTGGCCGCTTCCGGTCATCGACATGCACGGGATCGGGGAAAAAACAGCGTTGAAGTTGAACGGGATGGGGATCGAGACCTGCAGGGACCTTGCCTTCGCCAACGATATCCAATTGAAGTCCCGCCTGGGGATCAATGGGCTCCGGCTCAAGGAAAAAGCCAATGGGATCGACAGGCGGATCGTCGACCCCGATTCAATCTATGATTATAAAAGTGTGGGGAACTCCACTACGCTTCCGAAAGACACCACCAATCAACACGATTTGTTGGCCGTCATATTGCAACTCAGTGAGAAAGTCGCCTCAAGGCTCCATCAGAAGGACGTCCTCGGGATGACGATTCAGGTGATGATCAAGGACAAGTTCAGGAAGTCCATCACCAGGAGCCGGAAACTTGAGAATCCCGTAGGAAAGAAAGAGGATATCTACGCAGTGGCAAAGGACCTGTTCATGAAGCATTGGAACGGCGAACCTGTGAGGCTCCTGGGGGTAACAGCCCAGGACGTGGTGGAAAAGAGCGAAGCAACGGAACAGCTTGACCTTTTCTCCTACAAAAAAGAAGCAGAAAAAGAACCTCTGTACAAAGTCGTTTCTGAACTCCAGGACAAGTACGGAAAAGATTCCATTGCAAGGGGCATCAAGGGAAGTAAAGGCGCCCGGAACGACACGAAAACCGACACAAGCTTTAATAAGGATTTTCTGAGGGATTAGGGACAAAAGTATGAAGATCCTCCATTGCCTATGGGGGTACTGTTTGCCAAAACTTTTGATTTTCATTAATCTTAGTGTAGTGGATTATTATATTCTAGTCCAAATTTAAAAACAAAAAGAAGCTTTCTTCATGATATCGAGTTACGACTTGAGTTGCTTTTTGAATAAATAACTTGGAACTGACTTATGAATCGTTATAAGTCAGTTTTTGTTTTGCAATAAAAAACCACCTAAATTCAAGGTGGTAACAATAAGTATTTCATTAGGTGAGGTTTATCTCTCTTCATATAGAACTATGATTAATCAATTATAGGTTATGTCTATATAGACTTCATCTTTATAGACTAAGGCAAAGAAAGAATTGTTAACGGGAAAAACAAATTCGATTTCACCTGAGATCTCTTCTCCCGGTTCCAATTCTCCGCTTTTTAGCAGGTATTCGGAATTAGTTACCGGGTTTATGCGTTTCCCTTTTTCATTACCTTGGTCTTGTACCAATGTAAAATCATTAGGGGAATATTGCACTGTGTCTTCGCCAATATTTTTGATGGTAATACCCGGGCGAACCATTTTTCCATAGCTAAAGAACACTTTGTTAACAGATATCTCAACTTCATCATGTTTGACGGGATAACCATAATCATACACTTTTTCTGGCGCCCAATCAGGCTTGTCGCCCTGGCTTAAAGTGGGGTCCGGAATAAATGAGATTATAATTGCAACGGTTGCAATGATTAACGCAGTAAAACTAATAGAAATACCTGTGATTGCTTTCCATTTTGTCCGCTCCTTCTTTATCAATGAGATTATTCCAAAGATAATCGAAAACACTATAATAATTAACCCCACGATAGGAACAAGACAATTTAACAAACCTATAAAACCAACCCATAGGGAAAGGAACCCAAAAATATCACTTCTTTTTTCTCTCATATGACGTCTCCTCCTATTAGTTATTCTAATCTGTGCTTATGAAATCCATCAATCTCCAAAAATAACATAAATGTCTAGGGAATTCATCCTTTCTAACACATTTAATTCCGTATGCTTTTTCGCTTCAGTTACCTCAATTCAGCAAGAATATGATTTTATCAGGATGTTGTGAACGAATCACACCACAACACGGACTCTCGCAAGGTTAAACGAGGGATGACAGAGGAATCTATATGGATAATTTAATTAGGATAGTATAGTAGCAGCTCTTTCTTTTCTAAGCGTTTTTTTTTTCGCAGTAAAGATTTTTATCAAAGCGAACTGTTTCGGGGATAAGGATAATCGTAATGTACGTGATTCATATGTTCCCGTGGTATATAGTAAAGTTCTTTTTGATACGGATTAATTCGGGGCTATGCATGTTATGTGTGGGTTATTATATGTTTGGTTTGAATAGGGTCATTCACTTTAATGATCTATACCAAAAAAGGGTACCAAATCTGATGGATTTGGTACCCTTTTTAGTGTTTCGCTTATCCGATCATTTCATCAAACAAGAGGACCCTTGCAGGAGAAGCGTCGGTTTTCTGTATGTTGAGGGGAGCTGCGACCATGAAGTATTGGCCCGGTTCAATGTCTTTGAGTCGGAGACCTTCCATGATGATCACTCCATTCCCCATCAATGTGCGGTGAGTCGGATGACCTTCCTGGGCACGTTCGATTCCGAGCGCATCGATGGCGACACCTGCAATCTTTTTCTCTGCAAGGTGCTTGGCGGCATCTGCGGCTACATAGATGAATTCAAAGTTGAACCCTTCATCCCATGAGTTCTTCGTCTTGAAGATGACAAAATCATTTTCTTCGATATCAAGGTCTTTGATATCGTCGTAGGAAATATTTTCTTCTGCATCTGTCAGATCAAATACTTTCACCGGTCTGACGAGTTGTTTGATATCAATCGTTTCGATTGTTTCCCCTTCGTTGAACATATGGAGGGGAGCATCAACGTGTGTACCGGTATGTAGGTCGATGGAGATGCGTGATTCCGTTACGTGTCCGTTTGTATCGGTCTTGATGGACGGCTTTTTCTCCGGCTTGTTTTTGTATACCGGCATATCGCTGTGGATTGGAGCAGTTACGTCATAGATCTTCATTGTTTCCTCACCCTTCAAGTATCATTGTTATTCTACATCAAGTTTCCCTATCGGCCACCAGTTGAAACCATCTTTGTCCAATAGCTCGTCTGCTGCCTTTGGACCCATGGAGCCGGCAGGGTAGTTAGGAAAGTCTTCCTGTTGAGTAGATTCCCAAATTTCAGAGATCTTGTCAACAAATGCCCAGGACAATTTCACTTCGTCCCATAGGGTGAAGTTCGTCGCATCGCCCCTCAGGCAGTCATGGAGTAATTTTTCGTATGCTTCCGGTGTGTTGATGCCATCCAGGTCGTGGCTGGCAAAATTCAGTTTGACAGGAGTCGTTTCAATATCCTGTCCGGTTTTCTTAACGTTAAGGTGAAGGGTGATGCCCTCTTCAGGTTGGATATGGATCACCAAGAGGTTCGGCGCAAGTGGTTTCCCAGGATTGTAGTAGAGGTTCATCGGGATATCCTTGAACTGCACGACGATTTTCGTCGATTTTGTTTCCATGCGCTTGCCCGTTCTGATATAGAATGGCACACCTGCCCAGCGGAAGTTATCGATCATCAGTTTTCCTGCCACGAATGTTTCCGTGTTGGACTCATCATCCACATTGTCTGCTTCGCGGTAACCCGGTACAGCTTGTTCGTGCATTTTACCCGGTCCGTACTGACCGCGTACGAAGTAGTCTTTCACTTCTTCGCCTTCGATTGGACGAAGGGAGCGAAGAACGCGGACCTTCTCGCTGCGGATCTCATCGGTTGTCAGCTTGATTGGCGGTTCCATGGCAAGGAGGGCCACCATCTGGATCAAGTGATTCTGCACCATGTCACGGAGTGCTCCACTTTTCTCGTAGTAACGGCCGCGATCCTCCACCCCGAGCTCTTCCGAAGAAGTGACCTGGATGTTTGAGATGTAGCGGTTATTCCAGAGTGGTTCGAACATAGCATTGGCGAAACGGATTACTTCAATATTTTGAACCATTTCCTTACCGAGATAATGATCGATGCGATAGATCTGGTCTTCAGAGAAGGATTCGCGGATCTGTTTATTCAGTGCTTCAGCAGACGGAAGATCGTGACCGAATGGTTTCTCGATCACAAGTCGTTGGAAACCTTTTGCATCCGTAACGCCTTGCTTCTTGAGTTGCTCCGTGATGGTACCGAAGAATTCAGGTGCCATGGCGAGATAGAAGATGCGATTTCCTTCAAGCTGATACTGTTCATCCAGCTGATCCGAGAGGGTTTTCAATTCCCTGTAGGATTCATCGCTTGATACATCATGAGCCTGATAATAAAAATGGGATACAAACTCTTCTATGTTTTCATTACTTCCGATTGCGTTATGTACAGAGGTTCTTACGTGCTCCTGGAAGGTTTCGTTCGACCATTCCCTGCGCCCGATGCCGATGACGGCAAAGTGCTTGGAGATCTTTCCTTTTGTAAATAAATGATAAAGGGATGGATATAATTTCCTCTTGGCTAGATCACCAGTCGCCCCGAAAATCGTAATGAGAGAAGATGGTGTTTGCTGATTATTCAATGTCATGACCTCACTTTATCTTTTTGCCGGTAAATCCGGCATGGTACTTCCTCTTTTGTACAATGATTTCATTGTAAAAACTAATTCTTCAATAAGCAAGTCTTTTGCCTGACTGCAGGAGCTCCTTTGATTAGAATGGCTCAAATTGATAAAAGTATGAAAGATTGGCTCTTTTCCGATATCCACTACTAATAGGACAGGGAAAGATGTGCTATGATGAAAGGACAGAATACATAGAGGTGAAGAACGTGGATGTGCAATTTCTAGGGACGGGTGCAGGTGTGCCCGCCAAATTCCGCAATGTATCAAGCGTTGCCCTTAAGCTATTGGAAGAAAGGGGCGCGATCTGGCTTTTCGATTGTGGAGAAGCGACACAGCATCAAATCTTACATACGAATATCAGGCCGAGAAGGATCGAAAAGATCTTCATCTCGCATTTGCACGGTGATCATATATTCGGGCTACCGGGCTTCCTAGGCAGCAGGTCTTTCCAGGGAGGGGAGAGCCCCCTCACGGTTTACGGACCGGAAGGGATCAAAGCGTTCATCGAGGTTTCCCTGTCCGTCAGCAAGACCCATCTTCGCTATCCCCTCCATGTGGTGGAAATCGGGGAAGGGATCATTTTCAGTGATGACCAATTCACCGTTGAAGCCCGAAAGCTCGATCACGGAATTCAATCCTTCGGGTTCAGGATCACGGAGAAGGATGCACCAGGCGTCCTTCAGGTCGAGCGTCTGAAGGAAGCAGGGGTCGCACCCGGTCCGATTTACAAACGATTGAAGGCAGGCGAGACTGTGACCCTTGAAGATGGCAAGGTCATCAATGGAACGGATTTCCTTGGTCCCCCTGTCCCGGGTCGTACCGTAACCATACTCGGTGACACACGGGTCTGTCCGAATTCAAGGGCACTCGCTGAATCGGCAGACCTTCTCATTCATGAAGCCACGTTTAACAGGGATCAGGAACAGATGGCGAGGGATTATTTCCACTCCACCACTGCACAGGCAGCGGCTACGGCCCGTGATGCCGGGGCAAGGGCTCTCTTCCTGACGCATATATCATCGCGCTACGCGAAAGAGGCATGGCCGGAACTGGTACAGGAAGCAAAAGCCATCTTCCCTGAAACCATGATGGCCCATGATCTGTTGGAATTCACCGTACCGCGGAAATCAATGGAGGAACAATCATGACGCATATCACCTATAAAAACATCCATCGCGATGGACGATTAGTGAAAGAAAATGAATTGTACAAACATGTCCATGACCCGGAGTTCCTTGAAAGGTACAGCAGCAATTATATTGAATTTTTGCGGGCGCCCCGCCTGGAGGAATTCAGGGAAACGGCGGATTACTTGAAAGACTATCATGCGGCAAGGGGACAAAAGCATGTGAAGTTCCATCTTCCTGAGAATAAAAAGCCGATTGACGGATTGTCTGATCACCTGGCGTCCAAGGGATTTGAGATCAGCTTCACAGAGCTGTACGCGATCCACCCGAACGATTTTCCCCGGATGGAGGAAGATCCTGATATAAGGGTTGAAGTCATCAGCGGCCTCGACGATTACCTTGCGTTTCAATATGAACAGGATCTGATCTACGGTGAATCATTTGCCAAAGGGAAGGTGGCCGTTCACCGACAACATTTCGAAGATGACCATGTTACCCAGCTCCTCGCCTATTACAAAGGACATCCCGCAGGAGCGGTCGACGTGATCCTGAAAGAGGGGACGGCTGAAATCGACGGCCTCATGGTACACGAAGATTATCGTAAAAAAGGGATAGCTTCCAGACTGCAGCAAAAGGTTATGGAGCTATATTCGGATCGCACTGTGATCCTTGTAGCGGACGGAGAAGATACGCCCCGGGAGATGTATCAAAAGCAAAATTACCGGTATCAGGGTTTTCAATATGAAATCCAAAAGATCTACACCGAATAATCCAGAAAAAACCGGCTTCCCTACAAAGGAAAACCGGTTTTTCTGAGTGAGCGGAGACAAAAAGAAGGGACATGTCGATGACATGCCCTCCTTGGTTTGCGTATGCCTTACCATCCACGCTCATATTGAACGGGTGGGGTGATCTCGTGACCGAGTTCTTTTGCTGCCGTACGGGGCCAGTATGGATCCCGAAGCAGCTCCCTTCCGAGAAGGATGAGATCAGCGCGCTCATTCTGAAGGATCTCTTCTGCCTGAAGACCCGAGGTAATCAGTCCAACAGCACCTGTATCGATATCGGCCTCATGCTTGATGCGTTCAGCCGGTTTCACCTGGTAGCCGGGGAAGACAGGAATCCGTGCCGGAACAACGGCTCCGGAGCTGACATCGATAAGGTCGACTCCCTGCTCCTTCATCCATTTGGAGAAGATGATATAATCATCCACGTCGAGGCCGTCCTCATGGTAATCCTTCGCCGACACACGGACGAAGAGGGGACCGTCCCATACGGTTTTGACCCCGTCGATGATTTCCTTCAGGAAGCGGTAGCGGTTTTCTGCGCTCCCTCCGTATTCATCTTCCCGTCTATTGGAGAGGGGGGATAGGAACTCGTTGACGAGATAGCCGTGGGCGCCATGAATTTCGATCACATCGAATCCGGCTTTTCTGGCTCTTTCAGCACCCTGTATGAACGCTGTGACCGTTTCGTTGATCTGTTCGATCGTCATGGCAACAGGCGTTTTCATGTCGTCGTTGAAGGCGATGGCGGACGGTGCGAGGATATCCCCTTCAAGAACGGCTTTCCTTCCGGCGTGGGCAAGCTGGATGCCGGTTTTGGCCCCTTGTTCTTTCATGAGGGTGACAAGCTCCGTCAGGCCGTCAAGGTGATCATCACTCCAGATTCCAAGATCTTGAGGGGAGATGCGGCCCTGAGGTGTGACGGCGGTAGCTTCCTGTATGATCAGCCCCGCTCCTCCTACAGCCCTGCTTGTGTAGTGCGTGCGGTGCCAGTTTTCAATCTTTCCGTCTTCATTATGGGAAGAGTACATGCACATCGGCGCCATGACGATGCGGTTTTTCAATTCTACATTCTTGATCGTATATGGTTGAAATAGTTTTCGATTCAATTCTTTTCCCTCCATTCTGCCAATTCAGGATTTTATTTTTCCCGATGCACAAGATTATATCAACGCGGCATGAGGATGGGAAAGAAATCTGCTCCGGGATGCTTCAGTCCTTTTCTGTCTTGATGAGCTGCCTGCCAAGTTCCTCCGAGCGATTGCGTGCGGAAGAAATGCACTCGAACATGGCGTGTTCCACTCCGTGTGCCTTCAACGCCTCGATTCCTGCTTCCGTCGTCCCACCAGGACTCGTGACATTCTTCCTCAGCTCCTCGGCGTCCAGTCCCGATTCTTCAAGCATGGCCCCTGCGCCGGTGATCGTCCGGATGGTCAAATCCCGCGCAAGCTCCGATGGGAGGCCGAGTTCAACGGCCGTTGCCTGCATCATTTCCGCCATATAATAAATATAGGCCGGTCCGCTCCCCGATAAGGCGGTGATAAGGTCGAGCTGATGTTCTTCCACCTCCACGGTCAGACCCACCGAGTCCAGCAGGTGCACGACGGCTTCTTCCATGACTCGATCGTCAAAGCGATCAAGGGTCACGGCGGTCGCTGATTTTCCAAGGGCGGCACTCGTATTCGGCATGGCCCGTGCGATCCCCCCTTGGAACCCGAGCTTTTCACGAATATAAGAGACCGGAATTCCTGCGAGGACCGACAGGATGACCGTTTTGCTGGAAAGATGGTTCCGGATCACATCTGCCGCTTCGTCAAAATCCTTGGGTTTCATGGCGAGTACCACCAGGTCAAATGATTGGCCGCCACCTGGTCTCAACACCCCGAACCATTCATCAAGTTCCTTCATCCGCATGTCATTCGAACGATTGAGCGCATACGTCTCTTCCTTTTTCAACGCCCCGGATTTCAATGCCCCTCTCATCAACGCACAAGCCATCGAGCCTGCTCCAATAAATAATGTGTTCATCTATTCATTCCCCTCCTGAGTGTACAAAAATAAAAAAACAGACCCTTCATCCAGAAAAAGGACGAAAGGATCTGCTCCCGTGGTACCACCTTGTTTTGCCCGATAAGCGGGCACACTCATTTTCCAATAACGCTGGAACACGTTCTTTATTAAAGACGCTCGAAAGGTAGGTTCGCATGCAGAGAGGATGGCGGTATCTTGCAGCCGGTGGATACCGCTCTCTTGCATCATCAGCATGCTACTGGTCCTTCTCATCGCTTTGGCCGATTCGTATTATAGGTGATTATCTTCGATAGGCAACCCGTCTGTCAAGGTTTATTTCAGTTTATTCTGAAAAAAGAAAAATGACACGGGCGGGATTACAAGGTACACTGAAATGAAGGACCATTCATTTTTGCGGGGCGGCTTAAGCCATCAGGTCCAATAAATTATCTAACTGTAGGTGAAAGACATTGAAGGATACCATAACCAAAATCACTTTACCCACACCGTATGCAGTAGGGGATGTGAATGTTTACCTATTGAAAGGGGATGCGTTGACTTTAGTCGATGTGGGTCCCCTTACAGAGGAAGCGTGGGAGCGTTTGAATGCACAGATAGGTGAAGCGGGATACGGGCTGGAGGACATCGACCAGGTGGTATTGACCCACCATCACCCCGATCATGCAGGCATGGTCGAGCGATTCGCCCCTTCGGTGGAGATCATCGGGCATCCGTATAACCGTCACTGGCTGCACAGGGATTCGGATTTTCTCGACGCGTATGGCACGTTCTTTTTCAACCTTGCCCGGGAATCGGGAGTAGATGAAGAAATCCTTTCGAAGATCACATCGTTTGAACATCTTCTCATCCTGATGGGGAATCGTCCCCTTGACCGCTGCGTAGAAGAAGGAGAAGAATTGCCCGGTCTTCCAGGCTGGACGATCATCGGTACCCCTGGACATGCTCAGAGTCACCTGTCATTTTATCGTGAGGAGGATGGCACCCTCATCGCCGGCGACCATATCCTGGCCCATATTTCCCCGAACCCGTTGATTGAACCATTATTCACTGGCGGAGGAAGACCGAAGCCCATGCTGCAGTATAATGAATCCCTCGATAAACTGACAAACGTGCCGGTTTCGGTGGCATATACAGGGCACGGAGAGGACGTCCGGGATGTACAGGGACTCATCGTCAGAAGGAAGCGAAAGCAGGAAGAGCGGGCCGCTTCCGTCCAGACGATGATCCAGGCCCGCCCCATGACGGCCTTTGAGATCTGCAAAAGGCTGTTCCCTGCCGTGTACAAGAAGGAGCTCGGTCTCACCTTATCCGAAACAATCGGGCAGCTTGATTATCTTGAGGCATCGGATAGAATAAAAGTAGAGAAACAAGATGGGGTGTACTACTATTTTTCTTAAGCGAGGGAGTTTCAATGAATTCTAAGATACAAGGAAAAACCATCATCATCACCGGTGCCTCCGGGGGAATCGGGGAGAGGATGGCGATAAAGGCCGCCGAGTCCGGTGCAAATCTTGCCCTCATCGCACGCCGAACCCCGCTCATTGATGGGTTGGCCGCAAAACTTCGGGATCAATACGGTGTCAAGGTAGTGGGCTATCCCCTTGATGTACGGGACCACGAGGCAGTAGCGAAGGCATTCAGGGAAATCAAGGCAGAGTTCGGACCTATCCATGTGTTGATCAATAATGCAGGCTTCGGAATCTTCAAAGAAGCCCATGAGGTGTCCTTTGAGGAAGTGAAGGGGATGATCGATGTCAACGTCCTCGGACTGATGGCATGCACCGGAGAAGTCCTGCCGATCATGAAGGAGCAGGGCTATGGTCATATTGTCAACATCGCTTCCCAAGCAGGGAAGTTTGCTTCGCCCAAATCAAGTGCCTACTCGGCGTCGAAGCATGCGGTCCTCGGCTTCACGAACGGTCTGAGGATGGAAGCAAAGCGGTACGGCGTATTGGTGACGGCTGTCAATCCAGGACCGATTGCCACCGACTTCTTTACCATTGCGGATGAGTCGGGCACCTATGTGAAAAATGTCGAAAAGTTCATGCTGAACCCAGATAAAGTGGCAGATAAAGTGATTCATGCCTTGTTTACTTCCAAGAGGGAAATCAATCTTCCGCGGTGGATGAATACCGGCAGTTTATTCTATCAGCTCTTCCCTGGTGTGATTGAAACCGTCGGGAATCGATTCTTCTTCAAAAAATGATCGGACCTTACCGCACCCCTAGTTGAGGGACGGATGTTCGACTGAAAACGGGATTGATCATCTTTTGATTTATTCGAAATTTTCATTTTTCATGAAACTTTTTCCCCTGCTCATCCGTCTAAAGTAGGGAGGGGAGGGAGTCTATGAAGAATTATTCGATCGCTGTGATGCTTGTCACCGCCATGGTCCTGATGACCGGCTGCGGAATGGGGAACGCGGTGGAACATAGACAGTCCAGTGGATCATACATAGGCTTTGTCACCCAGGTGGAAGCAAAAGAACTTTTAATCAATGATATATGGTTTTCTGTACAAGAGGCAGTCGTGATAAATGGGAACGGGGATGAAATCCCGGTTGAGGACGTAGGTCTCGGGGATAAAGTCAAGGTAGAAGCAGACGGAGAGATTTCCGAGTCCCATCCGCGCAGGGCAGAGGCGGAAAAAATGAGCCTCCTCTCCGATGAGGGGAGTATGAAGGAGTGCCATGCCGTCCGTCTCGTCCTCCAAGATCCGAGATTTTCAGAAGTGATGCTTCGTTCCGTCACCAAGGAGGTGCCGGGGGTTTATGATGTGCGTTTCACGGACCCTTCCATCGGAATGGACGTGAAGGTCGTGGTGAATCTTCAGCATGAGCGGGTGATGGTTCCTGCGCGGCCTGTTGCAAATTGAATGGGAGGATCGGTCACTGTGACCGATCCTTTTACGTTTCATAGGAAAAAAGGGTATTTTCAGTATAGGGGAGAAGTGCAGGATGAAAAGGAAATTTGGCGATCGTAGAGGGTGGAAACGGGTTTTGACAAAGCGGTATGGCATGACCTCTGTCAAACGGGAAGGGTTCGAAGGAGACATTACGCTGGTAGAGATGAAGGAAGTGGGAGAGCCACTTTGGAAAAGCTACGGAGAGCGGAGAGTGTGTCTTGTGGACAATGGGTATCAGTGGCTTCAGCATTTTCCATCCCACGGTGCTTACACTCTTACAACGATGTTCAACGGAGAAGGGGAAATTGTGCAGTGGTACATCGACATTTGCCGGGGAACGGGGCAGGAGGACGGGGTGCCCTGGATGGACGACCTATACCTTGACTTGGTGGTGCTGCCTACCGGTGAGAGGGAAATCCTTGATGCGGATGAACTTGATGATGCCATGGAATCCGGTATCATCGACAAGGACGTCTATGATCAAGCCTGGATCGTACTGAAAAAAATAGAGGATGCGGTGATCCTCGGGCAGTTCAGTTTATTGAAACAGGCGGTAGAGGATCGCGTCAGGCTCTCTGCTTACCTTAAGGACAATAACTGCTGAGTGGGGTGGAAGTTCGAGGTCGAAAAGCGAAGAACCCAAAAAGGGTAAGAATCCTTTCTGGTGTCTTCGCTTTTTGCTTGTCGCCTCAGAACGAGCCCCATCCGCTTTTCTTTATGTCTAGCTCCGGCGGGTTGCCCCTCGAGATCATAAGTCAAAGCCCCCAAAAAGGCACAGAACGCCTTTCCGGTGTCTTCGCCTTATGCTTGTCGCCTCAGTGCGACCCGCCTCCGCTTTTCTTCATGTCCAGCTCCGGGGGCTTGAGGCTCGAGGTCATAAGTCAAAGATCTCAAAAAGGCCAAGACCGCCTTCCTGAGATCTTCGCCTTATGCTTGTCGCCTCAGTGCGAGCCCCCTCCGCTTTTCTTTGTGTCCAGCTCCGGCGGGTTGAGGCTCGAGGTCATAAGGCAGAGAACCCAAAAAGGCACAGAACGCCTTTCCGGGTTCTCTGTCTTATGCTTGTCGCCTCAGTGCGACCCGCCTCCGCTTTTCTTTTTACCAATAATTTTTGTTGAAATAGGAACGTATATTCGTATACAATCATCATATACTATGTGGAACGGATGTTCTGGTTTGGGGGTGGGAGAGATGAGTGTCGATTACAGCGGGCTTCCGCATCAAAAGATTTTGTGCATCGATATGAAGAGCTTCTATGCCAGTTGTTCGGCTGTGATGATGGGACTTGATCCCCTGGATTGCTATCTGGCGGTCGTCGGCGATCAGAGCCGTCAGGGGAGCATCGTGCTGGCGGCTTCACCGAAGCTGAAGCAGGACTTTGGGATCAAGACCGGGGCGAGGATGTATGAAATCCCCCGGGACGACCGGATATGCCTGGTGGAGCCGAAGATGGCGACCTATGTACGGATATCCATGGAGATCACGAAGCTGTTCCACCGTTACGTCCCGAAGGAGGCCATTCATACGTACAGTGTGGATGAGAGTTTCATCAAGATCGATGGGGCAATGGGACTGTGGGGCGGGGCGGAGGAAGTCGCCCGTAAGATCCAGGATGACATGGAGAGGGAGTTTCAGCTTCCATGTGCCATCGGGATCGGACCGAATATGCTCCTGGCCAAGCTTTGTCTTGACCTTGATGCGAAATCCAAGGGGATCGCCGAGTGGACGTATGAAGATGTCCCGGATAAATTATGGCCGCTTTCTCCTTTGAGCGAGATGTGGGGGATCGGCAAACGCCTTGAAAAAACGCTGAACCGAATGGGGATCTTTTCGGTGGGCCAGCTTGCCCAGTATGAGCTCGGGAAACTTGAAGCGAAATTCGGGATCATGGGAAATCAGCTGTACCATCATGCATGGGGAGTCGACCTGTCTGAAATCGGGGCCCCCATCATGGATGGACAGGTGAGCTTCGGTAAAGGTCAGATCCTGCTTCGGGATTATAAAGACAAGGAAGAAATCAAACATGTCATCCTGGAGATGTGCGAGGAGGTCGCCCGGCGAGCCCGTTCCCATAAAAAGGCGGCAAGGACCATCAGCTTCGGCCTCGGATACAGTCATGAAGAATTCGGCGGTGGATTCCACCGGTCCAGGACGGTGGAAGAGCCGACAAACATCACGATGGAAATTTACCGGACCTGCCTGGAACTGTTCGAAGAGAATTACAGCGGAAGAACCGTCCGGAAATTATCCATTACGTTATCCAATATCGTGGAAGATGGCCCGCTTCAAATGTCGCTTTTCGACTTGAAGCGTCCGGAACTGAAAAGACTCGGCTATGTGGTGGACGGGATCCGGAGTAAATATGGATCTTCATCCCTTCTGAGGGCGGTATCCTACACGGCGGCCGGTACGGCACGCCACCGGGCCAAGCTGGTCGGCGGTCATAAATCGTAAAGGAATGAGAGGTGAACGGAATGATTCGCGATCGTGGGAAAATCAAGTGGACATCGATGATGCTTCCCGAGCATGTGAAAATGCTGAGGGATTGGGCGGAGGAAGACTCGTTTGAAAAGCGGAGGGAGCTCGATGAACAGGAGTTCGAGATGATGAATGAAGTGGTGACAGAAGCGATGGAATATAGCAGAAGTGTGTTGATCACTCATTATGAAAGGAAGCAGCACCGTCTCCTCATGGGGGAAATTCAGCACGCAGATTCCATTGAGGGGAAGCTTCGTGTAGTGGATCGTTTCGGTGAGGTCCATGCGATCCGGCTAGCTGACATAGCAGATATCCGGATCGATGAGTGATTATTCCTCGTCCAGGACTTTTTCGGCGCGCACGCAGGAATCGAACTTCCCTTTGTGGGATGCGTCGCAAAACGGCATATTCGCAGACATGCCGCATCGGCATAGGGTGAAGACCGGTTTGGTTGGGAATACATTTCCGTCGGCATCTACGAGTTCGACATCCCCGCTGACCCGGAAAGACCCGTTATCGTTCACTTTGATCTGTGCTTTTGACATCATAATCCACCCTTTCAAAATCGTGTAATCTCTTTGATAGTATAGGGACTGAGCCGAAATTGCAATACGTCTTCTCCAACTATGATAGTATGGAAGGGTAAAGGAGGCAGACAAGATGAAAATCGAGTGGACCGAAAAAGCAAGTGAAATCATCAATCAGAAAATTTCCGGCCGGGAAGGCCATTTAAAATTAAAGTATGACACAGAGGGATGCGGGTGCGTCGTCAGTGGGATTCCGACGCTCTGGTATGTACGTGAGCCCGTGGAAGGCGAGGATCTTGTGATCGAGACGAATGATGGCCCCATCCTTGTGGAGAAGTCCAAGATGGTCTTCCTTGACGAACAATTGAAAATCGACTTTTCACCTTCAAGCAACACCTTCCAACTGAAAAGTCCCGGTCAGATCATCAATGGACGAATGAACTTTGTGTTGTTCCCGGAATGAACCGAAACGAGGCTGGGACAAAACTAAAAAAGGCCCCTTTAAAGCCGAACACGATCAGTATAGGATCTTAATACCGCTCATGATCTCCGTGCAAGACTTCGCTTTCCGCGGGTAGCCCGTGAGCCTCCTCGGCAGGCCTGCGGGGTCTCACATCAGCTACTTTTCCCGCTGGAGTCTTCGTCTTGCACTCCGATCAACCGCTGGAAACGATGAAATTTGAATGTTCATCAAAAAATTTAAAACCCGAATCATTTGCTTTATCGTAGGCAAATGATTCGGGTTTTATTATGACTAAAACATGTTTGTCTCAGCCTCGTATTTTTGTAGAAGCTTCAGAAGCTCCCGGAGGTCGCGGATTTCATAGGTAGGCACGATTCCGCTGTCATTCGGCTTACCGGTAGGGTTGTACCAGCAGGTATCGATCCCACTCATGGATCCCCCTTGGATATCTGCAGTCAAGGAGTCGCCGATAATGAGGCTCGCTGACCGGTCAAGGCCCGGGATCCGTGCAAAGACGTAGTCGAAGAATTCTTTCATCGGCTTTTGATAGCCGGTGTCTTCGGATACGAAGGTTTCTAGGAATAAGGGATGAAGCCCGGAAGAAGTGAGGCGCTTATATTGAGTTTTCGATACCCCGTTGGTGACGATGTAAAGATCGTGATTTTCCTTCAGGGCTGTGATGGTTTCAAGGGCGCCGTCCATGAGCTTATCCCCCTTTTCAAGATAGGATCGATACTGTTCGCCGAGAGCCTTCCCGTCGACTTCCTGTCCGAGTTCCTTGAAGAAGAGAGAGAATCGGGTGTTGAGCAGCGTATCCCGATCCAATCTTCCTTGTTCATGGTCTCGCCACAGGGATTGATTGATGATTGAATAACGGGTCCTTGTCTCTTCCGTAAGGGGTATCCCATGTTCCGTGAAGAGAAGGGTGATGGCCTCTTCTTCTGCTGCTTTAAAGTCCAGTAGCGTGTCGTCCACGTCAAAAAATAAAGTCTTATAGAATGTCATGATGTCGTGTCTCCTTCTGTCAGTGTTCGTCTTGGATGAGTGTGTCGAATAGTTTGGCCAGTTCAATGCCGTTGGATGGGTCGCCGACGCCGTCTTCCGTGCACCAGCTGGCAGAGAGTATAGCGTGGCAAAGACCATAGCGGATCAGTCTCCCGTAGGAAAGGGAAAGGGAAGATGCAAGCGTCCCGGCCCTCAAAGCGAGGAGCGAAAGGGGTTCCGGGTGGTCCTGCCAATGATTGAGCATGAACTGGATGCAGTCATATTCCCGCTCTCCGATCAGTCCTTTCGGATCGATGACCGTCCAGCCGTCCTTGTCTGAATGCAGGATATTGCCGTGATGCAGATCACCGTGCAAAAGATAAAGGGGACCGGCTGTTGAAAGCAACTCGGGGAAAAGGGTTTCAGCCTTTTCAAGCAAATACTCCGGTATGGGGCCGGTTCCTCCACCGTAGCGCTCACGGAGCCTGGAGAGGCCCCTAGACCAATCTGAGACCGTCGGGAAATCTGCATCGTCGTCTGGAAGCTGACGCCAAAGCGCCCCTGCGCATTCAGACCAGATGCCGAGCACGTCCGCTTCCTCCTTTATGGTGTGGAGAGGGGTTCCGGGCTTTACAAGATCAAGGACCATCCAGCCTTCTTCCGGTTTGCCTTCCATCAACTTGACCACACCCGGCCCTTCAAAGGCTTTGAGAGCCAGGTATTCATGGGTGAATTCCTGACCGGGAAACCCTGTCTTCAACACGTAGTCGTGATTGCCATCAGATGCAGGGACGACGAAATGGTAGCTGAGGTCGAATGGCTCCCCGAATGTGAGATTGCGTTCCTGCTTGATGGAGGCGAGCAGCTCTTCCGTCCGGCGGATCCATTCCATGCCCCGCTCCCCGTGAATGGTCACCATCTTTTCAGCAAATGCCTTAGGGATCATGATGCCCCGCCTCCGGTGAAACGCTGAAGGAACTCATCGATGACCTCTTCATATTTCTCTGGATTATCATTATACGATTGGGCGTGTGCGCCTTTGAAATCCATGTATAGTTGCTTGGGTCCCTTTTTCTTTTGGAAAAGCTCCTCCGTCATGCGGGGCAGGATGAAATCATCATCGGCACTGTGGATGAAGAGGATGGGTTTTTTGATCCGGTCCACGACGGCAAGTGGCGCGATGTCCTTCAAGGTATAGCCTTCCCGGAGCTTCAGCATCCCGTTGATGAGGGGGAGGACCGCTTTGGATGGAAGCTTCGCCTCTGCGCTCATCCGGTAGGTCAGCTGCTGGCCGAAGTCGGAATAAGGACAATCCGCGATATAGAAGTCTGCTCTGTCCTCGACGCTCCCTGCATATAGAAGGAGGGTGGCGGCCCCCATGGATTCCCCGTGGATCCCGAATTGGATATCTTCTCCTTCGCGACGGATCAACTCGTCCACCACGGCCTTCAGATCTTGCTTCTCATAATATCCATAGCTCGTCGATTTCCCGCCGGACTTCCCGTGGCGTCGATGGTCATAGATGACGGCATTGAAGCCCCTCTTTAGGAATAGATTCATATACTTCACTGAGTTCCATCTGTTCTCCGTCACACCGTGGCAGAAGATCATGAATTTCCCCTCTGGATACGGGGTGATGAAAACGGCGTTGATGGAATAACCGAAGGGAGAGGTGATGGTGACCTCCTCTTTCGGAAGGGTATTGTATTCACGTTCGATCAGGCGGTTTGCCTGGATCTCCCGTTCGTAAATGTCCTTCTCACCTTTTTTCGGCAAATACATGAAGCGGTTGGTTATGTAGAGGCCGAGCAGGCCCAGGGTGGAGACGGCGCCTCCCAGTACGGCTAACTTCTTCTTCATCTCATGGCTCACCTCGAAACATCATTTTCTTCCATAGTAGCAAATCGGGCTGAAAAGAGAAACGGAGAGCACTCCACAGATAAAAAAAGAGCGCCACCCAAAGGGAGCGCTAAAAGGATATCAAAGACTTAGATTATAGTAACCGCTTTCAATTTTTCGTGAAATGTGGGAAGAGACCTCCCGAATGGCCCCGGTCAGTTTTTCAAGATCAATCCCGGTGGAGATCCCCATGGAGTCCAGCATGTAGACGACGTCCTCCGTTGCAACATTTCCTGTTGCACCCGGTGCGAAAGGACAACCTCCGAGACCGCCCGCCGATGCATCGAACCTGGTGACGCCTGCCTGCATGGAAGCGAGGATGTTGGGCAGGGCCATCTTCCGTGTGTCATGGAAATGCGCCGTCATGAGCACGTCGGGCAATTCACGCTTCAACAGGGAAAAGAGGGAGAATGCCTCGAGGGGATTGGCTTGCCCGATTGTATCCGCGACGCTCAGTTCATCCACCCCGGCATCACGGAACGCCTTACAGATGGCGAGGGTCTCATAGGGATCAACTTTCCCTTCATACGGACAGTGAAATGCCGTCGAGATGCAGGCACGGACGAAATAGTTCCGTTCCTTCATTTCCTTGACTAGAGGCAAGGTCTCCTCCAAGGCCTCCTCCGTCGACTTGTTGATATTCTTCCGATTGAACCCCGAGCTCACGCCCACGAATACGGCGATGGCACGGCATCCTGTTTCATAGACGCGTTCGACCCCTTTCCGGTTCGGTGCCAATACGATGTCACGAGAATCCTCCGTCAGACAGTTTTCCACAATATCATATGCGTCACGCATCTGTGGCACCCATTTCGGGGAAACGAATGAAGTCAGCTCCATCTCCTTGATCCCTGCTGCCTTGAGCTTTCGGATGAAGGCGGCTTTTACTTCAGTCGGCACAAAGTTCTGTTCGTTTTGAAGTCCGTCCCGGGGACCGACTTCGATGATGGTCACTTGTTTAGGTAGTTTCATAATCTCCCTCCTGCTTCTATTGTAGAAATATTCTAATATATAAATCAACTAAAAATTTTTCGTCAAATTTAGAGGGTTTTAAGCGCTTTCATCGAAAACTGTATGATGGGAATGTTTTTATGGTCGAACTCTCTTAAAAACACACCAGATTGTAAGAAAGGGAGGAAGAATGATGTCGAATGAAGTAGTCATCGTCAGTGCAGTCCGGACAGCAATCGGGACATTCAACGGTTCACTGAAGGGCGTATCGGCGCCGGACCTTGGCGCCATTGTGATCAAAGAAGCATTGAATAAAGCGGGGGTGAATCCCGATCAGGTTGATGAAGTGATCATGGGGAATGTGCTTCAGGCCGGCCTTGGGCAGAACCCAGCACGTCAGGCTTCCATCAAGGCGGGACTGCCGGAAACCGTCCCCGCCATGACCATCAATAAAGTATGCGGCTCCGGCCTTAAAACCGTCCACCTGGCAACGCAGGCCATCCTTGCGGGGGATGCGGATATCGTCGTTGCCGGAGGGATGGAGAATATGAGCATGGCCCCCTATTTATTAAAAGGGGCAAGGGACGGCTATAAGATGGGGGATCAAAAAGTGGTCGACAGCATGATTTCTGATGGCCTCTGGTGTGCCTTCAATGATTACCATATGGGCGTCACGGCTGAGAATCTGTGTGATCGGTATGGGTTAACGAGGGAAGAGCAGGATGAATTCGCCGCATGGAGTCAGCAAAAAGCTGTGTCAGCCATCGAAGAAGGAAGATTCGACGATGAAATCGTACCGGTGGAGATTCCGCAGCGAAAAGGGGAAGCAGTCGTATTCCGTCAGGATGAGTTTCCGAGGAAAGGCTCGACGGCCGAAGGACTATCCAAGCTCCGTCCGGCCTTCAAAAAAGAGGGGACGGTCACGGCAGGAAACGCATCGGGAATCAACGACGGTGCAGCAGCAGTGGTGGTCATGTCGAAGAAGAAGGCGGATGAGCTCGGAATCAGCCCCCTTGTCGTGATCAAAGGGAATGCCAGTGCAGGCGTCGATCCGAGTGTGATGGGGATCGGACCGGTTTCGGCGGTGAAGAAGGTTATGGAGAAGACAGGGATGAGCCTTGAAGATATGGGGCTCGTCGAAGCGAATGAAGCCTTCGCGGCCCAATCGCTCGCTGTTGATAAAGAGCTTCATTTCGATAAGGAGTGCCTGAATGTGAATGGTGGGGCGATTGCCCTCGGCCACCCGATCGGTGCGAGCGGGACCAGGATCCTTGTGACCCTCATTCACGAGATGAAGAAGCGAAATGTCACCCACGGTCTTGCCACGCTTTGCATCGGTGGAGGACAGGGCGTCGCGACGATCGTTGAGCTGAATCAATAGAATAAGGAGGGAACGAGATGAAAACCGTATACACATCGTATGATGAAGCTGTGGCCGATATCCAGGACGGGGCCACATTGATGGTAGGAGGCTTCGGCCTGTGTGGGATCCCGGAGAAATTGATCCTGGCCCTTGAAAAGAAAGGCGTCAAGAACTTGACTGTCATCTCGAATAACTGCGGGGTGGATGACTGGGGACTAGGCTTACTATTGAAGAACAAACAGATCGACAAGATGATCGGTTCGTATGTAGGCGAGAATAAAGAGTTCGAACGTCAGGTCCTTTCTGGAGAGCTGGAAGTAGAGCTCGTCCCGCAGGGGACCCTCGCTGAGAAAATCCGTGCGGGCGGAGCCGGCATCCCGGCATTCTACACTCCGGCAGGCGTCGGTACCCCTGTGGCAGAAGGCAAGGAGACGCGCACCTTCAATGGGAAGGAATACCTCCTCGAGGAGGCCTACACCGCCGATTTTTCACTTGTCCGTGCTTGGAAGGGAGATAAGATGGGAAACCTCATCTACAATAAAACCGCCCAAAACTTCAATCCTATGATTGCCGCTGCCGGTAAGGTGACCATCGCCGAGGTGGAAGAGCTTGTGGAAACGGGCAGCATGAACCCGGCGGAGGTCCATACGCCGAGCGTATACGTCCAACGGCTCATTCAAGCCGATCAAGAAAAGCGGATCGAGCGGAGAACGGTAAAATCATAAGAAAGGGAGTGGAGGAAATGGATCGAGGAAGTATGAGGGAGCGGATTGCCAGACGTGCGGAAAAAGAAATCGAGGATGGCTTCTACGTCAACCTCGGCATCGGGATGCCGACGCTCGTAGCCAACTACATCACGGAGAATAAACAGGTGGTCCTTCAATCAGAAAATGGATTACTCGGTATCGGACCGTATCCGACAGAAGAGGAAGTGGATGCAGATCTCATCAACGCAGGGAAAGAAACCGTGACGGCCATTCCCGGGTCAGCGTACTTTGATAGTGCGGAGTCCTTCGCCATGATCCGGGGAGGACATATCAATATCGCCATCCTCGGTGGAATGGAAGTGGCGGAAAATGGTGATCTCGCCAACTGGATGATCCCCGGCAAGATGATCAAAGGGATGGGCGGAGCCATGGACCTTGTCCATGGGGCAAAACGCATCATCGTCATCATGGAGCACGTGAATAAGAGCGGGGAGAGCAAGATCCTCAAGGAATGCACCCTTCCGCTTACAGGCAGGGGCGTCGTGGATCGCATCATCACCGATCGTGCCGTGATGGACGTCACAGATGAAGGGCTGGTTCTCCGGGAAGTGGCCAACGGGTTCAGCGTGGACGACATCAAGTCATCAACGGCTGCGGACCTCATCGTCCATGATGATGTAAAGCTTGAAGCCTATTGATTCCGAATGAAAGAGAGTCGTGAATTAGGAAGACCGGGTTTTCGATACCCGGTCTTTTTTTAATTGACACCCGAACTCCCTTTTCCTGAACGAATTGTTGCAAGATAGTGGACTTATGAGGTCGGACGTTTTATAACTAAGGGGTGGGGAGGGATCGAGATGTCAAAGAAAAAGAAACAGGAAGCAGAACTGACGCTCAAACATTCCATCAATGCCGATCTATTCGAGCAGCTTAAACATAAGAAGCAGGAGCTTGAGAACGAAGAGGCCGACAAGAAAGCCGAAGAACGGCGCTTGAAGGCAGAAGAGCAAAAGCGTCGGGAGAAGAATAAAAGCTTCGAGGAGCTCTTGAATGAGAGCAGCATGAATTGGAAAGAGTTCAAAGATCGAGGATAAAGAGAAAGGGACGGCTATGGATAGCCGTCCCTTTCCTATGGATCAGTCCCTGTGGGCATCATATCTGGAAGATGTGGTCAAATCCTTCAGGAGCTTGACTTCTTCATCCGTGAGCGGATCAGCATTCACCGCGTCGATGTTTTGAGCGAGCTGCTCCTTTGAGCTTGCTCCTGCGATGACCGAAGCGACCGACGGGTGGGAGAGCACGTACTGAAGGGCAAGTTCATTCATGCTTCTAGAGTCCAGTCTCTCTTTAATGGACGAAAGCGTTTGTTCCAGTTCACCGTAAGAATAGTCCAGATAGCCCTTCTCCCGGACGTTCTCCGAGGCTTTTGCCAGCATCCGCTCTGAAAGCATCCCTTTGGCAAGGGGCCCTCTCGCCACAATGCTTGCACCATGCTCCTCAAGGAGGGGCATCCATTCTTCAGGGCGGCGGTCGAGGAGGCTGTACTGCATCATGATGCTCTGGATATCGGCGTGTGAAAGGAAACGTTTGATCACATTCGGACGGATGGACGAAATTCCATACGCCCGGATCAAGCCTTCTTTTTTCAGCGTTTCAAAAGCCTCGATGGCTTCTTCATAAGGGTCTTCGATCGTGCCACCGTGAAGCTGATACAGATCGATATAGTCGACACCCAGGCGGCGAAGGCTGTCCTTTACGGCTTTCTCTATGTAGCTTTTGGAAGGATCCCAGCGCCACCCATCATCCACATCGTCCCAGCGGTTCCCGACTTTGGTCGCGAGGATTACTTGGTCCCTGCGCCCCTTCAAGGCTTGTCCCACAATTTTTTCATTCTGTCCAAAATCATATAAATCGGCGGTATCTAGATAGTTCACGCCATGGTCCAGTGCATAGCGGACGATCTCCACCGCCGATTGTTCCTCCGTCCCGAGGGACATGCATCCGAGTCCGAGTTTTGATACATATAGACCGGAGTTTCCAAGTTCTCTCTTATCCACTATTCATCCATCCCTTCCGATACTCTTTCCTCTATTATATTAACGGATGGGGGACGGGATAAACAATTAACGGGACTCGGAATGCATCGCTTTGATCCAATCATGGACCGTATCGAACCGGAGACTGTATTCCTTCAACTTCCTTCTGATCTCCCACGCCTTGCCTTTAAGGATGACACGATCTTTATCCACCAGAATCTCCAAGAATTCCACCCCGATTCGGAAGTATGGTAGAATGTATGAAGAATCCAGCGTTGAAAGAACAGGAGAGTCGCAAATGAGTAAATTCGAAGAAAAAACGATCCAGTCGGAAACCGTATACGAAGGAAAGATCATCAACCTTCAGATTGATGAAGTGGAGCTCCCGAACGGAAAGACCTCCAAACGTGAACTGATCAAGCATCCGGGCGCGGTGGCAGTAATCGCCCTCACGGAAGAAGGAAAGATCGTCATGGTCGAGCAGTACCGCAAAGCCTTGGAGAAAGCCATTATTGAAATCCCTGCAGGTAAGCTTGAGCCTGGTGAAGAGCCTGCCCTTACAGCAGAGAGGGAGCTTGAAGAGGAAACGGGATATGGATGCGGAAAGCTTGAGCATTTGATTTCCTTCTACACTTCCCCGGGATTCGCTGATGAACTAGTGCATCTGTACGTCGCAAAGGATCTGTATAAAATGGAAGATGCGAAGGGTCCGGATGAAGATGAATTCGTCGAGCTCTTGGAAGTGGGGCTGGAGGAAGCGAAGGCACTCATGAAGGAAAAGAAAATCTATGACGCCAAGACGGCGTATGCCATTCAGTATCTTGAACTACAGGCGGCAGCGCGCTGATCCTTTCCATACAGGTCCCTTTCGGTCATCCGGGAGGGATCTTGTCATATGTCTGGGTGCTCCCTCATATAGATTAGTAATCGATGTCTAGGAGGAGCACAGTGATGCGTAAAAAATTTTCCCAATCCAATCCACTAATCCAACATGTACAAGCCCATTCCTCGATCTATTTATTCATGATCACATTATTCCTCATGGGTGTGATCTTCGGTGCCATCGTCGTCAATTCCCTGTCTTTCGCCCAGAAAGAAGATCTGTATCTTTATCTGGGGAAATTCTTCACCGAGATAGAAGGGGGGAGGATGACTTCTTCCGAAGATATGTTCAGGCAAAGCTTCCTTCATAATGTGAAGTCGCTTGGCATCCTTTGGTTGCTCGGGATTTCGATCATCGGACTTCCGCTGATCTTCGTTCTCGTGTTCATGAAGGGGGTCGTGGTCGGTTTTTCCGTAGGCTTTCTCGTGAACCAGATGGGCTGGAGTGGCTTCCTGCTGTCATTCGTCAGCATCCTTCCACAAAACATCATCATCATCCCGGCTTTCATCTTCATAGGAGCAGTGAGCGCAAGTTTTTCCATCACGTTGATCAGGAAGATTTTCATGAGGGGACAAACGTCCATGCAGTTGCCCATGATCCCGTTCTTTTCACGATACGTGGTATTCCTTGTGGCAGCCATCGCCGTCATTACGGTGGCAGCGGGAGTGGAGGCGTACCTTTCTCCGAGTCTGATGGAAACGGTTATTTCAAAAATCAAGTAAATCCATTCTTATATAAGAATCATTCTACTTTTTTGTTTGTAATAATTTTATTTTGCTTATTCCTCCCTTTTTGTTATAATAAACTAGATATTGACGGGGGAGGAAGGGACCATGGAAAGCCGTATCGAACGAATCAAAAAGCACCTTCACTCAGCCAGTTACAAGCTTACACCCCAGCGTGAAGCGACTGTGCGGGTGCTGCTCGAACATGAAGAAGACCACCTCAGTGCCGAAGATGTATACCTCCTCGTTAAGGAAAAATCTCCGGAAATCGGACTTGCCACGGTGTACCGCACCCTGGAGCTGTTGTCCGAGCTGAAAATTGTGGATAAAATCAACTTTGGCGATGGAGTATCACGTTATGATCTTCGCCAAGAAGGAGCTGCCCACTTCCATCATCATCTCGTATGCATTGAATGTGGAGCAGTGGATGAAATTCAGGAAGACTTATTGGAAGACGTTGAAAACATTGTGGAACGTGACTGGAAGTTTAAAATAAAAGACCACAGATTGACCTTTCATGGCATTTGCTCAAGATGCCAGGATAATGAAGAGTAATCGAAGCCCCGGGGATCCCGTCGCAAGCATGCGATATACATAATCTTCGGGGCTTTTTGCCGGGAAACCGCCTAAACTTTCATCCGTTCAGGTATAAAATGAAGGAAAACCGTCATAGCTTGTATTAATAGATGACGGGGAGGATGGAAGATGGGTAAAGGAGTCCGGATGATCTGGCAGACGCTGAAGGTGTTTATCCTTTTTACGGGATCGACGATCCTTTTTTATTACGGCATCATGTGGATCGGTGAAGAATACGAAGGGTATCACCGATATGATGAACCGGAGGGGTCGGCCGTGAAAGTTTCCTCGGCGGTTGCAGACGAGGAAGCACACTGGTATGATCGATTATTATTTTTTTATACGAACGGGGAGTAATGGATGTTGGAAGACCATATAGAAGATTACATGCATTTCTTAACAGTGGAAAAAGGGCTTTCGAAGAACACGATTGATTCCTACAAGCGCGATCTGAAGAGCTACTCCCTCTATATTAAGAATGTAGAAGGAATGGAAGGCTGGAATGAAGTGTCACGTGTGAACATCGTCCAGTTCCTCGGTCATCTTGGTGATCAGGGGAAATCGTCGAAGACTGTGGCAAGGCATGTCGCTTCGATCCGCTCATTCCACCAGTTCCTTTTAAGGGAGAAGGCCGTGGAGCAGGATCCGACGGTCCATCTCGAAACACCGCGGACCGAACGCAAGCTTCCCAAGATCCTGAGCTTATCCGAGGTGGAAGCGCTCCTGGAGGCGCCCGATGCCTCCACCCCTCTCGGCATGAGGGATAAGGCCATGCTTGAGCTCTTATACGCAACGGGTATCCGTGTGAGTGAACTCATTGGTATGAAGCTCGATGATCTTCACCTCAATATGGGCTTCATCCGCTGTATAGGAAAGGGGAATAAGGAAAGGATCATTCCCATCGGCCAGACGGCGATGAATGTACTCGGGGATTATCTCGAACATTCTCGTCTGAAGCTCAGGTCGGGGAGAGAACGGGATGATCACCTTTTTCTGAACCATCATGGCCGCGGGATGAGCAGGCAGGGGTTCTGGAAAAATCTCAAGGCCCTGCAGAAAAAGGCCAATATTGAGAAGGAACTCACGCCTCATACATTACGGCATTCATTCGCCACGCATCTCCTTGAAAATGGAGCCGATCTGCGGGCGGTTCAGGAAATGCTCGGACATGCCGATATTTCCACCACACAAATCTATACGCACGTGACAAAGACCCGTCTGAAGGATGTGTATACAAAATTCCATCCAAGGGCTTAGGGGAGGGGAGATCCCGCAAAATTTGCGGGATCTCCCTTGTATTTTTTTGAAGGGGAAAGTAGAATATAGATGTCAGACTTCTGACGTTGTATCGTTCTGATTCACGCTCAGTGGCAGAGGGTACACTACTAGCATTGATGAAAATGTAACCGTTTTAAAGGCGGTTGTTTACAGGAGGCAGATAATATGAGCAGCTATACATACAAAAGGGTCCACCTGATCGTGATGGATTCAGTGGGAATAGGGGAAGCACCCGATGCGGACCTGTTCGATGATAAAGGGGCCGATACCCTCGGTCACATCGCGGAACACATGAATGGGCTTCATATGCCCAATATGGCCAAGCTGGGTCTGAGCAACATCCGTGAAATCAAGGGGATCGACAAGGCTGAAAAGCCTCTTGCCCACTACACGAAAATGCAGGAGGCATCCGTAGGGAAAGACACCATGACAGGCCACTGGGAAATCATGGGCTTGAACATTGATACGCCGTTCAAAACCTATCCGGAAGGCTTCCCGGAAAAGCTCATCCAGAAACTGGAGGCGGAAACGGGCAGGACCGTCATCGGGAACAAACCTGCAAGCGGAACGGCCATCATTGATGAACTGGGGAAAGAACATATGGAGACCGGTGCCCTGATTGTGTACACATCCGCCGATCCCGTTCTTCAGATTGCTGCACATGAAGACATCATTCCCATTGAAGAACAATACCGCATCTGTGAAATTGCAAGGGAACTCACGAAGGATGATGAATTCCTCGTTGGACGTGTCATCGCCCGCCCGTTCATCGGTGAGCCGGGTGCTTTCAAAAGAACATCGAATCGACATGACTATGCATTGAAACCATTCGATCGCACCGTTATGAACGAACTGAAGGATGCGGGATATGATGTGATTGCCATCGGGAAGATCTCCGATATCTATAACGGGGAAGGGGTCACGGATTCAGTTCGGACAAAGGACAATATGGACGGAATGGATGGATTCATCCGCACCATGGACCAGCCGTTTACAGGCTTGAGCTTCCTGAATCTAGTCGACTTTGACGCCCAGTTCGGCCATCGACGCGATCCTGAAGGTTATGGGAAAGCATTGGAAGAATTCGATGCCAGGCTACCAGAGGTTTTTGAGAAAATGACCGAGGAAGATCTTCTGATTATCACGGCTGATCACGGGAATGATCCGACGGCCCCTGGAACGGACCATACGCGTGAATATGTGCCGCTTCTTGCTTATTCAAAGCGATTCAGCGGAGAGGGTGAAGAGCTTCCTGTGAGGAAGACATTCGCCGATATCGGGGCTACGGTTGCCGATAACTTCAATGTGAAACATCCAAAGTTCGGGGAAAGCTTCCTGACATCACTGAAATAAGGTTCCACACGTTGAATGTTAGATGGCCGGGCAGCAGCTGCCGCCACCAATATAGAGAGGTAAAGGAGAGGTGACCATGAAATACGAACAAATTGAAAGAGCCGCACGCTACCTGAACGAACGATTCACCAAGACACCGAAAATTGGCTTGATCTTGGGTTCCGGACTCGGAGTACTGGCAGATGAGATCGAAGAGCCTGTTAAGATCCCCTACAATGAAATACCCGACTTCCCTGTTTCCACAGTGGAAGGACATGCGGGTCAGCTTGTGTACGGCGGACTTTCAGGTCAGGAAGTCGTGGCGATGCAGGGGCGCTTCCATTTCTACGAGGGATATGACTTTGATAAAGTAACCTTCCCGGTGCGCGTAATGAAGGAGCTTGGAGTCGAGATTCTGATCGTAACGAATGCGGCTGGAGGCGTCAATGAGAGCTTCAAGGCAGGCGACCTTATGATCATTACGGATCATATCAACAATATGGGTGGGAATCCCCTCATCGGCCCGAATGACTCCCGCATGGGTCCCCGCTTCCCGGATATGTCGGAAGCTTATTCCAGGGATCTTCGCCAGCTTGCCAAGGAAATTGCAGGTAAGATTTCCATTAATGTGCAGGAAGGGGTGTACGTTGGCAATACAGGTCCTACGTATGAAACACCTGCAGAAGTCCGCCTGGCACGTGTCCTGGGAGGCGATGCCGTCGGAATGTCCACCGTTCCCGAAGTCATCGTGGCCCGTCACGGCGGTATGAAGGTTCTCGGGATCTCATGTATTTCCAATATGGCTGCAGGAATCCTGGATCAACCCTTGTCCCATGATGAGGTCATGGAGACGACCGAACTGGTCCGTGCCAACTTCCTTTCGTATGTAAAAGAAATCGTCAAGTCATTGTAAGCTAATACGTATAAGTGGGTGAAAGTGATGAGAATGGTTGACCTAATAGAGAAAAAACGTGATGGAAAAGAACTGACGACGGAGGAAATCAACTTCATCGTAAATGGATATACAGAAGGATCCATTCCGGATTATCAGGTTAGCGCCTTGACCATGGCGATCTTCTTCAAGGATATGACCGAAAGGGAGCGTGCCGATTTAACCATGGCGATGGTGGAGTCGGGGGATCAGATCGACCTCTCCGCCATAGAAGGCATCAAAGTGGATAAACACTCGACGGGTGGCGTCGGTGATACGACGACCCTCGTACTTGGCCCCCTTGTAGCGGCCGTTGGAGTACCTGTGGCGAAGATGAGCGGCCGCGGGCTCGGGCATACGGGCGGGACCATTGATAAGCTTGAAGCCATCGAAGGCTTCCATGTGGAAATCGAAAATGACGAATTCATCCGTCTTGTGAACAAAAACAAGCTGGCTGTCATCGGACAGAGTGGAAACCTGACCCCTGCTGATAAAAAGCTGTACTCGCTTCGAGACGTAACGGCGACGGTGAATAGCATACCGCTGATCGCAAGCTCTATCATGAGCAAAAAGATCGCAGCAGGAGCCGACGCCATTGTACTCGACGTCAAAACCGGAGCAGGCGCCTTTATGAAGACTCTTGAAGACTCCAAAGAGCTCGCCGGTGCCATGGTCAATATCGGAAATAATGTTGGTCGGAAAACGATGGCCGTCATCTCTGATATGAGTCAGCCCCTCGGGTTTGCCATCGGGAATGCCCTCGAGGTGAAGGAAGCAATCGATACGCTGAAGGGTGAAGGACCGGAAGACTTGACTGAACTTTGTTTGACCCTTGGAAGTCACATGGTCTACCTGGCCGAACAGGCGAATTCCATTGAAGAAGCACGGGAACGATTGATAAAAGCCATGAAGGATGGATCCGCCCTTGAAAGCTTCAAGGTCTTCCTCGCCTCTCAAGGGGGAGACGCATCCATCGTGGATGAACCAGCAAAACTCCCTCAGGCTGCCCACGTGAGTGAACTGCCTGCCAAGGAATCAGGATATGTATCCGAGATCATCGCAGATGCCGTCGGAACTGCAGCCATGTGGCTCGGAGCGGGACGGGCGACGAAGGATTCCGTCATCGACCTTGCCGTCGGCCTCGAGCTCAGGAAAAAGATCGGTGACCCTGTAGAGGCAGGGGAATCATTGGTGACCATATACAGCAATGATGAAGCTGAACTGGAACGGGTGAAAGAAAAGCTATATGAAAGCATCAAGCTATCTCCTGAGAAAGTAGCAGCACCGACCTTGATCCACACAGAAATCACACATTGATTACCAGCACCACCTTCCTGAAAACGGAAGGTGGTTTTTTTGTGCTTTGAGACAGTGAGAATCCACAACATCTGCAGAGAATTTTCGGAAGCCTTTGTATAAAAAGGTCTATGTTGGAAAAAATGGTGATAGAAGTTTTGAATATTGAAGATGAATGGAGGATCTTAACATGAAACGTGTACTGTCTATCCTGACGCTATGTTTCTTTATTTTTTCATTGAACCCCGTATCGGGATTTGCTGAGGAGAAGAAGTCCGAACTTGCTGAAGTGGCAAAATCAGCGGTCCTGATCGAAAGGGATACGGGCTCTGTCCTATACGATAAGAACAGTCATGAACGCTTGGCTCCGGCATCCATGACAAAGATCATGACCATGATCCTGATCATGGAGGCAATCGAGAATGGCCAGATCGACTGGAAAGACAAGATCCGCACCAGTGAACATGCAGCATCGATGGGCGGGTCACAGATCTTCCTTGAGCCGGGTGAAACAATGTCTGTGGAGGAAATGCTGAAAGGAATCGCCATCGGTTCTGCCAATGACGCATCCGTCGCCATGGCGGAGCATCTCGCAGGCAGTGAAAAAGGCTTCGTTGAGAAAATGAATGCCAAGGTAAAGGAACTGGGATTGAAGGACACCCAGTTTAAAAATCCAACCGGACTTCCGTCAAAGGGCCATTACAGTTCTGCCCATGATATGGCCATGATGGCAAAGGAATTACTGAGATATGAAGGGATCACGAAGTTCACCGGAAGCTATGAATCGTATCTCAGGGAGAATACAGATAAGAAGTTCTGGCTGGTGAATACCAATAAACTTGTCCGTTTCTATGATGGAGTGGACGGTCTTAAAACCGGCTTCACCAACGAGGCGAAATATTGTCTCACCGCCACGGCGAAAAAAGGCAATATGAGGGTCATCGCCGTCGTGTTCGGTGCACCGTCCCCTAAGGACCGCAACAACGAAGTGAGCACCATGCTGGATTACGCCTTCAATCAATATCAAACCAAGCCCCTCTATAAAAAGGGTGACGACATAGGCGAAGCCAAAGTGTCGAAAGGGAAGGATCGCAAACTCCAAGCCGTCACACAAGAGCCTGTGTCAATCCTGACTCAAAAAGGAGAGAAACTTGATAAGGTAGAGCAGAAGGTGAGCATTGCAGATGAGGTGAAGGCCCCGGTCAAGAAAGGGGACGAAATCGGTAAGCTCGTCATCATGAACAAAGGGAAGAAGGTACTTGAAACACCACTTGTGGCAAAGAGCGATGTGAAGAAGGCAAGCTGGTGGGACTTCTATAAACGAAGCATGAGCATGTTCACCAAGACCGATCTATAAACATTGACTAATTATGGCGAATTCCTTCTAGTTTTGTCATCAGGAAGGATTCTTGAAAAAGAATAGCGAAATCACTCACTATAAGACAGAGAAGGAGGCTTTCTATAGTGAGTCTTGCTATTGACCTAGAAGTGAAAAGTGACGTCCTGTGCATCCGTCTGAGCGGGGAGTTGGATCATCATACCGCCGATGAATTAAGGGAAAGGGCATCCGCCCTGATCGAGAATGAAAATATCCGCCATATCATCCTGAACCTTGAAGAACTGAGCTTCATGGATAGTTCCGGCTTGGGCGTCATCCTGGGCCGCTACAAACAAATCAAGCAAAAACATGGAGAGATGGTCGTTTGTGCCATTTCTCATTCAGTCAACCGCCTTTTTGAGATGTCAGGTCTATTCAAGATCATTCGTCTTGAACCGTCTGAAGAAAATGCATTGCAACGATTGGGGGTCGCTTGAATGAGGAATGAAATGAGTATCCAGTTCAGTTCAGTGAGTCAGAATGAGTCCTTTGCCCGTGTAACCGTGGCATCCTTCATCGCGCAGCTTGATCCGACTATGGATGAACTCACGGAAATTAAAACCGTCGTCTCCGAGGCCGTCACCAATGCCATCATCCACGGCTACGAAAACAAACCGACGGGCCAGGTATTCATCTCTGTCATCATGGAAGAAGATGGCTACATCGATATGACCATCCGAGATGAAGGGATCGGGATCGGGGATGTGGATGAAGCACGCCAGCCCTTATATACATCGAAGCCGGAACTTGAACGCTCTGGCATGGGCTTCACAATCATGGAAAACTTCATGGATGAAATCGAAATATCCTCACACCCAGGTACAGGCACCACGGTAAGGCTGAAAAAGCACTTAACCAATAGTAAAACGCTATGCAATTAAGGAGTCGTGCCCATGGATGTCGAAGTGAAAAATGAAAAGGAAAAGGCGCAGCCATTCTTAAAGGATCACGAGGTCAAGGAACTGATAAAACTCAGTCAAGATGGTGATCAGGGAGCGAGGGACATTATTGTCCAGAAGAATATGCGGCTGGTCTGGTCTGTTGTCCAGCGTTTCCTCAATCGGGGGTACGAGCCGGATGATCTGTTCCAAATCGGTTCCATCGGCCTTCTTAAATCCGTTGATAAATTTGACTTGAGTTATGATGTGAAATTCTCCACCTATGCGGTCCCTATGATCATCGGGGAGATCCAGCGCTTCATCAGGGACGATGGCACCGTCAAGGTGAGCCGGTCCCTCAAAGAAATGGGGAATAAGATCCGGAAGGCGAAGGACGAGTTGTCGAAAACCTTCGGAAGGGTGCCGACTGTCAACGAACTGGCCGAACATCTGGAGTATTCCCCGGAAGAAGTCATCATGGCGCAAGAAGCCAGCAGGGCTCCATCTTCCATCCATGAAACGGTCTATGAAAACGACGGCGATCCCATCACATTACTGGATCAGATCGCCGATCAGACCGACTATAAATGGTTTGATAAAATCGCCCTGAAAGAAGCGATATTGGAACTGGATGAACGAGAGCGCCTGATCGTGTACCTCCGCTATTACAAAGATCAAACCCAGTCGGAGGTGGCCGAGCGGCTAGGCATTTCACAGGTGCAAGTATCACGGCTTGAAAAGAAAATCCTCAAGTCGATGAAGGAACAAATGAATACAGAATGAAAACCCGCAGGACCCTTGAATAAAGGGGCCTGCGGGCTTTTTGGTGTGGAGAGGAAACAGGGCGTTTACATAAATAATTTTTGAACATCCATACTATGGGTAACAAGGTGAAAATCAAGGAAATCAGGAAGTGAGTATGTTGGAGAACGTTCTGTATATCCGATTGCGCCACCGGATCCAAGTGAGGGAAGAGAGTTTAGTGAAATTGGGGCAGATTGCCCAGCTCATCGCACCGGAGCCGATTTTGGAAAGCATCAGAGACATACCTGTCCATCACGTTACAGTGGAAGATAAAAACATCATCGTGGTGGATGTGATGACGGCCATCAGGCGCATTAATGCCGTCCATCCCTCTCTCGATATCCAAACGATCGGTCCGGTCCAAACAATCATCGAAGTGGTGTATGAAAAGAAAAAGGTATCCCTTCCCCTTTTCGCAGGCGTCTGGCTCCTCTTATTCATCGGAACGGCGCTCGCCATCATCAACTTCCATGAAGATGTGAGCATGAGGGAAGTTCATCAGCGCATGTATTTTTTCATTACCGGTCGAGTAGACCCACATCCGCTGATCTATCAAATCCCCTATTCCATCGGTCTGGGACTCGGGATGATTCTGTTCTTCAATCATGTGTTCAAAAAACGGATCAATGAAGAACCAAGCCCCCTAGAAGTAGAGATGTTCAACTACCAGCAGGACCTTGATCAGTATGTCATCATGCATGAAAACAAAGAAAGTCAGAAAAAGCTCGATGACCATTAAAATCCTCCTGGCACTGTTTGTTGGGTTCGGAGGGGGACTTGCTGTAGGCTCGGGGCTGGTGGCATTCTTGACGGTCCTCGGGATCATCCCCAGGCTTACACAGTTGACGAAAACGATGAAAATGATCCATTCCTATGAATGGGCAGTCGTGACGGGGGCGCTTTCGGGCACGGTCATCTCACTGAATGATTTTACGCTTCACACAGCCGCCATCATCCTGATTCCCATCGGTGCAGCAAGCGGCATTTTCATCGGTTTGATGGCAGCTGCCCTGACGGAGGTGCTCAATGTATTTCCCATCCTGGCAAAAAGGATCGGGATCGAAAGCCAGATCATCACGCTCATCATGGCCATTGTCCTGGGCAAGATCGCAGGGTCCCTATTCCATTGGCTGTACTTGGTACAGCCGTAATCAAAAGCAGAGGCGGTCGTTGAAATGACAGAGAAGAAACGGAAGGTCATCCTTATAACCGACGGTGACGAATATGCGAAAAAGGCCGTTGAATGCGTGGCCAAGGAGTTCGGGGGACGTTGTATTTCCAGCACGAAGGGGAATCCGACCGTCCTCTCCGGGCCGGAAGTGGTCAAGTTGATCAAAAAGGCTAAATGCGACCCCGTTTTTGTCATGTTCGATGATAGCGGCTTCCTTGGGGAAGGGTCTGGAGAGAGAGCCATGAAGTACGTAGCGCAGCATGATGATATCGAAGTGCTGGGTGTTATAGCCGTTGCCAGTCATACAAGGCATGCGGAGTGGACGAGGGTCGACGTGTGCATTGATAAATTCGGAGAGCTCACCCCCTATGGAGTCGATAAATTCGGCGTGCCGGAAATGGAAATGGGCAGATTGACTGGTGATACGGTGTATTGTCTGGATGAACTGGATGTGCCGGTGATCGTCGGTGTAGGGGATATAGGGAAAATGGCGAAGCGGGATCACTACTCCCAGGGCAGTCCCATCACGAAAAAAGCAGTGGAAATCATCTTAGAGAGGAGTGGGTACAATGGGTGAAATCAGGAAGACCCCGATTCCAAAAGACTTGGGGAAACTCGAAGAGTATATGCAAAACCATGTTGGACTGAATAAAAGCTTCGACTTGGGCGTACGTAAGCTGATGATCCTGAAGAAGGGTGTCCATATCTATTATATCAATGGATTGACCGATGCATCGTATGTCATTCATATCGTTGAAGAACTCGTTGATGTGAATGATAATGAACGGGCAACCAGTAAGATTTATGATATTGTACACAATCGTCTGGTCCACCAGTCCGTCGAACCTGTCAAAACGGTGGAGGAAGCGGTGGATGAAGTCCTATCAGGGTTGATCGCCGTCTTTGTGGAAGGGGCCCCGGAAGCCCTGATCGTCGATGTGAGGAGCTATCCCGGAAGGCAACCGTCAGAGCCGGATACGGAAAAGGTGGTAAGGGGTTCACGTGATGGCTATGTGGAGAATATCATCGTCAACACAGCCCTGACCCGCAGGAGGATCCGGGATCCGAGACTCCGGTTCGAAATCTTCAGGATAGGTGAACGGTCCAAAACGGACATTTCCATCGCCTATATCGAGGACGTGGCCGATCCGAACCTGATCGAAATCGTCAAACAAGAGCTTCAAAGCATAAAAATCGACGGCCTGACGATGGCCGATAAAACAATCGAGGAATTCCTTGTCAAACAAGGGTATAATCCGTACCCCCTCGTCCGGTACACGGAAAGGGCGGACGTCGGGGCGACCCACCTTTTGGAAGGGCATGTCCTGATCTTCGTGGATACCTCACCGAGTGTGATCATCACGCCGACCACCTATTTTCATCATCTCCAGCATGCGGAAGAATATCGCCAATCTCCTGCAGTGGGGACATTTGTCCGCTGGACGAGATTCCTAGGTGTCCTGGCATCGTTATTCCTTCTGCCTTTATGGTACCTATTTGTCTTGGATCCATCATTATTGCCGGAAGCAATCAAGTATGTTGGTCCCGATGAACAGACCAATATCCCGGTGATCGCCCAGCTCTTCATTGCAGATCTCGGGGTGGAGATGTTCAGGATAGCGGCCATACACACGCCAACGCCGCTTTCAACGGCCATGGGTCTGATCGCGGCGGTCCTGATCGGTCAGATTGCCATCGATGTAGGGCTTTTCCAACCGGAGGTCATCCTTTATGTAGCGGTTGCATCGATCGGTACCTTTGCCACCCCGAGTTATGAATTAAGCGTCGCCAACAAGATGGCACGATTGGTCATTTTAATTTTCGTGGCGTTGTTCCATATTCCGGGACTCGTGATCGGATGTACCCTTTACGTCCTATTCGTCACCAATATCAAGTCACTGAATACTCCTTACATGTGGCCCCTGCTGCCATTCAGTCCGAAAGCGTTCCTACAGATCCTCATCAGGCGTTCGGTGCCGGGTGCCAAAATCAGACCAAGCATCGTCCATGCACGGAACCGTCACAAACAGCCGAGCTGAATCCTGGAAGGATTGCAAGCCCCCTCATTCTATGGTAAATTACTTTTAATTAGTAAAGGATTAAAGAGGGGAATGAGCAGAGAATGGAACTTCATGGATCTCAGGAAATTAACGAACAGGGTCAACTGACCATAGGTGGGGTCAATACCGTAAAGCTTGCGGAACAATACGGTACCCCCCTGTACATATATGATACATCACTGATCAGGGAACGCGCACGCGGCTTTAAGGATACGTTTGAAGAGCTGGGCGTCAAAGCGGAGGTTGCCTACGCGAGCAAAGCCTTTTCAAGCATTGCGATCTTTCAGTTGATGAAAGAAGAAGGGCTGTCCTTGGACGTGGTTTCCGGAGGGGAACTCCATACGGCGATCAAAGCGGGTTTTCCAGTCGAGAAGATTCATTTTCACGGAAACAATAAATCGTATGAAGAGCTTGCAATGGCACTCAAACTTGGGATCGGCTGCATTGTCGTCGATAACTTCCACGAGCTTGAGCTGATTGGCGCCATACTCGCTGAACGTGGAGGGTCGACGAAGGTGCTTCTCCGTGTCACTCCTGGGATCGAGGCCCATACCCATGATTATATCCTCACCGGGCAGGAGGATTCGAAGTTCGGCTTCGATCTTGGAAACGGCCAAGCCGAAGAGGCGATGAAAAAGGCAGTGGCCATGGAGGGCATCGAACTCCTTGGACTCCACTGTCATATCGGGTCGCAGATCTTTGAAACGACCGGCTTCATCCTGGCCGCAAGGAAGATCATCGACACCGTGGCATCGTGGGAGGAGCAGCATGGGTTCGTACCTCAGGTCATCAATCTTGGTGGAGGCTTCGGTATCCGGTACACGAACGAAGATCAGCCGATCCCACCTGCACAGTATGTAAAAGACATGATCACAGTGGTGAAGGAAGAAGTGGAGCGTCATGGACTGGACATGCCGGAAATCTGGATCGAGCCGGGTCGTTCACTGGTGGGGGATGCGGGGACGAGCCTCTACAGCATCGGATCGACCAAGGTCGTACCGGAAGTAAGGAAATATGTCGCCATCGACGGAGGGATGAGTGATAATATCCGTCCTGCTCTGTACCGCGCGAAATACGAGGCGGTACTTGCCAATAAGGCAGGGACACCTGTGGAAGAGACCGTATCCATTGCAGGGAAGTGCTGTGAGTCAGGTGACATGCTGATCTGGGATCTGCCGTTACCGGTTTCAGAACCTGGTGACCTCCTGGCCGTCTTCTGCACAGGCGCATACGGTTATTCCATGGCGAATAACTATAACCGTATCCCTCGTCCGCCCGTCGTTTTCGTGGAAGGAGGGAAGGATCGCCTTGTAGTGAAAAGGGAGACCTATGAGGATATCCTCTCCCTTGACCTACCACTCGATTGAATGTGACGTTCATGGGAATATCCTGGCTGAAGGTGCCGGATATTCCCATGACCTGTTATACTAGATAGAGTGCGAGTCTACCAGATACGTTCATAGATCGGGTGTTGAATCGGGGGGGATGCTATGTCGAAAAATAACACGCGCTTATTTTTCCTTCTTTTGGCAGTTGGTTTGGCGTGGGGAGTGGTTTACTGGCTCTTCTTAGCGGGAAACTAAACGGTAGTTGATAAAAAAGAACAGTTTTAGTAAGATAGTAAAACATTCGCTTATTAAAATGATTGTTTTGTCCATGATACAATTATCTGGATATAAACGTAACGAGGGGTAAATATGTTAATCCGATATAAAAAGGCTTTTGAAAAGATCGCAATGGGATTATTATCTTTCATGCCAAGTGAAAAGGATCTGAAGAAGCTTCAGCAAACCATGAAGCAGTATGAAACGGATGAAAATTGGCAGCTTTTTTTATGGAAAGAAGAAGACATAGTTGGACTGATCGGAGTGCAGAAAGAAGAAGGCGCGATGGAAATCCATCACATTTCCGTCAATCCGTCCCATCGCCATGAGGGAATCGGAAAGGCGATGGTGAAACATCTGAAGGACATGTACTCTGAGCTAGACGTCAAACCCAACGAAGAAACCGCTTCCTTTTTCGAAAGATGCGAAGGGGAAATGAATGAATGAAAAAAAGAAACTGGCCCTGAGGCTAGTTTCTTTTTTTTCTGAGAAGGGCTTCTTCACGTTCTTGGATCACTTGGGAGCGATCCCTGCGTGAATGTCGATGAATGAGCTCGTGATCGGTCAAGTCACTCGGGAGAGACCAGCCGTATCCGTTATGAGTGCACCACTGCTGAACCGATCGGAGAAGGTCTGGATCCTGTATTGGGAGGCTGACACTGCGATAGGGCATTTCTTTCGCAATGCTTTCCTCTGTTTCTGAAAGGATGGAAAACATTCTGCTTTCATCAAGGCCTAAATCTCTCACGACCGAACGGTGACGCTTCAAATTCTCCGTACCCTTACGGATCATTCGTCCTGCACCATTCAGGTTATCCCTGCGATAATGATACATCCCGACGGCAATCTGGATGAGGCCGACCCAGTGGGAGTCCCTGTTGCCGGGATCGATGTCTTTCCAGTATTCTTCTAGGACCTCATGGCACTCAAAATAATCCCTGCTCCCATTGAAGTGGGCGAGGAATTCGATATAGGGGATGGGGTGTTGTGTCATTCAACCGCTCCTTTCAATAGGGTTAGTGTAGCATACTCCCCCGTATGGTGAAACGAATTGAGCAGGGGGTAAAATTTCTATTGGAGAATGGTAGTCAATCTACTATACTAATAAGTAGCTCTTTTTTAAGTCTGTACAATGGAAATTGGTGATGAAATGGAATATAACGTGAAAATTGAAGCGTTCGAAGGTCCGATGGATCTTCTACTGCATCTGATCAATTCACTGGAAATCGATATCTATGATATCCCCATGGCACAGATTACCGAGCAATATATGATCTATGTGCACGCCATGAAGGATCTGAAGCTCGACGTTGCGAGTGAATATCTTGTGATGGCGGCGACGCTCCTTGCGATCAAGAGCAAGATGCTCCTGCCGAAATACGATGAAGATTCCCTCGATGAAGAAATCGAATTCGAGGAAGAGGATCCGAGGGACGAACTGGTGGAAAGACTGATTGAATACCGCAAATTCAAAGAAGCTGCCACAGAACTACGGAGCAGGGAAGAAGAGCGGGGCCAGGTCTTCACGAAGCCGCCAAGCGACCTATCTGAATACATAGAGGATTCAAACCTGAAAGACAGCATCGGCCAGGTTACAGTCTATGATATGCTCGGTGCATTCAATAAATTATTGCGACGCAAAAAGCTCCAAAAGCCTGTGTCAACGAGAATTACCAGGCAGGAGATTTCCATAGAAAAACGAATGGATGAAATCTTAGTGAGCCTGCAAAGTTTGAGGAAGCGAACTACCTTCACCAGCCTTTTCCCCTCCAATCAAAAAGATCATCTGGTTGTCACATTCCTGGCCGTCCTTGAATTGATGAAACGTCAAAAGATCATCGTCGATCAGGAAGAGAATTTCACGGAAATTTTTGTGGAAGCAAGTGAGGAGGTAGGACTAGTTGGACAAACGTAATTGGAAAGCCATCCTCGAAAGCCTGCTTTTCGCAGCTGGAGACGAAGGTCTTTCCCTGAAACAGGTCTGTTCGGTTTTGGAGATACCGGAAGACGAAGCATTTAACAGAATGAATGAACTGAAAGAATGGTATGATGACCGCGGAATCGCAGTTGTGGAAATCGCGGGTGCCTATCAGCTCGCCACAAAAAAAGAACATGCTGAATACCTTAAAAAGCTGGTGGAATCACCAAATGTGAGCCTCCTGTCCCAGGCGGCACTTGAAACCTTGGCCATCATCGCGTACAAGCAGCCCATCACACGTGCTGAGATTGAACAGATCCGGGGGGTCAAGACAGAACGTCCCGTACAAACCCTCACATCGAAAGGGCTGGTGAAAGAAGTGGGGCGCGCCGAGGGAACAGGCAGGGCCTACCTGTTCGGTACGACCAAAGAATTCCTCGAATATTTCGGGTTGAAGAGCATAGAGGAGCTTCCACCACTGCCCGATTATGTACAAGAAGAATTTGCAGATGAGGAAGCAGATCTGTTTTTTGAAAAATTCCAGGAAACGCTGGAGAGCAATGAATGATTCTGAAACACCGTCCGGATTGGGCGGTGTTTTTTTTATGGCAAGCGCAAGGGAGTATTCAATCATATTACCCGTTGTCCCGCATAAACTTGTACAAATAGTCATGACAAGGAGTAGATGCAGGTGAAGGGGAATAATCGGAAAGTCTACATATACAGCCTCCTGATCGTTGTCCTCTTGTTCTCATTGGTTTCAGGAAAGGTACAGGCTGCTCCATCTGTGAGCTCGCAGAGGGCGATCCTGATGGATCAGGAAACTGGCAGGGTCCTGTATGAAAAGGATGCGGATGAGAAAAGCAGGATTGCGAGTATCACCAAGATCATGACAGCGATCCTGGCTGTGGAATCTGGGAAGCTTGACCGCGATGTAACGGTGCCGGATGATGCCGTCGGAACAGAAGGATCCTCGCTGTACCTGAAAGCGGGGGAGAAAATCAAATTGGAAGACCTCGTGTACGGGCTGATGCTGAGATCGGGGAATGATGCGGCGGTTACCATTGCAGATTACGTAGGAGGCAGTCTCGATGGGTTCGTTTATATGATGAATGAAAAAGCCCGTGAAATTGGTATGGAAAACACCCATTTTTCCAATCCACATGGGTTGGATGATCATGAGGACCACTATTCCACCGCAAGGGATATGGCGATCCTGACCAGGTACGCCATGAAAAATGAGCGCTATGCTGAGATTGCCGGGACCAAGCTCCATACAGCGCCCAATCCTGAAGAGAAATGGGACAGGAAGTGGAAGAACAAGAACAGGCTTTTGACGGAGCTTTATAAATACAGTACGGGAGGAAAAACAGGCTTCACCAAGAGGGCGAAACGGACGCTTGTCTCCACAGCCTCTAAAGATGGGGAGAACTTGATCGCCGTTACATTGAACGGACCGGATGATTGGAATGATCATATCTCCATGTTCGAGTATGGATTCAAGCAGTATGACTATAAAATCGTCATAGCGAAAGGGAAAATCGAAAACATCGATGACCCTATTTATCAAGGGCATGTCCGTGTGGACAGAGATGCGGTCCTGACCCTTCAAAAGAACGAAGTGGACGGTGTCAGGGTGGAGTACAGGATGATGAAGCCTGAGAAGAAATGGGCCGATGGAAAGGGGGCGCCTGATGTTGTCGGCAATGCCCTCGTCTATCTGGATGATGAACAAGTGGACTCTCTCCCGGTCTATTTTGAATCAGGATCAAAACCCGAGAAGAAAAGCTGGTGGAAGCTATGGGCCGGCTCCATCCAATCGGTGCTTGGTGTGAACGGAAATGGTTAACATCATCTGGGTGGCGCTCACGATCATCGGTCTCGTTTTTGCTGTGATCAATGGGAGGATGGCCGAAGTGAACGAAGCCATCTTTCAATCGGCCAATGAAGCGGTCACCCTCTGTATCGGCCTCATCAGCGTCCTCGTTTTTTGGCTCGGGATGATGAGGATTGCCCAGGAGGCGGGGCTCCTCGATAAGCTGGCGGGACTCTGCAGGCCGTTTGTGAAGAGGCTGTTCCCGGAAGTGCCGGCAGACCATCCGGCCATGGGGTATATCTTAAGCAATATGATGGCGAATATGTTCGGACTTGGGAATGCGGCTACCCCCCTTGGGATCAAAGCGATGGAACAGCTGAAGCAGCTGAACGGTGGGCGGGACTCTGCGAGCAGGTCGATGATCACGTTTCTGGCCATCAATACCTCAAGCATCACCCTGATCCCGACGACAGTCATTGCCATCAGGATGAAATATGATTCAGCCTCGCCGACGGAAATCGTGGGTCCTACCCTGGTGGCAACCATCCTGTCGGCAATCGGTGCAATCTTCATTGACCGCTACTTCCACTACAGGAGAACGAAGCGGGGGGTGAAGTGATGCAGTGGATTTCGTTGGTTTCACTCTGGATGATCCCCCTATTGATCGGCTTCATTCTTTTGTACGGAACGTGGAAGAGAGTCCCAACCTACGAATCCTTCGTGGAAGGAGGGAAGGAAGGCATCAAGATTGCCGTGTCGATCATCCCTTTCCTGATCGGAATGCTTGTTGCCATCACGATTTTCAGGGAATCAGGTGCTTTGGAATTCTTTGTCGATCTGATCCGGCCGGGTCTCCTGGCCATAGGGATCCCGCCGGAAATCGTCCCCCTCGCCATCATCCGGCCGATCTCCGGGACGGCCGCTCTCGGAATGATGAGCGATATGGTGGCGGCGTATGGACCGGACTCCTTCATAGGGAGGCTTGCATCTGTACTACAGGGAAGTACAGACACGACACTGTACGTCTTGACCGTCTACTTCGGTGCTGTTGGGATCAGAAGGATGGGGGACGCCTTGAAGGTCGGTCTTCTCGCCGATGTGGTCGGAATTGCAGCGGCCATCTTCGTAGTGACACTGATGTTCTAATAGGGCAACATTTCTAAAAAGGTATAAAAGGAAAGCGGAACCCCCGTTTTCTTTTTATACCTTTCTATTTTCCATGGTTTATGCCATAATTCATGAAGGAATAGAAAAATGAGGTGAAAGACCGTGGAACGTTTACAAAAAGTTATTGCACACAGCGGTGTCGCATCAAGGCGCAAGGCTGAGCAGCTGATCATAGAAGGCAAAGTCAAAGTGAATGGGAAAGTCGTCAAAGAATTGGGAACCAAGGTAGCGGCTTCCGACCGGGTGGATGTCTCCGGAGTCCAGATCGAACGGGAAAATAAAGTCTATTATATGCTTTACAAACCGCGGAGCGTCATTTCTGCCGTGACCGATGATAAGAATCGTCAGGTCGTGACGGATTTCTTCCAGGAAATCGACGAGAGGATCTACCCGATCGGTCGTCTTGACTACGAAACGTCAGGCCTGTTGCTCCTTACGAATGACGGAGAGTTCGCGAACCTCCTCATGCACCCGAGCAATGAAATTGAAAAGACGTACGTTGCCAGGGTGAAGGGCATCCCATCCAAATTCAAGCTGAAGGAACTTGAAAAGGGTGTGAAGCTCGAGGATGGTAGAACCGCTCCGGCGAAAGTGAAAATGCTGAGCATGGACAAGAAGCAAGGGAAGTCCATCATTGAAATCACGATCCATGAAGGCCGTAATCGTCAGGTCCGCCGCATGTTCGAGCATATCGGATACCCGGTGCAGAAGCTGAAGCGCGAGCGCTATGGCTCCCTCACCCTCCAGGGTCTGACAGCTGGTGAAGGAAGAGAGCTGACCCCTCACGAAGTTAAGCAGCTCCGCACGCTGGCAGAATCAGCCGCCAACAAATAAAAGTGTCACGAATCATTCATATAATCTGAAAGACCGTCATGAAGAAAAATGGTATAATTGGAAAGGAATTTTACCATCTATGGGGAAGGCCCCTGCTTCTAGAAACGGTTGAACCAGACACTGGCAGGGGTTGATCAATCGATCATCCCCTTTCCTTCTATCATTTTTGAAGTGATGGGGAGGCATACATAAGGACTTCGATAGGAAGTCATTTTATTTCACTTATTTTGATAGCGATTTCAGAGCAAGGAGGGTTACGATGAACAAGAAAAAGCGCAGACTGATGATCCGGTCGGTCATCTTGCTGATACTGGTGTCAGCCGTCGGCTACACGCTGTATGCCAACTTCACCAAGGAAGATCGCGGAAAGCTTCAGGTGGGTGATCAGGCTCCTGATTTTGTCCTTAAAGACATGGATGGCAACACCCATCAGCTTTCCGACTACAAAGGGCAGGGGGTATTCCTGAATTTTTGGGGGACATGGTGTAAGCCCTGTGAACGTGAGATGCCCTATATGAACAATCAATATAAAAAGTATGAGGATAAAGGCGTTCAGATCCTTGCGGTGAATGTAGGGCAGTCGGACTTCCTGATCAACAGCTTCTCCTCGAAGTACGGGCTGGAATTCCCGATTGTCGTCGATAAGGAAGAAGAAGTGCAGAATGCTTATGGAATCGATCCGCTTCCGACGACCATGCTGATCAACCCAGATGGGGAAATCGAAAAGATCATCACGGGGACGATGTCAGAAGAAGATATCATAGAAGATCTTGAGAGTATCAAGCCATAACGCCAGCCTGACAGAAGGGGTTTTTACATGAAAGAGATCAAATGCGTATGCGGTCACGTCAATCCCAATGGGACGGTCCTGTGTGAATCGTGTGGACGGGCCCTTACAGAAGAAGCAAAAAATGAGAAGCTGCATGATATGCGCTATGAGGGAAGCGCCAGGCGTTCTCAAACCTACAGTAAATCCATCATCGATAAGATCTGGAATTTCTTTTCATCCGTCAAGGTGGGCGTGTGGCTCATCGTCCTCACGCTTGTTGCATCGGCTTTGGGCACGGTGCTGCCCCAGGAAGAATACATACCCGGAGGAAGGCCGCCGGAAGAGTTCTATGGAGATGTATACGGGTTCTTAGGAGATCTGTACTATACCCTTGGATTCCATGATCTATACAGTTCATGGTGGTATCTTCTCCTTGTCGCTTCCATCGGAGTATCCCTCGTCATCTGCAGCCTGGACAGGGTGATCCCCCTTCACAGGGCCCTCAAGAATCAAAGGGTCGACCGGCATGAAGGATTCCTGAAAAGGCAGAGATTTTATGGGAAGACTGAGGCTTCTAGTCTTGAGCCGACAGCGATGGATGATGTAAAGAAGAGATTATCAGATAAGAAGTATAAGATAAGAGAAAAAGATGGAAGCATCCTGGCGGAAAAAAATCGATTCTCGCGCTGGGGTCCCTATGTGAATCATATCGGCCTGATCATCTTTCTCATAGGCGGCATGCTCCGATTCGTCCCGGGTATGTACCTGAATGAAACTATCTGGATCCGGGAAGGAGAAACCCGCGCGGTTCCCGGAACGGATAACGAATATTTCATCAAAAATGAAAACTTCATCATGGAAACCTATGATAAAGAGAAAGACAAAGAAGTGTTCAGTGAGGCCATCGAGAAGAATGGAGATGTCGCGAAGAATTTCCAGACCGATGTGGTCCTCTATAAGGAATCAGGAGAACGCCTTCCGGGACAGGAAGTGGAACGGTCCGAAGAGAAAAAAGAATCCATCCGGGTGAATCATCCTCTGAAATTCGGCAACTATGCGGTTTATCAGACTAGCTATAAGCTTGATGAGTTGACAAGCATGAGCTTCACTCTGGATAAAAAAGACACGGGTGATCAGCACGGGGCGTTCACCGTCAATCTGATGGATCCGGAGGAAGAGTATGACCTTGATGATGGCTATAAAGTGAAGCTCAAAGGCTATTATCCTGATTTTTCAGGATTTGATAAAAAGGGCGAGCCTCAAACTGCCTCTCCACTACCAAATAACCCGGCATTCCTGTTCGAGTTGTTCTCACCTGAAAAACCGGATGGGGAGGTTGCCTTCATCGGAATCCAGAAAAACCTGGAACCACTCGGGGAAAATGAGTATAAGCTATCGTTCGCAGGGATTGATTCACGGGATATCTCAGCCCTGACGTTCTCAAAGGACCTAACGCTTTGGATCCTGGCAGTCGGGGGAGCTATCTTCATGATCGGAGTCATCCAGGGGGCGTATTGGCATCACCGGAGAATCTGGCTTAGAAAGTCCGAGGAGGGCATCATCGTTGCGGGGCATACGAATAAAAACTGGCATGGCCTCAAGCACGAAATCAGCCACATCCTGGATGGAACAGGAATAAAGGAACCGGAAGATCAACAAGAATCGAAAGAAGCAAGGGGGAAAAAGGATGTCGACAACAATGGCAGAATGGAGCAGTAACCTGCTCTACATCTCCTTTATCACGTATCTGGTGGCGACGTTCTTCTTTGGTGGAAGTATCCGCCAAAAGAACACGACGGAAACAAATCAGCGCAAATGGGGTACGATCGGTATCACATTGACGATCATCGGGTTCGTTGCGCAAATCGGCTATTTCTTCCTGAGATGGGGGGCTGCGGGTCATGCCCCGGTGAGCAATCTCTTTGAATTCACCACATTCTTCGGAATGATGCTTGTGGGTGCGTTCATCATCATTTACTTTATGTATAAATCTACCGTTCTTGGAATCATCGCGCTGCCGTTTGCGCAGCTCGTCATTGCCTATGCAAGCATGTTCCCGACGGAAATTTCACCGCTGATCCCAGCCCTTCAAAGTGACTGGCTGAAGATCCATGTCACGACCGTATCGGCCGGTGAAGCGATCCTTTCCATCAGCTTCGTCGCAGGGTTGATCTACCTTCTGAAATCAGTGGATCATTCTAAAGGAAGCAGACAATCATTCTGGCTCGAAACGGTCATGTTCTCACTGGTTGTCGTACTTGGTTTCGTCGTGGTGTCAGTCGTATTTAAAGGGATGGACTACCAGGCAGACTTCAACTATATCAACCAGGAAGAGAAGGAAGCAGTAGCGCAATATACATTGCCTGCACTCGTAGGACCGAATGAAGGTGAGCTGCAGACAAAAGGGGTCATGAAGCCCCTGGTTGAAATGCCTGCCCTCATCAATGCGAAGAAACTTAATACGGTGATTTGGTCAATCCTATCCGGAGCGGTCCTTTATCTTCTCCTCAGGTTGATCTTGCGTAAGCGCATCGCTGCGAAAATGCAGCCAATGGTGAAAAATGTGAACCTGAATCTCATGGATGAAATCGGCTATCGGTCCGTCCTCATCGGATTTCCGGTCTTCACACTAGGCGGCTTGATCTTCGCCATGATCTGGGCACAGATTGCCTGGAACCGTTACTGGGGATGGGATCCGAAGGAAGTGTGGGCGCTGGTCACCTTCCTGTTCTATGCGGCCTTTCTTCATTTACGATTATCCAAAGGTTGGCACGGGGAGAAATCGGCATGGTTGGCCGTCGTAGGGGTCGCCATCATCCTCTTCAACCTGGTGGCCGTCAACTTGATCATTGCAGGCTTACACTCATATGCCTGATTGCAAAGAGTCAAAAAGCTGACATGGATGCCCCTGTCAGCTTTTTGGTACAATGAAACGGCGGACAGCAGGAAGCGTACATAGATGAACACCTCAACAAAGCTTATCGGTTTTAAAGTACCACTATTTCCGATTAAAATGGAGATAACTATGCTAAAGGGGGAAAACCCATGGAAGAAAACATCCGGATTCTGGTCGTGGACGATGAAGACCGCATCAGAAGACTATTGAAAATGTATCTGGAAAGAGAAAATTATGAAATCGAAGAAGCAGAAGACGGGGAGCGTGCCCTTGAAATGGCTCTTGAACGTGAATATGATTGCATCCTTCTCGATTTGATGATGCCTGGGATGGACGGAATCGAAGTGTGTAAGAATCTTCGCGAGACGAAGACGACGCCTGTCATCATGCTGACGGCAAAAGGAGAAGAAGTAAACCGCGTCCAAGGCTTCGAAGTGGGAACCGATGATTACATCGTGAAACCATTCTCACCAAGGGAAGTTGTTCTGAGGGTGAAAGCCCTTCTCAGAAGGTCTTCCAAGACCAGTTTCATCCAGACAGATGCAAAGGCGAAGGATCTCATCGTCTATAAGCATCTGACCATTGATAACGATGCTCACCGGGTGAGTGCCGATGGAATCGATGTGAACCTGACACCGAAGGAATATGAACTCCTGTACTTCCTAGCAAAGGCCCCGGATAAGGTGTTCGATCGTGAGCATCTCCTCAAAGAAGTCTGGCACTACGAATTCTTCGGAGATCTTCGGACAGTGGATACCCACGTCAAACGCCTTCGTGAAAAATTGAACAAAGTATCGGAAGACGCTGCCCGCATGATCGTCACCGTTTGGGGCGTCGGATATAAGTTCGAGGTTGCAAATGAATGAGACTGTGGCGTAGTGTAGTCGGGAAGCTTTGGGTCACCATCCTTCTCCTCGTTTCCTTCGTTCTCTTCATCCTGACGATCCTGCTTCTTGAGTTCTTTCAGAACTACCATGTGGATGTGGTGGAAAACGAGCTCACGATCACTGCCGACAAAGTAGCCAAGGTGATTGAGAATCATGAAGACCTTGATCTTGGCCTCGAGCTTGGCAGTGAAATCATCGATGATCCCGTCAATATTCTCATTACGGTCGATGATAACCAAGAACTGTTTTCCCAGGACTCCACCGGGGTCGAGAAGGATATTCACCGATTCATCAGAAATGACCCGGAACTGAAGGAAGTGAAAGTCCGTGACAAGACCATCAAGAGGGAATATGAAGTTCCATCGGAATCCTCTGCCAACCGGCATGAGAACATCATCATCGTCGGTAGCCATCTGAGCGTCAACGGTCAGGAAGGGGCCGTCTATCTTTATCAGTCCCTTGATGTGATCAAGGATACGACGAAACAGACAACGAAGCTTATCGTCCTTGCCATGGGGATCGCCATCATCCTCACCACCATCTTTGCATTCTTCCTCTCCACCAGGATCACATCGCCATTGAGGAAGATGAGGGAAGCAGCCTTCGAAGTGGCGAAAGGGAAGTTCGATACGAAAGTACCGATCCTGACAAAAGATGAAATCGGTGAACTCGCGACGGGATTCAACCAGATGGGAAGACAGCTGAAGTTCCATATCAATGCCCTGAATCAGGAAAAAGAACAGCTGTCGAGCATTCTGAGTTCCATGGCCGACGGAGTCATCACCTTCAATCGGGACGGTACGATCCTCATTACGAACCCGCCTGCCGACCGGTTCCTCCAGCAATGGTACTACGAGCACGGTAGCAACGAAGGCGAAGCGATTCCGGCCATCGTCAAAGAACTGTTGCAGAGCGTCGTGGTGACCGCCATGGAACAAACCGACGAGATCACACTTCAAGGCCGGAGCTACGTGGTGATCGTCAGCCCGCTGTATAACAACAATACGATCCGTGGCGCGGTTGCCGTCGTACGGGATATGACGGAAGAACGTCGACTTGATAAACTTCGGAAAGATTTTATTGCGAATGTGTCCCATGAACTCAGGACCCCGATCTCGATGCTCCAGGGCTACAGTGAAGCAATTGTGGATGATATTGCAGAAACTGAAGAAGAGAAAAAAGAAATCGCCCGCATCATCTATGATGAGTCGCTCCGTATGGGAAGGCTTGTCAATGATCTCCTCGATCTTGCAAGGATGGAAGCGGGGCATATCACCCTTCAAGAACAATCTGTCAGCATCATGCCCTTTACGGAACGGGTAGCCAATAAATTTGTGGGCGTTGCCAAAGAGAAGAAGATTGCCATCCAGTTTGAGAGTGAGGTTGAGAGGGAACGCGAACTGTCCATCGATCCCGATAAGATTGAACAGGTACTGACCAACCTGATCGATAACGCCATACGGCACACTCCGGGGGGAGGAGAAGTGACGGTCTCCCTCAATCGGAATACCCAAGGCTACCTCTTCTTTGTACAAGACACAGGATCCGGGATCCCTGAGGAGGATCTGCCATTCGTCTTTGAACGATTCTACAAAGCGGATAAAGCAAGGACAAGAGGGAAGGCGGGAACGGGACTCGGTCTTGCGATCGCTCGGAATATCGTGGAAGCCCACGGTGGCCATATCCAGGTGCAAAGCAAGCTTGATCAAGGGACAACGTTCACCTTCTTTCTTCCTTATTAGTCATTTCTCGCATGGGATTTGCAGGATCATCCCGATTTTTCTTGTTACACGGGGAACAATCATGGATTTTGCGTATTCAGCCCATACGGCCATCAGCCGTATGGGTTCTTTTTTGTGCGCAGGGCAGGAATTGAAATATAGGTCTTTCCAAACGTCCCAGAAACTACTATATTTGATAATGTGTAACCTTTTGCAAGGATATAACGACTAATGGAATGACGGGGAGGGAAAGAAGTGCACTCCGTTTTTGAGGACATGTATAAAAAGTACCATCAGGATGTATTTCAATTTCTTCTCTATATGGTACAGAACAGACAATTGGCTGAGGACCTTGTACAGGAAGTGTATATCCGCGTACTCAAGTCACATCAGCATTTTGAAGGGAAGAGCTCTGAACGGACCTGGCTATTCTCTATAGCGAAGAATGTGGCAATCGATCACTTCAGGAAGCAGAAGAACTGGAGAAATCGCCTTCTGGACAAATTTGACTGGAGTCGGAGTGAGTTGTCCGATGAGAACCCCCTGCCTGAAGAAATCGCCCTGGCCAATGAGGAGGTGCGCGAACTGTATGAATGTCTGAAGTATTGTTCAACGGATCATCGAATGGTCATCATCATGCGCTATCTCCAGGAGCTATCCATTGTGGAAACAGCAGAGGTATTGAACTGGTCGGAGAGCAAAGTGAAAACAACCCAGCACCGCGCCGTCAAATGGATGCGGATGGAAATGAACAAACGGTTGCGGAAGGAGGGGGACGATAGTGAAGCAATCTGATTGGAATGACCGGGACATAGAAAAACTGGTCAAAAAGCTTCCAAAGATCAAAGATGAGCGAAAACCTGAGTCCATATATGCTTCTATCAGCCAACAAGGTGAAAAACAGCGACTTTTGAAAGGGAAGAAAATCATACCTGGACTGGTGGCCGTTGCCGCCATATTGATTTTCACCCTGCTGAGCCCTGCTCTTCTACAGCAGTCACCACTGGAAGAAAGCCGCTCAGATCAGGGAGCTTCCATGATGGATGAAAGCAAGGACCTTCAAGCAGATAAGGCTGTGGCTGATAAAGAGAACCGACTCTCCCTCTATGAAAGCATGGTGGAGGATGCTGAAGTCTATACGTTTGGCCTTATTTCACCTGAAGGAGTCCCTGTCCCTGTGAGCGTGACCAAGCACTTGTCGGATGAAGATGAGTGGCTGGATGGATATACGGAACTCGCTAAGCTCATTCCAGAAGAACAGCTTAGCATGGAAGAATTCGTTCCCTTGGAAGGAACCGTTTCAAAAGGGTATGGAGATGATATCAATTTCACCCTGAATGGGGATGAGGCGTATACGGGCAACAGCGCAATGGAATATGCATTCTACTACTCTTTGTTTTACTCCTTCCAGGGAAGGGGCTTTGACCAGCTTCATCTCAAGGATAAGGATGGGAATTATCCGCAATTCAGCGGATACGGGGTCCTAAAGAAAATCGATCTGCCGAAGAATGCAAAACAAGCTTTCTTTGTGTACTCGCCTAACGGGCTTGACCATTTTCTTGTGCCTGATAACCTGGAATATGAAGACTTGGATAGTGCTGTTACAGCCATGAATGAAGCCGATTCGGAATTTTATGAAAGTGCCATACCCGAAGGGCTGAATGTTCGCGTAGTCGAGAAGGGTACTTACCCGACCATCAGTTTCATGAATGAAGTACACCTGGAGAATATGGATGAAACAGAAGCCTTGGAGCTAATCGAATCACTCCTCCTCACAGCGCGAAGCTTCGGCTACAAACAGGTGATGTTTGAAAACATCAGCGAAGAAGAATGGGACGGTTTTGCATTCGATGCACCAATCGAAACACCCATCGCACCAAATCGAATCACCCTACAGGAATAAGTGAAGAGGATGGGACAAAACTAAAAAAGGCCCCTTTAATACCGAACACGATCAGTATAGGATCTTAATGCCGCTCATGATCTCCGTGCAAGACTTCGCTTTCCTCGGGTAGCCCGTGAGCCTCCTCGGCACGCCTGCGGGGTCTCACATCAGCTACTCTTCCCGCAGGAGTCTTCGTCTTGCACTCCGATCAACCGCTGGAAACGATGAAAATTTGAATGTTCATTAAACGAATGTAAAACCCGAATCATTTGCTTTATCGTAGGCAAATGATTCGGGTTTTACTATGACTAAAACTTGCTTGTCTCAGCCTCTTCATTTTTTATGACTAGTGATAAGAAATGACGTGCAGTGGAATGAGCCGATCGCAAGTCGGAAACCGCTGTTGGCTGAATCTAAAAGGAATCTATGGTTGTTCACTCTGCATTCAAATCAATATGTATCCAAAACGTTAGAGTGGAAGATAAACGATCATTGTTCATTTATTTTAAATGCGTTCTCCACCGGTGACTCCTTTCTGCTGAATATGTAGAGGTGTTGGATTTCAAACGAAGAGGCAGTTCCTGTGAGAATTTAGAGCAACCATAAAAAAACACAGAGTGTATTGGAGCGGAAGGGACTTGACTCCCGCGGGAAAAGAGGAAAGGTCGAGATCCCGCAGGCGCAGCCGAGGAAGCTCGACTTCCTCCCCGCAGGAAAGCAAGTCCCTGCAGCGGAAAGGAACGGACCCGTCTTCATGCAATCATCCGTAAAATGTCAGCCCCGCTCCGCTTTTCTAATTGTACAGCTCCGGCGGATGGAGGCTCGAGGTCATAAGGCGAAGAAGCCAAAAAGGCCAAGAACGCCTTTCCGGCTTCTTCGTCTTATGCTTGTCGCCTCAGGGCGAGCCCCCTCCGCTTTTCTTCATGTCTAGCTCCGGCGGGTTGCCCCTCGAGGTCATAAGTCAAAGGCACCAAAAAGGCACAGAACGCCTTTCTGGTACCTTCGCCTTATGCTTGTCGGGGCAGAACGACCCGCCTCCGCTTTTCTTGGTATATTTCTTTTGTTTAATGGCAGACTGATGGGTAGGGTTTTTTTGGAATAGTGTAGCGGGCAGGGGCATATAGTGAGAGGTGTTGTTCAATTTTGGGTGAGCATTTAATAGGAGGAACGGTATGATTGCTGATTATGGTCGGAGACTGTTGATTGTGATTGTGTTGGCGCTGTGTGTAGGCATGATTTTCATGACGGGGAGAGTCGCAAAAGCAGAGAGTGATTCCACTGCTGAATGGAGGTTTCCGGTTGATGGCACCATTACAGATGTGTTTGGTTCCAGATCCGGGACCCATAAAGGAATGGACATCGGGGGCGAGGAAGGCAGCCCCGTTCATTCGGTGGCAGACGGGGTCGTAACAAGGTCGTACTTATCAGATAGCTATGGTCATGTGGTATTCGTTCGTCATGACAATGGATATGAGACGGTATATGCTCATCTCATTTCAAGAGGGGTAAAAGAAGGGCAGGAAGTACATAGGGGTGAGCCGGTCGGGAAGCTAGGGAATACCGGGATATCCACCGGTCCCCATCTTCATTTTGAGATCCACGCAGGAGAATGGACGTTTGAGAAGGAGAATGCCATAGATCCTTTTGTCGTATTCGGACAAGGCGGGGTCGGACAAGTGGTGTTCGCTGAAAAGAAAGATCCGTATCAGACCGTTGCGGCGTCACAGGTTGCTGGTGATTCGTATCGAGTCAAGAAAGGCGATACATTATGGTCCATTTCCCATGAACATGGTCTGACCGTGGATGACCTTAAGAAATGGAACGGTCTGAAGGATGCCACGATCGCTGTAGGTCAGGAATTGAGTCTAAGGGAGGATTCCTATCAAGTAGAGCAGGGGGACACACTCTATTCTATTGCCGTCGCTCATGGAATAGAACTGGACAAGCTTCTGGCGGCCAATGATTTACGCAGGGATTCGCCGATCTATCCTTCGCAAACGTTAAGGATTCACTGATTGTTTCGAATTCAAAGCATTTCTCTTCACATAATGGCACTTCTTATGTATAATGAGTAAGAATAAAATAATATGATTCATCTTCGGGGCAGGGTGCAATTCCCTACCGGCGGTGATGAAGCATTTTTGCTTCTAAGCCCGCGAGCCTTTTTGAGGCAGGATTTGGTGAGACTCCAAAGCCGACAGTATAGTCTGGATGGGAGAAGATGAAGGTTACTGCCAATGCGTTCAGAAAAGGGAAGTCTGAATGTCTATTCGAGCATGCCTTTAACTCTCCTGGATATCATTTATCTGGGAGTTTTTTATTGGGGCTCGGGCATGACCATCTTCGATTGAGATGAATCTCCAAAAGGAGAGAGTGCTATGAAAAAAATGACGACACGCACATTCGTCACAGTTGGTATGCTGAGTGCCATTTCGTATGTATTGATGCTTTTAAACTTCCCTATCCCGCCTTTTCCGGCGTTTCTGCAGATCGACTTCAGTGATGTACCGGCCTTGATGGCAACGGTCGCTCTGGGACCAGTCGCAGGAATCCTGGTGGAACTGTTCAAGAATGTGATTGATTATGTATTGACCGGTTCTGAAACAGGTGTACCGGTAGGACATGTGGCAAACTTTGCTGCTGGGATCCTCCTGATCTTGCCCGTTCACCTTATCTATTCACGTTTCCAAACGAAAAAAGGCCTTCTTACCGGGCTTGTTACCGGTACGCTGGTCATGAGCATCGGCATGGGGATCATGAACTATTTCATCTTCCTTCCAGCCTATAAATACTTCATGAATTTCGAACTGCCGGCAGAAATCATCGTGACCGGTATCGTTCCGTTCAATATCCTTAAAGGAATCCTGGTAGCGGCTGTGTTCACACTGCTATTCATCAGGATCCAAAAGTGGCTGTCGAAGCAATTCGGGACTCGACGCATGGCCTAATTGAAAATGAGCCTCCACCGGGGGCTCATTTCTATTCAAACAACATAAAAAAGACGGCGATCAATCGCCGTCTTTTTTACATCCTATTCGAATTTCAATGCATCGCCGTCGAATGGTTCGTCAGCTACCTTGATGGAATCGGTAGGGCAACCTTCGAATGCATCGACCATATCGTCTTCAAGGACGTCAGGAACTTCAACAGTCCCTTGGTTATCGTCCAGTGTGACGAATGCAATACCTTCATCATCATAATCATAAATATCTGGTGCTGCTGCACCGCAAGCTCCACAAGCGATACATGTATCTTTGTCCACGATCGTATACTTTGGCAAAGAAAAAACCTCCCGAAGATAATTCTATATAATTCATCATTATACACGTTGTTTAATGGTGAAAATCAATTACTAATCATCATTTTATAGAGGAATGGGTAACTTTTCAATAGTTAGGTACTCTTTTTCATATTTTTATCCGTTTCCGTCAAAACAAAACCTCGGTTGAGGGTGTTTTCGTGGTACAATATTTGACAATAACCTACACGTTAAGGAGTCATCGCATTGACATATCTTCACTATTTGATTTTGGACTCCCTGGAAAGGCTGGGGGAAGAACGGTCTGTTTATTCCGTTTTCCATATCATGAAAGGGAAAAAGTCTTCACAATCCATACAGGATGCACATCTCTTTGGGCTGCAGGCTCTCTTCCTGTCACTTCCAAAACTAAAGAGGGAGTACTTTGACCGTTGCATTGCTATGCTTCAGGATAAGGGATTCATCACGCTGAACGATGATAATCGCGCCCGGCTGACTCATTCCGGAAAAGAGGGCTTGGCGTTTTACTTTCAAAAAAAACCGTACCCCGCCCATATGGATGGATTGAAGCATGGTGATCAGTCCATCCTCCTTTGGAAGAGACTCAGCCTACTGGTACAGGTGTTATCCAATGCGCGAATGAACGAAACATCGTACTTTCCCGTGCAGAGGGACCGGAAAGTTCAAGATTGGTTAAAAGTATTCATCCGGAAGCAGGGGAAGACAGAAGTTTTGTCGGCAAAGTTGTTTGAAGAGCTGTACACCTTGCTAGCCCAAACAACGCCTGGTGAAGATCCGGGGATCCTTGTTGAGAGGCTGACGGGATATCGGGACTATGGAGCAACGGAAGGGCAATCAGCCGACCGGTTCGGTGTGGACCGTGAGGAGTACCGATTCAGATTCCTGAACCTTCTCCACTTCATCATCGCACGTGCCAAAGAGGATGCAGGTGCCTACCCGATAGTCTATTCGATCATAGAGGAAAAGGAGCATATCCAACCCCTCACCGCTTCGACCAAAAAAACGCTCGAGCTTTTTCAGAAGGGGATACCCGTTGAGGAAATCGCCAGGATCCGTGAGCTGAAAGTGAATACGATTGAAGACCATTTGATCGAGATCATCTTGACACTCCATGACTTTCCCGTCACGTCATTCATAGATGAAGGGGTGTACGAAGAGGTGCTGGGCGTTCTGACAGAGTTAAAGACGAAGCGCCTCAAGCCGATCAAGGAAAGATTTCCTGAGTTGTCCTATTTTCAGATCCGTGCAGTCATTGCGAAGGCAGGTGAGACCCCGTGATTCTACAAGAAGAATTGAAGCGGCACTTTGGCTACGAAACGTTTCGTGCAGGACAGGAAGAAACCATCACTTCCATTCTTGATGGCTGTGATACGTTGTCCATGCTGCCCACCGGAACCGGTAAATCGCTCTGCTATCAACTTCCCGGTCAGCTGTTGGATGGTCAGGTGATTATTGTTTCCCCTTTGCTATCCCTCATGCAGGATCAGGTGGAACAGATGAAGGTGAATGGGGAGAAGAGTGTGATCGCCCTTAATTCATTTCTTACTTATCAGGAGAAAGCCTGGGCGTTGGACCACATCCATCGATTCAAATTCATATTCGTTTCTCCGGAGATGATGAAAAGTGAGGCATTCCGTACAGCCTCTTCAAGGATCAGAGTAGGGCTGTTCGTGGTCGATGAAGCACACTGCATTTCCCAGTGGGGCCCCGATTTCCGCCCGGACTACCTTGACCTCGGGGAGGCGAGGGAACGTCTCGGGATGCCGGTGACCCTTGCCCTCACTGCCACTGCCACAAGGACAGTCCGGGATGATATCCGTGAGGTCCTCCGTATGGAGGGGGCAGCCGAGTTGGTCCATTCGGTCGATCGGAAGAACATTGGATTATTCGTGAGGAATGTGGAAGACGACCGGCATAAGCGGGATGAAGTCCTTTCGTTCGTGGAGCGTCTCAAGGGACCTGGAATCATTTATTTCACCAGTAAACGGAAAGCGGAAGATGTTGCCCTCTGGCTGCGCGAGCATGGAGTGGAGGGGGTCGCACACTATCACGGTGGAATGGACCATGAAGAAAGGATCCTGATTCAACAGCAATTCCTATCGGATAAGCTGCAAATCATCTGTGCTACTTCAGCCTTCGGTATGGGGGTAAACAAGGAAAATGTGCGCTTTGTCGTCCATTATCATCTGCCGTCAAGTATTGAATCCTATCTCCAGGAGATCGGCCGAGCTGGAAGGGATGGAAGGGAAAGCGTCTCTCTTGTCCTGTATGCAGAACAAGATGCGTCCATTCCCCTTCAATTCATGCATAGCGAGCTGCCGGATGATGCGCAGATCGAAGGCGCGATAGCAGCATTCCCCTCCATGGAATGGTCCGAGATCATCGTTGCCCTGCAGCTTTCAGATGTGCAGTCCAGATTCCTTGAATATTATATTCAGTCGTTTGCACGCTATCGTTCTGATAGAATGGTAGAAGAAATCAAGCGGATCAGGGATGCCCGCATTGCCTATAAGCGCAGGAATCTCGATTCGGTCATGGGATGGCTCCACACGGCGTCATGCAGACGTCAAGTGCTCCTTGACTATTTTGGTGAGGAGCTTCAGGATCGACCTGAACGGTGCTGTGACCGGTGCGGGTCAGATCTTGGTGAGTTCCATGGCGAGGGCGTTCATTCGTATCCGTCCCAAGAGAATTGGGCGGACCAGCTCAAAAAAATACTGTTAGGATCAGTGGTATAATGCAAAAGCAAGGAGATATCCTTAAAGGTTTATCCAAAAAACAGGTGACATTCCATCTCATGTTCACTCAATGCCTCCTCATAGCCGTTTCCATCGGTCTTGGCTATGTGTTGATCGGCGATTTTGATCAATGGTGGAAACAGTTCGATTTTCACATGGAGGTCCTCTGGATCGGAGGAGCCTTCGGGATCCTGGTTGTGACAGCGGATTTGATCATGATGAAACTGCTTCCGTCTCGCTATTATGATGATGGTGGGGTGAACGAGAGGATATTCGCTGATCGTGGCTTCTTCGAAATCATGGTTTTGGCGTTCATTATTGCGGTGAGCGAAGAACTGTTGTTCAGGGGGATCCTTCAGTTCCATTTTGGACTGGTGGCGGCAAGCATTGTGTTTGCTGTGATCCATATCAGGTACTGGGCCCATTGGTTCCTTATCGTCAATGTGTTGACGTTGAGTTTTGTCATGGGAATCATCTATGACCAGACAGGGAATCTCCTGGTCACCATCGTCATGCATTTTGTCATTGATTTTCTCTTGGGTTTATATATGCGCCATCAGGCGAGATCTGAAGAGTAAAGAAGGGATAGCTATGAGTAAAGATCCATATCGTGAACAAGCTGCCAAATCAAAAAAGAAGATAGATAGGGTGCAGGAAGTGGAGCCTGTACATGAATCCGACGGACTCCCGAGCAGAAGTGAAATACAGCGGAAGAAAAGGGAATCCAAAAAGAAAAAGACGGCGATTCAGCATCCCCTCATCAAGCTGTTGCTCGTGTTTTTCTTCCTGATGCCCATCATTTTCCTCAGCCTATATTCTTATTTTGTCAATAAATCCGGACCTCTTGTGGTCTTCTCAAGTAAAAATGGAGTAGAAGAGGTACAATACGATCAAGGGGAGCCAAATGAGACGGCCCCAACTGCTGATGAGGATAAGGAAAAAGAGCAGGACAAGAAGAAGGAAGAAGCTGAAAAAGCGAAAGCCAAGAAAGAAAAGGAAAAGGCAGAAGCGTTGAAAGCGAAAGAAAAAGCTGAAGCTAAAAAAGCGAAAGAGCGCGAAGAAGCCAAAAAGGCAAAAGAAAAAGAGGAAGCGAAAAAAGCAGAAGAAAAGAAGCAGCAGGAACAGGCTGCGATTGAACAAGAAAAAAGCGAAGAAGCAGGACGTGTGGTTCAGCATACGGTCAAGCCCCAGGAAACGCTCTACCGGATTGCAATGGATTATTATCAATCCCCATCCGGTGTACAGATCATCAGTGAAGCCAATGGCATTCAAGATAATGAAATCTATACGGGACAAGTGTTGACGATTCCCTTGAACGAATAAGAACCCGCCTCCGTGGAAGGCGGGTTTTTACGTGCTTCTAAAAAAAGGACGGGCTCATATAATGAATCGAGGGGGGTGAGGGGATGGATGAAATGAAAAACATCACCGACCGTGCAACGGAGCAGATGTTGACGAATCTCATTGAAAAGAAGAAGAAGTTCGATCAACTGAAGAAACAGCATCATTTTGCCCTTTGGGTGACCGCGGTGGGCTGTACCATATTCTTATACTATCTGACTCATACGGTAATTGGCCCTCATGCCTATTCAGCAGCCTCCATGATCTCCGCTTTCGTATCCAGATCGCTGCACTTGTATGCCTTCCTTGCTGTAGCAGGCATGGCAGGAGCCACCAAAATCTTTCACCAGCGTAAAGAAAAAGCGGAAAAAGAGTTTCATGCCCTGCGATGCGAGATCATCGATCGCAGCAAGGATCTTTGGAAAGAAGAAGCCTGGAAGAACCGGCACATCGTGTTTGAAACCATGAAAAAACAATATGACATCAACCTGTTCCATGAAGCGAAATAGACTAAAAGAATATTTTCCGGTCCCGTTCTTCTTTGAGGATTTCAACGGCTTCCCGGAATCGCTGAGAATGGATGATCTCCCTTTCCCTGAGGAATCGTAGGCCGTCATTCAAATCTGGATCATCACTCATATTGATGATCCACTGATAGGTCGCCCGTGCTTTTTCTTCCGCTGCAATATCTTCATATAAATCAGCAATCGGATCTCCTTTCGCGGCAATATAGGACGCCGTGAAAGGGACTCCAGCTGCATTATGATAAAAGATTGCACCATCATGATCGACATAGTGGGCATCGAGTCCCGCCGCTTTCATATCCTCCGGGGTGGCGTCCTTGATAAGTTTATACACCATCGTTGCAATCATCTCCAGATGGGCGAACTCTTCGGTTCCGATATCGGTGAGGAGTCCGATCACCTTGTCGGGGATGGTGTACCGCTGATTCAGATACCTGAGTGCTGCGGCGAGTTCCCCGTCAGCTCCGCCGTATTGTTCGATCAACAACTTTGCAAGCTTCGGATTGCATGTGCTTACCCTGACCGGGTACTGGAGCTTCTTTTCATATACCCACATAAACGGATCGCCTCCTTGGTTTCGTTATACTTGCCATGGCCACGGGGCCTCTTTCCATTTCCACGGATAATCCGAGTAGCTGCTCCCGAAACTCGTGAGGGGTCCGAACTTCTTTTCAAAGGTTTTCTTGATGGATTTACGCGTTTTTACATACATATTGAACTGGGAAATCGCTTCCTGATCTGTCGGATGGGTATCAAGGTAAAGGGTCAGTTCGACAATGACGAAGTCGACGGTCTGAAGCTCTTCAAGAATGTCATAGTACTCTTGGGGAAGCTGCGTCATATAAGATTAGTCTCCTTTCATCTTCTCGTAAGGACTGTAGTACGGATCATAGAATGCTTTCCACAAGGTTCCGGTCCGCAATGCTTCGCGGGGAGTGAATTGCTCCAAGCCGGGTGGTTGAAATCCCATATAGAGCTGAGGGGGAGTGGAGTACACCTTCATGGTGATGGGGGGACATGGGTCAAACGGGCTGACATATGGTTCATAGGTTTTATAAAAACTGCTCATTCCTACGCCTCCTTCATCAGGATCCTTCATAGAAGCATATGAAGCTGGGGAGAAAACATGAGGAAAATAAATGCCGTGGATAGAAGGGATGGGCCCTGTCGACGTTGAATTATATACTATACAAAAATAATATAGAGGTGGTACAGCCATGTTTGTCAAAAGCGTGATGATTCCTAAGCATAAGTGTTATGTCGTAAGTGTAGACGAATCCTTGAAAAAAGTACTGGATGTCCTTGAACATCATAAAATCGACGGTGTACCGGTTCTGTCGAATGGGAAATACGCGGGAACGATCAGCCGTTTCTCCATCTACCGGCATTATTTCGAGTCGGGGATGGAAAAAGACGTGTTCCTCAATGAAGTGAAAGCAGGTGAAGTGGCATCGGAACAAGGCACCTACGTGACGGAGAAGGATGTGTTTGAGAGTGCGTTGGTCCTGCTTCAGGATGCTCCGATCCTTCCCGTGGCTGGTGAAGATAGGGAATTCCTCGGTCTGATTACACGATTCGATGTACTGGATCACTTCAAAAGTGCTTTCGGCATGAATACGAAGGGAATAAGGATCGCTTTCTCCTCAGTCGAGACCGAGGGAAGGATCGCCCGTCTGGGGGATATCATCCAACAACATTCCGAATCTGTCATCTCATTGGTCACGTTCGATGAAACGGATAAACTCCTGCGGAGGATCGTTCTAAAACTCGAGAAAAAGGATAATATGAACAAATTCATTTCCAAGTTGGAGAAGTCGGGCTTCAGGATCCTGGATATACACGAAGATGAATGATGTGAATGAAATTCATCCCCTCTCATACGTTGATGTATGGGAGGTTTTTTTATGCGTGAAATCCGGTTACTGGTACTATCGGTCCTGTTCGGAGGTGCTTTCATCCGTCTGTTCCCTGTTCACAAGGGTGAGACAATCTCCGATCTCATCGTGGGCGCCGTCCTCAGCCCGGGCGGATTCTTTGTGGCTTCTGCATTCTTTATTGCCGGTTTCATTCTTCAAGGGAAGGTAATCAAGGTGGAACTTCAAGCCCTCATGGACAGGGAGCCGAGATATATTCTGATGTTCGCCCATTTACTGTCCATCTTCGCATTAACGTGGATTGGTTGGGTGCATGCTTGTATATTCATATCCATTTCATGCGTGTATGGTATGATATCTTTAGATTTTAAACGAGAGGGCGGACGTCATGTGGATCATTAGTATTCTTTTAATCGTTGGGGTTGCCCTCATAGTGTACATGGTGAAGGAGGCGTTCGCCGATCGGGTGAGGGAACTCACGTTTCGATTCCCTTCTTACCCGGTAGATGCTCCTTCCCTGAAGATATTCTTCCTGTCCGATATACATAAACGAAGGATTTCAGAAAACATTATACATGCAGTGCAGGATAAAGCGGACGTAGTCGTCATCGTTGGAGACCTGACCGAGGGAGGGGTCCCCTTGTCCAGGGTGGGGCAGAATCTTGATGCATTATCTTCCATTGGACCGATTTTTTTTGTGTGGGGGAATAATGATTACGAAGTGGACCCGGACCGGCTGAAGGCCCTGTTTCAAAAAAAGGGTGTCCGGGAGATCGTGAATGATACCGCAGGTTACGGTGCAGTGACCTTCATCGGGGTAGATGACGGAACACTTGAAAGGGCTGACCTCCCCCATGCCATGAGAGGGACCGATCCCGATAGATGCCAGATCCTGCTGAGCCATGACCCTTCTTTGAGTGCAGAGCTTACAGCATCGGACGGGGTCGACCTGATGCTCAGCGGCCACACCCATGGGGGACAAATAAGGCTGTTCGGATGGGGCCTTTATCCGAAGTCCGGCGTCGACCGGCTGCAGGCAGTCACAAGGGTGACGAGTGCAGGATATGGTACGTCTCTGCTTCCCCTGAGGCTCGGCGCTAAAGCGGAGACCCATATCATCACAATCGGGCACGGTTCAGGTAAGGAGTAGTCCCCCGCTTATACACAGAGGTTATTCATAGCCTATACAAATTTTACACAACGGAATTTCTGGATTATACTTCTAGTGAGAAGAGTGGACATGGGGGATTTAATATGAGCAATGATAAAAAACAAGAAGGCAAGTATAATATAAAAGCAGTATCAACCATCTTAGGCGTTCAACCCGGTACTCTTCGTGCTTGGGAAAGACGCTATCAGATCATCGCGCCCATCAGGAATGATTCGGGGCATCGCCTCTATACAGAACAGCATGTAAGCATCCTGCGCTGGCTTGTACAAAAGGTGGACCAAGGATTTACGATCAGCCAGGCCGTGTCGCTTCTGGACAAGAGTGAGCTTGAGGATCAGGAACTCTCACCACCTGTACAGAAGGACAGGACGGAAAGCATATCGGATGATTTATTAAAAGCATTACTGAGCTTTGACGAAACGAAGGCTCATGAATTGATCAATCAATCTTTTTCAATCTATACGATCGACAAGGTCGTCATCGATATTCTCGGTAGCCTGCTTGTCAGGATCGGTGACATGTGGGAGAACGGAGAAATTACGACGGCGCACGAACATTTCGCCACCTCCATCCTCAGGTCGAGGATCGGGATCATCATGCACTCATTCCCCCACAACGGCATCCTGCCTAAGGTCGTGGCCGTATGTGGACCAGGTGAGTGGCATGAGCTCGGCCTCCTCATCTTCACATTGTATGTGAGAAGGAAAGGGTTCGAAGTGATTTATCTTGGGTCAAGCATCAAGGAAAATGACATTGAAGTAGTATTGGATGAAGTGCAGCCCAAGTTCCTATTTTTCTCTTGCACGATGAGGGAAAATGTAGATGCTCTACTGGAATTGGTAGAGTCCCTGACCAAGACTCGTCCTGGCCTTGAGATCGGAATGGGAGGGTTCGCCATCGATCATCTCACGAGTAATAAGAAAGCGGAATATGCAGATCATATCGTCGGCCAGCAGAAGAGTGATTGGGAAGCATGGCTAAAGAGCAAATTGTAGAGGTACCATGCACTGATTTACCCCCTGAACATAGTATGTGTTAAACCGTCATACACTTAGGGGGTACAAAGGATGAAGCTGGAGCGAATATCCGAAAACAAAATAAAATTTTCCATCACAGTCGAAGAACTTGAGCAAAAAGGGTTGTTCGAACAAGAAGAATGGAAAAATTCATATATGTGGCATGATTTGTTCGAAGATATGCTGGAAGAGGTCCAATGGAAGTTCGGGATCGAAGCCCAGATGGAAATCACAGTGGAAATTGAATCCTTCGATGAAAGAGAAGTCTGCATGATCCTCACCCTCGAAGCAGATGAGGATTATTCGGATTGGGAAGATATCCATGAGGAAGCTCCTGCTGGAGAGAGGCATCTCCTTGTTTTCATGGAAGATATCGAGGATATCATCTCGGCAGTCAAGCGGATTTCAGACGTCCACTGGTGGCAGCAGTCCAATGGAAATACAGGCTTGTATTTTCATGAAGGCCGCTACTATCTGTTCATCGATGATCTTTCTCCGGAGGAACGGTCATTGTTGGAAGCGATTTTACAGGAATATGGTGAGATATCGTCCATGACCAAGCATATTCTACTGGAATACGGACGGATGCTCATCGAAAGAGATGCAGACCGAGAGCTTCTTCGTTTCTTTTGATGCCCCAAACTCCCTATAGATGCACGTTCAGGTCACTTTCGTATGAAGGTGATTTTTTTGCTTGTTCGATGAGGTAAGAAGCGGGTTGCGCCAGTCCCGTCGCCTAAGCGAAAAGGAAATAATGATAAAATTTGATAGGAAAAAATTAAAAATGAAAGCGATTACAGTTTTTATTCGTTTTTTGCATTTCTGCCTTTGCACAGGAGGATCAAACGTGTATACTATGCTATGAAAGCGGACGACACGTCTTATCACAGTGTAGAATACTGGGAGGTTTAGTATAAAAATGGTAGCCGATAAGGGGAAAGAAAGTCATCAGCATGATGTATTGAAATCAACGCAAACGGTTATTCATCTTGCATTGGATAAATTGGGGTATCCCGAGGAAGTATTCGAATTACTTAAAGAACCTGTCCGTATGTTGACGGTGAAGATTCCGGTGCGGATGGACGACGGGAAAGTGAAGGTGTTCACAGGATACCGGGCGCAACACAATGATGCGGTCGGGCCGACCAAGGGGGGTATCCGTTTCCACCCGAACGTTACGGAGAAGGAAGTAAAAGCCCTTTCAATCTGGATGAGCCTGAAATGCGGCATCGTAGATCTGCCTTACGGTGGAGGAAAAGGTGGTATCATTTGTGATCCAAGGGATATGAGCTTCCGTGAATTGGAGCGTCTGAGCAGAGGATACGTCAGGGCCATCAGTCAAATCGTCGGTCCCGCAAAGGACATACCGGCTCCTGATGTATTTACTAACTCACAAATCATGGCCTGGATGATGGATGAGTACAGCCGCATCGATGAATATAATTCCCCAGGGTTCATTACGGGAAAACCATTGGTCCTGGGGGGCTCCCATGGTAGGGAGACGGCGACTGCCAAAGGGGTGACGATCTGCATACGGGAAGCAGCCAAGAAAAAAGGAATTGACCTGGAAGGGGCGCGTGTAGTGGTCCAGGGCTTCGGGAACGCAGGGAGCTTCCTGGCTAAATTCATGCATGATGCAGGAGCGAAGATCATCGGGATCTCTGATGCGTATGGTGGATTACACGATGAGAACGGTCTTGATATCGACTACCTGCTCGACAGGAGGGACAGCTTTGGGACCGTCACCAAGCTGTTCAACGACACGATCTCTAATGAAGAGCTCTTAGAGCTCGATTGCGATATCCTCGTCCCGGCTGCCATTGAAAATCAGATTACAGAAGAGAATGCCCATAATATCAGGGCAGGGATCGTGGTGGAAGCTGCCAATGGACCAACGACCCTTGAAGCCACAAAGATCCTGACGGAACGCGGCATCCTCCTTGTCCCGGATGTACTGGCATCGTCGGGTGGAGTGACAGTCTCGTATTTCGAGTGGGTTCAAAACAATCAAGGCTACTACTGGACCGAAGAAGAAGTAGAAGAGAAGTTAGAGAAGATCCTTGTGAATTCGTTCCAAAATGTCTACGATACCGCCCAAACGAGGCGCGTCGACATGAGGCTCGCTGCCTACATGGTCGGCGTCCGTAAAATGGCGGAAGCGTGTCGGTTCAGGGGCTGGATTTAAGAAACTCAATGAGGTCGTCCGATAAGGGCGGCCTTTTTCGCTTGGGTGGAAAGGACAAAGGGAAGAGTTGGGGGTCATGATTCTTTGACCTCCTTTTAAAAGTATTACATAATATGTGTAAGACCAAACGAGAAAAAGATCCGTTGTATTTGAAGGAGTGTCACAGTTGAAAAAAGAAGATTGCATCATCGTCGGTGGGGGGCCGTGTGGATTATCGGCTTCCATCCGATTGAGAGAACAAGGATTGAATCCTTTAATCATTGAAAAGGGAAATATCGTGAACGCCATCTATCATTACCCGACACATCAGACATTCTTCTCCTCCAGCGAGAAGCTCGAGATCGGGGACGTTCCGTTTGTCATTGAAGAGCATAAACCGCGCAGGAATCAGGCGCTTGTTTATTATCGTGAGGTGGCGAAAAGGAAGGATCTGAGGATCAATCGCTTTGAAACAGTGGAGAAGGTGGAGAAAAGGGGTGACACCTTCATTGTCTCTACCACAAAAGACCAATATGAGTGTAACTATATCGTCATTGCCACGGGTTATTATGATCACCCCAACTATATGGGGATACCTGGAGAAGAATTGGATAAAGTATACCATTACTTCAAGGAAGCCCATCCCTTCTTTGACACGGATGTGGTTGTGATCGGCGGGAAAAATTCGGCTGTCGATGCAGCACTTGAATTGAATAAGGCAGGAGCAAGGGTCACGGTCATCTACAGGGGCAGTGAGTACTCGAAGAGTGTGAAACCGTGGATCCTTCCTAATTTCGATGCCCTCGTACGAAACGGTGAAATCAAGATGGAATTCGATGCATGCGTGGAAGAAATCACGGATGAAACCGTCACCTACAGCAGGGATGGAAAAACCTTCTCCGTTACAAATGATTATGTATTCGCCATGACGGGCTATCACCCTGATCACAGTTTTCTTACCAAGATGGGAATTGAGCTTGATCCTGAATCCGGAAGGCCTTTGATCAACGAAGAGACGATGGAAACGAATGTTGACAACATCTATATTGCAGGTGTCATCGCGGCCGGTAATAATGCCAATGAAATCTTCATTGAAAACGGCAGGCATCATGGAGGACTGATCGCAGAGAATATCGCCGGGAAGGAAAGATAAAAAGGTCGGGACAAAACTTAACAGGGACCATGGAGTGGCGAACACTGTCCGAATAAATCATGATCTCCGTGCAAGACTTCACTTACAATGGGTAATCCCTGAGTTCTTGGGGTCTCACGGCACCGCTGGAAATTGCGTCTTGTACTCGGATCGACCGCTGGAAATGATGAAATAGTCATGTTCATGAAGCAAATTGAAAACCCGAATTCATACTCCTGATATCAGGCAAATGAATTCGGGTTTTACTATGACTAAAACAAGTTGTCCGAGCCTCTTTTATTGTTTGAAAATCAATTCAAGCTCATTCATATCGCTTGTCTGGGACAGGGCCACCATTAGCTTGATCCGCGCTTTCTGTCCGTTGAGGCCGTTGGAGAATATGACCCCTTTTTCCTTCAGTTCCTTGCCCCCGCCTGCGTAACCGTACACATCCTGAGCAATTCCGTTGAAGCATCTGGATACCAGCACCACCGGTATGTTGGCGGCAATAAGTTCATTAATTCCTTCGAGTGCACCAGGTGGAAGATTACCTTGTCCGAGTGCCTCAATGACGACTCCTTCGTAGCTTAGCTCCTTGATCGCTTTCAGCAGATCGGAGTCCATTCCTGCATAAGCTTTGATCAATGTCACCTTTTTGGAGACGTCACACACATGATAATGCTCGTTTGAAGTGGGCTGGTGATGATACAGGATGCCCTGCTTGGTGACGATCCCGATCGGTCCGTATTGAGGACTCTGGAAGGTCGATACATTACTTGTGTGGGTTTTGGTTACGTTTTTGGCAGAGTGGATCTCGTCATTCAGAACGACGAGGACCCCTTTGGAGATGGACTTATCATCGGCCGCGACGCGAACCGATGATATGAGGTTGTAGAGACCGTCCGCTCCGATTTCATTGCTTGATCGCATGGCACCTGTCACAACGACTGCGATCGGCAGTGATAGTGTGAGATCCAGGAAGTAGGCCGTTTCTTCCAATGTATCCGTTCCATGCGTGATGACCACCCCATGGAAGGGCTCTTCTTTATATGAATCCTCGATCAGCCTCTTGATCTTTTCCATATGTACTGGTGTGATATGGGGAGAAGGAAGATGGAATGCCTCGATCACGTGTAGATCGGCAAGGTCGGATACGATGGATGTCTGGACAGAAAGAGGATTCTCCTTGCCTGGACTTACGGCACCGGTCTCTGCATCCTCCATCATGGAGATGGTTCCCCCCGTGTGGATGACGATGATTTTCTTTTTCATGGATTTCTCCTCCAGTCGATAAGATACTATTTTCATTCCTAGTTTAACATGATACGATGAAGGAAACGGAAAGAAAAGAGGACTTTTTATGCTGGTGATCTTATCAGCAGGCATAGCACCTGGCTTGGCGCTGCTGAGTTATTTTTACCTACGCGATGAATACGATGCAGAACCTGTGGCGCTGGTGTTCAAGGCCTTTTTATTTGGTGTGATCATCACCTTTCCAATCATGTTCCTCCAATACGTACTGGATGTCGAAGGGTTTGTCACTTCGAACTTCTCCACCGCCTATCTTTCCTCAGGATTCCTGGAGGAGTTTTTTAAATGGTTCATCCTCATCGTCGTCATTTATCAGCATGTACATTTCGACGAACCTTATGACGGTATCATTTACGGAGCAAGTGTTTCCCTGGGATTCGCGACAGTGGAAAATATCCTTTACCTCGTAGCGAACGGAGTGGAGTACGCATTCGGACGTGCACTCCTTCCTGTATCAAGTCATGCATTATTCGGTGTCCTGATGGGGTATTACCTTGGAAAAGCAAAGTTCTCCCCGGAAGAGGGGAAGGTGAAGTGGATGATCATGTCGATCTCCCTGCCCATCATCCTGCATGGTACCTACAATTATATCTTCCTTTCAGAAAAAAACTGGGTGTATTTTATGATTCCCTTCATGTTCTTCCTTTGGTGGCTAGGATTGAAAAAGGTAAAACAAGCTCACAGGCTATCAGAACACCACTATAAATCAAAAATGATCAAGGATCCCGTAAGACACTCAGGCTGAGTGTTTTTTTTATTTCATGCAGATCAGTGTTGGATGACTGCATATTTGAGCAAAGAGCTTTGCATAAAATGGATGCCTCTACAAAAACTACTGAAAATGTGAAATGAGAATATGGAGGGTACGCATGATGAAGAGAATTTGGAAAGTTGGCGCTGCAGTACTGGTCTGCATCCTTGTTATGATATCGTCCGAAGCATCGGAAACAGATGCGTTCACAGGGCAGGTCATCCAGCAGGGGGCCACCGGTGATGATGTCATCGAGCTTCAGGCGAGACTTCAATATATAGGGTTCTATAACGGGAAGATTGACGGGGTATTCGGGTGGGGAACCTATTGGGCCCTGCGTAATTTTCAGTACGAATACGGACTGCCCATTGATGGTCTCGCAGGCAAAACGACGAAAGATAAGTTAACCAAAGCTTCAAAGTTCGATAAACAGTATGTGCATGATCAGATCAATAAAGGAAACAAGTTCACCTACTATGGGGGCACCGCCCAAAGCAAGCAGAGCACCGGGAAAACGGACGCCAATAAAGGATCATCCGGGGCAAAACCATCGGCCGTCAATGCACCGAGCGGCTATTCCCAGAATGATATCCAACTCATGGCCAACGCTGTCTACGGTGAGGCCAGGGGAGAGCCGTATGAAGGTCAGGTGGCTGTGGCTGCCGTCATATTGAACCGGATCGACAGCGCTTCCTTCCCGAACACAGCGGCAGGAGTCATCTTCGAACCAGGTGCATTCACAGCCGTAGCGGATGGTCAGATCTGGCTCACACCGAATGAGAGGGCCAAGGAAGCAGTTATGGATGCCATAAATGGATGGGATCCTTCGTCGAGTGCCCTCTACTATTTCAATCCGGAGACGGCCACAAGTAAATGGATTTGGACCAGACCACAGATCAAGAAAATCGGGAAGCATATATTCTGTAATTAAGGGGTGATCCAAGATGATACGAGGAATAATCATTGCAGTATTAGTCATAGGCGTGGCAGGAACGGCCTTCTGGGGGTATCAGGAGCACCAGGAGAAGAATGCGATACTCATCAACGCAGAGAATAATTATCAGCGAGCCTTCCATGAGTTGACTTACCAGATGGACATGCTGCATGACGGAATCGGCGCCACGCTCGCCATGAATTCAAGGAAGTCTCTGTCACCGGCCTTGGCGGATGTGTGGAGGCTGACTTCACAGGCGCACAGCGATGTGGGGCAGCTGCCCCTATCGCTCCTGCCGTTCAACAAAACGGAGGAATTCCTGAGCCAGATCGGTGACTTCAGCTATCGCACGGCCGTACGTGACCTCGATAAGAACCCGTTGACAGATGAAGAATACAAATCACTCGAAAAATTGTATGAACAAAGTGCGGAAATCCAGGATGAACTTCGAACCGTACAAAATCTGGTCATGAAGAATAACCTCCGTTGGATGGATGTTGAAATGGCCCTAGCCAGTGGAAAAGAGCAAGCCGATAATACCATTATCGACGGATTCAAGACCGTTGAAAAAAATGTAACGGGCTATACAGAAGCAAATGTCGGGACAACGACGTTCGTAAACAATCAGAAAAAAGAAAATAATTTCAAGAAGCTCAAAGGGAAAAACATTACGAAGGATCAAGCGGTCGCCCTCTTGAGAAAGTATTCGGGTATCGGTGAATCGAAGGATGCAAGGGTCGAAAAAAGCGGGAAGGGCTCAGAGTTTGAATTTTATTCCGTTTCCATCGGCAATGGTGGGACGGATGCCAGTATGGATGTTACGAAAAAAGGCGGCTATCCTATCTGGTATATCAATAACCGCAATGTGAAGGATGCCGTCATCTCCTTGAATGAGGCCTCACGCAATGCTTCAAAGTTCCTGAACGATAATGATTTCGAGCAGTTGGAGCTGTTTGAAAGCGCTCAGTACAATAATATCGGTGTCTTCACCTTCGTGAAGACGATTGATGGGGTAAGGATCTATCCTGATTCAATCAAAGTGAAGGTGGCCCTTGACAACGGTCAGATCGTCGGATTTGCTGCAGACGAATACCTGAGGAATCATCATGACCGAGAAACGGCTGAGCCGACCATTTCGATTGAGAAGGCAAAGGGATACACCAGTCCGAATCTGAAAGTGATGGAAGAGAGACAGGCAGTCATCGTCAATGATCTGAATGAAGAGGTGCTCTGCTATGAATTCCTAGGAATGATGGGAAAGGACACCTTCAGGATCTTCATCAACGCACAGAACGGTCAGGAAGAAAAAGTCGAGCGTATGAAAAGTACAGAACAGCTTTATTAAGCAGGAAACGGGCTAAATGGCCCGTTTTTTCTTGTATAGATGAAAAATTATGGAAAACAAAAGAAAGGAATGGCATAATGAAAGTAGGTATAAAAGGATAGGAGGAAAGAACTGTGTTTGAAGTTGGGATGACTCTGCAGTTGGAGCAGGACGGAGTAGAAGGGACGTATAAATGCAGGGTGTGCGAACTGGAAGATGATAAGGTCCTGATTGATTATCCAATCCATCAGAAAACGGGGAAATCCATTTTCCTTATCAACGGAACGCGCCTGAAGGTGAGTTTTGTCCTGAAGGACCAGACGGTGTTGGAATGTAAGACGGATGTGGTGGGGAGAAGGATGGCGGAAATTCCTTTGATCGAGCTGGAGCGTCCATCAGAGGAAGAGTTTCAACGGATCCAGAGGCGGCATTTCGTCCGGATCGAAGCACCGGTCGACATCAGTCTGAAGACGGAGGGGAATCAGATTGTCACGGTTACGGAAGACATCAGTGCAGGGGGATGCGCTCTCATCCTGAAAGAGGATGCAGGGATCCGGGAAGAGGAAGAAGTAGAGCTATTCCTTGTCCTCCCTTTGCAAAAGGCCAACCAGTACCTTGAGCTGAAGGGAAGGGTCAGTCGAATATGGGAAAAAGACAGGAGAAAACTTGCAAGCATTGAATTCATTGCACCGGATGAAGCCCATAAGCGCCACATCATGCGATTCTGTTTTGAAAAACAGCTAGATCACAGAAAAAAAGGGTTTGCATGAATAATATCTAATGGATGGTGCATACTTTTTCTAATCAAATGGAAAAGGTGATGGAATGAAAGCCGTCGAACGAATCCTCCTCAAACTGATGATCATGCATCTGATCCTGCTCTTTGCCGCCCAGTGGCTCATCCACTATGATCCCATTCCGTCCCTTCGGAAGATCACATTTTATGAAGGAGTGGAAAAACTGACATACAGCGAAATACTCGAAACAATCAAGAATCCAGGCAGATAGGGGCGTAAAGCCCTTCCTCTCCTCCTTCCTTCCTTGGTGTTCCCCCCTCTTAGCCCGAACCCCTGAATGGAAAACTTTCCTGATGCGCCCCCGATGATTTATGTTAAAATGGATAAGAAATTTATTAGGAATGTAAGCAGGTGGATGAAAATGAATTTGAGAATAGCTATTGATGGTCCTGCAGCGGCAGGAAAAAGCACCGTCGCAAAGATCGTGGCGGGAAGATTGTCTTATCTTTATATCGATACAGGTGCCATGTACAGGTCCCTGACATATAAAGCATTGAATAAAGGTGTCGCTTTGACAGATGAGGATGCCCTTAAAGAGGTATTGGATGCTACGGTCATCGAGTTGCAGCCTACAGATGGCGGACAGATCGTCCTCGTAGACGGAACGGATGTAACGGATGAGATCAGGCAGGCAAACGTAACGAATTCGGTCTCACATGTTGCTGTGCACTCCAAGGTCCGTGAAGAAATGGTCAGCAGGCAGCAGCAGCTTGCAAGGGAAGGCGGCGTCGTCATGGACGGCCGCGATATCGGAACCCATGTGATACCAGATGCTGAAGTGAAGATCTTCCTGCTTGCGAGCGTGGAGGAGCGGGCGGAGCGTCGTCATTCTGAGAATTTGAGAAAAGGTTTTCCCTCCGACCTTGAAAAGTTGAAGGAAGAGATCGCCCTTCGGGATAAAATCGATTCCGAGAGGGAAGTTGCACCGCTGAAAAAGGCAGAGGATGCCATCGAAATCGATACAACCTCCCTTTCAATCAATGAAGTGGTGCAGGAAATCATGAAACAAGTGGAAAGGATCGGTTGATGTGAATCTTTATTCCTTTGCAAGAGGCCTTGTGAAGTCCATCCTTTCTCCGTTGTACCGCATTCAGGTGGAGGGTCTTGAACACTTCCCTAAAGAAGGGGGCGTCCTCCTTTGCTCGAATCACATCGACAACCTGGATCCCCCGGTCGTCGGAGTCGCAGCCCCAAGACCCGTGTCGTTTATGGCCAAAGAGGAGCTCTTCAATGTACCGATCCTCGGGAAGATCCTTCCGGGTATCCACGCTTTCCCCGTACGGAGGGGGATGAGCGACCGGGAGGCATTGAGGAAGGGTCTGAAGGTTTTGAAAGAGGGAGAGGTTTTAGGTCTGTTCCCAGAGGGTACTAGAAGTAAAACAGGAGAAATCGGAAAGGGATTGGCAGGAGCGGGATTCTTTGCACTACGCTCAGACGCTCATGTCGTACCGTGTGCCATCATTGGTCCATACAAACCATTCCGGAAGCTCAGGGTCGTCTTCGGTCCGCCGATCGATATGGATCCGATCAGGGGGCAAAAGATGAACGCCGAGCAAACGACTGACATCATCATGGGTCATATCTCCGATTTAATGAAGAACCATCATTAATATAAGCTTTCTTGCTTGACAAAAAGGACTATTTATTAGAAGTTAATAGAAAGAATATTTAAAATGCATGCGAGAAGTTCAAATTTTTTGCAGTCATGGATTAAGGAGGAGTACATAATGGAAGACATGAATGGAATCGAAGTGAAAAATCTCGAGATTGGTGAAAGAGTTCAAGGTACCGTCACTAAGGTCGAAGAGAAACAGGTCCTAGTGGATGTCCAGGATAGCAAGGTGGATGGCATCATTCCAATCAGTGAACTCTCAAGCCTTCATATTGAAACAGCATCCGATGTAGTCAGTGAAGGGGATGTACTTGAGCTAATCGTGACGAAAGTGGAAGAGGAGCTCTTAGTCCTGTCCAAACGCAAAGTTGATGCTGAAAAAGCATGGGAAGATATGAAAGACCGCTTTGAACAAGGGGAGATCTTTGAAGCGGAAGTCAAAGACGTCGTCAAGGGTGGTCTTGTTGTCGATCTCGGCGTACGCGGTTTCGTGCCAGCTTCACTTGTCGAAGATCACTATGTTGAGGATTTCGCAGATTACAAGAATAAGACTCTTACGTTCAAGATCGTGGAATTGGACCAGGAGAAAAATCGCTTGATCCTTTCCCACCGCGCAGTGGTCGAAGCGGAGAAGCAAGAGCAGAAGAAGCAGCTTCTCGTCGACATCGAATCCGGTTCCGTCCTTGAAGGAACCGTACAAAGAATCACTGATTTCGGAGCTTTCGTCGATATCGGTGGTGTGGACGGACTTGTCCATATTTCTCAGCTTTCCCACGAACATGTTGAGAAACCGTCAGACGTAGTGACAGAAGGTCAGAAAGTAACGGTCAAGGTACTAAGCGTGGACCGTGACAACGAACGGATCTCCTTATCCATCAAGGAGACTCTACCTGGACCTTGGAGTGAGATCGCAAGCAAAGCACCAAAAGGAACCGTCCTTGAAGGGGTCGTGAAACGCCTCGTTTCTTATGGCGCATTCGTCGAGGTTTTCCCCGGCGTAGAAGGACTTGTGCATATTTCCCAGATTTCTCACAAGCATATCGGTACACCGCATGAAGTCCTTCAGGAGAACCAGGATGTGAAAGTGAAGGTCCTTGATGTGAATGAAGCAGATCAACGCCTTTCATTGAGCATCAAGGCGCTTGAAGAAAAAGAAGCGGAAGTAACCGATTATGAAATGCCGGAAGAAAGCACAGGGTTCCAGCTCGGTGAAATGATCGGTGATAAACTGAAAGATTTGAAATAAAAGCAGGTTTGATTACAATCCCCTTGCCGGTTATGGCGGGGGATTGCTTTACGATAAAATACAAAATGGTGATGCGTGTGACAAGAGCTCAACGAAAACAGGATCATATTAAACATGCTTTATCAACAGGTCAGCTTCGAAAGACCGGTTTTGATGAAGTAGCTTTTGTTCACCAAAGCTTACCGAATATAGCACTTGAAGATATTGATCTTCACACAAAAATCGGCGGACTTGAGTGGAGTTCGCCGATTTTCATTAATGCTATGACCGGTGGTGGCGGGGAACAAACATCCAAGATCAATGAGGATCTCTCGGTTCTTGCCAGGGAAACAGGTATGGCCATAGCCGTGGGGTCACAGATGTCCGCACTGAAGGACACGTCAGAAAGATCCACATATGAAATCGTACGGAAATATAATCCTGAGGGGATCGTACTTGGGAACCTGGGCAGTGAGGCTACGGTTCAGCAGGCACAGGACGCCGTGGAGATGATCCGTGCTGATGCCCTTCAAATCCATCTGAATGTCATCCAGGAACTGACCATGCCTGAAGGGGATCGTGACTTCAAAGGAGCACTGGAGCGAATCGGATTGATTGCAGAAGGCCTGTCTGTACCTGTCATAGTGAAAGAAACCGGCTTCGGAATCAGTAGGGAAGCGGCACAGGCCCTTTCCCGAACGAAGATAGCCGGAATCGACATCGGTGGCTTCGGAGGTACCAACTTCTCAAGGATTGAAAATCAACGTCGTGAAAGGATGCTTCATTTCTTTGATGATTGGGGCATTCCGACGGCCATTTCCATTGCAGAAGCCCATCAGGCCACAGACCTGCCGATCATTTCCTCAGGTGGTATCATGAATAGTCTGGATATCGTCAAGTCGATCAGTCTCGGGGCATCGGCTGCCGGTATGGCAGGTGTACTTCTTGGTAAACTATTGGGCGATGGACTTCAAGCTACCATCAAGGAAGTCAATGAGATCCATACGGATATACGCTATCTTATGAGCGCTTTGGGCTGTGAGACGCTTGAAGATCTCCATCAGACGCCCCTCATCCTTACAGGGCATGTGTACCACTGGCTGATGGTACGTGGCCTTGAACCAGAACGTTTCAGCAGAAGGGGAATATAAAGAAAAGAACGGATCCGACGGGATCCGTTCTTTTTTATGTGATAAATGGATTCAAGTCTGCTTGAACCCCAACGTATCTCTGAGCAGGTGGATCACCTATGCTTTCGGCTTTCATCAGGGCTTTCCATGCTTGTAGCACCTTTGTAATGAAGCCCCTGGTCACGATCTGATTCCACTCGCTTACTCTGTTTCAGTTTCTTTTCCTGGCGATCTTTTCCCATCTGTCTCTCACCCCCTTCCTTTATTTTTTCAGTGATGATTTTTCTCATACATGAATGGGATACATAAATATTTTCCATAATGTAGATAGTAAGGGAGAGTGAACGTCATGGAAGGTATATTTTATTTGTGGATATTATGGGGAGTCTGGGTTTACAGTACGTTTCTGATGAAGAAGGGACGGGTCCGCTTTTGGATTTCCTTTTGCACGTTGGTCCTGGTTGCTTCCTTTCCATATGAATTCGGAATGGGTCACTACCGAGTCACCGTTCCCTTGGTACTGATTGTATTACTGGCCCTGTGGACCATAAGAGAGTTGCCGCTGCGTAAAAAATTGTACCTTTTCATCAGCTTGATCTCAACGGCCATGTGCCTGACAGGTGTGAAGCTCGTATCGATCTATGACCCAGTCCTCGTGATCGTAGATCCCTTCATTCTTGATGTATCGGTCCTGATTGTAATGGGGTTCCTCTTTTACAGCGACGTTGCTTCAAGGAATGTGAGGTATGCATCTGTCCTTCTTGGAGGTGCCTTGGGGCAGGTATTCATCGGAATGATTCTGACGACCATCGGTTTTGGCCATACGATCGGTGAGCACAAGTACATGGACGCAGCTGCCGTATCGTTTCTTATCCTGGTCGGGATTGATGGGCTTCTGTTTATAAATCGATTATTTAATGCGAAACTTCAGGAAAACAAGGGGGATGCACATCACTTATGAATGACTATGTTTTTCCGGTGATCTTCGGGGTAGTGGCAGGGACCCTGACACGAATCTATATGCTGCGAACGGACTACCGGCAATATCCGACGTATCTTCACGGCAAGATCATCCACATTGCACTTGGATTCATTGCATCCGGTCTTGGGGCCATCGCGATCCCTGCCCTGATGGAAGAGAACTTCACGGCCATCACCTTCCTGACGGTGGCGGCTTCACAGTTCAGGGACGTCCGTAATATGGAGAGGACGACACTCACGGAACTGGATGCCTATGAGCTTGTACCACGTGGCGCCACCTATATAGAAGGGATTGCGGTTGCTTTTGAAAGCCGTAATTATCTGGTGATCTTCACTTCATTGATCGCGACCTTGACTTTCATTGTGTTCAATTTTTATATCGCCCTTGTCGTCAGTCTGGTCTGTATGTTTGTGTCCCATCTGCTGATGGCTGGTGGGAAGCTTAAGGACATTGTGGATATTGAGTTTATCAAGCCTCATTTTGATGGCCCCGGCTTATATGTCGATAATATCTACATCATGAATATCGGACTTCCTGCAAGACAGGAGGAGATCATGAAGTACGGGATGGGCTTCATTCTCGCCCCCAAAACCTTCGATGCCAGTTCGACACTGGCGAACCTTGGTCAACGACAGGCGATCCTCCATGATATCTCCACGTCGCTCGGGATCTACAAAGATTCAGGTACGCCTGCCCTTACACCGCTGGCAAAGCGGGATCTCGATGATGGTCGCGTGGGAATCTTCGTGCTACCTCAGAAAAAGGATGTCGATATGGCAATCTCCATACTCGGTCAGGTCCCGACGCTTGAAAATGCCATCAGGATGCCCTCTGAATCCAAGGCGAACAAGGAGGCCCATAAATGAGCACGGTCATACAAAAATTCATCCTGGCAGCAGTTACCACATCGCCTGAAAGAGTGCCTTCAGGAACAGCGGTCTTTCACTGTAAAACCATTGAAGAACTGCAGAAAGTGTGCAATAACCTGGAAGCCATCCTTGATGGAATTGCCCATGAGTTGGACGAAGGCTTATTCATTATTGTAAAACACTAATTGCTAGTTTCATCTTTTATTGTTAAAATACTTAAGTTAAGGGGACTGACCCAGTGAAGGGCCAGTCCTTCTCTACATAAACGCGAATTAATGAAACGGAAGCGATAGATAGAAAGGGTGAACAATATGACAAAGCCAGTAGTAGCCATCGTCGGACGTCCGAATGTCGGGAAATCGACGATCTTCAACCGCATCGTCGGTGAACGGATCTCAATCGTCGAAGACGTACCTGGTGTGACGAGGGACCGGATCTATAGTTCTGCAGAGTGGCTGACTCATGAATTCAATATGATCGATACGGGCGGGATCGAGATCGGGGACGAGCCTTTTTTAGATCAAATCAGGCAGCAGGCTGAAATCGCCATTGATGAAGCCGATGTCATCATCTTCCTGGCAAATGGAAGAGAAGGAGTGACAGCTGCAGACGAAGTGGTGGCAAAGATCCTTTACCGGTCGAGTAAACCGGTCGTTCTTGGGGTAAATAAGGTAGATAACCCAGAAATGAGGGAATTGGTCTATGATTTTTATTCCCTTGGGTTCGGGGAGCCTTATCCGATTTCAGGATCGCATGGTCTGGGCCTGGGTGATCTTCTGGATGATGTGGTGAAGCATTTCAAGCAGGAAGAGGAAGAGGATTATGATGATGAAGTGATCAAGTTCTCATTGATCGGCCGTCCGAACGTCGGTAAATCATCCCTTGTGAACGCCCTTCTTGGAGAAGACCGGGTCATTGTGAGCAATATGGCCGGAACGACCAGGGATGCAGTCGATTCCTCTTATTCCTACGATGGTCAGGACTATGTCATCATCGATACTGCGGGTATGAGGAAAAAAGGGAAGGTCTATGAAACGACGGAGAAATACAGCGTCCTTCGTGCCTTGAGAGCGATTGAACGATCTGATGTCGTCCTGGTCGTCATCGATGGCGACGAAGGCATCATCGAACAGGATAAGAAGATCGCGGGCTATGCCCATGATGCCGGCCGTGCCGTCATCATTGTCGTCAATAAATGGGATGCGGTTGAGAAAGATGAAAAGACCATGAACAAGTGGGAGAAGAACATCAGGGATCACTTCCAGTTCCTTGACTACGCACCAATCGTTTTCTTATCGGCCCTTACCAAGAAGCGTATCCATACGCTTCTGCCGATGATCAACGTAGCCAGCGAAAACCACTCCATGCGCGTTCAATCCAGCGTGCTCAATGAAGTGGTCATGGATGCTGTCGCGATGAATCCGACCCCTACTGACAATGGGAAGCGTCTGAGGATCTACTATGCGACACAGGTGGCCGTCAAGCCTCCTACATTCGTTGTATTCGTCAATGATCCTGAATTGATGCATTTCTCTTACGAACGTTTCCTGGAAAACCGGATCAGGGATGCATTTGGATTTGAAGGAACTCCTATTCGTATCATTGCAAGAGCAAGAAAATAATGAGGCAGGTGTAGGCAGTGAAACATTCTAAAGAAGTTGCCGTGATCGGCGCGGGGAGCTGGGGTTCTGCCCTGGCCATGGTCCTCGCCGATAACGACGTACCGGTCCGCCTATGGGGACATAAACAAGAACAGATCGACGAAATCAATCGTCATCATACGAACGGGAAATATCTGAAAGATATTAAACTACCTGAAACGATCCGCGGCTATCACGATTTGGCAGAAGCCCTTCAAGGGGTGGACACGATCATCCTTGCGGTCCCTACAAAAGCGATCCGCGGGGTGCTCGGACGGATTCAGGAGGAGCAGGCTGGCCCGTTGACGGTTGTTCATGTGAGTAAAGGGATCGAACCCGATTCACTCATGACGATCTCTGAAATCATCGAAGAAGAAATGGATGAAGTGAACAGGGAGGCGATCGTTGTCCTTTCAGGACCGAGTCATGCCGAAGAAGTAAGCTTGCGCCATCCGACGACGGTCACGGTCTCCTCGAAGAATATGAAGGCTGCAGAAGAAGTGCAAGATCTTTTCATGAACAAGAACTTCAGGGTATATACAAATCCTGATCTTCTTGGTGTTGAAATCGGCGGGGCCCTGAAAAACATCATCGCCCTTGCTGCCGGGATCACGGACGGCCTTGGTTACGGTGATAATGCGAAAGCAGCGCTCATTACGAGGGGGCTCGCAGAAATCGCACGACTGGGTACGAAAATGGGTGCCAATCCCCTGACGTTCTCTGGCCTTACGGGTATCGGAGATCTGATCGTCACGTGTACAAGCGTCCACTCCAGGAACTGGAGAGCCGGAAATCTTCTCGGTCAAGGCAAGAATCTCGATGAAGTCCTGGAAAACATGGGGATGGTGGTGGAAGGCGTCCGTACGACGAAGGCTGCCCATCAGCTAGCCGAAAAGTATGACGTGAAGATGCCGATCACGAATGTTCTTTATGATGTCCTATTCAATGAGGTAAAGGCGAAGGAAGCGGTCGACCATCTCATGGCAAGGGTCAAGACGAACGAGATGGAAGATCTCGTCAATATCCTCGGAGAACGTCTGACGGATTAAAAAAACAGCCATCCATGGGCATTTAGAGGATACGCAACCAACAAATGTGCATACACTGTCTTGAATATATACAGCTTTGCTTATGGATGGGTAGGTCTCAAGCTGTTCAGCCGGTAATGATGGGGGGTTCCCTGGATATTATCGGCTGTTTTTTTTTGCGACATGTTGGAAATGAATGAGCTGCATCACATAATGATGGAAACTTTGTTTCAGATTCAGATTTTTTGTTTTTTTCGGAAATTCTTATGTTATAATACAATTCGATAAATGGGAGGGGATACATCATGACATCAATGATGAAGATGTGGATTTCATTCGCATCGATGGGATTTATGTTTTTTGCAATCATGACCATTTACTTCAGCCGTTATAAAATCAAGCAAAAGATATTGAAATTCGTCACTGCCTTTGCGGCCTATATCATGATGATAGCCGGAGGGCTCACAATGCTCTATATCGTATTGAGCGGACCGTCAAATTAAAGCGCTTCAATCCTGTCCATAGGTGCCGTGTAAAAACGGCGGGTTGAACAGCTCCACTGTGAAAGGACGATTATGATTGAATAAGAACGGAGTACTAGCCTTGCTTCTGGTCATCACCATGAGCCTCCTATCGGGATGCTTGTATCCGGAAGAAAATAAAAGCCAGAACAAAATTCCTTATGATGCCCAGGTAAAATCGGTTCAAGAAGCCGTCGATACATATCAGAAAGACACGGGCGGGCTTCTTCCGATCAAAACAAAGGAAGAAGACACCCCCATCTATCAGAAATATCCCCTGGATTTCAAAAAGCTCGTTCCTCAGTATCTCAATGAAGTACCGGGTAATGCATTTGAGAGCGGTGGAATATTCCAATATGTCATCATCGATGCAGAAGAGGATCCCGAAGTGAAGATCTTTGATCTCCGGATGGCTGAAAGGATCAGGGAAGTGAATATCCGTATCCAGGCTCAGGATTATCCTCCTTTTGAAAAGCAGGTGGCGGAAAATGTATACAAGCTCAACTATAAAGAACTTGGATATGATGATGAAGTATATGTACAAAGTCCATACACGAATCATAATCTCCCTCTTGTCATCAACGGAGACGGAGAGATCTTCGTAGACTACTCGATGGATCTGTACGATAAGGTGAAAGATCGAAACGATGTGAAGGAAGGGGAGGACATCCGCAGGCTATTGACCGACGATTCTCTATTCGTCCCTGCCTACTCACTCCCATATACGATTGATGATAAGAATGAACCGGTCTTCATGACAAAATAGGCATAACCCTTCTTCTGCAAAATATAGTGTAGGAGAAGGGTTTTTTATTATGACATTTTTTATTCCCTTCTCTGTATGAAGGATCATAAATGCCAAGACATAATAAATTTCTGAAATCATTCATAAGGGGGTAAAAGGTGCATATTAATAGTCTTAAGACATTAGGACAACATCAAACCTACTGTGAGAGACAGCATAAGCGGATGAATTCGATCCTTGGAATAGAAGATAGGAGGGAGTCTCTTGGAAAGAGTCGATCTATTTAAAGACATTGCCGAAAGAACGGGTGGGGATATTTACCTGGGGGTTGTAGGGGCTGTGAGGACCGGGAAGTCGACGTTCATTAAGAAATTCATGGAACTGGTGGTCCTACCCAATATTGCAAGTGAATCCGAGCGGGCCAGGGCACAGGATGAACTGCCTCAGAGCGCTGCCGGAAGGACCATCATGACGACAGAGCCGAAATTTGTACCGAATCAGGCCATTTCCGTGCATGTGGACGAGGGCCTTGAAGTGAATATAAGATTGGTAGACTGTGTGGGGTATACCGTGCCTGGTGCCAAGGGATATGAAGATGAGAATGGCCCGAGGATGATCAACACGCCGTGGTATGAAGAGCCGATCCCGTTCCATGAAGCGGCTGAGATCGGGACACGTAAAGTCATCCAGGAGCATTCCACGATCGGTGTGGTCGTCACGACCGACGGATCCATCGGAGAAATCGGCCGCGGAGATTACATCGAAGCGGAAGAGAGAGTGATTGAAGAACTGAAGGAAGTCGGTAAGCCGTTCATCATGGTCATCAACTCGGCAAGGCCTCATGCGCCGGAAACCGAAGACCTGCGACTGAAGCTTCAGGATAAATACGATATCCCGGTGCTTGCCATGAGCGTCGAAAGCATGAGGGATTCGGATGTCATGAACGTCCTGAGGGAAGCGCTGTTCGAATTCCCGGTCTTGGAAGTGAACGTCAATCTACCGAGCTGGGTCATGGTGCTGAAAGAAGAGCATTGGTTGAGACAGAACTATCAGGAGGCCGTCAAGGAGACGGTGAAAGATATCAAGCGCCTGAGGGATGTGGACCGGGTCGTCCACCATTTCAGCGAAATCGAGCATATCGAGAGGGCCGGATTGGCCGGTATCGACATGGGGCAGGGGATAGCCGAAATCGACCTGTATGCACCGGATGAGCTCTACGATGAGGTGCTGAAGGAAATCGTCGGCGTCGAGATCAGGGGGAAAGATCATCTCCTTGAGCTCATGCAGGATTTCGCCCATGCAAAAGCCGAATATGACCAAATATCAGATGCGTTGCGGATGGTGAAACAGACGGGATATGGCATTGCAGCTCCTTCCTTGTCCGACATGAGCCTCGATGAGCCGGAAATCATCAGGCAGGGTTCACGTTTCGGCGTCAGCCTGAAAGCCGTCGCCCCGTCGATCCATATGATCAAGGTCGATGTACAATCCAAGTTCGAACCGATCATCGGGACGGAGAAGCAGAGCGAAGAACTCGTACGCTACCTCATGCAGGACTTCGAAGACGATCCACTATCAATCTGGAATTCAGATATCTTCGGACGTTCCCTGAGCTCGATCGTAAGGGAAGGCATCCAGGCAAAGCTATCCCTCATGCCTGAAAATGCCCGCTACAAACTCAAGGACACCTTGGAACGGATCATCAATGAAGGGTCAGGCGGTCTGATCGCCATCATCCTCTAACCGGAACCTCCCGACAGGAGCAAACGTCGGGAGGTTTTTTTATGTGAAATTCCTGACGTGCATCATGGATTATTCCGGCTTTGTATCGGTGATGTCCATACGGTAAAGCCTTATCAAATGTCCATACTGAGCGGACAGGTCGTTTCGCCGGGGCATGCAAGAAGGTGATCTCTAAAAGAGGTGTACCAGCCTATGAGATGAGTGGTGCCCGGCTGGAAGCATGAATGTGCTCAGGGATGGGTGTACCCGGATCTCCCCTGCAGTCGGAACTGGAGAGGTGTGAGGAATTCTTAGAGTACTATGAAAAATGCGAAACCGGTCGAATGATCCTGTCCCAGTGAGTGACCGTCCATGAAGGACCCTGTGGCTCGAACACCCGGCTGGCGATGAGGGGACAGGGTGGAGGCGAGAATCTGATATCTGTATTATTTTGATCAGGGATGAAACAATTTTTCTCGTTATCCTCTGAGAAGGCAGGCGTCAGAAGGTTTAATAATAAGTGCCGAAGGGTAGAGTGACCAAGGGTGGAATGATGGATAAACCTTGTATTTAAAGCCAAAAAGAGGGGTTTCTATTACATTTGTGTATCAAATAAGAAAAGATTCCCATTATTTCTGGTTTTATTCTTGCTAAGGCCAATCTATTATGATAATCTACTAACAGAATTGTTGTTGAATATTGATTCATCAACGTTTTCAAGCGATTTTTTACTGTTCATGTATAGAATTCGCTAAACTTGTTTACTAATGATAGTAAAAGTAAATGAACCAAAACTGAGGCATTTCCTTGGGAGGAGGTGAATGGCATGAACAAGACAGAACTAATCAATGCTGTTGCAGAAGCTGCTGAACTTTCTAAGAAGGACGCAACAAAAGCAGTCGACGCTGTTTTTGATACAATCCAGGAATCACTGGCAAATGGTGATAAAGTACAGTTGATCGGATTCGGTAACTTCGAGGTACGCGAGCGTGCTGCCCGTAAAGGCCGCAACCCACAAACTGGTGAAGAAATCGAGATCTCAGCAAGCAAAGTACCTGCTTTCAAACCAGGTAAAGCGCTTAAAGAAGCTGTAAAATAATTACATACTTTGAGCGTAAAGACCGCACATTGTGCGGTCTTTTTTTTATCGAATGGCATCACGCGGCGCGTTCACAAAGCACTCTGCTTTGATGGGGGTGATGGCTTGTGATACTATATACAATGTTACTATTTCTTTAAGTTACTTTAGGAGGAAACGACGATGGCTGAAGTGAATTACCGCCAGATAGAAGACGCTGTCCGATTAATTCTGGAAGCGATAGGAGATAATCCTAATAGAGAAGGTTTGCTTGATACACCTAAAAGGGTAGCCAAAATGTATGCCGAAGTATTTTCGGGAATGCATCAGGATCCGAAGGAATATTTTGAAACGATCTTCGGTGAAGATCATGAAGAGCTTGTACTTGTCAAAGATATTCCGTTCCACTCCATGTGCGAACATCATCTTGTACCATTCTTCGGGAAGGCTCATGTAGCTTATATTCCCCGTAATGGCAGGGTGACTGGGCTTAGTAAACTTGCACGTGCGGTAGAGACGGTTGCAAAACGTCCTCAGCTTCAAGAGAGGATCACATCGACCGTTGCAGATACCATCATGGAGACGCTTGACCCTCACGGTGTCATGGTCGTGGTTGAAGCTGAACATATGTGCATGACAATGCGTGGTGTGAAGAAGCCGGGGGCAAGTACCGTTACAACGGCTGTGCGCGGAAGCTACAAGGAAGACGCACAAGCGAGGAACGAAGTGCTTTCGTTCATCAAGGACTAATACTCGGGAGTGAACGTGGATGAACAGCAACGACTACATTGTAATCAAAGCGATTGAAGATGGAGTGAATGTCATCGGTCTGACCCGGGGAACGGATACTCGTTTCCACCATTCTGAGAAGCTTGATAAAGGGGAAGTGATGATCGCTCAATTCACCGATCACACATCTGCCATCAAGATTCGTGGCAAGGCGTCCATCCAGACGGCCTATGGCGAAATGGAAAGCGACAGCCGGAAATAAGGTCGACCGTGAATAGGGTGCACAATCCGCGGGACGAGGAAGAAGGTACTGCCTTCGCCATCGTCCCCTTCACTATAAACCTCGCGGCGGTTTACCCAATTGGACATGAATTTATGATATAATACATAGTGCTGAAAATTATAGATCGATACATAGTAGAAATGGGGATTACCGGGTATGAAATTCATTGATTGCAACCATCAAGCGAATATCATTCATCAATATGTGGAAGAGCAGCTGCACCACTCTTATTTAAAGGAATATATCGATCATCCCTATATTGATCGGGATCGGATCCATTTCCTTTTACTTCCGTTTGCAGAGGCGGATGGGGACATCAGCTTGGAAGAGGTTCAGTGGATTTCTACTGCCATGCTTTTGCAGATTGCCCTTGATACCCATGAAAAAGTCACTAATTCGGAGTTTGATCCGCTGAAAGAAAGGCAGCTCACGGTCCTTGCCGGAGTGTATTTCAGTAGTCTATATTACAAAATCCTCGCTGAAACGGATGAGGTTGATTTGATTGCGATTCTCGCAAAAGCAATCAAGGAAGTCAACGAGAGCAAGATATCCATCTACAAGGGGGATCACGCCGATATCACCGCCCTTATGAAGACCCTGAAGAAGAGGGAGGCCTCTATCATTTCCAATTTCTTCGCATTCATGGACGATTCACGGTGGGAAGAAGTCGTCTCGGATGTGCTTGTATACAAGAGGCTCATCCAGGAGCGAAGCAGTTTGGAAGAGACCGAAACGACTACCTTCCTGCAGGCACTGGCGAAGGTTAGCCTACCGTCGGCCTTGAGGGAGAGTGGGCTCTTGAAAAAGAAAAGTGAAGGTCATAGGCATTTGCTTTCGTCCCTAGACCGGCTCATTGAGGGTGTGAAAGCGGCCGTTCATCGGAATATGGAGGATGGGGGTCTTATTGCTCCCAATCTGAAGAAGATTGTACTTGAACTGCTGCCCTATGCCGAACCACGGGAAATGACGAAATTATATGCGGAAGAAGGGTAACGGAATGCAGCAGTCTAAAGAACAGAGAGTACATGGAGTATTTGAAAAAATATATGGGAATTACGATAAGATGAATTCCGTCATCAGCTTTCAACAGCATAAAAAGTGGCGCAAGGAAACAATGAAGCATATGTCGGTGGAACCGGGAAGCAAGGCACTGGATGTATGTTGCGGCACGGCGGACTGGACATTGGCCATCGCTGAAGAAGTCGGGGAGACGGGAGAGGTAAAAGGACTCGATTTCAGTCAGAACATGCTTTCAATCGGGGAAGAGAAAGTACGGGACTCACGCTTTGACAATATCGAGCTGATTCATGGGAATGCCATGGAACTGCCTTTTGAAGACGATACATTCGACTATGTGACCATCGGCTTCGGTCTTAGGAACGTACCCGATTATCTTCATGTCCTCAAAGAAATGAATCGCGTACTGAAGCCTGGAGGAATGGCGGTTTGCCTTGAAACATCCCAGCCTACGATGCCGGTCTTCAAACAGATGTATTATGGCTACTTCCGGTTCATCATGCCGATCTTCGGAAAGCTGTTTGCCAAGAGCTTCAATGAATATTCATGGCTGCAGGAATCGGCCAGGGATTTCCCGGGCATGAAAGAGCTCGCAACGATGTTCCGGGAAGCAGGCTTCAAGGATGTTCACGTGAAGCCATTCAGCGGCGGTGTGGCAGCGATGCATTCCGGGAAAAAGTGAACGTACGATATTTTGGGTAAATGGGTGGAGAAACTATGAAGTTAAATAGATTGTATTCGTTTCTCAAAGCGGATATCGAGGAAATAGAAAAAGAGCTGGAAGTAGCGATCCAATCGGATTCTTCCCTTTTACAAGAAGCTTCCCTTCACCTTCTTCAGGCCGGGGGTAAACGGATACGACCTGTATTTGTCCTGCTGTCTGCCAAGTATGGCGATTATGATATCAATGTGGTCAAACATGCGGCTGTATCCCTCGAGCTCATGCATATGGCCTCCCTTGTCCATGATGACGTCATTGATGATGCGGAACTCAGAAGGGGGAAACCGACCATCAAGGCGCAATGGGACAATCGGGTTGCCATGTATACAGGCGATTATATTTTCGCTCGTGCCCTGGAGTACATGACCCACATCAGGGTGCCGGAAGCCCACAGGATCCTGTCCCATACTCTAGTGGAGCTATGCAAAGGAGAAATTGCACAGATTCAGGATAAGTATCGATATGACCAGCATCTCAGGGATTATCTCCTCCGGATCAAACGGAAGACGGCACTCCTTATCGCGGTCAGTTGCCAGCTGGGCGCCATCTCTTCTGGAGCACCGGAAGAAGTACATAAAAGACTGTTCAACTTCGGATACAACGTCGGGATGAGCTATCAGATCATCGATGATATCCTTGATCTTACTTCAACGGAGAAGGAGCTCGGAAAACCTGCGGGAAGCGACCTTTGGCAAGGGAATATCACTCTTCCGGTCCTTTACGCCATGGATGTTCCAGAAGTGAAAGGAAAGATCATACGCGTAAGGGAAGAAAGTTCACCGGAAGAAATCCAATCAGTCATCGAAGCCATACGTGGTACGGATGCCATCGAACGATCCTATGCCTTGAGCAAAAGGTATCTCGACAGGGCACTTGAAGACTTGGATCACTTGCCTGCAAACAAGGTGAAGCGTACGTTGAAAAACATTGCAAATTATATTGGAAAAAGAAAATATTGAGAAATATTGTGAAAATTTAAAATGGAAACGTTGCCAAACATGCGAAACTCTGTTACTATTTTTTTGTAATGTCCTAAGACATACTATACATACATAATAGGAGTGGGGAGCATGGAAAAAACGTTTTTAATGGTCAAACCGGACGGAGTGCAACGCGGACTAATCGGTGATATTGTCGCACGTTTCGAAAAAAAGGGGTTTCAGCTTGCAGGAGCCAAGTTGATGAACGTATCAGAAGAGCTCGCAAAGGAGCACTATGGCGAGCATAAAGAAAGACCTTTCTTCGGGGAATTAGTCGATTTCATCACTTCCGGACCGGTTTTTGCCATGGTTTGGCAAGGGGAGAATGTCATCACCACCGCTCGTGGAATGATGGGTGCCACAAACCCTAAAGACGCGAATCTAGGTACGATCCGCGGGGACTTCGGGCTGACGGTCGGTAAAAATATCATTCACGGTTCTGACTCATCTGAAAGCGCTGTCAGGGAAATCGGATTGTTCTTCAAAGAGGAAGAGCTCCTTGAATACTCAAAATTGATGAACGAGTGGGTCTACTGATCCATCCCGACAAACCGTCGTAACGGTTTGTCTTTTTTTCGACTTCAGGATAAGTAGGGATTGCCGCCCCCTGAGGTGGAACGGAAAGTCGATTACTCTCCATGGTCATAAAGTTTTCCTGTTTCCCATAAACTTTTATGCATTCCGTTCGATATACTAGGTGTAGCAAAATCCGAAAGAAGAAAGTGTGAACCAGTTGTCCAATGAATATATGGAGTTCATTCAATCAGTCAAGCGTAAAACCAATATCGACCTTTCTCTCTACAAAGAAGCACAAATGAAACGACGTCTGACAGCTTTGTATGAAAAGAAAGGGTGCCGTGGGTTCAAGGAGTATTTCAACCTGATCCAAAACGACAGGGAGCAGATGGAAGAATTCCTGGATCGCATGACCATCAACGTATCGGAGTTTTTCAGGAACCAAAAGCGCTGGGAGGTCCTTGAAGAGTCTGTTTTACCGAGGTTGATGAAAGGAACAAAATTGAAGGTGTGGAGCGCTGCCTGTTCGACGGGTGAAGAACCGTATACGATTGCCATGATCCTATTGAAGCATTTGAAACCCGAGCAATTCACCATCATTGCGACAGATCTTGATAAAAATGCCCTTCAACGGGCAAGGACGGCCGTATATCCAGAGCGCTCTCTTCAGGAAATACCCGAGTCGCTGAAGCAAAAATACTTTGTGAAAGATGGGACGAGGTATATGCTGGACCGTCGCATTGTCGATTCTGTCACCTTCAAGCAACAGAATCTACTGGCGGATCCCTTTGACACACATGTGGATTTGATCATTTGCAGGAATGTTCTCATTTATTTTACAGAGGAAGCGAAAACGTCCCTCTACAGGAAATTCAATGAGGCTTTAAGCCCTGGAGGATTTTTATTCGTGGGGAGCACAGAACAGATCTTTACTCCTTCACAATATGGTTTTCAATCGGAGGAGACCTTCTTTTACAGAAAGTCCAATGTAACGGGATGACTCCTGCAAGGGGTCATCCTGTTTTTTTAACAATGATCATGCAAGTGCTTACGCATCCGTCCACAGTACTCCCTTACCCTGATCCTGGGCGGGTTGATGCGCTCTGCTAAAGCACTGAAAGGGTTGGGAACTTTACAGGAAATCTGGTTTTTTTACGTATAAGTACTAGGAATTCCGAGGACAGTTATGTTATATTGATACATAATTCTTTAACGAGTTGAAGGGGGAAAGTGTTATGAGATATTTAACATCAGGAGAATCCCATGGTCCGCAATTAACGACCATTATCGAAGGACTTCCAGCAGGAATGCCATTATTGGCTGAAGATATAAATGAAGATCTTGCGCGCCGTCAAAAAGGTCATGGCCGTGGCAGGCGGATGCAGATTGAAAAAGACCAGGCTCAGATCGTCGGAGGTGTCCGTCATGGGCAGACGCTCGGCTCTCCCGTAGGACTGGTAGTAGAAAACAAGGACTGGACCCATTGGACAAAGATCATGGGAATCGAGCCTTTTGAAGAATCCGATGAAGTAAAACGTCAAATATCCAGGCCCCGTCCCGGGCATGCCGATCTTGTAGGCGGTATGAAATACGGACACAGAGACCTGAGGAACGTGCTTGAGCGTTCATCGGCACGTGAAACGACGGTACGTGTAGCGGCTGGGAGTGTAGCGAAGAAGCTATTGAAGCTCCTCGGCATCGAAGTCGTTGGCCACGTACTTGAAATCGGTGGCATCAAGTCCGAAAACGGAGCGTATGAGTCCATCGATCACCTAAGGACGGTAACGGAGGAATCTCCGGTCCGTTGTCTCGATGAAGAAGCAGGACAGAAAATGATGGATCTCATCGATGAAGCGAAGAAAAATGGAGATTCCATCGGCGGCGTCGTGGAAGTCGTTGTCGAAGGCATGCCGGCAGGTGTCGGAAGCTATGTGCATTACGACCGTAAGCTGGATGCGAAGATTGCTAGGGCAGTCATGAGCATCAATGCCTTTAAAGGCGTGGAATTCGGACTTGGTTTCGAAATGGCGAGAAAACCCGGAAGTGAAGTGCACGATGAAATCATCTGGGATGAACAGAATGGATATACGAGAAGGACCAATCGCCTCGGTGGATTCGAAGGTGGTATGTCAACGGGCATGCCGATCAGCGTCAAAGGTGTCATGAAGCCGATCCCTACCCTTTACAAGCCCCTCGAAAGTGTCGATATTGAAACGAAAGAACCGTTCAGGGCAAGCATCGAACGCTCTGACAGCTGTGCAGTCCCTGCAGCAAGCGTCGTAGCAGAAGCCGTGGTGGCCTGGGAGCTTGCTTCGGCGATTGTGGAGCAATTCCATAGTGACCGCTTCGACCAGCTATTGGACAATGTGGAAAGACAGCGACGGGCATCAAGGGAGTTTTAATCATGAAAAAGGTAGCGATCGAGACAGCTTCCAAAACGTATGACGTCATCATCGGGAATCATTTGACGGAATCCATTTCATCCTTTCTTATAGAAAAGGGGTATAGAGACCGTAAAATCTGGATCATTGCAGATGAAGCCGTCTACCATCTTCATGGCATGGTTCTCGTGGAGAATCTTGAGAAGACCTTCGATGTAACAGTCCACCTCGCACCGAGCGGAGAGCGTGCGAAGACGCTTGAGGAGTTCGAACGGGCCATGACACATGGCCTTACGAATGGAGTCGACCGGAGTTCAGTCGTCATCGCTCTTGGCGGCGGTGCCATCGGGGATATGGGTGGATTCGTGGCCTCTACGTTCATGAGGGGGATCCCCTTCATCGGTGTACCGACTACCATCCTTGCACACGATAGTTCAGTCGGTGGGAAGGTGGCGATCAACCATCCTCTTGGTAAGAATATGATCGGGCAGTTCCATCAGCCTGAGGCGGTCTTTTTTGATCTTGATCATCTTAAATCCCTGCCTGAGCGGGAAGTACTTTCCGGATTCGGGGAAGTCATCAAGCATGCATTCCTATCCGGTGAAGATTTCCTTCAGGACATCAAGAATTCGTTCCGGGGACCTGGATCCCTGAATGATGCCTTTCTCGAAGAGTGCCTTGAACGGGGAATAAAAGTAAAGGCTGATATCGTCGCCAGGGATGAACGGGAATCAAGTGTGCGCGCCTACCTGAACTTTGGTCATACGTACGGTCATGCCGTCGAGAGCGCAAGTGGATACGGGAATCGTACCCACGGGGAATGCGTGGTGGTCGGAATGATTTATGCCCTTTATCTCAGCAGGAAAATGTCAGGGATGACCTTTGACGTCGAAGGGTTTGCCCATTGGGCAGCTTCTCTCGGATATGATCTGACCATCCCGGAAGAGCTGTCGTTTGCAGACCTTTATGCCCTTATGACACGGGATAAAAAAGCGAAGAACGGGGAACCTCAATTCGTTCTCCTCCGAAACATCGGAGAACCCTACCTTACCCGGGTATCAAAGGAAGACCTGGAAGAAGCGGACACATTCATCCGCACAATCAATAGATAGAAAGAAGGAGATGATGGAATGATCCGTGGAATCAGGGGAGCAACCACTGCGGCATCTAACAAGGAACAGGAAGTCCTCCTATCAACCAAGCAATTACTGGACGAAATGATCCTACATAATCGTATCATGCCTGAAAGGATCGCTTCTGTGTTCATTTCAGGAACCAATGACATTGGAAGCGTCTTTCCTGCAAAAGCACTTCGGCAGCTGGAGGGCTGGACGTATGTACCCGTCATGTGCATGCAGGAGCTGGATGTGGAAGGCGGGCTGCCGCTATGCATACGTGTGATGATCCACTACAACACGGATGAGCCGCAGGAAGAAATCCAGCATATTTATAAGAACGAAGCCATCCGATTACGGCCGGATCTCGGAACGAAAGGAAGTTAATCATGAAGTGGAAAACGCAAATTCATAACCTGAAATCATATCAACCTGGGAAAACGATGGACGACGTCAAAGAACAGTTCAACTTGGATAAAGTCGTCAAGCTTGCCTCGAATGAAAATCCATTCGGTTGCTCTCCGGCAGTGAAGGAATATCTCGCTGATCATGCTTTGTCCCATGCGATTTACCCCGATGGATACGCCAAAGAACTTCGTGAGGGAACCGCCCGTTTCCTTGGAGTCGAACCGGGTCAGCTTTTATTCGGGAACGGCTCTGATGAGGTGATCGAAATAATCGCCAGGGCTTTGCTGAGCAGTGAGACGAACACGGTGATGGCGGTGCCGACCTTCCCACAATACAAGCACAATGCACTCGTCGAGGGAGCAGAAATCCGCGAGATTCCATTGAAGGGGGATGGCACCCACGATCTGGATGCTATGCTTTCCGCCATAGATGCAGACACATCTGTTGTGTGGCTGTGTTCGCCGAATAATCCTACAGGAGAGTATATCCGTAAAAGTGAGCTTGTCGCATTCCTTGATGCGGTACCTCAGCACGTGCTGGTGGTACTGGATGAAGCGTATTATGAATATGTTGTGGCCGGTGACTATTACCAATCGATCGATCTTCTTCCGCATTACCCACAGCTGTTGATCACACGGACGTTCTCCAAGGCATACGGCCTCGCCGGATTCCGTGTCGGGTACGGTGTGGCGAGTACTGAGGTCATCGGCAAGCTTGAACCGATCAGGGAACCCTTCAATAATAATGCCCTCGGTCAGGGTGCTGCCCTCGCGGCACTTGCGGATCAGGCGTTCATTGAAAAATGCAAGGAGGAAAACCGCAGGGGCCTCCAGCAATATTATGATTTCTGCGAAGAAAAGGGCCTGAAGTATTTTCCGTCCCAGGCTAATTTCATCCTGATCGATTTCGGCGTGAGCGGGGATGAAGTTTTCCAGTTCCTCATGAGCAAGGGCTACATCGTACGATCTGGGGAGGCTCTCGGGATCCCGAATACTGTGAGGGTGACAGTCGGTTCTGCTGAACAGAACGATGAAGTGATCTCCAGGATGAAAGAATTCCTCGGGGCAAGATTGACACAATGAATAGTGACCAGTCGGAAAGAATATTCTTTCCGACTTTTTTCTAACAGGACGAGGTGGAAGGACCATGAAAGGTAATGTAGTAGTGATCGGGCTTGGACTCATCGGGGGGTCACTTGCCCTGTGTATAAAGAATCAGCATCCAGAAGCAAGGGTTGCTGGGTTTGACGTGCAGGAGAAGGAAATGAAGCTTGGACTCAGCCTCGGAATCATCGATCAGGCCGTCGACTCTTTGAAGGATGCAGTTGAATCAGCGGATCTGATCATCATATCGACACCTGTCTTCCAGACGGAAAAACTTCTTGACGCATTCAGGGATTTCGATTTGAAACCGTCTGTCATCATTACCGATACAGGGAGCACAAAAGCACAAATCATGAAGAGGGCGGAGACGCTCCTTCCCGAAGAGTGGTGCTTCATAGGCGGACACCCCATGGCGGGCTCCCATAAAAGCGGCGTCACAGCTGCCAAGGACTTTCTATTTGAAAATGCCTTTTACATGCTCACTCCCGGTAAAGGACGTTCAAAAGAGAGGGTTGAGGAGCTGAAGCAGTGGCTCAGCGGGACACAGGCGAAGTTCATCGTGATCGACCCGAAAGAACATGATGAGGTAACAGGAACGATCAGTCATTTTCCACACATTGTGGCAGCCTCCCTTGTGCAGCAGGCGAAACGCCATGCTGAAGATCATCCGTATGTGAGGAGGCTCGCTGCAGGAGGGTTCCGCGATATCACCCGGATCGCTTCATCGAGCCCCGTCATGTGGAAGGACATCACCATGCAGAATAGGGAAGTCCTCCTTGCCCAGCTTGCTCAGTGGAATCAGGAAATGAAAGAAGTCATTGATATGATTGTTGAAAATGATCCCGACGTGATTGCAACGTACTTTCAGGAAGCAAAATCATTCAGGGACGAGCTGCCGATCCTTTCCAAAGGCGCCATCCCTTCCTTTTATGATCTCTTTGTGGATGTCCCCGACTATCCTGGTGTGATCTCCGAGGTCACGGGGTATCTTGCCGAAGAAGAGATCAGTTTGACCAATATCCGGATCATGGAGACAAGGGAAGACATATATGGCGTGCTGGTCATCAGCTTTCAAACGTCCCAGGACAGGGAAAAGGCGATGAAATGCCTGACCAATAAAACAGATTATGAACTATTTCTAGGATGAGGTGAATCGATATGCAGGACAGTAAAAGACTGGCGAAACCGGCAAATGGACTGAATGGAGAAATCAATGTGCCGGGTGATAAATCCATCTCCCACCGTGCCATCATGTTCGGCTCCATTGCAGAAGGGGAGACGAAGGTACATAACTTCCTTATGGGTGACGACTGTTTGAGTACAATCTCATGCTTCAGGAAACTCGGGGTGCAGATCGACGTCTCTGATGATGAAATCATCGTACACGGTAAGGGCTGGGACGGACTGGAGGAACCTGTTGATATTCTTGACACAGGAAACTCCGGAACCACAACCCGGCTCATCATGGGGCTCCTTGCAGGGCGGCCTTTCCATTCCGTCCTCATCGGTGATGAATCCATTGCCAGACGGCCGATGAAGCGGGTGGCCGACCCGTTGAAGCAGCTTGGGACAAAGATCGATGGGCGCGCAGGCGGGGATTATACACCCCTTTCCATCAGGGGTGGGGATCTTCAAGGGATCCGATATGAACTACCCGTTGCAAGCGCCCAAGTGAAGTCTGCGATCCTTCTTGCCGGCATACAGGCCGAAGGGGTGACAGAAGTAATCGAACCGGAGCGGACCAGGGACCACACCGAAAGGATGATCCTCCAGTTCGGGGGAGAAGTCTCAAGGGATGGGCAAAGCATCAAAGTGACGGGAGGCCAGGCATTCAAGGGCTGTACGGTCGATGTGCCTGGAGATATATCTTCGGCAGCCTTTTTCATGGTGGCGGCAGCCATCGTTCCAGGAAGTCGTGTTCGCTTGAAACAGGTAGGGCTTAATGAGACAAGGACGGGAATCCTATCTGTCATGAATAAGATGGGTGCATCAATCGAAGTCATTCCTTCGAATGATGATAAAGGGGAACCTGTAGGGGACCTTGTCGTTGAAACATCCAGTCTGCATGGAATCGAAATCGGAGGCGATATCATCCCGACCTTGATCGATGAAATCCCCATTATCGCTCTCCTCGCCACCCAGGCAGAAGGGACGACTGTGATCAAAAATGCAGAAGAGCTGAAGGTGAAAGAGACGAATCGCATCGATGCGATCGTCGAGGAACTGAAAAAGCTCGGCGCCGATATCGAAGCCACGGATGACGGGATGATCATACGCGGGAAGACGGACCTGCACGGAGGAGAAGTCCATTCATGGGGGGATCACCGTATCGGCATGACACTGGCCATCGCGTCCTTGATCACGACTTCTGATGTGGTATTGCAAAACCATGAAGCCATTAATATTTCATATCCTCAATTCTTCGAACATATCGATCAATTGATAGCACGCACATAGTCATGGAAGCATCACCTCCTTCATAGCTTGTCTATAAAGGAAGGTGATGTTTTCATGACTTCATATATCTTGGAACATGTAAGGATGGTTGGTGGCTCGGAACCCGTCTCGATCCTGGTGGAAGAGGGGATCATCTCGGCCATCAGACGTTCTTTTCCCCAGTATCGTTTCATGCGGGTGGATGTTTCTCCCTTTATCATGGGGCCATCCCATGTTTTTTGCGACCTTGACTATCCGGGGCACCTGATCCATCAAGGGTCCATGGATGACTTCATAGGCAAAGGGTGCACAACCATCCTGACGGCCTTTCACCTTGAATATGAATATCGATTTGAAGAAAATTGGAGGGGCATCAAGAAAACGATGGAATCAAGTCCCCTCGATTTCATCATCGGGATGAAGACAGCCCCTCAAAGGATCACACCGGGGATCATCCGTCAGTGCAGGTCCCGCAGAGTCCCTGTCATCTGGACTGACATCATGGATATCGATGCACTTTTGGCGGTCCCGTGGGGGTGGATCAGAGAGGCCCTCAATCACTACCCCATTACTTTTGTCCCTTTTTTTTCGACGGAACCGGACACCAAAACCCGTGAAAGGCATCTGAGGATCTGGCAAAATACGATGAAATCGGTGAAGATTCCCCATATCGGTCTCCCGATTGGACAAAAAGTCCCTCTTGATGACGAGGTTTTGAAAAAAATCGGGATATACCCACATAGAGGAATTCTATCTCCCGGCAGAGAAATTAGTTATAACCTTTATTTGGAGAAGGATGAGGAGGGCGACTTGCTCGTTCGGGATACCCAACTTGTGCTAAAATGTACGATGAGTAAAGGGGAATGTCTTTTCCTGGACGGGCGTCCCATAGCTTGTGAAGGAAAAGGAGAAGAGATTGTCATACGCACCCCTGGATTTTTTGTGGAGCCTACTCCATACCGGCTGTAATGCCGAGGAACATACATGTAAAGGATGAAGAGATTGACCATGACCACTGGAGAAAAAATGATCGCTTCCCTGGAAGAAGGCAAACTGGAAGAAGCAATGAAGCACCTTGATGAAACAATGAAGTTCGGCACACATGAAGAAAAGTTCTCACTCGCAGAGGAACTGCATCACCTCGGCTTCCTTGAAGAAGCCAAATCGCTCTATGAGAATCTGCTGGAGTACTATCCTGGTGAAGGGGAGCTCCTTATCGAAATCGCTGAGATCCTGGTGGAGATGGATAAGGAAGAAGAAGCCGTGGAACGCCTGTCGGAACTTGATGAGGAAGATCCCGTCTATCCGAGGGGACTTCTCCTGTTGGCAGATCTTTATCAGATGCAGGGACTATTTGAAGTCAGTGAGCAGAAGCTCAAGTGTGCCAAGGTCCTTCTCCCGGATGAACCTGTCATCGACTTTGGGCTAGCCGAGCTTTATTCGGAAACAGGCAGATTCCTTGAGGCTATAAGGTACTATACGGCCCTTGTCGAAGCAGGCCACACAGAGTTCAGCGGTGTCCATATCCATCAGAGGCTGGCTGAGGCATATAGTGTTGGAGGGGCATTCGAGGAAGCCCTGAAGCATTATGAGATAGCCCTTGAGGAGCACCTTGAGATCAATACCCTGTTCGGCTACGGATTCACGGCCTATCAAGCGGGATTCTATGAAACGGCCATCGAAAAATTGGAGTCTGTCAAAGAACTGGACCCCGAGTATCACTCCGTATATCTCCTATTGGCACGGGCGTATGAGCATGATGAACGCCTCGAGGAAAGTTTGGAAACGGTCAGGGAAGGACAAAAACAAGATGAGTTCAACAAGGAGCTCAGCTTCTTCGGGGGCAGGATTGCATTGAAACTCGGTCTGGACTCCGATGCAGAAGAACTCCTGAGGAATGCCCTTGCCCTGGATCCCGGATATCTGGAAGCGGCCCTGGTCCTGAATAAGTTATTCTTCGCCTATGACAAATACGAAGACGTGCTTGAAATCGCAGCGATTGTCAAAGGGGAAGGAGAGGAGGAACCGCAACTTTCCTGGGACCTTGCCAAAGCATATGAGGGGCTTGAACAATATAAGGATGCATTAAACCATTATCGTCTTGCATATACTGACTTTAAGAATCATCAGGAATTCCTTCTCGAGTATGGAGAGTTTCTTGTAGAGGAAGGACTTCGGACAGAAGCGGTAGAAGTATATAAACAGCTGATCGTCATGGACCCGTCCAACGATGAGTGGCAGGATCTGATTGAAAGATTGCAAGACTAAACCAGGCATCACAGAAGGCATGTCCGAATATAGATTGTAACAGACCATTTTCGCAGAGGAGGGAATACCATGGCCACCCCTGTTTCTGTCAACGAGAAGAAAGATTTTATCCGCTGGTTTTTGAATCGATATCAACTGAAGCGCAGAGAATGCGTGTGGATCCTGAATTATTTGATGAGTCATGACCAATTGATGAAGAAGGTTCATTTCGTCGAAGAATCCCAGTATTGCCCGAGAGGACTCGTCATGTCCACCCACTGTGTGGAAGAAGTTCCGTTCAGGTTCTATAAAGAGAATATCATGACGACCGACGCGGAAAAGTCATTTCACGATATCCGTTTGAACAAAGAAGAAGACATTTACATCCAGCTTAATTTCAGCAAGGCAAATGCAAGCTATCAGTTCGCTGCCGTCCTGGAAGAGAATCCGTTCATGCCGAAATACCTTCTGATCAATGAGAAGGATAAGGCCGTTGCGGAGCAGTTCCTGACGGAAAGCCTGCACTCCTTCCATAAGGACCGTCTCCTGGAGGCGATCGACCGTGCCCTTGATGAGGGGGACAAGGACGCATTCCTTGATTTGACTTCGAAACTTCAAACGCTGGAAGGATGAAATGATAAGAGGCTGAGACAACCATGTTTTAGTCATAGTAAAACCCGAATCATTTGCCTACGATAAAGCAAATGATTCGGGTTTTAAATTTGTTTAATGAACATTCAAATTTCATCGTTTCGTTTNCCAGCGGTTGATCGGAGTGTAAGACGAAGACTCCTGCGGGAAGAGTAGCTGATGTGAGACCCCGCAGGCGTGCCGAGGAGTCTCACGGGCTACCCGCGGAAAGCGAAGTCTTGCATGGAGATCATGAGCGGTATTAAGATCCTATACTGATCGTGTTCGGCATTAAAGGGGACTCTTTTAGTTTTGTCCCATCTTCTTTTTATTTGCCTGGCTCCACTGATGAAATCGCTTTAAAACAGGGTGGACTAATGATATGATGGTAACGAAGGATAGATTTGTAAAGAGAGGGTTTAAAATGAATTGGAATACACATGATATAGACGTATTTGAACAGCAGAAGGAATACATAGACACCGCCGTCATACCGCTCATCCCGACCGATTTCGGAAGTGGAATCCGCACGTCTGCAGCACAGATGGAATTCATCACCCTCCTGTGCTTCCATCTCGAAAGGCAGTTCAAAGGCCGGATGATCATCACCCCGCCTTACACCTACTCCCTCAATACCCCATATCACGGTGAGCAGGAACGTCTCGCCCAGTGGGGAAACGGGCTGAAGGAGAGCGGTGTGAAGCATTGCTTCTTCCTGACGTCGGACAGCGGATGGAAAGGGGTGGAGGAGCTGATGGGGGACGGGTTGATCTGGGTGCCTTCGATCCCGCTTGAGCATCTCGACGAGCAATACAAGCATTCGATCATGGAAGATCAGGTGAAACAGCTCCTGAATGTGATTGTTCAGAAGTGGCAGAAAAATTCATAAAAACTTCACATTGTTGTATTATTTAGACAATACAGTTATTGATTTTACAAAAAGTTTAATATATCATGGTTATGTCCTAGTTTTATATTTGTGCGAAATATGTCCGGGATGGACTTACCTTACGACAGAGGGGGGAAAAGGATGAGCAAACAGCGTGTTTCCAGACGTCAATTCCTTAACTATACACTCACGGGTGTAGGCGGTTTCATGGCAGCCGGGATGCTGATGCCGATGGTCCGTTTTGCTGTTGATCCAGTTTTGAAAGCGGAAGCATCTGGGGATTTTAAAGCAACGAAACAAAAAGTGTCCGAACTTTCCAATGAGCCTGTGCGTGTCGACTTCTCTTATGAGCAGAAAGATGCCTGGTATACATCGGATGTGACACAGACGGCCTGGGTCTACAAAAACAAGGAAGGCAAGATCATTGCCCTTTCACCGATCTGTAAGCACTTGGGTTGTACGGTCAACTGGAACGCAAGTGAAGATCACAAAGAAATGTTCTATTGTCCATGTCACGGCGGACTTTACCACAAGAATGGTGAAAACGTTCCCGGGACACCGCCTACCGCTCCGTTGGATTCATATCCGACAAAAGAGAAAGACGGGATCCTGTATCTTGGACAACCTGAACCAAATAAATTCGTTAAGAAGTAGGGAGGGCGTATTCAGTGCTTAACAAGATCTATGATTGGGTGGACGAGCGTCTAGACATTACGCCGCTATGGCGTGATATTGCGGATCACGAAGTGCCTGAACACGTAAACCCTGCGCATCACTTTTCTGCGTTCGTTTACTGCTTTGGCGGTTTGACGTTTTTCGTTACCGTTATTCAAATCCTGTCCGGGATGTTCTTGACGATGTACTATGTTCCGGATATCAAAAATGCATGGGAATCGGTTTATTATCTGCAAAATGAAGTGGCATTCGGACAGATCGTACGCGGGATGCACCACTGGGGTGCCAGTCTCGTAATCGTCATGATGTTCCTACATACCCTGCGCGTATTCTTCCAGGGAGCCTATAAAAAACCTCGTGAATTGAACTGGGTCGTTGGGGTATTGATCTTCTTCGTCATGTTGGGTCTAGGCTTCACGGGCTACTTATTGCCTTGGGATATGAAAGCGCTATTTGCGACGAAGGTCGGCCTTGAGATTGCGGGAGCAACCCCGTTCATAGGTGATCAGGTCAAATCCCTCCTCGCGGGTGATCCCCATATCGTAGGGGCGCAGACGCTTACACGATTCTTCGCGATCCACGTATTCTTCCTGCCGGCAGCTTTACTCGGACTGATGGGAGCTCACTTCCTCATGATCCGTAAGCAGGGTATATCTGGACCGTTGTAAAATCGAACAAACCTATTAAAAGGAGGGGACATTATGCATCGTGGTAAAGGGATGAAGTTTGTAGGGGACTCGCGTGTTCCTGCTGAACGAAAACCGAATATTCCGAAAGACTATTCGGAGTTCCCTGGTAAAACAGAAGCCTTCTGGCCGAACTTCCTGCTGAAGGAATGGCTGGTGGGAGCTGTTTTCCTGATCGGTTATCTTTGCTTGACAGTGGCTCATCCATCTCCGTTGGAACGGATCGCCGACCCGACGGATACGGGATATATTCCGCTGCCTGACTGGTATTTCTTATTTCTCTATCAATTATTGAAGTACACGTACGCATCTGGTCCTTATAATGTGATTGGTGCCTTCATCATTCCGGGAATCGCTTTCGGTGCGCTTCTCCTGGCTCCTTTCATCGACAGGGGTCCGGAACGACGCCCGACAAAGCGTCCATTTGCAACCGGCTTCATGCTTCTTGCACTGGCTGCAACCTACTTCCTGACATGGGAGTCCGTCGCGACACATGACTGGGCTGCAGCGAAGGAGCAGGGGAAGATCCAGGCAGAAGCTGACTTTGATAAAGAGTCAGAGGGGTATAAGATCTTTGCAGATCAAAAGAATGGTTGTATCAACTGTCACGGTGAAAATCTCCAAGGCGGAGCAGGACCATCCCTTGTTGGGACGGGACTCTCAGCCGATGAAGTGGCGGATATCGCTGTGAACGGTAAGCCGCCTGGAATGCCTGCCGATCTATTTCAAGGCTCCGATGAGGAACTTGATAAGCTGGCAGAATTCATTTCAGGTCTAGAATGAATAATGTTGAAGAGAGCCGCTAACGCTGGCTCTCTTTTCTCATGGACAGAAAGGTGAGGATGAATATGATCTGGTTATGGTCATTGTTAAAGAATCGAAGTTTTTTGTGGCTGCTTCTGGTGGTCAACGTGCTCGGCACGATATACGGATACATATGGTATATGCCTCAGCTTGAGAGGACACCGGGGATCTTCATCCCGTTTGTACCGGACAGTCCGACAGCAAGCCTGTTTTTCTGCTTTGTCCTTATCGCCTTCCTGCTTAAGCGGAATTGGCCGATATTCGAGGTTCTGGCCATCATCACCCTCTTCAAGTACGGGGTGTGGGCGATTGTCATGAATCTGCTGACTCTTTGGGTATCGGGTGATCTTCCTTGGGAAGGATACATGCTCATGGTGTCCCACGGGGCCATGGCGGTCCAGGGAATCCTATACTCCTCGTTTTATCGGGTGAAGCCTTGGCATATCATGGTAGGGGCCGTATGGGCAGTCCATAATGACATCATTGATTATGTGTATATGCAATATCCGGTCTATTCCCAGCTATACATGTACATACAGCACATCGGTTATTTTACCTTCTGGCTCAGCATCGCCTCTATTGCAATTGCCTATTATTTCACCCAGAAGACGGCGAGGAACTCCCTGAGTTTGTAAAGAGGTCTACTCTTGTCCACCCCTTCATACACTTTACTAGTAGCAATAGGGGGGACGAGAATGAAAGTCATTCAACTATTATTTATTGTCATAGCGCTCATGCTGGTACCGAAACCATTTCATGCCCTGGGGGAATCGCCTGCCGGTACAGGGGAACTTGATGAATTGGCCGACCAGGCACTTCAGATGACGAAGGCAGGGAAATATGAAGAGGCAAAAAAGTTCCTTACCCACTTTTCTGAGGTATTCCCCGCTTCGGGTGGCAGCCGCCCCTTGTCCATGGATGAGCTGAGGATCCTGACGATGTCCCATGACTATGCCGTGGAAAGCATCAATCAGGTTTCCGCTGACCATGCCCAAAAGGTGAATGCGGTAACCAAGTTCAGGCTCGTGATCGATACACTGTCAAGCCGCTATCAGCCCCTTTGGGTTGAGATGGAGGACCCCATCATGGAAGCTTTCAGCGACGTGAAGACTGCAGCCGAAGAAGGGGATATGGAGGCCTACCACTCCACATTGAATGCATTTCTTTCCAAATATAATATCATTCAGCCAAGTGTGAGGCTCGATCTGCCTGTGGAACGTTCCCAGGCGCTTGATGCCAAAATCACCTATTTGGATCACTATCGTAAAAGCGTGCTCAAGAGCGAGGGGATGACGGAATTGACCACGTTGGAAGGAGATTTGAAGGACTTATTTGAAAATGTGACCGAGGATGAGGCCGATCCGTCCTTATGGTGGGTGATCATTTCTACAGGAAGCATCATCATTTCCACATTATCTTACGTAGGTTGGAGAAAATATAAGGGTCAAAAGGAAGCGAAAACAACAGAAAGACAAAAAAATTGACATGAACCTTATATCACTATAGAATTTAGGTAATTTAACATGTGGAGGTTATGGCGATAATGGTAGGATTTTTGATTTACTTTCTACTGATCGCTCTCATTCCGATCATTGCACAGATGAGAGTAAAAAGCACATTCAATAAATATTCCAAAGTCAGATCCACTTCAGGAATGACGGGTATGGAAGTAGCCCGCAGGATCCTGGATGATAACGGATTGTATGATGTAAAAGTTGTAGAAGGCAGGGGATTCCTGAGTGACCACTACAACCCGGTCACCAAAACGGTGGCACTATCCCCGGATAATTATCACGGTCATTCCGTTGCCGGTGCGGCCGTTGCAGCGCATGAGGTCGGACATGCAATTCAGGATGCGGAAAGCTATGCATTCCTAAGGTTCCGTCACAGGTTGGTCCCCCTTGCGAATATTGGTTCCAACATGTCATGGATCTTCCTCATGATCGGGATCTTTACCCAAGCGACAGGCATGTTCATGCTTGGGATCATCCTCATGGCACTCGGTGTCGTGTTTCAGCTCGTTACACTGCCGGTTGAGTTCAACGCATCCTCACGGGCCATGAACCAGGTGGTTTCACTCGGTTTGATCCGCAATGAGGAGGAGCGTCACGCGAAGAAGGTGCTGAACGCGGCGGCCATGACGTACGTGGCGGCAGCGGCGGTGGCTATCATCGAGCTTCTCCGTCTGATCTTGATCTATACCGGTATGAACAACGATGATTAATAAAAACAGCTCCAGACGATCCTGAAGGGATCTGCTGGAGCTGTTTTTTTATCTTAAAAGGGCTCTCAAAGGTCGAGGGGATTCTTATCCGCATCCAAGGTGAAACCTTCTCCAAGGACGTCATGCACGACGGTAACAGATACGAAGGCGTGAGGATCTATGGCATTGATGATATTTTTAAGCCGGACGATTTCGTTTTTCCCTACCACGCAATAGAGGACTTCCCGGTCTTGCTTTGTGAAGGATCCGTGCCCCTTCAGCACGGTGACGCCGCGATCCATCTTGTCATGGACCATCTTGGCGATCTCTTCGTGATGGTCGGAGATGATCATGGCGCCCCTGGCCGCATACGCGCCTTCCTGCATGAAGTCGATGACCCTTGCCCCCACGAACACGGCGACGAGCGTATACATGGCTTCCCGGTATTGAAGATAGGTGAGGAGGGAAGCTAGGATGACGACGGCGTCAAACATGAACATGGTCCTTCCCATGCTCCAGCCGATGTACTTATGGGCAAGTCTTGCCAGGATGTCGACTCCTCCCGTCGTCCCGCCGAAACGGAAGATCGTTCCGAGTCCGATCCCGACAAACACACCGGCAAACAGGGCGGCAAGGAACAGGTCTCCTTCCAGATTGATATTCATCTGATAGCGCTGGAATATCCATAGGAAGACGGAAAGTCCGACGGTGCCGATGACGGTATACCCGAACGATTTCTTACCCAGGAGCTTCCACCCGAGAATGAACAGAGGGATGTTGAGGGCAAGGTTCGAATAGGATGGATCGATGTGGAACAAAAAATATAGGATCAGGGTGATCCCGGTGAATCCGCCCTCCGCCAATTCATTTCTCATGTTAAAATGAACTAATCCGAATGCGAAGATGGCTGAACCCAGGATGATGAAGATGATATTTTTAAGGCGGAGCCCTAACATGTTGAAACCTCCCTCAATGCCGTAATGAACTGGTTGACAGAGACATTATATAGGAAGGGATACAAACTGGCAATAACATTTATAAACGACCGGGGGCATGCGTAATAGTTGTATTGACGGTAAAGTTTAGCTAACATGATAAAAGATAATAGAGGAGTGTGGGAACTCATGAATAAGAAGACGATGGAACAAATGCAAAACGATGTGGATGCATACATAAGTCAATTCAAGGAAGGGTACTTCAGCCCATTGGCCATGATGGCCAGGCTGACCGAAGAATTGGGCGAACTAGCCAGGGAAATCAATCATTATTATGGTGAAAAGCCAAAAAAAGATTCGGAAACTGAAAAGGCCATCGATGAGGAGCTGGGTGACCTTTTGTTCGTGGTGATCTGCCTTGCCAATTCGCTTGGTATAAGCCTCGATGATGCACATGAGCGAGTGATGGAAAAATTCACTACCCGTGATAAAGATCGCTGGACCCGTATAGAAGGAGGGGATGACAATGGAAATGATTAAGGTGTCGATAGCAGGGCCGAGGGGAAGAATGGGGAAGGAAGCCGTCACCCTTGTGGAAGAAACGAATCATTTCGAGTTGGTGAGTGTGATCGATCATAAACAGGAAGCTTCTGCCGGGGTCCCTGTGTTTGCTTCGCTGGAAGAATGTTTCGCTCATGAACTTCCGGACGTCCTGATCGACCTTACAACCCCTGAAGTGGGGTATACGCATACGAAGACCGCATTGGAGCACGGTGTGAGATCGGTTGTCGGTACAACGGGATTTACAGCGGAACAGTTGGAAGAGCTTAAAACCCTGGCGGAAGATAAGGGCATCGGTTGCATCATCGCACCGAACTTTGCCATCGGGGCCGTCTTGATGATGAAGTTCTCACAAATGGCGTCAAAATATTTCCCGGATATCGAGATCCTCGAGCTCCATCATGATCAGAAGCTTGATGCACCGTCCGGAACGGCGGTGAAGACGGCTGAGATGATCAGGGAAGTTAGGGAGTCGAAAGAACAGGGACATCCCGATGAAAAGGAAACCCTCCAGGGGGCACGTGGTGCCGAAATGGATGGTATACACATTCACAGTGTGCGTCTTCCGGGACTCGTGGCCCATCAGCAGGTCATGCTTGGCGGTGAAGGGGAACTGTTGACGATCCGTCATGATTCATTCCATCGAAAGAGCTTCATGTCGGGCGTGAAGGTATGCGTGGAGACGGTCATGGAGCTGAAGACCCTCGTCTACGGCCTTGAAAATATACTGGAATAGAAGGTGACATTCATGAATATTGCGCTAATCGCCCATGATAAGAAAAAAGACGATCTGATTCGTTTCGTTTTGGCTTATCAGCCCATCTTTGAGCAGCACTCCCTTTTTGCCACCGGGACGACCGGTACAAGGATCACGACAGAAACCGGATTGCCGGTCCATCGCTTCAGGTCCGGACCCCTTGGGGGAGATCAGGAAATCGGAGCTTATATCGCTAATGATAAGATGGACCTTGTCCTGTTCTTCAGGGACCCATTGACTGCCCAACCCCACGAACCGGACGTATCAGCCTTGATACGCCTATGTGACGTGTATTGTGTTCCACTTGCAACGAATATGGGGAGTGCGGAAGTTCTGGTCAAGGGGCTGGAAAGAGGAGATATCGAATGGAGGAGCATCATCAATGGGAATGAGTGAGCCACCAATCGATATCCTGGCCTTTGGAGCCCATGCCGATGATGTCGAAATCGGTATGGGGGGTACCATTGCCAAATACGCCGCAAAAGGGAAACGCATCGTCATCTGCGATCTTACCCATGCCGAACTGTCATCCAATGGAACGGTGGATCTTCGCTTGGAAGAAGCGAATAAGGCCGCAGAGATCCTTGGTGCATCAGAGAGGATCACCCTCGATATTCCCGATCGGGGCATATACATAAACGAGTATCACTTGAAAAAGGTCGTCGAAGTCATACGTACGTTGCGTCCCAAAGCCATCTTTGCCCCGTATGAAAAGGACCGCCACCCCGATCACGGTAACGCATCCCGTCTGATCACTGAAGCGTACTTCTCGGCGGGGATCCGTAAGTTCCACGGGGAGTTGGACGCCCATAAACCCCAGCATTTATATTACTACATGATCAACGGTTTCCACCGTCCGGACTTCATGGTGGATATCGAAGGCTATATGGATAAGAAGGTGGACAGCCTCCGTGCCTATACGAGTCAGTTCATTCAGGCGTCAGGCGTGGCGACACCGCTCACAAAAGGCTATATAGAGTCCGTGGAGGCGAGGGAAACCATGATGGGGAAGGAAGTAGGCTCCCTTCACGCCGAAGGGTTCTTCACTCATTCCCCCATTACATTGCATCATGATTTATTAGGAGAGTAACAATAATGAAGTTGAAAATCGGAATCACATGCTACCCGACAGTCGGGGGCTCGGGAGTCGTGGCAACAGAGCTTGGAAAACTGCTTGCAGAAAGAGGGCATGAGATCCATTTCATCACCTCGAGCATCCCTTTCAGATTGGACAAGATGTACCATAATATCTACTTCCACCAGGTGGAGGTGAATCAGTACTCCGTCTTCCAGTATCCGCCTTATGATATCGCACTGGCCAATAAAATGGCCGAGGTCGTGGAACGGGAGGAACTTGATATCCTCCACGTCCATTATGCGATCCCTCATGCCGTCTGTGCCATCCTTGGGAAACAAATGTCGGGTAGGGACGTGAAGATCGTCACCACTCTTCACGGCACGGATATCACGGTGCTCGGATATGACGCCTCACTGACGGGGGCGATCCGCTTCGGAATTGAAAAATCCGATGTTGTAACAGCGGTATCGACTGCCCTCGTGAAGCAGACAGACGATTTGATCCGTCCAGACAAAGATATACGCACGGTATACAATTTTATCGATGAAAGGGTGTACCGGAAAACCGACTCAGCCCACCTTAGAACGGAATACGGGATAGAGCCTCATGAAAAAGTGCTCATCCACGTTTCGAATTTCAGAGGGGTCAAACGGGTGAAGGATGTCGTAGGTGCATTTGCCAAGATCCGGGAAGCTGTTCCTTCAAAGCTCCTCCTGGTAGGAGACGGCCCAGAAATGGGGACAATCTCTTCTCTCGTAAAAGAACTGGGGATCGAGGAATATGTCTTATTCCTGGGTAAACAAAATAACTTGGAAGAACTCTACTCCATCAGCGACCTGAAGCTGCTCCTGTCCGAAAAAGAGAGCTTCGGTCTTGTGGCCCTGGAGGCCATGGCCTGTGGAGTACCTGCGATCGGCACTGATATCGGGGGGATCCCGGAAGTGATCGAAGATGGGGTGAATGGCTTCATCTGTCCACTCGGTGACCTTGAAGCCGTGGCAAGTAAAGCCGTCAAGGCATTGAAGGACGGAGCTCTTTATGCAGAGCTCTCGAGGAATGCACTTGAAACCGTACGCACAAAATTCCACCGCAATCGAGTGGTCGACCAGTATGAGTCGATCTACAAGGAATTGATCTAAGGGGGAGATAGGATGTTACCGAGGGAATTTTCCCAGGCGCTGCCCGTTCTCCTTGAATTGGAAGCGAACGGATATGAGGCGTATTTTGTCGGTGGATCAGTCAGGGATCATCTCATTGGACGGCCCATCAATGATGTCGATATTGCTACTTCTGCCCTTCCTGAAGAGGTGAAAAGCATTTTCAAAGATACGGTGGATATCGGAATCGACCACGGAACCGTTTTGGTATTGACGGGCTCGGGAAGGTTTGAAGTGACGACCTTCAGGACGGAAGCAGGCTATCAGGATTTCAGGAGACCCGATTCCGTCGATTTTGTAAGGTCCCTTGAGGAAGATCTTCAAAGGAGGGACTTCACCATCAACAGCATGGCCATGGATGCAAGGGGCAGGATAAAGGATCCGTTTGGAGGCAGGGGGGATCTTCACGACAAGAAGATCCGCACGGTCGGTCTCCCTGATGAACGATTTTCTGAGGATGCCCTCCGGATGATGAGGGGGATACGCTTCGTTGCCCAGCTTGGTTTCCATATGGAAGATGAAACAAGAGAGGCGATTGTCCGCCACAGCTCCTTGATGAGCCATATCGCCGTCGAGAGAAAGACCATGGAATTTGAAAAGATCCTCGCTTCAGTGAACAAACATTTGGCCTTTGACCTCCTGATCCGTACCAGGCTATACCGTGAGCTTCCGATGCTGAAAGAGTATGGGAGCGTTATGGAAGCCATGAGGGAGAACCCTGCAGTGAGATCACTCTCAAAGGATCAGTCATGGCTATTCCTGCTCTTCCATGTGATGGATGGCGGATTCTTGAAATCCTGGCGACTGCCTAAAAAGGAAATCAAAGAGAGGGAAAAAGAGCGGGAATCGTTGAAGAAACGCCTTGAAGGAGACTGGTCTCCACTTCTACTGTATAAGACAGGAAGGAACGGGGTAGTGAACGTAGAATCCGTTGCTTCCTGTATCTCAGGCTCTCCCCGTTCTGAAGTACTCGATCGCTACGACGAACTGCCCATCCATTCAGTAAAGGATATCGAGGCGACCGGCTCAGAGTTTATCAAATGGAAAGGGAAGCCGGGAGGACCATGGGTGAAAGAGGAGATAGCAAAAATCGAAGCGGCCATCTTAAACGGAGAACTTCCGAATGAAAAGGCGTCAATCAAAAAGTGGGTGAAAACATGCAATCGGTCATAAGAGAGAAGCTTTTGTCGGCATTATCGGATTCACCGGATGATTTCCTGTCCGGCCAGGCACTCGCTGACATTGCGGGCTGTTCACGGGCTGCCGTGTGGAAGCATATTGAAGAGCTGAGGAAAGAAGGATTCGTCCTTGAAGCTGTCAGGAAGAAAGGGTACCGGATCATCGGTTCGCCTGACAGTGTGACCGCAAACAAATTGAAAATCGGTCTGAAGACGAAGACACTCGGCCAGTATATCCATTATGAAGAAACGGTGGGAAGTACCCAGAAAGTTGCACATGAACTGGCTGCCAATGGCGCTCCTGAGGGAACGCTTGTCATTGCAGATGAGCAGACGGATGGACGGGGCAGGCTGATGCGGGAGTGGCATTCATCGAAAGGGACAGGTGTGTGGATGAGCCTGATCTTGAAGCCGCTCCTCCCACCCCAAAAAGCTCCCCAGTTCACATTGATCGCAGCTGTGGCTGTCGTACAGGCCATTCAGGAGACAACGGGACTGGAGCCACAGATCAAATGGCCGAACGATATTCTGATCAATGGCAAGAAAGCGACCGGGATCCTGACGGAGCTTCAGGCGGAACCGGATAAAATCAGCTCCATCATCATCGGGATCGGCATGAACGTCAACCAGACCCAAGAGCATTTTCCCGATGAGTTGCAAAGCATTGCCACCTCCTATGGAATGGTAGCTGGTCGTTCACTTTCCCGATCTGACATCGTCCAGAAGGTGTTAGAACGGATGGAGGCACTCTATGAACTGTATATGGCTAAGGGGTTCACTCCCATCAAACTCATGTGGGAAAGCTATGCCGTCAGTATCGGGAAGAGAATCACGGCCCGGACGATCAACGGGTCCATCGAAGGATATGCCCGGGGGATCACAGAAGAAGGGGTCCTTCAGATCGAAGATGATACCGGCCAACTTCACCATATTTATTCGGCTGATATTGAGTTGTCCCGATAAGAGGAGCAAAAAGCTCCTCTTTTTTTTACGTTCTGACTTGCATCTTCTTCTTCGCCATATGCTATAATCGGAATTGGGCAGTATCTCTCAGGAACTGCACCTTAAAGCGGTTACATCCATACGTGAAAACTAAAATCTGCCTTGATCCGTTCAGGACTGGGACAGAGGGTCGAAACTTTACGATAATCCAGGGATCCTTCTGTCAATTTCTTTGCAGAAGGATCCTTTTTACATCATTTTGTTTCGTCACCTCTGACTGAAAAGAAGGAGGAACTTATGAAACAGACGACACAATTTCTAAAGATGAAAGAAAGCGGAGAAAAGATCTCCATGCTGACGGCCTATGATTATCCCACGGCGAAGCTTGCTCAGGAAGCAGGGATCGACCTGCTTCTGGTAGGTGACAGCCTCGGTATGGTCGTACTCGGATATGATTCAACGGTAGCTGTTACCACCGCTGATATGATCCACCATACGAAAGCGGTCAGGAGAGGTGCTCCAGACACGTTCACGGTGACAGATCTACCCTTCATGACCTATCACCTCTCAACAGAGGAGACATTGAAGACGGCAGCAAAACTCATGCAGGAAGGCGGGGCCCATGCCGTGAAGGTCGAAGGAGCGGGTACGGTCGTCGATCGGATCCATGCCCTTACGGCTGCCGGGGTCCCTGTCATGGCCCATCTCGGCCTCACCCCGCAATCCGTCGGGGTCCTCGGAGGGTATAAGGTCCAAGGGAAAACAGCTTCCCAGGCGGAAAAGCTGATCAGGGATGCCAGGGAGTGCGAGGCGGCAGGAGCCTTTGCCCTCGTTCTCGAATGCGTGCCTAAGCAGATTGCTAAAGAAGTCTCCGAAGCCCTCTCCATCCCGGTCATCGGGATCGGGGCCGGAAAAGATACCGATGGGCAAGTACTGGTCTTTCATGACATGGTCCTGTTCGGAGTCGACAGGACGCCCAAGTTCGTCAAATCGTATACGGACGTGTCCCGTGCTGTCAGGGGTGGAATTGCTTCCTATATTGAAGATGTCAAGGAGAAGAGGTTCCCGGACGATGAGCACTCCTTCTCGATGAAGGAAGAAGAGCTCAATAGCCTTTACGGTGGTGGACAGAAATGAGATGCATAGACAACATCAGGGAGCTGACAGACGTCCTGACACATAAAAAGCAGGGCTCAGGGATCGGCTTCGTTCCCACCATGGGTTATCTTCACGAAGGGCATCTCTCCCTTGTAAAGAGAGCAAGGGAAGAGACTGATCTTGTGGTGATGAGCATTTATGTGAATCCCACCCAATTTGGACCGAATGAGGATTTTGACCGGTACCCAAGGGATCTGGACAGAGACAAGGCACTGGCAGAAGAAGCGGGGGTCGATATCCTGTTCCTTCCCCGCACGGAAGAAATATACGCCGGGACAGCATCGGTCACCCTTCATGTAACAGAAGGGGTGCACGTGATGTGCGGCAAGAAACGGCCGGGTCACTTTGATGGTGTGGTGACCATCCTCACAAAACTATTTCACATCGTACAGCCGGACCATGTGTATATGGGGCTGAAGGATGCCCAGCAGGTGGCCGTGGTGGAGAGACTTGTAAAAGACTACTTCTTTCCACTTACCATCGTCAGGGTACCGACCATGAGGGAAAGCGACGGGCTTGCCAAAAGCTCCCGGAACGTCTATCTTTCTACCCGAGAAAGGGAGGAAGCCCCTGTTTTGCAACATAGCCTGCAGCGTGCACGGAAGGCGATACAACAGGGGGCCCGTTCACCTGAAGAAGTCATCTCACTCGTACGTGAAACGATCGAATCAGGGACGTCAGGAGTCATCGATTATATCGAAGTTCTCTCTTACCCTGGACTGTGCCCGGTGGAAGAGTGGGATGGGGAAATCATCGTAGCACTCGCCGTCCAATACGAGAAGGCAAGGTTGATTGATAATATGATTATCACAGTCTCAGAGGAGGATAAACATGTTTAGGACAATGATGAGCGGGAAGATCCACAGGGCCCGCGTGACGGAAGCGAATTTGAATTATGTGGGCAGCATCACGATTGATGAGGAGATCCTTGACGCAGTGGGGATGGTGGCAAATGAAAAGGTCCAAGTGGTCAATAATAACAATGGAGAACGCCTGGAAACCTATATCATCCCCGGTAAGCGTGGGAGTGGTGTCATCTGCCTGAATGGAGCAGCTGCTCGGAAGGTTCAGGAGGGGGATATCGTGATCATCGTCTCCTATAAGCTCATCGGGGAAGAACACATTACCCGTCATGTGCCGAAAGTGGCGATCATGGATGAGAATAACACCATCGTGGAAATGCTCGGTACTGAACCGGAAGCAACGATCTTTTGACAGTGAACACGAAAGAGGGAGATCCCGGGATCATCCCTCTTTTCTTATGCCCGCATGGTGGCTCGAGGTGAATGGATTGTGGTACACTGTTGAAGATAACGTGTAGTGATTAAACGAAGGCAGTGAAGAAGATGGATCCATTGAAATTTGTAGTCGTCGATCTCGAAACGACCGGTAATTCCCCTAAGAGAGGGGAACGGATCATTCAACTATCGGCAGTCACGATCGAAAACGGTAAGATTACCGACCAATATACGAGCTTTGTTTCGCCGGGCAAGCCGATTCCGGCATTCATCGAGGAGTTGACCGGCATCAATGATGAAATGGTGCAGGATGCCCCGGCCTTTGACGAAATCGCCCCTGTGGTCCATAAGATTCTTGAAGGGGCGGTGTTTGTTGCCCATAATGTCAATTTCGATCTATCCTTTCTACAGGCGGAGTTTGAAGAAAGCGGGTATGTACCGTTTGACGGTCCGTCTGTCGATACGGTGGAATTGGCAAAAGTCGCGTTCCCTTCGGCAGATAGCTTTAAACTATCCGAGCTGTCAAGCACCCTTGATGTCAGTCATGTGAGACCTCATCAGGCCGACAGTGATGCCTACGTCACAGCGGAGATCCTTTTATACTTCATCGATACCCTCAATGGATTGCCCTTGGTGACACTGGAAAAGCTAAGGAAGCTTTCCGATCATCTGAAGAGTGATCTCTATTTGATCTTTGAGCAGATCCTCCATGACAAATATGAGAGGATCGAGGATCTTCCGGAAGGTCTTGAGGTCCACCGGGGCCTGGCCATCAGGAAAAAGGGAAGTCTGAAGATCTCCACAGGGAAAGCTGACGAGGGAGAAGGAATAGAGGAGCTCCTGAAGAGGACCGTCCCCCATTATGAACGGAGGGGTGCACAGCTGGATATGATGGAAAGCATCACGGACGCTTTTCATCTATCCAAAAACATGGTGATCGAAGCGGGAACGGGGGTAGGGAAATCCCTCGGCTATCTATGGCCAAGCCTCGACTTTGCAATCCGCAAGGGGGAAAGGGTGGTCATCAGTACATATACGATCCAGCTCCAGGAGCAGCTTCTCCAGCAGGAAATCAAGCGACTGGAAGCCATCGCTCCCTTTCCGTTCAAAACGGTCCTTCTGAAGGGGAAAAATCATTATATCAATCTGTTCAAATTCGAGCAGTCCCTGAGGGAAGACGAAGCGCAGTATGATGCTGCATTGACGAAAATGCAGATTCTTGTCTGGCTTACAAGGACTGAAACCGGAGATATGAGCGAACTCAATCTGAGCTCGGGCGGACAATTGTTCTGGAACCGCTTGAAGCAGGACGGATGGCATCTGCCTCATCACAAAGATCCGTGGGTGTCGAAGGACTTCTACCTTTCTGCAAGGAAGGAGGCACTGGAGGCTGATCTCATCATCACCAACCATTCCATGCTTCTGACCGATGTGAAAATGGAGAAAAAGATGCTCCCCGACTTCAACTATCTGGTGATCGATGAGGCTCATCATCTGGAAAAGGCTGCAAGGCAGCATCTTGGGATCATGATGGACTACCCTTCCATTAAATTCACGGTTTCCCAGCTCGGATCCTTGGACCATCACCAGCTGTATAAGCGTCTTGATGAACTGTTGGCCAACCATTCGGTCTCTATGGAACTCCACCCCTTTGAGATGGACCGTCTCATCACGGACTTTTATAGAGAACTCGAAGAAGCGTTCACGGTGCTTGCTTCGACATTTTATAAGCAGTCCAAAAAGCGATCCGGCGTCAACAAGATCCAATGGCGCCTGACGGAAGATGTGAAGAAAAGCAGGCAATGGATGCCCGTCAGGATGATCATCGAAAGGGTCGTTTCCCATATGAAAACGATCGAAGGACAATTCAGGAAGGTGCTTGATACCGTAAAGGAAAAGAAAATCAAGCTCAGCGATCCTGAAAAAGCCTTCATCGAGGAATTCTTCTCGTTCCTGCTTGATTGGAATGAACTGTATTCCGGACTCTCCACCCTCTTCCTCAGAGCGTTGGATGAGTATGTCATCTGGCTTGAAGGGGATACAAGATCACTGCCCAATTCCCTGACCATCCAAGGTCAGCCCGTGACGGTGTCAGATCAACTCCGGGATGAAGTATTTGTCAAAAAGGAAAGTGTCATCCTCACATCGGCGACGCTTACGGTCAGTGATTCATTTGATTTCTTCCTGCAGGAAATCGGGCTGAAGGGAGCCGGCACTCTCCGACTCCCTTCACCATTCGACTACCGGGAAGCTACGAGGTTGTTCATCCCTTCGGATGTACCGGAAATCCAGCAGGTGACCAATGAAGAATACATCGAGTCCATCAGCTCCCATCTGATCGGAGTGGCACAGGCGACGAAGGGGAGGATGCTCATCCTCTTCACCTCGTACGACATGCTCCGGAAGACGTATGAGCTTATGAAGGATTCGGGGATCCTTGAAGAGTATGTCCTGATGGCCCAGGGGATCACGTCGGGAAGCCGAACGAGACTGACAAAGAATTTTCAGCGATTCGATAAAGCAATCCTCTTCGGCACAAGCAGCTTCTGGGAAGGGGTCGACATACCTGGTGAGGACCTATCATGCCTGGCCATGGTGCGCCTTCCATTCTCCCCTCCCGATGAGCCGGTCACACAGGCAAAGGCGGAAATCCTCAAGGCGGCTGGAAAAAATGCATTTTCGGCCCTCTCACTCCCCGAAGCCATCATCCGTTTTAAACAAGGGATCGGAAGGCTTATCAGAAGGAGCAGTGACAGGGGGATCATCATCGTCTATGATCGGCGCATCATATCGACAAGGTACGGGAAGGCGTTCCTGGAATCGATCCCGGATATGCCTGTTCAGGAAGGAGATCTGTTCGAACTCATCGATCAGATTGAAGATTGGCTTTGAACCCGGTGATAAGGAAGCCACCGGGGAAGAGGCCGGATTGCGGTGAACGGAAGCCGCATCCATGAAGTGTCTTGAAAAGAAGGAGTGAAGTTTTTATATTCTGCGATTACACAATGGAGAAATGTTGTTATAATGTGTGTAGAATGTAACAAACCAATCGATGAAGGAGGAACATCATGGAAAGCAAGATTGAGATTTTATCTACCCTTCGGATCGACTATACAGATAACCTTTATAAAGTGGTAGACGAATTGAACAGGACGTTGAAGAAAGACGACTATATGTTTGGCCTTGCACTTGATCCGGAAGATCAGCAGGTGGCAGTACTAACAATCTATCGTACATAAAAGAGTGATGATGATGAAAAAATGGATAACGATAATCGTGATAGCCTTTGTGCTCATCGGCGGCACTTCGGCCTTCTTGATTTATAAAAATTCACGAAGCCCGCTTCATAAACAATCGGAGGCGGCAATCGACCGCGTCAAAGAAGAAACAGGCATCACCAAAATCGAGGACACAAGCTTCTATAACGGAACCAAAGCATATTCTGTCATCATCGGTAAAGATGATGGCGGCAAGAAAAAGGTCGCATGGGTTCCTGAAGGTAAAGGGAAAATCATCGAGAGGGACTGGGACGGTGGCATCTCGAAGGAAGAGGCTGTCAAAAAGCTCAGAAGTGAGATCGAGCCCAAGGAGTTTCTTTCCGTCAGGCTTGGCTACGAATCCGTCGGCCCCGTCTGGGAAATCACATACCTAGATGATCAGGAACAACTGAATTATTTCTATATGCTGTTCTCCAATGGAGAATGGTGGAAAAAAATAGAGAATCTATAATACAGGAGTGAGTCACGATGAACATTTCATTAGCTCAAAGAGTAAGTGCACTAACACCTTCCACAACACTGGCCATCACGGCCAAGGCGAAAGAGATGAAGCAGCAGGGAATCGATGTGATCGGACTTGGAGCGGGTGAACCCGACTTCAACACCCCTGACCATATCATCAATGCGGCACATGAGTCGATGATCGGCGGTCAGACCAAGTACACCCCTTCAGGCGGTACTCCAGCCCTCAAGGAAGCCATCATCCAAAAATTCAAGACTGACCAGGGACTCGAGTATGGCCCCGGTGAAGTCATCGTGACAAGCGGTGCGAAGCACGCCCTCTATACCTTGTTCCAGGTACTCCTTGATGAAGGGGACGAAGTCATCATCCCGACGCCTTACTGGGTGAGCTACCCGGAACAGGTGAAGCTCGCCGGAGGTGTTCCGGTGATGGTCGAGGGAAAAGAGGAAAACGAATATAAAATCACGTCAGGGCAGCTTGAAGAAGTGCTTTCATCCAAGACAAAAGCCCTCATCCTCAATTCCCCGAGCAATCCGACAGGGATGCTGTACTCCGAAGAAGAACTGCGTGCAATCGGTGAGGCGTGCATCAAGCATGATGTACTCATTGTATCTGATGAAATCTATGAGAAGCTTGTATATGATGGGAATAAGCATATCTCCATTGCCCAACTATCACCGGATCTCAAGGCTCAAACCATCGTCATCAACGGAGTGTCGAAATCACACTCCATGACAGGGTGGAGGATCGGTTACGCAGCGGGCGATGCAACGATCATCAAGGCGATGACCAATCTGGCAAGCCACTCGACTTCAAATCCGACCACTACCTCCCAATACGGAGCCATCGCGGCATACGAGGGGGATCAAGCACCTGTTGAACATATGAGGCAGGCATTCGAAGAGAGACTGAACATCCTATTCGAGAAGCTCAATGCCATCCCGGGATTCAAGTGCATCAAGCCTCAAGGGGCATTCTACCTTTTCCCCAATGTCAAGAATGCGGCAGAGCAGACAGGCTATGAAGATGTGGACGCCTTCACGAAGGCCCTCCTTGAGGAAGCGAAAGTGGCCGTGATCCCAGGTTCCGGATTCGGATCACCTGATAACATCCGTTTGTCTTACGCGACCAGCCTGGATTCCTTGGAGGAAGCACTGAAACGGATTCATACATTCGTCGTAGAGCGCAGCAAGTAAGGAACGGCCCCTCTTGAAGGGGCTCTTTTTCCCAATCTGTTGCGACGTGATGATCAGGAAGGTATAATAGGGTACGATACATAAGTGTATAAGTTTTTGGAGGGAAAAAATCGTGAAAACCACAATATCTCAAGTTAATCGTTTTGTTGGGGAAGAAGTGACCATTGGTGCATGGCTCGCCAACAAACGTTCAAGCGGCAAGATCGCTTTTCTACAACTGCGTGACGGTACCGGCTTCATCCAGGGTGTCGTCGTCAAGGCTGAAGTCGAAGAGGAAATCTTCAAAAAGGCCAAGTCTCTTACCCAGGAAACGTCTCTCTATGTGACAGGTGTCGTCACGGAAGACGAACGTTCACCTTTCGGATATGAACTTCAGGTGAAGGACGTCGAAGTGATCCATGAAGCCGTTGATTACCCGATCACACCGAAGGAACACGGGACAGAGTTCCTTATGGACCACCGTCATCTGTGGTTGCGCTCACGCAAGCAGCACGCCGTGATGAAAGTTCGGAATGAAATCATCAGGGCAACGTATGAATTCTTCAATAAAGAAGGATTCGTGAAAGTGGATCCACCGATCCTGACCGGAAGTGCACCGGAGGGAACGACTGAACTATTCGCAACGAAATACTTCGATGAGGACGCCTATCTTTCTCAAAGTGGTCAGCTGTATATGGAAGCTGCGGCCATGGCCCTTGGGAAAGTCTTCTCATTCGGACCGACATTCCGTGCTGAAAAATCGAAGACCCGACGTCATCTCATCGAGTTTTGGATGATTGAACCGGAAATGGCTTTTGTAACATTCAATGAAAACCTCGAAGTACAGGAACAGTACGTGTCCTATATCGTGCAGAGTGTGCTTGAGAACTGTAAGCTTGAGCTAGAGCGTCTTGGACGTGACACAAGCAAGCTTGAACAGATCAAAGCTCCATTCCCACGCATCTCCTATGATGATGCCATCAAGCTCCTTCACGAAAAAGGATTCGATGATATCACTTGGGGCGATGATTTTGGTGCGCCTCATGAAACGGCCATTGCCGAAAGTTACGATAAACCGGTCTTCATCACGCACTACCCGACTTCATTGAAGCCGTTCTATATGCAGCCGGATGCAGACCGCGATGATGTTGTCCTGTGCGCCGATCTGATCGCACCGGAAGGATACGGGGAAATCATCGGTGGATCAGAACGGATCCACGATGCCGAACTGTTGAAGCAGCGCATCGAAGAACACGATCTCGCGACGGATGCATACAAATGGTACCTTGAATTGAGGGAGTACGGTTCAGTTCCCCATTCAGGATTCGGACTTGGTCTGGAGCGGACCGTTGCATGGATCAGCGGCGTGGAGCATGTCAGGGAAACCATCCCGTTCCCACGTCTGTTGAATCGTCTATATCCGTAAGTAAAACGCCGTCCTGTGCATGATGCACGGGATGGTCTTCTTTTTTTTGAAGGGCTTATGGAAAAGAAAAACACCCTGTAATAGCAGAAAATGACCCGTAGCCATGATATACTGGTTAGGAGGTGTTAGTACTATGGATCATAAACGATTGATGTTGTCCTGGATTGAAGAAGGGACATTGAACATCCCCCATTTATTATTGAAACACTATCAAGCTCTCGGATTGAATGAAACCGAGCTTGTCCTATTACTCAATATCTACAGGCATCTGGATAAGGGGAATCAGTTCCCTACACCCACTGACCTTTCCGAAAGCATGACCTTAAGTGCTGAACACTGTTCTTCCCTTTTGAGGAAACTGATCCAACATCAATTCCTCGGGATCGAAGAAGGAGCTTCCCCGGAGGGCATCCTTTTCGAACGGTACAGCCTGATGCCCCTTTGGAGTAAATTGACGGACCATATCATTCAGGATAGCAAGAGGGAGCAGACCGTTCAGGCGATGGAGGAAGAAGCGGATATCTATTCCGTGTTCGAACAAGAATTTTCTCGTCCCCTGTCTCCCCTGGAATGCGAGACCCTTGCCATGTGGCTGGATCAGGATGAACATAATCCAACCATTATCAAGGCGGCCCTGAGGGAGTCTGTCATCTCCGGTAAACTTAATTTTCGATATATCGACCGCATTTTATTCGAATGGAAGAAAAACGGCGTGAAGACCATCGAAGATGCCCGGAATCAGAGTCAGCGCTTCCGCCCGCATCAAAAAGCGGTTGCACCGAAGGAAATGAAATCCGAAGGGAAGCGCAAGTCGGTTCCCTTTTATAACTGGTTGGAGCAATAGGGTATAAAAGACCGGCCATCGTGGCCGGTCTTTTTTCAAACGCATAGGGGAGGGGCATTACTGAGTAAGGTTACCCCCCCCACACGTGAAAAGGAGGATGTATTTCATTGCTGAACAATAAACAGATTGCCATATGCCTGGATGAAATGAGAGGTATGTACCCGGAGGCCCATTGTGAACTCGTCCATGACAATCCTTTCGAGCTCGTCATAGCCGTGCTGCTCTCTGCACAGTGTACAGATGTACTGGTCAATAAAGTGACAAAGAATCTTTTTCAGAAATACAAGGAACCTGAGGACTATTTGGCCGTCACATTGGAAGAGCTCCAGCAGGATATCAGGTCCATCGGACTGTACCGGAACAAAGCGAAGAACATCCGCAGCCTCTGTGAAATCCTTCTTGAGGAGTATGGGGGGGAGGTCCCGAGAGAACACGAAGAGCTTGTGAAGCTGCCGGGAGTAGGAAGGAAGACAGCGAATGTTGTCGTCTCCGTCGCCTTCGGTGTACCGGCCCTGGCCGTGGATACCCACGTGGAGAGAGTCAGTAAGCGTCTGGGTATATGCCGCTGGAAGGACAGCGTCCTCGAAGTCGAGAAGACGCTCATGCGCAAGATTCCCCGTGAAGAATGGAGCGAAACGCATCACCGCCTGATTTTCTTCGGTCGCTACCACTGCAAGGCGCAGTCTCCTCAGTGTGATATTTGTCCTCTGCTTGATTTATGCAGGGAAGGGCAGAAGCGGATGAAGAAAAAGGTGAGGGGATGAAGGATAGGGCAGAAGGGCAGCCGGATAAATACTGTTCGGAAGCACATAAGATTCCAGACGACGGAGGAAATAGCTTTCATCCAGAAGAGGCCTATCAGAATTGGGAAGAGGGCAAGGGTCTGATTTCCACCCTGTTCAAGACGCGTGATGCCTCATCGGCAGATGAAATGGGAAGGGCGATCCTATGGTTCCATCAGCTTTTATTCTGGAGTAATGGATCTGAGGTCGATCTGTCCGATTGGCAGAAGGCGGTGGAGCGGCTGGAGTTGAAGCCCCACAACGTCGTGGACCGGCTGACTTTCATCCAGGAGAACCCAAGACTTGCTCATTCCTTCCTGCAGCTGCAGGAGCTTTTTGAAGAACAATGGAAGAGATATGCGAAGGATAGGGCGATGAAATCCATAAAAAAAAGCAGCGAGTAGACGTACTCGCTGCTTTTTTCTATTGGGCAGGTGAAGGGGCTTGATCTTGGGTACCGTCTGTCGTACCACCGTCACTTGGTGGCTCGGTATCGGTACCTCCTTGATCTCCGTCACCCTCAGCCGGAGGATTCTCATCACCTGGAGGGGTGCCGCCGTCTCCATTATCGGAGCCGTTATCGTTTCCTCCGCCGTTCCCGTTGTCATTTCCATTTCCGTTTCCATTTCCATTGTCATTCCCGTTCCCGTTATCTCCTCCGTTGTCCTGGTCATCTTCATTCCCAGGGGTGTCCGGATTCTCGGTATTGCCGTCGTCGGCATTGTCATCGGGTTGATCTTCCGGTTCTTCTGCTTGGTCTTCTTCGTCGTTGCCGCTCACTGTCACGCTTGTGGAAGCAGGGTCGCTTCGCTGACCGCCAGAGATGGCGACGACTTCGAATGCATACGTACCGTCGCCTTGTATGTTATCGACATTCAAGCCTTTTTTATCCGTGGTTGTCAAGGTTTGTTTCGATTCTCCGTTGATTGAAACGGAGACCTCGAACTTGACGTCTTTCTTTTTCTTATAATCCCACGATAGCTTGATGGACTGTTTCTTATCATCGTATTTTGCATTCAGTCCGCTAGGTGCATCGATCTTATCGAATTCTGACGAGACTTTGGACGGTTCTGTACCGCGTACGAACAGTTCCGTGATGATGCGGTCATCAGGCGTATAATCGCTAGGGAGTCTTGCAGGGTTGCTTCCCATTTCGACTTTCGATTCGACAACGGAGTTCGGTTTTTTGAAGTCTGCCGTGTCGACGCCTTCATGTACGGAACTCATCAAGTCACTCACGATATACTGGGCGATATGCCTGTCGGTCGGGTCGAGGGAGTTGGATTGTTTTTCGTACCCTGTCCAGACAGCCGCCGTGTAGTTGGTCGTATACCCGACGAACCATGAATCCGGAGCATTGGCTTTCGGGATACCGAGCTTCTCGCGATCTTTCTGTGAATAGTTGGTGGTCCCTGATTTACCTGCCATCGGAAGCCCCGGTACTTTCGCGTACAGTCCTGTACCCCTTGGGTTATCGATGACGCTTTTCAGGACATCAGAAATCATGTAAGCCGTATATTCTTTCATGGCGGCTTTTGGCTTGATATCAGGTTTGACTTCCGTTTCTCCGTCACGGAGTACCAGTTTTTGAATGGCATGAGGTTTCGTATAGACACCTTCATTACCGAAGGCAGCATACGCACCAGCCATTTGGACGGAGTTGACCCCAGGTGATACACCGCCGATGGAGGCAGATTCATAGTAATGGTCGAAATTCAATCCGAGTCCATTCACGAAATCCTCGGCTTTTTCCGGTCCGACTTCCTGGAATGCCTTCAGGGCCGGGATGTTCCGCGAATCCCAGAGGGCTTCCCTCATGGTGATCGGTCCTTTGAATTGTCCATCGTAGTTGTTCAGTTCCGTTCCGTCGGAATATTTGTATGGTTCATCATCCAGGATATGATATGTGGACCATTTCAAGTATTCAACGGCCGGGGCATAGTCGATCAGCGGTTTGATCGTGGAGCCCGGTTGGCGTTTGATGTCGGTTGCATAGTTGAATCCACGCTGTACGTTTTTATCCTGTTCACGTCCTCCTCCGATGGCACGGATTTCACCGGTTTTTGTGTCAAGGAGGGTGATGCCGGCCTGCATCGGCTGGTCGTATTTTTCAGGATAGGTGAAGGATGTGTTTTCACCTGCAAGGATTTCTTCCACGCGATCCTGTGCTTTCGGATCGACCGTCGTATAGACCTTCAGTCCATCTGAATAGATGTTGTAATCGCCCATGTCTTCGACTTCTTCGATTACTGCATCGACAAAGGCAGGGTATTTATTATCGTTCCGATTGGCACGATCCTTTTCTGACACAAGGCCTTCCGTGATCGGGATCTTTTGTGCTTCTTCTTTTTGTTTTTCCGTTATTCTTCCATGCTGGGCCATAAGGGAGAGGACGATGTTCCGTCGCTTCTCTGCAGCCTCGGGGTGCTTAAACGGATTGTAGTTATTAGGACTTTGAGGAAGACCGGCAATGACCGCAGCCTCATTCAGCTTGATATCCTTGACATCTTTGCCGTAGTAATAATCTGCTGCTGTAGCCATCCCGTTGATGCCATCAGACATATATACTTTGTTGAAGTACATCTCGAAGATTTCTTCTTTCGTGTAATCCTGCTCGAGTTTGATGGCGAGCCATGCTTCCTGTGCTTTACGTTTCAACGTCTTCTCGGGATTCAGGAATGAGCCTTTGATCACCTGCTGTGTGATCGTGGAGGCACCTTCGGAACCGAAGCCGCCCGTAATATTGGCCATGACGGCTCCTCCAAGGCGAATGAGGTCGATCCCGTGATGCTTGTAGAAACGGTTATCCTCTGTGGCGAGGACCGCGTCCTGCATCACCTTGGGAATATCCTCGAAGTTGGCGTATTCACGCTTTTCCTTTCCGACCGTGGTGATGAGATCACCGTTCATGTCGAAGATTTCCGAAGCAATCGGATCTTTCAATAATTTCTCATCAAGGTCCGGGGCACTTGAGGCGTAATAGGCGAACAGCCCGCCTCCTGCGATCATCCCGATGATTCCGATGACGAATAATGTTAAAATGACACGCTTGAACAGCGAACGTTTCTTCCCTTTTTTACCTGAGGGCTTTTGTTTCTGCTGGGCAAGGCGTTTTTCTTCTCTGGATTTGTACTCACCAGCCATTTTGGTTCCTCGCTTTCAATCTTCTGTCTATTTTAGTATTGTCCACGTTTTGAAATATACAACATGGAAGAAGACAAAATATAGATTAACTCATTTTCATAGAGCTAAAAATATAACTCTTGGACTATTTTTAGGTAGTCGACCCTTGGATGGAGTCCAAGGCGTATCCTTGTCCCGTCGCGCTCGATTTCCTCCTTGGTGATGGATTTGCGTCCACCGTCCAACATCCTCTTCCAATAGGCATGGAGAGAAGGGAAGGGAAGCAGGAACACTTCTTCCGTCGCCGAGAAGCGAAGGAGGACGAAGGTGATCCCGTCATGTTTATAAACGTCTTCCATGTGGGTAATTTGATGTTCATGGAAGTTTTTGAGAGGGAAGGACGTACTGTTTTTGGTTTCTTTGGCTTCAAAATCGATGTACCTGCCCTTGAAGACACCGTTGTAGTCCGTCGTGGAAGGCTGCTTGAAATAGGCCTCCTTGATGACTGCGGCGCTTCTTGAAGGGTAGAGGACATCGACGATTTGCACAGGTGTGGGCTTTTTATGAATGACTGCCTTCCCTTGTGCCAGATAATACAGATTGGTTTCATTGATATCTTCTTCGAGTGTCATCCCCCTGTTGCCATACGTTACTTGTTTCGGTTTAGCCCCGGGTTTTTTTGAGGGTCGTTCCGGTTCCACATATTTCTTTCCATTCGGATAATGGAATTTCATGGTAATACACCTCGCAGACTAATCTATATCATACCAGAAAGTCCCCGACTTTGTGTGAATAAATCATTACAAATCTCCTCACCCTAGATATATTAAGGATTCGGGGAGGATCAGATGAAAAGAATCTATCCGAATATACCCTCTATCGGAGAGGATAAACCTCTTCGCTATTGGATCATGATGATACGCGCCCAGGTACGTGATCACAATAAGGATAATATCTCGCGGACGAAGGCCTATCAAGGCTTCTTTGACTTGCACCGTGAAGTCAGATGGTCTCTGCTGGCATCACTCGTATCGAGGAATGCCGGATGGAATATGACTGACCTCAAAGGAGGGATCCTCGGTGATCTTCTTTCCCGGAGGCGCAGGAATGGCCTGTTCATGACGTATGAACGGGCCAATTGGACGATCTTTGAAGATGCCTATCCCCAGCTTCTCGTCTACCATTATTCGGTGCGGGCGGGGAAGGGGATGTTTCATCTCCTCGATGAGTTGCAGGTCTCTTCTTTCATGAAGGCAGAGTGGATCTACTTTTGGGAGCACCGGGATCTTGACCGACTCGTGACGGCGCTGATTATCAACGAACAAAATTTGATCCAGGAACCTGTGATCCTTGATCCCGTGTATCGCAGGGTCTTTACATCCCCGCTATTTTTAGTGGAAGACCGCCTCCACTTCAGCTCGGTGATCTTCCCGACCCTTGATGGGCGCCTTTATGGAGCTAGTGTACATGGGTTCAGGGACTTGGACAACAGGATCCTTCTGGGAAAGAAGCTGTATCGCATCCTTTTCCACAGCGATCACTTTACCGATATCAAGAAATGGGCAGATATGGTTGAACCGAAGGGGTCACGAAGGGAATATGCAGAAGGGACGACCGGTTCATCGTCGCCCGAGCTCCGGAGTGTATACGGTGAAGTTCCCCATCATTTGAGAGGGAAGAGGGACTGGTCGAAAGGCAGATCGGTCAAGAACGAATGGTTCGATCCCGTTGATCTCCCCTCAGAAGTGGAGATCAAAAGTTGGTTCGTACATAAGGAAAAGCAGCTGATGAGAATGAACGGCCTCGCTAAATGCATGAAGAAGCTATTCCCCCCATTGAGATGGATGTCATGAATAGACGAAGACCCGGGCTTCAGCCTGCGGGTCTTCGTCATTCTTCTATTAAGTGGAAGGGCGGTCCGGCCCAGTAAGTTTAGGATTCCCTTTAGCAGCATTTTGCTTGGATTCCTGTTGCTTGGGATCTTTCGTTTGCTTTTTCATGTTTTCCACCTCCATCCCTAGTATGAAGTGTGGGATCACCTTTTATTCAATCATGTCGAAGCCTTGTCTGTTGCCCACTATCTTTGCCGAATCGCTTCTAGTTTTGTCAGAGGGGAAGGGGATGTCTTCAAAAGGGAGAATACTCTTAGTAAATCAAAATGCTGGGAGGACCCCATTATGCATCAGAAACAGGAAATCATGTTAAAGCTTGCCGAGATCGAGGAAAGTCTTAATCAGTTGGAACAAAATTTGTATGACCGGATCCGGATCGAGAAGCAGGATAGAGTCGACAGTTTCCACATCGAGGTGCAGAAGGTTGAAAATCAGCTGGATCGATGTGAAGGGATCAGGGACATCCGCCGTCCGTCCTCATCATTTGCAGTGTAAAAGCTTGAATTATCCATGAAGACATCATAAAATGACTGTAATGAAGCAGCCTTGGTTTAGGCTGCTTTTTATTTTGAACCTGGGGGATTCGTCGATGGACAAGTTGATCGGTGTAACGGATAGCCTGCTCACTGAAGCAGGTTTTATGATAGAAGAATACAAACGAAGAAGGGAAAGTGGGGAGAAAGGGGATTTTTACCGGGATGTAAAACCCTACGCCGATAAGGTCAAAAGCTTGAACGATCAGTGGAGGTCTTTATCTGAGGAATGGGTGGCCACGTCCAGGCCGAAACACCTTCATCTTCCGCAAATTTCCAATACGTACGATAATATCGAAATGCTTTCGGTTCACTGTTTCTTCCCGGAATCAAGCTATAATCGATTCATCAGTCATTATCAATCTGTTTCCTATGTGCTGGGGACACAGCTCCATGAACTGAGGAAGGATTGAAGGGAAGATGTACCTGAAAAATCCGGGACCCCATCAAACGGGGCCCCGGATTTTTTTGTTCGTTCTATTTATTGATGGTCCATTGTCGGCTCAAGGTCTCTGATGAGCTCCTTATAATGTTGAAAAGTGATTTCATTGGAAATATAAAGTTTTTTGGCCATGGTCAGAAGGTCGAGGTGATTGGCTGCATCGTCGTGTTTACTCGTCTTGTAGCATTGAATCAATTCATTTAAACTCATTGTGTTTCCTCCCTTTACCGTCTTTTCAACAGGCTCGATCCCCGCGTGATACCACAGAGGATTCCTGACACAATTCTATCATGGGAAGACGGTGGATTTGAGTTGTAAGAATAGTGTAACTATCGACAATGATTGTCGAAAAATCTGACCTCCTGGGTGTTTTCACCATTTTGCCTGAAGTGTCATATGGTGTACTAAATGATGAAATCGAACGGGAGGGTTCATATGTATCCACACCATCACCAAAGGCAAGCTCATCCATACATGCATCCCGCGTATGGGCAGAATCCATACGGGGGACTTCCGAATCTCGGGATGGATCCCTTTCAGCAACAGCTTCCCCCTCAAGAACCGGTCCATCAAATGATGCCTTATTCACAAATGCCGTCACAAACCTATTATTCGAATCCGTATTTCGATAATCCGCTGCAGTCAAAGGAATACAATCCGTATCAGGCCTATGCTTCCCAACAAGGGTATGCCAATCCCTATCCGAAGGCGAAATTCATGGCGAAGCCTTCTTCCGGGGGAATGGGTGGTATGCTGAATTCGTTCAAATCACAGGATGGCAAATTCGATCTGAATAAAATGATGAATACCGGCAGTCAAATGATGGGGGCGATCAACCAGGTGTCTTCCCTGGTGAAGGGATTCGGGGCATTTTTGAAGTAGAATAAAGCACCATTTCATGACGGACGAGATTATACCATTCTTGATTTCCGCGCAAGGTGGCCGTTAACCTCTTACGTGCCTGCAGGATCCTACTTATCCTGCAGTGGTCTACGTCTCGCACTCCGATCAACCGCCGGAAATACTTTATCGTAATGTCCATGAAACAATGTAAAAACCCGAAATCATTTGCCTGATCGTGGGCAATTGATTTCGGGTTTTACTATGGCTGAAACACGTTTGTTCCAGCCTCTTTCGTCATTCGATCCGGAGTCTGTTGCCAGTGTCTTTTTTCAGGATGACAGTGAGGATGCCGTCTGCCAAGGAAGCTTTTTGTCCCACCCCATCGATCGTGCCCGGAAAAGCGATGCTCCTGCTGCTACGCGAGGTGGACTTTTGATAGCTGAACGTGCGATTGGGTTGATTGTCTTCAGTGAACTCTTCGATTCTGGTGATGTTGATGGTCATATATTCAGGGAAGATGTCGAGCTCGATTTGCTCTTTTTTGATTCCTGGGACCTCAGCGGTGACGACGAAGCAATCGGTCCGCTCCTCCAGGGCCACAGGGAAGGAACCCCAGGGATTCTGGGAGGAGGAGAAAAACTCATCAATGCTTTGGAGCATTCCTTTCATCGGCTTTTCGTGGAAGAATTGATTCATGGAATTCATAAGATTTCCGAAGCCGAATGGATGTTTTGGTTGTTTATCCATCTTGATTCCCCTTTCGCCATGCCTTTTGCATCCAGTGTATGACGAAAGCCCACACGATGTGAATGAACTTTTGGGCATGCTCGTGGTGAAGGAAAGTCATCCCCCATATTTTTTCCTTTGTATTCGAACATAGATTCGCTAAAATAGGAGGTGAGGTGAACAAGATGTTTCGAAAAAGCAATCTGCAACAACTCATTCAACAATTAAAGACCGATGAACGGTTCAGCGATCAGATCGGCCATTGGCATACTATAGAAGAAAAGCAGGCAGACACAGTGGATTTTCCAGAGAGCCTAGATCACCGCATCAGGCATGCACTTGAAGTACGGGGGATCGGCAACCTCTACACGCACCAGCGATCGGCATTTGATCACGCACAGGCAAGTCAAAGTTTCACGGCAGTAACACCAACAGCATCCGGTAAGACGCTCTGCTACAATCTTCCCGTCCTCCAATCGGTCATGGAAAATCCCGATTCAAGGGCCCTGTATATCTTCCCGACGAAGGCACTGGCCCAGGACCAGAAGAGTGAGCTGAACGAAATCATTTCTGAAACGGGCGCTGCCATCAATAGTTATACCTATGACGGAGACACAGCGGCAAATATCCGTCAAAAAGTCAGGAAGGCGGGTCACATCGTCATCACCAATCCTGATATGCTCCATTCCGCCATCCTTCCCCATCATACAAAATGGGTGTCCCTTTTTGAGAACCTGAAGTACGTGGTGATCGATGAACTCCATATCTACAGGGGGGTGTTCGGATCCCATGTGGCGAATGTGATCCGCAGGTTGAAAAGGATATGTGCGTACTATGGTTCAAACCCGACCTTCATCTGTACATCCGCAACGATTGCGAATCCAAAAGAGCTTGCAGAAGGACTGACGGGAGAGGAGATGGCCCTTGTAGATAACAATGGGGCTCCTTCGGGTAGGAAGCATTTTGTGTTCTATAATCCTCCCATCGTCAACAAACCGCTTAATATAAGAAGAAGTGCGACGTTAGAGGTCAGGAGGCTTGCGGGGGAGCTCCTGAAGAATAAGATCCAGACGATCGTCTTCGCACGGAGCCGTGTCCGGGTGGAAATCATCCTCACGTATCTTCAAGAGCTTGTGAAAGGTGAGCTCGGCGCAAAGTCGATACGAGGCTACCGCGGGGGATATCTACCCACTCAGAGGCGAGAGATTGAAAAAGGCTTGAGGTCAGGTGATATCTATGGGGTTGTCAGCACCAATGCCCTTGAGCTCGGTGTGGACATCGGACAGTTGCAGGTCTGCATCATGACGGGGTATCCGGGAACGATCGCAAGCGCTTGGCAGCAGGCGGGACGTGCCGGAAGACGCCACGGCGAGTCACTCGTGATCATGGTGGCAAGCTCTAGCCCCCTGGATCAGTTCATCGTCGATCATCCTGAATATTTCTTCGGCCAGACGCCTGAAACCGCCAGGATCAATCCTGATAATCTCATCATCCTGGTGGACCACATCAAATGCGCGGCCTTCGAACTTCCATTCAAGGAAGATGATACATTCGGCGGGCTCGATGTCGAGGATATGATGGAATTCCTTGCAGAAGAAAGGGTCGTCCACAAAAACGGAAGCAAGTGGTACTGGATGAACGACGCATTCCCTGCTCATAACATCAGCTTGCGCTCTGCCTCACAGGAGAACGTCATCATCGTCGACCAGACGAACGTGGCGGCCGTGAAGGTGATCGGGGAGATGGATCGTTTCTCGGCTATGACCCTCCTTCACGATGAAGCAATCTATCTTCATCAGGGCATACAGTATCAAGTGGAGTTCCTGGACTGGGATGAGAAGAAGGCGTTTGTTCGCGAAGTGGACGTCGATTACTATACGGATGCGAATCTTGCCGTTGAACTGAGTGTCCTTGAACAGGACAAGGAGAGGGAATCAGGCTCCTGGGAAGCGGCATTCGGTGATGTCATGGTGCGCGCCATGGCCACCATCTTCAAAAAAATAAAGTTCGATACACATGAAAACATCGGATCGGGACCGATCCATCTTCCGGAAGAAGAGATGCACACAAGTTCCAGTTGGATTTCACTCAAGGACGATACAGGATTGTCACAGGAGCGGCTGGAGGAAGGCTTGATCGGGGCGGCGGAAAGCTTGAAAGCCATCGTCCCCCTTTATGTGATGTGCGATCCGAGCGACATCTTCGTCGTACCCCAGATCAAGGCGGCTCACAATGAAAGACCGACGATCTTTATTTACGACCGCTACCCTGGAGGGGTGGGACTGAGCGAAAAAGTATACGACCAGGTCGAAGAAGTACTAAACGAAACGAAGAACATGGTGGAACGATGTCCGTGTGAAACAGGCTGCCCATCCTGCATAGGGACCGAGCACTCGTTGGAAACGGCCAAGACGGATACGCTGAAATTATTCGAGCTGTTCCTCGCATAGGAGGTGAAAGAATGTCACTCAAGAATAAGCTGAATCGGATGAAAAAGCATATTATCCGTGAGGAGGCTGAACCGGTTGATAAGGCCCCGTTGAACGAGCTTCCGGAAGATGCCCTTCCCCACGCAGATCAATGGGGAGCGATCGGGGCAGCACCATATGTCCTGGATGAGGACTATTGCATCGTCAGGGAAAAGAGGTACCCCCTGGATCACATCCACGGAAGCTATTCCTTCAGGGATGCTGTAAGGGCAGTGAAGGCTTGGCAAGATTTTGATGGGGAGCATCCCTTGTCCGCCAGAGGCCTTTCACCGCAGGATCTGTTCTTTTTTGATACGGAGACGACGGGATTGGGCGGTGGGGCAGGCAATACGATTTTCCTCCTTGGTCATGCTCGCATCACAGAATCGGAAGTCGTTGTCACCCAGCATGTACTTCCACGTCCGGGGAGTGAGATCCCCCTCTATCATAGTTTTCTATCAAAGGTCGATTACACGACCCTTGTCACCTATAACGGGAAAGCATTCGACTGGCCTCAGGTGAAAACGCGTCATACCCTGATCAGGGAGCACGTTCCCAAACTTCCGTCCTTCGGTCACTTTGACCTCTACCACGGCTCCAGGCGCCTGTTCAAAGAAAGGCTTGGATCTGTGAAACTCGTGAATGTCGAGAAGGAGGTACTTGGTTTTCATCGCAAGGACGATGTTCCCGGCTATTTGGCGCCGATGATCTACTTTGATTATGTGGAGAGGAGGGATCCTGAGGGGATCTTCAAGGTTCTCGAACATAATGAACTCGATATCCTGTCCCTCATCACCTTGTATGCCCACCTCTCTCTCACTCTCCTGAATCCGGGTGAGCCCGAATCCTTCGAAGTCGGCAGATGGCTTCAGTACACAGGAAACAAGGAGAGGGCGAGGACCCTTTTTCAGAAGATCGTGGATGAGGGGGATGAGGGAAATGACCAAGCCCTGCATCTTCTCGCGCTCGAATTGAAGAAGGAGAAGGATTTTGAACAGGCGGCCAAGCTTTGGGGGAGGATCGGTGAAGAGGCTCCGGCAAAATGGCAAAAAGCGGCCTACATCGAACTGTCCAAGCTCCATGAGCATAGGTTCAAAGATCTGGATCGTGCGAAGCAATACGCAGAGCGTGCTGTCCCTTTGGTCCGGGAAGGAAGGGAATCCGACCACCTTCAGCACCGGATCGACAGGCTCCTCCGGAAAATGGAGAAGCAGTAAGCAGGAGGGATGACGGGGTGTTGGTAACGTGAAAAAATTCCCAGTGAAAAGCTTCGAAAAATTTCATCCGGGAATATTGAGAATTTTCTAATGTAGATGTAAAATAATACATTGTGATGAAATTTTTCGGATAGGATGATGAAGATTGAACCGAGCTATTCTCTTGTTGTTTTTTGTCGTGATCGGACTGACGGCTTTCGTGTTTTCCAATTTCTCTGGAACCCTTTACAGTGCCAACTGATTTAAAATAGGTAAATGCATCAGTACCCGTGGCTCCGATTCATCATAGGTTGTTAGTGTAGACACCATGAGATGAAAGGAGATCATGTCACGATGTACTGTAGACCAAGACCAAACCAAGTCCTTCCGGCCGTCATGCACCCGACGAAGTGCTGTGTGAATCACACCTTCACGACCCTGGAGGTACCCCATATCCATCCCGTGCATACCACAACGGTGAATCATGTGAACTATCAGCACAAACACTACTTCCCTCATACCAATTCAATGGTGGACAATGTATCCAACCAGCAGTTCAACTGCGGTGGGGGGATGGGCGGACCAGGCGGACCGGGATTCGGCCCTGGATTCGGCCCACGGCCGCGGCCATTCGGATTTTAAATGAATGAACGATAGGCACCTGATCGGCTCATTTCCCTATACCAAAGGGAATGGCCGGGAACAGGTGCTTTTTTCAATGGTTGTAAGGGGCCATCTCATCGAAATGTATGCTACAATGGAAGCAATAAGGACAGACTATGAGTAAAGGAGCTTCGGTAGCATGGGCGGGGTCGCATCGATCACAGGATATAAATCATTTGAGCTGGGCATCTTCAAGCAAGACGATCAGGCTGTACAATACATAAAGCTAGCCATCAGGAAAGAGCTGCTTACCCTTCTGGATTCCGGATTGGAATGGGTCCTCATTTCCGGTCAGCTCGGAGTGGAGCTATGGGCCGCAGAAGTCGTATTCGAGCTTCAGGAAGAATATCCGGATTTAAAGCTCGCCATCCTCACCCCTTTCCTGCAGCAGGAGGAAAAATGGAATGATCAGAACAAGGAGTATTATGAGATGATCCTGTCGCAAGCTGATTTTGTCGATTCCATCTCCAAAAGCCCATACCAGAATCCGGGACAGTTCAAGAATCGGAATCTGCTGTTCCTGCATAAAAGCCAGTCATGCATCATCCTCTACGATCCCGAGCGCGAAGGCTCTCCGAGGTACTTCTACGAGGAAGCACAGAGGAAACAGGAACAAGATCCTTCTTTCATGCTCAAGACCATCACGTTTGACGATCTTCAATGGGTGGTAGAAGAGGCCCAATGGGGTTAGCGGAGAAATGCCATTGACAAACGAACGGGAATATGGAAATATGATTAACATAAACGCAGAGGTGAATATGATGATCTCAGATAAAGTGAAATTGACTGCAAAGGATATTTTAGAAAAAGAATTTAAAAGCGGTATGCGAGGGTATAAACCCGAAGATGTGGACAAGTTCCTCGATCTCGTCATCAAGGACTATGAAGTCTTCCACCAGGAAATCGAAGAACTCCAGCAGGAGAACCTTCGTCTGAAGAAGCAGGTTGAGGAAGCCGGCAAGCAACAGCGCTCTGCTGCGCCCCCACAGCCATCAGGTACGACGAACTTCGATATCTTGAAGCGCCTCTCGAATCTTGAGAAGCATGTGTTCGGAAATAAACTGTACGATTGAAATTCCCCCTTGTAATGTAAAGAGGGATGCTATATAATTAGAAATTGCTGATCCTTTAATGGTGTTTGGGTAATCGCTGCAGCTCCGGCTGTAGAGGAAAGTCCATGCTCACACGGTGCTGAGATGCCCGTAGTGTTCGTGCCTAGCCAATTCATAAGCTAGGGCAGTCCGGTCAAACGGGCTGACGGCAGGGAAAACACCTACGTCCTCACGGATATGGTGTGAATACCTTGAAAGTGCCACAGTGACGAAGTCCTGTTAGAAATGGCAGGAGTGGAACGAGGTAAACCCCGCGAGTGAGAAACCCAAATTTGGTAGGGGAATCCTCTTGGAGGAATTGAACGAAGAGAGGGACAAAGGCTTGCCTTTGTAGATAGATGATTACCACCAGAGTACGAGACGTCAAGTCGCCTGCAGTACAACGGAACAAAACATGGCTTACAGGACGCTGTTACGGGGAGAGCAATAATGGATACAACGATCGAAGTGACTGATACAGGGTTTTTTGGAGCCTGATGTGTCAGTCCTTTTTATTTGTAGAAAATACTTTTGATTGAAAATACGTGCAAACGATGATGATAGAGGTGAAGGTATTGGGTAAGTATACACTGATCGCAACGGCCGCAATGGGGCTGGAGTCGATCGTTGCCAAAGAAGTGAAGGATCTCGGGTATGAATGTCAGGTTGAAAACGGCAAGGTTATCTTCCAAGGAGATGAAACGGCCATCGCCAGGGCCAATATGTGGCTAAGGACGGCAGATCGCGTCAAGATCCTCGTCGGGGAATTCAATGCGTATTCCTTTGATGAATTATTTGAACGGACGAAAGCCCTTCCGTGGGAGTCATTCCTTCCTGTGGATGCGGAGTTCCCTGTTCAGGGGAAATCCGTCAAGTCGAAACTATACAGTGTGCCAGACTGTCAGGCGATCGTGAAGAAAGCAATCGTGGAAAAGTTGAAAACCGCTTATAAGAAAACATCCTGGCTTGATGAAACAGGACCGCTTTTCAAGATCGAAGTAGCCATCCTTAAAGATAAAGTGAGCCTGACCCTTGATACCAGCGGTCAGGGTCTTCATAAAAGGGGCTATCGTGTAGGTCAAGGGGACGCTCCTCTGAAGGAAACCCTGGCTGCTGCGTTGATCCAGCTGACAACATGGAATCCGGACCGCCCCTTTGTGGATCCTTTCTGTGGCTCAGGCACGATCGCCATTGAAGCAGCCCTCATCGGACAGAATATCGCTCCTGGGTTCAACCGTGAATTCCTTTCTGAAGCATGGCCGATGATGGACGGTGATGTATGGGATCGTACGAGGATGGAGGCAGAGGATCAAGCGAATTATGATCAACCCCTTGAAATCCTAGGCACCGACATCGATCACCGCATGATTGCCATTGCGAAGGAAAATGCCATAGAGGCAGGGCTCGGTGACTTGGTGAAATTCAAGCAGATGCAGGTAAGGGACTTCACGTCGGAGCTCGAGTATGGCGTCATCGTCGGAAATCCTCCTTATGGTGAGCGTCTCGGCGATCGCAAGGAAGTCGAACTGATGTATCGTGAAATGGGACAGGCCTTCTCCAAGCTTGATACATGGTCGGTCTATATGATGACGAGCCTGGAGCATTTCGAAGAATGCTATGGCAAGAAAGCCACGAAGAAGCGTAAGCTGTTCAATGGTTTCATCCGGACCGATTACTATCAATATTGGGGACCAAGACCGCCGCGCAAGAAGATAGAAGAATAAAATAGTAGGCGATCCCAAGTATAAATTGGCCCATTCCTGCATAAACTGGTTCTATTAATCAGAGGGGGAATGGGTACGATGATTCAGGATCGCATCGACTATCATAAAATCTATCAGGCCATCCAACGTTCCATGGCTTCACTGCAGGGAGAAGGGGAAGGAAGAAATCCCCTTTCCCTCGACGAGGCCTCCAAGGTACTGGATCAGGCGATTCAATATGAACTGGCCACCAGACGGCTGTACGATTGAACGGGAGAAAGGGCATCCGGTCCCATGGCGGACGGAGGATGCTCTCTTTTTATGTGCTGCTGCTTTTCATCCCGTGGGAAATCTAGTAAAGTAGATATACTGTGTTCATGTAGGAGGATTTTATGAGACAAACGCTGCCGTTCCCCTTATCGAAGGAACAATCATTCTATGAAGCATTATCCGACTGGGTCGGAGATGTGTTTTACGATATTCTGCCTGAAAAAGGCTTTGATCTGCGTGATGAACAGGTGTTCATGGCATTTCAACTCAATCAGGCCTATAAACAGAATCAGGTCATATTTGCAGAAGCGGGGGTCGGAACCGGAAAGACCCTCGTTTACCTGCTCTATGCCTTAAGCTATGCGCGTTACACGGGTAAACCTGCCATCATATCGTGTGCAGATGAGACCCTCATCGAACAGATCGTCAAAGAGGGTGGCGATGTGGACAAGCTCCAGGAGGCACTTGGCCTCGATATCGATGTCCGCCTGGCAAAATCACGCGATCAATACCTTTGTATCAAAAAGCTCGAGGATAATCTGTCTGCTCATGACGAATACGAGCGGATCTGGGGTGACCTCCCGTCATTCGTCCACGAAAGTGGGTCCATGTCGGGATTTTATCCTTACGGTGATAGAAAGGAATACGCAGAGCTCTCAGATGAAGAGTGGGAACCCATCGCATGGGATCCCCTTCAAGACTGCATGGCCTGTCCGAAACGCCACCGCTGCGGTCTGACGTTGCACCGGGAGCATTACCGGCAGGCAAAAGATCTGATCATCTGCTCCCATGATTTCTATATGGAGCATATCTGGACGAAGGACTCCCGAAAAAGGGAAGGACAGCTCCCCCTTCTCCCTGAAGCAAGCTCTGTCGTCTTTGATGAAGGCCATCTATTGGAGTACGCTTCCCAAAAAGCCATGACCTACCGAATGACCAAAGAAACCATCGAGCATCTATTGGAGCGGTTATCTGCTTCCGATCTTAGGGAGGAAACACTTTATCTGATTGAAGAAATCCTTGCTGATAACGACCGCTGGTTCGAGCTTCTTGAAGAGGAGTCGAACAAGGTGGCTGGAAGCGATCGTCACTATGTGTCCCGTGCTCCTCATATTCTGACTCATGCAAAAGGCCTCGCTTCCAGGATCGAAGGTCTCCTGAATGAACTTGTATTTGAATCGGAAATGTATGTGGTAGAGGAATATCTTCTCAAGGTGGTGGAGGAATACCTCGAACAGATCCATTATTCACTGAAGCTTTATGTGGAGGATGATAAGGGGATCTACTGGCTCGAATCAACCGACAAAGAAGAAACTTTCGTCGTCATGCCAAGGCTCGTGGAAGAAATCTTGAAAGAACATGTGTTTTCCCAAAACATCCCTTTCATCTTCTCTTCTGCAACCCTATCTTACCACGGTGATTTTTCCTATGTATCGTCGTCTCTGGGCATCGCTTCGTATGAATCGTTCTCCGTCGAATCCCCATATGAGTACGACGAAGTGATGAGTGTGAGCCTGCCTCATGTTCAACGGTCGGAATCATACGGCTATATTGACAGCCGATTGATCGACCATGGAGGAAGGTCCCTTGTGTTGTTCAACTCAAAAGAAGAAATGGAAGCCTTCAGGGGACATATGAATGAACGGAACGTACCTTTCGATGTGATCTACGAGGGGGACAGGGAGATCAGTGATACGGTCAAGCGTTTCCAGGAAGATGAATCTTCCGTCCTGTGCTCCTATCATTTATGGGAAGGTCTCGATATTCCGGGTTCGTCCCTTTCCCAAGTGGTGATCCATTCCCTGCCGTTCCCTCCGAAGGATCCCGTTTTCGATGCAAAGCGGAAGCATAGCGGCAATGCTGAAGCAGATGTCGATATCCCATACATGCTCCTCCGTCTTCGCCAGGGGATCGGACGCTTGATCAGGACGGAAGGCGACCGTGGAAGCATCCATATCCTCCTGAATGAAAGCGACCGGGCATTCCAAAAAGAAGTACAGGCGATCCTGCCTGTGGGCATTGAATCCATCGAAGCATGAAGAGCCGGCTCCATTCCGTCCTTTCCAAGGGCGGGTGGAGCCGTTTTTTATTCCGATTTCGCCCACCGGTGAAAGCCCCGCTGATTTCAAGATTGAATCATCTGCCTAGTCTGACTTTTGTGGTAAAATAGGAGGGTAAAGGGGGAATGAAACATGAATAAAGAAGAGATTAAAAAAGTGAGTACAGCATTCAAGGAATACTCAAGTAAGATGAGCGCCTATAATGAAGCATTGGGACTCATGTTCTGGGATTTGAGGACGGGTGCACCGAAGAAGGGTGCCTCACAGCGCTCCGAAGTCATCGGTATGCTTTCGTCTGAAGTATTCGAAATGTCCACATCAAGTGAGATGGCCGCCTATCTGGCAAAGCTGACGCCGGTTGACGGTGATCTTGATGAGATCACATGCGCCCTGTTGGATGAGTGTCAAAAGGAATATGACCGGAATAAAAAGATCCCGGCCAAGGAATACCGGGACTATGTGGTCCTTCAATCAAAAGCCGAGGGGATCTGGGAAGAGGCAAAAGAAAAAGGAGACTTCTCCATGTTCCAGCCGTACCTTGAAAAACTTGTGGCCACGACAAAACGGTTCACCGACTACTGGGGGTACGGAGAGAACAAATATGATACATTGCTCGACTTATACGAACCTGGCGTGACGGTCGGTGTACTGGATGAAGTGTTCAATGAACTTAAAGGGAAAATCGTTCCGCTCGTACATAAAATATCGCATGCAGAAGCTCCTCGGACAGAATTCCTTTTCGATCACTTCCCTAAGGAAAAGCAAAAGGACTTCAGTCTCAAGGTCCTCGAACAGATGGGATATGATTTCAGTGCCGGACGCCTCGACGAAACGGTCCATCCATTTGCCATCGGCTTGAATCCCGGGGACGTAAGGGTCACCACAAAGTATGATGAAAAGGACTGGCGGACGGCCGTATTCGGCACGATCCATGAAGGGGGACATGCCCTCTACGAGCAAAATATATCAGAAAAGCTCGTCGGGACACCTCTTTGCACAGGTACCTCCATGGGAATCCACGAATCTCAGTCACTTTTCTATGAAAATTTCGTTGGCAGGAATCTTTCCTTCTGGAAAAAGAATTATGCCCTATTGAAAGACTTCAGCACGGGGCAATTCGATGAGGTTGGCCTCGAAGAATTTTACCGTGCCATCAATGAATCCAAACCTTCCCTGATCCGGATCGAAGCAGATGAGTTGACGTATGCACTGCATATCATCATCCGCTATGAAATCGAGAAGGGCCTATTCAACGATGAGATCGAGGTAAAAGATCTCCCGCGCATCTGGAATGAAAAATATGAAGAGTATCTCGGCATCCGTCCGTCTAACGATGGGGAAGGGGTCCTGCAGGATGTACACTGGGCCGGCGGGAGCTTCGGGTATTTCCCTTCTTACGCACTCGGGTATATGTACGCCGCCCAGTTCAGGGAAGCCATGAGAGAAGACATTCCGAACTTTGATCAGCTCCTGGAAGAGGGGAATCTCGTACCCGTGAAGGAATGGTTGACGGAGAGGGTCCATCAATGGGGCAAACTGAAGAAGCCTTTGGAAATTCTTGAAGACGTCACCGGTGAGGGATTGAATGCCAAATACCTCGCGGACTACCTCACAGAGAAGTATGCCGGCGTCTATTCTCTCTGACCCGGACGAAGTGGGTAGCAAAAAAATCCGAACGATGATCCGACTTTCCCTGGAGAAAGTCGAATCCGTTCGGATTTTTTTATTCAAACCATCTTTATTCCGAAACACACGTGAACAAACCTCCATGCCTGTTTCCTGTCACCAAAGGCGATATCCCTTCGACGCTGGGGGAGCCTGTTGGATCATATCGATGAAAGGGACACTGTAAGCAATCAGGATCAGGGCGGTGAGGATGGTCAGCCAGATCCGCCAGTCCTCAAGGGCTTTCGGGGTCTTGGCAGATCCGGAATCAGCGACAGGAAATGTTTCGGTGCCTTTTGGTGAAAAGAAGGCCAGGCTCACCACGATATAGAGAACAAGGATGATGCCGATGAAAAGAATCGTACCTCCAATTGCCTGAGCTGCCTGATAAGGGATCCAGGCAAGTGCCTGCGGGGCATCCCCATAAGTGGAGAACGCTGATCGTCTCGGTGCTCCGAGCAATCCGGCCGCATGCATGGACAAGGACATGATGCCCATCCCCACTGTCCAAACGATTGCCTGTATGATGGCAAGCCTGTTCATCTCTTTTGTGAGGACACGTCCCGTCAGATGGGGGATGAGCCAATAGGAGATTCCAAAGAACGTAAGGACGACGGTCGTCGCAAGGGTGAGGTGGAAATGACCCGTCACCCAGATGGTGTTATGAACCACCTGATTCATCTGGTTGGAAGCATTGATCAATCCGCCTGCGCCTGCAGGTATGAAAGCGAGCATTCCGATGAAGGGGACCGTAAAGCGAGCATCCTTCCAAGGAAGCTTTCGCAGCCAGCCGAATAAACCCTTTGCCCCGAGCTCCCTTCCCCTGATTTCAAACGTGGCAAAGAGCGAAAAGGCGGTCATGAGGGAGGGGATGACCACCATGAAGGTGAGCACCACCTGGAGATACTTCCAAAAGGCATCGATCCCGGGCTCTACGAGCTGGTGGTGGAATCCGACGGGAATCGAGAACAACAGGAATAAAAGAAAAGATAGTCTGGCAAGTGAGTCTGAAAATACCCTGCCGCCGATGACTTTCGGAATGATCGCATACCAGGCCATATAGGCGGGAAGCAGCCAAAAATAGACTAGGGGGTGACCGAAATACCAGAACAGCGTCCTACTCGTCAACACATCGACCCGCTCCACGATGCCGAGGGACCATGGGAGAAGTTGAAAGAGCACGGTCCCTGCGACCCCGAGCGTGGCAATGATCCAAAGTACGATGGTGATGATCGCCATGAAGGTCAATAATGGGCTCGTCTGACCAGGGTGTTCTTTTCTCCAATGACGATAGGCTGAAATCATGGCGGCGCCGGAAAACCAGCTCCCCACGACCACGAAGGTGAGGCCGAGGTAAAAAAGCCAATGGGCCATGAGGGGGGCGTAAAAGGTATAGAGCACGGTTGCCTCATTCAACAAGATCATGGATGCACTCATGATTGTGCCTATGAGCATGATCCAGAATCCCAGCCATCCCAATACAATTGAACGGTTGGAGTAGGGTCCGGAAGTCCGGATGATGGAGGCATGAAGGAAGCCGATGATGAAGAAAGTGGTGAGGATCAATCCTAATAGCACCCCGTGCACGGTAAGGATCTGATAGTAGTCGATCCCAGCAGGCAGGGTCAAGCCGCCGGAGCGGACCAGAACCTGCAGGAGACCAGCGAGTCCCCCCAGTGCCAGGGCGGAATAAGCGACATACAGATGAGCGAGAGAGAGGCTTCTGCCCCGCGTGTCAGACATGTTTTTCATATTACTCTACCACCTTCAGCATGGATTTCATCGTATGGTGTCCCGCCCCGCAGTATTCATTGCACACGATCAGGAATTCCCCTGTTTGATCGAGGGTGGTCACATATTCACTGACATACCCGGGTTCAAGCATCATATTGATGTTGGTACCCGCTACTTCGAACCCGTGGATCACATCTTTGGTTGTAGCCATGATCTTCACCTTTGAGCCCTTTGGAATGGTGAATTCCCCAGGCTCATAATGAAAGGCAGAGGCGACGATCACCAATTCATAATCCCAGTCTTTTCCGGTTACCTCTTTAAGCCCCGGTTGGTCGAACGGGGCTGTTGCATCCACCCGTTCAGGATTGATAAACGCCTTGGCACTCGGTGGCTTATGGCCCTGATGAAAGGCGCTGACCCCCAGTATGAATAAGAAAAGGACAAGGGCACCCGTCCCAAGCGTCAACCACCATTTTTCATAACGATGCATATGCATGACCCTTCACTCCTTGCGTTAAAATCGCGACATGAATAATAGAAATACCCCTAGCCAGCTCAAGGCCAAAAAGAGTCCCATAGCCAATACAGACACGAAGGACCCCTGTAAAGAGCTGTCTTTCTTTTGAGGATCTTTCACCTTCCTCACTCCCATCCTAATTGTTCCTTCCCCATCATCTTAGCTGAACTGGCGGAAGACTTCTGTGATATAAGTCACACTACTTTTGAACAGAATGTGAAGGTCTCGAAGATTTCATTGCCTTGAGAAGGAAATGTCGGCATATAGTGTTAAAAAGGAATGGGGGAATGAATATGAAACGGTTTTATTGCAGCCACTGCTGTTTCCTTTATGTGAGGAAACAGTCATGTAGATTCTGCCTGGCCCCGGCAGATATAGAGATTGATATCATCCTTCACCATCAGCCTAAAAAGTCATGAGTGCATGCATGGATCCATCCTGAACAGGGGATTCTATCCATATCTGTAAAACAAGGAGATGGATTGAGCGTGCCTGTCATTTATTCAGTTGAAACGGCGATCCCCCCTCATCGGATCGATCAGGAGGATGCCTCCGTTTTCGCCAAACAGCTTTTTCAGGAAAGTTTCAAAGATATCGATCGACTACTGACCGTTTTCCAAAACGGGGAGATCAACAGCAGGTATTTTGTAAAGGATTTGGAGTGGTTCGGCACCCCACACTCCTTCGAAGAAAAAAATGAAGAATACATCAAGTTTGCTGTGCAATTGGGCAAAGATGCTGTAAGAAAAGCGCTTGAAACGATAGGAGGGGGGCCCGTGGAGGCGATATTCACCATCTCCACCTCTGGAATCGCCACCCCTTCCATCGAAGCGAGGATCATGAATGAGCTCGGTCTTGATCCACATATCAAACGGATTCCGATCTGGGGTCTTGGCTGCGCCGGCGGAGCGAGCGGCCTGGCAAGGGCCCATGAATATTGCCGTGCCTTTCCATCCTCGACGGTGCTCGTTCTAGCCGTCGAACTTTGCTCCCTCACCTTCCAGCACGGGGACCGTTCCAAAAGCAATTTGATCGGGACCTCTTTATTTGCCGACGGTATCGGATGTGCCGTTTTGTGCGGAGATGACAGTCCCCTTTTGCAAAAACGAGATAAGCCGCTCCCCCGGGTCATCTCGACTCGTTCGACCCTCCTGCGGGACTCTCTGGACGTCATGGGGTGGGAAGTCAGGAATGATGGGCTGTATGTCGTATTTTCGAAGTCCATCCCAAATCTCGTAGAAACATGGCTGAGACCGAATGTGGAAGAGTTCCTCCGAAAAGAAGGAGTGGACCTTGCCGATATCCGGCAATTCGTGGCCCATCCCGGGGGGAAGAAAGTACTCGATGCGTATGAAAAATCACTCGGATTCCCCAAAACCATGATGGCCCCGTCCCTTGCTGTCCTGCAGGAATACGGAAATATGTCCTCCGCTACGATCCTGTATGTGATGAAGGAAATGCTGCATGCAGGTAAAGAAGGGGAGCATGGCCTTGCCATGGCACTTGGACCGGGATTCAGCTCCGAATTATTGTTGCTCAGGTGGGAGGGATGAACATGTTTGGCGTCATATTCATGATCCTGATCCTCCAGAGGCTCGGGGAACTCCTCATCGCCCGTTCCAATGAAAAATGGATGAAGGAGCGGGGAGGTGTAGAATACGGACAAAATCACTACAAATGGATGGTGGCCATGCATGCCGCTTTCTTTCTTGTCCTTCTCATGGAAGCATGGAGCATAGGATTCGAGTTGAATCCATATTGGATTCCTTTGTTCGCCCTATTCCTTGCTGTGCAGTGCGGGAGGGTGTGGGCCATCGTATCCCTTGGTCGCTACTGGAATACGAAGATCATCGTTTGCAAGGGTGCCCGTGTTGTAGCAAAAGGTCCATACCGCTTTTTCAAACATCCCAATTACCTGATCGTCACCCTGGAACTCATCCTCATCCCGCTGCTTTTCAATGCCTATCTCACAATGGTGGTGTTCACCCTCCTCAATCAGTGGATGCTTTCTGTCAGGATTCCCGAAGAAGAACGGGCTTTACAGAATGAAACCGACTACTGCGACAAGCATGGAAGGACAAGGGGATACCCCGTTTTCAGAAAAAATAGCGATTCCTATTGAAAATGATTATCGTTTTTGATAAGATCTAATTGAAGATGATTCTCATTAAGGAGTGGACGTATATGGTTTGGTTTCTTGTACTACTGACGGTGCTGGTTTACGGATTTGTGATGAAAAATGTATTATCCAACGTGATGAAAGCTGAAAAACCTCGTAAAACGGCATTGAAGTTCGAGAAGCGAACCGCCTCAAGGTCCAATCTCATTCCGAACGAAACGACCAGATAACTTACAAAACCATCCTGCAGGGGTGGTTTTTTTATGTAGAAAAGGAGCGGGCTCGGAGAAAAAGAAGGTTGGGTAAACCAAACACTTCAAGGGAGAATATCATAGAGAATATAACGGAAATGCGCTAAAATAGAAGCGTTACCATAACTCGGGTTGAAAAGAGGATTGTCCAATGAATACAACGAAACGAACCATACATACATCCATGCAAACAATCGCTTCCCTCAGTGAGCGCTTCCGTTTGGCGGGCGACGAGGAACGGGTTGAGAAGGCTGAACGCTTGGCTGAAAAAATGTATGAGGAGGAGCTCATCCTTGCATTCTGCGGACATTTTTCCGCAGGGAAGTCCAGTATGATCAATCACCTTATTGGCGAGAGTGTCCTTCCCGCATCCCCCATACCCACCAGTGCCAACCTGGTAAAGGTGAAGAAAACGGATTCTGACTATGCCAAGATCTACTATCAGCATCAGCATCCTGTCTACATTCCTGCCCCGTATGATGAAGACAAGGTGAGGGAATGGTGCAAAGATCGTGATGTATATTCGGTTGAAATCGGCAGGTCGGATATGGATAAACATGTATCCATCCTTGATACTCCCGGTGTAGATAGCACGGATGATGCTCACCGTCTGTCAACGGAATCTGCCCTGCATCTGGCGGATGCTGTATTTTACGTGATGGATTACAACCATGTCCAATCACAAGTGAACTTTGAATTCACCAGGGAACTGAGCCTGCACGGAGTAAAGCAGTATCTTGTGATCAATCAGATCGACAAACATAATGAAAGGGAAATCTCTTTCGGGGATTTCAAGACGGCTGTGAAGGATGCGTTCCAATCGTGGGGAGTGGAGCCGGAAGGCATTTTCTATACGAGCCTCAGGAAACCGGATATGGAGGGGAATGACCTGCCTGAACTGGAGGAACTCGTTGAACGACAGGTTACGAATAGACAATCCCTTATCGAGGACTCCCTTCAAGCATCCCTCTCCCAATTGATCCATGAGCATGATGAATGGTATAAAACCAAACTTGACCATCTAAAGGAAGAAAGCGGACTTGAAGATAAAGAATGGGAAGATATGGACAGTGCGTTCACCCTGGAAAAAGAACTGATAGACCGATTATTGGCCAGGACCGGAATAAGGAATACATTCGAAGAGGAGCGGGCCGATATCCTTAAGAATGCGTATCTCATGCCCTTTGAAACGAGGGAATTAGCGGAACGGTTTCTTGAAAGTCGTCAAAAAGGCTTCAAAGTAGGCTTCCTCTTCACGGGTCAGAAAACCGAAGAAGAGAAGGAATTGAGGCTGGACGCCTTCCTCTCCGATCTCAATGGCAGAATCGACTCACAGCTTCAGTGGCATATCAGGACCCTTGGGAAAAAATTAGTGAAAAGTGCCGGTCTTTCCGGACAATTCATTGAGAGATGGGACGAATTGTCTCTTGAAGTCGATTCAGCTTTCATCACGGACGTTATCCGCGAGGGGGCAGGATTGAATGGGGATTATGTCCTTCAATACTGCAATGAACTGGCAGAAGAGATCAAGAAGAGGTGCCGGTTGGAAACCAACGACCTTATGACAGAAATGACAGAAGAGGTAAACACGGCATTTGCAGATGAAAATGAGCGTATGGAAGAAGAACTTCGGACTGTGCAGGAAAAAACGGCTGTGTTTTTGAAATGGAACCAGATCGAAGAAGAGCGATTGGAGCAGGCCACCCGCATCCGTAAAGGAACGGGAGACCCGACCGTTTTGGAGGAGATCATGTCATCCTGGCTGAAGAAGTGGGACATCAGACATACCCATTACCGCAGTCAGGAAGATCTTGAAAAACCTTCGGCCACAACCACGGAGGAGATTCACTCGGAGGCCCCCGAGCTTCTCAAAGAATCGCCTGACCGTATAACCAGGGAAGAAGCCGCCAGAAAGCTGACTGTCCTTGAAGAAGTTTTCACCAAGTATGAAGGATTCCGGAGAACCGCGGGTTACCTTAGAGGGAAACGGGAGCGCATCTCCAATCAATCATTTACAATCGCCTTGTTCGGGGCATTCAGCGCAGGCAAATCTTCCTTTGCCAATGCACTCCTCGGACGATCGGTTTTGCCTGTAAGTCCGAATCCCACCACGGCTTCGATCAATAGGATCTGTCCGGTATCGGATCATCACGTGCATGAGACCGCCGATATTCATTTCAAATCACCCCAGCAGATGCTAGGTGACCTGAATCACTCTCTATCCCATTTCGGTGAAAAGGCGGATTCCTTGGAGTCGGTTTACTCGTTGATTCCATCGATCCTTCAGTCGAAGGATCGAGAAAATGTCCATTGGTCCTTCCTGTCGGCATTCCACTCAGGTTATGAAAAGCTTGCAGCGGATCTAGGCTCTGTCAAACGAGTACCAATCGACGAGTACCGCACATACGTAGCCAATGAATCACGCTCATGTTTCGTGGAGAGCATTGATCTTTATTATGATTGTCCCCTTACACGTCAGGGGATTACCCTTGTGGATACGCCGGGTGCCGATTCCATCAATGCACGTCATACAGGAGTGGCGTTCGAGTACATCAAGAATGCGGATGCCGTCCTTTTCGTTACGTATTACAATCACGCTTTTGCCAAGGCAGATAGGGAATTCCTCATACAGCTTGGAAGGGTGAAGGATTCCTTTGAGCTTGATAAAATGTTCTTCATCGTGAATGCCATCGACCTTGCCGCAAACGAAGGAGAAAAAGATGAGGTCCTCGGCTACGTGGAGTCCCAGCTCCTGCAGTACGGCATCCGTTTCCCTCGCATTTACGGTGTCTCCTCCCTTCAGGCCATGGAGGAAGAAGCGGCCTCGGGAATGATCCCGTTCAGGGAGGCATTCCACTCCTTCATAGAAGAGGAACTCGTACAGATGAGTATCGATGCCGCCATCCACGAATGGGAAAGGGGCTACAACCGATTCCGTCAGTGGGTGGGATTCGCCTCAACGGATCAGGCATCCAAGGAAAGTCGCAGGGAGCAACTTTTGGAAACGAAAGAGGGTGTCCTGCGCATGTTGAATGGGGAAACACCAGCCCCTCTACTCACCGAAATGCGTCAAGAACTTTCCGAGCTCCTACACTATGTGAAGCAAAGGGTGTTTTACAGGCTCCCCGATTTCTTCAAGGAAGCCTTCCATCCAGGGAAATTTCCTTCAAATGGGAACCCCGGCGAAGCCATCTCTGCCGGATCAGAAGAGTTGAAGCAGAGCATATCCTATGATTTTACACAGGAAATGAGGGCGACCTCACTCCGGATCGAGCGATTCATCGACCGGGCATTGAAAGGGAAGATGGAGGAGTTGGAAAGGCGGATCAAAGCAATGGAATCAGAGCTTTACCTAGCTCAGCCTGATTTTGACGACCGGCCGTCTATCGAATTTACCGAAGGGCTTCAGGAAGCAGATGTGGAGAGTGCGTTCCACTCGTTTAAAAATGCCAAGCACTTCTTTGAAGGTGGAGGGAAGAAAGAAATACAGGCAAGAGTGGAAAAATCCCTTTCGTCTCCTGCAGATGCCTATCTTTCAACAGAAGAAACACGCCTATCAACGTGGGCTGAATCCCTACTGGAAAGGGACCATGAAAAGCTGATGGTCGATTCCAAGGAACAGTTATCAGAGCAGCTCGACGCGCTCATCAACGTGACGACCCAAGTGCTGGACCTTGAAAGTCTGGCATCGGATCTTGCACGTCTGGAGGATGTGAAGAATGCCGAAGCCTAATCCTTTCCACGTCTGTGCCACCTGCATCCATTTCCGTGCTTACAAAGAGCCCGGAGGAACGCGCTACATGTGTGCACGTCTCGGCTTCGATACCCAGCCATCCTACCGGTTCGACTGCTGGGTACCTAAAGATCAGGTTGTGAAATTAATGGAAAAGAGAGGGTGGAAATCATGAACTTCATCAAAAGCTGTGAGTGGGTCTACGAACGCTTAGGGGATCCGTCACTCGCTGTGATCGATTGTCAAGCAGTCCTATCCACCGGTGAAGGATCAAGTCTTTATAATGAAGAACATATACCGGGAGCCGTCCACTTCGACCTTGGTCAGGATCTTAGCGGTCCAGTCCAAGAACACGGTGGACGTCACCCGCTGCCCGATTTAGCTGTTTTCGTGGATAAAGTCGGAAAAGCCGGCATCCATCAAGATTCGACCATCGTCCTCTATGATGGCGGAGACGCTGCCCCTGCTGCAAGGGGCTGGTGGCTGTTCCGCTTTATCGGTCATGAAAAGGTCTATGTAATGGATGGTGGTCTGAAGGAATGGAGGAAAAAGGGCTTCCCTATCACAAAAGAAGTTCCTGACCCTGTGGAAAGACAGTATCACCCCACACTGAAAACGGACATGTTGGCAGGAGTAGAGGAAGTGAGGTCCATTGCACGTGGAGAGAGTGAAGTGGCCCTCATCGATTCAAGGAGCAGTGAGAGATATCGCGGAGAGGAAGAACCACTCGACCGTGTAGCGGGTCATATCCCCGGTGCCGTCAATTTTCCATGGCTGGATGCACTCCAAGATGGAAGATACCTTGATCTGGAATTCCAGGAACATCGGTACGCCGGTTTGGACAAAAAACAGCGGGTCATCGTTTATTGCGGTTCAGGAATTACGGCCACCCCGAATATCATCTCTATGCTCGAATCAGGGTTTGAAGATGTCAGACTGTATGCGGGAAGCTACAGCGACTGGGTTTCCTACCCTGAACACATAGTGGCGAATCCGGGTATTTCCAACCAGTAAGCCGTATATCTATGGTATACTGTAATCATCGAATTTGATGAAAAGTGGTGTTCAGTTTGGAATCAAGACAAGAGCATATATTACTTGTGGACGGAATGGCGCTTTTATTCCGTTCCTTTTTTGCAACGGCCGTCAGCGGTCAGTTCATGGTGAATTCTCAGGGGTTGCCGACAAACGGCGTCCAGGGATTCATGAAGCATCTCTTCATGGCAGCGGAGCACGCGGATCCAACGCATATTATCATCTGTTGGGACATGGGGAGTAAAACGTTCAGGAATGAAGTGTATCAAGACTATAAATCGAATCGGAATGCCCCGCCGGTGGAGCTCATTCCCCAGTTTGATCTCGCCAAAGAGGTCGCAGGTCGATTCAACTTGTCGAATGTAGGTGTTTCAGGTTATGAAGCAGATGACTGCATCGGGACCCTTGCAAAGGAATACAAGGGTGAGCGGAAAGTTTCGGTTGTCAGCGGTGATCAGGACCTCCTGCAGCTACTCGATGAAGGCATTGAAATCATGCTCCTACAAAAAGGGTTCGGCAACTACAAAACGTATACGAAGAACGGGTTTGTAGAAGAAAAAGGCATCACACCCGAACAATTCATCGATGTTAAGGCCCTCATGGGTGACACAAGTGACGGGTATCCTGGAGTCAAGGGAATCGGGGAAAAGACGGCCATGAAACTCATTCAGGAGCACGGGGATATCGAGGGCATCCTTCAAAACCTGTCTTCCTTGACGCCTTCCCAAAAGAAAAAAATCGAAGCCGACCTGGATATGCTCCATCTCTCAAGGAAACTGGCTGAAATTCACTGTCAGGTTCCCCTGGATGTGAAGCTTTCAGAGTGTGTGTGGAATCAAGTATCATCGGAACATCTTGATGTAGTAGAGGAAATGGAGCTGAAGGTGCTCAGAAGGTACCTCCTCGGTTCCAATGTCATGCTCCCTATCTCCGGATGAAAGGAAACCCTCCTTCAGGGCACACTATCCTCATAGGAGGGGATGGGCATGAATAAGGGAATACTCACGGCATTAGTAAGCATCATCGTGGCACAAGGCCTCAAGATTCCGCTTCATTACGTGAAATCAGGCAAATGGAAGGGCGGGTTGTTCTTCCAGACCGGCGGGATGCCGAGCTCCCATAGCGCCGGGGTCGCATCTCTTGCAACCTTCATTGCCCTGAAGAGAGGATTCAGGACGATGGATTTTGCCCTGGCATTCATTTTTGGCATCATCGTCATGTATGATGCCCAGGGGATCAGGAGACAGACGGGTGAACTCACGTTAAAGGTGAACAGCTTGAATGACCTGGTCCAGAAAGCAAATGAACAAGAAGGGGTCCCATTTGAAGAGAAGCAGCCAAAACGCTTGAAGGAGATGCTCGGGCATCGTCCGGAAGAAGTGGTAGGCGGTGCGGTCCTCGGAGTGATCACAGGGCTGATCTCCCATAGGACCTGGGGAAATCGTAAAAGCAGATAACGCTTCAGTAGGGTGAGGGGAAACGTGAAAATAACAACAGAGGAATTTCTGATTGATCTGGAAAGCAGGGGATTTAAATTTCAAGAAGATGCCATCGGTTTCATATACTTCGGTAAACAATATACCGGTGCACCTGATGAAGTTGTCAACAGCGCCATCGAAATCACCCTGAAGGCCCAGAAGGCATTTGACAGCAGCTTTTATATGTCCATACTTGAAAGGCTCCATACGCAGAGGATTTCCTCCAGGAAAGAAGCGCTGAAGTGGATGGATGCCCAAGGACTTGCATAAGAAAAAGGAAGGCCGAGTGGCTTCCTTTTTCTTTTAGTTCAAATGGATGGCTTTTCGTGCGAGCTCATCGGCTGCCTTATTTTCCTTGCTTGGAATCCATTTGCAGAAGAAGAGATCCAGCTTATCGATTTCTTCAAGGATGGCTGCAAGGATCGGTTTGTATTCGGAATGACGGACAAAGCGTTTTTCAATCGCATGGATCACGGCTTGTGAATCACTGCGAAGCCATACGATGTCCGGCTTTTCACCCGTACAATACTCGAGCGCTTTCAGGCAGGCGGTGAACTCGGCCGAGTGGTTATCCATCGTGCCAAGGGGTAAAGAAAAAGTGGTGATCTTGCCATTTTCTTTAATGAAGATACCTGCACCGCTCGGCCCGGGGTTGCCTGCGCTCGCACCATCGATGTTTAACTCGATCATATGCATTCACCTCCTCCCTACCTTATATCAGGGCAAGGACGGAGTCAATCACCTAACCAAGGAGTGTTGAAACGTGGATATGCGCATCCGATTTACGTATAAGACGAAAACAAAATCATCAATAGAGTTCGAATCAAGTCCTTTCCCGAGGAAGGAAACCCTCATCCATGTAGATGATCTCATGAAGACGGGAAGGGTGCTTGACCTTGAAATCATCGACGAGATGGGTTCATCCTGGACGAGGAAAGAATTCATCAAGCTGAATGAAGAATTGGAAAAGGAGCCGGAAAACATCCGGCTATACTTTGATGGGGGCTTTGATAAGGAATCGTCCATGACGGGAATCGGCATCGTCATTTATTACGAAAAGGACGGTGAAGGTTTCCGGATCCGGCGGAATGATCTGCTGGATTCACTTGAAAACAACAATGAAGCAGAATACGCAGCGCTTCATTACGCCCTATCGATCCTTCAAGAATTGGGGGTCAAAAACCAGCCTTGCGCTATTTACGGAGACTCTCAGGTAGTACTGAATCAGCTTGGTGGAGAGTGGCCCTGCTATGAAGCCGGTCTGGCAAAATGGCTGGAGAGGACCGAAACCCTCATCAAAAAGATCAGGATCAAAACTTCCCTGCACGTGATCGGCCGGAAAGATAATAAAGAAGCTGATAAGCTCGCCAACCAGGCACTTGAAGGAACAAGGGTGGAAAGCCACAAAAGTCTGGAATAAAGTAGCACCGATCATTATATCCTATAAAAGATCATGAACATGGAACACGGAGGTGAAACCGGAAAGTGGAGCGCAAAGAATTGATCGATAAGGTGGATGAGCTGTCGGATGCTTATTGCAAGGGTTGCCTTTTGAAGGCTCATTTCCGCAAGGAGTATGGCAAAACCCATGCCCACCGTTTTTGCATAGAAGAATGTACCGTAGGAAGGGAAATCCGACGCTACGGAGAAAGACTGGGATAAGAAAAAGCATCGATCCGGAGGATCGATGCCTTTTTCATTTATGGGTGGTTATGGATTATAATTTTACAACGTTTGCTGCTTGTGGTCCGCGATTTCCTTCAACGATATCGAAAGAAACGTCTTGACCTTCTTCAAGAGACTTGAAGCCGTCACCTTGAATAGCAGAGAAGTGTACGAATACGTCGTCTCCACCTTCAACTTCGATGAAACCGAAACCTTTTTCGTTGTTGAACCATTTTACTTTACCATTTTGCATAATCTAAATCCTCCTAAGTCGTTCAAGCACGTTGAGTGCCATGGGAAATATTTATCACGAAATGTTGATATTCCCGCTTTTGCAAGCGCCTACTAATCGTTCACTTCAATGATGTCTTTACTATACAATATGACGTTTTTCGAGTCAACATCAGGAGGGGCTTTTTGAGTAAATTTTACAAATCATTAAGAAAACAGGATTGACAACTGGATGGTCACACCTTAAAATTTGCACTAAGGAAACTTTTATAGATAAAGGTAAAATAAATAAACTTTAGCAAAAATGGTGGCAAAGAGTAAAAGTATTGAATAGGGTAAGTGGAGAGAAAGGGAGGAATGGTCGAATGAAAGGGAGATTCATGATCGCCACGGTGATGGCAGTTGTCTTCATGATGGGTGGCTGCGCTCAGGAGAGTGGCACAAAAGAGAGCGGGAAGGTGAGGGTGACGGCGACGATCGGGCAGATCGGGGATGCCGTCAAGGAGATCGGTGGAGACCGTGTGGAGGTGCAAACGCTGATGGGACCTGGAGTCGATCCCCATCTCTACAAAGCGAAGCAATCTGATATCGGAAAGCTTCAAGAAGCAGACCTTATCTTCTATAGCGGACTTCATCTTGAAGGGAAGATGCTCGAAGTACTTCAGAAAGTGAACGAAACGAAGCCCGCTTATGCGATTTCCGAAAGCATTCCAAAAGAACGCCTTCGTGCAGATGAGGCCAATGCTGCGGCTGTGGATCCGCATGTATGGTTCGATATCGAGCTCTGGAAGATCGCTGTCGGTGAGGTAAGGGATGGATTGATCAAGGAGGATCCCGCCCATGAGAAGGAATACAGAAAAAATACAGAAGCCTACTACGACAAGCTGGATGAATTGAAGAAATATGCTGAAGAGAAAATAGGCTCGATCCCCCCTGAGCAGCGCGTCCTGGTGACGGCACATGATGCTTTTCACTATTTCGGTGATGCGTATGACATGGAGGTAATGGGACTTCAGGGTTTGAGTACGGATGCCGAATACGGATTGGGGGACGTCCAGGGGCTTGTTGAGACTCTTGCGGAAAGGGAGATCAAGGCCGTTTTCGTCGAATCAAGCATTTCGGAGAAATCAATCACAGCCGTGATGGAGGGCGTAAGGAAAAAGGGGAAAGACATCGATCTCGGCGGTGAGCTGTACTCCGATGCCATGGGAAAAGAGGGCACGGAAACAGGAACCTATGTAGGGATGTATAAACATAATGTCGATACAATCGTGAAAGCATTGAAATAGGGGGATGAGAAGATGACTTCGATAAACGTGCATGGTCTGACGGTGGCCTACCATCGAAAACCTGTTTTGTCCGATGTAACATTCGAACTGCCGAAGGGAGTGATCATCGGGATATTGGGGCCAAACGGGGCGGGTAAGACGACATTGATGAAAGCGATCCTGGGTCTCGTCCAGCGCTCCACCGGAGAGGTGAGTGTCCTGGGTGAAGCATATTCCCCCAAGTCCAACAAAGTAGGATATGTGCCACAGAGGGGAACGGTGGATTGGGACTTTCCGACGGATGCCCTTGATGTCGTCCGCATGGGGAGATACCGACACACCGGTTGGTTCCGACTTCCTTCCAAAAAGGATACTGTAATGGCCCTGGATTGCCTGAAGCAAGTAGGCATGGAGGGGTTTGCTGGGAGACAGATCAGCCAGCTTTCCGGCGGACAGCAGCAAAGAGTCTTCCTGGCACGGGCACTTGCCCAGGATACCGAAGTCTATTTTATGGATGAACCTTTTGCAGGAGTCGATGCTGCAACGGAAAAATCCATCATCGCCCTGTTGACCGAACTGAAGGATCAGGGCAAGACGGTCCTGGTGGTCCATCATGATCTTCAGACGGTTACCGACTATTTTGACTGGACCCTTTTGCTCAATCGCAGGGTGATCGCGTGCGGCCCGACTGAAGAAGTCTTTACCACAGAGAATTTAAGGAGTACGTACGGTGGAAAGCTAGCCTTTTTGGATAAGATCGGGAGCCGGTGAAGGAGGAAGTACGGAATGGAATGGTTAAGCATCTTAAAGGATGGCAATACACAGTGGGTCCTCCTGAGCACCCTCTTGCTCGGAATCGCAAGCGGGGTGATGGGGAGTTTCGCCCTCCTGAGGAAACAAAGCCTTATCGGTGATGCCGTAGCCCATAGTGCGCTACCGGGCATTTGCCTCGCCTTCATGATCATGGGTGAGAAGGACTTTTTTGGACTTTTGGTGGGAGCTGCTGTCACGGGACTGATTGCGGCCTACTTGATCCAGGCTGTCACACGTACGTCCAAGATCAAGGAAGATACGGCCATTTGTCTCTTCCTTTCTGTCTTTTTCGGCCTGGGGATCGTCCTCTTGACCAAGGTGGCCCAGATGCCGAGCGGGAATCAAAGCGGTCTTGATCACTTCATCTTCGGTCAGGCAGCCTCCCTGGTTGGCAAGGATGTCTGGTTGATGGGGGGGACGGCCTTCGTTATGATCCTGATGATCACCGTCCTTTTCAAAGAGTTCAAGCTGATTACGTTCGATGCCCAGTTTGCCAAAGGGATCGGATTGCCGGTACAGCGCCTGAATTTCTTGTTCTTGTCGCTCCTCGTCATCACCGTCATCGTAGGCATTCAGGCGGTGGGTGTGATCCTGATGGCGGCATTATTGATTACACCTGCCATCTCTGCACGCTACTGGACGGATTCCCTGCATCGGATGGTCGCAATCGCTGGGGCCTTCGGTGGTGTATCCGGTGTCGTGGGTACCATCATCAGTGCCATGGGAAAAGGGCTTTCCACTGGTCCGTTCATCGTACTGACCGCGAGTGCGATCTTTGTTATATCCATTCTGTTTGCTCCATCCAAGGGCATGATTTCAAAAGGAGTGGAACGGAGAAGGAATGATCAGATCCTCCTCAGACGGAGCCTGTTGAAAGCATGTCTAGCCGGGGGGTGGGGGATTTCAGAGATGCACGTGCGCCTGGGCACGAATGAGCGGAAAATGAATGATGCGATCCACCATTGCATGCATTCCGGATGGCTGTACAGTGATGAGGACGAAATTGTGCTGACAGAACAAGGGCGTCTCCAAGCCACCCACATTCTTTACGCGGATGAACTCCGTGAACTGAAGGAAATGTATCCTGCCGAAATGGCAGCATATGACGAAGGCTGGTTGGAAGAAGCTGCGGGGCAGGCTCCTTCATATGAGAACCTGATGGTGTTGATCCATGAAAGAAAAGACGTATACAACCGCCATCCCTACATGCTGAAAGGAGTAAGAGGACAATGACATATGAGTTTTGGATCCTGCTTACAGGGGCTTTGGTCGGGGGGACCTGTGGAATGATGGGGTGTTTTCTCATCCTGAGGAAGATGGCGATGCTTGCCGACGCAATCAGCCACACGGTTCTCCTCGGCCTGGTGCTTGCCTTTTTGATCAGTCAGTCTTTGAACGGCGGCATCATGCTCGTGGGGGCAGCCGCTGCCGGTCTGTTCACTACCTACTTGATACAGGTGCTGAATGCAAAGGGCATACAAGAGGATGCTTCGATCGGTGTGGTGTTCACGACCCTCTTCGCGATTGGCGTCATCCTGATTTCTTTGTTCGCACAGAACGTCCATCTGGACGTGGAGCATGCCCTCATGGGTGAGATTGCGTTCATCCCATGGGATACATTGACCCTCCCCATGTTTGGTGAGGTTCCTAAATCGGTGGTGATGCTGACAGCCGTACTGCTCCTCGATCTTGTCGTGGTCCTCCTGCTTTTCAAGGAGTTCAAACTGACATCATTCGACCCGGGTATGGCGGCAGCCATGGGCTTTCCCATCCTCCTCCTTCATTATGTCATGATGACCCTTGTTTCGGTTACGACCGTATCGGCATTTGACAGCGTGGGGGCGATCCTGGTGGTGGCCATGCTCATCGCACCTGGGGCCACGGCCTATTTATGGACCGACCGCTACCTGAAGATGATTTTATTGAGTGTAATCATCGGTGTATTCGATAGCATCGCCGGTTACTATGCAGCCAAGTGGTTGGATGTTTCCATATCAGGAAGCATGGCAGTCGCCGCCGGATTGGTTTTCCTTCTGACCTGGATCCTGTCACCCCGTCATGGGCTGATGGCACGATTTTCCGTTTTGAGGGCAGGCAGGGGATAAGCTCGGGTTGTATTCATCCAATTCTTATAGTAAACTTTTAATGATATTGAAGGGAATTTGGAGGGTACAGAATGCCTACACCAAGCATGGAAGATTATATAGAACAAATTTATTTGCTGATTGAGAATAAAGGATACGCAAGAGTATCGGATATTGCAGAGGCATTGTCCGTCCATCCCTCCTCAGTAACCAAAATGGTGCAGAAGCTAGATAAGGATGACTACCTCGTTTATGAGAAATACCGTGGGCTCGTTCTGACTCCCAAAGGGAATAAAGTTGGAAAACGTTTAGTGTATAGACATGAACTGCTGGAGCAATTCCTGACCGTCATCGGCGTGAAGGATGAACATATCTATGAAGACGTGGAGGGGATCGAACATCACCTCAGCTGGGATTCCATCGACCGGATCGGGGACCTTGTACAGTATTTTGAAGAAGACAAAAAGCGGGTGGAAGAGCTCCGCTTCATACAAAATCGAAGTGAATAAGCAAGGGAAGGGCTGATTGAGATTCAGCCCTTCCTTTTTTTGATGGAATTAAAAGATCGAAGGATACTGCTCGAACTGGTCATCCGATTCTCCCTCACCGTCGGGTGGGAACTGGAGTGTGCCTTCATTCGCCTCCATGACGGCCTTCCTGTATGAAATGATGCGACCGGATGAGGTCTCGAAGTTGATGATCCCACCTGCTTCATTCCTCTGTACTGCGACAATCTGTTCCATGGGGATTCCTCCTGTTTCACAAAGGTTCGTATGTTAGTATGGACTGAAAGCGCCAGATTCATAACTTGCTTCCCATAGGGAGGTTTTTACCCCCCTTCTCGCGAATGAAGGGAGAGAGAATCAGTGAAAGGAAGGATCATTATGGAAGAATGGGGAAAAACAGCACAGGAAAAATGGGAGGGGAATGCGGGAAGCTGGCATTCCAGAAGCGAAGAGATGTGGCTGACGGGCAGCAGGAAACAGATTTTGCCTTTTGTGGAGAAGCATGTTAAGAAAGCTTCTCACATAGGGGATCTCGGCTGTGGTGACGGGGCCGGTTCCCATCTGTTGCGGCAAGCGGGCTACGAAGTGACAGGAATGGATTTTTCGAACAATATGATCGATCTTGCGAAGCGATACGAAGGGGATGATCTTCGATTTGTCCAGGGTGATCTGACATCCATGCCCTTCCGTGATCATGCATTCAATGGTGTGATGGCCATCAATTCCATCGAGTGGGTGGAAGATCCACTCAAGGCACTCAAAGAAGTGGAACGGGTAGTGGTCCCTGGGGGGCATATCGTCATCGGGCTCCTCGGTCCGACGGCACATCCGAGGGAGAATGCCTTTCCTCGATTGACGGGCGGGAAAGCGGTGTGCAATACGATGATGCCCTGGGAGCTCGTGAAACTTTCAAACGAGCTTGGATGGGAGGCTGTGGATGAAGAATGGGTATTCAAGAAAGGTGTGAAAGGGGACGCTATCACAGGACTTGATCCTGAGCTGAAACAGGCACTGTCATTCATGACGCTGTTCATGTTTACATCCTCCGGCTGAATCATGATAGAATAATGGAATGATTCTATCTTTCATGAGTAGGTGACACATATATGACAACGACGAAACAAGTGAAATCCGATATTACCATCGCCCAGGAAGCCGAGCTGCATCCGATCCTGGACATCGCTTCATCCATCGGCCTTGCAGAGGATGAAGTCGAGCTATACGGCAGGTTCAAAGGCAAAATCACCTTTGATGCGATTGAAAAACGCAAGGGGGCGACTGAAGGAAAGGTGATTCTGGTCACATCCATCAATCCGACCCCTGCGGGTGAGGGGAAATCCACGGTGACAGTAGGACTTGGGGATGCCCTGACCCGTCTGGGGAAACAGTCCATCATCGCCATGAGGGAGCCTTCCCTCGGCCCCACGATGGGGATCAAAGGCGGGGCAGCTGGAGGTGGATATGCCCAGGTCGTCCCGATGGAAGACATCAATCTTCATTTCACCGGGGACATCCATGCCATCACATCAGCCAATAATGCCCTGGCCGCCCTCCTCGATAATCATATCCATCAAGGAAACGAGCTCGGGATCGACCCGCGGAGAATCGTATGGAAGCGTGCGCTTGATATGAATGACCGGGCCCTGCGGCATACGGTCATCGGTCTCGGAGGACCGGTTCAAGGTGTACCGCGTGAAGAAGGTTTTGATATCACGGTGGCTTCCGAAATCATGGCCGTCCTGTGTCTGTCGAACAGCCTGGATGAACTGAAAGACAGGCTTGCCGGCATGGTCATCGCCTATGGATATGACCGTAAGCCCGTCTACGTCAGAGACCTTGGGGTAGAGGGGGCTCTTACCCTCCTGTTGAAGGATGCCCTTAAACCCAATCTGGTACAGACCATCGAACACACTCCTGCACTGGTGCATGGCGGTCCTTTCGCCAATATCGCCCATGGGTGCAACAGTGTCATGGCCACGCGTACAGCCATGAAGCTCGGCGACTATGTTGTGACGGAATCGGGCTTCGGAGCGGATCTCGGTGCCGAGAAGTTCCTGAATATCAAGAGCAGGGCGGCGGGTATTGCCCCTTCCGCCGTTGTATTGGTGGCCACCATACGCGCCCTGAAGATGCACGGAGGGGTCAATAAGATGGAACTGGCAACGGAAAATACAAAGGCACTAGAAGCGGGTCTGGCCAATCTCGAGAAGCATATGGAAACCCTCGAGGCATTCGAGGTCCCTTATGTGGTGGCCATCAACCGGTTCATCACCGATAGTGAAACTGAAATCACCCTGTTGAAGAAGTGGTGTGAAGACCGTGGTGTGTCTGTTGCCCTTACCGATGTTTGGGCCAACGGCGGCGAAGGGGGACTGGAGCTTGCCGAAAAAGTCCTATCAGAAATCGAGACGAACAAAAAAGTCTTGAAGCCGATCTATGAGCTGACCGATTCCATTTCCGAAAAGATCGAAAAAATTGCCATGACCGTCTATGGTGCCGAGGGAGTCGACTTTTCCCCGAAGGCATTTAAACAGATCGAGCAATTCGAATCAGAAGGATGGGGAGGCCTTCCTGTATGTATGGCGAAGACCCAATACTCACTGTCTGATGATCCTGTTAAACTTGGCCGCCCATCTGGATTCAGAATTACGATCAGGGAATTGAAGCCAAAGATCGGTGCTGGATTCATCGTCGCCCTGACCGGTGACGTCATGACCATGCCTGGCCTGCCGAAATCACCGGCGGCCAATCAAATGGACGTGGCTTCCGATGGCAGGGCCATCGGCCTGTTTTAACGAGAGGAGGGGGAGAGATGTTCGACCCTACGGCATTTGATAATTTGAAGGTGGTACTGGAAGGTGCCGTCTATGACTTCGATCTCGGCGGGGAAATCGACATCGTTGATCGCAAGGATCTCTTCGATTTCGCCCATTATGAGAGAAAGTATCAGATACAGTACCGGTTGAAAGGAACACAGGGAGCATCTGTCCGTCTGGAACTGAAGGCCGATGCCGGTCACTTCTTGGCAGAACGGAATGGTTTTGTCAGGGGGAATCGTGCAGGTGCCGTTATAGCGTTCACCTACCTGGGGGATGAATCCCTCCTGTCATCCCGTAACGCTCTGGAAGAGTTTTGGGGGCAAGGAACCTCATGGGAATGGCTCACCATCTCTTCATCACATGGGGAGACCCGGGTGGAAGGCATCCTCACATTCTTCAGGGTCATTACAGAGGAAATGGTCGATGATGTGATTGAAATGGTGGCTCATTCCATCGAATCGCTTCTGAAATAAAAGGAATTCACATATAGTAGGGAAAAAGGGGGTCGTCCAGATGAAAGTGGCCTGGGTGACAGACAGCACAGCATTTGTGGGGGATGGCATTGAAGACTTCCATGTGGTTCCCATGCATATCAGCTTCGGGGATCGTGAATATTTGGATGGAGTAGACCTGACGCTGGAAGGGTTATACGAAAAGCTGGAGGAGGAACGGGTGGCAGGCAAGACCTCCCAGCCGTCCATCGGGACATTTGCCTCTTTGTATGAGGAATTGGCTAAAGATCATGATGCCATCTTCTCTGTGCATGTTTCATCCCATTTCAGCGGCACGTATGCTTCGGCGGTCCAGGCGGCGGATCTGATGAAAGATGATTTCCCATCCATCTACTGCGTGGATTCCAAGATCCTATCCTATCCTCTGACGGATCTCATCCGTTATGGGCAGGACCTTGACCGGGAGGGCGTCTCGCATGAAGAGATCAAAACGCGCCTTGAAGAAAGGGCTGCACAGTCAAGGACGTTTGTGATGGTGGGAAGTCTTGAACAGCTTCATAGGAGCGGAAGGATGAGCGGCCTCAGTTTTTTTCTCGGAAGCATGCTTCACATCAAACCTCTCCTCACCATACGTGACGGGAAGCTTTCCGTCGATCAACGGGTAAGGAATCACCGGAAGGGCCTTGCCCTTATGAAAGAACGGCTCTCTGCGTCCAATGTCAGGGAGGCATTCATCCTCTATGGATTGAACAGGGAGGAAGCCAACAAGTGGATGGAGGAACTGAAAGGTGAATTTCCCAAGATTCACTTCTCTCCCTATCCCCTTGCTGCCGTGATCGGGATCCATGCGGGCTCGGATACACTTGGGATCAGCTGGTACGAGGAAAATGGGAGCGGAAAGGCTTAAGCCTTCCGCTCTTTTTCTTCAAATGGGGAGGGGAAATTGGTACAATGGGGTGAAAGGTGTGAGGGTTTTGGATAAGCTAGATCTGATGGAAGAGATGCGCCGGACGTATGGTCTCGACCCTGGTGGTCATGACTGGCATCATCTGGAGCGCGTGAGGAAGCTCGCTTTATACATAGCAGAAGAAGACCAAATCGGAGATCGAGACGTTTTAGAGTGGGCAGCGATCCTCCACGACGTGGCCGACGAAAAGCTCAATTCGACACCCGCTGAAGGAACAAGGAAGCTTGAAGGGTGGCTCCGTCAATTGCCTGTTACAACAGAAACCTTGGAGACGATCCGGGAAGTGATACACGCTATGGGGTTCAAAGGTGGAAGCACCGATGACCCCGTATTACCTGAAGCAAAGGTGCTCAGGGATGCAGACCGTCTCGATGCCATGGGTGCAATCGGCATTTCAAGGGTTTTCGCTTATGGCGGTTGGAAGGGCCAACCGATCCATCTTCCCGACCTTCCCGTCAGGGAGCGAATGACGAACGATGAATACAGGAAGGGGCCTTCCACAAGCATCAATCATTTCCATGAGAAACTGTTCAAGTTGAAAGACCTCATGCTGACACCGACGGGAAAACGCCTCGCAGAAGAGCGCCATGCAGTCATGGAAGACTTCATCAGGCAATTCACTATAGAATGGAATGGTCCACAATGAGAATGATTACAGGGGAACACCTGTCGAAAACATATGGGGAGAAGACGATCTTCAATGCGATTTCCTTCTCCATTGCAGAAAGGGAGCGTGTCGGCCTCATCGGCGTCAATGGAACGGGTAAGTCGAGTCTGTTGAAACTGATTGCCGGCATAGAAGAAGGTGATTCAGGCGAAATCATGAAGCCGAATGACTACAGGATTGCGTATCTTCCACAGGATCCATCCTTCGATCCTGATCTGTCGGTCTTGCAGCAGATCTTTAAAGGGGAGGCCGCTGTGATGAAGGCCATGAGGAGATACGAATCGGCCCTCATCCAAATGGAAAGCGGCTACGAAGATGAAGGGATCCAATCTGAATTCATGAACGCGCAGAAAGAGATGGATACTTTGAATGCGTGGGAAGCGAGTGCAGAGGCGAAAGCGATCCTGACCAAGCTTGGAATCACCGAATTCTCAAAGCGGATGGGGGAATTATCGGGAGGACAGAAGAAGCGTGTCGCACTTGCCGGCGTACTCATCGAGACACCGGATCTTCTCATTTTGGACGAGCCGACGAACCATCTCGACTACCAGTCCATCAAATGGCTGGAAGATTACCTGGGCAGATACAATGGATCGGTCCTATTGGTCACCCATGACCGCTATTTCCTTGATGCGGTCACGAATCGCATCTTTGAACTGGATGGTGGGAAGCTGTTCCATTATAAAGGGAACTATGCCGACTTCATCGAAGCCAAGGCCGTCCGGGAAGAAAATGAACGTCAACAGTCGATCAAGCAGAACAACCTCTATCGCCGTGAGCTCGCCTGGATGAGGAGGGGTGCGAAGGCCCGTTCCACCAAGCAAAAAGCACGCATCCAGCGCTTTGACGAGCTGGAGGATGCGAAAGGATCAGGTGGGAGGAGTTCGGAGATGGAGGTTTCCATCGGCGGTGATCGACTCGGGAAGCAGGTATTCGAGTTGAAGGATGCCGTGAAGACTTTCAAAGGGAATGTCATCCTGGATGGATACAACCGGCTCATCAAACCGAAGGACCGGATCGGGATTGTCGGGAAGAACGGCAGTGGCAAGTCCACGCTCTTGAATATCCTTGCCGGCCGCGAGGAATTGACCTCCGGTGAACTCATTACGGGTCAGACCGTAAAGATTGCTTATTATACCCAAGAGCATGAAGAACTTGATGAAAACATGAGGATGATTGAATATCTCAGGGAAGCTGGGGAGTACGTGACCACCGATAAGGGTGAGCAGATTTCAGTCACATCCATGCTCGAGCGGTTCCTGTTCCCGATGAGCACACATGGGACCCTGATACGGAAGCTTTCTGGTGGAGAGAAGAGGAGATTGTTCCTTTTGAGGCTCCTCATGGGGAAACCCAATGTCCTGCTTCTGGATGAGCCGACGAATGACCTTGATACGGAAACATTGACAGTCCTGGAGGATTATATCCATGAATTTACCGGCGTGGTCATCACCGTATCACATGATCGTTATTTCCTCGACAAGACGGCAAGAGAGCTCTTGATCTTCAACGGGCAGGGAAGCATCGATTCCTATATAGGGGAATATACCGAATACCTTGAACGATCTCAGCAGGTAGCCGTCAAATCCCCGGCCGCGAAGAAGGAACCGGCTCCCCAGGCAGTCCAGAAAGAGAAGAAACGCCTATCCTATATGGAAAAAAGGGAATGGGATGAGCTGGAAGACAAGATGGCAGACATCGAATCAAGAATCGAACAGGTCAATATGGAACTGCAGGGGATCGGCAGTGATTTCACAAAAGCCCAGCAGCTTATGGACGAGAGTGCCAAGCTCAACGAACAGCTTGAACACCTGATTGAACGGTGGAGCTATCTGTCTGAATTCGCCGAGTAGGGCCGATCATTTAGACGAAAGCACACGTTATGATAAAATGAGTAAAAGATCTTGAGAAAGGGGAGCGTGCAATGAGGATACTCTCGATCGAACCGACTCCGAGTCCGAATACAATGAAGGTTCTTCTCGACGAAGAATTGAAGGCCGGCCGGAGTAATAATTATAAGAAAGATCAAGCAGACGGGGCACCTGCCATCATTAAAAGCATCCTTTCCATAGAAGGGATCAAAGGGGTCTATCATGTCGCGGATTTCCTTGCAGTCGAGCGTAATGCCAAGTTCGACTGGCAGGCCCTCCTGTCAGAAGTAAGACAGGCTTTTGGTGAAGAGGGATCCCAATCGGAAACGGGACAGATGGAAGAACATTTCGGAGAGGTAAATGTGTCCGTACAGATGTTCAAAGGAATCCCGATGCAGGTAAAACTGACCGACGGGGAAGTTGAAAAACGATTCTCTCTTCCTTCAGCTTATATTGAAGCCATCGGTGAGGCTCAAAAAGAAGGGGACAACGTCGTCCTGCTCAGAAAATGGAAAGACTACGGTATCCGATACGGAGACTTGGAGGAGATTGGTGCCCAGGTAGTGGATGAACTTCAGGCAGCCTTCCCTGAAAGGCGCCTGAATGAACTGGTCGAGCAGGCTGGCGATACCACCATCCCCGAGCCGAGGAAAAGACGTAAGCTCACTCCTGCTGATCTTGAAGAAGCGGATTGGAAAATTCGCTATGAGCGTCTCGATGCCATGGAAGATCCTACACTTGACGACCTTCCCCTCTTGGAAAAGGCGCTGGATGATGAAAAAGTGTCTATCCGTAGGCTGGCGGTCGTTTATGCAGGAATGATCGAGAATGAGAAGGTCCTTCCCCTATTATATAAAGGGTTGGAGGATTCCTCTGTGTCCGTCAGGCGTACAGCAGGTGACTGTCTTTCGGATCTTGGATTCACACAGGCGATTCCGTTCATGATAGATGCCTTGAAAGACAAGAGCAAGCTGGTCCGCTGGCGCGCCGCCATGTATCTGTATGAGGTTGGTGATGAGAGCGCACTCGAGGGATTGAAGGCTGCAGAGGATGATCCAGAGTTCGAGGTGCGACTACAGGTGAAGATGGCCATCGAAAGGATTGAAGGTGGAGAAGAAGCCAAAGGATCCGTTTGGAAGCAAATGACTGAAGCCCGTTCAAAAAAAGACTAGAAAGGATGATGACAATATGTCAATGGCATATGAAGAATATATGAGACAGCTTGTACAGCCTATGAGACAAGAGCTGACTGGAGCAGGATTCAAAGAATTGAAGGATGAAGAGGAAGTAAAAACCTTTATGGAAGCAGCGGAAGGTACGACCCTTGTTGTCGTGAACTCGGTTTGCGGGTGTGCAGCAGGACTTGCCCGTCCGGCTGCGACGCAATCGGTATTGAATGACAAGGCCCCGGATCATCTGGTCACGGTATTCGCAGGGCAGGACAAAGAAGCCACGATGAAGATGCGTGAGTACTTCAAGGGCTACGAGCCTTCCTCTCCTTCCATGGCACTCCTGAAAGGAAAGGAAGTCGTCCATTTCATTCCACGTGAAGAAATTGAAGACCATGATATCGGAAGCATCATCTCCAATTTGACAGGTGCGTTCGAGAAGCACTGCTAATAGGCAGCGGATGGCGTATGGCCATCCGTCCTTTTTTTATGTAGAGACTTTATCAGGAAAACAGGTGAATCCAAATGGAAGAGATGTTTGTTACAACTTCTGGCAGGGCCGATGAATCCGTCAAGTTGAGAGCTAAAACCCTTGCAGGGGATTTCCAGATCCCCTATATTGAACGGAAGAAAAGGTCCATCGCCAATTATATGGGGCACCATCAGGCAGACTGCCTGGTCCTGGGGAAAGAGCGCGATGAATTGCATCGAAGGGGTGAGCAGCCTTTCTTCTTCCATCCGAACTCCGCTTCATTCCGGATCAAAAGAGTCCTGAGGGGAGAATCCGATCCGTTCATTGAAGCGGCCGGATTGAAAAAGGGAATGACCATGCTCGACTGCACATTGGGCCTTGCATCAGATAGTATCATCGCGAGTGCGGTGGTCGGCCGGACCGGATCTGTAACGGGAGTCGAAGCTAATCCGTATGTCGCCCATATCTTAAAACGTGGACTGAAGGAGTGGGTATCCCCACTGCCTGAGCTCAATGATGCCATGAAGAGAGTCAAGGTGATCAGTGGTCTGTCACAGTCCCTCTTGAAGCAACTGCCGGATGACTCCTTCGACGTTGTCTACTTCGATCCCATGTTTGAAGAAGGCTTGACCGATTCACATGGCATCAACCCGATCCGGAGCTGGGCCCACTATGAACGGCTCACCGGTGAAACGATAGAAGAAGCAAAACGGGTGGCAAAAGAGAGGGTCCTCCTGAAGGAACATTTCCGTTCTACTTTGTTCGTGGAACATGACTTCAAGGTCCTGATCAGACCTTCCTCGAAATTCCACTATGGCACCATCGATCTTTGATGGGCGTGAAAATAAAGGGACCTGGAAGCATTCGCTTCCAGGTCCCTTTATTACTCAATCGGTAACAGCCAAAACACAAAAATACCCTAACAATAGCAAGAAACCAATGCTGATCATCAAGCCAGTATCCATCTTTTTCTCTCCTTTACACATACTTCTAATCCTATACTACCACATCCATTGCATGTTATCCTCGGAAAATGAAAGCTTTTTCACCACTTTTTCAGAAAAGATAGTATAATGATAGATAATCAAGCTTAGACCCATACATGCTATGGGCAGTTTATCCAATGAAACATCACACGACCATTCCAACGACGATATACGCTACCAAAAAAAGAAAGGACGTTCCCTATGTCGATCTGGATCAAAAAATCGTTTTTCATCCTATTATCCATCCTGACATTCGGTCTGGTTTCTCCTACTCAGCCATTCCTGAATGAGGACAATCATGCCCTTGCAAAGGGTAACGGGAAATCATCCACCTTCGAATCAAGTACGGAAGACCCGGTGGAAGAAGAGGGGATGCTTTCAAGGGAGGACTTCCTGGATACCATCATGGCTCAGGCTGAACTTCATTCATATGAAAAATTCGGTACGAAAATCAAACCTGTGATCGAAGATGAATTCAGGTCGGTCGTACTCCCAAATCTTGAAAAAGCCATTGAAAAGACCGCTACCGATTTCCCTGATGAAGACTTGAGCTCACTTGTCATTTCAGAAGTGCCGGAATACGCCAAAACAGAGAAGATCTTTCACATTTATGACAGCCGTACAGGAAAGGACGTCATCCGGTTCCATGTAAGGAAAGATCACCCACCGAAAGATGGATATTACTTCAACTTCCACTACCATACGGCACATGATCAATTCATGGCCCATCATGATCTTGGAAGCATTTACTGGAACAAGAATATGCCTCCTCAGTGGAGGAGCCTTTCTTGATAGGAAGATGCGCGATGCACAGTGGTCGCGCTTTTTTATATGGAGGATAAAATGAGTCCACCTATTGGAACCCAGGTACATTCTTGCATGAAGAACCAAGGCTTCTACGATTGGAAGCAGGAGAAGTCTGAAGGCATTTAGTCGATGCTGAGTAAGTTACCATCATGTCCCACTCGCCCGATTTCCTTCTGAAGGAAGAGGGCTTACTATAACTATGTTGGAGGAGATTCGTATGCAAATGCCGGTACATATTGTGGCAGCAGGAGGGTTTGTTACAAATGAGAACGATGAGGTTTTACTAGTCAAAACCCGACGGGACGGTCACTGGGTGTTTCCAGGAGGACAAATAGAGGTCGGGGAAAACCTGATCGATGGGGTGATCAGGGAGGTCAAAGAAGAAAGCGGAATGGATGTGACAGTTTCCCATCTGGTAGGGGTTTTTTCGAACACAGCCACGTATGAGGGACATAGCGGAGTTAAGATTGTACCGACAAAAGTGATGTTTGATTTTGTTTGTGAACCCGTTGGCGGTGAATTCACCACTTCGGATGAAACATCAGATGTCCGCTGGGTCCATAAAGAAGACGTGCTGAACATGATATCCGCCCCTGCCCTTCGTACACGCTATCAGGCTTATTTGAATTTTGAGGGAAGTGTCCATTATATGGACTACGTGACCAAGCCGGAGTTTGAAGTGAAATCAAAGAGAACCATATAAGTCGGGGGGCCTTCCAAGCGAACGTTCCTGACAAGAAGAAATAAACCTGCCGACAGGGATAAGGTCCTCTATACTCTGGTTGGCTTTTACATTGAAGATCCATACAATTGGAATCAAGCGGCCATTCTGGATTTTAAAATCCTGTATCCACCAACGCTGTATTCCAAAATCTCCGGATCATTGTGAGGAAAGTAGCAATCATGTACACTATGGATATGGATACCGTTTACCGTCATCATATGATAATCGGGCTCTTTCTGGTAGAATGGTCTTTTGCACCCTATGGACCGATAGAAGATGACGGCCAATCAATAAGATATGAAGGTGATGACAGATGAAACAATATTTAGATTTATGCAAACATGTACTTGATCATGGTACGGAAAAAGGGGACAGGACTGGGACGGGTACGATCAGTACTTTCGGATACCAGATGAGGTTCGATCTTCAGGAAGGTTTCCCCCTCGTTACAACGAAGAAACTTCATGTCAAATCCATCATCCATGAACTTCTCTGGTTTTTGAATGGGGATACGAATGTGAAATATCTGCAGGATAATGGGGTAAGGATCTGGAATGAGTGGGCCGATGAAAACGGCGAGTTGGGACCTGTTTATGGTCATCAGTGGAGATCATGGCCTGGAAAAGACGGAGAAACGATCGACCAGATCAAAAATCTCATCACCACCATCAAAAATAATCCAGACTCCAGGAGAATGATCGTCAGTGCTTGGAACGTTGCCGATGTAGATTCCATGGCCCTCCCGCCTTGTCATTGCTTGTTCCAATTCTACGTGTCGGAAGGCAAGCTGTCCTGTCAGCTCTACCAGCGTTCTGCCGATGTCTTCCTCGGTGTGCCGTTCAACATCGCTTCGTATGCTCTCCTTACCATGATGGTGGCACAAGTATGCGATCTGGAGCCGGGTGAATTCGTGCATACATTCGGCGATGTTCACATCTATCAGAACCATGTGGAACAGGTGAACCTGCAGCTGACAAGGGATCCCCGTCCACTTCCGAAACTCGGAATCAACCCAGATGTGAAGGATATATTCGGATTCAGCTTTGAAGACTTCACGTTGAGCGGCTATGATCCCCATCCCCATATCAAAGGAGTCGTGTCTGTATGATTTCATTTATCTGGGCAATGGATGAAAACGGGTTGATAGGCAAGGACAATGCCCTGCCGTGGCGCCTACCGGAAGATCTGAAATTCTTCAAGCGCACGACGCTGGGTCATCCGGTTGTAATGGGGAGGAAAACATTCGAGTCTTTCGGCAAGCCGCTTCCGGAGAGGGAGAATGTGATTCTGACGAGGAATGCTTCTTTCTCACATGATGAATGCACGGTCTTCCATCACGTGGAAGAAGTCCTGGCATTTGTTGAAAAACAGCAGGGAGAGACGTTCATTATCGGTGGAAGCAATGTGTACGAACAGTTCCTGCCCCATGCGGATAAACTTTATGTGACCACGATCCACCATGCATTCGAAGGTGACACCCATATGGCGGAAGTCCCTTGGGATGACTTCACCCTTGTTTCGTCGGAAAAAGGGTTGAAAAACGAAAAAAATCCTTATGATTATGAGTTCAAGACATTCTTGCGTAAATGAAAAAGAGGCTGAGACAACTATGTTTTAGTCATAGTAAAACCCGCATCATTTGCCTACGATAAAGCAAATGATGCGGGTTTTGAATTTTTTGATGAACATTCAAATTTCATCGTTTCCAGCGGTTGATCGGAGTGCAAGAGGAAGACTCCAGCGGGAAGAGTGGCTCCCCGCAGGCTTGCCGAGGAGGCTCACGGGCTACCCGCGGAAAGCGTAGTCTTGCACGGAGATCATGAGCGGTAGTAAGATCCTATACTGATCGTGTTCGGCATTAAAGGGGACTCTTTTAGTTTTGTCCCAGCCTCTTTTTTGCTGTGATCTTATACGTAAAAAAGGATGCAGAAGTACATGAAGCTGCTGCCTGCCAGTACGAAAAGATGCCAGATGGCATGATTGTAAGGGATCTTCTTCCATACATAGAATACGGCTCCGACAGAATATAGGATACCACCTGTAAGCAACAAATCGAATCCCGCAGGAGTCAGACTTTCGTAAAGGGGCTTGATGGCTGCAAGCACGAGCCATCCCATGACAAGGTAAAAGAGGGTCGATACGATTTGAAAACGATCCACGAAGTAACACTTGAAGATGATGCCTATGATGGCAAGCCCCCAAACAATACCGAATAATGTCCAGCCAAGGGCACTTCTCACACTCACGAGCATGAGTGGCGTATAAGTGCCGGCGATGAGCACATAGATGGCTGAATGGTCCAGGACGGCGAAGACATTCTTTGCCTTCGAAGGTTTAAAGCTATGAAGGAGGGTGGAGAAGAGATATAGCAGGATCATGGATGCTCCAAAAATGGAGAAACTGACCACGTGCCAGGCCGAACCTTTATCCACGGCGAAGAGGACGAGCATGATGAGTGCCGGGATACTCAAGATCAAGCCGATTCCATGGGTGATGGCGTTGGCTATCTCTTCCTTCCAGTTTGAAAAATCGAAATCATAGGTCAATCAAAACATCCTTTCTGAATGAGATTGTCTCTCCATGATAAATCTCTTAAGGAGGGAATGCAAACTTTATCACATTAAAGGGATGGGGATATAAATTTTTTACCAGTGTAGGTTTTGACATATTCTGCAGTGGGAATTGAGGTATAATAGAAGTACAAACGGGCATAAAAGAGGATTGATACTTTGCTGACAAAAACCATTGAGTTCAAAACAAAGTATGGACAGAAGATTAAAGTCCACGGGATCCCGGTCATGAAGAATGACCATCCCCACTGGTTCACCGTAAATATGAGGCTGCGCCTTTATCTGGGCGGCCTGCATAAGCAGGGACCAGGGACCTACAGTTTCAGGGAATACTTGAAGAGAACGTTGAAATGGTCGGAATTCGAAAAGATTTATCAATCAGAAGAGCTGAAGAGCAACGCTTGACCGGGGAGGGTGCCACTGCTAAGCTATATGGCTTGGCGGTGGCACTTTATTCGTATGTGACCGGGTTACTGGCAGCGGTCACCAGGAGTCCCGTTTGTGGAGAAACGGTGAAATCCTTTTCATCTATTTAAATCCCAAACGAAGCACGCTATAATGAGAGGGATAAGGAAGATAGGATGTGGCTAACATGGAGAAAATCAAAATTGTAACGGATTCAACAGCAGACTTATCGGAAGACATGATCGGGGAGTTGGATATACACGTGGTTCCACTTTCGATTTTCATCGAAGGGGAAACGTATTTAGATAGAGTGGACCTTTCACCTGAAATGTTCCTGGAAAAGATGAAAGCGTCGGATGAACTACCAAAAAGTTCACAGCCTTCAGCAGGGGTGTTCGCAGAACTGTATGACGAACTGGGCAAAGATGGATCGAAAGTGATTTCCATCCATATGACGGGTGGCATGAGCGGTACAGTCCGTTCTGCGGAATCCGCGGCTGAGATCACCGATACAGATGTCACGGTTGTCGATTCCCGGTTCATTTCAAGGGGACTCGGTTTTCAGGTGATCGAGGCGGCGAGGCTCGCCAGGGAGGGTAAAGGCTTGGAGGAAATCCTCAAGGCCATTACAGAAATCCGCGAAAAGACACAGCTTTATGTGGTAGTGGATACGCTCGAAAATCTCGTCAAGGGAGGGCGTATCGGAAAAGGAAAAGCCATGATCGGTTCCTTGCTGAACATCAAGCCGATTGCTTCCCTCGCAGGAGGAGAATACACACCGGTGGCAAAAGTCAGGAGCCACACCCAGGTCGTGAAATTCCTTGTGCAGCAATTCATGGAAGATGTGAAAGGCAAAACCATAAAAGGCGTAGGGCTTTGTCATGCCGACGGGCTGGCCCTCGCCCAGAACCTTAAATCAAAAATCGCCGAAAAGACCGGATACGATCAATTCGATATCGGCGTCACGACACCGATCATCAGCACCCACACGGGGATCGGGGCAATCGGCTTCACCTATTATACGGATTGATCAAAAAGGGACGAAAGCCTGAGCTTTCGTCCTTTTTTGTTATCAGGAAGGCATGGGAGTCGGGGTCGGCTTGGCATAGCCCTCATTGTATTTCTCATCAATGGCTTTGCGGATTTCCTTGATCGACTTTCCCTTGTTATATTCGACAATGGATTCGGCGGCAATTTCAAGGCATACCCCACAGCGGGTACCATGGTCATCCCATATGGTCTCCTCACCATCCTTCTGTTGGACAAAGCAGTTAAAATTGCTTTTATGTCCGGCAGAATCACCACAGCCGCAGTAGCACGGTATGTACTCGAGAAGTTCCTGGTGCTGTGCCGATGCCGCATAGATCGTTCTCATGGTATCCTCTTTCCCGTCAAGGAATGAGGGAAGAATGTCGGGTGACGCCGTTTTTTCCTGGATATCCTCATTCATGATGGCATGACTTTCGTGATCATGCTCCTTTGTTGTTTTTTCCTCTTCGGAGCATCCGGCAATGAGAAGCGTCATCACCATGAAAGGTGAGATAAACACATGACGTTGTTTCACTCAAAAAACCCCCTATACTATCGTATGTAATTGAATTGTAACATTCATTTATCACCGTGCCATACATACAATAGTCATAGAATGTTGAACGTTTTGTCACAAATCGGCTAGTGGATTGTATCCGCCTTCATCTGTCGCTTGTGACACGGACTTATTGCCCTGAAGCCTCTTTATCTGATACACTAGTAACTTCAAAACGTCTGGATCATGTTTCGGTCTGAATGAAGAGTGATATACTATATATAAAGGAAAGGCGAGGTGAATATGATGAAAAAATGGAGTGTTCTCATTCTCGCTTTTGTATTTTTCTTGTCGGGGTGTTCCATTGAAGATGCGGCGAAGCATGTTTCGAGGCAGGTTTCCGACTGGGAAAAAGACCAGCCTCCCGAAGCGTTCATTCCGAAGAATTTGAATGTCACCTCCGTCGGGGATTCCCTGACTCAGGGGGTTGGAGACAGTACCGACAGCGGGGGTTATGTACCTTATCTTGAGAAGCTTCTTGAATCCACCGATGGCGTGAAGGATGCCGACTTCCATAATTATGGCGTCAGGGGCAATCGGACCGATCAATTGTTGAAGAAAATCAAAACCGATGAAGTGAAGTCTTCCATCGAAAAATCCGATGTGGTCATGATCACGATCGGTGGCAATGATATCATGAAGATCTTCAAGCAGAATCTTTCCAAGCTCAAGCTTGATGTCTTTCAACAGGAGCAGATTGCCTATCAGGAGAGGTTGAAAGAAATCCTCGATACGATCAGGGAATACAATCCCGATGCCGGAATCGTCCTTGTCGGGCTTTATAATCCTTTCAATACATGGTTTTCCGATATTGAAGAGGTCGAAGAAATCATTGATAGTTGGAATGAAGGAAGTCGTGAAGTGCTGGATGACTATGATCGTTCCCTGTTCGTCGAGATCGACGATCTGTTCATTGATGCCGGTGACGAATTGCTCTTCGAGGATTATTTCCATCCGAATGACGATGGGTATGAGCTCATTGCAGAGCGTATGTTTAAAAGGATGACGAAGGGGGAAACATTAGCTTCGTTGACACGTAAAGAGAAAAATCAATAGGAAGAGGAGTCGCCATGAAGAGCAAATGGAAAGTGGGGTTCTTTGCATTAGCCGGGCTGATGCTGGCAGTGATCATCGTCCTTCTGATCATGGTGTCTGCACCGATCAAGGACGACCCGGTTCCTAAAGGGAATCCTGACGAAAACAATGATGTCGGATTCAATATCCAGACAGATAAAGAGGACTTGAACCTGATCATCGAACATTATATCGAAGAAGAGGGCATGGATGGCCCGGTTGATTACGGAGTGCAGCTGAAGGATGATGTTGAACTTATCGGCTCTGTACCCGTATTCACCTCGAATCTTGATTTCAAATTGACATTCGAACCGGAAGCCCTCGAGAATGGGGATATCCTGCTGAAGCAAAAATCCATCTCACTCGGTAAACTTAAGCTACCAGTCTCTTACGTGCTTAAAATCGTTAGGGACTCCTATAATTTCCCCGAGTGGGTGAAGATTCGACCAAATGATGAAGAAATCTATGTGGCCCTTCAGGATATGGAGCTGAAGAGCGACATCAAGGTGCGTGCGAATGAATTCAATTTGAAGGATGACCGTATCTCATTCCGATTGCTCGTTCCCGTTGATCGTGCCCTGCAAAATTAAAAGAAGGCAGCCGACCCGGCTGCCTTCTTTCTCATTTATCCCTTGATGAGCACAGCTTCCAGGGCAGGCTCGCCGCCTGCGAAGCCCGCTGCAATGATGGTATAGGCCTGATTCGCCTCGAATTTGACGTCAGGGATGGAGAGGACAACGTCCTTGGATCCTGCCGGCCTGACTTCGAGGTCGACGGTCATGGGGGTCAATCCCAAGTATTCCGTTGCCTGCTTAAAGGAGACATTCGGGAAGATGACATCTCTTCCTTTGACCGCGATGTCGACGGCAGGTGCATCCGGTGAAAGGTGGATGAACTTCACTTTCGTTTCTCCCGCCGGTACTCCAGGTTCATCCACATACGGAAGGAGCTGCAGCTTTTTCGTCGTTCCGGCTGCTGCCAACGTGTATGCTTTGCCCGGGTCGACCTTGACCTTTTTGCTGATGATCGTTTCTGTGCTGGTACCTGTCGGATACACATCAATATGATACTTGCCTCCCGGCAGGGTGAGGTAGTCGCTGACATCCTTGAATGCGAGTTTCCTCAGTACACGGTGTCCGTTGACGTATACATCGACTTCCCCTGCATCCGGCACCCCGTGGAATACCCGGACATAGCTCGGTTGGGAAGCCGTCGTCAGATCGGCTCTCTGGGCCTCGAGGGCAAGCCTCATATATTTAAGGTGTTTCAGATAATAATGATGATGCATATTCGGATTGGAATATTTGTAATAGCAGGATAAAAGATCATACATCGCGGCTTTATTCAAATACTGTTCCTGGCTCATGAAGACATCTCTCCTTCGTACGGACTTGACAGGATAGAATATGCATGAACGCCCAAACGGTGAAAATATTCTTGCACTTCGGAATATTGATGATATAATTGGAATAACGACAAAAGAGAGCAGGTGATGAATATGGGATTCTCGACTGGAGCATTCAACCACACATACCAATACCAAAACCGCATTCATCACGCTTCCGTGCTCTAACGGGGTTAACAGGGACCATTCTGCCTGAAGAAGAATCCGTCTGCGTGATGAACGCGGACGGATTTTTTATTTTAGGAGGAATTACCATTGAATCAGTATAAATCAATCATTTTTAATACCGCCAGGCAGGAATATGCCCTTCATCTGGCAGACCATTCGGAAGTGGCACGGGTGGTCACGGAACAAAAGGGATTCTATAAGGTGATGACGGACACGGAAGAAGGATTGCTGTGTCAGGTGACAGGAAAGATGAGGTTCCGATCAGCTTCCCGTGAAAACCTTCCGGCAGTCGGTGACTGGGTGACCATCAGGAAGGATGAAGCCATCATCGAGCGTGTCCTTCCCAGGAAGAGCAAGTTCTCACGGAAAATGGCAGGGAATGAGGCGGAAGAACAAATCATCGCCGCGAATATTGATACGGTTTTCATTTTGAGCTCATTGAATGACGATCTTAATCTTCATCGAATCGAGCGGTACGTCATCCTGTGCTGGGAGAGCGGTGCTAACCCCGTTGTGATCCTTACAAAGGCAGATGTCTGTACCGATGTGGCTGAACGGGTCTCTGAAGTAGAGGCTGCGCTCGTAGGGGTGCCCGTCCTGGCCATCAGTTCCCTGGACCGTACAGGGTTGGAGGCGCTGTATCCGTATCTTACCCCTGGTAAGACCGTCGCCTTGACGGGCTCTTCCGGCGTGGGAAAATCCACCCTTACTAATGAACTTCTTCAAGAAAGCCTTCAGAAAACGAAGGAAGTCCGGGATTCAGATGATAAAGGAAGGCATACCACGACCCATCGGGAGCTATTCCTCCTCGATTCGGGAGCTGCCCTTATCGATACGCCCGGTATGAGGGAGATCCAGATCCTCCAAGGAAGCGAAGGTCTGTCCACCCAGTTCAACGACGTGGAGGAGCTTGCACGTTCCTGCAGATTCAATGATTGCTCTCACGGGAGCGAACCGGGCTGTGCCATCAGAATCGCCATCGAGGAAGGGTCGTTAAGTGAGGATCGATACCTTCATTATGAGAAGCTGCAAAGGGAAATCGCCTACATGGAAAGGCGCGGCAATAAACGCCTCGAGTCCCTTGAGAGGAAAAAATGGAAGAGCATGAGCAAGAAACGGAAAAACTGATGCAACTGTCCCTTTCTTTGTACCCTGGGATGGAATAGGGATGGTTGGAAAAGTGAACAGCCGGTAGAACGATTTTCTGATGATAACGGTCTTGTCCCTTTAACACGAGGTGTGTCAACACCCGTATGTAAAGGGATTTTTAAATTGATTGAATGCATCATGCGGACAATGTTTCTGTACCACGTCCCGGAAGGCGGATTGTTTAACTTTTCAGTGCATTTGGGGTACACTTACAGTATGAAATCACGAATAGGAAAGGGTGTTGATCATGACGGGTGAAAAGAAGAAAAAAAAGGCGACCTTCGCCGGAGGATGTTTCTGGTGCATGGTCAAACCATTCGATGAACAGCCTGGTATTTATGGCATCACTTCAGGTTATACGGGAGGTCATGTCAAGAATCCGACTTACCGTCAGGTATGCTCTGAGACAACCGGGCACTATGAAGCAGTCGAAATCGAATATGACCCCGATGTATTCCCATATGAAAAATTGTTGGAGCTTTACTGGCAGCAGATCGATCCGACTGATCCCGGAGGGCAGTTCCATGATCGGGGACAATCGTATCAGACCGTCATCTTTTACCATGATGACAGCCAAAAGGAGGCTGCGGAGGCTTCAAAAGAAGAACTTGCAGCATCGGGGCGATTCAGTCAGCCCATCGCAACCAAGATCCTCCCTGCATCCGAGTTCTACCCAGCAGAGGAATATCACCAGGATTACTATAAAAAGAATCCCACACACTATCGTCAATACAGCATAGGATCCGGACGCGCCGGATTCATACAGCATCATTGGAGGGATGAAGGATGAGTAAAGAGGATCTCAAAAATAAACTCACAGCAGAACAATATGAAGTGACACAAAACAATGGAACCGAGCCTCCTTTCAGGAATGAGTATTGGGACCAATTCTCTGATGGGATCTATGTGGATGTCGTGTCCGGTGAAGCCCTTTTCAGCTCACGGGATAAATATGACGCCGGCTGCGGATGGCCCAGCTTCACGAAGCCGATCCAAAAGGAAGACATCGTCGAAAAACAGGACAGAAGTCATTTCATGGTTCGGACAGAGGTCCGTTCCAAAGAAGCCGATTCTCATCTCGGGCATGTATTCGATGACGGTCCTGGTCCAACCAAGCTCCGTTATTGCATCAATTCGGCCGCCCTCAGATTCATCCCGTTAGATGAACTTGAAGAAGAAGGCTACGGGGAATACAAAAAGCTTTTTGATTGAATCAACATGCCATCCGCCAGGTTTATGGCGGAGTACATAGGTGTAAATATACAGTAGGATGGTGAATGATATGTTCAAGAAATTATTCGGTAAGAAAGAAGAAAGCCCTAAAACAATCTCGGTCGTTGCTCCTTTATCGGGAACGATCAAATCATTGGAAGAAGTACCGGATCCAGTGTTCTCTCAAAAAATGATGGGGGACGGGATCGCAATCGTTCCCGATAACGGAAAAGTGGTTTCCCCGGTAGACGGAGAAATCATGCAGCTATTCCCAACCAAGCACGCCGTCGGCATCAAGGCAGCGAACGGTGCGGAATTACTCATCCATATCGGACTTGAAACGGTCTCCATGAAAGGAGAGGGGTTCGAGGCTCATGTGTCTGAAGGCTCCAAGGTACAAGCGGGCGATCCCCTCATTACGTTTGACGTAAGGCTGGTAGAAGAAAAGGCCAAGAGCACCATCACTCCGATCATTTTGACAAACGGAGACGATATGGGAGAGCTTGTGAAAAAGGATGGAACCAAGGTAGAGGCAGGAAGCGGAGAAATCCTGGAGATTTCTTCAAAATGAACGGAGAGGACCGGGGAATCATGACCGGTCCTCTTTTCTTTTTGGGGAAAAACACAAACCTTTTGTGGGTGATTGACATACAGTGTATAGAAATTTGATTCAATCACTTAACCTTAAGGAGTGGTTTACGTGAATTATGGATACGGTTGTGACCCATGTTACCAGGGCGGGTATGGCTACCCGACAGGTGGCTATTCAGGCGGATTTGCCTTGATTGTCGTCCTTTTCATTCTATTGATCATTATTGGAGCCGTTTGCTACTGCGGGGATTGATAAAACAAACAGAAGCTCCCGTGGAATCCTGGGTAGGGGAATACCCTCTGATGATGGGGAGCCATGAATTCAACTTTGCACATACAAAAACCACGCTTGGAGTCCAAGCGTGGTTTTTGCGTTGTATTGGATCTTTTCTCCGGTTTGTAAGGGATGGCATCGGTGATGGATTCTTAAATCTTGAAGTTCGAGATGATCCCTTTTAGTGCTTCTGCCTGCTTTGAGAGCTCTGAGGCGCTTGCCGTCACTTGTTCCATCGCCGCAGAACCTTCTTCAGCAGCGGCCGCTGTCGTTTCGGTATTGGCAGCCGTAGACTCACTGATTTCGTTTACGGCGGCAAATGATGAAGCTACTTCCTGGGAGAGGTTAAGCGTTTCATGGATATGCCCCACCATTTCTTCCACTACGGAAGAAGTTCTCTCTGTGTGCTTGAGGATATCCTTCAGTGCAGAATTGGTCATATTGGTTGTTTCCACTCCAGCAATGACTTCCTTCACACCCTCGGCATTCTGATCGATGATAAGATCGACTTCCTCCTGGATGCTGTGGACGATTCCCGTCACACCTTTTGCTGCATCCCTTGATTGTTCGGCAAGTTTTCTTACTTCATCGGCCACCACGGCGAATCCGCGTCCGTGCTCTCCTGCCCGGGCGGCTTCAATGGCGGCATTCAGTGCTAGAAGATTCGTTTGTTCTGAAATATCCGTGATGGTTGCAATGATGGCGGATATTTCAGATGAGCGCTTCCCAAGGGCTTCGACTGTCCGGGTCGTGTGGGCCATTGTTTCTTCGATTCCCTGCATCTTTGCAGAGGATTCCCGTACGGATTCTCCGCCTTTTTCTGCAGCGTTCTTCATCCCGATTGCGGTGGATTTCACTTGCTCCGCCTGCTGGAACAGGAAGCGGGAAGCTTCTTCAAGGCTGTTCATCTTATGTAATGAAGCAGACATGCGGGTCGTGGTGTCTTCGCTACCTGCCGCGATTTCACTTGAAGTTTCGGCAATGGATGAGATCGTGTGAGAGGTTTCCTCTGCAGAAGCAAGCAGTTCTTGTGAGCTTGCTGATACATTTTCCGCCATTTCAGTCACCTGGCGGACAAGGACGGATATGCCTGCAATCAGCTTATTCGTATCCTCTGCGAGACCACCGAGCTCATCACGGCTCTTGACATGGATGCGTTTCGTCAAGTCTCCGCCGGCATCGGCGATTTCGAGTATGGATGTACTGATTTTACGTGTATTCTTCAGGATCGTCCTCGACAGCCATATGCTGAAGATCACAATCAGGATGATGGCTAGCATGGATAGGCTCCCCGTGATGATCTTGGAGTTCATCACCAAGGTATTGAGGGAATCCATACGCTTTTCGAGATCTTTCTCCTGTGTCTCGGTGATCATATCCACATAGGAGCGGATTCCGTCTATGTATTTCTTACCGGTTCCGGTTTCCACAAGGGCTGCGGCCTCTTTGAAGCCATCTGTTTCCCTCTTATCAATGACGCGGTCGACGAATTGGATCCAGAATGAGTACTGCTTGTCGATTTTTTCGAGCTTGCTCATTTGATCAGGGTTCTCTTTAAGGAGCTTCTTTAATTCTGCCAAATTCTCATTCACTTGTTTTTTTCCATTATCATACGGAGCAAGGAAACCGCTCGCCCCTGTGATCACATAGCCTTGTTCTCCGATCTCGATTTCATTGAGCAATCGCGACAGATCCTTAGCTGTGGCGTCTATGGCCATGTCCGATTCAATCAATTTGTCCATTTCGGCTTCAAGCTTGGTTGTATTCAGATAGGATGTATACGCAATGACCCATATGATGATGGCAAGTACGCTGAATGATAGGACGACTTTTCCACGAATTGATCGAAAGTAAGGGTTTTTCTTTCCCTTTTTTTCTTTATCTTGCTTTTTTTTTCGGTGTTTTATTTTTTTCTTCACCGTTTCCCCCTCCTTTTATAAGAAAAAAGTAGTATGACAGGTTGAACTTACCACTATTTTAACTGTATACATAGGATTAATCTAGTGGTCAATCCATCAAATTGTCGAAAAAGGTAGAATTTTTCGGGACTATTATCCTGTTTCAGATAAACGGATGGAATCAAAGTTTTTTCAAGGAAGACGAAAGATTCCAGGATTTCCACATAAATATAGTGGAGAAGGAATTTTCTTATCAACACATGGTGTCCGCTGGAATCCTGCTGAATAATCGTGGATTTTCCGGATCGATGGTTGATGTATCGCCTCCAACCAGATCGAACAAAGAGAGATTATTATCCGTTCAGGAGGGACGCTATGCTTCGTTCACATTTGATCAAGCCGCTTATCGGTGAATATTATCCGACGATCGATTATGGAAAAGGGATCTATTTGTATGATGATAGTGGACAAGAATATATTGATGCGTGTTCAGGGGCGGTTACCGCCAATCTGGGTCACGGGATGGAGGATATCCTGCAATCGATCGTGCAGCAGGGCAATAAGGTGGCATTCGTCTATCGCTCGCAGTTCAGCAATCAGCCGGCTGAGGATCTGGCTGCATTCTTATATGAAAAGACGGGGTATGCCTGGAGTTTCTTTGTCAACAGCGGATCGGAAGCAGTAGAGACGGCAATCAAGATTGCGATTCAGCATTGGCAGGAGCAGGGTAGATCCTCGAAGACTCGTATTCTATCAAGATGGCTGAGCTATCACGGCATCACGATGGGTGCACTCTCTGCATCCGGTCACCCTGTCAGGCGTGAACGTTTTGATGGTCATCTGGGGGATTGGCCGACAGTGGAGCCCCCGTACTGCCTTCGCTGTCCATTCGGTAAAGTATATCCATCTTGCGGCTTATTCTGTGCAGACCAACTCGATACCATGATCCGCCGCATAGGAGCAGATCAAATTGCCGCCTTTGTTGCCGAGCCCGTCATCGGTGCTGCAGGAGGGGCGATTGTGCCTCCGAAGGGATACGAGAAAAGGATCCGGGAAATCTGTGATCACCACGACATTCTCTACATTTCCGATGAAGTCATGACCGGTTGCGGGAGGACGGGTACATTTTTGACTCTGGAACAGTCCGGAGTGGAAGCGGATATCGTGACGATCGGAAAGGGGTTGAGCGCTGGATACGCCCCCATTGCGGCTACACTCGTCTCTGACCGGGTCATGAATCCCGTTCTGAGCGGATCGAAGGTCGTCATGAGTGGGCATACATTCAGCGGTAATCCCTTATCGGCTGCAGCAGCCCTTGCAGTACTGAAATTGATCGACAAAGAGGACATCATTTCACAAGTCCAATCAAAAGGAACGTATATGCGCAATCTCCTTGAAAAGCTCAAGGGAGAATTCCACTTTATCGAGGAGGTCCGTGGGAAAGGACTGCTCATCGGTCTAGAAATGGTGGAAGGAGCGGGCAGCCCATTCACTTCCCTGATTGTCAAGAAGGGAATCCAAAACGGGATCCTTCTGTATCCTGCCGCAGCGGGGATCGACGGAAGGAGCGGGTCTGCCATCATGATTGCCCCACCTCTCAACAGTTCAAAGCGGGACTTGGAGGAAATCTGTTTGCGGCTGAAAGCGGCCTTGAGGGAGTCAGCGGCAGAATGGAAGGAGTAGAAAGGATGGGTGCTCACAAAAGCAAGCTATGTAGTTTTGAAGAGATCAAACCGGTCTTCAGGGACGGAATGCACATGATGTTTGGGGGATTCGGGGGAATCGGGACCCCTCCGACCATTGTGAAGCATGTATTGTCATGGGGAGTGAAGGACCTGACCATCATCGGGAACGATACGGGTTTTCCCCATATCGGCATCGGACAGCTTGTGGCCGCACAGCGTGTGAAGAAGGTGATTGCTTCCCATATCGGTTCGAACCCCATCGCGGGGACCATGATGAGTGATGGCCGGCTTGAAGTAGAGTTCTCGCCTCAGGGAATCCTCGCCGAGCGCATCCGGGCAGGCGGGGTGGGGATTCAGGCGATCATCACTTCAATCGGTTCTGACGACCCCTACCTGAATCAAGGAAAGCAGACCGTTCTCCTGGATGGGCAGAACTATCTGATTGAAACGGCCCTGACGGCGGAAGTGGGGATTGTCATGGCAAAAGCGGCAGACACATTCGGTAACCTCATCTTTGACAAGAGTGCCAGGAACACGAACCCCGTTGTGGCCATGGCTTCTGATATCACCATTGTGGAGGCGGAGGAGATAGTTCCCTTTGGGGAATTGGATCCTGAAGAAATCGTGACGTCAGGAGTATTTGTGGACTACATTGTACCATCGGAAGGAGTCGATTGGAGATGGGTGTGGGAAACGGTCTAAAAGAGCGCCTGGCAAGGAGGGCCGCTCAGGAAGTGGAAGAGAATACGGTTGTCAATCTAGGCATCGGGATCCCGAGTCTGGTTCCTGATTATCTTCCAGGGGGATTTCCAGTCCTCTTTCAATCGGAGAACGGGATCATCGGAATCGGGGAAGCACCAGGAAAAGGAAGGGAAGATCCTGCCCTCTGCAATGCCGGGGGCTACCCTGTCACAATGGTGAAGGGCGGGGCATTCACAGACAGCGCGGTGGCGTTTGCCATGATCCGGAGGGGACTCATCGATTTGACGATCCTCGGCTCCTTGCAGGTGAGCGGCAAGGGAGACCTGGCGAATTGGATCATCCCGGGGAAGAAGGTCCCGGGGATGGGCGGAGCGACGGAACTCGCGGCGTGTGCTCGCAGGGTCATCGTCGTCATGACCCATACGGATAAGTTCGGGGGCCCAAAGATCCTGGGGGAATGTACGCTCCCATTGACAGCCAGGGAATGCGTATCCATGATCATCACGGATCAGGCGGTATTCCGATTCGAGAACGGAGAGATGGTATTGAAGGAAATCTTCAAGCCTTTTACCATCGAAGACATTCGCTCATCGACAGAAGCAGAGTTTTCTGTAGATCCGCATATGTTGTTCGTGGAAGGATAAGGGGGGATGACCGTGGAGCGACATCTGATTGCACAGGCCGTAGCGGAACGAAGAAAAGAAACCATTGCATTTCTTCAACGTCTTGTACAGGAGGACAGTATTAGAGGAAATGAAGCGGGAGCACAGGCAGTGATCATTGAAAAATGCCGGAAGTTAGGAATGGAACTCGATATTTGGGAGATTGATCGAACCGAAGTGGAATCCCATCCCTTTTTTCGATGCGACCGCGAACAGTTTACTGGCAACCCCAATGTCGTAGGGGTCCTGAAGGGAACTGGGGGAGGAAAAAGCCTGATATTAAATGGACATATCGACGTCGTCCCCGCGGGAGACAGAAAGGATTGGAGTGCCGATCCCTATAGTGGAAAGGTGGAGAATGGCCGCTTATATGGTCGTGGATCCACCGATATGAAAGGGGGTACAGCTTCCCTTCTTCTGGCCATCGAAGCGGTCCAAAGTCTTGGGGTTCCATTGAAGGGATCGGTGATCTTTCAGAGCGTCATCGAAGAAGAAAGCGGTGGTGCCGGGACACTCGCTGCTCTCAAGAGGGGGTATGTAGCCGATGGGGCCATCATTCCGGAACCGACGAATATGAAGATTTTCCCGAAGCAGCAGGGCTCCATGTGGTTCAGGCTGAAGGTGAAGGGGAAGTCCGCCCATGGCGGCACGAGGTATGAAGGTGTTAGTGCAATCGACAATGCGGTCACCGTCATCCAAAGACTGCATGAACTGGAAAGGGATCGTAACGACCGTGTGGACGACCCGCTGTATGAGAACATCCCCATTCCCCTGCCTATTAATATCGGCAAGATTTCAAGCGGTGAATGGCCGTCAAGTGTTCCGGATGTGGCCATCATCGAAGGGAGGATCGGCGTCGGTCCATGGGAGGATATGGAATCGGTCGAGGAAGAATTGATTGAAGCACTCGGAGATTTGAAGAAGATCGATGAATGGTTCGATCAGCACCCCGTGGAAATCGAGTGGTTCGGCGGCAGGTGGCAGCCCGGAAGTCTTGAACCCGGTCATCCATTGATCCAAACGCTCTCGGAGGAGTTTCAAAAGGTGTGCGCTGTCCGGCCGGTAATCGAAGCTTCCCCATGGGGGACCGACGGTGGGATCCTGTCCAAAGGGGCGGGGATACCGGTTGCCGTGTTTGGACCCGGGACAACGGAACTCGCCCATGACGCCGATGAGTCCATCGAGCTTGAGCATCTATTCAAGTCGGCAGAAATCCTGGCGGGATTCATCGTTGAATGGTGCAACCAACCCGTATGACGGTGAGTGATGGTAAACGTAATTTCTCGCTGTCGGAATAAAAAGACAAAAAATTCAAAATAAACAGTAAAAATAATCTTGACCTGTCTAATTGTGGGTAAAGGTCTTATAAGAAGACTTCATAACCCTCTTGGAGCATTCATATGTTGGTAAAAAGGGGAGGCTGCTATGCAAACATATGAAACCATCACCCTGACACATGGAAAGGCATCCATCTATAAAGATCTACCGAATCGCCGCCTGCGGATCGATGAAATCAACGGCAGTGTCGATCAGGTCGTCCGGCATGTGGAGGAGGAGTGCCGAGCGGGTGCGTATGAAAAAATCATTGTCAAAGCGAAGAAGGGTCAGTGTGATTCCTTGACGGAACAGGGGTACGTGAGGGAAGGAAGGCTGTCTGCTTATTTCAACGGAAGTGAAGCCATCTGGATGAGTAAATTCCTGACGGATGAACGGCGTAACAGTTTGTACTGGAAAAAGGAAGATGACATTCTCCAGGCAATCATGAAAAAGAAAGGGGGGGCGGTTTCACCGGAACAGGAGATACAGGTTTGCGGGGAGAGCCACGTAGAACAGCTTGCTGACCTATACCGTGCCGTATTCGAGGTATATCCGGTTCCACTTCATGATCCTTCCTATATCCGGCACTCGATGGAAAATGGGACAATCTTTGTGTGCATCGAAGAAAACGGGACGATCATCAGTGCAGCATCTGCGGAAGTCAACCCCACGTTTTGCAATGCAGAGCTGACCGACTGCGCAACCAGCCCCTTGCACAGAAAGGGCGGGCACATGAAGCATCTTCTGCTCCGCCTTGAACGAGAGCTCGTGAAGAGGAAGATTTTCTGCTCCTATACCATTGCCAGGTCTCTTTCACCCGGGATGAATGCGGCGTTTTGGCAGCTTGGCTATCGGTATATGGGGAGACTGGCGAATAACTGCATCATCTTCGATAAAATGGAAGATATGAACATTTGGGAAAAAGACCTGAGCCGTTGATGGCGATCAGGTTTAATATTGAGCAAAGCGGGTGTTTTATTTGAAAATGAATCTGTATTCCCCTAAAAGGCATTGGAAGGAAATTGACTTATGGAAAGATGTCACGGAGGAGCAATGGGATAACTGGCTTTGGCAGCTGACCAATACGATCAGGACCCTTGATGATCTGAAAAAGGTGGTCAATCTGACCCCTGAAGAAGAAGAGGGAGTCAAGATTTCCACGAAAACGATTCCACTGAATATAACCCCTTATTACGCGTGGCTCATGAATGAGGATGACCCGCGCTGTCCGATCCGCATGCAATCGGTGCCGATCGGACAGGAAATCAACAAAACGAGATATGACCTGGAGGATCCCCTTCATGAGGATGAAGATTCTCCTGTGCCGGGACTCACCCACCGCTATCCGGATCGTGTACTATTCCTCGTGACCAATCAATGTTCCATGTATTGCCGTTACTGCACGAGAAGGAGGTTTTCCGGACAGATCGGAATGGGTGTACCCAAAAAGCAACTTGACGCTGCCATCGACTATATCAGGAATACGCCTGCCGTCCGGGATGTGTTGCTATCCGGAGGTGATGGTCTTCTCATCAATGATCAGATCCTTGAATACATCCTGAAGAATCTCAGGGAGATCCCCCATGTCGAGATCATCCGGATCGGGACGCGAGCGCCTGTGGTATTCCCCCAGCGGATTACAGAGAATCTATGTTCCATCTTGAAAAAGTATCATCCAATATGGCTGAATACCCACTTCAATACGTCGATTGAAATCACGGAGGAATCGAAGAAAGCGTGCGAGATGCTCGCAGATGCAGGGGTGCCTGTCGGCAATCAGGCAGTCATACTGGCAGGCATCAATGACAGCGTGCCGATCATGAAGAAGCTCATGCATGACCTGGTGAAGATCAGGGTGCGCCCATACTACATCTATCAGTGTGACCTGTCCGAGGGAATCGGACATTTCCGGGCCCCCGTTTCCAAAGGGTTGGAGATCATCGAGGGATTAAGGGGGCATACGTCGGGATATGCGGTGCCTACCTTCGTTCTGGATGCACCGGGTGGAGGAGGGAAGATCTCCCTTCAACCGAACTACCTGATCTCACAGAGCGCATCGAAAGTAGTGGTGAGGAACTTCGAAGGGGTCATTTCCACCTATCCAGAACCGGAAGGCTACGTAGCTGGAAGGGCAGATGAGTACTTTAAGGGCATCTATCATGATGAGGAACTGAAGGAGCCTACCATCGGCATTGCTGGACTCATGCACGATACCCATGCGTCCTTGACGCCGTCGGGTCTGAAGCGGCTTGAACGGAGAAAGGCGTATGAAGAGAACCCTGATCATCATTCCCTGAAGAACTTCAGGGACAAACGGGACCAATTGAAGGAGAAGAAGCACCAGGCGATGCTGTCCAAGTTGGAAAATCAGTCGTCCCCTAAGGAGGGGAATGAAAAATGACCGCAGACGGTAAGACGTGTGAATGGTGCGGCAGTGGTGTGACAGATTCAGTGACAACCGTCTATTGGGAGCTTCCGGACGGTACAAGATCGATTGAAATCCATGATGTTCCCGGGATCCTCTGTGGGTCATGCGGCATGGAATATCAAGATGAAGAGGTGATCATGGACATCGAAGATCAGCTCATGCTCATGGACACCAAGGCGATTCCAAAATCTGTAGATTTCAAGGAGTTGCTCCAGATGCCCAAATTCTTGAAAAAGAATTACTTCCGGTTTTAGCACCTGGTCCGGAGCCTTTCCCTTTACGAACGGAATATCATCGGCTATCCTTTTAGAAAACGAATTGAAGGATAGGTGACGGCCAGTGAGAAAATCATTTTACCACTACCTGATGAAACATAGACAGCCATCTGCAAAGGATGATCTCACAGCATTTGCCAATGCTGCCTACGATGATCATGCCTTCCCGAAACACTCCGGAGAATATGACGAAATCAGTTCCTATTTGGAATTCAACGGTCATTACCTCGACAGCATGGTCATCTTCGACCGTGCGTGGGAGATGTATCTGCAGGATGAAAAAGCCTGAGGGCAGGCACCCGCACATTTTCATAAGCGCAAATGCGCTGCCGATAGCCAAAAGGCCGGGGACTGACGTCATTTCCCGGCCTTTCTCCAACTCTAAGCTCTGTTGTTGAAACGTAAATCTTATTTACCGATACAAGGGTCCCTGCATATCATATAAAAAAGTCGATTAGGGTGAGGGGAGAATGAAAAAGCGAAAAGATCCCAGGTTCAGGGTCGGTGAAACGGTGGTTGTGACCATATATGGGACTGTCGGGAAGATAACCGATATTAAGAAAATCGACGGGGAATTCCTCTACGAAGTAAATGAGAGTGAAGGACTGTTCAAGGAATCAGCACTCGAACTCCTTGAATCGTATGATGGATATATTTTCGAGCAGGAGCAAATCGACATCGAATACAAATTCCTTTTCGGCGATCTGGTGGTCGTCAAGGGTTACGACGAAGACCTCTTCAAGATTGTAGGGTTTCGCACTGAAATCTGGCGCTATAAAGATGATGCATGGGAAGATGTCATCTATGAGCTCATGAGGGTGACGGATGGTGAATGGCTGGAGGCGGATGAGAACGAAATCACCCTCGTGGCCGACGAAGGCCAGGCAGAGGCCTTCATCAAGAAATATGGGTTCGTCTTTCCGGCCAAGAAGGGGATGAAAACAAAAAAGCTCCCTTCCCCGATGGGTCAGAAGCCGAACTGGATCGATCAACTATTGGATCACTATAATGACTACAAGCTTCTCTATGAGTTATTTAACGATCCTGTGTACAAAAGCAAGATGGATCATGTCCTTGAACAGCTCAAGTACCATTCGAGCCACGAATCATAAAGAAGGAATCATCCACATGAGATAGAGGAACATGGGAACACTGAGAATCATGAATGAGATCAAGATGAAGCGGAGGACCCATTGCATTCCCTTCAGGATCGTCGTTTCCACTTCATCTGCATTTCTTTCCATTACCTTGAGCGCTTTATTCAACAATTGACTCCACTCCTCTATGAACCAGTCCGGTTCGTGATTGAATAGTAGAGTGTATGCCCGTCCCTCCCATGTTATGAAATCTTTTTTACAGTCATAACATGGGAGGACGGCTCATAAATTGAGAATCAAAGGGGGCGATCTTATGCGAGAAATCGAAGTCTTTATCGATACGGAGGAAATTGCGGATTTCTTTATGAAAGAGTTGATCGAAAGAGGCTTTGTCCCTTCTGAAGCCGAAATCGAAGAGCTCGCGGATATCACTTTCGAGTATTTGATTGCCAAGTCCATCATCGATGAGGAATGGGAAGAAGAAATAGAATAGAGGTCAATCATTAGCAGAGGGAGCCCTTTGGAGGGCACCCTCTTTTTGCTGTGCATACCATTTCCGGATCAACGCTTCTTCGAGGCAGATTTTATCAAACCTGATACAGCCCTCTTCCAACGTTTTGTCAATGTGAAGCTACCTGGAGGTGGAATGGACAGAAGATGCTCTTTGATCTCGGACGGATCACCTTTGTACCATTCGCGAGATGGATAGGGCAGGCGGGCGGCATCCGGCCAAACATCCACTAGCCGGGGGCTGTACAACGTACGGATGCTTGCAGGATCATTCGAATATACACGGGGCCAATAATCCTGCCGGGAAGCGGTATGGCGCCTTATAAGGGCATATCGCAGGGACGATTGATGGATGTGAGGGTGGAATAAGATCCGGTAAAGCTTCTTACCTGCTACAATCCGCGCATGGACATCGTCAAATCCATAAATCGTATCTCCAGCCAGAGAAAGGGAAGGCTCTTCTCCGTAGGGGAAAAGGATCGACGTGAATCCCAGGGAATCCTGAAGGGTAAATAACCACCTGGTCAGTTCCTTTTGTTCCATCCATTGTGAAACGATTCGATTTTCGATGAGCATCTGTTCATTGATGATCAGTGCCGTTGTGAGAAGGTTGCTATCTCCAGATTTGAAGAAAGCCTGCCAAAATGGCTTCATGAAGGACGACACTTGGAGTTTTGACAGGAGGCCCCAGTGAAATGACCCCTTTTCCTTCCATTCTTCATAAAGCATCAGCTGAGGATAGGCATCCTCGAAGATCGCCGCATTGCAAGTTTCAAGGAATGAAAAGAAATCTTCCTGGACCCCCTTCGGCAAGACATTTGATAGAAGGCTTCCCCGAAGATCGGTCATATAATAACCCGCGTTCCGTGAAACCATATGGGCAAGGAATGCCCAATGGATTTCCGGGTGTTTCCGGTAGAAGTTCAAATACCTTGACGTACGCGTCAAATTGTCCCGGTTTCCATTGGTGGTCTGCCCTTTCATGTGTTGAAGCCTTTCACGCTCATCGGAAAAGAATAATACGGGTTGATCATCTTCCCAGGGCTGAAGCATGGCTTCCGCTTCCTGGACTGGCAGCAGGGGAAGGGACCCGTTGATGACAGTCCCGCGGGCCATTTTGCGTGACATGAATCCCGCTCCTTTCTTGAACCATGTACTCTTAAGCTATTTAACTTTACAGGGCATTATACCCGATGCTTGGCAATGGCGGTCCATCTGCACGTCAAAAGAAGGATTATGGGACGAGAGGAGAGAAACATCTTAAAGGAAGTCAGTAACTATTTCCGGAGGGGGAAACAACATGTCATTTTTTAATAAAGTCCTCGCTACAATCGGTATCGGGGCAGCTACGGTGGATACGGTACTGGAGAAATCACATTATGTGGCCGGAGAGAGGGTACAAGGCATGATCGGGATCAAGGGAGGCAGCACCCAACAGGAGGTCGATGCCATCTATCTCACCCTGCACACCACGTACATCCGTGAATCTGATGATAAGAAATTCACCGATCAGGCGATCATCCAGAAAATCGAGGTGGCAGAACCGTTCATCATCAAAGAGAATGAGAGGAAAGAGATTCCATTCGCGTTTGATTTGTCCTATGAAACACCCGTCACCTATGGGAATACAAAAGTATGGGTATCCACGGGTATGGATATTAAGAATTCCATAGATCCCAAAGATAAGGACTATATCGAAATCGCCCCTCACCCCTTGAAGGAATCGGTCCTCTCCGCTATCCAGGACCTCGGATTCAGAACGCGGAAAGTGGAGTGTGAACAGGCACCAAAGCGTCTTCGAAGACATTTTCCATTCATCCAGGAGTTTGAATTCGTGCCCATGTCGGGGCCTTATGCAGGAAAATTGGATGAGCTGGAGGTCATGTTCAATGAGCAGTCCAAGGATAAGGTGGAAATTCTACTTGAAGTGGACCGCAGGGCAAGGGGGCTTGGTGGGTTCTTAGCAGAAGCACTTGACATGGACGAGTCAATCGTCACACTCAATGTGGATGCTTCCGATGCACCCGACCTTAAACGGATCATCCAAAAGGCCATCGACCGCGTCTGCTCATAATGTTTCGACAAAGGTTCCCACCAGTCGATGAAGGATTCGACAGCGCATTTGTCTAATACATCTGAAAAGATCTTTTGGAGGGATGACCATGCTGACTCTTGATAGAATGATGCGCCCGAAGCGATCCCGTACGACCTATGATATGACCATCTTCCAAACGCCATCCTACGGGGAAGATAAAGGTTATCGAAATGTGTATCGATTATCCATTGAAGCAGAAGACCATGCCGATGCCCTTTATCGGACATTCCGCATGTTCAATGTATCCGACCTGATGCCGAAGGATTTCAACGGTCGATACCTGACCTCTAAAGACATTGTCTTCATCGATGAGGGAAGGAAAGGGCATTTCTATTATCGCCTTCAATCTGATGGCTGGGCCCAGGTGAACAGGGTCATCCTTCAGTGACATCCCATTCACCATTTTTTCCTCACCCATTGTCACGACTGTTGAAAAGGATTACAATGGAGGTTCATAAACCTACTATCAGGAGGAATGAATGGTGAGTGTACATATTGGTGCGAAAGAAAATGAAATTGCAGAAACGGTCCTTTTACCGGGTGATCCCCTAAGGGCGAAATATATAGCGGAGACGTTCCTTGACAATCCTGTCTGCTACAATGAAGTCCGCAATATGTTCGGTTATACGGGAACATATAAAGGACAACGGATTTCGGTCCAGGGAACAGGTATGGGTGTCCCGTCGATCTCGATCTATATCAATGAACTGATGCAAAGCTACAATGTGCAGAACCTCATCCGGGTCGGGACATGCGGTGCGATCCAGAAAGATGTGAAGGTCAGGGATGTCATCCTCGCCATGACATCTTCGACTGATTCCCAAATGAACAAGCTGACATTCAACGGTATCGACTATGCCCCGACGGCAAACTTTGACCTTCTCAAACGTGCTTACGACAGTGGGACGGAAAAAGGATTGAGCCTGAAGGTGGGGAATGTCTTCACCGCTGACATGTTCTACAATGACAATGCAGAACATGAGAAGTGGGCACAGTACGGTATCCTTGCCATTGAAATGGAGACGAGTGCCCTATATACACTGGCTGCCAAATACGGCCGGAATGCATTGAGCGTCCTGACTGTGAGTGATCACATCATCACAGGAGAAGAAACTTCTGCAGAAGAAAGACAGACTACCTTCAACGATATGATCGAAGTGGCACTTGAAGCGGCCATCAAGGCGTAAGCTCATGCTGAATAGACTGCGTTTTCCCAAAACTTGGGGAGGCGCAGTCTTTATTTTGTGAAGTTTCTCCTGCTTACAGAATCAAAAATTAATGGTAATATGTTAAATGCAATCAAAATAGAAACTAGGTGAAAGTATGAAAAAGATCATCATGGTCTCTGCTGCATCCCTCGTCCTGCTTTCAGGATGTCAGCAAGTCAAGGACTGGTCTAATGATCTTACAGGTAAAAAAGATCAGACAGAAGAAAAACAACAAGACGAAAAAAAACCTGAACAAACACCTGCGGATGAAAAAGGAAATGCCTCCGCACCCGAAGAAACCACACCATCAGAGCTTCAGTTGGATGCCAGGTTCTTCAACGACATCAAGGAAGTGGATGGACATGCCATCATTCAAAACCCTTCCAACATCCTCGCCATGGTCAATAAGGACTATGGACTGGGTGAATACAAACCGGATGATCTCGTACGTCCGGACGTACCATTCGTTTTCGGCGAAGAGGACCTGGAAAAAGCCCATATGCGTAAGGAAGCGGCAGAACATCTTGAAGACATGTTCGCCGGTGCCAAAAAGGACAATCTTTATCTGACTGCTATTTCCGGATACAGGTCATATGATTATCAAAAAATGCTTCTCGAAAGAGAGAAGGAACAATATGGAGACGAAAAAGCCGTCATGGCAGTCGCCCCTCCTGGAAACAGTGAGCACCAATCGGGCTTGGCCATGGATATTTCAAGTCAGAGCCATCAATTCCAGATCGATATTCCTTTCGGGGAAACCGAGGAAGGGAAATGGCTTGCCGAGCATGCCCACGAGTATGGATTCATTCTCCGCTACCCTGAAGACAAAGAAGAAATCACAAAATATCAATATGAACCATGGCACTTCCGCTACGTTGGAAAAGAAGCAGCCAAGGTCATCTATGATAAGGATTGGACGCTAGAAGAATATTTTGATCATGTGAAAGAAATATGATGATCTAAAGGGCACGAACGAACATGTTTTCGTCATAAAGAAGAAGCTGAGACAAACATGTTTTAGTCATAGTATAACCCGAATCATTTGCCTATGATAAAGCAAATGATTCGGGTTTTTAATTTGTTTAATGAACATTCAAATTTCATCGGTTCCAGCGGTTGATCGGAGTGCAAGACGAAGACTCCTGCGGGAAGAGTAGCTGATGTGAGACCCCGGAGGCGTGCCGAGGAGGCTCACGGGCTACCCGCGGAAAGCGAAGTCTTGCACGGAGATCATGAGCGGAGTAGAGAACCTAAACAGATCGTATTCGCCATTGCATGGATTTTTCCCAAACTCCTTTCTTTATGTCTGAATCCTGGCTCACCTACATAGACTAGGGGTAGCAAGTAGGACAAGGGGGGAGCAAATATGAGATCGGGTGTCTCCATCGCAATCGGCAGTCTGCTTGTGGCTTCCGGTATCAATATGTTCTTCGTGCCCCATCATTTCCTCGATGGAGGCATGATCGGGATCGGGCTCCTGACATACTATTGGTTTGGTCTTCCTCCGGGATTGACGATCATCGTCCTAAGTGTCCCCCTCTATGCAATCGCCTTTTATAAGGATCGCAGCTTGTTTTACCGAAGTGTCCATGGGCTATGGATTTCCTCCCTTATGATCGACTGGCTTCACCCTTTGAGCGACCGTGTGTACTTGTCCCCCTTAGCATGCGCTTTACTGGGTGGTGCAACCGTCGGGATCGGGATCGGATTGATGTTGAGGGTGGGTGCTGCGACAGGAGGAAGCGACTTGCTGGCACAGCTCCTCGGAAGGGGATTTGGTTTCAATCCCGGGAAGGTCATTTTCCTTTTTGACAGTCTTGTTCTTTTGGCCGGTCTCTCAGTCATTGGAGGGGAAGCATTCCTTCATTCGCTGGTCGCCATAAGCACAGTCGGTTTTTTTACGACGCTTTTGGCATATCCTACCCATAATGATGGATTTTCCTTTCGCTAACGTATAAAAGCTGATAGAATGAAGAGGTTATAATCTCATGATGCCTTATGGGCTCCATGATCAGTCTAAAACACTATGATACATAGCAATGAAAGTGGTGGAAGCATTGGAACAGGACAAGACAGATCAATCACCCCAGCAAGAATCGAATGTTATTAAAATGAAGAAATTCAAATTCGTCATGCTGATTTTCATCCTCGTATTCGCCACAGCAGGAATCACCACCTTTGCCCTGGCCTTCGGTGATGAAAAAGCCGTGAATGTCGGAGTGACCGATCGATCGGAATTCACGAAGCTATACGATGCTTACGACAAACTGAACGACAATTATTACAAAGACCTTGATAAAGATACGCTTATCGACGGCGCGATCAACGGCATGATCGAAAGCGTGGGGGATCCGTATTCCGATTACATGGATAAAGATGAAGCGAAGAAATTCGATGAGAGCATTTCATCTTCCTTTGAAGGAATCGGAGCTGAAATCCAGGAGAAAGACGGCTATATCGCCATTGTTTCCCCGATAAAAGGGTCACCCGCCGAATCGGCAGGACTCAAACCGAACGATAAGATCCTGAAGGTCGACGACAAAAGCATCCAGGGGATGTCGGTATCGGAAGCCGTTCTGTTGATCAGAGGGGAAAAAGGCTCCAAAGTCACCCTCACCGTGCAGCGGCCGGGTCAGGACAAATCGATGGAAGTGACCATCACCCGTGATGAGATCCCGATCGAGACCGTGTATGCAGAAATGAAAAAAGATGGGGTCGCGAAGATCCAGATTACGTCATTCTCTGAGCATACTTACAAGGAACTGACGGAGGCACTGAACGAAATGAATGACAAGGGAATGAAAAAGCTTGTCATTGATTTGAGGCAGAACCCTGGTGGTCTTTTGGATCAGGCCATCAAGATCTCGAATCTCTTCGTACCTGAAGGGGAAGTGATGTTCCAGGTAGAGGACAGTAACGGCAAGGTTGAGAAATACGTTGCTGAGGGAGGGGATAAAATCGATATCCCTACAGCCGTCCTCGTTGATGGGGGCAGTGCCAGTGCGGCCGAGATCCTTGCGGCTGCCGTAAGTGAATCAAATGACATCCCATTGGTCGGAACGAAGACCTTCGGGAAAGGAACCGTACAGACAGCTGAAGAGTTCAAGGACGGTTCAAACATGAAATTTACGACGGCCAAGTGGCTGACACCGGAAGGCAACTGGATTCATGAGAAGGGAATCAAGCCGACCGTGGAAGTGAAAATGCCGGATTATGCAGAATTGCCATACTTGAATCCGGACAAAGAACTGAAAGAATCCGATCTTTCCGATCAAGTGAAGACAGCGGAACAGATGCTGAATGCCCTTGACTTCAACCCTGGTAACGTTGATGGATATTACGACGAAGACACAACGAAGGCAGTGGAGAAGTTCCAAGAAAGCAAAAAGCTGAAGGTTACCGGGAAGCTGGATTCTGACACCATCATCCAGTTGATGGATAGCTTGAGGGAAAAACTGCAGAAAAACGATCCACAGTTCAAAAAGGCAGTGGAACAGCTCAATAAAAAGAATTGATCATGAAGATGCCCCGGTAACGGACCGGGGTATCTTTTTTATTATGGAAACGTGTCAAGACCGAGCACCTTTTCGATCCTTTGTTTTTTTCTCATGATCCATTCTTCTACGTACTGTCGATATCGTACATCCGCGGAGGAGTGGAACTCCTTGAGCAACGTCCTTAAATCCGAGAGGTGTTCTTCAAGGGACTTCATACTTCTTTCATAGCCGTTTAAATGGACTTTCTTCATAATGATTTCTACAAGGTGCTCATTCCCGGCTTCGATGGTTTTCGTCCCCTGTCTCACATAGATGGCCCCGTCCCTGAGTTCCCCTTTTGTGACCACCGAAGTAAAGGGGACATACCGGGGGTCATATTCGATGATCAGGGCTTGAAAGCGCTTTGAGTGCAACAGAGGATCGACTTCGCTTTGGAAAAGATAATCTTCCGTCCGATACGTAAGATAGCTCGGCAGAAGATGTTGGAGTTTATTATCCACATCGGCTTTATCATAAAAATCTTCATCTGTGAGCCCTCTCAATGTGAGACTGCCGTCGTCTTCCTGTCTGACACCAAGTATGAGACAACCTCCACCTGAATTGGAGATGGCAAGGATATGCTTGGCAAGCTTGGTCCATTCGACCCAGCTCGATTTAAAATCAACATAATCTGATTCACCCGTATTATTCAGCAGCAATTCTTTCAGGCTCTCCCTGGAGGGGGTGATCAAGAATTCCTTCAAAGTCTGCGGTACAATCTTGTCATGAAACAATGGGATCCGACCTCTTTTCCTTTGGTCTACTCCTACATTTTATGCGGCAGGTCGACCTTTATGGCTGTATCCAGAAAATCAGGTGAGATTGCTTTCATTGTCATAACGTCCTGAATTGACTAAAATGGTACAGAGAGAATATCACCGTATAGCCGAAGCAACCATTGATCATATACTGGTCCGGTGAAAAAAGAAAAGAGGAACGTGTTCATGAAGAAAGATGTATACATCTTATCGGGCTTCCTAGGAAGCGGAAAGACAACCTTGCTGAAAGGGTTGCTGGAATCATTGAAAGCAGAGGGGACTAAACCCGCGGTCCTGATGAATGAGCTTGGAAGTGTGTCGATCGACAGCGATCAAGTGGATGAAGATACGGCCTTGAGGGAGATGCTTGACGGCTGCATATGCTGCACCCTATCAGATAAACTCGAATCCCAGCTTCAAGATCTTCTGATTAAAGAAGACTTCGGGGTATTGGTCATTGAAACGACGGGAGCCGCCCATCCTGTAGAAGTGGTCGACTCGATTCTATCCCCGCTGTTTGCAGATCGTTTCCATTTCAAGGGCATACTCACCGTTGTCGACGGTCTTCAATGGAAAGAGCGAGGGAGTTTCAGCCCCTCTGTCCTTCACCTTATGAGGGAACAGATCCGACATGCAAGTTTCCTTGTTGCCAATAAAGTGGACCTTTTGACTGAAATGGAGCAGGGGACGTTTGCATATGACCTCCAACAATTGAATCCCGGTGCGTCCATTTATTTAACGAGTCATTCGAAAGTACCTGTAGGGGCCATTACGTCGATGACGAAGAAAGATCATTATGAAGGTGGACAAGGCCATACCCTGACGCTGCAGGCGATCGTCCATACGTTTGAAGCGGAAGTGAGCGGTGAAGACTTTGAACAATGGGTCCATGCTCATCAAGAGTCCATCTATCGGATGAAAGGATATATTCCATTACAGGGAAGGAAGTATCCGACGCTCTTCCAATACTCGTATGGCATGCCCCTATACATGCCTGGGGACATGAACTATCCGACCAATTTTGTCGTCATCGGCGAAGGGATGGATCGAGAACGGATCATCTCCTCCCTTAAAAGTCTGGAAGGATGATTGACAAGAAGCGGAAAAAGGTCTATGATTTAATGATTAACGTACTGAATTATTCAATAACCGTAGGAAAGGTCGATTAGAATTGGGGAAAGACTTATTTGAGTTAGAGCGATTATTCGTATCCGTATTCCGAATGATGAAGGCAGATGTACGGAACATCTTCGGGCAATATTTATCCAATGGGGAATTCCGTGTCCTTCAGCTCATCCGTGAGAACGGAGCATTGAAGTCCTCGGAAATATCAAAGAGGATGGAAGTTTCAGCGAGCCACATCACTTCCATAACCGATGCCCTCGTGGAAAAATCACATATTACAAGACAGAGATCCAATGAAGATCGACGGGTTGTAGAGCTGCAGATTACCAAAAGCGGAGAGGAAGTACTCGCAAAATGCGAAGAGAGGAAGACAGAGTATTTCCAAGATCTGTTCCACTCGTTCGATGAGGAGGAAATCCGTATCTTCACGCACCTCTTTGAAAAGCTGTTAAGTCACCCAAAACGTCATTCATAAGAAGGGGATGACCGGAAGGATCCGGTCGCCCCTCCTTTTTCGCCCATTACTTCACTTATTGAATTATTTCACGACCGAATGGTATAGGAGGGGAATGAATTGGAACACTTAGAACATAAAAAGAAAGTGATGATCATGATCGCCATCATGTCGGCTATGCTTTTTGCCGCATTGAATCAGACCATCGTCGGTACGGCGCTTCCACGGATCATTTCAGAAATCGGTGGAATGGACTATTATAGCTGGGTATTCACCATCTTCATGCTGACCAGCTCGGTTACGGCCATCTTGGTGGGGAAACTGTCGGATATGTACGGACGTAAACCATTTATCCTTCTTGGAATCGGGGTATTCATGGTAGGCTCCTTCCTTAATGGCTTATCGGGATCCATCTTTCAGCTGATCCTATTCCGGGGCATCCAGGGCTTCGGAGCCGGGATGATCATGTCAACGGCCTTCACTGCGGTCGGGGATCTGTTCCCTCCGAGAGAGCGCGGCAAATGGCAGGGACTCATGAGTTCAGTCTTTGGTCTTGCCAGCGTATTCGGGCCTACCCTTGGAGGCTGGATCGTCGACAATGCCAACTGGCACTGGGTGTTCTGGGTGTTCCTGCCTGTCGGTTTCATTGCTTTCGGCATGATCTACAAAATGTTTCCATCCCAGACGGCGAAAACAGGGCAGAAGGTGGATTATCTGGGCTCCATCATGCTGACCCTCACCATCATCCCGCTTCTCCTTGCATTCACCTGGGGAGGAAATGACTACGACTGGCTGTCTGTCCAGATCCTCAGTCTCCTTGGTGGTGCCGTCATCGCACTGATCCTTTTCATCGTCACCGAGAAGAATGCGTCGAATCCGGTATTGCCTCTTGGATTGTTTAAGAACCGGATCTTCACCCTGTCCAATATGATCGGTTTCATCCTGGGGGCCGGTATGTTTGGCGCCATCATGTATATGCCCTTCTTCATACAGGGAGTCATGGGTACATCCGCCACCAAGTCTGGAATTGTCATGATGCCCATGACCCTAAGCATGGTGCTCGCAAGTGCCATCGGTGGTCAGATCATCACCAAAACGGGGCGATACAAGTTCCTGGCCCTTATCGGACTTTTTGTGATGAGCAGCGGGATGGTCCTTCTGTCGTTCATGGACACTGACACGACGAATGCCAGGGCACTGATCAATATCATCATCGTCGGTACCGGACTGGGTCTTAGCTTCCCGGTCTTCACCCTGGCCGTACAAAACGCCGTTGCCCACCAGTTCCTTGGAGTCGCAACTGCAGCCACACAGCTTTTCCGGCAAATTGGTGGAACAATCGGGGTGGCCATCATGGGAACCGTCATGAACCAGTCCATGGCGAATAAGATGAGTGAGCAAATGGGGGCAGTCAAAGAATCGCCTGTCCTGTCAAACCCCGATGCTGCAAAGGGGCTTGAAAAACTTCAAGATCCACAATTGATCATGAATGCCGACAAGCTAAATGAGATAGAAAAGACGCTCCCCCCAGAACTGAGCGGTGTGTTTGATACAATCGTCACTGGAGTGAGGGAAGCCCTGAGCTACGCATTGACCAATGTCTTCTTGATCGGGGCGATCATTCTCTTTGTAGGGTTCCTATTGACCTTCTTCATTAAAGAGATTCCTTTACGGATGAGCAATAAGGAAGAAACCGAAGCCAAAAAAGCTGTCAATGAATAACAAAAAAGCTGATCCTGGAAGGGGTCAGCTTTTTTCAATCCATGCACAATCTCAGTGGGACTCCCCGAACTTCTTGAAGGTCATTTCATCTTCCACTAGACCGCATGCAGCGCATTGAATCTTTTTGTCCGGACCATTATACGCAAGGTGAAAGGGTTGCAATTCACCACTTTCATATTGTTCCACCACTTCTCCGGAAGCAGGGTCCAGTTTAACACTCTGTGAAAGCTGCTGTATAATGTTGAAACGGGTACGGTTTGTTTTACAACTCGGACAACGGTATGGCATCGACATCGGGATTCCACCTTTCGGGTTTTATGGATAGTGTGCCTGGACAAGTCAGATAATATGTAAAAAGGAGAGCAAATGATGACATCCCCGGAACTTCTGGAAGCGTATAAAAACATTTATAAAGGCCGCCTGCTTGAACTTGGGGGGAGAGAACCCCTGGTTGTCCTCCAAGAAGCAATCAAACGGGAGCTGCAGGATGAGTTCAGCCACCCACGGGTCAGAAAGGGGCCCCTGGACAAGTTCTATCTTGCCACCAAACGGATAAGTGATTCCCCCCTTTCGGCGGAAGAGAAAGCCATGCTGATCCATTGCCACGTAGAAGTCATGTCAGAGTTGATCTGAGCTGCTTCATATAGAAATCATTGAAAAAAACCTGTAACAAATGTCATATATTATAGCCGTTCATAAAGTTGTCAATCTTCTTGTTCAGGTAATTATTAGGTGTGGGAGAGATGAATTTCTTGTGTTGGAAATGTAAGCAAACCCTTCGGTGAGTCTTTTTACCCTTTAGTTTCAGTGATTACTAAAGTACTAGAGAGGAATTGTCTTTCAATATCCAACAATTATCGTAGAGTTGCCAACATCTCCCGTAAATGTAACAAAAACTTGATGGTATGATGTTTTTGCACCAAGAAAACACATTCATTAAGGAGGCACACACACTTATGAACAAGAAATTGGTTATCACGACAGCAACAGCATTTACATTCCTTGCAGCACCATTCGCCGGAGGCAAAGCAGACGCCGCTGGGTTGGATCAGGCTAAAGTGTATACAAACGTGAATGCGCAACAGTTTGCTAATCAAGAAGATTTAAACAAATGGATGCAAGATATCCTTTCAAAATATCAAATGGATGGAAAAGCCATCAACGTACAGGATTGCATGAACGGAAGCATTCCGGCACCTGAAAAACAACAGGAAGAGCCAAAAGCAGAAGCTCCTCAAGCCCAAGCGCCAAAAGCAGAAGCACCAAAAGCAGAAGCACCAAAAGCTCAGCAGCAACAGGCACCTGCAAAGCAGGAACAACCAAAGCAATCTGAGCAAAAAGCCTCTGATGAGAACGGCCAATTGAGCCAGTATGAGCAAAAAGTAGTGGAATTGACAAACCAAGAGCGTGCGAAACAAGGACTTCCTGCTTTGAAAGTGGATGCCGAGTTGAGCAAGGTTGCGAAGGAAAAGTCAAAAGATATGCAAAAGAACAACTACTTCGATCACAACAGCCCGACTTACGGATCTCCATTCGACATGATGAAGCAATTCGGAATCCAATACAAAGCGGCCGGTGAAAACATCGCCCAGGGTCAACAGACACCTGAAGAAGTCGTTCAAGCATGGATGAACAGTGAAGGACACCGCAAGAACATCATGAGTTCAGACTATACACACATCGGTGTGGGCTATGTTGAAGAAGGTAACTACTGGACACAACAATTCATCAGCAAATAATCAATTGACGTAGGAACGCTCGGGTCTAGCACCCGGGCGTTTTTTATTGCGGATAAAAAAAGAGCTTACATTTGCATTTCGTGCCTCTGGTCCATACTATTAAGGTATAAAGTGAGACGTGGAGTGGATCTAGCTTGAGGAAAGAAAAAGTAGTGTTCATCACCGGTGGTTCGAAGGGAATCGGAAAGAAGACAGCAGAAGAATTTTCCCGAAAAGGACATACCGTCATACTCAATTATCGAAAACACGACAAAGAAGTGCAGGAGCTTATGAAACAGCTTCATGATACATATGGAAACAAGGTCTTTTCTGTCAAAGGGGACATCGCGGACGAGGCGGACTGTTTTCGGATGGTGGAGGAACTATTACGTGAGGTGGGGGGAGTCGATATCCTGATCCATAATGCTGGCCCCTTCGTCAAAGATCGAAAGACATTTGATGAATATAGTCCGGGGGAATGGAACTATATCATCGCCGGCAACCTCAATGCGGTGTTTTACTTAACCAGACTCCTGATCCCGCATATGCGGGAAAAAGGCTGGGGGAGGATCGTCACATTCGGATACGACCGCGTAGAGACAGCCCCCGGATGGATCTACCGATCTGCCTTTGCAGCGGCCAAAGCAGGGCTTGCATCCTTCACGAGGACCCTGGCAATGGAGGAAGCTGCCAACGGTATCACGGTGAATATGGTTTGCCCCGGGGACATCGTGCCCGAATGGAAGGAACGACCAATCAGCGAAGCGAGGGGAGAAGCGGATGGATCGACACCCATCGGCCGCCCGGGCACGGGTGAAGACCTATCCCGTGTCATTGCCTTCCTATGCGGGGAGGACTCCGACTTCATCACCGGCTCGATCATCCCTGTGACAGGGGGGAAAGACGTGCTGGGAAAAGTCTTTCATCAGGAAGGATCATAAGAAAAGGGAGATGAGCGTAAAGCTCATCTCCCATCATCTATTATGCGGACATGTCATTGAACGGGACGTGCTGTTTTCATCGACCTGCGCTGAATGGCAATCAGGCGGATGGAGAGCGTGATGGCACCTGCAGTGAGTCCCGATGTAAGGCCGAGCCAATATCCATACGGTCCCCACGACGTATAATTGGCGAGTACATAACCAAGCGGGAGGCCGATCACCCAATAGGATATCAGCGCCATCACAAAGGTGATATTCACGTCCTTGTACCCTCTCAATGCCCCTTGGACGGGGGCCTGAACAGCATCTGAAAGCTGGAAGAACACAGCATACAGGAGGAAATGGCCGATCAGTTCCCGCACATGGAGATCATCGGTATATAAGAAGGCAACATCAGACTTGAAGGCAAGGAGCAGTGCGCCGTAAATAAGGGCAAGGAGCAGGGCAAAGGTAACCCCGATCCAGCTGTACACCTTCGCATCCTTCACCCGCTTGGCACCGGTCTCGAACCCCACGACAATGGTAAGGGCCATGGAGATGCTGAGGGGGATCATGTACAGGAAGGAGGCAAAGTTGATGGCTGCCTGATGGGCGGCAATGACCATCGTGCTGTAGTTACTCATCAAAAGCGTCACGGCCGAAAAGATGCTGACCTCAAAAAAGATAGACAGGCCGATGGGAATCCCCATTGTCAAGAGTTCCTTCAGCTTGCTCCAATCAGGAAGGGGAATCACCTTGAATATCCTGTACTCATTGAAGGGCTGCTTCGTATGGATGACCCAGAAGGCAATGAGTGCGATCAACCAGTAGGTGATGGCAGTGGCATACCCGGCCCCTGCACCTCCCAGCTCTGGGAATCCCCACTTACCGAAGATGAACAGGTAGTTCAAGATCACATTGATCGGCAGGCTCATCAATGTGATGACCATGGTCACACGGGTCATGCCCAGTGCATCGATGAAGGACCTGAAAACCGTATAAATGAAGAGGGGGAGGATCCCGATGGAAATGGCAACAAGGTACGCATATGCCACCTCCCTGACATCCGATTCCAAATTCATTCCATTCAGGATCGGTCTGATCACGAGTGCCCCGATGATGAACACCAAGATAGACAGGAAGATGGCGGCATAACCACCTTGAAGAACAGTGGAAGGGACGTCACGTTTCTCCTTGGCTCCGATCAGCTGCGCCACGATCGGTGTAACTGCCAAGAGGATGCCGGTCAATCCGGTGCTGATCGGAACCCAGAGGGATGATCCGATGGCGACGCCTGCCAGATCCGCAGGGGAATATTTCCCCGACATGATCGTATCGAAAAAATTCATGGAAAACATCGCCAACTGGGTGACCAGGATGGGGATGAGGATGATCATCAACTGTTTGATCTTTTGGGGGATGGATGAAGTTTCAATCATGACGTAGTCTCCTTTAATCTGCTTAAAATGCACTATCATACTGTACCACAGAATAGGGGTGCTCTGTGAAAAAATCCAGTGTTGAAAAGAGGGGAAACCATGGAACATAGATGGAAGAATTGGGTGTGGATCATATTTTTGATTTGGTACGGAGTCGGGCTCGTGCTTGTTTCCCTCGACTGGCTTCCGCCTGCACTTCAATGGGCCAATGCCGTTTTTTTGTATCTTTCGGGGTTTCTGGCCGTCTTGTATGCCGGCATGGTATTTAAAAGGGGGATGGGTTATTGGCTAGCTGCCATCATCATCATCGGGACCATTGCGGCTGAATCACTCGGAGTCCATTACGGATGGATCTTCGGGTCGTACCATTATGAAAAAGATTTCGGTATCCAACTTTTCGGAGTCCCCGTTACAATCGGCTTCGCTTGGGTCATGGTCATATTCACGAGTATGGCGTACTTCGAATGGATGCTGAATGGGAAGAAAACCTTCAAGAATGCTCTTTTGTACAGCATTGCCACTTCAATCCTTGCGGTCACGATGGATCTCATCATCGATCCGGTTGCCTACAAAGGCAGACAGTACTGGATCTGGGAGGGGGATGGCATTTATTATGATATTCCAACGCAAAACTTCCTTGGCTGGTTCTATGTTTCCTTCGTGATCCAATTCATCCTCTACTACCTTTTGAGAGATACGTCATTCCCAAAGGTTTGGAGCCCGAGGATGAGATGGTTATACGGTATGGTCGTCGGGATGTTCGTGGTCACTTCCATGGTGGAAGGTCTATGGCTTGCGGTTTTCGTGACGTTGACTGTATATGTCATCATGTTGACCATCAGGAAGATATGGAGGGAATCCTATGATAGAGCCTAAAAAAAGTCCGGCATTCCAACGGATCCTGTCAGGATATTTAACCTTTCAATTGAAAAAGCATTTTCACCGGATCTGGCTGGATGATGATCGTCAAAGGAAAGGGCAGGGGCTTATGCTTGTGAATCACTCCAGTTGGTGGGACGGGCTACTGGTTTTTTATTTGAACCGGCATGTGGTGAAAGGGGACAGTTATGCCATGATGAGCCGCAAAGGGATGGAAGAATACGGATTCTTCCGGAAAATAGGAGCGTTTTCAGTGGATCGGGATTCCTCAAGAGAAGTGGTTGCGTCTTTACGCTACGCTGAAGAACGCCTCAAGGAGGATAAAACGGTATGGATCTTTCCTCAAGGGGACGAGGAGCATGTGGAGAAGCGCCCCCTTACATTCTTTAATGGACCGGGCTACCTCATAGGAAAAGTGCCGGAAGTGTCGGTGGTCCTCGTCACATTCTATTATACCTTCCGTCACCACCAGCGCCCGGAGCTGTTCATTCGACTGAACGATGCACCACCCCTTCATGGCGGGCGGAAAGAAAGGACCGACCATCTAAGGGCGTTGATGGAAACTCAGCTGGATAGGATGAAATCGGAAGTGATGGAAGAGGATCTTTCTTCGTTTACCCCTTGGGTCGGCGGGTTTTCATCAAGCAGTGAAAAACTGCAGTTCTTAAAAAGGAAAGGATAGAATGAATTGATTGTAATCTATATTGCCATACTCATCATATTTTTGATCTTGACCGTCCTCAACTTGGCATTCCTTCCCCGACTGAAGGCAGCCCCTCCATCCAACTCTTTCGTTTCCCTGTTGATTCCGATGCGCAATGAAGAACGGAATGTGGAATCCCTGATCCGAAATTTGAAATGTCTTACTCATCGATCCCTGGAAGTCATCATATTGGACGATGGTTCGACCGATCAAACGTCAGAGCTCTTGAGGAAGTCGATTGGTGATGATCCCTTTTTCAAGGTCATAGCCGGCAAACCCCTCCCGGAAGGATGGATCGGGAAGGTGCATGCCTGCCATCAACTAAGCGTTGAAGCAAAGGGAGAGTATTTGTTCTTCCTTGATGCCGACGTCCGTATCGCGCCTGATACCATAGAAAAGGTGCTTGCCGAGATGGATCGCCGCCGGTCAGGGTTGATCACGGGTTTCCCTCGTTTTCCGGTCAAGCCACTACTTGGGAAGCTACTCGTTCCCTTTCAGCACTTCTTGGTCTTCTTCCATCTGCCATTGGTCATGGCAAATTATACAACGTTTCCTGCCTTCACGGCTGCTCACGGCGCCTTCATGTTCTTTAAGCGGGACGCCTATGAAAGCATCGGCGGGCATCAAGCTGTTCGATCATCCCTCCTCGAAGATGTACATATCACAAGGCTGGTGAAGAAAAAAGGATGGAAAGCGACCCTGATCAATAACACGGAAGACGCCGTCTGCCACATGTACGACACGAATCGTGAAGTGTGGGAAGGGTTCTTGAAGAATATCTATATCGGCCTTGGCCAAAACCCCTTCATGGTGGGGGTGTCATCCTTATTTTATTTCGCCTTTTACTTCCTCCCGCTGCCGCTGTTCGGCTACGGGATCATCAGCTTGCAGGAGATCTACTGTCTCCCGCTGATCTTGGTATGGGCACAGACGTTCATTATCGACCGCACATCCAATCAATCCCCCCATCATTTCTGGCTGATGCCACTGGCCAGTCTGGCCTTGATCGCCATTATGTGGGCGTCCATGTTGAAACGGATAAGAAAACAAAGCTACAAGTGGAAAGGAAGATCATATTGAGTGGGAAAGTCATCGTTATCGGGTCCGGACTTGGCGGCCTATCGGCGGGCATCACCCTTCAATCCAAAGGGTTTGATGTGACGATTATCGACGAAAATGTCCACACCGGAGGCAAGATGATGCCGGTGGATGAGAACGGCTTCCATTTTGATTTTGGACCTAATACCATCACCATGCCGGACATTTTTAGAAGAGTGATCAATGACGCCGGTGGTGATGCGGATCGCTATTTTCGCTTCACCAAACTGACAAAGCATACAAAGAATGTGTTTCCGGACGGAAGGGTCCTTTTCCAGTCAACGGACCCCGAGGAAATGAAAGAATCACTCTCTGCTTTCGGAGATGGGGAGAGGTATGAAGCCTATTTGAAGGAAGTGAGGAGGCTGTATGACCTTGCTGAAAAAGGCTTCTTTTATCGTGTATTCAATTCTTGGAGGGATTATCTATCGCCTTCCCTCTCCGCCCACTTCGCAAAGGTGAGGCCACTTGAAAAGATGGACCATTTCCATAGACGGTTCTTCCGCCACGCTGATGTGCTGAAGGTTTTCAACCGGTACGCGACCTACATCGGTTCATCTCCTTATCAATGTCCTGCGACCTTTTCCTTGATCGGACACCTTGAAATGAATGATGGTGTCTATTACACCCAAGGGGGGAACACAGGAATCGCCAAAGGATTCTCGGCTTTCTTCAAAGAACACGGGGGAGTGATCCGCTCCGGCACGAAGGTGAAGAAAATCCTGGTCGAGGGAAGGGAAGCGAAAGGCATCCTGACCTCTTCTGGTGATGAAGTGAGGGGTGACTATGTGATTGTGAACGGAGATTACATCACGGCTACCAAAGAACTTCTCGACGAGCGTGAGCGACCGTCCACTCCCGATCGGAAGCTTGATGCATACGAACCTTCCATCTCGGCATTCGTTATCCTCGCAGGGTTGCGAGAGTTCCAGGCCGATATCCACCACCATCAGGTTTTCTTCACGGATGATTACAAAGAGGAGTTCGACGACATCTTCAATAAAAAGAGACTGCCGAAGGATCCCACTATCTATATCAGCCATTCCGCAGCCACCGACCCAGGGGTGACGAAGGGTAGCAATTTGTTCATCCTGGTCAATGCACCTGCGGTCAATCTGACGGAAGAAGAAGCTATGAGGTACAAAAACAAAATTTATGATGCGCTGGAACAAAAGGGGATCCCCATCCGGAGTCAGCTTGAGTACGAGAAGGTGATGACTCCGGATGCCATCAAGGGGAAATTTTCCGCATACCGGGGAGCACTTTACGGGATTGCTTCCCATACGATGACGGAAGCGTTCCTGCGGCCCTCCAATGTAAGCAGGGATGTGCGGAATCTCTTTTACGCAGGGGGGACGACCCATCCAGGCGGGGGTTCACCCATGGTGACAATCAGTGGCAAAAACGTAGCGGATTTCATCCTTACACGTCATGGGAAGAGATAAATGATGTATTCTTCATGAATTTTTGTTCTATCCCGGCCATATTTTTGGTAAAGTGTATAATGATGATGCCAAATGGAGCATCCACCATTATCGAGAAACAGTTAGGAGTCTATCACTATGAGTAAGCGAATTTTATTTACAGGCGGGGGTTCTGCCGGTCATGTCACCGTCAATACAGCGCTCATTCCCCACTTTGAAAAAGAAGGCTGGGCGATCACTTATATCGGATCCAAGGACGGAATTGAAAAAGAGATCATCACAGATCAATTCCCTCATATTCCCTATAAAGAAATCTCAAGCGGGAAGCTGCGACGCTACTTTTCGTGGAAGAATTTTTCCGACCCGTTCCGAGTGATGAAGGGAGTCCTCGAGGCTCTTTCCATCATTCGCAAAACCAAGCCGGATATCATCTTTTCAAAAGGAGGATTCGTGTCTGTGCCGGTAGTGATGGCAGCCAAAATCGCCAAGGTGCCGGTTGCGATCCACGAGTCCGATGTGACGCCGGGCCTTGCGAATAAACTGGCCGTCCCATTTGCGACGAAGATCTTTACTACATTCCCGGAAACTGTGAATGTCCTGCCTGCCGAGAAATCGATTTGTGCAGGTGCCATCATCCGCGAAGAACTCTTCACCGGTGATGAAAAGGAAGGTCGTCGCCTGACCGGATACCACAATCTGAAGCCGGTCCTCATGATCATGGGGGGAAGCCTCGGGGCAAGAAAGATCAATGAAGCCGTAAGAAGCAACCTTGGGGATCTTTTGAATCATTTCCAGATTGTCCATATCTGCGGGAAAGGCAATGTGGAACCCCATATGGAACAACCGGGATACAAGCAGTACGAGTTCATCAAAGGTGACTTGCCTCATTATCTCGCCATGACGGACTTTGTCATTTCGAGGGCAGGATCCAATTCCATCTTTGAATTCCTGGCCCTTAAAAAACCGATGCTCCTGATTCCCCTGTCCAGGGAAGCGAGCAGGGGGGACCAGATCCTCAATGCCAATTCCTTCGTCAAGCATGGCTACGCCCTGAAGCTTGAAGAAGAAGAAGTAACCGCGGAAACGTTCCTCCAGCATGTGAAGGAACTTGAAAGCAAACGGGATGAGTACGTTTCGGCCATGGAAAACGCCGATAAGGCATATACCATCCAGGACATGTATGAAGAATTATCCACCATGAGTAAATGATGCGTCTTTTCACCCGTCGATGTACATAAACTGTACAAACGGTTGAAAGGAAGAGAGGCATGGCGTATCAGTATTCGAAAGGCTGGTATCTCCAGGAACTGAAGAAGATGGGGATCTACCACCATCCGGTTGATAAACGAAAGCTTGAAAGCTATAAAACCTTCGTCATCCGCAATCTTTATTTCGAAAAGGTGAATAAGAACTAACAGAGAGACTGGCACAAATGTGTTTTAATCATGGTAAAACCCGAATTCATATTCCTGGGTACAGGCATATGGTTCGGGTTTTTCTTTTTTTAATCATGACTATATTAATGCTTAGAGTATTTGAATGGAGTGCAAGACGGAGGTTCCTGTGTGGCAGATTAGCTTAGGTGGAACCTCCCGGATTGCCGAGGGGTACCCATAGAAGGTGAAGCAGCCTTGCAAGTAAATCATGAGCGATTTAAGGGAAAGGAACTTATAAGGATCGTGTTCGTCAGGAGATTGGCTTTATCCCTTGGTGATCTTTTCGGCGAGAACATCGTTTGAAACGCTTGAAAATCTCTTTGGTCGGATGTCTTGCAACCTTTGGCATAAGTTTTCGATGCCGTGCTGATACAGATAGATGATGATGGCGTACAGAATGCTCACGCCATATAAGGCATGCTTATTCAGGTGCAGAAGTCTGTACAGTCCTTGTTTCTGAAAGAATGCCGTCATGGGGTAGGCAAAAAAGTAATTCACCGCTCCGTTCAGGAATAAGAATAGGGGGAAGGAATGAAATGACAGCTTGAACACCCAAATGGTCGCTGCGAAAAATGGACCGATGATGAATGAAAGATCGGCCAACACCTGCGCCTTTTTATTTCCTTTCACCTTCCACAGTTTGAGTACAGGGTTGATGAAAGAAACAACAGTCAATATGAATGACACCAAAATGGCTGCGGGTGAAAAACGAAGAATATCCGACCGCCGTATAAAGATCAGGCTGATCCACGACAGGATCACTAGTAGTACGCGAAGAATCATGGGAATGCCCCTCCTTAAGATTTTACTGACAGTTTGCCTGATTAGGGGGGAATTATGTACAGAACAACGATACAAAAATAGACACCGGCATGCCGGTGTCTTTGGTTAAGCCTCCAACGCCTCTTCTTCAGCCTGCTCCTGCTGGTAAAGGTAAAGCGTATAGAGATCTTTTGGGATTTCGTATAAGTCATAAACATCTTCAGCCGCATTGAGCTGATGGTATAGGGATGCCCTGGATTCGTTTGCATTGATGACATACGGCAGTTTTTCCGCTGCTTTTCTTGAACGTGCATTCACCTTACGGATTCTCATGAAGATCGTTTCCATCCCGAGCTCATAGAAAAGTTCGTGGAAGAAGGCATCCTTAGCGGGCTGATTATAGCCTTTTCCGTGGTAGGGCTTTCCGAGCCACGTCCCGAGGAAACCGGCCCCTTCCTGAATGTCATAAAGATTGATGGTCCCGATTGGACTACCCCATTCATCGGTGATGGTACGGGAGATGAGTTCCCCGCGTTCTTCTGCTTCAATGGTTTGTTTCGTCAAGAATAATAGTTCTTCGTATGAATGTGCTTTTTGACGCACAAAAGGGAAGACATCCGGATGCACCATGAGGTCGAATAGTTCATGACACTCATTAAGGTCCCGTCTCTTGATCATAGTAGACCCTCCTTGAGGGCAGTCCCGTTGTGAACGATCCACCCTCGAAATTTTTAAATGGTAACTAAAAAATTTCGGGGTGGGAATCGAACCCACTAAGACCAGTCAAGAAACTGGTGGCGCACCTTTTGCCTTCCCTCCATTACAATCGCCCTATCTATAAATAGATCGCGTGTTCAGAACAATGTAATAGGAAATATTCTATATCCTTTCTGTATCATATAAGATAATCGACAAAAAGGGAATAGGGTAAATGCTGTTTTTTTGTATTTATTTTTTTAAGATTGTAAACGTTGAAATGCCAAGCGGAAAAAACGGTCCATCTCATGCCTCGCAAGGGCTGAAGGCGTTTGTATCTTTCGGCTTCACCTCCCTGTTAAAGGTTGCTGAAAGCCGTCCGTCCGTTCACCAGCGTGAGCACGGGTTTCGCCATGAAATGGAATGGGTGGTGGGTCCAGAGTACGAGGTCAGCATCTTTCCCGGCCTCGATGCTGCCCACACGGTCCGATACGCCAAGGTTCCGCGCCGGGGTGAGGGTGATCCCCTCAAGTGCCTTCCCTTCATCAAGACCCTCCCTCACGGCGATGGCTGCGCACATATTCAAGTATTGAATCGGGGTGTAGGGGTGGTCCGTTGTGATCGACACTTCGACGCCTGCTTCCGTCAATTTTTGATAGGTCATCCAGCTTTTATTTTTCAGTTCGACTTTGGAGCGCCTTGTGAATGTCGGACCGACGGAAACTTTGAGGTTGCGGCCCTGAAGTTCGTGTGCAATGAGATGCCCTTCCGTACAATGTTCGATCCGAAGGTCTAGGTTGAACTCGTCGGCGAAGCGGATGGCAGATAGGATGTCGTCGGCCCTGTGGGCATGGATCCGGACCGGGATTTCCCGTTTCAGTGCAGCGACCAGGGGAGCAACTCTCAGGTCATCAGGCTGATCACAATATTTAGCCGTGAAGAAAGCTTCCCTGAGCATCCCCATGATGCCCATGCGCGTGATGGAATCATTGTTCCCGTTACTGTGGATCCGTTTTGGATTCTCTCCCAGTGCAAGCTTGAGCCCCGACGTCTTCCTGACGATCATGGAGCTGATGTTCGAACCGAACGTTTTAATGACAGAGGTGGTGCCCCCGATGACATTGGCGCTTCCAGGCATCACATTCACCGTCGTCACCCCGTACTTCAATGCGTCCGTAAAGCCCGGGTCAAGGGGATAGACACCGTCGAATGCCCGGACGTGGGGAGTCATGGGCTCGATGGTTTCGTTCGCGTCATTCCCCGCCCAGCCGGTCCCTTCATCATATAATCCCAGATGGGTATGGGCATCGATAAGCCCGGGGAGAAGATGACGCCCCCCGCAGTCGATCCAAGGGATATCGGTGGCTTCGAAGGCACGTGCATACACCTGCCTGATGATTCCGTCCTCGATCAGCACAGAGCCATTTTGAATCGGAGGACTTGAGATGGGATAGATGGTTGCATTGGTTAAGAGTAATCGATTCATAAGGTCGTCCCTTCCTTATCAGGTAATAATTCTATTGTAATCAATCCTGCCTGATAATAGAAGTCATCTTCTCTTCCTGCTCCGCAAGAAAGTAAACAATACGTAGAGTGCTATCCCGCCGATGGCAATCGCGGCCAACGGTTTGATGTACCGTACGCCAATCACTTCGATGTGCTGCCAGTGTGTACCGAGCTGCATGCCGACAAGCAGGAACAGGAGCGTCCAAGGAAACATGGCGGCAAATGTATACAAACAGAAAGAAGAGAGGGGCATCCTCGACATCCCAGCCGGTATACTGATGGCATGCCGTACAACCGGGATGAACCTGGCCGTGAAAACGACAAAAGTGCCGTGTTTTTCAAACCATTTCTCCGCGGCCTCGATATGCCTGGGTGGCATGAGAAGGAATTTTCCATATCGATCAAAAAACGGGCGACCGCCATAGCGACCAAGCCAGTATAAGAAAACCTGAGCCAGGGTCCCTCCGATCATCCCGCTCAGCATGGCCCCCACAAGACTGATCTGTCCTTCATGAACAAGGTAGCCTGCATAGCCGAGCACAAGCTCGCTTGGGATCACTTCCACCATGAGGGCCCCCGCCACCCCGATATACCCCCAGTCACCCAGCGTGGATAAGAGCTGAAGGATCCAATCCGTATCCATGGTCATCCACCTCCTAAAGGACTCCTGTAAACTGCAGAATTAATATAGCGATACCCAAAGCCCAAACATAGTAGGAGAAAACCTTCAATGACCGTTTCTTGAGAAAATTGATCATCCCGACGATGGCGAAGTACCCGAAGAGCCCGGCACTCACTGTTCCGATGAGGAGACTTGTGAAGCTGATGGCTTCGACGTGTCCACTGAAGAGGTCTTTCCCTTGAAGGACGATGCCCCCGAGTATTGCCGGAGTGGAGAGCAGGAAAGAGAAATAAGCGGCTGTCTCCCGGTCCAGCTTCCTGATGAGCCCCGCAGCAATGGTTAGCCCAGAACGGCTCAGGGCCGGAAAGATGGCGGCAGCCTGAAAGCTCCCGATCACCAGGGCATCGGTATAGGTGAGGTCCTGCAGTTTTTTGTAACCGCCTTTCACATTGTCAGCGAAATACATGATGAAGCCGGTCGCAAGGAATTCCCACCCGATGGTAACACCATTTTTGGAGATGCTGTCGAAAAAATCCTTGAACAGCAGCCCGACGATGACAGCCGGTATCGTGCCGATAACGAGGATCAATGATAATTTTGAAAACGGATGCCTGATCATGTGAAGAAGCTCTTTTTGATACACAACAAGGACTGCGATGAGTGTACCGATATGGAGCATTGTATCGAGGAATAGTCCGGCTTCCTCCAGACCGAAGGCGAGTCTCCCGAGATAAAGATGACCCGTGCTCGAAATGGGCAGGAATTCCGTCAACCCCTGGATGATCCCGAGAATGAATGCTTCTAATTTACTCAACACAAGACCGCCTTTCTTTTCCAATGGTATGGACAAACCCATTCCTTTCACTTATATTCAAAAAGAGTCTAATCTATGAAAGTTTTCCAGTCTGTGAAACTTTTGATTAGCTCATGCGTACATATATATGAACTTATTATTTTTTATGGAGGATTGAGAACGTATGGAAAGACCAATGCCCACCAGTGACGAGAAATTGATGGCCATGCTCATCTATTTGTCAAGTTTGTTTACTTATTTTATCGGGCCGCTTATCATTTGGCTCATTAAGAGGGAAGATTCGGAGTTCGTAGATTACCATGGGAAAGAGTTTCTCAACTTTATGATTTCATATACAATCTATGGGATTGTTGCGAGTATCCTGATGATTGTCCTGATCGGTTTCATTCTGGCTCCGATCGTCGGCCTGATGGCGTTCATCTTCACCATCATCGCGGCCGTTAAATCTTATGGCGGGGAAACATACCGGATCCCGACTGTCATCCGCTTCATCAAATAAGTCAAAAGTCCCTGTTTTAGCAGGGGCTTTTTTCTTTATTCATTGACAAATTTACCCTGAGATTGATAACTTTATAGAATCCACTAGGAGACAATAGGCTCCAGCCGGCACAGCCGGGGAACAGGGGGAAAGCATTGACAAGACTGGATAACAAAGATCGGCTGCTTCAATTGAGGCAGATCCTGAGCGAAGAGACAGATGAAGAAAGGGAGAAGACCCTGGATGACCTTATCCTTCGCTTCAAACAGCAATATGGCCCCGATGTGAAGTTGAATAAGCATTCACTCAAAGATGATATGGAGCATCTGATCCAGAACGGGTTTGATATCACTGTGAATCAGGAAAAAGAAGGGATGCCGAAGTATTACAGCCATCAGTATCGCCTTTTCGAACTGTACGAGCTCCGCATGCTCATCGACGCAGTCGTTTCGGCGAAATTCATCTCAAAAAAAGAAACCCGCCAGCTGACTGGTAAGATCCGACGCTTAACAAGCGTCCATCAGGGGAAGAAGCTGCAAAATGAAATTCAGATCGATTCTTCGATCAAAAGTGAAAACCCCTATATCCGCCTTGCGATACATAAAATCCACGAAGCCATCGAACAAAGAAGGGTCATCACCTTCCAATATGGCCGGTACGATGTGGATAAGAAATTCCAGCTCAGCCATGAAGGAAGAGTCTACCGAGTGAAACCGTACGCCCTCGCCTGGGCGAATGACTTCTATTACTTGATCGCTTATTATTTTGAAGCAGGAGAAATCCGTCATTACCGGGTCGATAGGCTTCAGAATGTAATGGAAACGGATGAAACCTTCGCGTATGAATCGTTCGATGTTTCAAGTTATACCCAGTCGACCTTCCATATGTTTGCAGGGGATGAAGAATGGATCAAGATCCGCTGCCGCAATAATTTGATCAATGTGATTATCGATAAGTTCGGCAAGGATATTTCGACGACGCGGGACGGGGAAGACCATTTCATCCTTACAACCAAAGCCAGGATAAGTGACGGCCTGGTGAACTGGATCCTTGGCTTTGGCTCCAAGATGATGGTCCTGTCACCGGACACCCTTCAGGACACCGTGAAAGAAGAGGTGGAAAACCTTCACAGTCTATATGACCATGACTCGTGAACCGAGGGACCGGGCAGGGGTACTATTGATCGAGGATGGCTACATCGCCCTGATCGAACGCATAAAGGATGGGCGAATCTACTATGTGATCCCCGGCGGCGGGATTGAACCCGATGAAACCCCGATGGAAGCTGCATGTAGGGAAGCACATGAGGAGCTTGGGGTAACGGTTTCATCCATACAGCCATGTATGATGTTCGAGCAAAAAGGTGTCCATCATTATTTTCTTGTGGGAAAATATGAAGGGACGTTCGGAACAGGGAAAGGGGACGAGTTTACAGGACATCGAAGTGGGAGCTATAGGCCCGTCTGGATGTCGCTTGACGAAGCGTTGTCTACGACCCTGTACCCCGAACAAGTGAAATCGTTTTTAGTGAATCGGTAAGGAGGAAACATCATGAAGATCAACGGAGGACTTGTATTGGAAGGTGGGGGCATGCGGGGGATCTATACCGCAGGTGCCCTTGAATACTTCCTTGAGCAAAGAGTGGACTTTCCTTATGTGATCGGGGTATCGGCCGGGGCATGCAACGCGGCATCGTACCTATCGAGACAAAAAGGTAGAAATCGCAAGGTCAATGTCGATTTCATCCGTGACCCCCGCTATTTGTCCTGGAGGAATTACTGGAAGACCGGAGAGCTTTTCGGGATGGACTATGTTTTTGAGGAAATCCCCCGGAGGATCGTGCCGTTCGATTTCGATGCGTTCGCCTCGAATGAGAGTGAATTCGTGATCGGGACGACCAACTGTGAAACAGGAAAACCCCAGTATTTCCGAAGAAGCGACTATGGGGATGAGCTCCTCACAGCGATCAGGGCATCCAGTTCCCTCCCGTTTGTTGCCCCCATTGTGAATTTCTTTGGTCACGAACTGCTTGATGGCGGCATCAGCGATCCAGTGCCTTTCCAGCAGGCGGAAAGGGATGGATATAAGAAGAATGTAGTGATTTTAACGAGGAACCGCGGATATATGAAAAAGCCGTCACGGTTCTCCTATTTCGTGAAGCGGAAATATCCGCAGTATCCCCAATTGTACAATGCGCTGAAAAATCGGTATCTCCATTACAACCAAACGATTGCTGAACTCGAGGAAAAAGAGCGTAGGGGGGAAGTCATCATCATCCAGCCCCAAGAACCCCTCCAAGTAAGCAGGATCGAGAAAAACCCTGTTAAACTGGATACTCTTTACCAACAGGGGTATCGAGACGCAGAATCACAGCTGAACCGAATCTTATCATGGACATAAGAGGCTTAATCATAGGAAATCCGAATTCATTAGCTTAAATGCAATTGAGTTCGGTTTTTTTTGTTAACTGGCCATTTAAATCCACTTGCTTCTAGCGGTTCTGGTGTGACATGAAGATTCCACCGGGAAGAGTAGCTGATGTGAGACTCCTCAGGCTTACGGGCTACAAGGGGAAAGCGGAGTCCTGCAAGCAACATCATGAGTGGGAATAAGAACTAATAGATTGTGTTCGTCCTCTAATGGTCCCTTTTCGTTTTGCCTCAAGTTCTTTCCTGTTCTGTATATGATGGATGGTTCATAGCATAGTAGAGATTCCTGCTTGAAAGGACGGGCTTAAATGAATCTCTATCAAATCTACAAGAACGAGCAGTATACCCTCCTTTTCAGGGGAACGATGTACTTCCTTGTGGGTGTCGGCATGCTCCTCGTCATACATGAGCTTTTCTATTTTCCCCTTTTGATTTTCATACCGGCCTGTTCCAATCTGTATCTTTCGCTCAGTATGAACAGGGAGCTTCGAAAAGCGTACCGGATCTGGTTCCGCGAGCTGCCGGTATCAAGCAGCACATTGATCGGAGTATCGGCGAAGGAAGGATATTTCTACGTGAAAACCAACGGGTGGGTGAAGTATGCCGTTCATCGGCAGCAGCCGCTCAGCTCAAGAAAAGAATATGCCTTTTTCAGGGAGAATAAAGATCCCATTTCTATTTTAAAGGGGAAGCGGGTCCTGAACATGGATCACCCCGTTGAAAAACGGTTCATCTTAAAATATGCCAGTCGGACCGCCCTCGAGTGGAGGAGTCTGGAAAATGATAAAATCCTGATTTATAAGGGGGCCGAGAAGTGGATATTAAACTATAATGGCGTAAATATATTTGCCATCCAAAATGGGATTCTCCCGGCGCATCTTCATTCCATTTTCGATGCCCACCACACCTTGATTACGCTATTTGAATCCTACTCAGATGAAATGGACTGGTTATTTGCCTTTCTTTGGCATCTCGATCAGGAGTTTTATATTACTCCTTGAAAAGATCATACTCTTGAAAAAGAACGTGTGTTCGTATATAATCAGTTCATACTAGGCAGAATGGAGTGGGCTTATGGACTACTTGATGAGGAAGGCAATCGAAGAAGGGACCCCATTGAAAATCATCTATATCGATCGGCAATCGCGGCTGAGCGAGAGGATCATAACCGTTGAGACCATAACCCCCACCCATGTTCGTGCCTACTGTTATACAAAGCGGGCACTCAGGATGTTCAGGCGAGAGAATATCCTTTCAGCCGGGATGATCCGGGATAGGAAATATGGCGCATGAATGAGCCGGTACCTGTTTCCCGTCAGGGAGTTCGAACGATACTATGCAGGATCGGCAAAAACTCAATGCTTGACAATCAATTTGGATTGAGGCGATAATCAGTACATAATCGAATAGGTTTCCTTCGGGGCAGGGTGGAATTCCCTACCGGCGGTGATGAGCGTATGCTCTCAGTCCGTGACCCGGCTAATGGTTATTAGACGGTGGATTTGGTGAAACTCCAAAGCCGACAGTGAAAGTCTGGATGGGAGAAGGACCGGCAAGTGTGTATCTCTGATTTTTTTAAACAATCAGGATAGATGCTTTATTTCGTCATGCCAAACTTCCCCCAAGACTTCGTTCTTGGGGTTTTTTTATGAATGAATCAGGAGGTGAAAGATCAAATTGGAACCAAATGAATACATGAAGCTTGCCCTTCAGTTGGCAAGGTCCGCTCAAGGCCAGACTTCACCAAACCCCGTCGTGGGAGCAGTGGTTGTCAAAGATGGCCGCATTGTCGGCACCGGAGCGCATCTCAAGGCGGGCGGACCCCATGCAGAGGTCCATGCAATCAGGGAGGCGGGTGATAGAGCCGAAGGGGCAGATATTTACGTGACCCTGGAGCCTTGTTCCCATCACGGACGTACGCCTCCGTGTGCAAACCTGATCATCGAGAGCGGGATCAAGCGCGTCTTCATCGCTTGTCAGGATCCCAATCCCCTTGTAGGAGGGAAGGGAATCGAGCGGCTGAAGCAAGCGGGCATCGATGTCCACCTCGGCATGGGAGAATCTGAAGCACTTGAGCTCAATAAGCACTTTTTCCACTTCATCCGGACAGGCACACCCTATGTGACACTGAAGTCTGCCGTGACATTGGACGGCAGGACTGCTTCTTCGTCCGGAGACAGTAAATGGATCACAACAGAACAATCAAGACTGGACGTCCACTATGATCGTCACCGGCATGACGCGATATTAGTTGGAGTCAACACCATCATTCAAGATAATCCACACCTGACCACCCGTTTGCCCCAAGGTGGAAAAAACCCCATTCGACTTATCGTGGATACGCACCTGCGTACCCCGATTCATTCCCATATCATTCAAGATCGTCAAAGCCCGACCATCCTCATCACAGGATGCGAGGTGCCTGAGGCCCGTAAACAGGCATACATTCAGGAGGGATGTGAAATACTCTCCCTATCTGGCCCAACCATTACCATGAAAGAACTTGTTGCTGAACTTGGTAAAAAATCGCTTGTATCGGTTTATGTAGAGGGTGGCAGCAGCATTCACGGAAGCTTCCTTCAGGAGGAGGCCTTCCAGGAGCTCATCCTTTATATGGCCCCGAAACTACTCGGAGGACGGGACTCGTTCCCGAGCTTCGGCGGAGATGGATTCCCATCCATAGCCGAAGGAATCCTGGTGGAAATCAAAAGCGTTGAAACAATCGGGAAAGATATGAAGATTACCGCGGTACCCCAGGAAAGGAAGGAAGATTGAGCATGTTCACAGGAATCATTGAAGAAATAGGCAGTGTCAAAGGAGTCCGCTCATCCGCCTCTTCCATGGAGCTGAGGCTTGCTGCAGGAAAGGTCCTGGGTGATGTGGCGATCGGAGATAGTATATCGGTGAACGGAGTATGCCTGACGGTCACCACATTTTCAAAGGATGAGTTTACGGCAGATGTGATGCCTGAAACCTTCAAAGGGACGTCCCTCAGAAACCTTAAAACGGGAACAAAGGTCAATCTTGAGCGCGCCATGGCGGCAGGAGGCAGGTTCGGCGGTCATTTCGTCAACGGTCACGTGGACGCAGTGGGTACGATCAAAAGTCTCCAGGAATTGGAGAACGCCCTCTACGTCACCATCAACATCCCTTCAGAACTCACTGTGTTTTTCGTCCAGAAGGGATCAGTCGCCATCGACGGTACATCTCTGACCGTATTCGGCATCACAGACGATTCCATCACGGTCTCGCTTATTCCGCAAACGAAGGAAGATACGGTCCTCGGATCCAAGAAGATCGGTGACGAGGTCAACATCGAATGTGACATGATGGCCAAGTATTTTCACCGGTTCTTCACAAAGAAAACTGACACAACAGCTAAGAAAAGCTTGAGCTATGACTTCCTATCGGATCATGGCTTCGCTGACTAACCAAGGAGGGAATAGGATGTTCAACACAATCGAAGAAGCCATCCGCGATCTCCGCGAAGGTAAACCCGTCATCGTCATCGATGATGAGAACAGAGAAAATGAAGGGGATTTCATCGCCCTTGCTGAAGGTGTCACGCCGGAGGTCATTAATTTCATGGCCAGGGAAGGGCGGGGGTTGATCTGCACGCCCGTAGATGAGGAGATTGCCGGTCGACTCCATTTGAATCAGATGACCTCAACCAATACGGATCACCACGGGACAGCGTTCACGATCAGTGTGGATCATACTTCCGCCAAGACTGGGATCAGCGCATTCGAACGCGCCCACACCATCAAGGAATTAGTGAATCCTCTCTCGGAACCGGAGGATTTCAAGCGACCCGGGCATGTGTTTCCACTTGTGGCAAAACCAGGTGGTGTGTTGAAGAGGGCGGGACATACGGAAGCAGCCGTCGATCTCGCCCGCTTGGCAGGTTCGACACCCGCAGGGGTGATCTGTGAAATCATGAACGAGGATGGCAGTATGGCACGGGTCCCCGACCTGAAGATCCTGGCTGAAAAGTGGGGACTTTCGTTCATCACGATCGAAGAGCTCATCCGGTTCCGAAGGAAAGAGGACAAGCTGATCAATCGTGAGGTGGAAATCAGCCTGCCGACTGATTTCGGGGACTTCAAGGCGATCGGTTATACAGAAGTCCTCACGGGTAAAGAGCATGTCGCCCTCATTAAAGGGGAATGGACAGAAGAAGAGGAAATCCTTGTCAGGGTTCACTCGGAATGCTTGACAGGGGATGTATTCGGGTCCAACCGCTGTGACTGTGGTCCCCAGCTGGCAACGGCACTGACCCAGATCGAACATGAGGGGAAAGGGATCCTGTTGTACATGAGGCAGGAAGGACGCGGAATCGGACTGATCAATAAGCTGAAAGCGTACAAGCTTCAGGAAGAAGGCTATGATACCGTGGAAGCAAATCATAAGCTCGGCTTTGATGCCGATCTGAGGGAATATGGCATCGGTGCCCAGATCCTGAGGGATCTTGGGGTGAAGAAAATGAAGTTGCTGACCAATAACCCCAGGAAAATCGCGGGGATCAAAGGCTATGGTCTCACCATTTCCGAGCGGGTTGCGATCCAGCTCCCCTTCAAGGAAGCAAATGAAAAATATTTGAAAACAAAACAAGCCAAGCTAGGGCACTTATTAAAATTCTAATCATACCAATGGAGGGAAACATCATGACAAAAACATTTGAAGGAAATCTTGTAGGTACAGGCCTGAAAGTGGCCATCGTCGTTTCGCGTTTCAACGAATTCATCACATCCAAACTCCTCGGGGGTGCGGAGGATGCGCTCAAACGCCATGGTGTCGAAGAAGCGGACGTTTCAGTCACATGGGTGCCGGGAGCATTTGAAATCCCGATGATTGCCAAGAAACTTGCCCGTACAGGGAACTATGACGCCGTCATCACACTTGGTACGGTGATCCGCGGAGCGACACCACACTTCGAATATGTAAGCGGGGAAGTGGCAAAAGGAGTGGCCAACCTGGGGATGCAAGAGGAAATCCCTGTCATCTTCGGAGTATTGACAACCGATACGATCGAGCAGGCCATCGAGCGTGCTGGGACTAAAGCAGGGAATAAAGGCTGGGAAGCGGCTGTTTCAGCAATCGAAATGGCGAACCTGATCCGTTCCATCGAACAAGGATGACTATTGGCAACACACTCTTTATCTGCTAAAATAAAGTCTTGTGGCTCCCCGGAGTAATCCGGGTGACGCGGGTAGGGAGAGGGCAGTTTTATAGGAAGATTGTATGAAAGCATTTGAACATGTGTTTAAGTTTAAAGCGCATGGCACTTCACTGAAACAGGAAATGCTTGCAGGGTCGGTTGGCTATTTCACCATCGTGTATATCATCGCCGTTAACGCTCTGATTCTTTCTGAAGCTGGTATACCGTTTGAAGGAGCCGTATTGGCGACGATCCTGGCGTCATTCGTCGGATGTCTCGTCATGGCGTTCTGGGCGAATGCCCCCATCCTTCTAGTACCTGGCATGGGAATCAATGCGATGTTTACGTTCACGCTTGTGAAATCCTCCGGCCTCAGCTGGCAGGAAGCACTCGGTGTCGTCCTGATATCAGGGATCCTTTTCATGGTCATTGCGTTTACGCGTCTTTCTGGCGTACTGACGCAGGCCATACCCCAGGTGCTGAAAGAGGCCATTACGGTCGGCCTCGGGATGTTCCTCATGTTCATCGGCCTTGAAAAGGGCGGGATCATCCAGAGGGGGGAGAGTTCGATCATCACGATCGGGGACTTCAGTGATTGGAAGGTTGTGGCAACCCTCCTCACATTACTCCTCACGCTGTTCCTTTTCATCCGGAATGTGAAGGGGCAATTCCTTTGGAGCATCGCTTTCGGAACCATCCTCGGACTGGTGCTGGGAATCGAGCCTTCTACGGCATCCTCTACATTCCATTGGAGTGAGTATGGTGATGTCTTCGGACAGGTTTCGTTCAAAGCGATCGTGGATATCCCGTTTTGGATTGCCGTGTTTTCCATGACGATGGTCCTCGTATTCGAGAATATCGGGCTTGTCAGCGGACATACGGCCATGATCGGGCAGGAGCATAAGTATCCTAGAGCGTTTCAGGCCAATGCATTTTCGGCATTGACGTCCGGTATCTTCGGCACAAGCCCCACTGTTTCTACGGTGGAAAGCGCTGCTGCCATGACCGCCGGAGGGCGTACGGGGATGACCTCATTCACCACTGGCGTCCTGTTCCTAGCTTCGGTTTTGTTCATTCCTTACCTGAAGTGGATTCCGGATCATGCGATCGCGCCGATCCTCATCGTGATCGGAGGCGTGATGATCCAGAATATCCGACATATGGACCTGGGCGATCTGACAGAAGCCCTTCCGGCGATCTTCATCATCGTCATGATCCCATTCACCTACAGCATTGCTGACGGGATTGCATTCGGATTCGTTCTGTATCCGATCCTGAAGGTGGCAACGGGTAAGGCAAAGGAAGTGTCTTTGACACTATATATCATTGCGGTATTGTTCCTTCTGAATTTCATCGTCCATGCGATTCATTAGGAAAAAACAAGCACGTGCGCCTGTCGCACGTGCTTGTTTTGTTTTGAACAGGCTAACCCTGAACTCCATTGATCGATGGCCGAATAAGATAGTAGCCAACATAGTCACCAAACCGGTTTATACTCTCCAGGAGTCAGGAATCTTCTTTGAGGTTTAATATACCGTTTCAGCTCTACCATGAGGAGTCTTTGAAGGGATTTTGTCTGAACCTGGCCGGCGATATCGGCAGGGAAAGGGAAAACTCCGATGTCGTTGAACTTCACGCGGTACCGGCCTTCATGTACCAGCTCTTTTTCTTGATTGAAAACCTTTGCCAACACATGGACGTGCCTGGATTCGTTCCCATCAAGCGCCTCGTCCACTTTTTGCACCTGAAAGCGGAAGCTGTACTCCTCCTTCATGCCCATTCCTCCTATCAGATCGGCTTTTATCTATGATTGCACATCGGGCACGTTTATGGCAATCTAGTACTATTATGATTTTATGGATTGCACAACTGGAGGCGGAAAAGAGTGAAAATTGACGTAACGAAGTGTCATGGATCTGGAAATGATTTTCTATTGTTGGATGAAGTCGGGAAGGCTTACGATTTTACCGATGAGGATCGAAGGGCTTTGACCCTCACCCTTTGCAACCGTGAAACAGGCCCGGGAGCGGATGGGATCTTATTTGTCCTTGAAAGCGACAGATGTGACGCCATGATGAGAGTCTTCAATTCCGATGGATCTGAAGCATCGATGTGTGGGAATGGCCTACGCTGTGTCGGCCGTTATGTGTGTGAAAAGATCGGGAAGGACGACATCATGGTGGAAACGTTGAAAGCAGATCTCCACGTATCCAAAGAGGAAGACCTTTATGATGGGATCCCCACGTACAATGTCGAGATTTCCCCGGTCCTTTTTGATTTATCGTCCCTTCCGATGAATGGGCACGGGGAGAAGCTGATTGACGAAAAAGTGGAAGGTCTTCCGACTGAGAGGGCTTTCACTGCACTGGCCGTCCCCAACCCCCATTTGATTGCCGTGGTCGACCGGGATGTGCTCTCGGGAGATGAACAAAAGAACATATCGGAATACCTTAACGGATCGAATCCGATCTGCCCGGATGGAGTGAATGTAAGCTATGTGACCATCATGGATAAGGGGGCAATCTTTGTCAGGACCTATGAGCGGGGCGTTGGATTCACCAATGCATGTGGCACTGCGATGTCCGCTTCCACCCTCGTTACATGCCTTCTCGGATATAACGAAAAAGGAGTTGCGGTGGACGTATATAATCCCGGTGGCAAAGTAAGGGTCGTCGTCAATGAACGCACCGATGGCTCGTATTTCATGGAGCTGATCGGAAATGCTACATATGTGTACCAAGCGACCATACAGTGGGATCCTGCGTTCCCGAACCGCTATGATTGGGAAGCGAAGAAGGAGCTTGATGAGCATGTTGCGTATCGTCAGTTGGAGGAGCATGCCGCGTCACTTGTGAAAGAAAAGGTTTTCCTTTAATCAGATAAAAACCGGCAGCCGTTCGAAACATGAGCGGCTGCCGTTTTTTTTTGGATCATCCATTTGATTGTAAAAAGGTCATCACTTCTTTGAAAGGTTGTTGTTCCCCCGCCTTGTAGTAGTCGAAAAACGGACAGCCGATCTCCCTGAAGCGATTCACGACGGCTTCCATCGTGAAACGGGAGGGGTCAAGGTCAAGATCCACTTCCTCCCAAAGGAGCGGGGTTGAAACGAGACCTTCATTATTCCCCCTGACCGAATAGGGGGCTACAAGCGTCTTGCCTGGTCCATGTTGGACATAGTCGATATAAAGTCGTCCTTTTCGTTCTTTTTTCAATCGTTCCACCGTGAACTCTTCAGGGTGGGTTGAAACGAGGTAGCGGGCGATGAATTCGGTGAAGAGCCGGGTATCATCCCAAGTATATCCCCTTGGGATCGGGATATGGAGCTGGAGCCCTTTATTCCCTGAAGTTTTGACGAAGCTCCGCAGGTGGAGGCGATCGAGGATATCTTTCAGAATCAGGGCAGCCTTGACGGCAAGGGGGAATGCCGACCGATCAGGCGGGTCAAGATCGAAGGCGACTTCGAACACATCCTCCCTTCCCTGGAGCTGAAAAGGGACGTGTAGCTCGAGGGCCAGTTGATTCCCAAGCCACATCAACGTATCGATCGTATGGCATAGAGTATAATCGATGGAATCCTCCCTGACGGTTTCCACAAAATCCGGTGCATGTTCTGGCGTGTTCTTTTGGAAAAAAGATTCCCCGAAGATGCCGTGGGGATAACGGATGCAGGTGAGGGCCCGTCCACGTATAAATGGAAGGATGGCGCCTGATACCTTTCGCAAATAATGCAGGTATTCAAGCTTTGATATGCCTTCGAAAATCGGTTTTTCAGGGTGGGTGACGGATACGCTCCCTGGAAGACTCAGTTCATCGACCCTGAAGCGCTCCTCGGAACAGGTTTGGGGTGCTTCGGAAAAGAGGAACCGACTGAAATGCGGCTCGCGAAGCCCATCATCGTATCGTTCAAGATAATGAAGTTCTACGGTGATGGCAGGCGAGATGGAAAAGAATGTGCCGTCTTTACCGGTATGATTCTCCTGGATAATCTGTTTGAGGGACCTCTTTTCCCCTGGGCTCAAACCGAAGTGGAAGGCTCCAAGGGAGATGATCTCGTCCCCTCTATAAACGCCTACATAAAAATAATCGTTGCGGGATTCCCAACCTGTGATGAAGCAAGAACAGGTTTTCCAGTTTTTCACCTTGAGCCAGTTGCTGCTTCGGACGCCTTCTTCCCAGGTTCCGTACTTCTTTTTGAAGACAAGGCCCTCACCCTCCTGATCGTACACTTCTTTGAAAAGCAAGTGGTGATCCCGCGTACATGGGATCATTTGCAGGAGATCCCGATGGTGGGGGGAAGGGGATGTGGGAAGACCTGCCCGACAGAATAACGCAAGAAGGATCTCCTTTCGTTTTTCGTAGGGAAGATCCTTTGTTTCTTTTGATCCGGAGCGAAGCAGGTCGAAGCATAGGAAAACGGCAGGTCTGATCGAACTTGTCCGGTGTATGCTCCTTTGATTCTTCATACGGCCCCTTACCTGGAGGGCTCTGAATTCCGACGACAGGGCCGTTCGGAGAAGGACGATCTCCCCGTCGAGCATGAGGGGAACCGGGAGCCTACCGTCCTCGATCAGTTCTTTGATGTACTTTTCAATTTCAGGGAATTGTGGCAACAGGTTGGTCCCATTCCGGCTTATGAGCTTCATCCTTTCGCGTGTTTCAATCTGGAGGATTCCCCGGAACCCGTCATACTTCACTTCGGAGAGCCACATATCCCCTTCCGGTGGATCCGTCGTCAGTGTTGGCAGCATGGGCTTCATCAGCTATCATCCTTCCTTGTTCGGCTCTTCGTTTAAACGTCCCCGGTAGTATGCCCTGTTTACTCATTTCCAATAGTTCAGGGGGATGAACGAATGGAAGGGGAGAAAGCTAATGAAAATAGGATTAGTTTGACTTTAGGAGGGTATTGAAATGCATACAATCTGGAAGGGATCGATCAGCTTCGGCCTCGTGAACATCCCCATCAAGCTTCATTCTGCAACAGAAGACCGTGACATCAAGCTCCGCTCTCTTCATAAAGAGTGCCATACACCGATCAAATATGAGAAGGTGTGCCCGGTATGTGACAAGTCGGTTGGTCAAGGGGAAATTGTCAAAGGCTACGAGCTGACGAAAGGCAAATTTGTTGTACTCGAGGAGGAGGAGCTTGGAGGTCTGAAAGAAGGGAACGAAGAGCGTGCCGTGTCGATCCAGGATTTCATCCGGATGGACGAGATTGATCCGATCTTTTACGACCGTACGTATTATGTATCTCCGGAAGACGGAGGGAAGAAAGCCTATTCACTCCTTCGAAAGGCGTTATCCGAGTCAGGAAAGGTGGGCATTGCCAAATTCATCATGCGGTCCAAGGAACATCTCTGTGTCATCAGGGTGTATGATAAGACCCTTGTCATGGAAACGATTCATTATCCGGATGAGGTCCGACCTTCATCCGATGTCCCGAATGTACCAGCTGAGGATGATATTACGTCAAAAGAATTGGAAACGGCGACACTGCTCATCGATCAGTTGACGGCGGAATTCAACCCGGAGAACTATAAAGATGAATACCGGGAGCGGTTAATGGCATTGATCGAAGGCAAGCAGACAGGTAAGGAAGTCGTCACTCCGGCTGAAAGAGCTCCTCGGGACAATGTAACGGATCTCATGGCTGCCCTTCAGGCATCCATCGATACGTCAAAGCCTCAGCCAACATCACAACCAAAGAAAAAGACGACAAAAAAGAAAGCGAAAGCATGAAGTGAGGGAGAAACATGGAAGGAAGAGATAAAAAGACGTGGGCTGCCTTGATCCTTGGGGTCGCCTTCCTCGTCTTATTCACATGGGGATTCATCTCCATCGTCGATGAATTGAGGGAAAATGAAGTCGAATCATTTGATAAGGCAGTGATCGATTTTGTACAAGGATTCATTTCACCCAAGTTGACGACCATCATGACGTCCATCACCTTTTTGGGCGGGGTGATGGGGATTGCGATGGGTACCATCATAAGCATCGTGATCCTTCTTTTCCTGAAGAAGGTTCCGCTGGCTGTCTTCATGGCGATCACGGTGGGAATCGGAGGGGCCTTCAACTCGCTCCTGAAATCCCTGTTCAAGCGGGATCGTCCCGATTTCCACGTGTTGATCGAGCAGGGGGGGTACAGCTTCCCGAGCGGCCATTCAATGGGCTCATTCATCTTTTACGGAGCAATTGCATTCATGCTCTACCGGGCATTCGACCGACATCTATATAAATGGATCTCCATTGTTATCGCAGTCGGTCTCATCCTGGTGATCGGGACGAGCAGGGTCTATCTTGGCGTCCACTATCCAAGCGATATCGTCGGAGGATATACCGCCGGAGGGGCATGGCTCATCGTGAGCATCCTGGCCTACAGCTATATGGCGAGGCGCTACAAATGGTGGAATAAAGACGAAAAAAAAGCTTGAAACCTTATCGAAGGTGACATATAATGATGATATTGAAAATCATTCTCATTTAAAGAGTTCCCCCTCTGATAAACGAGAATACCCCCCGGAAGAACAGGTCCCGCATAGGCCTGTTCTTCTTTTCGTGGGTGATCCTGCATAAGGCAATGTGATTGCATTTATCCACTAGCTGTCGTAAATTGTATAAGGATGTTGTTTAAGGAGGATTGATCATGAAGCATCATGATGATAAACGATTCCGCATTGCCAATCAGGAAGCCCTCATCGGGGTTGCACTGGTCCTGATCAATTTCCTGTGGTGGTACGGATTCGCTTACGGACTTGGCGGTCAGCCAGTCTCCGATTATACGTGGATCTTCGGGATGCCTGCCTGGTTCGTATACAGCTGTATCGGCGGTTTTATCCTGATGGTAGTGCTTGTGGCCTTCGTGGTGAAATATCTGCTGACGGATATACCGTTTGATGAGGAGGAAGATCGTGAGTAATATCGCTCTTATACCCTTTATACTATTCCTCATCATCATTTTTGCAGTTGGGATGTATACGGCCAGAAGCGTGAACAAGGCCGATTCTTTTGTTCAGGAATATTTTCTCGGAAGCCGCCAAATGGGAGGCTTCATTTTAGCCATGTCCATGATGGCCACTTACGGAAGTGCCAGTACATTCATCGGCGGACCTGGTGCTGCCTATACATATGGTCTCTCATGGGTGCTGCTCGCCATGAGCCAGGTCGTGACGGGGTATTTTGTCCTTTTGGTGCTCGGGAAGAAATTTGCCATCATGTCCAGGAAGTACAACGCCGTCACTCTTATCGATTATCTTCAGGGCCGCTACGGAAGTAAGTCGATCACCATTTTTGCCTCCATCAGCATCATCGTGTTCCTGTTTTCGGCGATGATTGCTCAATGGGTTGGAGGTGCGCGCCTGATTGAATCTCTGACGGGACTGTCTTACCGTACCGCACTTGTCTTCTTTGCCGTTTCGGTGCTGGTGTATGTGATTGTCGGAGGCTTCAGGGCCGTTGCCGTGACCGATGCGATTCAGGGTCTCGTCATGATGGCCGGCACCTTGATCCTGTTGATTGCCATCGTGCATGCTGGTGGAGGCATGGAAGCGATCATGAACGATTTGAAACGCATCGATCCCGGCCTCGTGACGCCTAATGGACCCGATCGCCAGTTCAGCTCTGCATACATTTCGTCCTTCTGGATCCTCGTTGGGGTCGGAGTCGTAGGCCTACCGCAAGTCGCTGTCAGGGCCATGGGATACAAGGATTCCAGAAGCATGCATCGTGCCCTCATCATCGGGACGATCGTTGTCGGGATCGTCATGCTCGGAATGCATCTTTCAGGAGTACTGGGAAGATCTGTCCTGCCGGGAATTGAAGATGCTGATAAGGTGATGCCGACCCTGACACTTGAAGTCCTGCCGCCTTGGGTATCAGGCATTGTCCTTGCGGCACCGATGGCAGCCATCATGTCGACGGTCGATGCCCTGTTGTTGATGGTTTCGTCTGCCCTCGTGAAGGATGTGTACATGAATTTCATCAACAAGGATGCACAAGAGAAGCAGATCAGGAGAGTCAGTTTATGGGTGACGGCCCTGACGGGGGTCCTTGTCTTTTTCCTTTCCCTGAGTCCACCTGATCTGATCATCTGGTTGAATCTATTTTCGTTCGGTGGATTGGAGGCTGTTTTCATCTGGCCGATCGTCCTCGGACTCTATTGGAGAAGGGGGAACGGAAAAGGGGCCCTTGCATCCATGGTTACGGGACTGGTTTCGTACGTTCTTTTTTATCATTTCATTCCGAACTTCATGGATGTGAATACCGTGGTATTTCCGATCCTGATTTCGCTGGTGGTATACATCATCGTTTCACTGGTTACGAAAGATCAATACAAAGAAGGATGGGCTTAGCCCATCCTTCTTTGTATAGGTGGCGGAAAGTGGGGTAGAGTGAAGATAATGAAGCCGATCAGGCGTGAAGAGGTGGGAGCATGAAGGAGATCATCATCGTGGGTGGAGGGGTCAGCGGACTTACGGCCGCTGCCCTCCTGAGCAAGAAAGGTGAAGCCGTCACCCTGCTTGAAGGCTCAAGGGAATGGGGAGGATGCGCCGGGAAGTTCCAGCGGGGCAAGCATCTTTTTCCGGTCGGTGCCACCCTCGGTATGGGTTTAGAGGAGGAAGGGATTCATCAGAGGATCTTCAACTATTTACAGGTGGATCCACCTGAGTCACATCTTCTTGATGAGGTGATGTATGTGCACCTGCATGGTCGGAAGCTCGTCTTCCACCGTGATAGGGATAAACATGTAGCCCGACTCAAAAACCAGTTTCCCGGGTGTGCCTCTGATCTGGAACGCTTTTATGCACTTGTGTATAAAATCGCCTCGCGGATCAGGCAGCTGATGGATCCCCTGCCGGCCCTTCCTCCAAAGACTCCCGGGGAGTGGGCAATCCTGGTCAAGAGCCTTCAACCCGGTACATTGGCTCTCCTCCCCTACATCAATCGGACTATGGGTGGGGTTCTGACATCATTCGGTCTGCACCGGCATGGGGATTTTCAGAGATTCATTGATGGTCAACTGATCGACAGTATGCAGACAACTTCTGAAGAATGCTCATTCCTTCTTGGATGCCTCGCCCTTGATATGTATCATCAAGGTGCTTTCTACGTCGATGGCGGCCTGTACCGGATGGCAGAAGAACTGGCAAAATCAGCTGAAATGTCGGGTGCTCTCCTGAAACGCGGGAGAAAAGTGGAGAAAATCAGTAAAGAACAAGATCGCTGGCAGGTAGAAGACCATCGCGGAAACCGATATGAAGGTAGCCACATCATCTTTGCAGCGCCAATCGAAGCGCTCCCGCCATTGCTGGATGAAGAAAGCGGGAACACGATTAAGCGAGTCTTGAACCGCAAAAGGAATTTGACATCATGGGGCACGATGACGGTCTACTTTGTCCTGGATGAAGCGAAGATTCCTGACGGCATGACCCTGTTTCAGCAGATTTGTACAGGAAATGGGATGAGCGAAGGGGAGCATCTCTTCTTATCCCTTTCAAAACGGGGAGATCACCTCCGCTCCCCATCCGGGTTCAGAACTTTGACGGTCTCGACCCACACGGATCTGTCTAGGTGGGAGACGAAAGAAAAGTACGATGCGTATAAGCAGGAGCTGCATGAAAAGATGCTTTCGGTCATCGAAGGGACGTTTTCAGGTTTCAGCAAATCCATCGTGGATCAATATCCCGGCGCCCCGCGTGCATGGGAACGATTCACGGGTCGACCCGACGGCATGGTCGGGGGATATCCGCAGACGACGGAAAACGCCCTCTTCCACAGCATTTCCCACCGTACCCCCCTAGACGGCTTATGGGTGTGTGGGGATTCGGTTTTCCCGGGAGCGGGCACAATTGGTGTGTCAGTGAGTGCGTATCATGTATGCCGTTCCATCACAGGTCTGAAGCTTCCGTGACGGCCTTTTACAAAAAAATCGAAAGAAATGGTTGACTTTTAAAACCAAAGAGCATATCATAATAATCAATCAAATGAGCGAATGGCTGTGACGAAGAGGAGTACCTTCGATGATCCACTCAAGAGAGCTAGTGGTTGGTGTGAACTAGCGTGGTGAACGATGGGAATGGACTTCCGAGCCCCCAGACCGAAACGGGTGACCGAGGTAGGCTCTGGCGAATGTCCGATCGTTATCCGGTACACGCATTCAAGCATGAGCTTCGATGCGGTCAAGCGGGCTGTAATTACAGTCAACAAAGGTGGCACCACGGGTATCTCGTCCTTTTCTAATGAAGAGGAATGCGAGATGCCCTTTTTTTGTACAAAAAAATTAAAATAACTACATCGTTGAATAAGAGGAGTACATTCAAGTAAGGCTTTACAGAGAATCAGGGATGGTGAGACCCTGATAAGTCAGCTTGTCTGGAATGGACTTATGAGAGATGGTCTGAACAGTGCAGTAGGATCATACGGATTTCCCACGTTACAGGGATAGGGTATAGGCTGATCAAGCCCGTACCTGAATAAGAGGGGGACACTTGTCCCCAACCAGAGGTGGCAACGCGGTCAGCATCGTCCTCTATGAACAACTGTTCATGGAGGATTTTTTTTGTGGAAAAGAATGGAGGAAGCAGAATGAGAAAGATGAAAGTAAAGGAACTGAACGGGGATATGTTCACCCCGATCTCCTTATTCCAAACGATCAGTGGGAAGAAGAAATTCCTGCTTGAAAGCTCACTCAAAAACGAAGAAACAGGGCGCTATTCATTCGTCGGCAGCGATCCTTTCATGGAGTGCACGGTGAATGGCCAAGAAGTGACCGTGGAAGATGCTGAGGGCAAAAGGCATTTGACCGGCGATCCGATTTCCATCATCGATGCTCTTGTTCCTACGGGAGAATCAGGGGAAAGCCGCTTCCCATTCATGGGGGGTGGGATCGGTTATCTTGGTTACGATGTGATCAGACAGATGGAGCAGATCGGCATCACACCCCATGATCAATTGCACATGCCGGATATCCACCTGATGTTTTATGAAAAGGTCATCGTCTTCGATCATGTCGAGCAGAAGGTATTCATCGTCGTCAGCTCAGAGAGAACTGAAGACCTTGATGACCGGATAATGGCTGTGGAATCCGAGATGCGGATGATTCATCTTGATCCCCGCAAAGAAAGAATCGAGAAGCTTTCTTTTCAGGCGCAACTAAGCAAAGAGGAATTCATGTTGAAGGTGGAGAAGGCGAAAGAATCGATCTTGAAAGGTGATGTTTTCCAGGTGGTCCTTTCACAGCGGCTCCAGGCGCATTTTAACGGAGATGCATTTTCCTTTTACAGGAGCCTCCGCAAATCCAATCCTTCGCCCTATATGTTTTTCATAGATTTTGAAGAATATGTGGTGTTAGGGGCTTCCCCTGAGAGTCTGATCAGAGTGAAGGGATCCGAGGTGACCACCAATCCTATCGCGGGGACGAGAAAGCGCGGGAATACGGTGGAGGAAGACCGCAGGCTCGAAACAGAGCTCCTGGGCGATGAGAAAGAGATTGCAGAACATCGCATGCTCGTCGATCTTGGCCGGAACGATCTTGGGAGGATCTGTGACCCTGGTACAATCCGGTTGAGTAAATACATGCTGGTCGAACGATACAAATATGTGATGCATATCGTTTCAGAAGTGAAAGGTAGGTTGAAGGAAGGGATATCCCCCCTTCAGTCACTGGCTGCCTGCTTGCCGGCGGGGACGGTGAGCGGTGCACCGAAGATCCGGGCCATGCAGATCATCAACGATTTGGAACCGGTCAAAAGGGGCGTCTACTCCGGAGCGGTCGGCTACATGAGTTTCACAGGCGATCTTGACTTTGCCCTGGCGATCAGGACGATGGTCGTCAAGGATCAGATGGCCTTTGTTCAGGCAGGGGCGGGTATTGTATTCGATTCAGATCCCGCCAGTGAATTCGAGGAAACGATGAATAAAGCCAAATCCCTGTTGGAGGTATCGGAATGATCCTGTTGATCGATAATTACGATTCATTTACCTATAATCTGTATCAATACTTGACTGAGCTTGGGGAGGAGGTCATGGTGAAACGGAATGACCGCACTAGCCTCGACGAGATCCGGGAGCTTGAACCGGATGCCATCATTCTCTCCCCTGGACCCGGAAGGCCGGAAGATGCGGGTCTGTGCATCAGCATTATCCAGAATCTTCACGCTAGTCTGCCGATACTGGGTGTCTGCCTCGGTCATCAGGCCATCGCAGCTGCCTTTGGTGCAGAAATCGAAAGGGCCAGAGACATCAAGCACGGAAAGACGTCGATGATCCGCCATACGGGGGGAGGCCTGTTCCATTATCTGCCTCAGCCCCTGGAGGTGATGAGGTACCACTCGCTTGTGGTGAAAAGGGAAACCCTTCCCCCTCAGTTTGAAACGCTGGCCGTCGCCATGGATGATGGGGAAATCATGGCAATCAAGCATAGCGGTTATCCGCTTTACGGCCTGCAATTCCATCCCGAATCGATCGGGACGCTTTCAGGAAAGGACATATTGAAGCACTTCATAGACGAGATGAGAAAGGGGAATCACCGTGAAACACGTACTGAACAAATTATCTGACGGTCATTCACTAGGAAGAGAAGAGATGAGGGAAGCAGTAAGGGAAATGCTTCAAGAAGGAACAACGGAAAGCGAGATTGCCTGCTTTTTGACCCTGTTGAGAATCAAAGGAGAAACCGTGGATGAAATCACGGCCCTTGTTGAAGTCCTGAGGGAACAGGCGATGCCCGTCCGAAAACTCGAGCAGGGAGTCATGGATAACTGCGGGACAGGAGGGGACCGGTCACAAAGTTTCAACATCAGCACCACCAGCGCATTCGTATTGGCAGGAGCTGGTGTGAAGGTCGCAAAGCACGGTAATCGGAGCATCACCAGCCGAACGGGAAGTGCAGATGTACTGGAGGGACTGGGTGTGGCCCTTGATTTCGACGGAGAAGAGATTGAAGAGCTACTGAACCGTAACAATATCGCATTTTTATATGCACCGTTTGTTCATAAAAGCCTGAAGAAAGTCATGAAGGTAAGGAGGGAGATGAAGATTCCCACCATCTTCAACCTCATCGGTCCCCTGACCAATCCCGTGCAATTGGATACGCAGCTGGTCGGGGTCTTCAGGAGAGATAAGCTTGAAACGATGGCAGAAGTGCTGAGGGAGCTCGGTCGCAAAAGAGCCGTTGTCCTGAACGGCGCAGGTCAAATGGATGAAGCATCACTCGCAGGAGAGAACCATTTGACCATTCTTGAGGATGATCGCATTTCATCCGTGATCCTGAAAGCGGAGGATGTGGGTCTGAACTCGTATGGAAATGAGGAAATCAACGGAGGAAGTGCGGGTGAAAATGCCGCCATTCTCATGAATGTACTGGAGGGGCGGGAAGGGGCACATCTTGACACCGTGCTCTTCAATTCAGGCATAGGGCTTTATGCTAGCGGCAAGGCAGGAACCATCTCTGAGGGCGTACATCTTGCCAGGGAAAGCATCCGGAGCGGAAACGCCTTGAATGCTCTCCAATCCATGATCCACTATAGCGCAAATCGCAGAAAGAAGGTCATCCCATCATGACAACCATATTGGAAACGATCATCAAGAAGAAGAAGGAAGAAGTCGCAAAGCTGAAGACGGAAGGATTCAAGAGACACCATCTCGGTTCCCAAAAGAAGCCATTCCGTTCTTCCCTGCAGGAGGAGCACCTCCATATCATCGCCGAGATCAAACGGGCGTCCCCGTCAAAGGGGGATATCAGAATGGATGTCGACCCCGTGGATCAGGCAAAGAGCTATGAACAGGCAGGAGCTGCGGCCATATCGGTCTTGACCGACGCATCATTCTTCAAAGGGAGCTATGATGATCTAGCCGAGGTGAGCGTGAAGGTTTCGGTACCCGTCCTGTGCAAGGATTTCATGATCGATGAGCTTCAGATCGATCAAGCGGAAGATGCAGGAGCATCCATCATTCTTCTGATTGCTGCCGCCCTGGATGATGAACGGATGAAAGATTTATATGATTATGCAAGGGGAAAGGGTCTTGAAGTACTGGTGGAAGTACACGATGAAGGCGAAATGCGGAGGGCACTGGCTCTCGGGGCAAGCGTGATCGGTATCAACAACCGAAACCTTAAGACATTCGAAGTGGACATCCATAAGACGGGAGCGCTGAGTTCTCTTGTAAAAGGCAGGGACGTGAAGCTGATCAGCGAGAGTGGGATCAAGACGATTCAAGATTGCAAGACGGTGGCAGAAGACGGAGCCGATGCCATTCTGATCGGAGAGACCCTCATGCGCAGCGAGGATCCTGCCGGACTTGTTGCTTCCTTTCAGGTAAAGAAGGTGACGGAATGACAAAGGTCAAGATATGCGGGGTGAGAACACTAGAGGAAGCACAATGGGCGGTGGAAGCCGGAGCCGATGCTGTCGGATTTGTGTTTGCGGAAAGCAAAAGGAGGATTTCGGTACCGGAAGCGGCGGTCATCAGCTCTGAACTGCAGGACCACGTGATGAAAATCGGAGTTTTCGTCAATGAATCCAAGCAAACCCTTGAATCCATCTTTGAAGAAGCGGGGCTTGACTATGTTCAGCTCCATGGAGATGAAACACCTGAATTTTGCCTCACACTTTCCATACCGTATATCAAAGCTGTCTCGATCAAAGAGGAATCAGATGTGAAACGGGTGGGGCTTTATCCTGAAGGCCCCGTTCTTGTAGACAGTGGAAAGGGACCTCATCGTGGTGGCAACGGGACCACATTCCAGTGGGATTACCTGAAGGGGATCGAGAGGTCAGGGCATCGGATCATCCTTGCTGGAGGATTGAATGTATCCAATATAGGTGAAGCCATCCGGGAAGTCCGTCCGGAGATGGTAGATTTATCGAGCGGAGTAGAAACGGACGGAAGAAAAGACCGGGAAAAAATCTTCGAGCTCATGAAAACAGTCAAACAATTGGAGGGAATACAATGATATATGCACAGCCCGATCAACGAGGACTATTTGGACCATATGGGGGGAAATTCGTCCCTGAAACGCTCATGAAGGCGGTGAATGAACTCGAATCCGCCTACGAAGAAGCGATGGTGGATCCATCCTTCCAGGAAGAACTCCAGCTCTATCTGAAAGACTATGTGGGACGGGAAAATCCCCTCTATCATGCCAGGAATCTATCAGACAAAGTCGGTGGAGCGAAAATCTATCTGAAACGAGAAGATCTGAATCATACAGGTGCCCACAAAATCAATAATACGATCGGTCAGGCCCTCCTTGCCGTCAGGATGGGAAAAAAGAAAGTCGTCGCAGAAACAGGTGCCGGCCAGCATGGCGTGGCTACGGCAACGGTATGTGCCCTTCTGAATCTGGAATGCGTCATTTTCATGGGGGAAGAAGATATCAGAAGGCAGAAGCTCAATGTATTCAGGATGGAGCTACTCGGTGCCCAAGTGGTGGGGGTGAAACAGGGAAGCGCAACCCTGAAGGATGCCGTGAATGAAGCCCTTCGCTACTGGGTCTCCCATGTGGATGACACCCATTACATCATGGGGTCTGTCCTTGGACCGCACCCGTTCCCGAAAATGGTCAGGAACTTCCAGAGCGTCATCGGAAATGAAACGAAGAGACAGTTCTTCCTGAAAGAAAACAGGCTGCCCGATGCGATTGTCGCCTGCGTGGGCGGAGGTAGCAATGCCATGGGCATGTTCCACCCGTTTGTCGGGGACGATGTTGCATTATACGGGGTGGAAGCTGCAGGGGCAGGTGTTGAAACGGATAAGCATGCAGCCACTCTGACGAAGGGATCTGTGGGGATCCTGCACGGAAGCATGATGTATCTGCTCCAAGATGATAGCGGCCAGATCCAAGAAGCCCATTCGGTTTCAGCGGGACTTGATTACCCGGGGGTCGGTCCAGAACATAGCTTTTTGAAAGATCAAGGACGCGTGACCTATGCGGCGGTGACAGACGGTGAGGCACTGGATGCATTTCAGCTTCTGTGCAAGACCGAAGGAATCATCCCGGCACTGGAAAGCTCCCATGCCGTTGCTTATGCTGTGGAGCTTGCGAAGGGGATGAAGCCGGAAGAATCCATCGTCATCTGCCTATCGGGCCGTGGAGATAAAGATGTGAATCAAGTACAAGACATGCTGGGAGGTAGTCAACATGGGTAAGGAGTTTTTGGAAAAGGCATTGAAAACCGAACTCGAGCTCGAAAATAAGGTGTTCATCCCCTATATCATGGCCGGTGATGGAGGGCTTGATGAACTTATCCCCACGCTACGACGGTTGGAGGCGCATGGGGCGACAGCCATTGAGCTTGGGATCCCGTTTTCAGATCCCGTTGCCGATGGCCCAACGATCCAGGAAGCTGGTAAGCGGGCCTTGAAGCACGGGACGACACTCGCCGACGTACTGGATGTCCTGAAGGGAAATCGTCATGAAGTCACGATCCCATTGGTATTCATGACGTATATCAATCCGATTTTCCGCTATGGTGTCTCCCGCTTCTTCCATGATTGCCGGGAAGCGGGAGTGGACGGACTCATCATCCCCGATCTCCCCCTCGAGCATCTTGACCTGATTGAAGCGGATGCCGTGGAGCATGGAATCGCCATTATCCAGCTGGCCACCCTGACAAGCAGTGAAGAACGCGTCAAGGAGCTTGCAAGAAGATCGGAGGGCTTCCTTTATGCCGTAACGGTCAAAGGAATCACCGGGGCACGGAAGGAATTCGATGACGTCATCAGCAGACACCTCAATCTACTGAAGGAACACAGCCCTGTCCCGGTCCTCGCAGGCTTCGGGATCTCGAGCCCTGAGCATGTGAAAACCATGTCGCAGAGCTGTGACGGAGTGGTGGTTGGGAGCAGGATCATCGATCTCCTTCAAGCGGGGGATGAGGAAACCATCAAGTCCCTGATCGGTGCATCCAAAGGAGTACGTGCGTAAGAAAAAGTAAACCTGAACGTAGTTCCAGAAATCCAAGCAATCTCCGTCTTGTCCCTAAAGATGGAGCTGCTTGGATTTTTTGTGGAGTGATAAGTAGGAGCGGAAATCACACTCCGATCGATGAATGGATCACCCCTAGAATGGGCAGGTCCATAGCACCGGGCTCAACCTGTTTTTTTGCAGGTAACACAGGCGGTCATGGCAGGGGATCCTTTTTTATAAGCGATCGAAACATCTTTGAAACCGGTTGAACGGACTACAGCAGCAATTTCTTCACCGTACTCTTTCGCTCGTTCATCGCTCGCTTCATCGCCTCTCGGCTGAACTGTGATCAAGAGGATGCCACCTTCATGCAATAGGGAGTGGATCCTCGCGAGGGATTTCTCTTGATCGTTCCAAAGGGGATAGTTGTTGATGGCAAAGATTTTATCATAGGACGTCTCACTGGAGAAATCGCCTATATCTCCAGTCCAGAGGCGTACCCGGCCTTCGCGGATCGCTTTCTCATTCTTCTTCTTTGCCGTTTCCTCCATCGTTTCTGAGATGTCGATTCCGTCGACGACCGCATGTGGGTATGAAGCAGCGATCCTATCGATGCAAGAACCCGTCCCGTATCCGATTTCAAGCACCTTGTCCCCGTTTTGAATGCCGAGCCGCTTCAAGCTCCAATGATGGATCCTGCGATTATCGAACTCCATGATTTTTCCTGCCAACCAACCCAACGGTCCGGATGGTTCTTTGAATTGTTTCTGCAATACGCTCAAGGCGGAACACTCCTTCCTTGTTTTTCTTTCTCTTTCCACAACGGTGCAGAAATAAACCTCTTGCCTTTTTTGAAAAAAGTGGCATACTATACTTAATCGCGACGATGAGAAGAGTACGGATCAATTCGGTCTTGAAAGAGAGCCCCGGCAGCTGAAAAGGGGCAGGCACAGACTGGTCCCGAAGATGGTCTCGGAGCGTTCCATTCGAAACCTTTGGAGTAGGGTGGGACGGGGCAGGCACCCGTTATCACACGCCGGAGTATAAGGGCTAGATCGGCTTCGTACTCATGAAGGCAGGATTTGCGCGAGCATCCTGCGAACTAAGGTGGTACCACGAGCATCCCCCTCGTCCTTAGACGTCTTTATGGCGTCAGGACGGGGGTTTTTTTGTTTACAACAAAAGGAGATGATCAGCATGACAGTATTCATTGGAGGAGCATGGCCGTATGCGAATGGTTCCCTGCACCTGGGGCATATTGCAGCCCTGCTGCCGGGAGATATCCTCGCACGCTACTATAGGATGAGAGGGGAAGATGTCCTTTACGTATCCGGGAGTGATTGCAACGGAACGCCCATCGGGATCAGGGCGAGCCAGGAAGGTGTCCCCGTGGAGGAAATCGCCGATCGGTTCCACCGGGAATTCAAGGAAACGTTCGATTCCCTCGGATTCAGCTATGACCTTTATACGCGAACAGACAAGCAGCCCCATCATGAAGCGGTGCAGGAAATCTTTCGGACGCTTCACCGAAATGGGTGGCTGTATGAGAAAGAAGTCGAACAGGCCTATTGTGAAGTGGATCAACGTTTCCTGCCAGACAGATTCGTAGAGGGAATCTGTCCGGTATGCGGTGCAAAGGCAAGGGGAGATCAGTGTGATCATTGTTCGACGGTCCTGGATCCCTTGGATCTCAAGGATCGAACGTGCAAACTATGTCAGACCGAACCGGTGATTAAATCGACGACCCATCTCTATTTTGCCCTCTCGGAATTTCAGGATGCACTTGAGGAATGGGTAAAGGACCATGGGGGGGACTGGCGTGAAAATGCCCTTAATCTGACGCAGAGATATTTAAATGAAGGTCTTCATGACCGGGCCGTGACACGTGACCTTGAAAACGGGGTGGCTGTTCCGATTCAGGGATTTGAAGATAAAAAGGTGTATGTGTGGATCGAGGCGGTGAGCGGATATTATAGTGCCTCCAAGGAATGGGGAGTTGAAACCGGGAAGGACTGGAAACATTTCTGGGAAGAGGACACCCATACATATTACGTCCATGGAAAGGACAATATTCCATTCCACACGATCATCTGGCCGGCTGTCATGAAAGGGATCGGAGTAGAAGCGCTTCCTCATCACGTGGTGTCCAATGAGTATCTGACCCTCGAAAAAAAGAAGTTCTCCACCAGCGGCAATTGGGCCGTGTGGGCGCGCGATCTGTTGGATCGATATGAACCCGATTCCCTGCGATATTTCCTCACGATCAATGCCCCGGAAAAGAGGGATGCGGATTTCTCCTGGAGGGAGTTCATCCATAGCCACAACGGAGAGCTCCTCGGAGCATTCGGTAATCTGGTGCAGCGCACGCTGAAGTTTTATCGTAAAGCGTACGGAGAAAAGGTCGACTTTACTACCGTTGGAAAAGGGTTGCGTGAAGAAGCACAAAGACAATTCGATTTGGCCGGAGGGCGCATCGAAGAGGGTACGACCAGGGAGGCGCTTGATGGAATCTTCACTTACATCAGGGGGATCAATAAACGCTTCGATGAATCGAAACCCTGGGTGGTCGTCAAGGAGGATGAGGATCGCGGGAAAGAACTTCTCACGGAATTCATTTATATCATCACCAACCTGCGTGCCCTCCTGACGCCCTTTCTTCCAGAGAAAGGGGAGGAGCTAGGCAGGCAGCTCGGTTCGGGCAGCGCCATCTGGGGTCCTGTAGGATCTGATGTCCTTCATCTTCAAGAAGGTGGACCGCTGTTTGAGAGGATCGATCCATCTGTCATCGAAGAAGAAGTGGAGAAACTGATTGCGGAAAGCAGCAACCCATGATGAAGGTGGTGATCGTGGCCGATACCCATTTTCCGAAAAAAGGGAGGGATCTGCCCTCCCCTTTGTTGGGAGATCTCAAAACGGCGGATCATATCATCCACGCAGGTGATTTTCAAACGATTGAGCACTATGAGGCGTTCAAAGAATACGGGCAGGTAACAGCTGTGGCGGGGAATGTCGATGATGAGAGCCTCAAGGAAATCCTTCCGGAGAAGACGATCATTACATTGAAGGACCTCCGCATTGGTGTGGTTCATGGAGACGGCACCGGAAAGACGACGGAAAAACGCGCTCGCCATGCCTTTGAACAGGAAGAAGTCGACCTGATCATCTTTGGTCATTCCCATATTCCCTACGTGAGGGTGGATGCTGGAGTGCTTCTGTTCAATCCGGGATCGCCCACCGATAAACGCAAGCTTTCGTATCATTCTCACGGGGTGCTTGAGATTGATGACGTGTGGAGTATAAAGCATATCTTCTATAAATAAATAAATAAATAAACAGCCGGGGCCTCCTACAGGTCCCGGCTGTTTATTTAAAGGGAAAGAGAATAATAGTCCTGATGACTCTGAACAACAAAACCTAAGGACGTGTAGAGTTTTAGTGCATGTTCATTCTTTGCTGCCACATCGAGTCCGATAACGGAGTATTTACCTTCAGCTTCCCTCACCACCCGGCTCAATGCACGTCGACCGATTCCGCGTCCCTGGAGCGCAGGAAACACTGAAAACCAGTAGATGTAGCACTGCCCCCCGTCGCGGGATATCTTCATTTGCCCTGCGACTTCTCCATCAAACAGGATCATGAGGGTATCGTCGATATGAGCCTCATCGAATGATGCGTCCTTAATGCCGAAACATTCCAATCCGAGACGTGTCATCTCCGGTGTATCCTTCCGGGTTGCACCGCGGAGCTGGACTGATTCATCCGGTTCCGGCAGCTCACATGGGACCCACTCCATCTCAAATTCGGTGTTGTCGAAAAGGCCGCCATTCGCTTCAATGAACGCTTTCCCGGCAGGAGAGCGTCCGTGTGAATTGGCAAGCACCTTATCCACCGTATTCTTACTGATTTCTTTCAATGCCCGATTGAAGAGGGATTGGAAGATCCCCCTCCTCCTGAAATCGGGATGTACCATCCCGCAAAGCTCAATGGTGCTCCCAAAAGGGTAGACTCCAAGGAAGCCGGTGAGGCGTCCGTTATCGTAACTCAGGAGATCATAAGACTCATAGGATTCTCTCCTGAGCATGTCGCCGTTCAATTTGATGGTGATGCCGTCATGCGTTTCGCATAGGGATTGAAGGGTGAATATGTCATCGAGTTGATCATGTGTTAGCATGCAGTGGATCTCCATTCTTCCGTAATATGTCTATATTGTATTAGATTAGCAGAGCGACGTCTGTCCGGCAATACCCATCTGATAAGAAATCCTTATGAGCAGTCATCATGGATTTGATCGGTTCTGGCCTACCCTATCAGGTATAATGAAAATGAGAAAAGGAGAGTGATGGCGATGATCGCAGGGATTCATCATGCACAAATTACGATTCCTTCAGGGAAGGAAGAAGAAGCGAGGGCTTTTTACTGTGGCTTGCTTGGACTGGAGGAAATGGATAAGCCGGAGAGTTTGAAAGGGAGGGGCGGCTTCTGGCTCCACACAGGTAACGCAGACCTTCATATCGGAACGGAAGAAGGGGTCGATCGATACCAAACAAAGGCCCACATTGCCTATGAAGTCAACGATGTGAGGTATTGGAAGGAACATTTGGAGAAGCATGGTACCAACATCCTTCAGTCGATTGCCATACCGGGCTATGACCGCTTTGAATGTCGGGATCCCTTTGGCAATCGGGTGGAGATGATACAGGTTCTTTAGCTCTTTTGCTGGTGTTCATAGACATAGGGTGTGTTCGACCTGCTTGGCTCGGAATCAATCACGATTCCCCTGAAGGTGGATTGAATAAAGAAAAGCAGTAGGGATTCCTATTCCTGTGGAACCCTACTGCTTTTTACTGTGGCTTATTCTGTATACGCTCGATCACCTCATGAAGGTCATCCGGTTTCAGGAACTCCAAAGGAGAAAATCCCTGCTCGAACGTCACGGTATCGCTCTCGATCATGAGGACGTAGCGGTCGTTCACTTTTGCAAAATGGAGACGATCACCGAAATCCGACAGCATTGCCTTTACGGCCATATGGTCAAGGCGCATCTTCAGCTCCACTTCAGGTGACTGCTCGACAATCTGCGCTGCGGCTTCGACGACTTGTTCCGGGGTGAATCTTTCCTGCATCTCCCGTTTCGGACTGATGGCCCATTCCTCCACTGCTTCTTCAAATTCCACGCGCTCGTCGCTTGATTCTGCATAGGTTTCGGAGATATGTTCCTTCACCATGCCATACACTTGGGATTTTACGATTTCAGGCATGGATTTCTCGAACTCGACCCATTTGAGGAAGTTTTCGAAGTAGTGGGCATGAGATGCCTGATGAATTTTCAGTTCAGCCGGGTCCATCATCCCGTCTTCCGGCATATACGGATACTGCACCGATTTCATCCCCTTTGTCGTGATGGCCATTTCAACATTGTGAATAAGCGTCGCTTCGTCCGTGATGGTCGCGACCTTCGGTTCAAAATCACATTTCATGATGAAGACAAAAGGATCATCGAAGAATTTCGTCAGCTTTGCAGTGGCAACGATCACGGCCCCTCCACGGATTGCGCTCGTTTCGAGGTACATCTGCACGATTTGATCGGTCGCCTCTCGGAAGGTGTCGCTGTCTTCTGCGAACCGGGTCTTATGGAAGAGGTTGTAGTTGGGATTCGCTGTCAGCTCATGACCGGGTTCAACGATGAACCGTCCGATTTTGGTTGGTGCATTTTCGGATTTTGCATGACGGTCCACCTTCCGTTTAGTGATCTTTGTGAGCTCCCCGTCTAAAAATGTTTTAAGGGGGCTTTCTTCATAGGTAGCAGTCGTAAGGGTCTGGAAGTGTTTTTGGCGCTTGTCTGCTTCTTCACCCTTTCCATCGACAGAAATCAGATAGAATGATAGATATTGTATCGTAAAGTCCATAAGTCCTCTCCTGTCATCATTTTGTGCTTATCCAGTATAAGAAAATCCATCTCTTCCCGTCAATGATTCCTAATACAAAAGGAGACCCGGCCGGGGCCGGGTCGCTGGATGTCAATTTTGGATGAACGTTTCAAAGACGCTTCCATAATCCTTCTGCACGAAGGTCTTTTTCTTTTCAAGCAGCCAGTCGAAGGCATATTCATTGATTTCCCTGAATTGAGCGGACACATCTGCGCGGTCTGCCTTTACCTGTCCCAGGGTTTGGGATGCAACGGAAAGGCTCTCTGAAGCATAAGTTGAATACACGCTGTTATCAGCGGCAATTTCACCGATCTTGATGAGGGATTTATAAAGGTCCTTCACTTCAGTGAGGAATTTTTTATGCACATCGATGGAATAAGATTCTGAACCGATCTTGAATTTGATCTCCACATCCAAGTCGACTGTACCGGCCGTTTCAAGCATGACGCCGCTGATGGTATGCTTATAATAATCAAAGCGTTTCAACATGCGCTTTTTGCTTGTGGCGCTCGTCCCGTCAAGGTGGATGAGGGCTTTATTGGTGAAACAATATTCGTCGGACTTCGATTTGATCAGGAAATAGATCTTCTCACCGTCTTCATGCATGATGTAGTCATCTGCATCCGCCTTATCATAATCCTGTGGATGGATGACCGAACCAATATCGCTCAGTCCCAGTACATCTGAAGCCATCTTTCCGAACATATCGCATCAATTCCTTTCTCGTATATACTCTTTCATTATATCATATTGGAGTTCCTTGGAGCCTCGGCAGTTGATGGGGGCATCATTGTTGTGACGGGTCGCCGGAACGGTTTATAATGGTAAGAAAAAGGGAGTGAGTACATGGATGAGCAAAAGTGGCTTGAGACATTCAGGCACCGGAAACCAAGGCTGCTTGGAGCGGGATCCTATGCTTCCTTCGGGATTTTGCTGCCACTGATCCGGGTCGATGGAAAGCCTCATATCCTGTTTGAAGTCCGTTCACAGGACATGCGCCGACAGCCGGGTGAAATCTGTTTTCCTGGAGGGAAAGTGGATCCATCCGATCAAGGTGAAAAGGAAGCTGCCATCAGGGAGACTTCTGAAGAACTCGGGATCTCATTGGATGAGGTGAGGGATGTGTATCCCCTTGACTATATCATCACACCCTTTGGAACGATGATCTATCCGTTTGTCGGTAGGATCGAAACCTCCCCGGAAGATCTTCAACCTAATCCGGCAGAGGTGGGGGAGGTCTTTACTGTGCCATTGGATGATCTGTTGAATGATGAACCTGATATCTATACGATCGATGTGAAGATGCATCCGGAAGAGTCGTTCCCCTATGACCGCATTCCAGGTGGCAAACAGTATGAATGGCAGGCCAGAAAGATGCAGGAGGTCTTTTATTACCATGAAGACAAAGTCATCTGGGGATTGACGGCACGGATCCTTCATCATTTTTTAAGTGAGCTGAAGAAAAACCAATAATCTTTCGGGAGGTTCCCCTATGTACCGACATACTTTCTGACTTTGATCCCTTTTTCCTGCATGAATCTGTCATGCTTTGGCACATTAAGGGTGAATAATGAACAATTTGACGTGTTTGTCATGGCTGAAAAGAAGGTATAGAACAGTATATCGAATGCAGGAGGGGGAACCAATCGTGATGATTCGTGCGAAAAGCTGGAAAATGTTAAGTTCTCGGGAGAAGCTGTTCATTTTAAAAGCGCTTTGCAACAGACACGTGGTTTAAGAGAATCCGTCATTCTATACTCAGTCAGGGGAATTCATATGATGAATGGAGCAAAATAGGGACATCCGCACATTGAAGTGCCGGATGTCCCTATTTGGTCTGCTCTTTATCTTTCGCATGCGATGGAGTCTTTGTCACGATCCTTACTCTTGTTGGCTTCATAGAGTGCTTTTGAAACATGCGGGGTGTATTTTGTCTTACCTCCTTTATTCTTCACACCTTTCGCCTTGGCGACACCACCTTTGTAGTCTTTGTTCAGTTCAGTACAATTTTTGTACTTTTTGGCGGCTGCCTCTGTGGTGGGTACCCCCAGTGAAGCGAGCGAGAGAGAGAGAATGAGCACACAACCAATCATTTTCTTCATTGGAATCCTTCCTTTCACTATGGATGAGAAAGTATATTCGACAAAAGAAAGGGAATTCCTTTCCAAGCTGTCTTTTTTTAAAGTAGACTTGAAGCACGTGATCCCGACATAGAAGTGGGATTCCAATCGACATTCATGTAAAATGAAAAGGCACAACTTTAGAGGGGGATCTGACAGTGAAAAAGAAAATGTTTGTAACGGTCGTGGGAATGATGCTTCTGCTATTGATCACCGGTTGTAACCGTAATGCAGCCGAGATGATCAAGGGAGGGAGCGTGCAAGTGGATGAAGAAGCGGGTGAACTTACCTTTAAAGCCATTGTGACTGATAAGGAAATTGAGACGGGAACACCTTATCAGACGCGTTTCTTCTTAGAAGGCAATACGTTGAAAGAAGCTCTTGGAACCGACTTGGTTTATACAGACAAAGAGTTGAAGAGCAGGAAGAAAAAAGAGGGTGATGTGACCCAGGAAGTGACGGTCCCGCTCAAAAACAAAGAAACTCTCAAGCAAATTATCAAAGACATCCGGGACAAGGATAAGGAGTCCGTGACGATAGAAATTGTTAATGATAAAGGACGGATCGACGACCGTACGATTCATGAAGTGAAAGTCAATTGATTAAAAAAAGACGTGCAGGTGCACGTCTTTTTCATTCCGTCCTTTCATTATCCTTCTCTCCCCTCTGCTGCCATAGGAGGAGGGCTGGACCGATGATCGGGATGAACGAAATCGGCGAAGGGATGCCGCGAAACCTTTTCATGGCGTACCAGGATAGGGGAACGAGGATCAGGAAATCGACGGTCATGACGCTGACCAGGGAAGAGTGCATGAATGCATCCTTGTATGCATTCAAAGAAATCCCTCCGGTCAGAGGTAACAGCGATAAAATGAACAAAGCCACTATGATGCCGATGAATGATCTGGAGGACGCTACCCTCATGAGCCAGACAGGAGTGACAATCTTCTCAAGACCCTTGAAACGTCCCCTTAAGTAGAAATACGGGAGGAGACTGAAGGCTCCCGTTCCCATGGATAATAGGACGAACGGCCAGGAACCACTTCTTCGATCCGGCAGGAGGATGGCGGCGAAGAGCAAGGGGAATACCCCTAAGAAAGAGAAGATGGTCACCACCAGGGGTTCGACATCGGCGAAATCACCGCGAATCAGTGCATGGAAGATTTCATCTCTTCCTGACCCGGGAGCGAGGAAGATTGCATAAAGGATGAGAAGGATCCAAAGCAAGAGCATTCATTTTCCTCCGTTTCATTTTCACATGATGATACTCTTCTAACCTTAAATCGTGCACCCTAAACAGCATGAATAAAATGATGTAAGATTATTGAGTTTTCTGAAAAATACTGCTATAGTATAGGTAGTTATTTTTGTTCGGTTAATTATCTTGATAGAAATCTTTCGTCTTGAATCTTAATCAGAGCAGGAATAGTATCATTTTAATGTGCATGCTGCACGAGGAGGTCTATGATCTATGTTACAGGGTAAAGTTAAATGGTTCAATGCCGAAAAAGGATTCGGCTTCATCGAAGTCGAAGGCCAAGACGATGTATTCGTTCATTTTTCAGCGATTCAAGGCGAAGGATACAAGACGTTGGAAGAGGGTCAGGACGTGACGTTTGAAATCGTTGAAGGGGCCCGTGGACCTCAGGCAGCCAACGTTCAAAAGTAATCATTTTCGATTTCCGGACAGGGAGCGTGGTCACGCTCCCTGTTTTTTTGCGGAGAGTTTGAATTGGACATCATGTAAAAAAGGGTTATAATTAACTACGATATCATTATATGACACTTTAGACATATAGAAAGGGTGCAGAACAGTGGTAATAGAACAAAAAGGGTCCAAACTTGTCCTTGCGGGACTTCTTTTGGCCATACTTATGTCTGCGATGGACAATACCATCGTTGCAACCGCTTTGGGGGCTATCGTCGCCGATTTGAACGGTGCAGATAAGTTCGTATGGGTAACCTCCGCTTATATGGTCGCGGTCATGGCGGGAATGCCGATTTTCGGGAAACTATCGGATATGTACGGCAGGAAAAAATTCTTCGTGTTCGGCTTATTTGTGTTTCTGCTTGGATCGGTTCTGTGCGGTCTTTCACAAAGTATCGTCCAGCTCAGTATTTTCCGGGCCATCCAGGGAATCGGCGGGGGAGCTTTGATGCCGATTGCCTTTACGATCGTTTTTGACATCTTCCCCCCTGAAGCACGTGGGAAAATGACCGGGCTCCTCGGAGCTGTCTTTGGTTCATCCTCCGTCTTCGGTCCGTTGATCGGGGCGTTTCTGACGGACAATTTTTCATGGCACTGGATTTTCTATGTGAACCTCCCTATCGGTCTTCTTTCGTTAATCTTTATTCTGGGTTCATACAAGGAATCACCGGAACGATCCGATCAGCGCATTGATTGGGGTGGAGCGATTACCCTCGTGGTGGCTGTCGTCAGCCTGATGTTCGGACTTGAATTCGGAGGGAAAGAATATGCCTGGACTTCCTGGCAGATCCTTTCTCTGTTCGCAGGCTTTTTGATTTTCTTCCTCGCATTCTTGATGATCGAACGCAAGGCTAGCGAACCGATCATTTCATTCTGGATGTTCAAGAAACCGCTTTTTGCCTCTGCGCAGGCATTGGCATTCCTGTATGGTGCTACCTTCATCATCCTGACCATCCTGATTCCGATCTTCGTTCAGGCAGTTTACGGGGGATCGGCAACGAATGCCGGGCTTGTCCTCACACCCCTTATGCTGGGCTCCGTTGTCGGGAGTGCAGTGGCCGGAATTGCCATGTCCAAGACGAGCTACAGGAATATCATGTGGATTTCCATCATTTCCTTTATCATCGGAATGGCCCTTTTATCGACGGTCGGGCCTGATACGAGCAGATGGCTTCTGACGATCTATATGGTCATCAGTGGATTCGGCGTAGGATTTTCGTTCTCCCTCCTGCCCAATGCCACGATCCATAAGCTCGAACCTCGCTATCGCGGTTCCGCGAATTCAACAAATTCATTCTTCCGCTCCCTTGGGATGACCATAGGAATCACGCTGTTTGGTGCGATGCAATCAAAATTCTTTGCATCAAATCTGGAGGATGCGTTTGGTAAATCAGGTGGGATGGCTTCTGGTGATTCAAGCAGCTTATTCTCAGCTGAAATGCGGGATAAGATACCTGATGAGGTTCTCAGCAAAATCACTCAGGCCATGTCTGACTCCATCACCCATACGTTCGCATATGCACTCATTCCACTTGGAATTGCCGTTGTGTTCGTTTATCTGATGGGGAAATCCAGATTGGAAATCTCTAAAACCAAGCCCAAAAAAGGCTGATTAACCCTTACAGGGGAACCTGCCATGACGGCAGGTTCCTTTTTGATAGAAGTCAGTCCGGCGTTCATTTAAAGGAAATAGGGAGGGGAATGTCGAATACGAGTAAGCAAAGGAGGCGTGTCATCATGAAGCAAATCATCGCTATGGGCGGCGGAGGGTTCTCAATGGAACCCGATAACCTGGCGCTGGATCAATACATACTGGATCAATCAAAAAAAGCATTACCAAAAATCCTGTTTCTCCCTACAGCTAGCGGGGATGCGGAAGGATACATCAAGCGCTTTTACGATGCATTCAATTCTCTTCCGTGCATTCCTTCTCACTTATCCCTTTTCAAGCTTCCTGCAAGGGACCTGGAACGTTTCATCCTTGACAATGATATCGTCTACGTTGGGGGAGGCAATACCAAAAGCATGCTCGCCCTTTGGAGGGAATGGGGCGTGGACAAGATCTTGAGAAAAGGATACGAAGACGGAATCATTATGTCGGGCCTGAGTGCCGGTTCGATCTGCTGGTTCGACAGCGGTGTAACGGACTCATTTGGAGACGAACTCGATATCGTTCATGGCCTCGGATTCATCGAGGGAAGCCATTCCCCCCACTATGACGGAGAAACAGAGAGAAGACCGGCATTCCATTCGTTTATCAAGCAGGGATTGATCCCTGAGGGGTATGGGGCTGATGACGGAGCTGCACTTCATTTTGTGGACGGGAAATTGACGAGAGTCCTCACTTCTCGACCACACGCTACCGCCTATAGGGTAGACATAAAGGATAAGGTCATATCCGAGAAAAAGCTGGACTGTGATTATTTATTAGGAGAGCTTCCAAAGGGGGTCAAGCCATGATCATAAAGGAAATCCCTGCAGAAGAAACGTATGGATTGAGGCATGAAGTATTGAGGCCGGGACAGCCTCCTGAAGCATGCGTATATGAAGGCGACGAAGATGAACGAACATTCCATATTGGCGTCTACCTTCAAGATCGACTGGTGTGCATCGGATCATTTTATCAAGAACAGGAAAAGTCACTGTCACAACAGACCCAATACAGACTCCGCGGGATGGCTACACGGGAGCCCGAAAGAGGAAAGGGGATCGGCAGCAAGCTCATAGCCTTTGCAGAATCGGCCATGAAGGATAAGGATGCGGGGGCATGGTGGTGCAATGCCAGGACGACGGCTGTGCCCTATTATGAGAAGCTTGGACTTCAAAAAGTCGGGAATGAATTTCATATCCCTGAAATCGGTCCCCATTACGTGATGTATAAAATCTTATGATCAAAAAGGCCCTGCATCGTCTGCAGGGCCTTTTCTTTATTCTTTGATCGTTGAGCTCCGAAGTCTGATGATCTTCATCAGGTTCAATACGATCGTTTTCATTACAGCGTAGAACGGTACAGCAAGGATCATACCGACGATTCCCGCAAGGTTCCCTGCTACCAGCAACAGGATGATGATCGTTGCCGGATGGGTATCCAGGCGTTTCCCCAAGATGAGGGGAGACAGGAAATTCCCCTCGATCTGCTGGGCTATGACCACCACGACGATGACGAGTACTGCTTTCGTCGGGGAATCAAAGAGGCCGATGATCACAGCAGGTGCTGCCCCGAGGAATGGCCCGAGGAACGGGATGATGTTGGTTGCTGCCCCGATCAACGCCATGACCAGAGCGTAAGGAAGACCGATGATGAGATACCCGATGAAGGTCAGGGTACCCACGAATGATGCAACCGTCAGCTGACCTTGGATATAGGCAGCCAATGTGCCTCCAGTCTCTTTAAGCGTCTTGACTCCCTCTTCACGGTAGCTTGCCGGCATGAATTTCGCGATGGCGTCCGGCAGCTTGTAACCGTCCTTGAACATGAAGAACAGGAGAAACGGTACAGTCACAATCAAGACCGTAATATTCGTCACGATGCTCACGATGCTCTTGATGCCCGATGTAATATTATTCGGAAGGGAATTGGCAATGCCCATGAGCTGATTTTCAATGTCTTTGATGGACACATAGTCCTGGGACATCACCCATTTGAACTGCTTCGTTTCCGATAGATACTCGACGAACTGCTTGGTTTGGTCCGCGTAATTCGGCAGCTCATTGAACAGGGCCGTGATCTGCTTGTAGATGATCGGGGCCACATTGCCAATGATGAGGACCAGTATCCCGACAATGGCGGCATAGAGTACGATTATGGCGATTGTACGTGGCAGCCGTGCCTTCTCCAATAGATTCACGACGGGATTCAGGAGGAAATAAAGGAATCCTGAAATCACGATGGGGAAGAACAAGGTCGAGACAAACACAGCGATCGGTTGGAACAGGAACGAGATCTTCGTTGAGACGAAAATGATGGTGAGGATAATTAAGATTTGCAGGGTCCACGTATAAAATTTCTTCTTGGTCAACTGTTTCACTCCTGAGATAGGTATGTATTGGATACAGTATACCAAAAAGAAGGATGTCGTACATACTTTAAGTTGTTCATGCCACCTACTTTTTTATCGTACTTTGGATGAACCAACAGCTTCATTAAACAAACAAAGGAATCGATGACATCTCGCATAAGAGGCCGCAACATAGAGAAAGCTAGAAATATGAATTTCTTCACGAAGAGGGTGTCCTATATGAAGGAAAAGAGTTCAAAGAGACCGATACGAAAATTACGACCTCTTGGCGAAGAAATGAAGGTCAAAGAGAGGAGCCTGGATGAAAAGGTCTCCTTTATTAAGGAAGGGTTATTTCAGACAGATGATTTATTCATCAGGGATCTGGTATTTAATGAACGAGTGCTTAAATTAATCTACATAGATTCCATCATAGAGGTCAAGAGTCTACAAGAAGTTGTCATCAAACCGATTCAAGAGATGCCCAGAGGAGAGATTAAGAATATTGTAAACAGCGGGGGGATAAAGGAGACGGAAGATCTTCAGGTTCTGCTAGATGGATTAGTGGACGGACGCTGCGCCTTACTGGAAGAAGGCCGGGAGACCATGACGCTCATCGCCCTTCCGAAGAATCAGTCAGCACACAGGGTGGAACCGACTAATGAAAAAGTCATCAGGGGATCCCATCAGGGATTCAGTGAAGAAATCACCGAGAACGTGCAGTTTGTCAGGCAAAGGATAACAAACGAAAAGTTAACAGTGAGATATGCGAATGCGGGTGAGACTTCAAGGACGAAATACGCCCTGATCTTTCTATCTGAATTGACGAATCCAGCGCTTGTAGAAGAAATAGAAAGAAGGATCAGTTATATCGATGTCGACTCCATACAGTCACCTGGACACTTTGAAGAGTTTCTTGAGGATAGCACGATTTCACCTTTCCCACAGTTCCTTAATACGGAAAGACCAGATCGGGCGGTTGCCAACTTGATGGAGGGAAGAGTTCTATTATTGATGGAGGGTAGTCCTACAGCGTTGATTTTTCCAGTATCATTCTTTAGCTTTTTCCAAACATCTGAGGACTATAATACGAGGACCACGACCGGGTCTTTTCTTAGGTTGATCAGACTAATCAGCTATCTTACCACGCTCTGCCTGCCAGCCACTTATATTGCTGTCATATCATATAATTATGAAATTATTCCCGTTGAAATTATTTTCTCGATCAAGAACTCTCTGGAATATCTACCTTTTCCCCCACTCATTGAAGCTGCAATCATGCAGTTCACTTTAGAATTGTTGAGGGAAGCGGCCATCCGATTACCGAATCCTGTAGCGCAAACCATCGGTGTCGTCGGTGGTCTCGTCATCGGAACGGCCGTGGTGGAAGCGCACTTTGTATCCAATACAATGGTGATCGTCGTCGCCATCACAGCTATCTCATCGTTTGTCATCCCGTCGAATGAGTTGAGCACTTCGATCAGGATTTTAGGGTTCCCGCTTATGGTACTTGCATCACTTTTTGGTTTTTTCGGTATCATCATTGGGTTAGTCGTCATTCTCATTCATATGGCCACATTGACTTCCTTGGGCCAGCCTTATTTATATCCTATCGCACCTCTTGATGTGAAAGCCTTGAAGGATACTCTGATAAGAGTTCCAATTTGGATGATGAGGACTCGGCCGAAAGATGTGAAGCCCCAATATTATTGGAAGTCATCCAAATCCAGGGAATGGAAAAATCATGATGAATCGTAACAAACGGACCCAAACACAGCTTGTCTTTTTCATTATTCAGACTCAAATTGGCGTAGGGATCCTTGGGTTGCCCTATAATGTATTTTTGCAGTCCAAACAGGATGGTTGGATTTCTGTTCTGATTGCAGGTTTAATCGTCCAGGTGATCATTACGTATCTCTGGTTTCTATCCAAAAGATTTCCTAAGCAGTCTCTCTTTGAGTATTCAAAAGTGATAACGGGAAAATATGTCGGAACGGCAATTAATATGGCATATATCACCTATGGTGTACTGGTCACGGCACTGATATTAATGTATTCGACCAAGGTGATCAAAACCTGGATGCTTATCTATACACCTAAATGGATCCTCATGTTGCTTTTGATTTTGACAGCCATCTACCTGGCCAAAGAGCATGTGGATACAATCAGTAATGTCTATGTACTGGTGTCCATGTTGATTGTATTCCTCTTGATTATTTCATTCGTGGTGATGGGGACATATCCGATTGACTACCGGTATTTGTTTCCGGTTGGGGCTCATTTCGGGTTACCATGGATCGCTGGTGCAAAGGAAGCGTATTTCTCCATGCTTGGTTTTGAACTCCTCTTGATTCTATATCACCACTTTCATGAGCTTGGATCAAAAGCTGTGTTGAAGTCCGCTACCTTGGCTAACTGGATCGTGACAATCATCTATATGATTATGATGATTGTCAGTACCATCGTTTTCAGCCCGGTTGAAATCGCCATCGTTCCTGAGCCGGTTTTATATTTTGTCAAGTCGCTCAATCTTCAAATCGTCGAAAGGATCGATCTTGTATTCCTGTCCCTTTGGATTGTCAATGTCGTAACATCCTTGACGAGCTACCTCTTCCTTTCGATAGAAGGAACACGGGCCCTGTTCAAGAAGAAAGTCTCAAAAAAGAAAGCCACTTGGATTTTGTTTATGTATGCGTCCATTTCGTTTTCGATTGCGGTATGGTACAAAATCGATGAGATCGATACGTTTAATCATATCGTCATGAGAATTTCATACGCACTAGTTTGTTGTGTACCCCTGACGATGTTGATGGTTTCTCTCCTTAGGAAAAAAGAAAGCGGTGTATCAAATTGAAGATGAAGAAGCTTATTCTCCTCATACTTGTTGTCGCACAGGTTTTCGTAACGGGATGCTGGGATCAACGTCTACTTAAAAAAAGCAGGTTGGTCTATTCATCTGCATTTGACCTGACAGAAGATAAAGATAAAATAAGAGGCACTGCAGTCATACGTGATTTCAAGGAGGGGGTACCCACGAACCTGGAGGTCATGGCGACCGGTCATACAATAAGGGATGTACGAATCCATCTAGATAAAAAAGTATCCGACAATTTCGAACCGTCAAAGAATCGTATTTTTCTTCTTGGTGAGACGCTTGCGAAAGAGGATATCTATGATTTCCTGGACATTTTTTATCGAGATCCGAATAGCTCTGTTTCATCAAAGATTGCGGTCACCAAAGGAGATGCAGGGACCTATCTCATGCCGTTGATGGAAAACAATGTGTTGATTTCTGAGTATATAATTGAGTCCATCTCATCCGCAGAGTCCACCACCGAAATTCCAAAAGCCAATCTGCAGACGATTTGCACCATCATGTTCGATGAGGGAAGGGATTTTATGCTCCCCTTATTCAAAAACGTCAATCAAGAAATTCTATTGGATGGAACCGCTCTGTTTGATCAAAGAAGGATGACGGGAGAACTGAATTATACAGAATCGACCCTGATGTTGATTATGATGAATCAGAAATCTAAGGTAGCACGATTTGTAACCAAGGTGTCATCTGGAAAAGAACCGAACATTCAGAATTATATCACTTTCAATGTTCTTAAGCCAAAAGCCAACGTTGAAATTATAAAAGCGGAACCCGGGAATATTCACGTGAACCTAACCTTGAAATCCAACATTAATATTGTAGAATATCCCCCAAATCATTTATTCAATGAAAAGGAAGTAAAAAGACTCAATAAAATCATCTCTAAAAATATGACCAAAAGACTTGAGAATACTGTAAAAAAAGTTCAAGTAGCAAATTCAGATATTTTTGGGTTGGGAAGAGAATTGATTGCATTTAAACCAAAAGTGTGGGAGAAAATGGATTGGAAGGAAGAATACCCGAATATCACGTTTCATTCGAATGTAGAATTGAAAATCGTCGGTACCGGAATCATTAACTGACTCCCCACATTATGGATGCGGAAACGAGAATGGATCATCCTATTTTTGAAAGAAGAAAAAACGGAGGGGGATTCGGCATTCTTTATAGAAAATGGAATCCCCGCTTTTTGTTTCATCCACATTAAAATATTTATCAAACCGACCATGGCACTGATTGAATGACAAGCATAGTGCCATGGGTTTTGTTATCTCCAATCTGCGTTTCAATCGGTCAAGAAACCATCTTCAACCCGATGATGCTTCCAACAATACAAAGGATGAACGCAATACGCTTGATGTCCTTTGCCTCTTTAAAAAAGACCATTCCCATCACAACGGCACCGGCGGATCCGATTCCTGTCCAGATCCCGTACCCTGTACTGACGGGTATCTCCAGCAGGGCGACAGACAGGAGATAGAAGCTCAGTGCTCCTGCAATGAAGCAGACAGCTGTCGGGATGATCCTTTTGAATCCCTCCGACAGCTTCATAAACGAAACCATGACCACTTCGCAGAATCCTGCAGCAATCAGTGCGAGCCATGCCATTACTGAGCACCCCTTTTTTCCTGTTCTTCCTTATCACTCATCTTCAGCCCGATGATCCCGAATATGAGCAGGGCGACAAAGAGAATCTTCAGTGTGCTGACCCCATCACCGAGGATGAACATGCCGACAATGGCCGTACCTGCAGCACCTATCCCTGTGAAAACCGCATAAGCAGTCCCGATGGGGAGAAGCTTCATTGAATTTGAAAAGAAATAAAAGCTGATCAGGATCAGGATGGCCGTGATGATACTCGGCACCGGCTTTGTAAATCCTTCTGATAATGAGAGCCCGGTCGCCCATCCGATTTCCAGGATCCCTCCGATGATGACATAAATCCAACCCATGATGTTCTACACTCCTTTGTTGTTGGTCAATCCTAGTTCATAGACCTTCCAGATCGACTCGATCCGTTCTTTGAAGATTTCTTCCGTATAATAATGATGTTCGAGGAATACCCCGTCGATTAGACACAAGAATGACGCAGTAAACTGGTCTACATCGATGTGCATGAAGTATCCGTTCCTTTTTCCGCTAGCGTGAATGGAGCGGAGCAGGCGGCTATATTCGACTTCAAGTTCATAGAACTTTTTGCTGATGAATTCCTTGAATGGGTCTGGGGGGTAGAAGCTTACCCGTTTCCACAACCGCGCCTCCTTCGTCGTCAACAGGCGGTGGCAGAAAGAGTCAAAGACCCTGCGCACTTGTTCGATGGCTGAGCCTGGATGTTCAATCTCATGCAGCTTGTGATAAGAAGAGATTTCAGATTTGATGAGATCTTCTATGACATCAGTGAAAATCTCCTCTTTGCTTGAAAAGTGATTGTATATAGAAGGTTTTTTTATTCCAACCACAGCTGCAATATCACTCAGAGAGGTTTCTTCATAACCTTTTTGGCCGAATAAATCCAAGGCAGTTTGTTTTATTTTTTTCTTATTATCGAACTTCAACGAAATACCTCCTTGCATCAACTAACTAACGGTCGGTAGTTAAACCATATCTTATTTTTTTCACCTTGTAAAGAGGAATCCTTTTTCATGAATGTCCTTTTCCCTGCATATACCTTTTAGAGTTATATCTAGGAGGGGGAACGTGGGTAAAATCGGTTTGAAACTCATCGTCTTAGGCATACTGGTCTTTCTTTTGATCGGACTTGGAGTCATGAAATGGATGAATGGCGCTCATAATGGATGGCTCACCATTGAAGAAAAGTTTTATCCCATAGATGAAAATACGGCTCAGGGCGTGAAGTCGGGGCGTGAAATCGACGTTTCCGGTCACCGTTGCTCCATCACCTTCAGCAATGAAACAACTTATGAAGTCGACTGTGATCGGTACTTGGATTACCGGGTGGGTGAAAAGGTGAAGATCACCGTGGAAGAAGGCGAACTCTTAAAAATCAGAAGGAAATGATGACAGGTGAAGGGGGATCCGGTACAATCACCTTAAAGGTGGGGGTCTACATGGGCTATATTGAAGAACTGAGATCACTGATTGGTTCAAGACCGGTCAATCTCGTCGGTTCCACGGTCATTTTGACCGACGGGCAGGGGAGGATCCTCCTGCAAAGGCGCACCTTTCCCCCTGGGAAATGGGGTCTTCCCGGAGGTCTGATGGAACTCGGGGAATCCGCTGAGGAAACGGGCAGGAGGGAAGTGAAGGAAGAAACGAATCTGGAAGTGGGGCGCCTTAAGCTCGTGAACGTCTATTCCGGTCAAGATCAGTACATAGAAGCGGAAAATGGCGACCAGTTCTATTCCGTTACAATTTGCTTTCATTCTGAAGAGTTTGAGGGACAACTGAAACTGCAGCGTTCTGAAGGAACGAAGCTGGAATTCATTTCTTCGAAAAATCTGCCTGATCATATGGTAGCTAGTCACAGGAGGATGGTGGCAGACTTCCTGGAAAAGAAGAATAATCAAAAAGACGGCGCTTGAAAGCGCCGTCTTTTATACGTCTATCTCATTATCTAGAGATGATATCCAGGTAAGCATGGTATGCGGTAAGCTTTTCATAACGACCAAAAGCTTTACCGAAATAACCGGATGATTGCCCGACCGCTATATAATTACCGGTGGTCGGAAGGATATGGATCATGATGGATGGACGGCCGGTATTCCTGTCTTCAGGGACATGAAGCATGGAGAATCGTTTCATCATTGGCCTCCTCGGATCATCAAACAACCGATGATTCACGTTAAACGTAACACACTTGTTCTGTTCATTCAATCGTTCCCGTCAAAAAGACCCACATAAAAAAGCTGCGCCATTCGAATGATTATATGACGAACAAAACGGGAATAGCAACAGCGTAGGAGGTTGCATGATGAATATAGATGAACTGCTTGAAAATACCGTGGACCTTGGAGAAGAAGAACTGACTCGACCGATCTACCGGATTGACATCGATCGTCTGCTGGACCTCACACATGACCGATAAAAAATGCCGGCCCTATCAATGGAGAGGGTCGGCATTTTTTATCGATCAATCATGGCGTTTGTGCTTATTGAGGAGCTCCTTCAGCATATTGATGATGGTAGCCCTCTCCGGTTTATCAAAGCTCGAGGTCCACCGATCAACCAACTCACGTTCGTCTTCTGTAAGATCACGCTGCAGGCCGTCGACCAGGACTTCCGTGATTTCATCACCGGCATCTTTCGGAATGATGGTTTCAGGTTTCATAAAATCCCCTCCCTTGCCATCCTTTTCCCTTGTATGCGGTTTCGAAACCTATTGGTCCCCATTGACCGCCGCTTTGTAGTACACTGGATGAAAACACCTGACAGGGGGTACATTCATATGACACAGATTTGCTTGATCAGACACGGTCAAACCGATTGGAATAAAGCGGGGAGGCTTCAGGGACAGACCAACATCCCCCTTAATGAAGCAGGGAGAAAACAGGCCAGTGAGTGCAGGGATCATCTTTCCGGAGGGGATTGGGATGTATTGATCACGACATCCTTGGATCGCGCCAGGGAAACGGGAGAGATCATTAACGAAAAGATGGGCCTACCCATGGAGGTCATGGACGAGTTCATGGAACGTGGATTCGGTGAAGGGGAAGGACTGACGAGGGAAGAAAGAAGAGCTTCCTATGAAGGGTTTGACTTTCCCGGTATGGAAACAGAGAAGGACCTTACCAACCGGATCATGGCAGGCCTAGCTGCAATCCTGCAGCGCTATCCAGATAAAAGAATCTTATTGGTTTCCCATGGAGGCGTCATTGCGGCCATCCTGAAGCTATTCCATCTGGACGAGCAGCAAGAGGTGAAGCTTTTCAACGGGTGCATCAATAATCTTCACTATTCCGAAGACTCATGGCAAGTGAACGGGTATAATGTGATCGATCATCTGTCCAGTCCCGGTGCATGAGCAGATAGAAAGAGGGGGATGAAAATGGCCATCATATTATTCGACGGAGTCTGCAACTTTTGTGACCGATCAGTCCAGTTCATCATCCGCCACGACAAAAAGAAGGTTTTTCAGTTCGCTTCCCTTCAAAGTGAAAAGGGGAAAGAACTGTTGATTCGACATGGTGTTCACGAGGAAGTGGATAGCATCGTCCTCATCGAAGATGGACGCGCGTTCCTTGAATCCGATGCTGTCATCAGAATCTCAAGTAGGCTGCGCTTCCCTTATTCATTGGGTAAGTTTGCAAGGATCATTCCCCGTCGTATTCGGGACGTTGCTTATAAGCAATTTGCCAAGAGAAGGTACAAATGGTTTGGACAAAAAGATCAATGCAGCATCCCTTCTAAGGAAGTCAGGGACCGTTTTTTGTCATGACACCAAGGATCGGTATGAACCACCTTTAAAGAATCCGGACATCCGCCCTGCGCCGATCACAGCAAGGTCGGATGTCCGGATTTTCTTTTTCATATCAAGGATAGCTCTTTACAAAATGGAAACGGCAAATGATCGCATCCTGGGGCCGTCAAACTCACAGAAATAAATCCCTTGCCAGGTACCGAGGAGGAGTTCGCCTTCGTGTATAAGAATGGTCTGGGAATGTCCTGTGGTGGATGTTTTCAAATGTGCGGCCGTATTTCCTTCGCCGTGCAGGTCGGACTGATGATCCCAAGGGAACACTTCATCGAGTCTCCTCAGGAAATCGGTCTTCACGTCGGGATCGGCATTTTCATTCACGGTGATGCCGGCAGTCGTATGGAGGGATTGAACGACAACGGCACCCGTACTCACATCTGTCTGATCCACAAGGTTCTGGACCTCCCGGGTGATATCGATCATTTCGTCTCTTTTAGTGGTCTGGATCTGAATGATTTTCATAAGAATCTCTCCTGTCTTTATTCGAATAGGGTGATAGAGTATGTAGAATTTCCCGGACCTCTGCCGCTAGACGGATGGCGGACGGGTGATCACCATGTACACAGATGGTATCGGCTTTGAGGGGGATGCATGCTCCCAGTCTCGTATGTACATGCCCACTCTGTATGATCTGCCTCACCTGATCCAGCGCCTCAGCTCCGGTGAGGACGGCTCCGGAAAGATGCCGCGGTGACAGTGTACCATCTTCTTCATACGAGCGATCGGCAAATACTTCATGATAGACCTTCAAGCCGGCGTTTTCCCCTGCTCTTGTCAGCTCACTACCGGACAGTCCATAAAGAATCAGGTCAGGGTCCAAGGAATGGACCGCGTCGGCGATCGCCTTCGCAATAAGGGGGTTTTGTGCGGCCGTGTTGTACAGTGCACCGTGAGGCTTCACGTGGTTCAGCCGGATGCCCTTGGCAGTCGTGAAGGCAGTGAGCGATCCGATCTGATATTGAACCATGGCATATACTTCTTCAGGATCCATGTTCATGGCCCGCCTTCCAAACCCCTGAAGATCGGGGTACCCGGGGTGTGCCCCGACAGAAACACCGGACTCTGCCGCAAGATCCACGGTTTTCCTCATCACCACCGGATCCCCTGCGTGAAAACCGCAGGCGATATTGACCGATGTCACAAATGCCATGATGGCCTTATCGTCACCAACCGAGAACCGACCAAAGCCCTCTCCCAAATCGCAGTTCATATCAATCATCAAATCATCCTCTCCCGATCAGCCATTTCTTTTTAGCATTTTAACGATAAAAAAGAAATTCTCATTGAATTTTAATCTTTCTTTAATTGTATTCACTTTTTTTAGGATTACAATGAATCTTGCTTATGAATAAGGATTTCACTCCCAAACATATGAATCAGGTTCGTATGGTAAAATCTTTATGTTATAAGACCCATTCTAATTTCTTTCCTTTGAAGACAAAAGTCATGCTGAAGCTTTTGTCTTCTTTTTTTGTCTTTTCAGCCGGAACACTGCACTGAAACCCTCCAGTACCTGTTTGTGCCTGCCTGAGTCAACACGGGTCCTTCCAAACACTTTCCGCCGTAATAAGAAATTCACTCCCTCCTCGAATACCACTATGGAAAAAAGCACGCATGCAATCAACCAGATCATGATCAGCCCCCCCTTATGTATTGTATATATGAACCATATATGTACTGTACCACTGTAGAACGGACAACTAACATAGATGTTATATAATAATATTATGTAAACCGAACCTAATCTCGAAAATCTTTCTTGCTATGTTAAAGAAAATTCATCTCATTCTCATGGAAATTTAATCTTGAGGGGAGATAATGTTGGTAAATCAAAGGAGGTAAAAATCATGTGGATACGATTTATACCTGTATTATTCTTCAGTCTTACAGCCATTTCACTCTTTGCGTATCAAGGTGTAGAAATCATTCATGCCATTCAAGATTTTATTTTTGATAAAAATAGACTAAAATAAGGAATATAAGGCAGCAGAGCAGGTGATGGTGTGAAACGAATATTAGTAATAGAAGATGAAAAAAATCTGTCCCGATTCATCGAACTTGAATTGACATATGAAGGCTACGAGATCGGGCAGGCCTATGATGGCCGCGAAGGGTTGGACCTTGCATTGAATCAGGAATGGGATATCATCCTCCTTGATCTTATGCTCCCGAGTCTGAGCGGTTTGGAAGTATGCCGCAGGATCCGTCAGGTCAAGGCGACCCCGATCCTCATGATCACGGCTCGTGACAGTGTGATGGACCGGGTATCGGGACTTGACAGCGGCGCGGATGATTATATCATCAAACCTTTCGCCATCGAAGAACTCCTGGCCAGGTTGAGGGCGGTGTTCCGCCGGTCCGAAAATGAAGCTCAGCTCTCCCATCAAACGAGCTTCTCCTATCGTGATCTTGTTGTAAAAAAGGAATCCAGGCAGGTGCTGAAAGGCGATAGGGAAATTGAAGTCACGAAGAGGGAGTACGATCTTCTCCTTGCGTTCATGGAGAATCAGAATATCGTCTTGACGAGGGAAGTGCTCCTGAACAAGGTATGGGGATATGATACGGAAGTCGAAACAAATGTCGTAGACGTCTATGTCCGGTACTTACGGAATAAGATTGATGGTCCCGGGGATGACAGTTACATCCAGACGGTACGGGGCACCGGTTACGTGATGAGATCATGAATAAACTGGTTTATCGGTTCAAACATACGTCTTTAAAGGTTAAATGGGCATTGGCGGCTGGTTCTGCTATCTTTTTAGCCTTTTTTTTATTCAGTTTCTTTCAATATCATGCCATTGATAAATGGCTCATTAATGAAGAAGAGAGCAGTTTCGGCCGCGTGCTGGACGAAATCACCGTCTTCTTCAAACAGCGTGGGCCGAATATCCAGAAACAGGACATCTTTGACAGCCAGGATCTTATGAAGCAGATTGCTGAAAAGGATCAAACGATCAGGATCCTTGATACAGAGGGGAACCAGGTCCTCGAGATCCGCGGGGAAAGTGATACATCATTCTATGTCCCATTCGAGCCGGTCAGAGGCAAATCCGTCCATCTCATCGAGTCTGAAAACAAGAAGATGCTGATCGGAAGGTCTCCGATCCGTTCCAGTGAATTCAATGGATATGTTGAAATCATCCAGCCGCTTAACCGGTATGAAACCGTCATGAGAAATCTATTCTGGATGATGTCCATCATCGGGATCGTTGCACTCCTGATCAGCGCGCTCATCGGGTATATCATGGCCGGAAAATTCGTCAAGCCGTTGAATAACCTATCTGAAACCATGCGATCTATCGAAAGGAAGGGCTTTCATGAGAGGGTGGATATCGGAGATTCTGCTGACGAAATCTCGGAATTATCTTATATTTTCAACTCCATGATGAGTCAGATTGAAAAATCGTTCCAGCAACAGCAACAGTTTGTAGAGGATGCCTCCCATGAGCTGAGGACACCGATCCAGGTGCTTGAAGGCCACCTTTCCCTCCTTAATCGCTGGGGGAAAAAAGATCCGACCATCCTGGAGGAATCCCTGGAAGTCTCACTGGAAGAGCTGGAGAGGATCAAGCGCCTGGTGGGGGAACTTCTTGAATTATCAAGGGCAGATCGTGAAAAGCAGGATCTGAACAACGTGCGTGCGGATGTCCGTAAGGTGGCCGGCAAGGTGCTCGGAGACTTCGAGTTCCTTCATACAGATTACACATTCAGACTGAATGATGGCCTGTCCGGCCCCACGGAGGCTGTCATGCAGCCTCGGCATCTTGAACAGGTACTGACGATCATATTCGATAATGCCGTAAAGTATTCAGATAGGGGCTCTGTGATTGAAATGGTCCTGGATGATGAAGGGGACCGAGTCGTCATCGAGGTCAAGGATGAAGGAATAGGCATTCCGGAAACCGATCTGCCGAAGATCTTTGACCGCTTCTACAGGGTGGACAAAGCCAGGAGCCGTGAGAAGGGTGGATATGGCTTGGGACTTGCCATTGCTTCCAAGCTTATTCAAAACTACGGGGGGATCATTGAAGCCGACCTCAATAAGCCGACGGGTACCATCATCCGTATTAAGTTGGATAAAGCCTGATCCTAGACGTCTCAGTATCGATCTGAGACGTCTATTTCTGTAAACTGCATATCTGTGCTTTTAGGGATTTTCACCTCCAGGATGCCGTCACGAAAGTGTGCAGAGGCCCCTTTTTTCTTCACGAGACAAGGAAGTGTCATGACTTGGCGGTCCCCGTCGGAGGGGATGTTTTCTATGATGGCCTGATTGGAGGTGTGATAAATCTTTACCTTTTTCATCAGCCCTTCATCTTTTAATTCAAAACGGACATACACATCCTCGAAGGATTCAAACACATGTGCAGGGACGCTTCCATTCTGTTCGCTGCTTTGATGGGGCGTCTGCTGGGGTGGGGCCCCTCCCATGGTGCTGTTGGCATTCATCATGCTCTCGAACCCACCGGGAAACATCTTTTTCATCATGTCCTGTACGTATGAGTCCACTTCCTGAGGATTCATATTCTGTTTCATCCCTTTCATAAAAGGGAATACGTTCCATGGAAACATCGTCGCACCTCATTTCTTGGATCATTCACTTAAGACATTCTATTCATCGATGGGCGGAAGGTTCGCAGACTGACAAACTCAAAAAATGCTGAAATTCAGTAAAAATTGTTTGGTTTTTTTTAGGAAGAGTAGTAAGATGGTTTATGAAAAAAGTCTATCACCTCATGCATGATGAGCAAGAATAGAAAGCGCTTCACATAAAATTATTTCAGAATAATGGGTTAATTGACGCATCAACTGAATGACATTATGGGAATAAAGGGGAGATGGCCTTCTCAAAGAAATTCCACACCTTAAGAACTGTAGAGTAAAAATTTTGAGAAATTTGATTTAAGGGCTTTATAATAGTCCTTTACAGTGATAAAATATCCTTGTAAGCGTTTTATACGAACAAATTTTACTATTCTTCCATAATATGAATTGGGATGAATACATGATATCCAAATAATACTAAGTGGCAAATCAGTTGGAGGTTTTTCACGATGAAAAAGCAATCGACCAATCAGGGTGGACCATGGGAATCGTTTTATGGACCCAATCTTGGCTATGTGATCGAAGTGTATGAAGAATATCTGCAGGATCCCGATGCAGTAGATCCCGAGCTGAAAGAACTTTTTGATCAATGGGGCCCACCGAAAGCTGAAGACGCACAAGTCTTGGCAGATGCCCAATCAGCCGACGCTTCGTTTTCCCTGCCGGCACAGCCGACAGAACTGAGCAAGATGGTGGCGGCCGTCAAACTGGCCGACAACATCCGTACATATGGCCATTTGGCAGCCGATATCAATCCTCTTAATGACCGGGAGAAGGATACGAGAAGAATTGATCTTTCCGCATTCGACTTGACCGAAGAGGATCTCAAGAAGATACCGGTTGATTTCCTATGTCCTGACGCACCGGAACATGTCACGGACGGACTGCTGGCCATCAAACATCTGAAAAAGGTATATACGAAAAAACTTGCCTATGAATACGCGCATGTGCACGAGCTAGAAGAAAAGAATTGGCTGCGTGAGAAAATCGAGTCAGGTCAGTTCTTCCCGAAATTGACGAAAGACCAGAAGCTGCTCCTTTTAAGGAGGCTTGCCGAAGTGGATGGCTTCGAAAAGTTCATTCATCGCACATTCGTAGGTCAGAAGCGCTTCTCGATCGAAGGTCTTGATACGATGGTTCCCCTCCTCGACGAGATGGTACGCCACTCCGTTGAGGCCGGTGCCAAGACGGTCAATATCGGCATGGCCCACCGTGGTCGCCTGAATGTCCTTGCCCATGTGGTCGGCAAACCGTATGAAATGATCTTCGCGGAGTTCCAGCACGCCCCGAGTAAAGACCTCATTCCATCAGAAGGATCTATTGGGATTACGTTCGGATGGACGGGGGATGTCAAATATCACCTCGGTGCAGACCGTGAGATATCACCCCGCCAGCTTCCGACGGCCCGCGCGAGGGTGACACTTGCCAATAACCCGAGTCACCTTGAAGTGGTGAGTCCGATCGTTGCCGGATACACAAGGGCAGCACAGGAAACGAGGGAGGATAAGGGATATCCGGAACAATCCCCGGAAACATCGTATGCCATCATGATCCACGGTGATGCTGCATTCCCTGGTCAGGGAGTCGTAGCCGAAACGCTGAACATGAGCAGGCTTCGCGGCTATGGTACAGGCGGATCGATTCATTTGATCGCCAACAATATGATTGGATTTACAACCGAAAGCAGGGATTCAAGGTCGACGAAATACGCATCCGATACGGCAAAAGGGTTCGAGGTGCCGATCGTCCATGTGAATGCAGATGACCCTGAAGCATGCCTGACGGCAGCGGTCCTAGCGTATGAATACCGTAAGACGTTCGGAAAGGATTTCGTCATCGACCTGATCGGGTACCGCCGCTTCGGACACAATGAGATGGATGAACCGATGGTCACGAATCCATTGATGTATAAGATCATTCACAAACATCCGAATGTAAAGGAACTTTTCGCGGAAAAGTTACTATCTGAAGGAATTGTGAATAAAGACGAAATCGCTGCAATGGATAAAGAAATCGAAGATATGCTGAAGGCCGCTTATGACAAGGTCCCGGCAAAAGATGATGATCCAGATACGATCCTCGCTCCTCCTGAATTCGTTGCAAATGGCCTGCCTGATATCAAGACGTCAGTCGACCCTGATATCTTGAAGGGCTTGAACGATGAAATGCTTCAGTGGCCGGAAGGATTCAATGTCTTCAAGAAACTGGGGAAAATCCTTCAGCGTAGGGGACTTGCGTTTGAAGGGAAAGGGAAGATCGATTGGGCCCATGCAGAGACCCTTGCTTTTGCAAGCATCCTGAAGGATGGGACTCCGATTCGACTTACCGGTCAGGATTCCGAAAGGGGAACGTTCGCCCAGCGTCATCTTGTCCTGCATGATGAACAGTCCGGTAAAGAGTATATCCCCCTTCATAATCTGAAAGATACACATGCTTCATTCGTTGTTCACAACAGCCCTCTTACTGAAACGGCCGTTGTCGGATATGAATATGGTTATAACGTATTTGCCCCTGAAACCCTGGTTCTTTGGGAAGCACAGTTCGGCGACTTCTCCAACATGGCGCAGGTGATGTTCGATCAGTTCATCTCGGCAGGCCGTGCTAAATGGGGACAAAAATCAGGACTGGTCCTGCTTCTCCCTCATGCCTACGAAGGGCAGGGACCGGAGCATTCCAGCGCACGGATGGAACGCTTCCTGCAGCTTGGCGGTGAGTACAACTGGACTGTTGCCAACTGTTCGACTTCAGGTCAGTACTTCCACCTGTTGAGAAGGCAGGCTGCAATCTTGCAGAAAGAAGAGGTAAGGCCGCTCGTGGTCATGACCCCGAAGAGCCTGCTGCGGAATCAACATGCATCCGTAACGGCAGAAGAATTGGCAGGAGGCGAGTTCCATTCCGTCCTCGAACAAAAGGGTACGGGTGAAAATCATGAAGCCGTGGAACGCATCATCCTCGGAAGTGGAAAAATCACCATCGACCTTGAAGAAAAACTTGGTGAAATGGAAGGACTGGATTGGCTACATATCCTTCGAGTGGAGGAAGTGTATCCATTCCCTAATCAGGATATCGCAACAATCCTTGAGAGATACCCGAACCTGAAAGAGATTGTCTGGATTCAGGAAGAACCGAAAAATATGGGTGCATGGTCATTTGCAGAACCGCGCCTGAGAGAGCTTGCACCAGAGGGAGTAAGCGTACATTATGTCGGCAGGAGAAGGCGATCAAGCCCTTCTGAAGGCGAAGCGACCGTACACAAAAAAGAACAATCACGTATCCTGAACGAAGCGTTAACCCGATAAGAAAGAGGAGGACATCACAGTGGCAGAAATCAAAGTTCCAGAATTAGCAGAATCCATTACAGAAGGTACAATCGCCCAGTGGCTGAAACAGCCGGGCGACTACGTGGAAAAAGGCGAATATATCGTAGAGTTGGAAACCGATAAAGTAAACGTGGAAGTCATCTCTGAAGAAGCGGGAACGATCCAAGAATTGAAAGCCGAAGAGGGAGATACCGTTGAGGTAGGCCAAGTCATCGCTGTCGTCGGTGAAGGCGGGGAAGCGCCGGCCCCATCTGAGGAGAAAGCGGAAGAGAAAGCCGAAGCCCCTGAACAGAAGGATCAAAAGCAGGAACCTGCCAAAGAAGCGCCGGCAGCGACCGAGAAGAAGAATCGTCCGATTGCTTCTCCTGCTGCACGCAAGCTAGCGAGGGAAAAAGGAATCGATCTTTCAGACGTCCCTACAGATCCACTGGGAAGGGTGCGCAAGCAGGATATCGAAGCCTATGGGAATAAGCCTGCCTCTGCCCCGGCCAAGCCTGCGCCAGAAGCGAAAAAAGCGCCTAAATCTGATAATGGTAAACCGGTTGAACGCGAAAAAATGTCACGCCGCCGCCAGACCATCGCAAAAAGGCTGGTTGAAGTCCAACAAACGGCTGCCATGCTTACGACATTTAACGAAATCGATATGACGGCTGTCATGGAGCTAAGGAAGCGTAAAAAGGACAAATTCTTTGAAGACCACGATGTAAGACTCGGATTCATGAGCTTCTTCACAAAAGCGGTTGTTGCTGCCCTTAAAAAGTATCCTTATGTCAATGCTGAGATCGATGGAGATGAAATCGTCCTCAAAAAGTTCTATGATGTCGGTGTTGCTGTCTCAACAGAAGATGGACTGGTTGTACCAGTGGTCCGGGACTGTGAGCGCAAAAACTTTGCGGAAATCGAAGGAGAAATCATGGAGCTTGCAACCAAAGCAAGGAAAAACAAGCTTGCCCTTGCCGATCTCCAAGGTGGATCTTTCACCATCACCAATGGAGGTGTCTTCGGATCACTTCTTTCGACTCCGATCCTGAATGGACCACAAGTAGGGATCCTAGGAATGCACAAGATCCAGCTGCGTCCGATGGCAATCGATAAGGATACAGTGGAAAACCGTCCAATGATGTACGTTGCCCTATCCTATGATCATAGAATCATAGATGGTAAAGAAGCAGTAGGCTTCCTTGCCATGGTGAAGGAACTGCTTGAAAATCCTGAAGACCTTCTGCTTGAAGGCTGAACCTGATTTTTTGACTGAACTGATGAATGTATTGCCGGTGCCCCAGTGGGGCATCGGATTTTTTTTGCACTAAAACTTGTATTAATGAATAAAATATGATTAAAACCAATAGTTTTGCATAAGGGAAAAGGAGGTGATGAAAGTGAAGAAAAAGGTATACTACTATTCTTATTTGTTTCATAAGCTTGGAATCATCGAGGAAGAACAATGGAAGAAAGGAAGTAAAGGCAGGTCCCCATTACAAAAATAAAAGGTGAAGACAGATTTGTCTTCACCCTCCTCATTCAATGTCTCATCACGATTTCCTAAAAGGCCTCAGTCCACGGTTTCGAATTTCTTTCTTCAGGAGCATAATCCAATCCTGATCATTCCCCTGCTTTTCAGCATTCCGATACGCTGCGACCAACTGTTCATTACTTAAAATTTTCATGAGCAACCTCCCAGGAAATGTTTAAAATATAGAATGTTCTATATTTTCTATTTATTCTACATACATTCACTTCTTTTGAAAAGGGGTTTTTTGAAAATACAACTTAAGTCGGGTTTTGACATGAATTGTTGAAACGTGTTTAGAAGGGTTGAATCAAGGGTAAGGGAGGGGCCTTGGAGCCAGCAGTTAGCATGTGTAAACATTTCCTGAAAAAGCTGCGATTACACCTTTTTTATTTGAAAATTCTAATTTTTATGATAATATTACTCACGTAAGAGCTGTATTTACATATTTGGGAGGGGTTGTATGTGGCGGTTTTAACAAAAACAATCGGGACGCTTCTTGAAGAAAAAGCGGCGCTTTTCCCCGATCGGGATGCGGTGCTGTATGCAGATCGGGGGTTGCGATGGACGTACTCCCGCTTTGATGAACTTTGCCGTCAAGCAGCGAAAGGATTCATGAAGCTTGGCATCAACAAAGGAGATCATATGGCCATCTGGGCAACCAACACTCCTGAGTGGCTCATCAGCCAGTTTTCCACAGGGAAAATGGGAGCAGTCCTGGTCACGGTGAATACCAATTATCAGAGGGAAGAATTGAAGTATCTGCTTGAGCAATCGGATAGCGGCTCCATCATATTGATGGAAGGTTACCGAACAACCTCTTATATTGACATGCTCTATGATATCTGTCCGGAGCTTAAGGAAGCGATGCCGGGTCATCTGGAAAGCGCAGCTCTCCCAAAATTAAAGAATGTCATCGTTCTCGGCGATCAGCGTTATCCAGGGACGTATTCCTGGGACGATATCATGAAGCTCGGCGAAGGGGAGGTTGACGAAGAGCTGAACGTACGGATGGCTGAGTGCCAACCTGATGATGTGATCAATATGCAGTATACATCTGGTACTACGGGATTTCCCAAAGGAGTCATGCTTACGCACTCCAACATTGTGAATAATGGATATAATATCGCAAGGTGCATGGATCTGACTGAAATGGACCGCCTATGTATTCCGGTTCCGTTTTTTCACTGCTTCGGTTGTGTACTTGGAACGATGGCATGTGTTTCCGTAGGGGCAGCCATGGTCCCCGTTCAAGAATTCAGTCCTGCCGAAGTCCTCCGCACCGTTGAATCTGAACGTTGTACAGGGTTACACGGGGTACCGACGATGTTCATCGCTGAATTGAATCTCCCTGATTTCCACGAATATGATCTATCAACGCTCAGGACCGGTATCATGGCAGGAAGCAATTGTCCCGTGGAAGTGATGAAAGGGGTCATGGAGCGAATGGGCGCTAAAGAAATCACCATCGCTTATGGTCAGACGGAATCTTCCCCGGTCATCACACAGACCCGGACGGATGATCCTTTGAATGTGAAGGTGGAAACGGTCGGGCGTGCCCTACCCGATGTCGAAGTGAAGGTCATCGATCCTGCTACAGGAAAATTACTGGGTCCGGGTCAACAGGGAGAACTGTGCACTCGGGGGTATCATGTCATGAAGGGATATTACAAAAATGAACAGGCGACCTCCCTGGCCATAGATGAGCAAGGATGGCTCCATACGGGAGATTTGGCCGTCATGGATGAAGAGGGATATTGCAGGATCACGGGAAGGCTCAAAGATATGATCATCAGGGGCGGTGAGAATATTTATCCAAGGGAAATTGAAGAATTTTTATATTCCCATCCAAAGGTGTTGGACGTACAAGTCACCGGGGTTCCGGATGAAACATTTGGAGAAGAAGTGATTGCATGGGTGATCCTCAAGCCTGGTCAAGTGTGTACATCAGAGGAAATCAGGGATTTTTGCAAAGGAAAGATCTCTCGGTTCAAAGTACCGAAATTCATAGAATTCATCGATTCGTATCCTATGACCGCGTCAGGGAAGATCCAGAAATTCCGTTTGCGGGAAATGGGTGAAAAGGCGATTTCCCAAACCAATAAAATGTAATCGCTTACTATTAAAAGGGTGGACATTGGCTTCTGTTATAGGAATCCAATGTCCTTTTTCTATGATATGATGAATGAGCAGAGTACATTGAATTAAACCAGTGGAGGGACCATATATGCTTATATTCGTTTATGGGAATTTAAGAAAGCATGAACGACATCATTCGCTTTTACAAAACCCCCGAACCATTTCACTTCAAGCTTACGTGGACGGGGTGCTCATTGAGCCAGTAGACGGGCAGCCTGTCATGACCGATGGGAATGAGAAGGTATACGGTGAATTGTATGAGATCGATCCTTCCGTGATCGACCAGCTCGAAAGAACGAAAGAAGTGATCCCGGCCAAGGCAATCCAGACGGAAGCGACGGTAGTCACCGATCATGGAAGCCATAAGGCTACCGTATTTGCTGCAACATCTGAAGACATACAGGGTTCATTGATTCCTTCGGGTGACTGGAAAGTGAAGACCTTCCTCGAAAACAGACCGTCTGAAACCCTGTACTTCGCCTACGGGTCCTGCATGGATCAGGACCGTTTCAAAAAAGCAGGGGTCCATATCCACTTTCAGGACTGTCTCGGGGCTGGAATCGTACAAGATTTCCGAATGGATTACTCTTTCGTCGTGGATGATGGAGGCAGGGGGGATATCACGGAAGTTCCTGGAGAGGTCATGGAAGGCGTGGTCTATCGGGTCAATCAAGAAGCAGTCGATTATCTTTTCGAAAGGGAAGGTGTGCTCCCCGGATGGTATCGACCTGCTTTCCTTGATGTGACGATCGACGGAAGGGTGTATAAGGACGTCTTGACATTCATCGTAAAACGGAAATCACCTGAAACCCTGCCGCCGGAACACTACGCCCTTGAAATACTGAGAGGGAGCCACCCTTATGTGAGTGAGGGATATCATCGTAAACTGCAAGATCAGCTCTTGGGACTCGGAATGGATGAAAAACGGATTCGTGTCATGCTTAATCAGGTTCATGCGGTGGACCGGGATCCTGCCTGAGATATATAAATTTCGTGTTGCTGGAGCATTATGATCCTCATCCACAGCATTTTCCATTGGGGGTTTCCGTCTATCCATATCCAATCAAAGAAAATGGTTTGTTCGCATCAGCGGCATCGTTTTATCAGGATGTGTTAAGCGGACGGCAAGGTTTCATCATGGAGTATTGAACTCACATGAAGATAAGACTATACTAGTAACATAGTCAAGCTCAGGAAGGGGATTCAGCAATGATCCATCATACATGGACCGAAAATGAAACAGGAAGAAAAGTGAAATGCGTACATACAGATGCAGCGAAATATACAGTGGAAAACGTATTGATTCCAGGGAAAGTATACGATTTGAAAAATGAATCCGAAGATTACTACTTCGTCATCGACGAAAGTGGAAAAATGGGTGGATTTTATAAAGAGTACTTTGAAGTACTGTAAGGATCAAAGCTGATGCTTTTCAATTTATGAAAGCATCAGTTTTTTTATGTGGAGGTGAAGGGATGAGCAGAGTCAAACGGTCAATAAAGGCAGATGATCTTTCTGAGGTGATCAGTTTGTTCCATGAATATGAACAAACCGTATATGGAACTGTGCAAACAAGTTTGAAGATGATCAGGGACTTAGTAGTCAAAACGGAAAGAGAGGATAAAGTCGGTTTATGGGTTCGTGGTGTGCTAAGGGGGGTATCGTTTCTCACCCATCGGGATCATCGTCTCCCATCGTTGGTGTTGACCGTGAAAGATGAGGGTACAGAAGGCTATATAGAAGAGCTGGTCAAATCTCTGATCGAATCGGGAAAGCGCTGGAAAGCTGAGGGTATCAGGGAGAAAAGCATCGTCATTTCTGCCAATACCCCTGAAGAACGGATTGCTTTTGAAAAAGCGGGATTCTCCATTCAAAGACACTGGCATCAGATGAGCACTGAACTTACTGAAACAGCTGTACCGGTCAGTCCATACCTCGTCCGTCCATTTATTCTCGAAACCGACGATTGTGCACTCTATGAAGCCTATGAAGAGATATTTGCGGATCATTATGATTATCATCCTACCACTTGGGAAGAATTCAATCAGCGGTTTTTCATCCCAGGGGACTCAACCGATCGGTGGCTTCTCATGATCGATAAGGAAAAAGTGATCGGATTTGTCCTTTCACGTGCCGATGGTGAAACGAAGGTAGGGGAAATAACCCATTTGGGCATGAAAAGGGAATACCGAAGAATGGGACTGGGACTCCAGCTGTTGCGGCAGTCTTTTGACGGGTTACACCGTGCGGGCATGACTCATGCGGCCTTGTTGGTCGACAGTGATAGCCCGACCCATGCGGCCCTGCTTTATAAAAAAGCGGGCATGACCATTCAACGCACCTTCACCAGGTATGATTTGCCACTTTAAAGCATCTTCCTTTTGCAGTGCTTGTTTCATTTCGATACAATAGTTTCATGGATAATCAGAAAGGATGACAACTGTGAACGTAACACAACTACCAGATGAAATTTCCCGCTTGATCGAAGAACGGAAGGAAGCCTTCCATCATGAAAAGGACCAGTCATTGGTCAGGGAAGGGGGTTATACCTCAAGTGAGGATTTTATTATCGAGGACTGCCTGATCTCACTGACCCTGGGTAAGAATCTTCTATTGAAGGGGCCGACCGGATCGGGGAAGACAAAGCTCTCCGATACGCTATCGTCCATGCTCTCCCAACCGATGCACAGCATCAACTGTTCCGTTGACCTCGATGCAGAGGCTCTCCTTGGCTATAAGACGATTGCAGAGAAGGACGGCAAGAGCGTAATCGAATTCATTGAAGGCCCAGTCATCCAGGCGATGAAAAAAGGACACCTCCTCTATATCGATGAGATCAATATGGCTAAGCCCGAAACACTTCCAATCCTGAACGGAGTCCTTGATTACAGGAGAAGCATAACAAATCCTTTCACAGGTGAAGTCATCAAGGCAGAACCAAGTTTCGGCGTCATTGCTGCCATCAATGAAGGGTATGTCGGGACCGTCCCGATGAATGAAGCCTTGAAAAACCGGTTTGTGGTGGTTGACGTGCCATATATTGAAGGAGATACATTAAAAGCGGTCATAGCCGCTCAAAGTTCCCTTACAGATCCTAAAGTGGTGGACCGGTTCGTCCAGCTCGCTTCAGACTTGATGGTGCAAGTGAGGAACGGACAGGTCTCAGAAGAAGCGGCTTCCATCCGTGCCCTCCTTGATGCGTGTGACCTCGCAGTGCACCTGCCGGCAAAGCGTGCCATCCGACGGGGGATCATAGATAAATTGGAAGATGAAAGGGAAAAAGCGGCAATTGAAAACATTGCCGATACACTATTCGAATGAGGGGTTAATCATGCATCGATTTATACAATTCAATGATGAGCGCATCGATTCCTTTCTCTTCATGGAGATGGCCGACCTGGCGAAAACCCTCTCAAAGAATGGTGAAATGTCCTTGAAATATGGTCCATTTTCCTATCTGGATCCGAAAAATGAAGTCGTCTATGTCAGTCATTTTTGGGATCACCGGGATAAAAGGGACGAGACCTATGGGTTGAAAAGCGATGTGTATCTTCGCACGATCGGGAATCTTGAACACACAGAAAGGAAAACGGTGGAACGCTATCTACGAGCAATCGACCGGTCACCTGTGAAGCGTTTCGCCAAACAGCTCTTTGTAATTGGGGAAGAAGTAAGGCTCGAGGAAATCTGCAAATCGGAGCGTCCTGGTACGAAGGCATCATTCAGTGTGAGGAGAAGGATCTATCGGCAATTTTTTGATGCGCAGCTAAAAGTGAATTTGACGAAAAGCGTATTTACAGATGCGTTGTTCAACCAGCTGTTTTTGCTCCTTCATGCACAATCACCCTTGGAGGAAGCGGCGGCCATTTCGGAGGAGATCGATCTCATGATGCCCTTCCTAGAGCGGCAGCTATCCCTTCTATACGAAACAAAATCCACCTCCGACGTTGTGAAGGTGTGTATGGAAATGGTCGAGGTATGTGAAGACGTATTGAAGAAGGATATGCTGAATGAATACTTCCATCTCCCGGAAGATGTATATGATGATGAGGCGGACCAAACGTTTGATGATCTGAAACGCCAGGATCCCCTTGCGAACGATGATGTTCTTGAGGAGGAGAGTACAGGGGAAGAGGAGATCATGGATGAGGAGTTCCGCACCTGGCATCGGGAATCCGAAGAGAAAGGGGAATCATTCCTGCAATTCGATTTGGATCAGGGAAGTTCCTCCGATCTCATGGGAGAAGGTGTACGGGAAGGAGAAGACGGGGACCAGGCCATGGCCATGGTACAGGGTACATCCAAACAAACCGACCGTGAGATCTACGAGACTCCTAAAGCGGTCGATCAAGAGCATGAAGAGCGTGGCATGGGAGATCACCCGTATGGAAAGGAAAATCGTTATGCAGAAGCGGTCTTTCTTGCTCCAGATGTACCATCTTCAGAAGACAAGGCAGCGTATGGTGTGAATAAGGCAGCGGTATTCACCTATAAGAAAAAGCTCCAGAAGATGATCGAAAAGACTCTGGAGCATAAAAGGATCCAGCCGAGAACGGATCTCCACTTCGGCAGGTTGAATAAAAAACTCCTGAGGCTCCTTACAGATGATGTGCCCAGATTGTTCTACAAAAAACATGATCCTTCCACCGAGCTGGACGCCGTGTTCTCCCTTCTGGTGGATTGTTCTGGATCCATGTTTGATAAAATGGAGGAGACAAAGCTTGGAATCACATTATTCCACGAATCGTTGAAAGGGGTCAGGGTGCCTCACGAAGTGGTAGGGTTCTGGGAAGATACCAATACCGCTACTTCCCATTCTCAGCCCAACTATCTTAAACCGGTCCTTGAATTCCAGTCATCCCTGAAGCCGTCCAGTGGTCCAGAAATCATGCAGCTTCATCCTGAAGAGGACAATAGGGACGGATTCGCCATCAGATTGATGACAGATCGGATCCTGCAAAGAGGAGAGAAGCAAAAGTTCCTTTTGGTCTTCTCAGACGGAGAGCCGGCTGCCATGGATTACGAGCAAAATGGCATCGTCGATACCCATGAGGCCGTTCTTGATGCCCGCAAAAAAGGAATCGAAGTCATCAATGTTTTCCTCGCCAACGGAGAGATTGACGAAGGTCAACGGAAAACGATTCAGAACATATATGGGAACTACAGTATCCTGGTGTCGGATGTATCAGAGCTTCCTGATGTGCTTTTCCCACTTCTGAGGAAACTGTTGATCAGCAGCATTTAACCGTGTGTCTGGGTTAAGGTGACGATTTTTAGAGGTCGGACGCACCGTAAACAGATATATTCCATATGAAAAAACCGAGCGATCCTATGATCGCTCGGTTTTTTTGCTTGATTATTTTCTGATTTCGATGAGTTTTTGCTTCAGTTCCTGCTCCATCGTAACCATTTCCTGCTCGGCCTGCTGGCGCTTTTGTCGCCCCTCTGCCTGTATGGCCAAGGTCTCTTCGATTGTTGTGATAAGATTTTCCTGCGTTTTCTTCAACGTCTCGATATCGATGATGCCTCGCTCATTTTCTTTTGCTGTTTCGATGCTGTTGACTTTCAACATCTCTGAGTTCTTCAGAAGGAGATCATTGGTTGTCTGCGATACCTGTTTCTGAGCTGTGACGGCTTTTTGCTGATTCAGCAGGGTAAGGGCGATGGCAATCTGATTCTTCCATAGCGGGATGGCCGTGAGGACCGATGCCTGGATTTTCTCAGCAAGTGCCTGATTGGTGTTCTGGATAAGGCGGATCTGAGGAGCGGATTGAATCGTCATCTGCCGGCTCAGCTTAAGGTCGTGGATCCGCTTTTCCAATCGGTCAAGAAACTGGGTGGTGTCATTGACTTCCTGGTATAAGAGCTCGTCGCCGCTTTCTTCTGCCTTTTTCCTGAGTGTCGGAAGGAGGGTCCCTTGAATCTCATCCCGTTTATATTCGGCCGCTGCAATATACATATTGAGGGCGTGGAAGTAGTCTTTATTTTTTTCATACAGCGTCTCAAGGAGGCGATTGTCGTCCATCAGGGTCTTTTTAGAATGCTCGAGTCTGACCGAGATCCTGTCGATTTGAGATCCGATCTTCTGATACTTGGAAAGGACTTCCTGGATGGATGATGAGACTTTACGGAACAACCGTTTGAAGACCCCTTTTTGCTTTGAATTCAATTCATCGGGGTTCATGAGCTCCAGTTTCTTCATGAGGTCCCCGAGCACGTCCCCGATCGGTCCGATATCCCGTTTTTGAACGTGATCAAGCATCGAGTTCGAAAAATTTGAGAGCTGGGATTGGGCGGCCGTCCCGTACTTCAGGATGGCTTCATAATCTTTGTAATCGATCTGTTCTGCGAGCTGCTTCGCCTTTTGCTGCTGCTCTTCTGGCAGGCGCTCCATGAGGCCGTTTGCCTTCTGAGGCTGCGGGGAGAGACCCTCATCGAAGGGGTTTGATAATAGCTGATCAAGTTCCGAGTATTCTTTGCGTTGTTCCATGGGGGATTCCTCCAGTCGTCATCATTTTATCGTTTTTTGTTCTTCCAATCTTTTTTTGGCAAAATCCAACTCAAAGTGAAGGGTGTCCATGTCATCGGCCAGTACCTTGCGCAGATCCTGCTCGAGTGAAAGGGAGAGTTCATCAAGTGTCGTCTTCGTCTGTTGAAGGGATCTGAATGCTTCCTTGTCTTTCCCTGGTTGGGACGCAAGAAACGTATACTTTTCAGTGATTTCAACAACGGAATCAAGGTGGTAGTAGAAGAACGACTCTGCCTTGAAGAACCGCCGGGGCTCCCGTTTGGCAAGCTGGTAGATCCTCTTGCTCAATCGATTCAACTCAAGGATCTGCCTGAAGGCCCCAAGTGATCTAACCTTGAGCTGCTGCCTTTGCAATCTGTTTATTTTAAGTTTAGCTTCTTTTAGGTTCCTGGTGATGAAGAGATATTCCCTGCGGGTGATACCGTTCTTCTTAAGCCACACTTGCTTCTGGATCTGCTTCGTGGAATAGAAGGCGAGAAAGCTGGTACCGACGGCTGCCGGGACGGATATGAAAAATCCCAGGTCGAATGCCAGTAGATAGGTGAAGAATCCGGCTGCTCCCGCACCCCACCCGATTCCTGATCTCGTCAAGACTTGTAGAAATGTATTCATCTCATCTACCCCTTAAAAAATATGCTGACTGTCTATACGTTCCGGTGATAAAAAAGGTTTCATCTGCTGTCTCTATTGTAGAACAATCGCAGTGAAATTGGAAATCCGTAACCCTTGCGACCGCAAAATATGTCATTATCTGACAATATTCTTTCAATTTCTTAACAAATCACTGGGAATAGTGTTTAAGCACTTCAATTTTTTGATAGAATGATTGAGGTGTAAACATTGAAATGACAGGTGAGTGGACATGATGAAACGAATCGCAGCAGCCGCTTTATTATTCGGCTTATGTTCTGCAACGACAGCGACTGCCGAAGAGGCACCCGCAAAAAAACCAACAAATGTCTACAGCGAGACCGCTGTAGTTTTGGATACGAATACAGACAGCCTCCTTTATTCCAAAGATGCCGAGAAGAAAATGTACCCGGCTAGCATCACCAAAATCGCCACAGCCATCTATGCAATCGAGCACAGTGCCCTCGATGAAGAGGTGACGATCAGCCGAAAGGCAGCCAGCACTGATGGATCGACCGTGTACTTGGAAGAAGGGGAAAAGATGAGCATGGAACAGCTGCTCGAAGGACTTCTCATCAATTCCGGGAATGACGCCGCAGTGGCCATTGCGGAGCATGTCGCAGGATCGGAGGATGAATTTGTCGACAAACTGAATACGTTCTTGAAGGAAAAGGCAGGAGTGGAGCACACCCACTTTACAAACGCCCATGGATTATTCGACAAAAATCACTATACGACAGCCAAAGATATGGCAGAAATCACACGCTATGCCATGCAGAATGATACATTCAGAAGTCTTTTCGGCATCCAATCTATGGATTGGTCTTCAGAAAGCTGGGATACCACCTTGTACAATGCCCACAAAATGGTGAAGGGAGAGCTTCCTTACCCTGAGGTGACCGGTGGAAAGAACGGATTTGTTGATGAATCCAGGCATACCCTCGTAACAACGGCTGAAAAAGATGACGTTTCTCTTGTCGTCGTGACGATGAAGGCTCAATCTAAACCGGCCATATACGATGATACGAAGAAACTTCTCGATTACGGACTGGACAGATTCACTTCGGAGTACATCCCGAAGGATACGGTGTTCACATTCGATGGGAAGCGTTTCAGACTTACAAGTGACTTTCATTATACCCAGCCAATCAATGGCCGTATCAGCGAGAAAATGAGCGCGGACGGGCTTCTGACACTGTTTAACAGAGACGGGGACGAGATCACGTCCACGAAATTGGAACGGATCGACGCCTCCTCAGATCTGCAACAGGATCATGCCCTTGCAACAAATGGACCGGGAACCGTTCACAATGGCTCCCCTGAAAAAGGATATATCATGCTGCCATTTTATCTTTATCTCATCATCATGGTCATTGCAGGTACTACCTTTATGAGGAGAAGAAATGCTCAATAGCCCCTCCTTAAGAAAAAACGAGGGTTAGAAAAAATAATAAGATACCATTTCGTGACGGACACTTTCAGAGCAGGTTCTTTATACCGTTTATGATTACCATGTAAGACTTCGCTTTCCGCGGGTAGCCTGTGAGCCTCCTCGGCAAGCCTGCTGGGTATCAATTCAGCTACTCTTGCCGCAGGATTCTTCGTCTTGCACTCCAATCAACCGCTAGAAACATTTTAAAGGCTCATGAAACAAAATAAAAACCCGAAACCCTTTTCCAGATATAAGGAAAAGGGTTTCGGGTTTTACTATGACAAAAATTTATTACTTTGCAGGTTCTGATTCTTTCTCAACGGCCTTTGGTGCGTAAAGCTTTTTCCCGATAAGCGTCTGGACGATCAGGAAGGCTCCACCTGCTGCCCAGTAGAGGGGAAGGGCCGATGGCGCATTCAATGAGAATATGAAGATCATGACAGGTGAGAGAAGACCAAGGATCTTCATCTGCTTCTGCTGCTCAGGAGTCATGCCGATCAGGGTCACCCTCGACTGAACAAGGTAGACAATTCCGGCGATGACGGCCATGGCGATATTCGGTTCTCCGAGATTGAACCATAGAAATGAGTGATCGGCAATTTCTGTAGAAGAGCGTATGGCATAATACAGACCGATAAGAATCGGTGTCTGGATGATTAAAGGGAGGCAGCCCATGTTCAGTGGATTGACGCCATGCTTTTGGTATAACTGCATCATTTCCTGCTGCAGTTTCTGCTGCTCTTCCTTATTCTTCGTTTCTTTGATCTTTTTCTGGATAGCCGTCATTTCAGGCTTCATCACGTCCATCTTCACTTTCATTTCCTGCTGATTTTTATAGGTGCGCAGCATGAATGGAAGCAAGATCAAACGAATAAGAATCGTGATTACGATGAGAGCCAGTCCAAAGTTTCCACCTAGGAATGTGCCGATCTCGTGAATCAGGTAGGCAAAGGGATTGACGAAATAATCATGGAAGAATGCCCCGTCAGTCGTAGCGCTCTGACATCCCCCGAGTGTGATGGCGGTTATGAGTACAAGTAATGATATCGTTAATTTCTTCAATGATGTGTTCCTCCTTGAGTAATTGGATTGTTAAATGGATAGACAATCCATGGAGGACGGTTCATCACTTTCTGCATGATAAAAGAGGAATTTCATCATTTTGATCAATCTGGTGCCGACCGTATCATTCTGGTCTGTCTGTACTTCCGCGACCCTTTGTACCCCATCGATCCGTTTATAGGGTGAGTGGGAATAAAGCTTGAACGGAGAAGGGAATTGATTCAGGAACAGGATCAGGATGAATAACAGCAGGATGCTGAAGTGGATCGGGCTCAGATAAAAATCAATGAACTCCTGCATAAAAAGAATAGACAATGGAGGTTGGCTCCTTTATTAAGAGGTCATACAAGTTAGAGTATACTTCTTCTGCAGGGAAAAATCCATGATTATCTATTGGATCTTGTCAGCCATTATCCTTCAAAGGACCGCCTCCACGCATTCACCAACCTCTGTACGGAAACACCGGAGTGAGGCACCCACGGGGGAATCCTCCTCATTGAACGACAATGTAAGCAATCATGGGACCGTTCTGCTCCATTGTCTCATGCAGGTCGCATACGAGTTTATAGGTCCCTGGATCGGCAAAGGTATAGTGCACCACTGTTTCTTCCCCTTTTTTAACCACTCCGGTCACATTCGTTCCCTCAATATGAAAGGGATGCTCATGCCCGTTCACTCCTAGGATCCGTAGTTCAACTTCTTTTCCGCTTTCAACGACGATGGTCCCGGGGTCCCATCGGTAAGCTTCGATCTTCTTCCCACCGGGGAGTTCTGAGGAGAATTCCCCAGTTACCAGTTGAAACACTTGGGCTTTGCCACCTGGGAGGGAAACGGTCGGATAGTCATTCCGATTCGATAAATACCATAGACTGGCTGCAGTCAATATCACCACCATCAGCAACCCTGTGATCAGGAATCTTCTTTTGGAAATGGAATAAAATTTCATGCGTTCACCCCTGTAGTGTTCTTGTCCTATAACTATGCATCGCAGGACGAGAACTTGTCTCCGGCCAGGGGATAGAATTGAAATGTTTGCATTTTCCTTGTTTTTTTGTACAATTTGGGGAGAAGGAGTGGGAATATGGAATCGAATTGGAAAGTGGTCAAAACGAAAAGCGATGCTGAACCATGGTGGTTCTTTGAAAATTGGGAACGTGATATCGTGGAAGAATGGACCTTCGACAATGACGTCGAGGCCATTGAAAAATATAAGGAACAGATCCACCATCACCGATCCCTATATCCGAATATGAAAGCCAAACATATTCATTCAATTGCCTTTTGGAATCCGGAAGAAATTGAATTCTGCGAGGCCTGTGATGATGATCTTCAGCTATTCATCGGTCTGATCCTGTTCAAAGACGGGAAGCCGGCGGAACATCTGCCATCCAATGAACTGACCGAGGATCTCCGTGACTATATAACCAATCAGTAGGGGCCGACCAGTGTCGGCCCTTTTAATTGATCACGCCGGTACGGACGATTTCATTTTCGACGTTCACATGGAAGGTTGCTTTTTTGTAAATGTCTGTCCATTGTTTACGGGTCAGATCCTGATGTCCCCTAACGCTCATATATTTCATCCCGAAACCGACGGGATCCGTATGATTTTCCTGCAGAAAAGAAAGGATCTCTTCTATGGACTCTTCCATCTTTTTGTTAATACTCCTTTCAAGCAGTTTGATGATTTTCGGGTTGCCAAGTTGAAGCTCCTCCGACATTTCCAGTAAGCGTGATTTGACCTTGAGGGTTATGTGGAAATCCGGCTCATCCCGGTCGGGCAACCGGATCTTGAAGGAAGACCGTATGCTGTCAAGGGTGATGAACAGATTCTCCTCCGATTGATCTTCTCGGTCCCATTTGGATAGATGATCCTTGAAGGCTTCTAATGGCACACCCAATTCCACACTGCCGACTTCATTATTCTCAATAAGAGAGCGTATATAGAAAAATTTCTCCTTCCCGACGCTTTGGACATAGCGATCTTGATCGAATAGAGCAAATCCCTCCACTCCCAGGTCTCCATTCGTGATCGACAGCATAGGCAGGATTGCATCCTTACCTACGCTTCCGTAGTCTGTAACGAATTCCTGCAGAGTCGGAGCGATGATCGCATCCCCTTCTACATTCTGCTGGATGAGATTATAAAGATACGTCCCTGTATTGGAAGGTTCTTCTTTCAAGGGGAACGTTAAAATTTCTTCAGCAGTCGATTCCGCCACAGCCAGGTACACCATATTGCCAATGGAGGAATCCCTTTCGAGTGTATCCACAAGGTGAGCGATTCCTTCTTCCGCGATATCCCTTCCGTAGACCGCGACCCTGAGCTGTCCGGATACGAGTTTATGATCGGTATCCAGGTTTTGAGAGAGCCTGACTCCCTTGGATGTCCGTGCGGTCGTGGTCAATGTTTTCTCTACTTCATCCATTGATGGGTTGAATTGATAAAGAACGGTGGTGCCTTTGATTTTATCATCATCTGCTTTATCATAACCGACAGCCGTGATGAGCCCCAATTTTTCAAGATATTTGGTTTCTAAGCATCCTGTAAGCAAGAGCATGCTTGAGAAAAGAATACAAAGAATTTTCAAGAGTCATTCCTCCTCTTGATCAGTTTAGTCCTGAACTTTACCAGGATCAAAAGGATGAAAGGATAGACAAATGAAAGAATGAAACTTCCCGTAGCGATCCGGTCGGTAATCGTGTTAATGAGGGTCCTACTCTCCAGGAAGATGGAAACACCCCAAATCATAAGTGAAAAGATCAGGATCGTCTTCTTATGTGAGAGGTTGAAAGTCCGTTTCATACCCCTTACCGCACTCCAAAAGTAAACGCATATATTTGGAAGGATGATGAGCATCCAAAAGGACACGGCGATGAATTCAAAGCGCTCCAAGTTCGGGATCCTGAGGATTTTGAACATGGAAAGGACGGGCCAAATCGTTTTCATCAGTGTCTCATGAGAGAAGAAACCGATCGAAACGACGGTCAGTACCGTGAATAGGATCGTGGTATAACCTGAACCGATCAAGGCATATTTCAAGACTTTCTGCTTCTCTTTGATATAAGGATAATAGACAAAAAGGAGCTCGAAACCTACCATGGAAAAGCTGCTTTTATAAATCCCTTTCATCAGTTCATCCGTTGAAGCCGTCATGACCGGGAGCAAATGGTCAAAGCTCATGAATTTGACGGGGGTGTAGATCATGAACACGAGCCAAAAGGCAAATATGAAGCCGAGGAAGCAGATCCCCGCTACAACCCTGAAGCCTCCGCTCACACCATAGGCCAATAGAATAAGGAGGAGGCCCATTACGAGCCAAGGCTGGATCTTTGGGAAAATCCAGGCTTGGACCATTTCAATGTAATTCATCATGATGATGAAGGTCACACAGAGAAGGTAGACGATATAAATGCAATTGAAAAAGACACTCAGCCATTTTCCATAGACATCCTTATGGATCCCATAAAGATCAGCCGAGTCATACGACTTCATGATGGCGACCATGACGAAAAGCACCAGGCTGATAGTAAGACCCGATAGGAAAACACAAATCCAAGCATCCCTGCTTGCCTCCATGAAGACGACACGGGGGAGGCCGGCAATACCTACGCCGGTCTGGGCTGTATGGATGATGAACATGACCAAAAAGGCATTGATCATCGATTTCGGCTTGGGATTCAGATTGACTGTCATGATGACCTTCCTTTCCCACTCTCATGTTGTGCATTCATTTTTTATGTTTGATTTTCTCTTCCGGGATCCGTCCTGTATCACTAGGGTGATTGGTGACCGGTCGTTTGGATAGGAACTGATAGGGGAGACGGAAGAGACTGTATTTCAGATCCTGGTACCTGAACGGATAAGCTGGTGATAAATAAGGCCGTCCCAGTGTGGTAAGCCTTAATAGGTGGATGAGTAGGAAGCAGAAACAAAACATCATCCCCAGCCCTCCGTATAGACCAGCCATGACGATCAGTGGAAACCGGATCACCCTGACAGCCGTCCCGATGGCATAGCTTGGAGCGGTAAAAGAGCCCAAGGCGCTGATGGCGATGATGATAATCAGGATATTGCTTGTAAATCCCGCTTCAACAGAAGCCTGCCCGATCACGATCCCTCCGACGATACCCATCGTCTGACCCACTTTGGTCGGCAACCTTGCTCCTGCCTCCCTTAGTAACTCAATGATGAATTCCAATAGCAGCGCTTCAAAGACGGGAGGGAAGGGGACGTTCGAGCGCGATTGGCCGAGCGAGACAAGCAGTGCGGATGGAATCACCTCGTAATGATACGTAATGACGGCCACGTACGCAGGGGTAAGCAGGATCGAGAAAAAGATGGCTATGAAACGGACAATGCGGAGGAATGTCCCCATGTTCCAACGTAGATAGATATCTTCAGTGGATTCAAAAAAACTCAGGAAAGTGGATGGGCCGATGATGACCGTCGGACTCCTGTCCACCAGGACACCTACCTTACCATGCAGAAGTGAAACACTCACCCGGTCAGGGAGTTCCGTTGTAAGGAACTGTGGGAAAAACGTATAAGAATTATCCTCGATCATCTGGGTCAGGACCGTTGAGTCCAAAATGCTGTCCACTTCAATGTCCCGGATGCGCTGACGGAAGGTATTTACATTCTCTTCATCGGCAAGGTCCCTGATATAGACCATCTGCACCTTGCGTTTCAGCCGGTCGCCGACTTCGAAGGTTTCCACGCATAAGTTGGGGTCATTTACATTGGCCCGGACCAGATTGAGGTTTTGCGATATCGACTCGGTAAATGAAATCTTCGGACCGAAAACGAGTGATTCGGTTTCAGCCTTCTCCAGGCTCCTTGTACCCGGATCACTGATATCTGCTATCGTTGCATATTTTGATTCTTCTTGGAAGACGATGGCCGCACCGTTGAGAAGGTGACTGACTGCGTCATCGATGGACTCTGTGGTTGAAAGCCCACCGATGGAAATCACGTTACGGACTTCTTCGTCTGACAAAGGGTCAGGCCAGTCTTCAAGCGGCCTCAGTATGTGACTATGCAGAGCCTCTGAATCGATAAGGTCTTCCAAATACGCGATGGTGAAAGCTTGAGAGCTTTTCACCACATGCCTTAACACGAGATCGCTGCTGGTTTGTATTCGCCCATTCAAAGCGTCTGAAAGGACGCTGCCGAAAGGTTTCTGTTGTTTACTCCTGAACATGATTCACATCACCCTGACAACACTCATTTACCCTTTATCCTGCCCGGAGATCGGCATATTACCCTGGATAGCATCATAAAATGAGGGAGGAGATCTTGCATATTTTCCTTGGGTTTCATCCATACTAGGGGGGAGAAGCAGTGTTCACTATATTTAAAAGTAAAAGTATGGTACAATAGAAGTGAACCTAGAGCATATATTCATCAACCCTTACCATCTACAGCAGTTTTATTTTTTCCATGTTAGAAAGCTTAGCGGGAAAATCCTACTTATCTTAAAGGAGGACATTCAATGGCTTTTGGTCGTAGAAATCAAGTTGAGGAAGAAATTAAAACGGAAGAAACAAAAATTTGGGCTTGTTCCGCTGAAGATTGTAAAGGCTGGATGAGAGATAATTTCAAAAGCGAAGACACACCTAAGTGTCCATTATGTAAAGAAGACATGGTACAGTCAACCAAGGTTCTGCAGGTTGTGGATAATCCCCACCCTACCTTGAAGACTTCCTGATCGGAACCGACAAATGTCGGTTCTTTTTTCTTTTGCCCGCCCAAATGCTAAACGCTTTTCCGGGTAGGTGAATACACTGTATTGTATTCTGACTTCAAGGAGGGAGCACGGTGGCTGTGAAAAAAGAGAATGAGACAAAAAAGCCTGAAGAAACGCGTCGTACCGTATGGGAGCAATTCTGGAAAGGGACGGCACCGAACGAAGATAAAAAGGATTCCAAAGAAATCAAGTGGTTTTGAATGAGAGGCGGTATCACGGAAATCCGTGACCGCCTTGTTCATTTTTACTGTGGACTGTTTATTGGCAGATAGGAAAATCTGTTTTACAATTAGGGGAACACAATCATGACAGGAGGTCGAAGGTTTGCAGCAAGCAACGAATGTTTTAAAAGAGTATTTCGGCTATGATTCATTCAGAACCGGACAGGATGAAATTGTCCGACACGTTTTAGCCGGAAAAGACACCGTCGGAATCATGCCGACTGGAGGAGGGAAGTCCCTTTGTTACCAGGTCCCGTCTCTGCTCCTGGATGGAGTGACCGTCGTCATTTCACCGCTGATATCCTTGATGAAGGATCAGGTAGATGCCCTTATCCAACAAGGGATACCAGCTACTTACATAAACAGTACACTTACAGCAAGAGAAACGGATGAAACGATGGCTGGCTTGTCAGCAGGTGAATATAAGCTCCTTTATATCGCACCAGAGCGATTGGAATCAAGGAGTTTCCTTCGATTCCTCCAAACCTTGCCCATCCCCCTGGTAGCGGTGGATGAAGCCCACTGCCTCTCCCAATGGGGACACGATTTCAGGCCGAGCTACATGAACATCTCCTCGGCTGTGACCCAACTCCCGACAAATCCTGTTATCCTCGCTTTGACGGCAACGGCAACCCCACAAGTTCAGCAGGATATCCTACATCACCTTCACATTCGTGATGAGAATATGGTATTGACGGGATTTGAACGGGATAACCTGTTCTTCCAAGTCGTCAAAGGGGAAAATCGAAAAAAATGGGTTGAAAACTATGTTAAAAAGAACAGGGATCACTCAGGGATCATTTACTGTGCCACAAGAAAGGAAGTCGAAGCTTTGCATCAGCTTCTCGAGCGGAAGGGGATCGCGGTCGGCAAATACCACGGTGGTTTGTCCGATAGTCTCCGTGAAGAGCAGCAGGATGCATTCCTGAACGACTCGATTTCCATCATGGTGGCCACGAATGCCTTCGGAATGGGCATCAATAAATCGAATGTGCGGTATGTGATCCACTATCAACTGCCGAAGAATATGGAAGGCTATTATCAGGAAGCCGGACGGGCAGGTCGTGATGGAGTCGATAGTGAATGCATACTCCTATTCGCTCCTCAGGATATTCAGACTCAGCGATACATCATCGAGCAGAATATTTCACCCGACATGCAGATGAACGAAATGCAAAAGCTCAGGGAGATGATTGATTTTGCCCACACTGAATCATGCCTCCAACAGTATATCCTCACCTACTTCGGAGAGGAGGGTGATGCAAGATGCGGGAAATGCAGCAACTGCCTTGATGATCGTGAACAGGAAGATGTGACGGTCAGAGCTCAGATGGTCCTGTCCTGTATGCTCAGGATGAATGAGCGATTCGGTACCTCCCTGATTGCCGGGGTCCTGACCGGATCAAAGAATAAAAAAATCAAAGATTGGCGTTTTGATCAGCTTTCCACATACGGACTCATGAAAGACCAATCGCAAAAAGATGTCTCCCTTTTCATTGAGTATCTGATCGCCGAAGGGGTGATTGCGGTAGAAGGGGGGAGCTACCCCATCCTTAAAGTGTCTTCAAAGGGAAAAGAGGTCCTGTTGGGGCAGCGGTCGATTTCAAGGAAGATTCAAAAGACCACGGTCAGGGTCATCCAGAAGGAAGATCCCCTCTTCGAATCACTACGTCAAATCCGGAAAGAATTGGCAGAAGGAGCTGGGGTTCCGCCATTTGTCATCTTCTCGGACAAGACGCTTCATGACATGAGCGATAAGCGCCCTAAATCAAGGGATGAATTCCTCGATGTGAGCGGAGTGGGACAGAATAAGCTCGTTAAATATGGAGATGCGTTCCTGAAAGGAATTGCAGACTTTGAGGAGAGGGCAGTCATGGAGGAAGAGCCCGGAGAATGGATGGAAGAAGAGGGGCCTTCACATATCGTGAGCTATCAGCTGTTCATGGAAGGATACGACCCAAAGCAGATTGCATCACGTAGAGGTATGAGTTCGACGACGATTGAGAATCATATCGCCCGTGCCTACGAAGAAGGGGTAGGAAAGGATTGGACGCGCTTGTTTTCAGAAGAGGAGGAAGGGTTGATCAGGGGGGCAGTGAAAGAGGCAGGCTCGGATAAACTCAAGCCTATCAAAGAGCTCCTACCTGATGAAATCAGTTATTTCCAGATCAAAGCATTCCTTGCAAAAAAGACATGAAAAAAGCCTCGCCGGAAACTTGATGCTTCCGGCGAGGCTTTTATTTTATCAGGCTTTTTGTGCCGCTCTCATTTCAAGGAATTCATCATAAGAAGATTCTTTGTCGATTAGTCCCTCATCGGTAAGTTCAATGATGCGGTTTGCGATCGTTTGGACGAACTGATGGTCATGGGAAGCGAAAATCATGGCGCCTTTGAAATTGATCAACCCATTATTGAGGGCAGTGATGGATTCAAGGTCCAAGTGATTCGTCGGTTCATCGAGCATAAGCACGTTCGATGAGCTGAGCATCATCTTCGACAGCATACAGCGTACTTTTTCCCCTCCGGAAAGCACGCTCGGTTTTTTCAATACTTCTTCTCCGGAGAAGAGCATGCGGCCAAGGAATCCGCGCAGGAACGTTTCGCTCTCATCATCTGGTGAATATTGACGAAGCCAGTCGACAAGGGTCTGTTCGCTACCTTGGAAGTACTTCGAGTTATCGTTCGGGAAGTATGCCTGACTCGTTGTGACACCCCATTTGAAAGAACCGCTATCCGGCTCCATCTCTCCAGCGAGGATTTTGAAAAGGGTTGTTTTGGCAATTTCATTCTTACCGACAAGGGCAATCTTATCTTCCTTGTTCATGATGAAGCTGACATTGTTCAGTACCTTCACGCCATCAATCGTTTTGCTGAGGCCTTCTACGCGAAGGACGTCATTTCCGATTTCACGTCCGGTTTGGAAGTGAACGTAAGGGTAGCGCCTTGAGCTTGGCTTGATATCATCAAGGCTGATTTTCTCAAGGGATTTTTTACGGGAAGTCGCCTGTTTCGACTTGGATGCGTTGGCACTGAAACGCGCAACGAAAGCCTGGAGCTCTTTGATTTTCTCTTCTTTTTTCTTATTTTGATCCTGTGCCATCTTTAGAGCGAGCTGGCTGGACTCATACCAGAAGTCATAGTTCCCCACATAAATCTGGATCTTGCTGAAATCAAGGTCCGCAATATGCGTACATACTTTATTCAGGAAGTGACGGTCATGGGATACGACGATGACGGTGTTCTCGAAATTGATCAAGAAGTCTTCGAGCCACTGGATTGCTTGAAGGTCAAGGTTATTCGTCGGCTCATCAAGAAGCAGGACATCGGGTTTGCCGAATAGTGCCTGTGCAAGGAGTACTTTTACTTTTTCTCCACCGGTAAGCTCCGACATCAGCTTTGTATGGAGGTTTTCACCGATTCCAAGACCCTTTAGGAGGATCGCGGCTTCTGACTCGGCTTCCCACCCATTCAATTCTGCAAACTCACCTTCAAGTTCCGCTGCTTTCATGCCATCTTCATCAGAGAAGTCCTCTTTCATATAAATGGCGTCTTTTTCCTGCATTACTTCATAAAGGCGGCTATGTCCCATGATGACTACTTTCAGGACTTCATGTTCTTCATATTCAAAGTGATTCTGTTTCAAGACAGCGAGTCGCTCACCTGACCCCATGGAAACATGGCCGGTTTGGGATTCGATCTCTCCTGATAATATTTTTAAGAATGTGGACTTGCCGGCACCGTTTGCACCGATCAAGCCGTAACAGTTCCCCGGTGTGAATTTTATATTGACGTCCTCGAATAATTTTCGGTCGCCGAAACGCAAACTTACATCTGATACTTGGATCATGTATGAAACCCTCCTAATACTCAATCTAAAAGATTATACCATGCATAAGACTCAAAAAGATAGGGAAGTCGGCTCTTTTGGCCATTCATGCAGTTTTACTCCCAAGTGATTTGCCAAGGGATGAGTGAGTTGAGAGATGGAATAAAAGTTTTGCTATTTCTTTAGCCACGATGTATGATAAGTAACAAAACAAATCGGAAAGGTCGGATTTGTATATGAAACCGAAAACGATTCCCAAACCTCTTGTCCAGTTGAATCAGTGGAGCATCATCCTTTTTGTTCTCAGCTTCTGGTTCTTTCAGGTGGAGCATTTCCTTCTGGTCCCATTGGCAGCCAATGCCTGTGGTGCCTTTTTAGGGTTCAATCCGATCGTAAAAGCGGGCAGGGCGTTTTTAAGAAAAGATGCCTCCAGCTATATTCAGGAGGACGCAGACCAACAAAGGTTCAACAGTACGATTGCAGTGATTTGTCTGGCTGCGGGCTACACATCCTCCCTTGCAGGGTGGTCGGTCGCTTCGGTCGTGTTCACCGCTCTGGTATTCGTATCGGCTGCCGTGGCATTGCTGGGCTTCTGCATCGGTTGCTTCATTCGATTTCAATGGAAAAGGTATCAGTATAAACGATCAAATGGATGAAATGAAAGCGATCCTGGGCCATAAACCCAGGATCGCTTTTTGTATGAATAGGATGTTCACGATCGGGGATAGTAAGGAGGAATACGAACTAGGAGGAAAGAAAAATGAAAAAATTGATCCTTACGGGAGCATCGATCTTGATGATCTCCGCAGCAGCAGCTGGATGTGCTTCAAAAAACGGCACAGATAAAGAAGGTATGAATGACAACCTTCAAAACGTGAACTATGACAACCAGGCCGAACGTGACTATAACAACAATCAAATGAATGATGGAATGATGAATGATGGGAACTACTCCATCTCTGAGGAGGCGGCCAATAAAGTTGCCAACCTTGATAACGTAAAGAGCTCCTATGTCATGGCGACCGACCATAATGCCTATGTAGCGGCAGTCCTTGATAATGGAAAATTGAGCAAGGACCTTGAAGACAAGATCACGAAGCAAGTGAAGGAAACAAATGGAAGCATCCATAACGTCTACATTTCAACCAACCCTGCATTCGTTGACCGCATGAAGGATTATTCCGGCAAGGTGAAGAACGGTCAGCCGATCGAAGGCCTCGGAGAAGAAATCAGTGGCATGATCCGAAGCGTATTCCCGAATCGCAACTAATAAAAGAAAGAGGACCGGATGAGATTCCGGTCCTCTTTCTTTATTCATGAGACGGCGAAGAATAAGATGAACAGTGCCGCCAGTACATACATGATCGGATGAACTTCCCTGGCCTTTTTCGATGCGATCATGGCGAAGGGATACAGGACGAATCCTGCAGCAATACCTGTCGCGACGCTTGAAGTGAGTGGCATCATGATAATGGTTAGGAAGGACGGGATGAAGATTTCGAGCTTGCCCCAGTTGATGTGTCGGACTTCCGTTGCCATCAAGGCACCGACAATGATGAGGGCGGGCGCAGTCACTTCTGGTGTGATCACCGAGAGGATCGGCGAGAAGAACAGGGCAACTGCAAATCCAAGAGCAATGATCACGGAAGTGAAGCCCGTTCTCCCTCCTACAGCAACTCCTGCAGATGATTCTACAAAAGATGCCGTTGTGGAAGTCCCGAAGATGGATCCGGCAACACCAGAGGCGGAATCAGCCAGCAGGGCGCGTCCGGCATTCGGTATCTGGTTGTCCTTCATCAAACCTGCTTGACTTGCGACGGCAATCAAAGCACCGGCTGTGTCGAAGAACGCCACGAATAGGAAGGTGAAGATGACGGCGAAGATCTTCAGTGAGAAGATATCGCCGAGGTGACTGAACACGACGCCGAAGGTAGGTGAAAGACTCGGTACCGCTCCAACGACGGAATGAGGCACGTCGATTTGTCCGACAATCATGCCGAGGATGGTCGTGATCACCATCCCGTAGAAAATCCCTCCCTTGATGCCTTTCACAAGGAGCATCAAAGTGACGATAAAGCCAAAGACAGCGAGCAGTGCTCCCGGTGCCCCGAGGTTTCCTATAGACACAATGGTATCTGCATTCGCCTGGATCAGCCCGGCATTTTTAAAACCGATGAAGGCAACGAAGAATCCGATACCCCCGGCAATAGCGAATTTCAGATCGGATGGGATGACGTTGATGATTTTTTCGCGTATTTTCATCAAGCTCAGGATCATGAAGATGATGCCGGCAATGAAGACACCGGTCAGTGCTGTTTCCCAAGGGACACCCATTCCGATACAGACAGAAAACGTGAAGAAGGAGTTGAGCCCCATACTTGGTGCAATCCCAACAGGGAAGTTAGCCAACAGTCCGATCAGGAGCGAACCCACGATGGCAGAGAGCGCAGTAGCGGTGAAAAGGGCACCTTTGTCCATGCCTGTCTGGCTTAATATAATCGGATTGACAACCAGAATATATGCCATGGATAGGAAGGTTGTAATGCCTGCCAATGTTTCTTTACGGTAGTTTGTACCACGTTCTTCAAATTTGAAGAATGCTTTCATAATAACCCTCCTAGGATGAGAACAATAAAAAAACCCCGGCCCCAGACCAGAGTTTACTCTACAAAAGGAATGTATATGAAAACATTCATCTTCTTGTAGACAAGCCATTTAGGGTAGCTGGTAGAAACGTTCAAGCCATATTCTTGAACTTATACAAGGGTTCATGTATTTTATTATAATCAGAATAGATGAATCATATCAAAATCATTCGAAATGGGTCAATATATGTGTTAAATGTTCTTTTTTTCACTCTTTTCTAAATTGATTCTTTATTCCTAAATGGTCGCTCGCCCTATACATAAGATAGGAAACAGGCTATATTTAGGGAATACGATTATTTAATACTTGTTAACGGCAGGAGGAAATACAATGTCTTCATTAAAACCGGGCGTGGTAGCGGAGCTGACAGCCGACCAGGAAATGCCATACGGATTCTTTTTAACCGATGGTGAAAATCGAGTGCTGCTTCACCACTCTGAAATGACCGAAGAACTTCAAGAAGGGGATGCGGTAACTGTGTTCCTTTATCATGATAAAGAAGTAAGACTGGCTGCGACGATGCGTATTCCTAAAATCCAGGTGGGATATTACGGTTGGGCAGAAGTAGTGGATAAGCATGAGGATCTCGGTGTATTCGTCAATATCGGTCTTCCAAAGGATATCCTGGTTTCAGGTGACGATCTACCGAAATTCTTTTCACTGTGGCCGGAACCGGGAGATCAGCTGTTCATGACCCTGAACCGCGATAAGCAGGACAGGCTATATGGCCGTCTGGCAACGGAGAACATCATTGAACAGGTGGCTAGAAGAGCGTCTTCCGAAATGAACAAGGCCAGCATCCAGGGAAGGGTTTACCGCCTCTTACGAGTGGGCACATTCTTCTTGTCGGAGCAGGGCTATCGCTGCTTCGTCCATGAAAATGAGCGTCGCGAAGAACCGCGCCTCGGTCAAATGGTCGAAGGGAGGGTCATCGATGTGAAAGAAGATGGTTCCCTCAATGTATCTTTCCTTCCATTAAAGCAGGATAAGATGTCTGATGATGCCGAGATCATCTTCGAATACCTCCTTGAACGTAACGGCTCCATGCCTTATTGGGATAAAAGCCTTCCTGATGAGATCAAGGATCGTTTCAATATGAGTAAGGCATCATTTAAGCGGGCACTGGGCATGATGATGAAAGAAGGCAAGATCTATCAGGAAGATGGCTGGACCTATTTGAAAAAAGATTGACGGAAAAGGAGCGGCAAATTCCCCGCTCCTTTTTTTACATTGACGTCCGTAGGGGGTTCAACGAATGGATCCTGCATTTCCTGAGACTGGTGAAGCCCATATGAAAGGAAGGCGACCTGTATGCAATTGGTCAAAGCAAGTGTCATTGGTTCAAGAGGGACGCCCTATGCAGTGGGAGTGGACCTTGGGAATCAATTGAAAGAATCCCCCCTTTACGCTTTCCATCTGGAGAGAAGGAAGAAGTCCCGGAATTCCTATGCGACAGAACTGTCTGAGGTGAGGAATCTCTACATGCAGTATGATCCTTCTTTGTGGGAGGAAATCAACGGGTTTGCCGAAGGAATCGGTTGGTCATTGGAAGAAACGGTCCATGAGTATTCAGGATATCAGGCAGACTGGCCCGTATCCGGATGTTCGGCACTGGCAAAAGACGGGATCTATGTCCGCAACTATGATTTTCATCCGAAAACCTATGAAGGGAGGTTGCTCTTGACTCAAACAGAAGGAGCCTATTCGAGCATCGGATTTTCGGGCAGGGGGATCGGCCGTATCGACGGCCTGAATGAAGAAGGTCTCGCCCTGGGCTTTCATTTCGTCAATCGCGTGAATCCAGGGAAAGGCCTCATATGTACGACATTAGCGAGAATGGTCCTTGATACATGCGCCACAACGGAAGAAGCGGTCTCACTCCTCAGGGAACTTCCCCACCGTCAAAGCTTCAATTATTCCATCCATGATCGAAGGGGGAAATCGGCAGTTGTGGAAGCAAGCCCGAGAGGTGTGCAATCCTATCAATCCGATTTCAGTCTTGTCTGTGCCAATCATTTTCAATCCCCTGATCTTCTGGCGGAGAACCGTTTTCACATCTCTGAGTCCAAAGAGCGGTTGGGGCATTTGAATGACATGATGGAAGGTCCCATTACTCTAATAGGGGGATTCGAAAGCTTTCATCATGAAGAGAGCAGGATCTTTAAAAAAGACTATGAGCAGTGGAACGGGACAATCCATACGGTAGCATTCGACTGCAGAAACCTATCGGCCGTAGTGGGCTTGGGGAGCGGATCCCGGGGTGTGGCCATCGATTTTTCAAAGTGGCTGAAGGGAGAAACGCTCCGCATAAAAAAAATCGTCGGAAGATTTCCGGCGACGGAGGTATTTCACTTCATGGAGAGGGAGAAAGAACCGGGGAGGTCGAGCGATTGATGGCGTTTCATGGTGGAGGACTTCCCCGGTCCTTATGCTTAAGGTGCACAACTCCAAGGGAACTATGCATGATCGGTTCATCACCCCGCATGATCCCCAATAGCCTCTTTCGATTATACCGTTGAATCAGGATCAGAGGCAGGTTGAATGCGATCCCGTATGCCCCCATCCACCAGCCGACCCCCCCTCCGCCGAACAGGATGAAAAATGGGGAGGGGATAAGCTGGAGCCAATGGCACAGCTCTGCCCGGTTCAATTCGGCGAGGAAGCGAGTCCTGCCGCCATGACAGTTGAGGCCGATTTCTTTCTTTGAGATCCCGTTACGGAACCATCCCCCTGCATCAGGGAACCAGCTTTTCCACCTCCGCACCGCCAAGACCTTGAACCACCCGGCTCCTTCGAAATCCCTCGGTTTGAATATAAGTGTAAGGCGAAGGAGGGTCCTCTCCTTCAGGCGTGAACAGCCATAAGCCGACAAGAGGTGGATGCCCACCCACGCCAAGATATAGTAAAGGATCATTTCATTTTTTCGTCCTTCCCTTTATCAAGGACAATATACCGTCCTTTCCATTTAACCTTCCTCTTCAGAAACGTCTGCAGGAATGAGTGGGTGAACACAAGGAGGAAGAATAGTAGATGCACCGGAAATAGAAGAGTATCCAATAATGAAAAGTTTCCGATCATCCTGGCAATCAAATATAGCTGCAAAGCGAGGATTCCATATCCTCCTATATAAACATAAGGGGCTTCCATCACCCGGTCGAAACCTTGGGCAAGCAGGGACACCATGGTGCCGATCCACACGCATGTGACTATCGTCGCAAGTGGTTGTCCCGATTTCGCTCCGGAAGCGAAGCTTTTGGACCAACCTGCAATCAGCTCCTTGATCCCGCCTTCATACATCCTCATGTTGACCGCTCCTTTACCACTCAGCGCACGCACCCTCTCTCCGCTTCCTGAAGCCTTCTTGGCGAACGAGTAATGCTCGACCACCTCCTGTCTCATGTCTTCATGACCACCTAGTCGTTCATAGCTTTCCCTTGAACAGATCATGCACTGACCGTAGCCGCCACGAGCCCTGCCCAGGAAATGAACAGAGGCCATGATGATGAGCTGGAAGAAAAGGGAGAACGGTTCATGACTGTGCTTCATTACGTGATAAGGCTGGATCGTGAGGATGCCGGAGGAATGTTGTTCTTCATATGCCTCACAAAGTTTGAGAAGTCCCGAACTCCCGAGCCATGTATCGCTATCCAAGAATATCAGGGTATCTCCACGCGCGACCTTTGCCCCGTTCCAACACGCCCACGTTTTACCTGCCCACCCTTCAGGTGGAGGGGGGGCATCTACGATCTGTACCCCATAAGAACTTGCCACCTCTTTCGTCCTGTCCGTTGATCCATCATTTACGACGATCACTTCAAAGGGGGTGGCCAGTTGTGTCGAGAGGCTTTCAAGAAGCCTGCTTATGGTGTGTTCCTCATTCCGTGCAGGTATGATGACAGAACATTTTTTTACAAGAAATGCTTTTTGGACATGAATTTCCTTCTTCAATCGGTGAACCTTTGGGAATAAGACGAACGTCAGAAGAATGGCAGTGATCCAAAGTATCATTTCATACACCTCTATCAGTCATTTTTACTGCCATTTTAGTCATGAACGCTCGTCTCCATACCTTTAGTCGATTAGATTCTGTGAAAACTGGCTAGAATGGGTAGCGGATAAACCTGATATTGAAGGAGGAAGAAGTATGAAGAGGAAAGTAGTCATTGTCGGTGGAGGTATTGCAGGGATGTCTGCGGCCATCAGATTGGCGGCGGAAGGACATGCGGTGACCATCTTGGAGAAAGGGGAGAGGCTTGGTGGGAAACTCAACCAGCGGAATGGGAAAGGATTCACCTTTGACACGGGTCCATCGATCCTCACCATGCCGTGGGTCTTGGAAAAGGTGTTTGCCCATGCGGATCGTGATGTGCATGATTATATTGAAATCGTCAGGGTCGATCCGGGCTGGAGGACATTTTTTGAAGATGGGAAGGTCATCGATTTGTCAGCGGATCTGCCCACCCTGCTTGCTGAGATCAAAAAGCAGTCCCCTGAAGATGCCGAGCAGCTGTTTCAATACCTCTCCTATGGCAGTAAGATGTATGAGTTGACGATGAAAAGCTTCTACAAAAAAAGCATCAGCGGTCTTCAGGATCTGCGGATGATGCACGGGGTGAAGGAACTTCTCCAGATGGATCCCATGAAGTCGATGGATGCCGCCACCCGCAAGTTCATCAAGGATAAACATCTGAGGCAGCTGTTCAATTTCTTGATCATGTATGTAGGGTCATCTCCGTATCAATCCCCTGCGATCATGTCCCAATTGACTCACGTTCAATTGGGGATCGGTGTGCATTACGTCAAAGGCGGGATGTATAAAATCGCAGAAGCGATGGAGAAACTCCTCGGTGAGCTTGGTGTCGACGTGAGGCTTCGTTGTGAGGTGGAGGATATCGTGACGACGGGTAGCCGCGCAGAGGGTGTACGAACGAAGCTTGGTGAGGTGGTTCCTGCAGAACTCGTCATCTCCAATCTCGAGGCGATCCCAGCCTATCAGTCACTTCTCGGTGAGCTGCCTGAAGCGAAAACGGAAGTGGAGCAGCTGAGCAAGTATGCACCATCCGTATCTGGCCTGGTGATGCTCCTTGGCGTAGACAAGACGTATGACCATCTCTCTCATCATAACTTCTTCTTCAGTGAAGACCCGAAGAAAGAATTTCATCAGATCTTCGAAGAAAAGAAAATGGCGGATGATCCCACGGTCTATATCGGGATCTCATCAAAAACGGATCCTTCTCAGGCACCTGCGGGAAAAGAGAATCTATTCATCCTCACACATGTGCCTCCATTGAAAAAAGGAGAAGACTGGAGCCGGCATGAAGAAGCATACAGGGAAGTGATCCTGAACAAGCTGGAGCGCATGGGTGTGGAAGGGCTCAGGGAACACATCGAGTTTGAATACACCTTTACACCGAATGATATTCAGAAGCTTTATGGGTCGAATGGCGGTTCGATCTATGGAACGGTGACGGATCGGAAATTGAATGGAGGCTTCAAGGTTCCGAATAAAAGCCGGATCTTGTCCAATGTATATTTTGTGGGGGGATCGACCCATCCAGGTGGAGGGGTCCCGATGGTTTCTTTGTCAGGACAACTGACGGCAGAGCTGATCCTCGAGGAACAAGCGAAAGATGGAAGAGCCACTGGATAATAAAAGGCCGCGTGGATGTTTACACCCACGCGGCCTTTTTGTGATCATTCTTTCCAGTTTTCCTCGATGAATTCGTCCCTCCCGGACTTGGAACGGTCTTTCTTGTATTCATCCGGATTTGTTTTATAGAAGTCCTGGTGATAGTCTTCAGCAGGATAAAAAGTGGAAGCAGGGAGAATCGCCGTCACGATGGGTTGTTTAAACCGGCCGCTTTCTTCGATCTCTTTTTTTGTGGCTTCTGCTGCAATCCGCTGATCTTCATCATGATAAAAGATGGCCGTGCGGTATTGATCACCACGGTCCTGGAATTGGCCGCCATCATCCGTTGGATCGATTTGTGGCCAATATAACTCCAGCAGCCGTTCGTAAGGGAAGAGCTCGGGATCATATGTGATCTGAACCGCTTCATAGTGACCGCTGTTTCCTTCTTTCACTTCTTTATAAGCCGGGTCCTTGATGTGCCCTCCCGTGTAGCCGGAAACGATTCCGTGTATACCCGGCAGCTCATCAAAAGGCTTCACCATGCACCAGAAGCATCCGCCTGCGAATGTTGCCAAATGTGTATGTGCACCCATCAATTCGTCCTCCAATTCATAGTAGTTGTCAAGATTCCGTATTTTCAGGAAGAGATTGAATCTCCTTTATCGCCCAGTCACACCAATCGACATACATTTGCGCGTACCTGATTCCATACTCCGCAGTCAAATATTCTCCAACCTGCTCATACCCGGGCTTTTTGCCTTGAAACGTCTGTTCCTTCCACTGCCCGGTCCCGGTGACCACCATTTCGTTGTGCGCCTTCATCCGATGAAGGAGAGAGATGGCTTCTTCTTTTGAAATAACGTGAAAGGCAGAAGTCTTGATCAGGAACTCATCCTTGATCTTGGCTGGTTTGCTCTTGGTATGGATCATCCATTCGATCAGGTGGCGTTCTCCATCAGGGGTGATCGTGTATACCTTCTTATTGGGGCTGCCTTCCTGATAGACGATATCATGAGTGGTCAGATGTTCTTCTTCCATCTTCCCGAGTTCCTTGTAAACCTGGGAGTGGGTAGAGCTCCAATAGTAGATTTGCTGTGTTTTGAATGTATGGAACAGGTCATAGCCCGTCTGAGGTTGCTTGGCCAATAAACCGAGCAATGCATATCGAATTGACATAAAAAAACTCCTTATCATGTTGACGCGCTGGGCCGATGAATCTCTCAATATGGTCCATTATATCATGAATGGATTCTCAAAGCCCTTCGAAGACGGCATTCGACATGCTGGATGTGAAAAAAGATTCACTATCCTTGTAAACTTGTGTATAATTCTGAGTGGATAATCTTACATAACGATCATGGGTGAGGCGCTCGACGCCTCATAATAGGGAAGCCGGTTCAACTCCGGCGCGGTCCCGCCACTGTAAATGGGTTTGCTCCTTCAACGCCACTGTTTCTGAGAAATGGGAAGGCGAGGGAGCGCATATTCATGAGCCAGGAGACCTGCCCATGTTCTGATCACACCGTCTACGCGGATAGAAGGGTGTACGGTGCTTGATGCATTTTACACTAACATCCCTGTTGCAGGGATGTTTTTCTTTCGCCTGGAACGAATAAGGAGGAGAAACGATTGAAACATTCAATCAAGATCGTATTAGCCCTGTTCCTAGCGCTTGGATTATTGACAGCATGTGGAACGACAGATAACAAAGCAGAGGAAAAACCCTCTGAAAAAAGCAGTGAATCAGCATCCAAACCCGTCACGGTAGAGGATGCACTCGGGGATGATATCACCCTTGAGAAAGCACCTGAAAAGATTGTCACCCTGATCCCAAGTAATACGGAAATCCTTTTTGAATTGGGACTTGGGGACAGCGTCGTCGGAGTGACCGATTTTGATAACTATCCTGAGGAAGCGGCAGATATCGAGAAGATCGGCGGAATGGAATTCAACGTCGAGAAGATCGTAGGGATGAAACCGGACCTGGTCCTTGCCCATGAATCCACGGCTGTATCAGCCAAAGCCGGTCTTGATCAAATCAGGGATTCTGGTATTCCTGTATATGTTGTGCGTGATGCGTCGAGCTTTGATAAAGTTTATACAACAATCGAGAATATCGGGAAGCTTGTCGGAAAGAATGTAGAGGCGGAAAAGGTCGTTTCAGACATGAAAGACGGGATCGACTCCATTAAAGAAAAAACCGCTTCTGTAAAAGAGAAAAAAAGCGTATATGTGGAAGTGTCCGGAGAGCCTGAAATCTATTCCACCGGGAAGAATACCTTCGTGGATGAAATGCTTGCGACCATCAATGCCGATAATGTAATGGGAGATCAAGAAGGCTGGATCAAAGTGAGTGAAGAAGACGTACTCGCAAAAAATCCTGACGTCATCATCACGACTTACGGTGAGCAAGCCGTCCAACAAGTCCTAGACCGCAGCGCATGGAAGGACGTACAAGCCGTCAAGGATAAAGAAGTGCATGATGTGAACACCGATCTTGTGACCCGTTCAGGTCCAAGGATCGTAGAAGGAGTAGAGGAAATTGCCAAAGCGGTCTATCCGGAGCTATTCAACGAATAAAATTTGGATCAGTTACGCTGCGTCATTTGCATTCCTTATCATTTCTGTATTGGTCGCCATCTCGGTCGGTACTATCCGCGTCCCGTTCTTGGATATCATCCAGATCATCGGGGCGAAAATGACTGGCAGAGATGTTCCTCCAGAGGTAGATCAGATGTTCATTAATATCGTATATTCCATCAGGCTTCCAAGAGTCCTGTTGGCCATGATTGTAGGAAGCTCCCTTGCTATTGCGGGAGCTTCTTTTCAAGGTCTCTTGCGGAATCCCCTGGCCGATCCATACACGCTGGGCGTTTCTTCCGGTGCATCAGTGGGGGCAGTGGTCACGCTATTCTTCCATTTGACAATCCCGTTCATCGGCCCATTCACCCTTCCATTTCTAAGCATCCTGTTTTCCATCGCGACCATTTTTATCGTCCTGTGGTTTGCTCAAAAGGTCGAAAGGACGATGAAGGTGGAGACCATCATCCTCACCGGCATCATCTTCAGTTCGTTCCTGGGGTCTTTCATCTCCCTTATGATTGCTCTCACAGGGGAGGAATTGAGACAAATCATCGGATGGCTGCTCGGAAGCGTGTCCATGAGAGGCTGGGAGTATGTGGGGATCGTTCTGCCATTCTTCGTGGTCGGCGTCCTTTTGCTGCTGCTCAATGCCAAAGAGTTGAACGGGATGAGTTTCGGGGAGGATCAGGCACGCTACATCGGGATATCGGTCCAAAAAAGGAAGCTCTTGATCCTCATCTCCGGAAGCATACTAACAGGGGCGGCTGTAGCCGTTTCCGGTACGATCGGGTTTGTCGGGTTGGTGGTGCCTCATTTCCTTCGCAGGATCGTCGGTCATGATCATGTTCATCTCCTGCCATTATCCGTCCTTACGGGTGGAGGTTTCCTCGTGCTGGCTGATCTTGTATCGAGGACCATCATCGCCCCGACTGAGCTGCCGATCGGAGTCATCACTTCTCTGGTGGGGGCCCCGATATTTGCTTATATTCTTCTGAAGAAAAGGAGGGCGTCCATATGATGGAGGCAGACCGCGTATCGGTCGGATATGAAGGAAGAAAGGTCGTCGACGATATCAGCTTCTCCATCGGGGAATCGGAATTCTTTGGTATACTCGGCCCCAATGGCAGCGGTAAGACGACGCTATTGAAAGCCATGACGGGTCTTCTTCCGTTGCTGGACGGGAAAATCGAGATTGCCGGAAAATCCATAGATGCATACAACGCCAAGGAGCTTGCCCGCATAGTAGCCGTCCTTCCCCAGCTTTCGGGAGACACTTTTTCTTACCAGGTGAAGGAAACCGTCATGCTTGGCCGGTATGCCCATCAAAAAGGCTTCCTCAAGACGGTTTCCGAATATGACGAAGAAGTGGTGGAACGCGTCATGGATCAGACAGGGGTTGGGGTGTTCAAGGACAAATACCTTCATGAGCTCTCTGGAGGGGAAAGGCAGCGGGTCTTCCTTGCACAAGCCCTTGCCCAGGAGCCAAAATTATTGCTCCTGGATGAGCCCACCAATCATCTTGATCTATCCTATCAGAAATCCCTGCTCGACCTCATTAAAAAGCAAACCCTTGAAGATGGTCTGACGGTGATCTCCATCTTCCACGATCTTAATCTGGCCAGTCTATACTGCGACCGGCTTTTATTGCTTGAAGACGGTAAAACGAAAACCATCCATCTTCCTGAAGAAGTGCTCAAAGAAGAAAACATCGAATCCGTATACCACACAAAGGTGCAAAAGCAAGCCCACCCGAGTGTGGCCAAACCTCAAATGATGATCATCCCCGAGGCAGAAGCAACTGCCCATGCCAAGATGGATGCGCATCATCTCTCCATAGGAGAAAATGTGATTCATTATGCAGCCCCGGCCCACTTGAAATGCATGTCTTCAGGAGTGAGCGGGGCAGGCATCGGTTGGTATGCCGATTTTGTCAATCGGAGGGTCTCACCGACCTATGACCATGTGGATTATGCAGGGGACATGCGCAGGTTCATTCAAGAACATGATCTCGAACCGTCACGAACCGTCGGCATGATGACGGCATTGGACCTGTCACTGGCAGCCCATGGACGATACGAAGATGGGGATAAGGCGGTGTTCGTCGTCGTCACGGCAGGTACGGGTAACGCCATTGATGTTTCGACAAGCTATCTCCACCCGTCCGACCAGGCTCCAGGTACCATCAACCTGTGGGTTTTCATTGAAGGGAATCTGACGGATGAAGCATTTATTGAAGCGTTGGTAACATCCACGGAAGCAAAAGTCAAAGCGCTCCTTGATGAAGGGATAACGGATCCGCGTACAGGTGGAAGCGCAACGGGGACACCGACGGACAGCATCCTCATCGCTTCTACTCAAAACGGGGAGAAGGATCCGTTCGCAGGCCCTGTAACGAAAATCGGGAAACTCATTGGCCGGGGGGTCCATGAGGTGACCAGGCAGGCAGTCCAAAACTATAAAAACCAAAAAAGAGGGGAAGAGAAGTGAATGGAATTTGCTGTGGTCGACACGCTATTTGACTGGAGGGACTACGTATGAATAAGCATGCCATCTTTATTTTCTTTATGCTGCTGGCAATTCCTGCAGGACTAATGGATATCCACCTTATCAATATTCATTTGACCCTCATCAGTCTGCCGCCACTCCTTGCCGCTTCCTTCCTTGGTACATACAGAGGGGTCCTGGTCGCAATCGTCGCAGGTATGAGTCTCCTGGCTATGAATGGTCCTGTGCCTTCATCGTTCACACATATCGCCTTTTTATTGGGAGCCGTATGGCTGTTTGGGGGTATCTTCAGCAAATGGAGAGCGGAAGGGGCGGCAGTAGTTTTCTTGTGCGTTTACGGCTTACTCTGTCCGTTGATCATGCAATCCATCGAAAGCCGCCCTTCTTTTGCGATGTTTTGTCTATCCGCCATCCTCAATCTGACCATCGCTCATTTTGTGTATGGTTTCTTCAAAAGAAAATCATGAGCCTTCTGCCCTCTGTCACAAGTTGTACACAACCAACGTGCGGGCTTTCAAAACAGAGAATGAAAGCTGGAAGGGTATGAATTCCTGAAGAAAAAGTACTAATATCATACTTACTTTTCCAATTCTTTATGATAGAATAGGAGTTCGACTGAACATTTTGGTGGGGAAATCTGCTAGAGTATCCATTAACTAAGGATTGTAGATTTGAATCTCCTATATTATCATTCAGACATCCAGCATCTGTAATTGAAAGTCACAAAAGTAGGTGAGGAAATGGATTCGCGAATCAATCGCAAAACGAAGAAGAAAAAACGCGGAAGAAAGATCATATTATTTTTACTGATCATCATCCTAGCCGTCGTTGGATACTCAGCTGTACAGTTCTACAGTGGGTATAAAGCGGCCGGCGGAGATCAAATAGACGAGAATTACGAGTTCAATGGCGTAAAAGACGAGAATGGCCGGATCAATATCCTATTGCTCGGCGTTGACAGCAGGGGTGAAGAAAAGTCCCGCACTGATTCCATGATGATCGCTCAAGTCGATCCGAAAACCAATGAAACAAAAATCGTGTCCCTGATGAGGGATATGTACGTACAGATACCTGGGTATAAGGGGTACAAGCTGAATACGGCGTTCTATCTTGGAGGACCGGAACTTCTCCGACAGACCATCAAAGAAAACTTCGGAATCGACGTTCAATATTATATGGTTGCAGATTTCAAAGGATTTGAGAAATCGGTTGATATCCTTGCACCGGATGGGATCGAGATGAATGTCGAGCATGCCATGTCCAAAAACATCGGTGTGTCACTTGAACCTGGCGTCCAGAAATTGAATGGCAAGGAGCTGTTGGGCTATGCCAGGTTCCGCTATGATGCCAAATCGGATTTCGGACGGGTGGAGCGTCAGCAGGAAGTCATTTCAGCACTGAAGGATGAAGTCCTTTCCATAGGGGGAGTGACCAAGCTTCCTAAACTTGCGGGTTCTGTACAGCCATATATCCAGACGAATATGTCCAAAATGGATCAGATTTCGATTGTCAAAGATGTGGTGATGGGCAGCGACAAGGAAATCGACAAACTCACGCTTCCTCTCGAAGGCACTTATACGTTCGCGGATTATAGCGGAGTCGGGAATGTGATGGAGGTCAATTTCGAAACGAATTCAAAAGCGCTTCAGGACTTCCTTAATGGGAAAAGTTCTGACGAAGTGAAAGCACAATAATGACCAAGGATCAGCCTTAGAGCTGGTCCTTTTTGTTGTTCATGCGCCTGTAAGCACTTCGATATGAAAAGACAAGTCAGAATCTTATCACTCGCGTTTTTATGGTTTAAAGGAATCGTTTCTTTCCTGCTGGGGAAACTTGATAAAACAACCAAGATTCCGGAGGCAGCCATGATCAAACTACAACCCGTACTCATACCCAGACAATTAAGCTTATTGATCATCCTCTCGACCGGCTTGCTGAGTCATGTGATGCTCATACCCGATATCCTTCAGGCTGCAGGACGTGACGGATGGGTGAGTATCCTCACAGCCATCCCGATCTTCTTCCTCATCATCCTCGCTGTCAGATTTACGATCAAGATGTCTCCACGTGGAGGAGTGATGCGGCACATCCTGACGGAAAGCCACCCTTTGGTCCGGGTCCTGTTTTTTACCCCGATCTGTCTGTTTCTGTTCTTAAGCGCCTATATCACATTCGTTGACCTTGTCATTTGGCTTCAGGCTTATTTTTTGGCTGACGTGTCCAGATGGCTCATCATCCTCCTCATGGGCGTTTCCTGCTTCATCTTCACTTGGGCTGGTGTGAAATATATGGCGGTAGCTGCAGGTCTGCTCCTTCCGATGGTCATGCTGCTCGGGGTCCTAATTGCCATCACCAATACGGATATGAAGGATCCCTCACTGCTGCTCCCGGTCCTCTCGGAAGGGTGGTCGCCGGTGTTGAAGGGAAGTTTATATGTGTTGAGTGGTTTTATGGAATTATACTTATTCCTGCTACTTCATCCTTTTAGTGAAGGAGAGATCAAACTGCACCATCTGCTGGTTCTTGGACTGATCCTTATCATTCTCATTATGGGACCATTATCAGCCGCAATCATGGAATTCGGCCCATCTGAAGCAGCCAGTATGAGGTATCCCGCATATGATCAATGGCGGATCATGGGCATTGGGGAATTCATCACACACATGGATTTCTTTGCCCTTTATCAGTGGTTATGCGGTGCCCTGGTCCGTATTGGTCTCTTTTTATTTTTGCTAGGGAGTATCTTGAACCGCAATCTGAGGAGCACAAGGGTGTCCTGGAAAGTGGTTGTCCCCATCTACATCCTCTTCCTTTCAATGATGTGGATCAACGTAGATACCTATCATTTCTATTATGTGTTGTATCATTGGTTTTTCCCTGCAACGGTAGCGTTCTTCAGTCTATATATTATGGCAACTGCCCTGTACACAAAGGTCCTTGTGCACAAAAAGGGAGGAGGGAGCGCATCATGAAAGCACCGATTGCCTCCATGGATTCCAAACGGGCTGAGCTGAAAGAACTATTCAACAGCAGTGATGATTTCCAAGCAGTCGATCACCTTTTTCAGGAGACGAAGTGTGAATTGATCTATATTGACAGTTTGGTGAAGCGTCAATATCTTGATCAATACATCCTTCCTGAACTGGCGGGAGCAGGATTTCCAATCGAACATTTGAAAAAGGCATTTCAAGGGGAAGACCGCACGGATCGGAGCAGTGAACAGCTCGCTGATCTGCTGTTGGAGGGTAAGGCATTGTTTTTGTTTCAAGAAGAGATCATTTCCCTTGATGCAGCGGATCTACCGAAGCGTGCTCCAGAGGAATCCGCTTTGGAGACGTCCATTCGTGGTCCGAAGGACGGATTTGTCGAAGATTTGAATACCAATATTTCATTGGTGAGAAGAAGGCTTTCTTCACCGGCGCTTTCCGTGGAAAAACGGACTCTTGGGAAGCGAAGCAGGACGAATATTGCGATCCTCTACTTGAAGGATGTACTCGATCAGCGGATTTTGGAAGAGCTTCACGAACGCCTGGACCGGATCGACATCGATGTACTGGCAAGCAGTCATGAGCTTGAGTCACTCATCGAGGATCATCCGTATTCCATTTTTCCGACCCTGGATTATACAGGAAGGCCAGACTATATCGTGGAGAGCCTCAACCAGGGCAGGTTTGCCCTCATGGTGGATGGAAGCCCGACCGCTTCCATCGCACCAGTCAATCTTTTGCTTCAGGTGAAATCACCAGAAGATATGAACATCAATTATTTTTTCGTGTCACTGGAGCGTCTGTTGCGGATGTTGGCCGTGATGATTTCAGCCTTTCTGCCAGGCGTGTGGGTCGCCTTTTCCGCTTATAATATCGAGCAGATCCCATACCCGCTGGTGGCGACAATTTCCGTGTCTCGATTCGGTCTTCCGCTCTCGGCACCACTGGAAATGTTCATTGTTCTGTTCCTTTTCGAATTTTTCAACGAAGCCGGCATACGTCTGCCCCGCGCGATCGGGCAGACGGTATCGGTACTGGGAGGATTGATTGTGGGGGACGCGGCCATCAGGGCAGGACTTACCTCGCCAACCATGCTCGTGGTAGGTGCCATCACCTATATCTCATCTTTCACCGTGGTGAATCAATCGTTAAAGAGCGGTCTTACAACTCTGCGCTTCATCGTGTTGTTGATGAGCACGTTGTTCGGGGTTCTCGGCATCTTGCTCTCCTATATCCTGACCGTTCTCTACCTTGCATCCAAATCTTCGTTTGGATCTTTGTACCTTGGGTCTGTGGCACCGATCAGCGGAACAGAAGCTCTCAAATCATTTCTCCGACTCCCTATCCAATTTTATAGGACGAGAACGAAGTCCACGAGCCCTCATGACAGGACGAGAGAGAGGGGGAATAGTCGATGAAGAAGCTCTTAATACTCTTTTTCTCATTCGTCCTCCTGAGCGGGTGTTCCGGCCTGAAGAACATACAGGATCTCAGTTATATCGTGGCGATCGGAGTGGACTATGATGAAGCAGAAGAGGAGTTTACCATCTATCTCCAAGGATTGAACTTCTCGAACGTAGCCAAACAGGAAGGAACCCGTTCTTCTGAACCGATCCCGAACCTGATCGGGGTTTCTAAAGGGAAAACCATTAATCTTGCTGTCGGGAAGCTGTATAAAAAATCCAAGCCTACGCTATTTTATGGACATATCAAATCCGTGGTGGTCACGGAAAGTGTTCTTCAACACACATTCGATGATGTACTGGAGGTGTTTGGGCGTAATCGTTCATTGAGACCGAATATGTTGTTTTTCTCAACGAATGAGAAACTTGATGAAGTGTTTGCAGCCAAAGGCCTGTATGATTATCCTCCAATCTATACGGTTCTGCTGACTGAAGAGAATCACGAAAGCCTTAGGGAGGAAATCGGCGGTACCAGTTTGATGAGATTCAGGCGGGAGTATAATGAACCGATGGGTGCTGCGATGCTTCCGATCATCAGTATCGACAGGCAAGCATGGAAAGGTGACGATACGAATGCTTCCCTGCTGATCAGTGGATTGGATCTTTTCCAGCACGGTTCATATAAAGGAAAGGTTTCAGGGGAAGACGCCATCTTCACGAACTGGCTGAACAGCAGTACAAGTAAGATTAACTATGATGTGTACATGGATGGAGAACTTGTGGCCGTGTTTTATATGACGGCAGGCAGTCTGAAGAAATCCTTCCATGGAAAGGGGAAAGATCCAGTATTCGATCTTACGCTGAATGTGCAGGCAGAGCTTGTGGAAATCATAAAGAGTACCTCTTATGAAGGATTGAAGGAAGAACTCGAGAGGTCCATTGAAAAAGATATAAAAGATCTGTATACGTTTGGCATCGGAAAGGAGACAGATCTTCTTCATATAGGAGACGGTTATTATCGTCGTCACCCTGAGCAATATAAAAAATTGAAGGACCACTATGCCTTTTTCCTGAATGCCAAATCTCTACAGGCAACGGATGTGGATGTGACGATTACTAATTTTAATACGTATAATTATGAAAAAGAGAAAAAGTTTGATTGAGGCCATGTAGACGGATGGAAATACAATTCCTTAAAAATAGTGAATAACGGAAAACCGTTTCATTTAAAAAGACCGTGGCAGATGATTGCCTCGGTCTTTTTAAATGAAAAAAATCAGTTTCCATTACGATTAAAAAATGTCCGGTGGATCCACCGATCCCAATCGTGATCAGGATGAGGCGCTATCTGAGGGAATCTGATGCCTTGAGACAGCTTCAGGAACATATATCCACAAATGATAACGCTTACACTAACTCATTCGATCAATACCTAACTACTTCCCGCTTTACACTTGATATCATCCGTCAGCATGTTACGATAGTTGGCGTTGTGATACAAACACGGAAAACGGTAATCAACTTACATTCAACTAACATTCATATACAGTATCCGCGAATCAATTGATTGGAGATGATTTTTTGTTTAAAAATAAAACAGTCGCATTCATGGGAGCAGGCAATATGGCAGAAGCCATGATATCAGGAACCGTGCAGAGCGGAAAGCTTTCGGGTGAACAAATCATCGTATCGAACAGAAGCGATCAACAAAAGCGTGAACAAATCGAGCGTCTCTATGGTGTGAGGACGATGGCGAGCGAGCAGCTCCCATTTGATGAAATCGATGTCCTCATACTCGCCATGAAGCCGAAAGATATTGACACGGTCCTCGATTCAATCAAGTATAAGGTCAATAACAAGACCGTCATCATGTCTGTACTTGCAGGAATTACTACCAGCCACATGGAGCAGAATCTTCCTGCCGGTCAGTCCGTGATCCGCGTGATGCCTAATACATCGAGTATGTTGAAGGAATCAGCGACGGCGATTTCAGCAGGGCGATTCACGACGGAAAGCGAGATGGAGGAAGCGCGAGAACTGTTACGTACGATCGGCCAGGTCTTCATCATTCAAGAAGAGCAAATGGATATCTTTACAGGTGTAGCGGGTAGTGGTCCGGCTTACTTCTATTATTTAATGGAGCACATTGAAAAGACGGCTACAGAATCTGGATTGTCCCCGGAAGTGGCAAGAGAGATCGGTGCACAGACCATTTATGGTGCAGCAAAAATGATGCTTGAACGAAATGAGTCGCCTACAGAACTGAGAGAAAACGTCACTTCACCTAATGGAACAACGGCGGCGGGTCTTCGTGCACTTGATGAATACGGTGGGGGAAAGGCCATATCAGCAGCTGTAAAAGGGGCGCAAAAGCGTTCTGCAGAAATCAGTTCATCTTTGAAACAAAAACAACTGGTCAGTCAATAAGGAAATATCAGCTAGGAGTGATTGAATGTCCATTAATAAGAAAAGAGTCGTCATCAAAATCGGAAGTAGTTCCCTTACAAGTCTTCACGGTGAAATGAGCAGAAAGAAATTGGAGCGCCTCGTCGATGAGGTTGTCAGGTTGAAAGACGATGGCCATGAAGTGGTCCTAGTATCGTCTGGAGCTGTAGCAGCAGGCTATCGCAAACTCGGTTGCCTGACACGTCCAAGTTCTCTACCTGAAAAGCAGGCGGCTGCATCCATCGGACAGGGGCTGTTGATTGAAGCTTATTCTGACCTGTTCATTTCCCATGGTTATGTAGCATCACAGATCTTGATCACACGCAGTGATTTTTCACACGAGGATCGGTATGATAACGTCCGCAATACGATCAATGTCCTACTAGAAAGGGGCATCATCCCGATTGTAAATGAAAATGATACGGTGACAGTCGACCGGCTCAAGTTCGGTGATAATGACACCCTTTCAGCTAAAGTGGCGGCCCTTTCGGGTGCGGATCAGCTTATCATCCTTTCGGACATAGATGGACTATATGATTCAGATCCACGCAAAAATCCGGAAGCAACCTTGTTGGATTCCGTTACTGAAATCACGGATGATATTGAAGAAATGGCTGGAGAACCCGGCAGTTCCGTCGGTACAGGCGGAATGCGTTCGAAGATCGATGCCTTCAAGATCACGATGGCTTCAGGAATACCGGCATTCCTTGGAAAGTCCGGTGTCGATAACATCATCTATGACGCAGTGCAGCATACAGCAAACGGAACCTATTTCGAAGCGGATGACAACTCGATCAACTTGAATTCCAAAAAACAATGGATAGCATTCAACTCAGGACCAGAGGGTGAAATCACCATCGATGCTGCAGCAAAAGATAGACTGATCGGAAAACAAGGCAGTCTGACTATGGAAGACGTATACACGGTCAAGGGTCACTTCAGGAAAGGGGCGGTCGTGAGAATACTGGATCAACGGAATGAACAGGTCGCCCTAGGTGTTGTCAATTATCGATCAGGTAAGCTTAAAGACCCGATTGACATTGATGAGAATGAAATCGTTGTGGAAACCGACGCACTGGTTTGTCATATCGAAGTACCACTTCCGATTGGAGTATAACCCTTAATAATATAAACAAGTAGAATCATAGTGTCCCGATACTTTAGCCATGGAAAATCTTTAGGAGGTATTCGATGACTTTAACAATTGAAAAGACTGATGTGAAGAAGCAGGCGAAGTTGGCACAGGATGCATCCAAGAAACTGCGTATGCTTTCCACCGAGGAAAAGAACAAGGTGCTCTATAAACTCGCCGACCACCTTGAAGAACATATGGAACCAATATTGGAAGCTAATGCCAAAGATCTGGAAGCCGGTAAACAAAAAGGCTTTGATGATGCCCTCATGGACCGTCTATCCCTTGACGAACAAAGGATAAGGGACTTTGCCGAAGGACTTCGGGAGGTAGCTGAGCTCGAGGATCCAACAGGGAAGACTATCACGGACTGGACATTGGAAAACGAGCTTCTGGTTGAAAAAGTGACCGTTCCCCTAGGGGTCATCGGCATGATTTATGAAGCCCGCCCGAATGTAACGGTAGATGCAACGGGATTGGCCCTTAAATCTGGAAATGCCATCGTCTTGAAAGGTGGTTCCAATGCCATTCAGTCAAATAAAGCAATTGTTGATGTCATGCATGACGCCTTAAAGAATTCTGCGGTTCCAAGTGAAGCCGTACAGTTCATCAATTCAACCGATCGTGAGGCGACCAATGCCCTTTTCACGATGAAAGAGCATATCGATGTCCTGATTCCACGCGGTGGCGGGGCACTGATCCAGGCAGTGGTTGACAATGCAACGGTACCTGTACTCGAAACAGGCGTGGGAAATTGTCATATTTATATTGATGAAGATGCCGATGTGCAAAAGGCACTGAACATCATCATTAATGCCAAGACTGATCGTCCCGCTGTTTGTAATGCAGCAGAGACACTATTGATTCACGAAAAGTGGTTCAAAAAGAATCATGAAGTTCTTTTCGACACCCTTGAACAGCATGGTGTAACGGTTCATGGAGATGAAGAAGTGCTCAATCACAAGGCAGATGCCATTCCGGCAGGAGAATCCGATTGGGCCAATGAATACCTCAGTCTCGACGTTGCCGTAAAAGTGGTAGGGAATGTGGAAGCCGCCGCCGATCATATCGACCGCTATGGCACGAAGCATTCAGAAGCCATCGTGACAGAAAACGAAAAGACGGCTAAACGATTCATGATGCTTGTGGATGCAGCTGCCCTTTATCACAATGCATCAACACGATTCACCGACGGAGGTGCACTCGGGTTCGGTGCGGAAATCGGGATCTCCACTCAAAAACTTCATGCGAGAGGCCCGATGGGGCTTCCGGCCCTTACGACCATCAAGTACCTTATGCATGGTAATGGACAGATCCGATAATTGTTCAAGCCAAAGAGGCAGTCATTGACTGCCTCTTTTCCGTGCATGTTCATGTCCCAAGATGGGTATGATGTTCATCATCGACCAGAAAGAGGGAAGCTTCCCACAGGTCGGGAAATACGAAATCCGCCTTCACCCCCGGTAGTGGTGCATCGGAGATCAAAATGGTCATGCAACCTGCGTTTCTTCCTGCAAGGATATCCGGTTCCCGGTCACCCACCATATAGGAAGAAGCAAGATCGATTCCGTGACGCTCGGACAAATCCAGGAGCATACCCGCTTCGGGTTTGCGGCACGAGCATCCAGAATGGGGTGCATGGGTACATACTGCCACCTCTTTGATGGTCGCCCCCAGTGAAGAGAGTTCTTTCAACATGAACGCATGGATGTCCTCTAATTGTCCAGGTTTTAGAAAACCCAAGCCTACTCCACCCTGATTCGTTACGACAAACAGCTCATATCCTCCATTACTCAACCTCTTAATGGCTTCTTGGACCCTCGGCAGGAAGAAAAATTGATCGGGACGATTCACAAATTTCACCCGACTTGTCTTAACTTCATTTATGACTCCATCCCGGTCCAAAAAAATCGCCTTTTTCAACAATAACCCTCCTCATTCGCTATCATTCAACAGGAAGTTGTCATATCTTGCGCTTTCCGGGGAAATAACTGAACATTCAGTGTTTTACCTTTGTATATTCACGTGCCATTTTTTAAAGGAAAGGGGGTGGGAATCGAAAAACCCCCTTCCTCCATGATGGCCACATTCATATACTTTATGCTTAAGTCTGATGCTAAAAGGTCATCATTTTCCCTTTTGGATGAACGCCACTTTCAGATAATCACCCTGCTTATACTGACTCATTGTTTTGAAGTCTTCAGGCAGGGAGTACTGTTCAAGGATGGTGTATGTTTCACCCATTTCTTTGAATGCACGATCGATGAACTCGTGGAATCTCTTCATGTCGAATGTGCTGCAATTGGTGGACGCCACTATGACGCCACCGTCTGACGTGATCGAGATGGCATCCTTCATAAGGGATGGATAGTCTTTTTGTGCACTGAATGTATGCTTTTTCGAGCGTGCAAAGCTTGGTGGATCCAGGATGACCAAGTCATATGAGTGTTCTTTTTTCACCGCATACTTGAAGAAGTTGAACACATCTTCCACGATGATGTTCTGACTTTCGTAGTCAATGCCGTTGATGCTGAATTGCTCGATCGTTTTACTCAAGCTGCGCTTGGCAAGATCGACACTGGTCGTGACCGAAGCGCCTCCGAGTGCAGCCGCAACTGAAAAAGCTCCAGTATAAGAGAACGTATTCAGGACCGTTTTCCCTTCAGAATAAGCGTGCATGATCCGCTTTCTGACTTCCCTCTGATCTAGGAACACTCCTACCATGGCTCCATCATTCAAATAAACAGCGAACTGGATGCCATTTTCTTTCACAAGTAGGGGAAATGTCGCTTTCTCGCCTTCGACGTAGTCATCATCTTCCACATACTGCCCGTCCTGGGCAAAGCGTTTCTTCTCATAAGTCCCTATCCATCCCTTGATGTCTCTTACGGCACGGTAGACTTCATCACGGAATGAGTAAGCTCCGAGAGAGTACCATTGGATCAGGTAGTATCCATTGAAATGGTCGATGGTGAATCCTCCGAAGCCGTCGCCTTCTCCATTGAAAACGCGGAATGCGGTAGTGTCCTCGTTGTAGAAAAAGTGAAGGCGCTGATTGACTGCCAGTTCGATCTTCCTCTTGATGAAAGCTTCATCGATCGCTTCGGTTTCCTTCCAGCTCAAAAGCCACCCCAGCCCTTTATTTTGTTTCCCATAATACCCTCTCGCTATGAAGGAATGTGTATGGTCAGTCAGTTTGATGATGGTTCCTTCCTCAATATCACTCATTCGGGTATTGAGATGTTCTTTTTGGAGAAGAGGGAATCCTTTCCTAAATGATTTTACACTTTTGGGATTTGCCTGGATCGTAATCTCGTTCGTCATATGCTTCATCCTAATCTATGATTTCTGTCATGTGTAGTATAGAGGTTAATCTCTTGTGGTGCAAGGGATTGGGAAGGGGGAGGAGGATAAAAAAAGACATCCACCAAAGGATGGATGTCACTGATCCCAAAGGAATTCTCCGATGAGTTTATCGACCTTCAACGTTTCATGCATCCCGCTGTGGGTGATGCTGTTATCGTATACGATGGTGGTTTGAACATTTTGACCTGTGAAGATATCTTTGCTGGACGTAGCACTCTTGGTGTTGACCACTCCGTCTCCACTACCTCCGATGGATAGCATCTTCAATCCTTCAGGGATCCGGTGCGCATCTTGAACCATATGCTGCAGGGCATCTGATCCCGGTTTGAGATCGATCACAGCCTCACCGGTGTTGATTTGGGCATAAGAAGACTTTGTGACTCCTTGAAATGGTGTGGCAATCGTGATGAACCGTTCGGTTTGAGGCACGAAGGGATTGTCACTCGTCTGTTCAAGATACACAGTGGAAGCAAGCCCACCCATGGAGTGACTGACAATATTGATTTTCTCCACGCCATACTCGTGATGCAGGAACTTCATGGCGTTTTCGAGCCAAACTGCCTGCTTCTCCAATGAGGCACGGTTATCTTCGAAGATTACCTGTACGAGTGGTGTGGAGCTTGGGTCACTGGGAAGTTCTCCTGTGTGTTCAACACGGCCGTCCTGCCTCACGTAGATCTCCAGGACTTTCTGTCCCCATCCATGATCGTCCTCGAAGCGTTCAAGCATGGTTCTGAACGAATTATGGGTGCCTTTATAGCCATGGACGAACACTGTGGGGTATTGTTGTTCAACCGTGAGAGGCTGCTCACTGGACTCAACGTCCTGAGATTCAAAAAGGGTATATGCGATGAGGAAAACAAAACAGAGAGCGATGCTCCATATGTAGACCCGCTTGGATTTAAAAGACATAACAGTTCTCTCCCTTAAAAAGGTATAACCCTATTGTAAGCCATATGGGAAGTCTTGAATATGTTATAAAAGAAATTTATTTGTCATAATGGATGTAATTATTGGTAATATAGAGGAGTATTGGCATGAATCCGTTTTCCTGTTTACATTTGAGAAGAATGGTGAAGCTGGAAGTCGTACTCGGGTGCTATATAAAAGAAGGGAGGAGAAGGCATGGAAAAAGAAATCATCCTCGTAGGAACATTCCATCTTGAACAAGATGCAGATATAATCGCCCGAAAAGAAGCGGAAATCAACGAATTGGTAGAGCACCTGTCTCGTTTCAAACCGACGAAAATTGCGCTGGAATGGGAAGCCTCAAAGGACCCTGAACTAAATGAGCTATATTAAGAATGCCGATGGAATGATTCCATGGATGAAATTCAACAGATCGGTTTCAGGCTGGCAAGGCAGGCCGGTCATGATAAAGTATATGCTGTGAACTGGTCAGGAGGGATTACAGAAGGGGATATGGTGGCACTCAATACGACGATTCAAGATTCCTTCCCGGATATTGTCCGTACCTTGCAAAGAGTCAGTGAATGCTCCCCGGAAGTTAGTCCGGATATTCCTTTGATGACGTCTTACAAAGATCTGAATGATGCAAAAATCGTAAACGAAATGGAAAACATGTACTTATCATTCATCGTGGTGAAGGAGGGCGAAAACCAGATCGGTTATGATTTCTTACGAAAGTGGAACGAGAGAGAACTGATGATCTTCAAGAATGTAATCGATGTGTGCAAAGATGGGGACCGCCTGTTGCTTCTGGTAGGTGGGGACCATGTATGGATGCTGAAATCATTATTCGAAGGAATTGGATGGAAGGTGACCAATCCATTTGCGGATGAATAAGACGGTAGGTACATAGCGATATGGTGAGCACAAAACTAGAAGGGTCCATTCATGAGAAACAAATCATGTATACCACTTATGATTTCTGTGCATGCTTTCCGTGGGTAGCCCGTGACAATCTCCGGCAAGGCTGCGGGGTCTCACATCAGCTACTTTTGTCGCAGGAGCTTTCGTCTTGTACTCCAATCAACCGCTGGAGCAAGTACATACTAAAAACCCGAATTAAATTGCCGATTATAAGGCGATTTAATTCGGGTTTTGCTATGACTAAATCACATTTGTCCCAGACTCTTTGTTTTTGAAGTGACTTCTGTACAGGACAGAGATCTAAGACTTATTTTGCCCAATCTCCCTTTTCAAAAATGCTGACTTGGGTGCCGTCAGCTGTTGTGCCTACAATGGATAGTTCACTTGAGCCGATCATAAAATCGACGTGAGTGCCGCTTTGATTGAAGCCGATGTCAGCGAGCTCATCTTCGGAGCGGCCATTCCCGTCTTTCACGCAAACCTGCAGGGCCCTCCCGAGCGCAAGATGGCAGGAAGCATTCTCGTCAAAGAGGGTATTGTTAAAAATAATGTTTGTATTTGAAATCGGGGAGTCATGGGGAACCAAGGCGACTTCACCGAGGTGTCTGGCCCCATCATCCAGGTCAAGAAGGTTCTTGAGCGTTTCATACCCTTCTTCAGCCGAGAAGTCCACCACTTTGCCATCCTTGAACGTTAAGGAGAAGTCTTTGATGATCGTCCCGCCATAGTTCAGGGGCTTCGTACTCGAGACGATACCATTGACGCCGTCTTTCACTGGAATGGTAAAGACCTCTTCAGTCGGTAGATTGGGCACGAACTTGGTTCCTGTGTCGCTCGTAAACTCTGCGCTGAGCCACTGGGTTTCCGGATGGAGTTCGATTGTCAGATCCGTTCCCGGCCCTTTATAATGAAGCAGTCTGAGATCTTGACTGTTCAATCGGTCGGCATGGGTGTTCAAAGAGGCGATATGCTCCTTCCAAAGGCCGACGGTATCATCTTGATCAGCCCGTGTCGTGTAGAAGATATTCTTCCACAATTCATCCAGGGCATCTTCCTTGTCAAGCCCAGGGAAGACACTTTCTGCCCATTCATCGGACGGATGGGCAGCGATGAGCCAGTTGATTTTCCCACCTCCTATATAAGCCGAGAAATCTTTTGTGGCAATGGCTGCCGCTTTATTCAATGCGGCCACCTTGGCAGGGTCACTGTTTTTTAAGATTGACGGGTTGGGTGCAATCAAGTTGAGGAGGGCGCCGTTTTGTTCGGCAAACTCGATCATCCCTTTTGCTTTCCAATCCGGATATACACCTAGGTACTCCTCACTTGAATGTTCAATCCGGATTTTTTTGAATTCTTCATCATAAAACTCGGGAAGGACGATGGCCGCTCCTGCTTCAAACGCTTTCCGTGCGACAATCTTCACGAAAGGAGCCGTGGACAGCGGTGCCTGTATGCTCAGGTGTTGACCTTTCTGCAGGTTAAGTCCTACTTTGATGAGCAGCTCTGCATAGTTCTCCAGTTTTTGCTGAAATTCTTGATTCACATTGATTCCCCCTTATGTATGTCTCCTCCTTACTATATCTTTTTCTTCAGAAAATTTCATCAAAAATGAAAACCCGCACCGATTCCTCCGGTACGGATTTCATGAATGTTTATTGTTTGACGCTGAATGGTGGAAATTCCTCTTCGTTGACCTGGTTGATGACCACTGCAGTCAATGCCATGGATGTCAGACAGATTGCGATGATGGTGGATGTCACTTTCTTCATATTCTCACCTCCTAAAAAGATACCATCTGTTCATAGATGTCATTGGCTTCTTTGAAATAAAAGGCGGCATTTTTATATTTCCTCATCCCTTGGTAATATTGACCAAGGAGTGTAGAATACGTCGCATATAAAATCTTCATATCGTGGCGATGGAAAAACGGAAGGGCTTGATCCCTCATGAATGGCTCGAACCCGTCCCTGAATCCCTCCGACGCATATCGGTAATAACATAGCTCGTAATATTTAGCAGGATGATGATCCCGTCCGCATAGTGTCAGGCCGCGATCCAGCCACTCGGTCATTTCCCTTTGCTGATTCAATTTATGATATTCCTTAACGAGGGAGAGGATGGAATACAGCTGACCTTCCGCATCTGTCCCTTTCAGATCGATGCTCCTCAAAAAGTGACGGATGGCCTCTTGGCTTTCACCGGATAGGGACTTCATATATCCAAGGTTCTGTTCCACCTTGGACCGTAGGTGGGTATAGCGGATGGTTTCAGAAATATACCCGGCCCATTCATAATGCTTATTGGCCTCATCCAGGGATCCGATCCTCCTGTAGCATATCCCGAGAAGCAGGTGGACCTCTGCGCATCGTTTCTGGAAATAGACGCTTTGAAATATGTTCAGTGCTTTTTCACCATAGTACAGGGCGAGGCGAAAGTGATTCAAGCGGGTCTTGACCAGGCTTGACAGATAATATAAATCGGCCCTTTCTTCTTCATTCACCACGTTCCCGGTGACATAGAAGGTTTCGGCTTCTTTCAGTTCATTCTCCGCCTTGCTGTATTCGTTCATTAGATAATAATAGTTTCCCCGATACTTATGGAAGTAGAATTTCAATAGATCCGTCATGTCAGGATAGCTTTTATGGATTGCGTTTAATCGGGCAAGTGCTGCTTTAAGGTCGAGATGGATCAGATCGGCTCGGAAACACAGGATCTGATAGTAGAGATGGGGTGTGAGTTCGTCTACGTTATCCAATTGCAATTTGATAGACGTCTTCATTTCGTCTGCTTCGGCTAAAGAATTCCATAAAAGCAGACGATTCCATTTTTCCAGTTTGTTCAGGAGGACGCGATGGTCATCCATCAGATTGGAGATTCCCAGTCGTTCACAAAGGAGCTCGATGATTTCCTGTGAAGGGGAAATGGAATTGTTTTCGATTTTCGAAAGATAGGAAACGGATAAAATCCCCTTTGATAGTTCTTCCTGGGTCAGTTGACGCTTCTGTCGATGAAAGCGGATTTTAGAACCGATGGTCATATGATCAGCTCCTCTTTCCCTCAATGATGCAGGTTCTGGTGATGTATTAGAATGGTATCATAAATGGAGAACAAACGTTTTGAATATTCCTATAATTATATTTTTTCTTAGGTATTTCGATCCGGGAGGGTGGTCAGTTTAATATTGACGTCCTATTTTCTGGGTGATTGGTACGGCATAAAAGAGGAATTTGACGAAATGTGTAGAATCATATGCGATGAAGACTTAATCATAAGATAAAGGGGCGCTGTAGATGAACGAAATGACTTCACATTTCCTTCCGTTGAGAAAGAGGGAAGAGATCACGAATAGATGGCTTTTCCACCGTTTGAATACGCTGCTCCCCACCTTGATGAAAAAGCATGGTGTCGGGATGTGGATCACGATCGGGAGGGAGTACCATGAAGATCCGGCCCTTCTCACATTATTTCCTTCTGCCGTCGATAGCTCAAGGAGGTTGACAATCCTGGTCTTTACCTTGGAAGGTGGAACCCTGAAGCGCTCCGTCATTCATACCAATCCAGAGTTCGAGCCTTTTTATGAGCGGGTGTGGAATCCTGCAGTCGAAGATCAATGGGAGTGCCTGGTCAGGTTGATCAAGGAGAAAGATCCCGCGACAATTGCTTTGAATACTTCCGAGGGGTTTGCATCATGTGATGGTCTCACCCATACCCTCCACTCCAAGCTAGCAGATCTGGTTCCTGGATTCACCGATCGATTCATCTCCGCGGAACCTCTTTTGATCGAATGGTATTCAACGCGGTCCCAAAAGGAACTGACTGCATATCCTTTCATCGCAGAATCCGCCAGGGAAATCGCAGAATCCGCCCTTTCCAGGAGTGTCATCCATCCCGGCATCACAACGACCGATGATGTGGTGGAGTGGATCCGCCAAAAGGTGCTGGATCTCGGATTGAAGACGTCCTTTTATCCTACGGTGGATCTGCAGAGGAAAGGAGCTGCCATGGACCGGATCGAAGGCGAGATCATCAGGCCGGGGGATATCGTCCACCTCGACTTTGGAATCGAATACCTCGGCCTTGCCACAGATACGCAGCAGCTGGCATATGTTTTATACCCGGATGAAGAACAGCCGCCCCAGGGACTTATCTCTGCCTTCAACAAAGCCCTGAGAATGGAAGACATCATCATGGACGAATTGAAACCCGGTGCATCAGGGAATGACGTCTTCCGGAGATCCATGGCAAGAATGGATGAAGAGGAGCTGAACGGCATGATCTATACGCATCCTGTAGGGGTTCACTGTCATGAAGCCGGTGCCTTGATTGGACTATACGATCTCCAAGGACCTGTCCCGATCAAAGGAGAGCTCCAAGTGACCGACCAGACGCTGTATGCACTGGAATTCAACTGCAGGGACTATATCCCGGAGTGGGGGCAGGAGGTGCCGATCTACCTCGAGGAACCCGTTGGCGTCATCCGCGGGAGGGCCGAGTATATGGCAAAGAGACAAACAGGATTCTATTTAATTTAATCTCCATCATTCTTCCGGAGCAGATATGCTATAATGTTGAAAGTTCCTGTAACCTCATGGAGGGGGAACACGTCTTATAGTAAGAGTCACCCATGCACAAGGGGGAGGCATGGAGTGACGGAGCGAAATGACAAGAGGAGAATGAGCATGAAAAAGAAATTTATAATGTTTGTAACAGCCGCCCTGATGATGACAACGGTACAGACGAGTGCATTTGCTTCCGATAATTCCAAAGACAAAGATAGTATTAACGAGAAATTCGGTGTGCCCATCGTTGTGTACGGTGAAACACTGACAGCCGACCAGAAAAAAGAGGTTCAGCGGGAACTAGGGATCGATGCTGACACAGATGTGGAGGAGTTTGTCGCCAACGGAGACGATCTTGTCAAGTACATCGAAGGGGAAAACCGCAATGCCCGTATGTTTTCTTCTGCAAAGATCACAAGGGTTGAAAAAGGTGAAGGCCTCAATGTGGAAATCGTCACTCCATCCAACATCACCGAGGTGACGGATACGATGTATGCCAATGCCCTGTTAACCGCCGGGGTAGAGAATGCTGTCGTCGAAGTCGCATCTCCAGTGAAAGTCAGCGGTCATTCTGCCCTGGTAGGTATCTATAAGGCCTACGATGAGAGCGGTGAAGAGCTAGACACCGTCCGCATGGAGGTGGCCAACGAAGAACTGAATGTCGCAACTGAAATCGCAAAGGATTCTGGTGTGGATAAAGAAGAGATCAGTCAGCTCCTGACCGAAATCAAAAAAGAAATCGCGGAGCAGAACCCTGCGACAAAAGAAGAAGTGGAGCAGATTGTCGAGGAAAAGCTGAAAACATTGAAAATCGAGTTATCACCCGAGGATCGTCAACTTCTCATCGATCTGTTTGAAAAGATGCGTTCCCTTGATATCGATTTTGATAATGTCCAGCAGCAGCTTGAGGATCTGACGAAGGACATCCAGTCCAAGATCAAGGATATTGTGCAGGATGAAGGACTCGGGCAGAAGATATCCGACTTCTTCACCGGACTGATTGAAGCCATCGGGAACTTCTTCAAGTCCATTAAAGGTTGGTTCAGCTGATCCTTTTCTCACCTGTAGAAGAATGAAGAACATGGCCAAATCAATTTTTGATTTGGCCATGTTTTTTCATTTGTCATTGATGAATGTTTCATGCATGATCCCCTAGGAAAAGATGTGTGCAGACGTTATTCAGTGGCAATCTTTTTGCAGGGGGAGGAATGGATATGAAAAGGGATGTAGAAAAAGGGGCGGGCTGTTCCTAGGAAACGTAGAGTGAGATTTGATGGGGGAATCTATGAATAAGGTCATGCAACAGGCAAAGACTTCTTTACAAATGGAAGGTTAGATTATAGAAGGTCAGCACTCAGGACTGGTTCGAAAGGTATTGGAAGGTGCGTTGTCTGAAGAAGAGTTCGCTAAAGCTGTATTAAGTGTAGTTCGAAATAAGTCGTAAGTGCGTTGCTTATTTGTAAACATAATGTATGGATTTTTTAAGTGGGGGATCAAGCATGTTGTTTCCTTTTGATTAGGGATGGAGGGGAGAAGGGGTCGTTCCGTTTCGCTGCGGCCACCCGCTTTCCATGGGGCGTGCGGTGAGCCGCTTCGGCAAGCCTGCAGGGTCTCACCCTGCCCGCTTTTCCCATAGGAGTCGGGTGGCCTCCGCTACACTGCACTGAGTGCTTTTTAAGACGTGGTAGCTAATGTTAATGAGAAAGATCATTTCATTATGATGATAAGTAGAGGTAGCAATACTGTTTATCATGTCAGGCTAAAGTTCAAATGAATGACTCTATAGTCAGATCGAATATCACCTTGATTAAAACCACAGAGTGAATTGAAGCGGAGGGCGCTTGACTCCAGCGGAAAAGGAGGAGTGGCGAGACCCCGCATGCACGAGGAGGCTTGCCGCCCTCCCCGCAGGAAAGCAAAGCGCCTGCAGCGAAAAGGAGCGCTCCTATGCCTTTTGCACACGTGTGAAGAACAAGTATCGCTACTGCGAGCCAATAAGACCAATGCATAACTTAAAAACCGGACGCCATGAGTGCCGAATGTCTGGATCCTTGTCAATTACCACTCATATCGGCATTAAAACCACAGAGTGGATTGAAGCGGAGGGCGCTTGACTCCAGCGGAAAAGGAGGAGTGGGGAGACCCCGCAGGCACGAGGAGGCTTGCCGCCCTCCCCGCAGGAAAGCAAGCGCCTGCAGCGGAAAGGAACGGACCTATACCTTTATATATTAATGTAGAATAAACCATTTAAACAGAGAAAATATCACTCAAAACAGACTGTGTTTTTTAACGTACCGATATAGAAAAGCCGTCACCTTACCGATCGACATGTTTGAATCCCTGTTCATAAACACCATAGCCCCAAGGACACCATAGAACAGAATTCAAAAAACAAGCTGCCGGATACCGGCAGCTTGTTGGATTTAAGAAACATAGTGTTTTTCGCTAAATCCAGGCATTTTATCAGTCTATCCTTTTCGAACGAACATGTTCAATGGCGAGCCATTAAATTCAAAGCTTCAATAAAGGAATCTTCACCGTCACCGTTGTCCCCACACCTTCCTCACTCTCTATTTGCAGAGAGCCGCCGTGTCGGTGAAGAATCTCTTTGGCAATCGAGAGGCCGAGACCATAGCCTCCGGAGTTTCGCGTGCGTGAGAGGTCGGAACGATAGAATCGCTCCCCGATTCTCGGAATCGAGGATGATGGGATGCCGATTCCATGATCACGTATGGTGATGAGGGCTTCATCTCCTTGCCTCGACGAGCGCAGGATGATTTTTCCTTGAGGTTTTGAGTACTTAATGGCATTGTCCAATACATTATAGACAACCTGACGGATCCGATCGGGATCTCCATTGATGATCGTTTCTTCGTCCAAAGATTTCTCCAGTACAAGATCCTTCTCGCGTGCATGGGGCTGGACCAGAGAAAGTGTGTCGGACAGCAGCTCTGAGAGGACAATCGGTTCGAATTCCAGGTGAGAGGATGAATCCTCCAATTTATTGAGTTCGAGAAGCTCATTGATCAGCTTCTGCATCCGGATGCTTTCTTTCTGGATCAATTTTAAGCTTTCCTCCGCATCGTCCGGATCCGTATGGACTTTATCCATGAGAACAGCCGTATATCCTCCGATATAGGTGAGGGGGGTCCTGAGCTCGTGTGCAACATTCGATAAGAACTGTCTTTTCCGCTCTTCTTGGTTTTCAAGGGAGTCGACCATATGATTGAAGGTCCGCCCGAGTTCGCTCATTTCATCATTCCTCGACACATCGAGTCTTTGGGAGAAGTCCCCGTTTGCGACCCTGTTGGAGAATGCTTTCATCTCTTTGACTGGTTTGAAAAGCGACCCGAGCGTCGACTGGATGATAACAAACAAGAGGAAATAGAACATTGTTCCTGCCAACACGAGAATCGGGATCCCTTTTTGGAACACTTCAGTCATCTCGGCCAAAGGGATATAGATGTAGATATAGCCCATATGACGTTCTTCATTCATGAGGGGGAACACTGCCCCGACGATATCCCGATCAAATTCCTTTACGTACCCTTCTTTCATGATATGCTGTCCCTGATCAAGAAGAGCCGTATCTTCCTTGGATAGGAGGGGCTCACCATCTACCTTATAGGGGAAGTTCTCCTTTAATTCATGGAGGCTGTCCACCACATCGACTTTATAGGGGGAGATGACGTTGTACCAGAGGATCTTATCTTTGATATCCCCACTCACTTCTCCGTAGTGATAATGAGCCGTCGTCCGTTCCCCTTGATAGAGGATCGATTCCTTCATCGTCCCGATATACAGGTCCTTATAAAGAAAATGCATGAAAAGGAAGGAAAACAGAATGGTGAAAAGGAGACTAAGAAGGAGAAGCATGGAAACCTTTTTATTCAGTGTCCAAGAGCGCTTTTTCAAGGCCTTGCCTCGAATTTATACCCCAGACCCCAAACGGTTTTGATCAGCATTCCATGGTCCTTCAGCTTTAATCTCAGTGTCTTGATGTGGGTGTCCACGGTCCTGTCGCTTCCCTCATAATCACTGCCCCAGATTTTGTCGAGAAGCTGATCCCGTTTGTAGACGCGGTCTTCATTGCGGGCGAGGTACAAAAAGAGCTCATATTCTTTGAGAGTGAGACGGGGGGATAGTTCTTCCACCGTGACGGTTCTGGATGCCAGATTGAAGGAGACGGGACCATAGGTTTCCGACATGGCATGATTGTTCACCTTCAGGCCGTATGACCTCCTGAGGATACCTTCCACCCTTGCCAGAAGTTCTTCTGCATGGAAGGGCTTGACCATATAGTCGTCTCCGCCGAGCTTCAGTCCCTTCACTTTATCCATATCGTCCCCTTTGGCAGAAAGGAAGATGAAAGGAACCTCGCTCGTCTTCCGTACCTCTGCAAGGAGTTCATATCCGTCCATAAAAGGCATCATGATGTCGACGATCATCATATCGATGGGATTCTCCTTCAGAAGCGAAAGCGCCTCGATTCCATTTTCTGCTTCAAAGCAATCATAGTGTTCTTTATGTAAATAAAGCTTAATCAGTTTTCTCATCGGTGCCTCATCGTCCACGATAAGGATCTTCCATCGTTTCATCAAACATCTCTCCTTATGGCACATTCCTACTTACCCATTATAAGACAAATTGGTGAAACTTTTATGTGTATCGGGCTGAAAGATGAAAAAATCCCCGGGGGTTTGCCCCGGGGATGCTTCAATGCTGTTTGGTTTCGTTAAAATATTGTACAGACGTCATCGCGCCTTCACTCACCATCTTGTTGTCCTCGACATTCTGAGGGTGAGGGACCCCGCCTTTGTCAACGATGTCGCGGCTCTTCTTTTTGATCTTCGTGACGATTCCGTGCCTGATGTTATGAAGCTGATTCCGTTTTTCTTTGGATGAAAGCAGCCATCCGATGGATCCTGCCGTCACGGTTGCTCCTACGAGAAATGTTTTATTGATTTTCATCATCGATCTCCTCCTTGGGGTTTATCTTGTTTGGGGTATCTTTTCCCCTGACTCATAAAGTTAAACGTCAGCCATGGACAAAAGCATGGTTTTGAAAGAAAATATTAGCAGGAACAGTGAAGGGAGAGATAAAAGGATGGAGATAAAAAATCAAAAGATCGGGTTCATCGGAACAGGCGTTATGGGAAAAAGCATGGCACGCCATCTGCTGAAAGCAGGCTATGAGGTGCTGATTTATACAAGAACGCGTTCCAAGGCAGACGATCTCCTCGAGGAAGGTGCAGTCTGGGTGGAAAACCCAGCAGGGGTCGCCAAGGAAGCCGACATTGTGATGACCATGGTAGGGTATCCCTCCGATGTGGAGGAGCTTTATCTCGGGAAAGGAGCCATCCTTGAAAACATGAAGGAAGGAACCATTGCCATCGATTTCACCACCTCTTCACCAAAGCTTGCTGAGACCATTTTCATGGAAGCGAAAACACGTGGTATACATAGTTTGGACGCACCCGTGTCCGGTGGTGATATCGGTGCCCAAAATGGCAGCTTATCCATCATGGTGGGAGGAGATGAGGAAACGTTTGAATCCGTACGGCCGATTTTTGAAATCCTGGGATCGAATGTGGTCCTCCAAGGTAAGGCTGGTGCGGGTCAGCACACGAAAATGTGCAACCAGATCACCATCGCCTCGAATATGATCGGGGTGAGCGAAGCATTGTTGTACGCAAAAAAATCGGGACTCGACCCCGATAAGGTCCTCAGTAGCATCACGACCGGTGCAGCAGGCAGCTGGTCTCTGAGCAACCTTGTTCCCCGGATGATAAAGGGTGACTTTGCCCCAGGCTTCTATGTAAAGCATTTTATTAAGGATTTGAAGATAGCCCTTGATTCTGCTTCTGAAATGGACATGCGCACACCAGGACTGGAGCTTGCTCTAAGCCTTTATGAGGAACTGGCTGCACTTGGTGAAGGTGATAGCGGGACACAGGCCTTGATCAAAGTCCTTGAGCGCTGAAGTTGCAACAATGAACGGAATGATCGACAATGTACATGAAACTATTTTTAGTGAGGTGTTACGATGAGTTTGACAGGTAAGCAAGTGCTACAGCTTGTAAGCGACGACTTTGAAGATCTGGAATTATGGTATCCTGTCCTTCGTTTAAGGGAAGAAGGGGCAGTCGTCCATATTGCCGGAGAGGAAAAAAACAAAACGTATACAGGTAAGTACGGCGTCCCAATCACATCGGACCACAGTTTCCATGAAGTGGATGCTGATGAGTATGACGCCATCCTTGTCCCGGGAGGCTGGTCTCCTGATAAGCTAAGAAGATACGACTCCATCCTTTCGCTGATTAAAGAAATGGATCAATCAAAGAAACCGATCGGACAGATCTGTCACGCTGGTTGGGTCCTTATATCCGCTAAGATCCTGGAAGGTGTGAACGTCACCAGTACCCCTGGAATCAAGGATGATATGGAGAATGCTGGTGCCAAGTGGTTCGATGAGCCCGTAGTCGTTGATGGACACATCATCTCAAGTAGACGTCCACCGGATCTTCCCGACTATATGAGGGAGTTCATAGGGGTCCTTCAAAAAAAATAGAGTGCGATGCACTCTGATAATCATTTCTTTTCTCTCCGTCCGCGATCCGCGACCCTGGAGAAAAAGGTTTGTTTGAATGACTGATGTGTGGTGATGGCTGCACCAGTTGCAATGAACCCGTTGGCAATGCCGTTGAAGTCAAACCCGAGCTTCCAGCCGCTGGCGAGCACCCCGCATAAGAGGAGGATCCAGATGATCAACCAGTCCTCCACATGCGGGGTCTTTTTTAATGCAAATCCGAGAACCCATAAGGCAGGCACCAATATGGTTAGCTGAGGGTCAATCGAAATTCCCCTTAATAATTCCTCCATCATCCAGCATCTCTCCCTCAATCAGAGTTGTCCTTTTTTCTAAGGATATTCACCAACCAGGGAGATTCATGCCCACTATCTGAACGTTTCTTGGAATCCAACGGACACTGGAAGTGACATGCCTTCCCCGGAATGGTATGATATAGCTTGATCACTTGAAAAAAGGAGCTGTTAATAATGGCGAAAAAAGGATACATACAATTTCAGACAGGTGAAAAAATCGAATTCGATCTTTTCCCGAATGAAGCACCAGGTACAGTGGAGAACTTCGAAAAGCTTGCGAAAGAAGGATTTTATGACGGTTTGACTTTCCACCGTGTGATTCCCGGTTTCGTAAGTCAAGGAGGATGCCCGAACGGCACAGGTACCGGTGGTCCTGGATATACCATCAAATGCGAAACAGAAGGCAACCCTCATAAGCATGAGGCCGGATCTCTTTCTATGGCACATGCTGGAAAAGACACAGGTGGAAGCCAATTCTTCATCGTCCATGAGCCTCAGCCGCATCTGAACGGTGTTCACACTGTATTCGGTAAAGTAACGTCTGGACTTGAAATCGCAAAAGCGATGAGAAACGGTGACGTAATGGAGAAAGTAGAAGTCTTCGACGCGTAATCAGGCACAAGGGTTGAAATAAATCCGGCGTTGTTGTATCATACTATCTACAGGCTGCGTTGTACGTAACCATAACGAAGTTTTAACCTTTAAGCTGTAATAGGGAGTTTTATATCGAAGTCGGAATGCCATGCCTCCACGATAGAGGACGGCAGGAAACCTTCTGCAAACACCCACTTTGAGGAGTGGTGGTTTAAAACTTTCTTATAATCCGTTACGGCAACTGTGGCTCTTAACACACACATGAAAGCCAGTCTCTCAGGAGGCTGGCTTTTTATGTATGTGCGTATTGGACTTTTAAAAGCAATCCATCATCTCCGTTCTTCAGACATACATAGAAAAGTCGATAATGGCCATATACGGTCGGAACGCTACCAATAATGCTATGGAGGATGTCCCGTATGGAAAAAATTAAGAAATTCAGTATCCCTGATAAGTCCAGAGTGATCGTCATTGGTGATATCCACGGGGAACTCGATCTTTTGAAGGAATTAGTGCAAAAAGTACATGTTCAATGAGACGATCGGTTGTTGTTCATCGGAGATCTATGCGAAAAGGGACCCGACAGCAGCGGCGTGGTGGATTACATCATGGAACTTTCAGTTAAGAGCCCGAACGTACACGTGCTAGAGGGGAATTGTGATACATTGGTGGACGATTTGATGGAATTGAATCCAGATTTGATAGGGTACTTGAATCGTCGAGAAAAATCCCTCTTTCATGAGTGGATGATAAAAGAAGACATGACGTTTTCTGAGGGTACGGGGATAGAAGAAATGAAAAATGTCCTGGTGAATAGCTTCAGTAAGCAGATCGAGTGGCTTTCAGGACTTCCCACCGCCATCGAAAGCGAACGGTATCTATTTGTACATGCAGGGATTGACCCAGGGGAAGAGTGGCATGAAACGAGCCGGATGGAGGCATTGACGAAGAGGGCGTTCATGGAAGGGTCTCACTGTGCCGGTAAACAGGTCATCGTTGGACATTGGCCTGTGGTCAATTACATTGAAAATGGCTTCTCCCATGCACCATTAATCAACCACGACAAGAAAATGATCTCCATCGATGGCGGTTGTGCCGTGAAATCGTCCGGACAATTGAATGCACTGATCATCGAATCAGGAGCATACTCCTTCATGTATGTCGATCATCTTCCTGATTTCGAGGTTAAAGGTGATTATATGCCGCACAATCAAGAAGCGGCCGGCATCACGTTCCCGGATTATGAGATCGAACGGTTGGAAGTGGCAGAGGATTTCAGCCGATGCATGCATAAAAAGACAGAAAGAATGTTCTGGGTTAAAAATGAATACATAGAGGATGATGGTCATAACGTGAAGGACGATGTGTCATGCACCTTGCTTCCTGTAACAAGCGGTGAAAGGGTGCAGTTGGTCGATGGAGGATGTACAGGATTTGATTTGGTGAAAAAAGAAGGCAGGGTGGGGTGGATTCCCAAGGGGTTACTCAAGTAAAGGTGCCCCTCCTGTCCGTACATGGTTAAGTGTCCCGCAACAAGCGAATGTCCAGGAGGGGCATCTCAACTATACCAGAGGCAAACCGATCGTTCAAATATATCATAATAATATTATGTAAACAAAATAAATCAAAACGAAATCCCTCACAAGAGGAGGGATTCAAGCCTTCATATTTTTAAACAACGATTTGATGGAGCGTGGAAGATCCTTTGCTTCTTCAACTGTCATCGTGATGCTATCCTTCTTGAACTCGATATCCTTCTGGATTTCCTGTTGGGTGGCCTGAAGCTGGGACGATTCGTCTGTCAATTTATTCATTCTTCCCTGGATGCTTTCCACCTGTTCATTCATACGATTGATGACCGGTTTAGTCGTTTTTAACGTTCGGACAATGGATACGCCGAGCATGATGATGGCAATCACCACGATGGCGATGCTGATATAAACAATCCACATGTCGATTCCTCCTTCTTACGGATATGTATACTTACTATGTTCCCTTTTTCACTTTAAAAAAACGCACGCTCGTGATTATTATAGACGAATGTGGCGTCTCCTTGTAATCTTAAGAGTATAAAACAAAGTGGAGAGAAGGGATGAGTTTTGTTAAAAGCAATTTTTTTCGATTTGGATGACACGTTATTATGGGATGCTAAAAGCATTTCCGAAGCATTTGGTGCCACATGCCGGTATGCAGCAACTCAGGTGAAAGTGGATGCTGATGAGCTGGAATCTTCTGTGAGGGCTTCTGCTAGGGAGCTTTATGCCTCGTATGATACATATGAATTCACACAAATGATCGGGATCAACCCATTCGAAGGTCTTTGGGGTGATTTTTTCGACGAGCATGACGAAAATTTCACCAAGCTTAGCCGGATTGCCCCGGGCTATCGTGAAGAAGCCTGGAAAAATGGACTGGAACGAGAAGGTGTGAGGGTGGAGGGTCTAGGAGAAGAACTTGCCGAACGCTTTAGGGAAGAACGCAAGAAGCATCCTTTTGTATACGATGAAACATTCGATGTACTCGAGAAGGTGAAAGATTCGTATGAACTGATCCTTTTGACAAACGGATCACCCCATCTCCAGCATACCAAGCTTGAACTGACGCCTGAATTGGTCCCATACTTCAAGGAAATCATCGTTTCAGGGGCAGTCGGGAAAGGAAAGCCGGAGCCTGAGATGTTTGAAATCGCACTCGAGAAAGTCGGGATAGCAAAGGAAGAAGCCATCATGGTAGGCGATAATCTGAATACAGATATAAAAGGTGCCAATCAATGTGGGATCAGGACCGTTTGGATCAATCATCATCAAAAGAAGCCTGAATTGGTTACTCCGACTTATGAGATTGATCGTTTGGCCGGTCTCATTCCACTGCTCGATCGTCTTTGATTAGACACTGCAAGGAGGTAGCGTTTTGGTCAAAAGTAGCTGTTCCCTGCTTGTTCATGCGCCCATCGAAGCCGTATGGGATTTCATATCCGAGTTGGAAGAATGGGCTCCCCTCGTCTCAGGGTATATAGGACACAGGCGTTTTGCACGCGATCACGTAGAATGGAAGATGAAGATCCCTTATGGCATCATAAAAAAAACGGTCACGGCGGAGGTCAGGGTGACGGAATGGATCCCGCCGGAGAAAATCAGCTTCGCTCTGGAAGATGCCAAAGGATCTTTCGTAGGATGTGGTGAATTCACGGCAAAAGCAGACGCGGAGGGGACCATCATGAACGGATGGCTGTCCATGAATCCGAAAGGCTCCCGAAAGTGGGTTCCGGACAGGATATTCGAAGGAATCATGGAAGAAATGATCGTGTCGTTGTCACATGCCATCAAAATCAGGTTGGAACAAAACTAAGCCCGCTGGATTGCGGGCTTTTTGTGCTGCATCCAACTATGATAAACTAAAGATTCTTAGAATAATATGATTGGGGAATACAGCATGCAAAAGCTTCAGGACGTAAGGGAAGAAGCCATAAATGAAACGAAACAAAAAATAGATGAAGATATCATGCGCTACATGCAGGAGAGAAAAAGCTGCCCGACATTCGATGACTATGTAACAGATAGGAGGTCTTTCTTTCATCAGGTGTGGATCAATACGTGGTTGAATAGGGTAACCAATGACCTCATGCTCAGCCATAAAAAGGCCTTTCTCCGCAGCCGGGGAATCGAACTGAACGGTATGGAGAAAAAATGGGTCAATCAGCTTTTCCGGAACGAGATAAGGGAGATAGACCCATTCGATGGAGAAGCTTGGTTAAAAGAGACAGTCAAGGCCGGTCAGGAGTGGAGGGACCGTTTCGATGCAGTCAAAGATCAACAGAAGGAAGATCATGCCCGTATAAAGCGCTCCACGCTCCAAAAGGAAATCAGAAGGGATATCCTTCAGTGGGTGGAAGACCAGGTTCGGAAAAAGGAGCTTGCATGGTACGCAGAGCTTCGCTACCTCATGGCGCAGAAGGTTGCAGGTGACATCGGAAATAAGAAAAAGTTCATCCTTGAGGAAGATCAGCTAAGAGAAGAGGGTGCATTCCATTCTTCACACTATCCTTTACTGGAGGATTTCATGGGAGAATTCACGGGATCCCTCAATAAAAAAAGTGAGCATTGGGACCGGGATGCCTGGGAGTATGAAACGTATCTGGCGCCTTATGAGCGATTCAGTTCCTATCATGCCGATCAGCTGATCATGAATTCAATGCTTGAAGCCCTATCGGAAGACCATCTCGAACGCTACCTGGAAGCCTTCGGTCAGCCTTTGAATATGGAAAGGCTGAGCAGGATGAATCACCCGTTATTCTTGTCAATCATGAACACCTGGTTTAATTGGCTAGGTGAAGAAAAGGTAGAACGCCTTCTTGAGATTGCGGAAGAACCTTGGGATCCTGAAGTCCAGCTGATTAGCTTGACAGCAGATATGGAAGAGAGAGAAGAGCGCGAACGGGAAGAAAGGGAAGAACAGGAGAGGAAACAGCGGGAAGAGGAGGCCATGATGGAGTCCATTTTTGGACGGGAGTACAGTGCCCCTGGTAAGAGCAATATCCGCTATATCCTGCATCTCGGTGAAACGAATACAGGCAAAACCCACACGGCACTGGAAAGCATGAAAAAAGCCCGGAGCGGCATGTATCTTGCACCTTTGCGACTTCTTGCCCTGGAGGTTTACGATAAATTGAATCGTGAGGGAATCCCATGCAATCTGAAAACGGGTGAAGAAGAGAAAGTGACTGTTGGTGCCCTTCATAGTGCCAGTACCGTGGAAATGTTCCATGAGAAGGATCACTATGATGTGGTTGTGATCGATGAAGCCCAGATGATTTCCGATCAGGACAGGGGCTACGCATGGTATCGGGCCATTACCAAATCCAGGGCGAAGGAAGTCCATATCATTGGCAGTACCAATGTGGAAGAACTGTTATTCCGTTTGCTCAGCGAGGAGGATGTTACGGTCCATCACTATAAACGAGAGATTCCCCTGCAAGTGGAAGCAAAGGAATTCAAGCTTCGAAGCGCGAAAAAAGGAGATGCGATCGTCTGTTTTTCAAGGAAAAAGGTTCTGGAGACAGCCTCGAGGCTTCAGTCCGGCGGACATAAGGTGAGTATGATCTATGGAAGCATGCCGCCTGAAACCCGCAAAAAGCAAATGATGCAATTCATAGAAGGGAAGACGAAACTGATTGTCTCAACGGATGCCATCGGAATGGGTCTCAATCTTCCCATCCGGAGGATCATATTCCTTGAAACGGAGAAATTCGATGGGACCAGGAGAAGACGGCTGTCTTCACAGGAAGTCAAACAGATCGCCGGCCGAGCAGGACGGAAGGGGCTTTATGAGGTGGGGAAGGTTTCATTCAGCAGGCACGTCAAAGCGATGGAAAAACTCCTTCATCAGGAAGACCGCCCCCTCAATCGCTTTGCCGTTGCACCCACCTCTTCGGTCTTTGAACGGTTCCAGCGCTACAGTAATCACTTGGGGACCTTCTTCGAGCTTTGGGATCGATTCCAGTCTCCTGAAGGAACCGAGAAGGCTTCATTGATTGAGGAAAAAGAGCTGTATGAACGAATCGAGGGATCAGATATCGAAGCCAGGCTTTCCCTGGACGACCTATACGGTTTCCTTCACCTTCCTTTCAGCAAAAAGGAGGATCGCCTGATCACACAGTGGCTCCAATGCATGCATGCCATCATCGATGGTGAGGAGCTCCCGGAACCGGTCATCAGGACACGAAATTTGGAACAACAGGAACTATCCTATAAATCAGTTGGCCTACACCTCCTCTTTCTCTATCGTCTTGGCCGCCAGACAGAAGCGGCCTATTGGGAGCGGGTCAGGGAAGAGATAGCAGATGGCGTGCATGATTCCCTTTCAGACGAGGTTCAATCCTACAGCCGCACGTGCAGGAGCTGCGGGAAGAAGCTGCCGCCTGAATTCGGCTTTTCCATCTGTGACCGCTGTCATGGCAACAGGTCGAAACGAAAAAGAAGACGACTGAGCTGATGATGGGTATTGTGACTCAAAATATGGTACGATGCCCCTAGATTAAACAGTAAAGAGGTGCAAGGGATGAAAATAGAAGTATGGTCTGATTATGTTTGTCCATTTTGTTATATAGGAAAACGCCGCCTGGAGCAGGCACTTGAGCAGTTTGATCATGCAAATGAGGTGGAAGTCGAGTTCAAGAGCTTCGAGCTTGATCCGAACTTCCCTAAGGATACGGATAAGAACATCCATCAGCTGATCGCGTCCAAGTACGGGATCACTGAAGAACAAGCAAGGAATAATTCCGTAAGCCTCACCCAACAAGCGGCGGCCGTTGGCCTTGATTTCCGCTTTGATACCAGTGTGCCGACGAATACATTCGATGCTCATCGACTCACTAAATTCGCACAAACCAAAGGAAAAGCGGCTGAGTTGACGGAGTTGCTCTTGAAAGCTCACTTTACCGATTCTAAGCATGTCGGTGACGAAGCCACCCTTCTCGACCTTGGAGAGTCTGCCGGATTGGACAGGAATGAGGCAGCTGAAGTCCTTAAAGGTGAAGCCTATGCGAAGGAAGTCCGAATGGATGAAGCAGAAGCACGCGAGATCGGGGTACAAGGCGTACCGTTTTTTGTGATTAACAGAAAATATGCCATTTCCGGCGCGCAACCACCTGAAGTTTTCCGTGATGCACTGGAAAAAGTTTGGCAAGAGGAATCCCGTTCCCCTTTGACTTCACTAAACACGGACCAGGGGATGACCTGCGATGAAAATGGGTGCGAGATACCTGAAGAAAAATAAATGATATAGCAGCGTCTGGAATGTCTTTCCTCTATGCCAAGAAGACCGACTCATCACGAGTCGGTCTTCTTGTTTATCATAGGGTTGAAAACAAGAAGGGGCTGGGACAAAAGTGTCTTACCCACAGTAAAACCCGAACGAATTTTCTACTTTAAGGAAAGTTCATTCGGGTTATTAAATTGTACTTTAACCATTTAAATGTACTTGTTTCCAGCGGTTGATTGGAGTGCAAGACGAAGACTCCAGCGGGAAGAGTAGCTGATGTGAGACCCCGCAGGCTTGCCGAGGAGGCTCACGGGCTACCCGCGGAAAGCGTAGTCTTGCACGGAAATCATGAGCGGTATAAAGAAGCCATACTCATATTGTTCGTCGTGAAATAATCCCTTTTTAGTTTTGTCCCAACTTCCTTGCTCTCTGCTTGAACAGATGAGGATTATTCACTAAAGAAGTTCTCGGTGTAATAGGGTTGGGCCTTTTCATTGAATGAAACCCCTACGCCGAGGTACTCATAATGGGACTGAAGGATATTTTCACGGTGGCCCATCGAGTTCATGAGGCCTTCGTGGGCAAAAATCGAGCTGAGCTGCCCATAGGCAAGATTTTCTCCCGCCGTCCTGAAGGCTACCTGATCATCGGCCATCCGGTCGAAAGGCGATTCGCCGTCGAGGTTTGTGTGACTGAAGTAATTGTTTTCTGCCATATCATCGCTATGTTTCCTTGCCGTTTCCCTGACGTGGTCATCCCATGTAAGGACGGATTCACCCATCCTGACCCTGATGGCATTCGTGAGGTCGAAGAGCTGATACTCAAATCCTTCTTTCATGGATGCTGAGGCTTTAGTGTAGTAATCCTTCTTCTCATTCTCCAACCCGGAATCGATCACCTGGATGGCTGTGACAGTATTATTCTCATGCTTATCATAAAAGATCGTCACATAGGAATCGTCGACTTCAAAAACATCATGCTCCCCGTCGGTCTGAAGTTGAAAAAGCGTCATCCCCTTACGGATATGTTCGAGGGGTTTGCCCATTTCATTACGTACATCCTCTTTGGAGGCTCCGATTTTAATGCCTGTCGTGGAAGCGATGAGATCTTGATTCGTGTATAGGCCGTTCACCTTGCCATTGTCGTCATAAGAGGCCATGAAAAAGTTCTGGTAGTGGTCATGGTAGGCGAACCATTCTACACCATACTCATTCATGGAATGCCTCTGGGCATCACCTGCTTGCTTTTCTACTTCTTTCTTGCCAGCGCCAAGTTCGATATTGTGAACAGAGAAGGTGTCACTGCTTGGGGTGGTCAGTGCCGGCTTTTCTGCTTGTGACTCTTTTGGCTCTTTATCCTTGCTCTCTTTTAGATCATCCAGTTTTGTAAGCAGGGATTGCATGCCTTGATCCAGGCCGTCTATCGCACCCTGTACATCATCCCGTTCCTTGAATTTCTGGAATTTGTCCATGATGGAGCCGAGACTTGATGCCTCAACCTGTTCGATCCATAGTGGCTTGGTAATATATGCAGCTGCTATAAGTACGATAAGCAGTAGTAGTTTTTTCACGATATACAACTCCATTCCTACTTCCATTCTAACCAATCCAAGCTCAAAGTAAAAAGAAAAAGCTATTACCAGTTTGTTTTACCTTGGGGGTGTTCGGGTAACATACACACATACGTGTAATGAGGGGGAAGTGTTTCATGAATTTATCTCATCAAGAGCGCATTCAGCTCCATGAATTCAATAATCTGACAAAGTCCTTAAGCTTCAATATGTACGATGTATGCTATACCAAAACGCGAGAAGAGCGGGAGGCGTACATCGAATATATTGATGAACAATACAATGCGGAACGTCTGACGGGCATATTGACACATGTGTCTGACATCATCGGGGCTCATGTGTTGAATGTGTCCAAGCAGGATTATGTCCCCCAGGGAGCAAGTGTCACCATCTTGGTATCGGAAGGTCCGATCGTTGAAGTCCCCACTGAACACTTCGACGAATCTCCCGGCCCTCTTCCGGCAAGCGCCGCCATGCACCTGGACAAGAGCCATATTACCGTCCACACCTACCCGGAATACCACCCCCATGAAGGGATCAGTACATTTCGGGCGGATATCGATGTGTCCACCTGCGGTGAAATATCTCCACTGAAGGCATTGAATTACCTCATCCATTCCTTTGATACAGACATCATGACGATGGATTATCGAGTACGGGGGTTCACCCGGGATATCAATGGCCGCAAGCTATTTATAGATCATGATATTCAATCCATCCAGAATTATATACCTGAGGCAATCAAAGAGGAATACGACATGATCGATGTGAATGTATATCCGCAGAATATCTTCCATACAAAATGCAAACTGAAGGAATTCGATCTGAACAATTATCTGTTCGGGTATACGGAAGATCGCCTCGATGAAGGAGAGGCAAAGGAAATCACAAGCAAGCTGAAAAAAGAGATGGATGAAATCTTTTACGGGAAGAACATGGATAAAAGGGAATAGGAAAGGCGCCCGAGTCAGAGGGCGTCTTTTTTTGTTCGATTCACGGGGGCAGGCTGTAAGACATATGGTTTACTATGGGCGAACCGCCTCCCTGCTTATGGGGAGAGTGAAGAGAGGATGATTCCATGACGATTAAACATTATTTTGCATGCGGGAATACTGCAAAAGGATTGATCAGTTTATCGGATTCCGCTTTTGAAGAATTGGAAAAAGTGTATATACTCGACGGTGGGCCAGGGGCAGGTAAATCGACCCTTTTGAAGCAGATCGGTGAACGGTTTGAGAATTCGGGATATGACTTGGATTATATTCATAGTGCTTTGGAACCTGATGCCTTGGATGCCATCCTGCTTCCGGAGAAGGGGATTGGTGTAATCGATGGCAGTGAAATGTTCAATGTAGCCCAGGCTGTAGTGGAAAGAATTGATCTTACAAAAGCATTGGATATGGAGAGGCTAGCAGATCATACGGAAGCCGTGTTATCTTTTCATAATCAGTTCATCGGTAAACGGCAGGAAGCCTATGATACGTTTGCAGCATCCTTGAGGGAACATGATGATATCGAAAAAGTGTACATTTCCAATATGGATTTCGAAGAAGCCAATACCCTGACGGAGGAATTGATTGACAGCTTCTACGCAGGAGAGGAACAGGGAACAGAAGGAAAAATCACGCGTCGATTCCTTGGTGCGGCAACCCCGATCGGCGCAGTCGACTACATCCAAAACCTCACCGATGGCCTTACCGACAGGTTTTTCATCAAGGGAAGGGCAGGATCCGGTAAGTCAACGATGCTGAAAAAAATTGCAGCAAGCGGCAGGGATAAAGGGTTCAGTGTGGAGGTTTACCACTGCGGTTTTGATCCCAATAGCCTGGATATGGTCATCCTAAGGGAACAGGGCATAGCCATTTTTGACAGTACGGCTCCCCACGAGTATTTCCCGTCACGGAAAGGGGATCACATCGTCGATATGTATGATCGATGTATCACGAAAGGAACCGATGAAACATTCAGTCGTGAGATTGAAGAGGCGACGAAGGGCTACAAAGATAAAATGAAGGAAGCGATCCAGACGCTGAATGAAGCCAAGGATTTTCATGACAAGATGAAAGGGATCTATGTTAGTCTGATGGATTTCGATGAGGTGGAGCGGATAACGGAAAATCTCTACAAGCGGATAGAATCAGAAATCCAATGAAGAGGGATGAAGGCGCGGGCAGGACCCCGCGCCTTATTTTTGCTGGAAAATAATCAATACGAGTTAATGTTATTCAAATATAATAATGGTAATCCTATATATTATGTCAGTATAATTTCGTTCGTCTGAATGAAATATGGTAGAATAATAGAAGGGATTCCTACCAGAGATCAATGGTCGGAAACACGAAAATAGAGGTGCAAATGAGAAATGGTCAAATTAATTTCATGGAATGTGAATGGAATCAGGGCCTGCGTCAAAAAGGGATTTCTTGATTTCTTCAAACATAGTGATGCGGATATCTTCTGCATTCAAGAATCTAAGCTGCAGGCGGGTCAGATCGAGTTGGATCTGCCTGGTTATCATCAATATTGGAATTACGCTCAAAGAAAAGGTTACTCGGGAACAGCCGTCTTTACGAAAACCGAACCACTACATGTGAGTTACGGATTTGACGAGGGGGAGGTTGAAGAAGAAGGACGATTGATTACATGTGAATTTGAATCCTTCTATCTTGTGACCATGTACACCCCGAACTCAAAGCGGGATCTATCGCGAATAGTCGACCGCCTTCGATGGGAAGATAAAGTAAGGGATTATATAAGCAAATTGGACGAGCAAAAACCTGTCGTCCTATGTGGGGATTTGAACGTCGCCCATGAACCCATCGATTTGAAGAATGACCGTTCAAACCGTGGGAATTCAGGTTTTACGGATGAGGAAAGGGAAAAAATGACGAGGCTCTTGGAAGCCGGATTCATTGATACTTTCAGATATCTGCATCCGGATCGTGATGATGCATACACCTGGTGGTCGTATATGAACAAGGTGAGGGAGCGGAATATCGGATGGCGCATTGACTATGTCATTGCTTCGCAATCCCTTGCGCCTGCACTTGCTTCAGCAGGCATGGAACCAGCGGTGCTCGGCAGCGATCATTGCCCCGTATACGCTGAATTCATAGGACTGTCCGAGTAAAGGAGGAGCTACATATGAAAAAGAAAATGATTGAGTGGGTAGATAGGGTCGAGGGGACTATTGAAGCCTTGCCCGAAGAAATGGAATATTTACTGCAAAATGACCTGAAGTCTCCTGAAGGACTCACCATCATCGATTTTAAAACCGCCCTTTCACAAGCGGTGGTGGAGCGGTGTGATAAGGAAACGGAAGAATTGATTGCGGATGGACATGCCATCTTGGATGAACCTGTACGGTATCTGAAGGAAAACCCAGAACACTTTGTCTATTTGGAAGCGGAGTGCTTTGAACGTGTTGGTGTCGATGGCATCTCCCTTGAGATGAACGACGTTTTTCATACATACGGTGCCCTCTTGGGACTGAAACTCCAAAAAAAATTCGGTCCAGAGATCAAGGAGATCCTGGGTGAAACCCTGGCCAATGGAGAGGACTCCTATGAGCTGCTATTCAATGGGGAAGATGGCCTGTGGGACCTCAATCTGACATTGAACGATATGAGAGGGTTCAGTGAAGAAGCAACCCTCTTGGAAATGTATGAAATGGTGTATCAATTTATCTTTTTCCTTCGCTTTACAATCGAATGATGAACAAAAGGAACCTCCCGGATATGTTCAATCCGGGAGGTTCCTTTGCTTTCTGACCGGTTCATAATCTGACAGAGTTCCTTCGTAAACCAGCTCAAGCGATGGGGATCTCCTGAAATCCTCAGGGGTAACCAGGGCGGGAAGCTTATCCCAGAGCTTGACGCCAGATCGGCTCAATACTTCCGCGACGAATTGGGAGCAAAAGTAGGAGTTGCTGAATTCCACCGGCTCATTCATGGTCACGCCGACGATCCCGAATAGATTATAGAGATACTTATTGCGGCTGCGTTTGAATACATTTAGAACCCGGAGCATTTTTTGCGTATCCCTCTGAGACACCTTCAGCCTGTAAATCACACAGGTCGTCTTCGGATATTTGCTGTATGTACCACTGCGGACATCTTCCTTTACAAATCCACCAGACAGTGGATTGGATGGATGCTTCCTCCCGAAGCTGTACATGTCCGTGAGTTCCCGATCAAATGAAATGGACGCGTGATTGTAGGGGGCTTTCGTATAGCTCTTGATCGATTTAGTGAAAAGGGTGCCCGTATCCGTCAGTAAAATATAAATAAAGTGGTCTTCCATCTGCCAACCTCCTAAAAAAATGTAGATGTTCCACCTTCTTCATTATACAATAACCTGAGGGGTTAATATGACCAATGACCCATCCTTTTAAAGGATTTCAACAATAGGGGGGGACATCTTTGACCACTAGCGCTTATTGGACGTTATTCATCATTTTCCTGACGCTTTCAGCCGGTCATCTGGCATTCCTTTTAGTGAGGAAGTTCCAGGGGGACAAGGATTTTTCCCGTGTTTCCCTGCGGATCAAAACATGGTGGGGGATGTTCATCGTTTTTACGGTTGCCACCCTCTTCAACCCCCTTGTATCCATGCTCTCATTAATGATCCTTTGCTTCTTCTCTCTGAAAGAGTATTTTTCCATGATGAAGACACGGAAGGCCGACCGTCGTATTTTCCTTTGGGCATACATATCGATACCGCTCCAATTTTATTGGATATACCTTGGTTGGTATGGGATGTTCATCGTCTTTATTCCTGTGTACGTTTTTTTACTTCTGCCGCTACCGAGAATCCTGGGGAAAGGGACCGTAGGGTTCTTAAGGTCAGTCAGCTCCACTCAATGGGGCCTGATGCTTATGGTGTTCGGTCTTAGCCATCTTGCCTATTTCCAAGTTGCGAGTCCTGAATATGGTGCTAACCTCGTCCTGTACCTTGTCATCCTTACACAGGTGAGTGACATCGTTCAACATCTGGTTTCCATCTATGCCGGCCGCTTAAAGGTGGTCCCGACGGCGAATCCTGCCATCACATGGGAGGGGTATATCGTTGCTTTAGGAGTCACAATGGGCTTATCCTATGCCCTCTATCCATATCTGACGCCACTGAATGAGACATTCGGTCTCTTGTCAGGCGTCATCATTGCGACGGGTGCCTTTATCGGAAGTCTTACGGTATCGGTATTGAAACGCGATCTTCTCATCGGGGACCGGCCGAAGTTCACTTCTCTGCTGGAAAGCTACTTGAACCGGGTGGACAGCCTGGCTTATACAGCACCGATTTTCTTTCACATCATCCGCTATTATTTTGATTTTATGTAAAAAAAGAAGCTGAAGAGGATCTAGGCTTCTAGATTATGATTGTTAACGATGGATGTGTATACCGGATTTAGTACACTGGTGATTTTTATTCAGCTCTTTTGCATGTCCTGAATGGCGATTGCCAAATCTTCGTTTCCGAACAACTGGAGGACGCCCAGAAGGGTACTGTAGGGAATATCTGAGGATTCTTCTTTCGGGACCGTCAGCTCCATCATTTGTTTCAGGACAGGATTATCTCTCTGCTCCGGATACGCTTTGAGGTAAACGGCAACGGGATCAAGATCCTGATTCACGCACCATTGGGCAAAAACCATCATCATCATATTTTCATCTTTTTGATAGTTTTCAATGATTTTCTTTTCCATTTCATTTCGTTCCATGAGATCACTCCTTAAAGCACTATTATAACCGAGAAAACATGGGGGTGAGAAGAGAATGGTGTGAAAGGACAGGATTACGTGTATAATGGGTGTTTAGGAAAAGGTATGAAAGGAAGTTTTGCATGGAGATTATTCAAATGAACGCAGAAGAGTTGAAAGACCCGACCGGGATCCTTCCGGGACAGCGGTATGAAGTCATGATTGAAATCGAAGTTCCGGAAGATGATGAATTATATACACCATCCGGAATGTATATAAAAGGCATTTACGTCAGGGAGGAAGCGTCCTCCAAACTCGCGCAGTATGCTATCATCGAACGGGGTTCCGAAACCTACTTGGATTTTGCCCTTGAGGAAGAAGAAGAGCAGGCATTGGTTGCTTATTGCGACGAAAAGATCTGATGTGAAAACACCCTTTACGGCACTGGCTGCGGTGAAAGGGTGTTCTTTTTTTGTGATAAAACGGGTGTGTAGGTGGAGAGGATTTCCTCCTATGATTTCTTTTAAACGCCATCTTTTTTGGTCGATTTTTCCTGATATCATGTGCTATGATAAAGATATCAAAATGCTAGCAGTTGCTACACTTCTGATGGAAGGTGGAGATGAATGTTGTCAAATCAAGGAAAGATGCAGCTTAATGTAAGGATTGATCCCGAAACGTCGGAGAAGTTGGATGAGATTGTCGAATACTATCAGGAGAACACCAAAATCGGACGTGTTTATAAGGGTGACGTGTTAACCGATATCATACTTAAATCGTACGACGTGATGCAAAAACAAAAAGCCATTCAAAAAAGGAAATATTAAGGGCTTAATGCCTGACGGAAAAGAGGAATCACGATGAACATTTCCACAGGGAAGCTCAAAGGTTCAGGCACGTCGCCTTATGTGTGGGCCATTGCGTCGATTTTGCCGTTTTACTTCATTTTTCAATCTTCCTCCACCATGGAAATCATCACTGGGATCATCCTGACGATCATGTTTTTCATATCGTTGCGGTTTGCCTTCCTGTCGAGCAGGTGGCCGGTGTATTTGTGGACAGGGATCCTGATCGCCATTTCCATCACGATGACCGTGCAATTCAATTTCATCTATTTTGCCTTTTATATCGCCTATTACAATGGGAATATACGGAACAGGGCGGCGTTTCTGACGCTATATGTGGTGCATTTGGTTCTTACAACGGCATCAATCAACTATAAATTCGTCCTTCAACATGAGGTTTTCCTCTCTCAGTTTCCTTTCATCCTGATCATTTGGATCAGTGTGATTCTGCTTCCTTTCAATATTTTCAATCGAAACAAACAAGGGCAGTTGGAAGAGCAACTCGAGGACGCCAATAAACGGATCTCGGAATTGGTGAAGCAGGAAGAACGGCAGCGGATCGCAAGGGATCTCCACGACACCCTTGGTCAGAAATTATCATTGATCGGGCTGAAAAGCGATCTTGCCAGAAAACTGGTTGAAAAGAATCCCGAGCAGGCGAAGAGCGAGCTCATGGATGTCCAGCAGACGGCACGGACGGCGTTGAGTGAAGTCCGGACACTCGTATCACAGATGAGGGGTATCCGGCTCGAAGATGAATTCATCCGGATCCGTCAGCTCTTGTCAGCTGCCGACATCCGGTTCATTCCTGAATACGAGGAGCCCCTTCCCAATATCTCGCTGTTCCTTGAGAACATCCTCAGCATGTGCCTGAAAGAAGCCGTTACGAATATCGTAAAACACAGCGGGGCCACACAATGTACTCTCAGAGTGGTGGAAAGCCATGATAGCCTGCGATTTGTACTTTCGGATAATGGTAAAGGCATCCCTAAGGATTATCGTAAATCTAAAGGAAGCGGCCTGATCGGGATCCGTGAGCGGCTCGACTTTGTGAACGGAGAGCTTGGAATCGAAGGAGAAGGTGGCACCACGCTTACGATGAGCGTGCCTAAAGTCATAAAAGATACAAACAGGGAGGGTTACAATTGATCTCAATCGTGATTGCAGAAGATCAGAGGATGATGCTGGGGGCCCTTGGTTCCCTCTTGAACCTCGAAGATGACATGGAAGTCGTAGGGATGGCAGGAGACGGGGAAGAAGCGCTCTCCCTCGTTCGGGAACTACGTCCTGATATATGCATGATGGATATCGAAATGCCCAAGATGACCGGGCTGGAAGCAGCAGAAAGACTGAAGGACACGGACTGCCGGGTCATCATCCTGACCACCTTTGCACGATCAGGGTATTTTCAACGCGCCCTGAAGGCAGGGGTGAAGGGATATCTTCTGAAAGATAGTCCCAGTGAAGAACTGGCTCAATCCATACGTCTCGTCATGGACGGTAAGAGGATGTTTGCACCAGAACTCATGGATGATGTCTATGGGGAAGAAAATCCATTGACCGATCGTGAGAAAGAGGTCCTATGGCTCGTCGCAGATGGGAAAAACACACAGGAAATCGCCGATGAACTCAGTTTGAAGGCAGGAACCGTACGCAATTATGTCTCAACCATCCTTGAAAAACTCGGCGTGAAAAACAGGATCGAAGCCATTACCCAATCGAAGGAGAAAGGCTGGTTCAAATGAGTTGTTTTTTTGCACATAATGAAAATGATGATCCAACACCTGCCCCCCTTCACCATGGGGAGAACAAAAGGAACGGGTAGACAACTTCACCGGCTGACAGCAATGAGTACAAAATGAACCGTATATATAAAGTCCTTCTCCTCATTCTACGATAACTTCGACTATTCACTACAGAGTGCGAAGCGGAGGCCAACCGACTCCAACGGGAAAAAGCGGGCAGAGTGAGAACCTGCAAGAATGAGGAGGCTTACCGTCCGCCCCGTGGAAAGCGGTTGGCTGCAGCAAAGAGTACGAACACCTGCTTACCGACTATCCAGATTTCAAAAAGCGACCGTTTTTTATAACAATATCAACCGCTGGATATAGCACAGATACCATGATTTTTTAAAGTCTATAAGGAAATAAGGATTGAAACTTTTCACACGCTATTAGATTTTTAACATGTCCTACTATTCACTACAGAGTGCCCGAAGCGGAGGCCAATCGACTCCAACGGGAAAAAGCGGGCAGGGTGAGACCCCGCAAGAATGAGGAGGCTCACCGCACGCCCCGTGGAAAGCGATTGGCCGCAGCGAAGAGCACGGACTCCTACTTACCACACGCCAATTCAAAAATTAATAGAACTTTCATAACGCCTCACCTTTGTACGATTCCATAGGATAAAAGCAGTTTCTTCCTAGGATGGACTTGACAATCCATCTCTTCATGATACGATAGCATCGAACTCAACTTACATATGACGATCCACTAGGGGGGCCCTTAATAGCGGCTGAGATTGAAGTGAAACTTCAAGACCCTTTGAACCTGATCTGGTTGATACCAGCGGAGGGAAGTGGCGTTTTGAGGGTATTTCCATCCGTTTTGTATTCTCAAAAAGCCATTTTCCACCAACTATGTGGAAAATGGCTTTTTTTCGTTTCAGTGGATCGTCAGGAGGAGGAAAAAGAGATGAAGTTTTCAGAAGAATTACGGCTGGCTGCAGATGATTGCTGGGAAGCGAGTTTTCAACACCCTTTTGTACGGGGGATCGGTGATGGATCCCTGCCGCTTGAAAATTTTAAATTTTATGTTTTGCAAGATTCCTATTACCTGACACATTTTTCAAAAATGCAGGCACTGGGAGCTTCAAAAGCGGCCGATCTTCAAACTTCTGCCCGGTTGGCTGCACATGCACAGGCAACATTCGAAGCAGAGCTCTCTCTCCATGAAGGGTTTTCTGACAAACTCGGAATCACACAAGAAGAAAAGGAGCGGTTCGTCCCATCCCCGACGGCATACGCATACGCTTCACACATGTATCGGTCAGCCCAGGTCGGTGATCTGGCTGATATCCTGGCTGCCTTGTTGCCTTGTTACTGGCTTTACTACGAGGTAGGGGAGAAATTGAAAGGGAGCACGCCGGAACAACCCATTTACCAGGAGTGGATCGCCACCTATGGAGGGGAATGGTTCAAGGAGCTGGTCGAGGAACAGATCCAACGGCTCGATGAACTGGCAGAGCTCGCAAGTGATGCTCAACGTGCTCGCATGAAGGAACTGTTCATGATGAGCAGCATCTATGAACTGCAGTTTTGGGAAATGGCTTTCAGCCTTGAACGGTGGCCCTTCCAGGAACTACTGACCACCACCCGATCCGGGGCCCGTGCATGATGGCACGATTTCAACCGGAGTTGCACATCATCACATCAGGAAAGCAGTCTCCACGAGAAGTCATCCATATCTGCACGCTTGTGCATCACCTTGTGGATGCCATACATCTGAGAGAGTGCAGTTGGTCGTCTCGCTGTCTATATGACACCATTCTCGCACTTCGCTCATCCGGGGTCCCCGCGGAGAAACTAGTGATCAATGATCGCGTCGACATGGCCTTGTTGACGGGTGTTGAACGTATTCAGCTGGGATCCAGGAGCGTTGGACCGTCTCATATCAAAAAGAAATTCCCGTCTATCAAAATCGGTGTCTCCGTACATGATGCGGTCGAAGCAGAAGAGGCAGGTATGGCAGGGGCAGACTCCGTCATCCTGGGGAATATATATCGTACTGATTCTAAACCGGGAAAAGCCGGTATCGGTGTGGGTGCGATCAGGAAAGTTAAGGATAGATTGCCCGTGGTTGGAATAGGCGGGATCACGCCGAACAACGCTGCTGAAGTGATCCGTGCAGGGGCAACGGGCATCGCCGTGTTGTCTGGTGTCTTTCTCAGCCGGGATCCGCAGAGAGCGGCCGAGGAATATCGATTATCTATTAAGGGAGCTGAAGTACTATGAAGCGCATCATTATTGTCGGTGGGGGAGTGATCGGTTTATCCATCGCCTTCGAGCTTGTGAAGAAGGGGTGCAGCGTCACCCTTTTGGAAAAAGGTGCGCTTGCGTGCAAAGCCTCAGGTGCAGCAGCGGGAATGTTGGGGGTCCATACTGAAACAAGGGGGAATCCATCCATGACATCCCTTGCCAAAGAAAGCCGGGATCTCTTTCCTGACCTTGCTGAAGAGCTTCTGCACTGTTCAGGGGTCGATATCGGTTTAAAACAAAATGGAATGATCATACCGGCTACGACCAACAGGGAACAGCACCTCCTCCGAGGGGAAGCTGATAGTCCTGAAGGAGTGAGTGAGCACCTAAGATGGCTGGAAGAAAGAGAGTTAAGGGAAATGGAACCTTCCTTGTCCCATTCGTTCATTGGTGGTCTCTCTATCCCCCTTGACGGGAACGTTCTCGCACCGCGACTGTCCGAGGCGCTGTCTATATCGGCTGCAAGCAAGGGGGCGGTACTCCATGAAGGCACCGAAGTAGAATCACTGATCATGGAAGGTGGAACAATCCTCGGGGTCAACACTTCAAGAGGCCGACTTTACGGTGATGAGGTGGTGGTAGCGGGAGGGGCATGGAGCCAGCACATCCTGCGACGGTTAGGAATCGTCCTGGACGCGGTCCCGGTGAAAGGGGAATGCATTTCCTTGGTTCCTAAGGAAGGATGCCTGAACAGGACGATTGTGACAGATGACCTGTATATGGTACCGAAAGCCGATGGCACTTTGACGATCGGGGCCACCGAACAAGAGGGGTCATTCAATGAAGATGTATCTGCTAAAAGTGTTTCGAGTTTACTTGCCAGAGCATGTACCATGGCACCGGAGCTTGCTGACGCAGCATGGAGAAAAGCCTGGGCAGGCACCAGGCCGAAAACATCTTCCCGGCTTCCATACATCGGTAGGGTTCCGGATGTGGAAGGACTGTCATTGGCGACAGGTCACTACCGGAATGGGATCCTTCTGGCCCCGATTACTGGCGTGCTGATGGCAGATTTACTGACTGATAAGGACTTTGAAAGGGGCTTGAGTCATGAATATACTTGTCAATGGAATAGAGACCATGATTCCGCATAATGTGAAGTCGGTCGATGACCTTCTTATCCATCTTACGATCGGTGATCGTAGGGTGATTGTGGAGTGGAACAAACAGATACTGAAGAAGGATGATCATGAGGATATTAAATTGAACGCTGGCGATCGGGTAGAGATCGTCCATTTCGTAGGAGGCGGATGATATGTTGAAGATAGGGACGTATGAATTTGAATCAAGATTGCTCCTCGGCACGGGGAAATATCCGGATCAAGAGATTCAACGGAAGGCAGTGAAAGCATCCGGTGCAGAGATACTCACTTTTTCGGTCCGGCGCTTGAACGTATTTGATCCCCCTGGAGAAAATGCTTTGGAAGAATCAGATCTCGGGCGTTTTACTTTACTGCCCAATACTGCCGGAGCGAAGGATGCCACGGAAGCCGTCCGCCATGCGCAGCTTGCCAAAGCATCCGGTTTGTGTGACATGGTCAAGGTGGAAGTGATCGGATGTGAAAAGACCCTGCTACCGGATCCGGTGGAAACCTTGAAGGCATCAGAAGAACTGTTGAGCCAGGGGTTCACGGTGCTGGCCTATACGTCGGATGACGTCGTCCTTGCCAGAAGGCTAGAGGAGCTTGGTGTGCATGCCATCATGCCAGGTGCTTCTCCGATCGGGTCGGGTCAGGGTATCATCAATCCGCTGAACCTTTCCTTTATCATCGAACAGGCTCGTGTACCCGTCATTGTCGATGCCGGAATCGGTTCGCCGGCAGATGCGGCCAAGGCGATGGAGCTTGGCGCCGACGCCGTTTTGCTGAATACGGCCGTTGCTCAAGCAGGTGACCCTGTGAAAATGGCAGAGGCAATGAAGCTCGCGGTGTTATCTGGCCGACTGGGATATGAAGCGGGCCGCATACCAGAAAAGACCTACGCTACCGCAAGCAGCCCCTCGGAGGGACTGATGAAGTGAAGAGAGAAAGGTATTCCAGACAGATTTTATTTTCTCCCATCGGGGAACGGGGGCAGGATGAACTGGGGGGGAAGCACGTCATCATCATCGGTGCCGGTGCGCTGGGATCTTCTGTCGCCGACATGTTGGCAAGGTCGGGAGTAGGGAAGCTCACCATCATCGACCGTGATTACGTGGAATGGAGCAATCTGCAGCGGCAACAGCTTTATACGGAGCATGATGCAGAGAATTCACTTCCAAAGGCAGCGGCAGCCCAACGCCGGTTGAAGCAAGTGAATTCACAGGTGGAAATCGAAGGGATGGTCGGCGAAGTCACCCCCGGTATGCTTTCCTCGATGGAAGCGGATCTCTTGATTGATGCAACCGATAACTTCGATGTGAGACTTATGGTGAATGATCACGCACGTATGAGAGCCATTCCGTGGATTTTCGGCGCATGCCTTGGCTCCTATGGCATCACCCATACGTTTCTCCCTGACGAAGGGCCCTGCCTTCGCTGCATACAAGACGTGATCCCCATGGATGGGGATTCGTGTGAAACGCAAGGTATCATCTCTCCAGCCGTCACGATGGTGACCTCTTATCAGACAACAGAAGCGTTGAAGATCCTTACGGGCGCAAACGATGCTTTGAGAAAGACCCTCGTGTCCTTTGATCTTTGGGAAAACAGCCGTAGTGAGATTTCGATTCAACGCTTAAGGAAAAAAGATTGCCCGACATGCGGACCCAGTCCAAGCTTTCCTGCATTGAAAGGGGTAACGGGAGTGAAGGCAAGCATCCTTTGCGGGAGGGATGCCGTTCATATCAGACCGTCAAGCCCACTCAATCTTCATCTTGAGTCGTTCACTGAAAGGATGAAGGAGGGGCAGATCCTCAGTGCGAATCGTTTCCTCGTGAATGTGGCCATCGAAGGGCACCGGATGGTCGTTTTTTCAGATGGACGTGCATTGATCCATGGGACTTCAGACATTCCCCAAGCAGAGGCCATCTACCGTAAATACATCGATGAACAGGAGTGTGTGCAAGATGAAGAAAGTATTGACCATAGCAGGATCAGATAGCGGTGGCGGCGCAGGGATCCAAGCGGATTTGAAGACGTTCCAGGAGCTCGGTGTGTTCGGGATGAGTGCCATCACTGCTGTTACGGCACAAAACACATTGGGCGTCCACGGGATCCATCCTGTACCACCGATTTTTGTGGGTGAACAGATGGGGGCAATTGCAACGGATTTGTCTCCTGACGCAGTAAAGACCGGAATGCTGGTGGATGCTGAAATGATTTCCCAAGTCGCTTCATCCATCAAGACGCTGGGGTGGAATCGCATAGTAGTAGATCCGGTCATGGTGGCAAAAGGGGGGGCTTCTTTGCTTCAAGAAGAAGCCGTGGAGACCTTGATCAAGGAATTGATCCCCTTATCTTTTGTGGTCACCCCCAATATCCCTGAAGCAGAAAAACTGACAGGAATCAAAATCATTAAAGAGATTGATCTGCGGAGAGCGGCTGAATCCATCCACTCCATGGGGGCGGATCATGTCATCATTAAAGGAGGGCACCTTATCGACTCATCTTCGGAACAAGTGACCGACCTTTTATATGACGGGGATCGGTTTCATACTTTTACTTCCAGACAGTTCAATACACCTCATACACATGGTACAGGCTGTACGTTCTCTGCAGCGGTCACCGCACAACTTGCCAAAGGTCATACCGTCCATGAGGCCGTATCTCTGGCAAAGGCGTTCATTTCTTCTGCAATCGAACACACCCTTCAACTTGGGAGTGGTCATGGACCGACCAATCATCAAGCTTTCAGGAAGTTTACGAGAACGATAGAATAATCCGTTTTGATGTATCCTTGCAGAGGTTTTTAGATCGGTCGATGAGGCCTTTATAAATGATTGCGTTTACATTAATGGAATATTCAAAATTGACTATAAACTTATTGACGCGTATTTTATTACCTGTTAATCTTATCTATAAAATTGAAGAATCATATTCAATGACGAGAACAGTAGGGTGATAGCGTGTCCCAAAGAGAGCCGGGTTGCTGGGAACCGGCGGATGCCATGATCTGAAGATCCTCTCCGAGAAACAAGGCTGAAACGATGCAGTAAGCTTTGTCGGTCTTCACCGTTAAGAAGACGTTTCATAGAGTGCCGGACCCGTGAGGACCGGAACTAGGGTGGTAACGCGATCAGACTCGTCCCTATTCAGGGGACGGGTTTTTTTTGTGATAAAAAGCAATAGAAAGGAAGAGAAGCATGGATCATACACAGGAAAAGAGCCGAACCGTATTGGTGGAGGATATCATGATTGCCAATCAGCGCATCAAAGACGTAGTGCTTCACACACCTTTGCAATTCAATCCCCTGTTATCGAATAAATACGGTTGCAACGTATATTTGAAGAGGGAGGATCTTCAAGTCGTACGTTCGTTTAAAATCAGGGGTGCCTATAACCGGATAAAAAAACTAACCCAAAAGGAACTTCAAAACGGGATCGCCTGCGCGAGCGCAGGAAACCATGCCCAGGGTGTCGCCCATTCCTGTCACCTGCTGCAAAGCCACGGGAAGATCTTCATGCCGACTACGACCCCGAAGCAAAAAGTGGATCAGGTAACGTTCTTCGGAGGGGAGTATGTGGAAGTCGTCTTGACAGGTGATACATTCGATGATGCTTATGAAAAAGCCATTCTATGCAGCGAAGAAGAAAACCGGACGTTCATCCATCCATACGATAATGAAGATGTGATTGCCGGACAAGGAACAGTGGCAGTGGAAATCCTCAATGACTGTGAGGAACAGATCGACTACCTCTTCGTTCCCGTCGGTGGAGGTGGGTTGGCAGCGGGGATGGGGACATTCCTGAAGAGCGTTTCGCCTGATACGAAGGTGATCGGAGCTGAACCATCCGGCGCTGCCGGAATGAATGAGTGCCTGACCCAAGGAAAGCATGTCACCCTTTCGGAGATCGATCCATTCGTGGATGGTGCAGCCGTTAAAAACGTAGGGGAGATCACCTACACGATCTGCCGGGAGGTCCTCGATGATCTGCTGGTGGTCCCTGAGGGGAAGGTGTGTTCCACCCTCCTGGAACTTTATAATCGCAATGCGATCGTTGCGGAGCCTACAGGTTCGCTCTCCCTCGCAGCCCTTGATCAGTATGCCGATCAGATCAAGGGGAAAAACGTGGTATGTGTCGTGAGCGGCGGCAATAATGACATCGGACGGATGCAGGAAATCAAGGAGCGTTCGATGATCTTTGAAGGACTGCAGCATTATTTCATCGTCCATTTTCCCCAAAGGGCCGGAGCACTCAGGGAGTTCTTGGATGAAGTTCTTGGACCACATGATGATATCAACCGCTTTGAGTACACGAAGAAGAATAATAAAGAGAGCGGACCCGCCCTTGTCGGGATTGAACTCAAGCATCGTGAGGATTATCCCGGGCTCCTGGACAGGATGAACCAAAAGGGATTTGCCTATCAATGTGTCAATCAGGATAAGACGCTGTTTCAATTATTGGTGTGATAACAGAGCCCGGAAAGCCCAGCGGCGATCCGGGTTCTTGTTGTGTTCACCTATCGATTGAAAGGGACCTTCGTGTCTCTTACACCTCCTTGGCATGTGTACCTACAACCGGTTAGGGGCAGGAACTTTCCGTGGTTTGCCGAATTGTTAGTAGGAGAGGTTGTTGTACGATGCAACCTACTGAATGAACAACCATTCATGTGAGGAGTGAGTAACGTGTCGAATACAAAAAGGGTGGCAGTCGTCACCGGTGGAGCTAAAGGGATCGGGAAGGCTGTTGTGGAAAGGCTTGCTCATGAGGGCCATCAGATCGCCGTGCTGGATACGGATGAAGAAGCACTACGATTGATGCTTGAAGGGGCACAAGGGTATGAACCTTTTACAAGGATCACGGATATATCCAGACACGAGGATGTGAAGAAAGCAGTGGCTGAGACAGTTGAGCGCTTCGGACGGATCGACATCCTTGTGAACAATGCAGGCGTCATCCGGGACAATCTTCTTTTTAAAATGTCCGACAGCGACTGGGATACAGTCATGGACGTTCACCTGAAAGGGGCGTTCCTGATGTCGAGGGAGGTCCAGACCTTCATGGTTCATCAGAAGCATGGGAGGATCATCAACCTATCCTCCACGTCTGCATTGGGAAACCGGGGGCAGGCGAATTACTCGACTGCCAAAGCTGGTCTTCAGGGATTGACGAAGACGCTTGCCGTTGAACTGGGTCCATACGGAATCACTGTGAATGCCGTGGCTCCGGGATTCATTGAAACCGATATGACGCGCCAGACCGCCGAGCGGATCGGGGTTCCGTTTGAAGAATTCGTCAGCATGAGCATCAGACAAATACCGGCCAGGCGAAGCGGACAGCCGGAAGATGTCGCCAATGCAGTCGCCTTCTTTGCAGATGAGCGCTCATCATATGTGAACGGACAGATCCTTTACGTATCAGGTGGTCCGGCTTCCTGAAAAATCTCCTCAAAAAAAATCGTGATTTTTAGATCACGATTTTTTTTGAGGTTCACGGGTGTACGCTTATACGCCAAGATGAATAAATTCGGATAAGCCCATCAATAAAAAAAGGTGGTTGAAATGAAATTCTGTGAATACCTTGAGTTAAGGGCATGGAAGAAACGAATTTGTGAAAAATAGTTCAATTTCATTATTCCTATCAAAAAAGTCGGATTGACTTATCTCAATTATCTGTTATCATTTTAATTATTCAAATGAATATCACTTATCCAGAGCGGTGGAGGGAACTGGCCCGATGAAACCCGGCAACCTACGTATTGTAAGGTGCTAACTCCAGCAAAATGGGACTCATTTTGGAAGATAAGGTTCGATACCTGAACAGCTTTCCGAAATGGGGGGCTGTTTTTCCATGGACCCAGATGTTGAAACCGGGGGGAAGTCGATGAACAAGAAGGATAAGCAGGAAGATGTGGCGGGATGGATGGATACGATCAATTCCATGCTTGAAAACATGGACTTCGGTTCCATCACGATCGTGGTGCAAAACGGTAAAGTCATTCAATTAGAGCGGAATGAGAAAGTACGAATCAAATAATCATGCTGACTAGAAAAACTAGAGGCATTCATCTGCAGGAGATTTATTTTCCTGTGCATGAATGCCTTTTTCTTTTGGGCATGAGGAAAGCGGTGATCAACGTGTTGACACACGAGAATTGGAAAGAACATGATCAGGACTTCGAGGTTGATCCCACCTATAAAGGGGCTTTGAACGTATTGGAGTGGGCATATGGGCATTATGGTGACAGGATTGTGTACGCATGCAGCTTCGGGATCGAGGGGATGGTCCTGATCGACCTCATCTACAAGGTGAATCCCCGTGCAAACATCGTCTTCCTGGATACAGATGTACACTTCAAGGAGACGTACGAAACAATCAGAAAGGTACAAGAAAAGTACCCTTCCCTTCAAATCGAGATGAAAAAACCCGCGCTCACCCTTGAGGAACAAGCTGCTCAATTCGGGGATCGATTATGGGAAACACAGCCGAATCAGTGCTGTCAGATCAGGAAGCTCGATCCGCTGAAGGAGGTGCTTTCAGGAGGGGATGCCTGGATTTCAGGGCTCAGGCGCGAGCAGTCACCGACGCGGAAAGATACACAGTTCATCAATAAAGATGACAAGTTCAAGTCCGTCAAGATCTGTCCACTGATCCACTGGACATGGAAGGATGTATGGAGATATGTCCATAAACACTCCCTTCCATATAATGAGCTGCATGATAAAGGCTACCCGAGCATCGGATGCTTCCATTGTACGGCCCCTGCTTACGATATGAATGATTTGAGATCGGGCAGATGGACAGGCAAAGGCAAGACGGAATGCGGGCTACACTAGGAGGGCAGACATGCTGGAAATCATCGCCATCATCATCAGCTTATTCTTTGCCATGAATATCGGGGCAAGCGGCGCGGCTGCCACAATGGGGGTCGCTTACGGATCGGGTGCCATCAAGAGAATGAAAGTTGCCCTTATCATCTGTTCCATCGGGGTCCTTGCCGGTGCAGTCCTCGGAGGTGGTGAGGTTGTCAAGACCATCGGGTCGGGAATCATTCCATCGAGCATCCTGACATCGAAGTTAGTGATCATCATTCTTTTATCGGCTACCTGTTCCCTTTTCATTGCCAACCTGATGGGCATTCCCCTTTCGACAAGTGAGGTGACAGTCGGTGCCGTAGTCGGAGTAGGTGTAGCGTATCAGGTTCTATTCATAAAATCCCTGTTCACCATCATGGTGTTCTGGGTGATTGTCCCGTTCACGGCGTTCATTCTTACATGGTTGCTTGCAAAAGGGTTATATGGACTCGAAAAGCGGGGATGGGCATTCAATCATACATGGATCGGGTACGTTTTGATACTCGCGGGCTTCCTGGAGGCCTTCTCGGCAGGCATGAACAATGTGGCCAATGCCGTGGGGCCACTGGTGGGGGCCGGCATGTTGAAGGCGGCACCGGCCGTTTGGCTCGGTGGAGCGTTTGTGGCAGTAGGCGCGCTTCTATTGGGTGCCAAAGTAGTAGAAACGAACGGCAAGAAGATTACGAGGTTTTCAAAGCCTGAAGGAATCCTCATCTCAAGCGTCGGTGCAGGCTTGGTGATCACCAGTTCGATCTTCGGGCTTCCCGTTCCACTGGTCCAGGTGACGTCTTCTTCCATTATAGGACTCGGAACCGCGAGGAATGGAAGGGAGGTCATCCAGAGCGATATCGTGAAGAAGATCGTGAAAATTTGGATTGTTTCACCGCTTGTGTCATTGAGCATTTCTTATTTCCTAGTAAAGCTTTTGGTCGATTATGACATTTATTCCATCATCATTCCCGTTTCGGTCATGATTGCGACAATAGGGGCATTATCCTTGATGAAGGCGATCCGAAAAGAAAAACGGGCCGTTCATGAAGATGGTGGAGGAATCTGATTCTATTGAAGGAGGAAACATAATGAGTTTAGAACCACATGGAGGAATACTTGTACAATCATATGCACCGAAGGAGGAAGTTGAGACCATTGAAACGGAGATCCCCCTCGATGAGATCTCGTTGAGTGATCTCGAATTGATCGCGATAGGAGGATACAGTCCCATAAATGGTTTCCTGCAAGAAGCCGATTATGAGAGTGTTGTCGAGAATCTGAGGCTTGCCGATGGGACCGTCTGGAGCATCCCGATCACCCTCCCGGTGGAACAGGAAATCGCCAATCGCTTAACGGTCGGGAGTAAAAGCAGGCTGGTATACGACGGGACAACATACGGATCGATCGATGTACAGGAAATCTTTACTCCCGATAAAGAAAAAGAGGCGTTGCTCGTTTATGGAACCACAGACCTTGAGCACCCCGGAGTCAAAAAGCTTTTCCACCGTGGCCCCATCTATGTGGGAGGGGAAATCACCCTACATAAGCGCTTGAGTAAACCATTTGAAGCTCACTCATTCGATCCTGTGGAGACGAGGGCGGCTTTCAAGGAAAAAGGGTGGGAGACAATCGTTGGATTCCAGACCCGGAACCCGGTTCATCGGGCTCATGAATATATCCAAAAGACGGCTCTTGAAACAGTGGATGCCTTATTCCTCAATCCCCTCGTCGGAGAAACGAAGTCGGATGATATCTCGGCATCGATCAGGATGGAAAGCTATGAGGTCCTTCTCAAAAACTATTATCCTACGAACCGTGTGTTCCTGGGGGTATTCCCGGCAGCCATGCGGTATGCAGGACCCCGCGAAGCCATCTTCCACGCGCTGGTGAGGAAGAACTATGGCTGCACCCATTTCATCGTGGGACGTGATCATGCCGGGGTCGGGGACTATTACGGAACCTATGATGCACAGAAGATTTTCGAACAATTTTCGGAAAGTGAGATCGGCATCGTTCCATTGAAATTCGAGCACAGCTTCTACTGTCAGAAATGTGAAGGCATGGCAACGACGAAAACATGTCCCCACGGAAAAGAGGACCGGGTCATCCTGTCGGGAACGAAGGTGCGTGGGATGCTGAGGGCAGGGGAAGTCCCTCCAAGCACCTTCTCGAGACCGGAAGTCATCAAGGTGCTCATCGACGGTTTGAAGAAGGAAGAATCACAGTAAGGAGGAGAGATCATGTCTGATATCGTTTGGCATGAAAGTGCCGTAAAAAAAGAAGACCGCCGAAATAAAAATGGCCATGGCAGCTTCATCCTTTGGTTCACGGGGCTATCTGCCTCTGGAAAGTCATCGGTTGCCAATGCCCTGTCCCATCGACTATTCCAAGAAGGAAAGCAAGTGTATGTACTCGATGGGGACAATGTCCGCCACGGATTGAATGCAGACCTCGGCTTCAATGAAAGGGACCGAAAAGAAAATATCCGCAGGATCGGTGAAGTATCGAAGCTATTCGTGGATAGCGGTCAAATCGTCCTCACGGCTTTCATCTCGCCTTACAGAGAAGACCGTGCCGTGGTGCGCAGTCTCGTCGGTGAGGGAGAGTTCCTTGAGGTGTATGTTCATTGTCCACTGGATGAGTGTGAAAAAAGGGATCCAAAGGGGTTATACAAAAAAGCGAGGAATCAGGAAATCCCGAATTTCACAGGGATCAGCGCCCCTTATGAGGAGCCGGAGAATCCTGAAATCACGTTGAACACAAAAGAACATTCGATAGACGAGTGCGTTGAACAGATCTGGAATCATCTTCAAGTAAAACAATTGATTTAAGGAGTGGAGAGCATGGCTTATCAGAAGCACTGGGAACAAAATGAGAAATTGAACAAAACCGAACAATGGAAGCTTGAGCGCGATGGGTTGACCATACTGGAGGATATTCCTGAGTACGCTAAAAACGGATTTTCTTCGATCCCGAAGGAAGAGTGGGATAAGTTCAAATGGGCAGGCCTGTATTTGCAACGTCCAAAGGAAGATGGCTATTTCATGATGAGGGTCAATGTCCCCTCCGGCATCCTCACGTATGATCAAGCCGTCGAACTCGCGGCCATCTGTAAAGAGTATGGTCGTGATGTGTATGACATCACGACGCGACAGGCAATCCAGTTCCACTGGCTGAAAATCGAACAGATTCCCGACATCTTCGAGCGTCTTGAAAAAGTCGGCCTTTCCTCCGCAGGTGCTTGTGGTGACATCACAAGGAATATCGTCGGTAATCCATTGACGGGTATCGATCCGGATGAACTGTTCGATACGAGGGAAATCGTGAAGGAAGTGTATGACTTCTTCCAGCTCAATGAGGATTTCTCAAATCTTCCAAGAAAATATAAGCTGTCCATCTCTTCGAACATCAACAACGCATCCAATGCTGAAATCAACTGTGCATCTTTCGTTCCGGCCACCAAGGTCATTGATGGAAAGAAGGTGGCAGGATTCCACCTGAAGGTTGGGGGCGGACTGTCTGCCAGACCATTCCTTGCCGAGACGCTGGATGTATTCATCGAACCTCATCAGGTAAAGGACGTAACGATTGCTGTAACCACGATCTTCAGGGATTTTGGATACAGGGAGAAGAGGCATCTCGCCCGTTTGAAGTTCCTTGTTGCCGACTGGGGACCTGAAAAGTTCAAAGAAAAACTACTGGAGTATGTCGAGCTACCTGATGGCGGAGAGGATGCCGTTACGGGATGGAACGCAGGCTACTTTTACGGAGTAAAGCCTCAAAAGCAAGAGGGGCTGAACTATGTGGGGTTGAATGTGCCGGTGGGCAGACTCAGTTCCGACGAAGTGCTGGAGCTTGCAAGGATATCGAAAAAGTACGGGAACGGTGAAATGCGAAACTGCAACTCACAGAATCTCATCATTCCGAACATCCCGGATGAGCATGTGGACGCACTGTTGGCAGAGAAAATATTCGACAGGATTTCCACAAGCCCGTTATCCTTCATAGGCTATTCCGTGTCCTGCACTGGAATCGAATATTGCAATCTTGCCCTCGTCGAGACGAAAGAGAGAATGAGAAGGATCGCCAATGAACTGGATCGTGAACTGAGCCTTGATGTGCCGGTGCGCATGCACATGGTCGGATGTCCCAATTCATGCGGGCAGAGACAAATTGCCGATATCGGTCTTCAGGGGATCAAGATGAGGACAAAGGATAAAAAGATGATCGAGGCATTTGAAATTTATGTAGGCGGGACACTCCAAGATGGAGGGACATTGAATGAAAAGCTGAAGGGGAAAGTCGAAGCCGAACAGCTATCAGATGTGGTGAAGGGTCTCCTGATCCACTTCAAGAATACGAAGGAACCGGGGGAAGCCTTCTTCGATTACGTAAATCGGGTAGGTACAGCCGATCTTCAGCAGTCACTTGACGGGTTGCTTCAAGAAGCTTAAAGGGGATGAAATGAATGAATCTTTACCGATTTGAAGTAACGACTCCGACATTTGTTACCCCTGTCGTTGTCGCAGCAGACTCTGATGAAAAAGCGTTTGATCTTGTAGAGATCGAGTTGGAGAAATATTTTCTTAAGAAACCGGAAATCGTGGATATTTCGCTTTATGAGAAAAGGAGATTGCGAGGCGGAGGAGCGGCATTCGTCCTCCATGAGAAGGAAACCATCATAAAGTAAACACTGAAGGAGGAGATCCAATGGGGAAAGTATATTTAGTTGGGGCCGGGCCAGGGGATCCGGACCTTCTGACCATCAAAGGGCTGAAAGCCATCCAGCAGGCCGATGTGATTCTTTATGATCGACTGGTGAACAAAGAGCTCCTAACCCATGCGAAAGAAGGGGCCGATCTGATTTACTGCGGGAAATTGCCTCATTATCACACGATGAAGCAGGAAACGATCAACCGTTTTCTCATTAAATATGCATCGGGATCCAAGGTAGTAGTCAGACTGAAGGGCGGAGACCCGTTTGTGTTCGGAAGAGGTGGAGAGGAAGCAGAGGCACTAGCTGCTAAATCCATCCCGTTCGAAGTGGTGCCCGGCATCACTTCGGGCATTGCCGCTTCTGCTTATGCGGGTATCCCTGTCACCCACCGTAATGTGAGCGCAAGCGTCGCATTCGTCACCGGTCACGCACACGGGGAAGAAGATGAAGAGAAATGGGAAGGCCTTGCCAAGGGTGTCGACACCCTTGCAATCTACATGGGGGTCGGCAACCTCCCCTTTATCCGGGACCGCCTGATCCGCTACGGTAAATCTCCCGAAACCCCGGTTGCCCTTGTTCATTGGGGCACGACGGATGTACAGAAGACGGTCACCGGAACGCTCGCTGATATTGTCGATGTGGTGAAGAAAGAAGGCGTGCAGAATCCGAGTATGATCATCGTCGGGGAAGTCGTCCGTTTCCGTGAAAAGATCAAATGGTTCGAGAATATGCCGGAACCGGCCATCAGTGAGGCATTATAAAATGCAGAAAGCCGTTTTATATGTCTGTCACGGAAGCCGTGTGAAGGAAGCGAGGGATGAAGCCGTCGACTTCATCACCTCGTGCAAAGTCCATGTAGACGCAGAGATCCAAGAAATCAGTTTCCTTGAACTTGCAGAACCATCCATCCAGGAAGGGTTCGCTGCCTGTGTGGAGAGAGGCGCCACACACATCGCCGTCGTACCACTCCTTTTACTGACGGCCGTTCATGCAAAAAAAGATATCCCGGGTGAGATTGATAACTGCATGGAAGCGTACCCCGAGATATCCGTAAGCTACGGGCGTCCGATCGGGGTGCATGACAAGATGATTGAAAGTGTGATCCTCCATTTGAGTTCAATGGTTGATCACGTTGTGCTAATCGGAAGGGGAAGTTCCGATCCGGCAGTCAAACGTGATCTCGGCACCATTGCAGAGAAGGTACGTCAGCGTTCCGGAATGAAAACAGTCCAGACGTGTTTTCTGACAGCGTGTGAACCATCCTTCACAAGGGCACTGGAAGATAGGTCAGACACAAGGGAGCCGGTCCTTTTCATTCCGTACCTCCTGTTCACGGGCCTATTGATGAAAGAGATCCAAATGAAAATCAACAGGATCGGAAATCCCCATCTTCAACTTGGGAAGTATCTCGGATACAACCATCTGGTGAGGGAAGCATTCGTGGAGCGTACGCACGAAGCCCTTTCCAGTCCGCTCTATAGGAGGGGTGAGCAATTTGTTGCCGCTGATGCTTGATGTTACCGGGAAGAAGGTGATCGTCGCCGGCGGAGGGAAGGTTGCCCTGCGCAAGTTATCCATTTTCATGAAGGAGGGAGCGGAGATCACCGTCATCAGCCCGGAGGCATCTGAAGAAATCCAGCGACTTCATGAAAAAGGCGCACTCTTTTGGAAAAAAGCCGTCATTAAGAAAGAAGATTTGGAGGGAGCCCATTTTCTCATCGCTGCCACGAATGATCCCTCCACGAATGAAGCGCTATGCGGCATGGCGGATACAGGCACATGGGTCTGTGTGGCAAGTGACGGTAATAAGGGGAACATGCAGATGATGTCCTTCAAACGGGATGGGGAGCTCACCATTTCCGTTTCCACCTCTGGCTCAAGCCCCGGGCTGGCGAAAGAATTGTCCGGGATCCTCATGGACCGGTGCAAATCGATTGCGGAAAAGTTGCCTGTCATCAAAAAAGAGCGGGAGCGAATCAAGAATACCCTGCCAATGCAAGAGAGGAGGGAGCGGATTCGCTTTTTCATACAGGGACTCATGCGCCAATGAAAAACAGGAAAGCCGGTCTCCGGGGAGGCCGGTCATTTTCTTGTGGTGGAATATTTTGGGATGTGTTAGATTGGTAAGAGACGAATGAAAGAGGGGTAGTGGATATGAAGTACTTTGTTGAAGTAGTCGGAAGCGGACCATCCCCCCTCATATTCCTGCCCGGGACGGGATGGGGAGGGAATGTCGGCCAGTCCATTGCAGAAGCGCTATCCAATTCCTACACGGTCCATATGATCGACCTGCCAGGTATCGGGAGGGGGGAAGGTCTTTCAGGAAGGATTTCCATGAAAGATGCAGCCGGCTGGGTGAAGGGATACATGGATGAACAGGGCTGGAAAAGCGCCGCCATCATCGGTCACTCATTGGGAGGCGCCATTGGCTTATCAACAGCATCCTTTCATCCGGACCGGGTTGATAAACTGGTGCTCCTTGACATCGGATTTGCGCGGATTGAACGGTTTCCAGTCAGTATGTTCGGCACAACGGGATATTTCCTCCCTATCATCAGTGGGCTTCATCGCTTATTCGGACCAAGGTTTCTTGGACAGGATGGAGAGAAAAAAACAGATTCCAATGTGAAAACCGAAGAAGAAATGGTATCACTGATCTCAAGCCTCGAACTCAACGATGATGCGTTCATTCGAAAAGCGATCCTTTCCATGCAGGAAGCTTCCCCGTCGGGAATCGGTCTTCTCCTGGCCCTTTATCGATATCATATGCCAAAAGCAATGAAGGGATTGTCCACACCGACCCTCGTGTTATACGGAAACCGTGAAGGGAAAGAATCAAGGATCCAACGAAGGATATTACGCCAGGTTTCAAAATATCAGAACCAGCATCCTTCATTCAAAGCACTCGTTGGTGGGCACTATGCCCATATGAGTGACGATCGTTCAATCGGGTACATAAGGGATTTTTTATTCACTAGCGAACAAGTTCAGAAAAGTGAAATACGATGAAATCATGAATGGATTCTGATTTATGTAAGATAGATGATTCGATATCCTGCATCTATTCATAGAGCCAAACCACAGTGTTTGCGAACAATAACTTGGAAATACTCCCGAATGTTAGGAAATACACCTTTACAAATCGTTTTTTTACCGATATAATCCGTACTATCAACTACATAAAAAGCACACTCATATAACGGCAGGGATAGGGCCTGCAAGTTTCTACCGATTCACCGTAAATGAATCGACTATGGGTGAGCAATGCGGCGTATTTTTGCGCTTTCCTTTCATAACCCGAAGGCATTGTCTCACTCTGAGAGATGCTTTCGGGTTATTTCATTTTCAAAAAGGGAGCGAAGTCACATTGAAACTACTTCACAAGAAGATTGAACAAGAAGGCAAAGTATTATCAGATACAGTATTGAAGGTGGATTCGTTCTTGAATCATCAAGTGGATCCGCAGCTGATGAAGGCAATAGGGGAGGAATTCGCAGCTCGCTTCAGACAAGAGGGTATCACCAAGGTCCTCACGATCGAATCATCAGGGATTGCACCGGGTGTGATGGCTGCCATGGAACTCGGGACGCCGTTGATCTTTGCCCGCAAAAAGAAGTCTCTTACTCTATCGGAAGGTCTCCTCACAGCCGAGGTCTATTCCTTCACGAAGCAGGAGACCAATACCATTTCCGTATCCACCCAATACCTCAAAGAAGGGGACAGGGTCTTGCTGATTGATGATTTTCTGGCGAACGGACAGGCTGCCCTTGGACTGATCGAGCTCGTGAAACAGGCCGGTGCACACGTGGCAGGAATCGGAATCGTCATTGAAAAATCCTTCCAAGAAGGCGGGAAACTCGTAAGGGAAACAGGTTACCGGGTCGAGTCGCTGGCTGAAATCGAGTCACTCAACGACGGGCAAGTCACCTTCAAAAAAGGAGCTGAAGTGTCATGAATCAATCATCTCTCAAGACCGCTTCCCTAGGGATTCAGCACGTACTCGCCATGTACGCGGGAGCCGTTATTGTCCCTCTAATTGTTGGGGGTGCCCTCGGTTTGACGGGCGAGCAACTCACTTATCTCGTGTCGATTGACATCTTCATGTGCGGGATTGCCACCCTGCTTCAGGTATGGAAGAATAAATTCTTCGGCATCGGACTTCCGGTCGTCCTTGGATGTACCTTCACAGCCGTCGGTCCCATGATCTCCATCGGAGCGAAATACGGAATCACAAGCATTTACGGATCCATCCTTGCTTCAGGTTTGTTCGTCATCATCATCAGCACGTTTTTCGGAAAGCTTGTACGGTTCTTCCCACCGGTCGTGACAGGTTCTGTCGTCACCATCATCGGAATCACCCTGATTCCCGTTGCCATGAATAATATGGCTGGTGGAGAGGGGAGCGCGGATTATGGTTCCATGGATAATCTTCTCTTGGCATTCGGGACACTGATCTTCATCCTTGTCCTTTACAAGATGTTCACCGGCTTCATTCGATCTGTATCCATCCTGCTGGGGCTCGTGGCAGGAACCATCGCTGCCATGTTCATGGGAAAAGTCAATTTTTCAGAAGTAGGGGAAGCATCATGGTTCCATATGGCACAGCCGTTCTACTTCGGCATGCCGACCTTTGACATCGCCGCCATCCTGACCATGATCCTTGTGGCCATGGTCAGCCTGGTAGAATCGACGGGTGTCTATTTCGCCCTCGGGGATATCACGGACCGGAAGCTTAGTGAGGAAGATCTATCCAAAGGGTACCGGGCAGAAGGGCTTGCCATCTTCCTCGGTGGGATCTTCAACGTCTTCCCATATACCGCGTACTCCCAAAACGTCGGGCTTATCCAGCTTTCAGGCGTAAAAAAATCAAATGTGATCTATGCCGCGGCAACCTTCCTGATCATCCTGGGCCTTGTACCGAAGATCGGAGCCCTCACGACCGTCATCCCATCTGCCGTGCTCGGCGGTGCCATGGTGGCCATGTTCGGCATGGTCGTCGCATACGGCATCAAGATGCTCAGCAGGGTGGACTTTTCATCACAAGAGAATCTCCTCATCATTGCATGCTCCGTCGGGATGGGTCTCGGGGTCACCGCTGTGCCGGAACTTTTCTCAAAGATGCCCGAAGCGGTCCGCATCCTCACCGATAATGGAATCGTGGCAGGAAGCCTCATGGCCATCTTCTTGAATCTGTTCTTCAATGTCTTCTCCCTTCAGCGTGAGAAGAGGGTTGTGTTGCAGGAGCAAAAGGCGTCGTGATCCTTTATCCATTACCAGCACCTCTACATAAGTAGGGGTGTTTTTGTATGCATTCACACGACATAAACTTGTTCAGTAAAAAGGATAACGCTTACAAGCGTAGAATCTATAGGATAGATATCCATCTGCGCATCGCATCATTCAAGCCCTGGAAAGAGGGCGATCGAGGGGGAAGACGATGTACGCAACGACCGGAACGATGTTTGATCAAAGTGTGGAGAATTACAGGAACCAGGAAGCGATCGTAGAGGTGAAAAGTGGACGGCGGATGACATACGGACAATGGCAGGAAAGAGTCCACCAGATGTGCAATGCACTTCAGGCAGAAGGAGTGAGGAAGGGGGACAGGGTTTCGACCTTTCTGTATAATACCGAGCTGCTCGCGACCGTTTATTTTGCCTGCGGGAAGATCGGGGCCATCATCAACCCGATCAACTTTCGACTGAATTCAGATGAACTGGCCTTCATCATGCATGACGCCGAACCAAAGGTGTTCCTATTTGAAGAAGCACTTCAAAACGTCGTGGAAGGGATAGCACCGGATTTCGGTCAAACCGTCTTCTGGTATGAAGGGGGGAATCCGCCTGCTTTTTCAAAGCGTGTGAGCGACATGGCCTTTTCGACTCAATTTGAAAAGGTGGAAGTGGATGAAAATGATCCGTATGCGATGATGTATACGAGTGGGACTACGGGAAGGCCGAAGGGAGTTCTTCATCGCCACCGTGATGTGATGGAACAGGCATTGATCCTGACGGGTGTCATGGGATACCGGTCGGCTGATGCGGGATTGGTCACGGCTCCGATGTTTCATTGTGCTGAACTCCACTGTGCCTTCGTACCGAGGGTACTCGCAGGCGCAAAGAACGTCATCCTTCACCAATTCAATCCAAAGGGCGTTCTAGAAACAATTGAACGGGAGGGAATTACGACTCTTTTTGCAGCTCCGACCATGTGGAGTATGATGCTCGAAGAGGGGACCTCCCACTATAACACCTCGAGTCTCCGTAATGGGCTCTATGGAGCGGCCCCCATGGCACCTAGTCTTGTAAGGAAACTTCACGATGAACTAAAGATCGAGCTGATACAGGCCTACGGACAAACGGAGATGGGCCCGGCCATTGCGTTCCTTCTCCCCCATGAACAGCTTATCAAGGCAGGAGCGGCAGGAAAAGCGGCTTATCATCATGAGATACGGGTCGTTAAACCAGAGACGACGGGCCCGGCAGAACCGGAGGATGTCTGTGCGGTGGGTGAAATTGGTGAAATCATCGTGAAGGGGTCGTGCACGATGATCGGGTACCATGGTCGATCGGAAGCAACAGAACACGCTTTATATAAAGGATGGTATCACACCGGAGACCTTGGGTATGTTGACGGTGAAGGATACCTTTATATCGCCGACCGAATCGACGATATGATCATTTCCGGAGGGGAAAATATCTATCCAAGGGAAGTCGAGGATGCCTTGCATGCCCATGAGGGAGTAGGGGATGTCGCGGTCCTTGGAACACCGGATGAAAAATGGGGGGAAGTGGTCACGGCTGTCATTGTCCCTAAGTCGAACACGTTGACGGCTCAAGAATTGGATGACTATTTGAAGAATGGGAAGGTTCTTGCTGGCTATAAACGCCCACGGAACTATCGCTTCACCCCGTCACTTCCACGGAACGCCAGTGGGAAGATCCAAAAATTCTTGTTGAAAGAGACCCTGTCAAATGAGATACACACTAATTAAAACTATAATAATATTATGTTAACCAATATCGAATTCCATCATCCTTTCAATACATGATACAATGAAATGTATCATGTATTGAAAGAAGTGAATAAATATGATCACCTACCAGAGTCTTCACCATGTCAGTTTGGCCGTGACCGATCTCGAAAGGTCCAAGAAGTTCTACAAGGATGTCCTGTGCCTGGAAGAGACCGAACGTCCGGAGTTTGGCTTTCCAGGTGCTTGGTACGCCATAGGGAACCAGCAGCTCCATTTGATTGTCCATCCGACCTCTCAAACGATAAGGGAAGAGAAAGTGCTATCGAGTAGGGAAGGCCATTTTGCCCTGAGGGTGGACGATTACGACAGAACCTCGACATGGCTCAAGGAACACGGAGTTGAAATCCTGGAAAAACCTCAATCAAAAAGCGGATTTGCCCAGATCTTTTGTCAAGATCCCGATGGTAATCTGATTGAATTGAATGTAGATCAAAACGATTTATAGACAAAGCCTGAGAACCCTCTCATGATGGGGTTCTTTTTTTTGGTTCAGCAATTCTTCGGTTCTTGGTACAACTCGTGAAAATCCATATTTAGATCGAATCCGGTCTAATGGGCTTTTATAAAACATGTAATAAATTCTAACATAAACTGTGTGCTTATTTCCGAATAATTAGACACATCTATCCAATTAATGTTACGGTATTTAAGTGGAGTTCCGAAATTCGACAAATACAGCGTTGATTTTCGGTTGCTTTCAAAATAATAAAGGAGGATGAGATATGGAAAGATGGATAACGTTTCTTGATGTCAACGGTGCACGAATCGTAGATTTGACAATCGAACATGCGCTTCTTGTTGGATTGGCGATCCTCGTTGCTCTACTTATCGGCATCCCTTTAGGCATCTATTTGACGACCAATGATTATTTAGCAGAAACGATTCTTCAGGTCGCATCGGTCATGCTGACCATCCCGAGTATTGCATTATTTGGAGTCATGATTCCCATTTTTTCGATTATTAATCAGGGGATCGGATTTGTCCCCGCATTTGTTGCCCTCGTATTATATTCCCAATTGCCCATCATCCGTAATACATATACGGCGATTAAAAATGTAAGTCCCCAGATGCGTGACGCCGCCAAAGGGCTGGGCATGAAAACGCATCAACGACTATTCAAAGTGGAAATCCCCAATGCTTTCCCTCTTATCATGGCTGGAATCAGGACGGCAGTTGTCATGAATATCGGAATCGGAGTGATAGCGGCTTATATTGGTGCAGGTGGATTAGGGGTGCTTATTACTCAGGGGATCTCCCGCGGTGACAACTACCTGATCATCAGTGGATCGATTGCTGTTGCCATCCTTGCCATGATTGCCGATGGGATCCTGATGTACATCCAAAAACGATTTACACCTAAAAGCATATCTAATTGAAGGGAAAGTGGACCGAATGATCAAATTTGACCAAATTACGAAAACGTATGAAGGTAGTGTGACAGCTATCAATAAGGTCGATTTCAATGTAGATGAAGGCCATATCGTTGTGTTGCTGGGCCCATCCGGATGCGGAAAGACCACGCTCCTCCGAATGGTCAATCGCCTTGAGTCGATTTCAGAAGGAAAGATCTACATCAACGGTCAAGATTCCAGTGAACTGAATCCTATTGAACTAAGAAGGAAAATCGGGTACGTGATTCAAAGCAATGGACTTTTCCCTAATCTTACAATCGAAGAGAACGTCATGATCGTTCCTGATATGCTGGGCTGGAGTAAAGCACAAAAACGTGAGCGGTTCAATGAGCTCATGGATATGATCGGACTGGACCCCGACAAATACAGGAAGCGGTATCCTCATGAACTCTCGGGAGGACAGCAACAAAGAATCGGTGTTATTCGGGCACTCGCTGCAGATCCACCCGTCATGCTCATGGATGAACCTTTCGGGGCACTTGATCCGATCATACGTGAGAAGATTCAGGATGAATTCCTACAAATTCAGCGGAAGGTAAAGAAGACGATTCTCTTTGTCAGTCATGATATTGATGAAGCTATTAAAATGGCTGATCGAATCGTTCTATTAAAAGGCGGGGAAATCATGCAATATGATTCTCCTTCAGAAATGCTCGTACGCCCCAAAAATGAATTTGTGTATGAATTCTTTGGGAAAGACAGGGCCATCAAAAGTCTCAGTCTCCACACGATCAAAGACTTGAAAAAAATCATCGGACTCGTGGATATAGATGATAGCATTCAGGATACGAAAACGATTCACGTCGGGAACGATCTCCGCAATACCCTGTCCATGCTCTTGAATCAGGAAGCGGATCAAGTGATTGTCCTTGATGATAATGGAAATCGCTTAGGGGCAATTACAATTGATCGGGTCCAACAATATTTGCATTATGAGATAAAAGGTAAATCGATTCCTATGGAGGAAAGGTGATACGATGAAAAGAAAAAAACTGACGAGCCTCATCGTACGCTGCATCCTGTATGCTCTGGTGGCCCTGTTTCTTTTCTGGTCCATCAGAAATCATTATTATGATTACATCTTTACAAACAGCAGTACGTTTTTACTTCTTGTTAGACAGCATATCTCACTCGTGCTTGTTTCTTCTCTTTTGGCAATCGTCATCGCTGTCCCGATGGGGATCCTCATTACGAGGAAGTCATTTAGGAGGGCGGAATGGGTCGTGTCCAATACGGTCAATTTCGGTCAGACGATACCTAGCCTAGCCGTCCTGGCATTAATGATCAGCATATTGGGGATCGGTTTCAAAACAGCCGTATTTGCTCTTTTCATTTATTCTTTGTTACCGATATACCGGAATACGGTCGCAGGAATCGATTCAATCGATGAAAATCTTCTAGATGCTGCCAAAGGTATGGGAATGACCCGCGTACAAATTTTACTTAAAATCGAATTGCCCAATGCTGCCTATTCGATCCTTGCAGGAGTCCGGACGGCCATTGTTCTGAACATCGGAACGGCAGCCCTTGCTTATGTAGTCGGGGGAGGCGGACTGGGTGTCTGGATTTTCACAGGCATACAGCTCTTTGATAATGGCTACCTTATCTCTGGTGCCATACCGGTTACGCTACTGGCTGTCGGAGTCGACTTTGGGTTGAGGGTCCTTGAAAGCAAAATGATATCAAAAGGGATAAAGGCAACAGTAGAATCGTAATGATCGGAGGGAAGATGATGGTGAAGAAAAAATGGTTAGGCATGGTAGTCATGATGTCACTTACCTTGATCCTCTCGTCTTGTTCTTCTATCGGTGTCGGGGAAAAGAGAATTTCTGTCGGAGGGAAAAACTTCACTGAACAATATATCCTTTCGGAAATGACGGCATTTCTATTAGAAGATGAAGGCTTTAAGGTAAAACAGATGAATAATCTTGGTAGTACAGTTGTAAGGAAAGCGTTGGAAAATAATCAGGTTGACCTCATGTGGGAATACACCGGTACCGCCTTGATCACCTATATGGGGCAAAATCCTATAGCAGATCCCGACAAAACCTTTGAGAAAGTCAAAGATCTTGATGCAAAAAATAACATCCATTGGATGAATATGTCAAAAGTCAATAATACGTATGCGCTGGCCATGACAAAAGAAAAGGCGGATGAACTCGACATCCATTCGATCAGTGATCTTGGAGATTATATCAGCGCTCACCCGGATGAGCTCACGATTGCATCGGATGCAGAATTCGCCAATCGGAAGGATGGTCTTCCTGGTGTGGAAGAAAAATATGGATTTGATTTCGGCGCACAAAACATCAAACAGATGGATATCGGACTGACCCAAAGGGCACTTGATAAAGGCCAGGTCGACGTTTCCGTTGCATTTGAAACGGATGCGACGATCCGTGCATATGGTCTCGTGACACTTGAAGATGATAAACAATTCTTCCCTCCTTACCGTGCAGCGGTAAGTGTGAATAAAGAAGTATTGAAAAAGTACCCCGAGGTCGAAGAGATAACCGGACGACTTGCTGAAAAGCTAGATAGTGAGATCATGCGTGAGCTCAATTATAAAGTGGACATTGAAGGGAACAGTGTATCAGTCGTTGCGTATGAATGGCTCGTGGACAATGGCATGATTGAAGAATGAAAACAGCTCCTGTGCCTTGGCACAGGAGCTGTTTTTAACGAACGATGGTGTCACGCGCGGCAATGAAATCACACACCCATTTAATCACCAGTCCGACAATGAACAATAGAACGAAGGATGAGAAAGGATTCCAGTGATGGAGCTCATAAAACTGAAAATGGACGAAAATCGGCATGCCTATGAGTCCGATCAACGCACTGACCAGTAATAAAGTGATCAGATAAGCTTTCCACTTGGTAAAGTACTGATAGATCAAAGCATATACCACTGGAATCGTTATAAAATCTACGGCATTGAAACTTTCAAGGAATCCGATGAACTGATAGGGATAGCTCCAATAGCCGAAGTAGTTGCCAATTTCGTTCACAAGGGCAACCAGGAAGAAAGAAAATAGCAGGCAAAACGCACTCATGATAAAACGGGATCGGTCGATTAACACGATGAACACCAGAAAGAACAAGAGGTTTATGATGACAATAAACCACCAGTGTCCGCTGAACAGGTTGTCTTCCCTCCAGTAGGCCATTTCGGTCTGCATAAGGTGGTGCCGTGCTTCATTGACTGTATGCAAGGTCATCCTGATTACTCCTTTTTAGGAGTATCATGCACCTTAACGCTAGCAATTATACGAAATCAAGCGTAATCAATCTGAAAAGCGGGTCCCTGTGAGAGGTTTCCCGCTTTCCGATTATTGCTTCATGTCTTTGTATTCTTTTTCAGTGCCGTCAGGGAATGTCACTTCAAGTTCGAACTTTTCGTAATCATCCTTCAGAGAGAAGGTATCCTTCACTTGCTTCATGACGTCTTCATCAGAAGTATCTTTGTCAAAGTCAAGCTTCTCAAGCATAGGCGTAATCTTATCCATGGCTTTATCGCCTGAAAGCTTTTCGTCATTCATGTCGTCCTGGAAGCTCGCTTCCATTCCATCTTCATCGTTATCGTAATCCACTTCATAATCCTGATGATCGGCATAGTCCACATCAAGATCGAAGCTTGTGAAGGCGAATTTGTTATCCTGTGACGTATCAGTCATAGAATCATTTGAGGTATCTTTATTGGCGCTCTCATTTTCCTTGGGCGCATCTTTCGGCGGATCCTTGACTTCATCATTACTGCAACCAAACAGTAGAAGTGAGGCAGCGAATGCTGGTATGACAGCAGTTTTTAATTTCATGATCTTCTTCCTCCATTCGATGAGTTTCTCTTAGTATACCCTGATGTGGAATCGTGAATCCCCGATCGTAAGCTTTCGTGCTTTTGTACCATGGGTTGAAAGAGTGAAGGGAGTATGCTACTATATCCTAGGAAAATAAATACGTTGTATAACCTCAATAATATGGTTTGAGGGTCTCTACCAGGAACCGATAAATCCTGATTACAAAATTCTTTGCCTTTCATTTTGTAATCAGGATTTTTTGTGCTGTCATTTTCTGTGCAAAATGGAAGGCGTACAGAAAGGTGAAGGAATATGAACTGGAGAGTTTATGTATTGGCTGCATCCACATTTGCAGTCGGATTGGTCGAATTGATTGTTGGGGGAATTCTTCCGAATATAGCGGAGGGACTCGATATATCTTTAGGAAAAGCAGGTCAGCTCATTACGGTATTTGCACTGGCCTACGCCATTTCAGCCCCGTTATTGCTGTCCTTGACGGCCAAGGTGGAGAGAAAGAAGCTATACCTTATGGCACTTTCAGTCTTTACCGTGGGAAATATCATTACGTTTTTCAGCACAGATTTTACTTTGGTCATCATCGCCCGGATCATTACAGCCATGAGTACGGCTCTCGTGGTGGTCCTGTCCTTGACCATTGCGGCAAAACTCGTGAAACCTAGTCACCGAGCAAAGGCATTGGGCCTTGTTTTTGTCGGAATCAGCTCTTCCCTGGTCCTCGGTGTGCCGATCGGGATTTTCATGACGGAGACATTGGGTTGGCGATCGACATTCCTCGGCATCGCAATGCTATCAGCCATCTCTATCGTACTAAACGCGTTTCTTCTGGAGAAGATGCCGGTCGAAAAGGTGACGCCTTTGAAAGAACAATTCAAAGCGATCCTGCATCCTAAGGTATTCTCGGGACATCTTATCAGCTTATTCATGCTGGCTGGGCATTATATGTTTTATGCCTATTTTACACCCTATCTGATCGAGACATTTGATAGTTCACCAAAGGCAATCTCGATATTTTATCTGCTGATCGGACTTGCATCCGTATGCGGGAACTGGGTGGGGGGCTGGCTGAGCGACCGCATCGGGTCAAAGTCCATCGTCCTTGTAACGGTCCTGTTTGCCCTCGTGCTCTTTGCGATTCCGTTCACTACAGGGTTCATGCCGCTCTTCGTCGTCATGACAATCCTATGGGGTGGCCTCAGCTGGGCCCTTACTCCGGCACTTCAAAATTATCTGATCCAAACCGCGCCTGAAACGTCAGATATTCAGCAAAGCATCAATACGTCTGCCCTGCAGGTTGGTATATCCGTAGGATCGGCTCTAGGAGGTACTGTCGTCAGCTTATCCCATGATGTATCGCGCCTCGCAAGCTTCGGATCCATTTTAGTGGTGTTCGCCATCTTCAGCGCCATTTTCTCGTTGAGGCATGCCCCTTTGAAACAAAACGATTCGTTAAAGCAAGTTGGCTGATTATGACCCGCATCGTGGATGCGGGTTATTTTTTGTTGAAAAATAGAGGAAGCAGTCGAATCCGGGTCGAAGTGATACAAGGAAGGTTATAGGAAGGAATGGTGAAACATGAATCGGTTTCTGAAACGATTATCGTTGGAAAAACCCATCATCCAGGCCCCGATGGCTGGAGGGATCACCACGACGGAAATGGTGAAAGCGGCCATGGACGGGGGCATCCTCGGAAGTTTGGCTTCAGGATATTTGGCCCCCCAGACACTTGAAGAACAGATCCGGATCGTTTCTGACCATTCGGATCGTCCCTATCAAGTAAATGTATTCGTACCCGGCAATGGGAAAATCCCCGAAGATTCAGAAGTGAATCCCTGGGTGGCAAGAGTCCCTGCATCACAAAAAAGGGGGAATTTCATGACCATTGAGGAACAGTGGGCGGATTTTTACAAGAAGATCGATCTGATTCTTCAGTATAAAGTAAAGATGTGTTCATTCACGTTCCAACTGCCTCCTGTCAAGGTTGTACAACAATTGAAGAATGAAGGATGCATCCTGATGGGGACAGCTTCCACCGTGAATGAAGCTGTGCTGATGGAAGAAAGGGGCATGGACATGGTGTGCATGCAGGGGAGCGAAGCCGGTGGCCATCGGGGAGGCTTCCTTGAGGAGAATGGAGACTCCTCCATCGGGCTGATTGCATTGATCCCACAGACGGTAGATGCTATCGACATCCCTGTCATTGCTGCAGGGGGCATCACCGATACCAGGGGATTGAATGCCGCTTTGGCATTGGGCGCCGAAGGCGTTCAGGTCGGGACTCCTTTCCTTCTCTGTAAGGAGAGCGGAGCCCACCCTGTGCATAAGCAACGGATCATAGAGGCCAATAGTGCAGAAACAAGAGTGACTTCTTTGTTCACTGGAAAGAAGGCAAGAGGGATCGTAAATAAATGGATGATGGAGAACGAAGGGTATGAGCGATCGGTTCTTCCTTATCCTCATCAACACGTCTTGACTAAACCCATGAGACAAGAAGCAGCTCAGGCAGCTGCTCCTGCCCGCATGTCCCTGTGGGCTGGCCAGGGAATCGGTTCATTGGGCGAAGAGACGACCGTAAAAGAAGTGATTGCCAAATTTGATGGAAAGGAGGGGTTTGTATGATCATCATGATCAACGGAGCCTTCGGTGCAGGGAAAACCACGCTCGCCAACGCCCTTTGCAAAGAGCTCCCCGGCAGTATGATCTTTGATCCGGAGGAAGTGGGGTATATGCTCAGGAATGTGATCCCGGAGGAAAGGAAAAGGATCGAAGCTCCTGAGGGGGATTTTCAGGATCTGGACTTGTGGAGAGAACTGACTGTTGAAGTAGGAGGCCGCCTGTTCGAGAGGTATGGGACCGACCTGATCGTACCCATGACCATCCGCAAGCAGGAATATCTGACGGCCATAACCGAAGGCTTCAAGCAAAAGGGACAGGAAGTCATGCATTTCTGTCTCATGGCGTCTAAAGAGACCATCCATGAACGTCTGCGGAGTAGGGGTGAGGAAGAGGGAAACTGGTGTTTCATGCAAACGGATGCCTGCCTTCTTGCCTATGAAACGGGTGAATTCGGTACATATTTGGAGACAGAGGGTAAAACGATTGAAGAATTGACATCAGCCATCGTGGGAACTGTGCAGAAGCAAACCCTTTAAAGGATGAGGATGTATGGGTGTCCAGGTACTTGTATGAAAGATGAAAAAATAATGGGAGAGGAAAAGAATGAAACTTGTAATCATTATTGGCCCCCAGGCAGTCGGTAAGATGACAGTCGGGCAGGAACTAGCAAAGATCACTGATTTGAAGTTGTTCCATAATCATATGACCATTGATCTTATAGGAAATTTCTTTGATTATGGAAGTTCGGAAGGAAAGCGGCTTGTCAAATTATTCCGGCATGAGCTTTTTGACGCCATCTCCAAAAGTGATTTGGATGGATTGATTTTTACATTCGTATGGGCATTTGATATGAAGGAAGATTGGGACTACATAGAGAGCATCTCCACAATGTTCCAATCTCGGGGAGGCTCCGTATTCTATGTGGAGCTGGAAGCAGGGGTCCAAGAACGATTGAAACGGAATAAAAGTGAAAACAGGCTCATTCACAAACCATCGAAGAGGAATGTTGATTGGTCAGAAACTGACCTGTTGGATTCCATGACTACCTACCGATTGAACTCCATTGAAGGAGAACTGAGCGGTGACAATTATGTACGCATTGATAACGCTGCGTTGAGTGCAACAGAGACAGCTGTAATAATAAAGCATCGTTTTGATCTTTAGTTTCATATGATGATAAGATGTGAGTATCTCTCTATCAAGCGAGGTACGATCCATCATTCATGACCCGTTCAGGATAAAAGGATTGTGGGTGATGAGGATGATCGCGAAAGGGTGATCAGATGAATGGCCAACGATTCAGGCTTCTTTTTGTAGTGAGTCTATTGCTTCTCACCATCCTCCCGTTAACGCTGATGACCATCCATCAAAACGGAGAGAAGAAGGATGCCTTTCTGGAATTCGCACGATCCTATGCATCTCTGGATCGTGAGGTTGTCAAAGCGGTTGAAGAGTATCAGACGGTGCAGGGGACTGATGATGCAGACGATGCCGCATCCGGTGCAGGTGCTGCGGCAAGCGAAGGCATTTCAGCTATGTGGGAACTTGATCCACCTGAAAATCTCCCATCTGATGTGAAAGATCAAGTGCAACAAGCGCTGAGCTCCATAAAGGATTCCTATCATTCAATCAAATTCGAAATGGACACTGTGCATCATCAGGTAACCCATCCTGACGTTCCCTTTCTTGAAACACAAGTCGAGTATTTTGGATATGTGGCGGATAGGGAAAGAAAAGCTTCAAGGGAGTCCCTGATCAAAGCAGGAAATAGCCTCGGAGTTTCGAGGGGAGAAATGATGAAGATTTTAGGGGAATGAAAAAGATCAGAGCGTGGCTCTGATCTTTTTTATGCATTATGAATGTGAGACGGTCTTTTCTATGAATCTTGCAAGAAAGTCGCTGACACCATTTTCGTCACATGATAAAGTGGTGACTTCATCCACCACATCCTTGATATGATCTTTGGCATTATGCATGGCCACGGAGTGTGTCACAAAGTCAAACATTTGAAGATCATTATCGCTGTCACCAATGGCCAGTGTGTCTTCGTTTTTCAGACCGAAATGTTCAAGCATTTCTCTGATTCCAGACGCCTTATTAACATCCGCCACCATCAGTTCAAGGTTGTGATTGGATGACTTCGAAAGGGTGAAGTCGGTGTCCTTTTTCATTTCTTGAAGGACATCTCCCCATTTTTGAATCTTTTCCTGCGTACGTGCAAAGAAATAAAATTTAGAGAATCCTTTTCCTTCCAGGCCTTCCCTGAAGGCGATCTCTTCATTGACGGCTTTCTTGCGTGATAACCATTCATTTTCTTCTACTCCATCTGGTTTCGGTTCCGACACTTCCTTGAGTACATACTCCTGATCCTGCTTCAATGTAATACGTGGGGCGCCATATGGGAACACCTCGTAATAGATCTCATGGTTTCTTGCTTGTGCAATGACGTCTTCCACAAGTCCTAGTGACAGGGAATGCTCAAAAACCGGTGTATCGTCCACATAGCCTGCCATCCCGTTGGATGTAATGAATCCATCCACTTTGAATCCTTCCGGCAGCATGGCTTCGATCTCATCATAGGCTCTTCCAGTAGCGATGAACACCTTGATTCCTTGAGCTCTTAATGCATCGATGGTTTCCTTCGTCTGCACACTTACTTTATTTTGGGAACTCAATATGGTCCCATCCATATCCAAAAAGATGGTTTTCGGTTTGATCGACATACTAACTCCTCCTGCAATTTTGTAAATTAACTGTGGTTCTAATCAATATATAGGAAACGTAAATACTATTCAAAGATAATGAATGCTCTTTAACATTGTAACTGAATTCATGGATATTTGCATTGAATGAGAAGATTTTTTCCAGTTTGATTGTCTTCTGGTATAAAATGAAAGAGATTGAAAGGGGACAGCGCCATGCTCGATGAAATGATCCAATCGTTAGTGAAGCGACATTCCCATGGGCGGACGATGATCGGCATCGATGGATTGGGCGGGTCTGGAAAAACTAGCCTGGTCCACCGCATTCATGGGGATCTGCTGACAGGACCCCGGCAGACGGTCCTCATCCACCTTGATGATCATATTGTCCCATCATGCTACCGGTACGGCACCGGCAGGCCCCAGTGGCAGGAGTATTATGAGCTTCAATGGGATGTTGTGGGTCTGAAGCACACCTTATTTGATTTACTCACATCACCATCTCTTCTTTTCCACGTTCCGTTTTACGATAAACATTCTGATAGGATCATCCAAAAACAGCTGGATGTTGAGGAAGATGCAGTGGTGCTCGTAGAAGGCGTTTTCCTTCAAAGACCAGAATGGATCGAGTATTTTGATGCCGTCATCTTTGTGGACTGTCCTTTTCATACCAGAAAGGGCAGGGTGATCAGTCGTGACGGGTACCTGGGAGATGAAGCAACAATATTGAAGATATATGAGACCCGCTATTGGCCGGCTGAAGACTACTATATGGACACGATTAGGCCGAAAGAACAAGCAACGATCTGCTATAGACAAAATGAATGGAGGGAGTATCCATGCGACAACTGAAAATCGGAATGGTCGGTCTCGGAGGAATTGCCCAGAAGGCGTATCTGCCCCTTCTATCAAGAGAAACCGGATGGGAATTGGCAGGGATTTATACACCGGATCAAAGGAAGCGAAACCGCATCAGCAACGAGTATCGACTCAGAGCATTCAATCATCTAGACCATCTAGCAGAGGAATGCGATGCGGCGTTCGTACATAGTTCGACTGATTCACATTACGAGGTGGTATCGACACTTATGCAAAAGGGTCTCGACGTCTATGTGGACAAGCCATTGGCGGCCACGGTCGAAGAATCGGAGAAGTTGGTAGAGCAGAGCGTGCAGTCAGGAAGGAAGCTGATGGTCGGATTCAACAGACGATTTGCGCCCCTGTACGTCCAGGCCAAGGCCATGGCGGGAACTCCCGCTTGGGTGAGATTCGATAAACATCGCCTGGATGATATCGGTCCAGCATCATACCAAATCACCATGCTGGATGACTATCTTCATCTCGTCGATACGGTTCGCTGGCTGAATGACGATGACTACATGAAAGTCAGCGGTGGAGCAATGGCGATCAATGACGCCAATGAACTGATTCATGCTCAGCACACCTTTGAATCTTCACGTGGTATGCAGTGTTCTACCGGGATGCATCGGAGGGCGGGAACGCAGCGTGAAACGTTGGAGATCGTAACAAATGGACGCGTTTTGACCGTATCGGATATGAATATCCTTGAGGTGGAGGAAGGAGGGAGGAGGCTGGTCACCAGGCCATCTTCTTGGGATACGATCCTTAAACAGCGGGGATTCGAAGATGCAGTCATGCATTTTATCGAGAGCGTGACGGGCGACACGCCTCCTTGTATCGGAGGAGAACAGGCGCTTGAAAGCCAATATTTACTGGAAGAGCTACTCAAGCGTCATGAACTGGAACGATTCGACTCACGATCTTGTTAGAAAATATCCTTTTGATGAAGGGCATATGAACCTTTACATATACGAAACGTGAACAGCCTGAACAGCCTAAAAAGAGTGGGAAAGAAAGAGCAGATTCATTTTTAGAGGTGATGAAGTGCCGAAAACGGACAGCATGTTGGCGATTCTATGGATGCTCCAATCAGGAAAGAAAATAACAGCGAAACAAATTTCAGAGAAGTTGGAGATGAATATAAGGACCGTATATCGATATATTGATACCATTTCAACAAGTGGGGTACCTATTATTTCAGAACCAGGCCATAACGGTGGATATACGTTACTGAACCAATTTATCGAGGTGCCTCTTTTTTTTGATGTCGGAGAGCAAACGTCATTGTTTCATGCTGCGGTATTTGCAGAAGAAGCTGGGTATTATGGTGGGGAACCGCTAAAAAGAGCCATTTCAAAACTAAGTAACTACTCAAATCAAGAGCAGGAGAGAGTGGTAAACCACCATTTGAGCAGTCTTGAAGTCATACGTCAATTACGTCCACATTCGCTGGAACCTTTATTGAAAGAGTTGGAGCATGCCATAGCTGAGGGGTACTCAGTGAAAATGATTTACAACAAAAAAGGTGAGAATAAAAAACATGAAAGAATGGTCGACCCACACAAAATGCTTTATTGGAACAATAAATGGTATATGATTGGATTTTGTCATCTTAGGAGTGACCTTCGCAGTTTTCGAGTCGATCGGATCCAAGAGGTCTTGCGAACCGAAAAGACTTTTTCCAGACCAGAGAACTTTTCTGCACGTGACTTTTTCATGAAAAATCTCCTTCCGGCAATAGAAGATAAAGAAGGGATCATTCGTATGGTGATCAAAGGGGATGAACATTCGCTGAATGATGTGTGCGAGCATTGGTTTCTGGGACATTATGTACAGGAAAAGGAGTCAAATCAAGCGGTATTCCTCCTTGAAGAAGAAATTGCCCATACCTATATCCCTCATTTACTAGTACCGTATGGAAAATCGATTCAAATTGTTGAGCCGGTAAGTCTAAAAAAAAGACTGGTTGACGTTTTGTCGGAATTAATAACATTTCATCAAGAATGATCACATCCCTGACAGCAGCTGTCAGGGATGTATCTTTATAATGGGCTATATCAATGGTGATTGGAGTGTTAATGAATGAAAACAAACGTTTATCTTTATGTATTCAACACGATGTCGGACTGGGAATATGGCTATTTGATTGCTGAACTGAACACGGGACGGTACTTCAAAAAAGATCATGAACCCCTAAAAATAGTGACAGTAGGAGCAACTGAAGAAATGGTCACGACGATGGGGGGGCTGTGCGTAAAACCCGAACTTTCTATAGATGCTTGCATGGTTGAGAGAAATGATCTTTTCATTCTACCCGGAGGGACTACTTGGGGAGAGGCCATCCATCAGCCAATCTTGAATAAAATCGGTGAAGCTTTAGAGATCGGTACGATTGTGGCGGCCATTTGTGGTGCCACGGATGCCCTTGCGAATTGGGGATATCTGGATTCCAGAAAGCATACAGGTAATAACGGAGAGTATATGAAGATGATGTGTCCAAACTATCAGGGAGAAATGCACTATGAGATGGGGCCTGCCGTAACAGATGAGAATCTGATAACAGCATCCGGGGTAGCTCCTTTGGAATTTGCGAGGGAGGTTCTCAAAAAAATAGACGTATTTGCACCAGATACATTACAGGCATGGTATAACCTGAATAAGACGCACAAGCCCGAACACTTCTTCGAGCTAATGGATTCAATCAATCGATGAGCTGAGCAATCAACTTATCGGATATCGATCAATGATTATAACCATGCTCTGACAGTGTCAAAGCATGGTTGTTGCATGCATTGTTGAAAGAAAGCGTATGATCCCCATTTACCGGCGGTCCACTTTTCATTCTTTACCCTTTTGGGGGGAGGTGGGCTCTTCCGCATCTATTTAAGGGGTAAACCACCACTACATAACGGCACGCAGTTGAGAAGGTGTCCAATCAACATCAAAAGCCAAAAATCGGATCCGTTTCCATCAGCTCCTGTACAGTGACAAACTGATATCCTCTTTCAGTCAACGCAGATAAGATCGTTTTTAGAGCTTTTACGGTTTCCTCCCGATTTCCACCGGAGTCATGTAGGAGGATGATGTCTCCATTGTGGATATTATCAAGAACATGGGCTGAAATGGCTTCGCTTGAACGTCCTGCCCAATCTCTCGGATCCTGATGCCACGACCAGAGGATCGGCATTAAATCCATTTCTTTCATCAAACCTAGCACAGGTATGGAAAGGTCGCCTCCTGGCGGCCTGAACAACTTTGGCTGGGTGCTTGGCTGGAATTGGAGCAGAAGTTCTTCCGTAGTGGATATCTCTTTTTCGATATCCCTCAGGGAAAGCGAGCCGAAGTTCGGGTGGGAAAAAGAATGATTTCCGATTTCGTGTCCTTCTTTCACTTCTCTTTTCACGAGGTCAGGGAAGCGTTCGATCCGCTCGCCAGTGAGGAAAAATGTCGCTTTTGCATTATAGGATTTCAAAATCTGGAGGATCTGAGGGGTATAAAGAGGATGTGGCCCATCATCGAATGTGATGGCTACTTTTTTGAATGCCATGGGAACTTCCCAGATGACCTCTCCCTTCGGTTCCACCATGCTTCTCTCTACCTGCTGGGCATCTGCCGGAGTCGGAAGCACGAAAAGGGCGATCACTGACATCATCACTACCAGCTTTCTCATGAAATCATCTGCTTTCAATCGTTTTTCTTAGTATGGCTGAGTGAGGCCAGGGTATTCACCAGATAACAAGAATGAAAAGTGGTGCAGGACATCATGTCCATGCACCACTTTCTTTGTTTTTAAGAAGGCATTCAATCACTTGATCGGGCTTGTCGAGGTGGATTCCATGATCACTGCCTTCTGCGATCACCATCTCACCATGTTGGGATAATCGAGATAATTCCTGCTGCAGCTCATGCCATCGTTGCTCATACCGGTATGCTTCATCCGCAGGGATGCCATGCTTGATAAAAGGAAGGGCCGATACTTCGGGGTCGCGGGCGATAACGGTGAGGGGCAGATCCGGAAAACATTCTGACTCCTTCATCATCTCACTACTTTGCTCCCAAAGGGAAAATTCCTCCCCCACGGTCCGATACAGGAGTGGGGAAGTCAAGAAATCCTTCATCTCCCCATCAGGATGAGATGGGACCTCCTTGGTGAGTTCAGCCTGTGATTTGGTACCCCGGACTTCGTTGGCTGCAATCATTTGGTCAAGTGAAATATACGAATTCAACACTGGCGTTCCCAATTCGTAAAGTGTCATGAAGTCGATGGAGGTGGAATCCACCAATATGAGACGTTTTACGAGCTGCGGGAACAAACGAGTGAAGTGCTGGGCACACAAACCACCGTAGGAGTGGCCCAGAAGGGTAAATGGGGCCTGTACCTCCAATGATAGAAGAAGCTCATGCAGCTCTATTGCAATGGAGCTGGTATCCCTGGGCCGTGTCGATTCAGTGCTTTTACCATACCCTTGGCGGTGATACAACAAAATGTGGTAGTCGCCGGCAAGATAGTTACACAAGGAACGCCTCTCATAGTACGGACATCCGATTCCCGTCTCGATCACGAGGTGATCTTTTCCAGTGCCGATCCATTCATATTCTATTTTAATGGTTGTTCATCTCCTTTTTGAATGTGATCAAAGAAAAATCCCGCCCCGAGAGGCAGGATTTCGATCATTTTAGATCAAACCGGTCTGCATTCATGACTTTGACCCAAGCCGAGACAAAATCACGAACGAATTTTTCTTTCGTATCGTCTTGCGCATACACTTCGGCGATGGCACGCAGTTCAGAGTTGGATCCAAATACGAGATCGAATCGAGAAGCAGTCCATATGACCTCGCTTGTATGACGATCTCGCCCTTCATATTCATTGAAAGCAACACGTTTCCATTCGACACCCATATCAAGGAGGTTGACGAAGAAATCAGGAGACAGGCGTCCTACATGCTCAGTGAAGAGGCCACTCTTGCTTGACCCATAGTTTGTACCGAGCGAGCGCATTCCACCGATCAGCACCGTCATTTCAGGGGCACTCAATCCAAGCAGCTGCGCTTTGTCGACGAGCATTTCTTCTGGAGAAATGGAGTATTCCTGCTTTTGATAGTTACGGAAACCGTCCGAAACCGGCTCCAGGACGTCGAAGCTCTCTTCATCGGTTTGTTCTGGGGTTGCATCACCGCGTCCAGGAGAGAACGGGATCTGTACGTCGAAGCCGCCGTCTTTGGCTGCTTTTTCTACTGCAGCTGTACCACCGAGGACGATCAGGTCGGCGATGCTCACCTTTTTATGGAACGTGCTTTGGATGTCTTCATACACGTTCAACACATTTTGAAGAAGGGCAGGTTCATTCACTTCCCAATCTTTTTGGGGGGCGAGGCGAATACGTGCACCGTTGGCCCCGCCGCGCATATCCGATCCCCTGAAGGTGGATGCAGAAGCCCAGGCGGTCTTGACCAGTTCACTTATGCCCAATCCTGAATCCAGGATCTTTGATTTCAGCTCTTCAATCTCTGAATCGGAGAGTTCATAATCCACTGCCGGTACCGGATCCTGCCAGATCAACTCCTCACTTGGAACTTCAGGACCAAGATATCTGACTTTTGGCCCCATATCCCTGTGAAGGAGTTTGAACCAGGCACGTGCAAAAGCATCAGCAAACTCGTCTGGATTGGAATGGAACCTTCGGGAGATCTTTTCATAGGCTGGATCTTCCCTGAGTGCCATGTCCGCAGTCGTCATCATGGTCTTCACTTTGATCGATGGGTCTTCGGCATCGGGTGCCATATGCTCTTCGCCCATATCCACCGCCGTCCATTGATATGCGCCTGCAGCACTTTTGGTAAGCTCCCACTCATAGCCGAATAAAAGGTCGAAATACCCGTTATCCCATGTTGTCGGATGGGTCGTCCAGGCACCGTCGACTCCGCTTGAAATCGTATCACGGCCCTTGCCGCTCCCGTAGCTGCTGAGCCAACCGAGTCCTTGGTTCTCAAGGGTAGCTGCCTCAGGATCATCCCCGACGTGTGAAGGGTCTCCTGCACCGTGGGCTTTACCAAATGTATGCCCTCCGGCAACAAGCGCCACCGTCTCTTCATCATTCATAGCCATCCTGCCGAACGTATCCCTGATGTCCCTGGCGCTGCCTTTTGGATCAGGTTTGCCGTTGGGTCCTTCAGGATTAACATAGATGAGTCCCATCTGAACGGCTGCAAGGGGATCTTCCAGTTCACGATCTCCTGAGTAGCGGTTGTCTGCGAGCCACTCTTTCTCCGTGCCCCAATATACATCTTCCTCTGCATGCCAAATGTCTTCCCGGCCACCTGCAAAACCGAACGTCTTCAACCCCATGGATTCTAATGCCACATTACCCGTCAGGACGAGAAGATCCGCCCAAGAGATTTTGTTCCCGTATTTGCGCTTGATCGGCCAGAGTAACCTGCGTGCCTTGTCGAGGTTCACATTATCCGGCCAGCTGTTCAGCGGGGCAAATCGCTGGGAACCCGATGCACCGCCGCCTCGTCCATCCGATGTCCGGTATGTACCTGCCGCGTGCCAGGACATGCGGATGAAGAAGGGACCATAGTGTCCGTAGTCGGCAGGCCACCAGTCCTGGCTGTCAGTCATGAGGGAGTGGAGGTCCTTCTTCAATGCTGCGTAGTCGAGCTTGGCAAATTCCTGCCGATAATCAAAATCTTCTCCATAAGGGTTCGACTTCCGATCGTGCTGACGAAGGACATTCAGATTAAGCTGATTGGGCCACCATTCCTTATTCGTCGTTCCTCGTGGTGACCTTGACGTCGTTATGGCACTATCCTTGTGGTGGGTGACGGGACATTGCCCCGCTGCGCTATGTTCCTTTTGATCAGGTTTTTGATTGTGATCCATCGACCATTCTCCTTTCAAAATAAGGGGTTGAAATAGGGGTGGAACTCATACTTTGTGAAAAATATGAAAATTAGAATCATTCTTAATTACTATTATAAGCCAGGCTGTTCCCGAAAGAAAGCGGTAACTATGAATGGGTGAACATTTCTTGTATTGAAGAGGGAAATACCCCATAAAAGGTAAAAGTAGGGGAGCATCACCTTTATGGGGTTAGTGTACAAGCTATAAGGTTTTACAGGTAGAAATCATTCATTCATAGGCGCTAAATCAAGGGGAAGATAAAGTGAGGGGAACAGGTTCATGATCTTGATCCGTTGCCTCATACAAGATAATGGAACCGGCAGGGGGCTCAGGATCATTCTCATGGCTGATGAAATCTTCACCGAGGGCGATCGTCCACTGTGCTTCGTCATTCTCGGTCAACACGACAGCCAGGGTACCGAATTGCACGACATTCTCCCACGTATAACGTTCCACTTCATGATCACGCTGGAGGATGAGACCCTCTGTAGTACTTGTAAGGGTAAGATCTCCCCCTTTCCATGTTCCCGGAAAGGAAAGTGCCACATTCGTGTAGGAGGACCCTTCACCGCGATCTCCATATGTGCCGATGAATTGATGAATGGAGTCATCTTCTGCATGGTAAGTGGCGGCGACAATATCATGTTCAATCCATTTCACCTTCGCATCTCCTTTCATTGGAAAAGGGAGCGTTTCTTTTGGTTTGACAAATGGTCCAAAATAGGGTCTGTAATAGACGGTTTCACCCGTTTGCCGATCTTGTTTCAACACAAAATACGTCTTCCGGTCCGGTGAGAGGGAAACCAATTCATTAATATCCTTCATGTGACGGAATAAAAGGACCCCGTGTAAAAGGATGAATATGGTCGCAATCCCTAAAACGAACGCCTTCCCATTTCTTTTCAACTCCATCAGTAAAATCAGTGCCACCGTTGCAAAGACCACGATAAAAATGGTGAGGAGATAGAAGAGTCGATCATCTGCATATTCAACCCTCCATTTTAAGTGGAGGATCAAATAGAGTCCTTGGTGGAGGAAGAGAATAACCGAAAAGGCAAAACAACACCATCCCATGACCTGCTTCCCTTTATTCATCTGCATCCACTTCCTTTTGGAATGACCAAGAGAGGCCATTATCTTTTGATATGAATTTCCCTTTCACTTTCCCTCCTTTGTAATCCCCGCTAGATCCCTGGTTTACCAACAAAACCAAGTCATTCCCTTCTACATAGGGAGTTTCAGCGGTGGTAAAGATGAGGTGGTACTCATCAGGAATCTCGATCCTTGCCGGTACCCAGGATTGTCCGCCATCTTGGGTGACATAAAGGTCTGGTTCTTCTGGATTCAGGATCCCATAAGATAAAAAACCGGTTTTCTCGTCAATGAAATTCCCGTCGTACAGCAGGCGATAGTGATCTGGATGGGACACCTCCGTCCACGTTTCTCCACTGTCGTGCGTCATATATACCTTCGTTGCTTCCGAGGACATGGTCCTCTCGCCGGTGTACACGACATAGCCGTCATCCTCGTTAAGGAAATCCACTTTTCTGAATCGGGGAGCTATCATTCCACCTATATCTGTATCGTTCCATGTATGTCCCTGGTCTAGGGAATAGAGGAGCTTTACACGTTGATCGTCCGCTCCTTCTACATATAGAAAGGCAGTGAGGTCTTCTGATAGGAAAAAGCTTTGTTCGATCAGCTCGTTCTCCTGTCCATTGTATTCCCCGGCAAAAAGGGCTTCGATTCCGATTGGTACGCGGGACCAGTGCCTGCCTTCATCATAGGTGATGTGGAGTTCATCGGTCAGTGCGTATCCGACAGGACCATTTGATTCGACCGTTTGAAGGGTATCGCCGTTACCCGGAGGCGATTCTTGCTGCTGAGGTGTTTCTGTTTTTGATGGCAAGTGGGTAGAGGGAGCTGTTTCAAAGAGGTAGGTACCGACTGCGATACCAATGCCCGCTAAACAGGCACATCCTCCAATAATAATCTTTTTCATGATTCAGGGCTCCTTTTCCTAGTGTTCAGATCCCTATTTTACCATTTAGGAAAACCCGTGTGTGCATTGATATGAAACAGTGACAAGGGAAGGCTATAAGTACCTTGCAAAATGTTTGTGAAACACATCACTTGAAATGCAATCCATGATGGTTTATATTAATTGACGTGTCAACGATTGAAGGGAAATGAGATGAAATATCCTTGAAATCAGGGGAATATTTTCTTATGAGCTCTTCTCTTGCATTGAACGCTTAAATGTTTTATAGTGTTTGATGTATCAATTATTGACCCATCAATTAATTGCGGAATTTACTCTCAACCAAGAAAGGAACATCACACATGAAACCTAATGATTTCAACGATATTGTTTTAAATCGACGCTCCATCAAGAGGTATGATCCGGAAGTAAAGATCAGCCGTGACGAAATGGAGCAGATCCTTACCGAGGCTAGCCGCGCTCCTTCTTCTGTCAATATGCAGCCCTGGAGATTCATGGTCGTCGATACACCGGAAGGGAAAGAAAAGCTTGCTCAAATGGCACGATTCAATAAAGAACAAGTAAACACATCAGCAGCCGTCGTGGCTGTCTTCGGAGATATGAAAAGTATCGAGAATGCTGATGTGATTTATGACAAAGCGGTTGAGCTCGGCTACATGCCTCAGGACATCAAAGACATGCAGCTCGGGAAAATCAAAGCACATTATGATAACCAACTTGAAAATGATCTACGAGATGTAGTACTGATTGATGCAGGACTTGTTTCGATGCAGCTGATGCTCGTGGCACGTGCCCACGGCTACGACACGAATCCGATCGGCGGCTATGAGAAAGACATCATCGCAGAAGAATTCGGACTCGACAAAGACCGCTACGTTCCGATCATGCTCATATCCATGGGTAAAGCAGCTGATGAAGGATATCCTTCTTACCGCTTGCCTGTTAATGATATAACGTTCTGGAAATAAAAAAGGGGGAATGACCTTATGACAGCCAAAACCATTGTGATTACCGGAGCATCATCGGGAATCGGGAAGGCCACCGCCCTCTACTTTGCTGAAAATGGCTGGAATGTGGCGGCCACCATGCGATCTCCGGAAAAAGAGATTGAACTTAAGAAAAACGGGAATATACAGTTATACCGGCTGGATGTAACGGATCACGGCAGCATTGAAGCTGCCAGAGATCAAATCCTATCCGACTTTCCTAAAGTGGATGCCGTACTCAATAACGCAGGCTTCGGGCTGATGGGTCCGTTTGAACTTGCAGAGGATGATCAGATTAGAAAGCAGTTCGAGGTCAATGTATTCGGGCTCTTTGAAGTCACAAAAGCGTTTCTTCCTCATTTCAGGAAGAATAAAGATGGAATGTTCATCAACGTATCTTCCCTGGGCGGACGAGTTGCCTTCCCGTATTTGAGTCTGTATCATTCCACCAAGTGGGCGGTAGAAGGTTTTACTGAATCCCTTGGCTTTGAATTGAGCCAGCTCGGTATCAAGGCTAAGCTTATTGAACCAGGGGGAGTGGCCACTGATTTTGATGGTCGCTCATTGGAGAAAACGTCATCTGAAACCATAAAGGATTATGATGCTGGAATGGCCGCTTTCCAGGAGCGGTTCGTCTCCAATATCGAATCAAGTGAACCCATCACCATCGCGAAGGTCGTTTTTGAAGCAGCTACCGATGGCACAGACCGCATACGCTATGCTGCAGGTCAAGATGCCATTCAGGCCCTTAAGGCACGCGAACAATCAGGGGACGAGGCGTTCATTAAGGTGACTAAAGAACGTTCTTTTGGTAAATAACAATCAAAGAGGAAATCAACAACAGGAGGGAATCATTATGTATCAAGATCTAAAAGATAAAGTAGTCGTTATTACAGGTGCGTCCAAAGGATTGGGCCGCGCCATGGCCGTACGTTTCGGACAAGAGCAATCAAAAGTTGTCATCAACTACCGCAGTAAGGAAGAAGAAGCTCTTGAAGTTAAAAAGGAAGTAGAAGAAGCGGGTGGCCAAGCCATCATCGTACATGGTGATGTGTCAAAAGAGGCCGATGTGATCAATCTTGTCCAAACGGCTGTTAAAGAATTCGGTACGTTGGATATCATGATCAACAACGCAGGCTTTGAAAATCCTGTGGCATCACATGAGCTATCATTGGATAACTGGCAGGCAGTCATTGATACGAACCTGACAGGAGCATTCCTCGGAAGCCGTGAAGCCATCAAGTATTGGGTTGAAAATGACATCAAAGGGAACGTCATCAACATGTCTTCCGTACATGAGATGATTCCTTGGCCGTTATTCGTCCACTATGCAGCAAGTAAAGGCGGCATGAAACTGATGACCGAAACACTCGCTCTTGAATATGCTCCAAAGGGTATCCGCGTGAACAATATTGGACCAGGTGCCATGGATACGCCGATCAATGCAGAGAAATTCAATGATCCAGAACAACGAGCAGACGTTGAAAGCATGATCCCGATGGGCTACATCGGTAAACCGGAAGAAGTATCATCCGTAGCGGCCTTCCTCGCTTCTGAGCAAGCAAGCTATGTGACCGGTGTAACCCTGTTCGTCGACGGTGGAATGACTAAATACCCTTCTTTCCAAGCCGGAAGAGGCTAAATAGTAAAAATCCGAAACCTCCCTATTATATAGGGAGGTTTTTGTTTACACCCATAATAGCAAGGGTATCGAAAAAAGGACTCTACGTGAATATGGGAAAAAAGCAGCAAAGGGGCATTCTCATATGAGAATGCCCCTTATTAATAACTCGGGATGTATATACTACATTGTATAACCGTATTGTCGATGGAGTTCATTTAGTTCTTTACACAAACGTAGAAAATCGTCTTTGTTTTTCTCGCATAGCGCACGGTCAATTTCCTGTTCAATCTTCTCTTTACGGAAATTCAGCAGAGCCTCGTCCAGGATCATTTCAGCTAGTAAAGAGTGGATACTGCTTTCATCAGACTGCGGTGAGTTCAACAAATGCCTCTTCATGACTATCAGCTCCTTGACCTTTTTTCTATTATACAATAATTTTACATAATATTCAAACAAATCGATTCATATTCTCTATAAGCTTAAAAAGCCCATATCATCAATCACGCCCCTGTTCAGGGTCACGCTTTTAATATGAGCCCGGGAGGCATGTCAACACCTCCCATCATTTATACTACGATATGAAACGCGTTTCATAGCAAGCCCCTTCATAAGAAAATGAGAAACCGAGGGAACTTCCTTGCGTGGTCTTACGATAACCTGTATCGTTGAGGGAAAGGAGTGAGGAACGTGAGTGAAGCCATATCCACTATAGACTATCGAGAGGTCATCGAATATTCACTCGAGCCTGTCATCATCCATACAGATTATCAGATCCTGTATATCAACCGTGCAGCAGAATCGTTCTTCAGGACGACGAAGGAAGGGGTTATCGGTCTGAGTCCCCTTGATATATTCCAGGATTCATCGAGGGAGGCAATAAAAGAACGGATACAGTCTGCCTATAGCAAGCCGGCTGAGGTCATTGAAGAGCTTCTTTATCGTATGGACGGTACCACGGTCGAAGCCGAACTGTATTGCCACCCTGTCACTGTGGCAGGCAAACAGGCAATCCAGTCCTACATACGCGATATAGGTTGGAAACGCGAAGCCAATCAAAGGCAGGATGAGTTGATCAGGGAAATCAATGAACTATCTGCGACTGTCGTCCCCTTGCTTGATGATATCGCCATCCTTCCGATAACAGGAAAGGTTGATCATGATAAAGCAGTTGCCCTGTTGGATCTCATTCCGGTAAAAGTCAGGGAGCAACAGATTACACACCTGATCATCGATTTCTCCGGAATGTATTCTGTGGATAATCTTGTGATCGACACGCTGTTTAAAGTTCATTATGTATTGGGACTTCTTGGGGTAGGCACATTCATAACGGGACTGCGCCCCGAGCTCGTACTTGAAGCATTGAACCTGGATATCGATCTTTCAAGCCTTCCTGTCACAGGGAGCGTGAAAGAAGCCTTGGATATCCTGGAGGTCAAGCATGAGGTCCACACGTCGTAAATCTGCAATAATCAAACTATAATATGATTAAATCAAATTATATAGGGAATACTGATGGTACATCCTGCTCAAACACATAGCAAAGCCCCGTGCATATACGGGGCTTTTTTTATGGAGACGATGTGTTGGGAACACTCCTTCAATCAAAAGGATCTATCCCTACCTTCCTTCTTTTTATCCAGGAAATAAGCCGTTAAGGCAGCAGTGATGGGAATGGCAAGGGCCATGCCCATCGCAGAGGAACCAATGAAAATCATTTCAGAGCTGAACACTTTCGAATTGACGATCTCCCCCAGCGAGTACTTCAGATCCTTGAACCAGAGTAAGAGGCCCATATATCCTCCGAAGAAGGCAAAGAATAGCGTATTCGCACTTGTTCCCAGAATATCACGACCGATACTCATCCCCGATGCAAAAAGGGAAAGGCGATCGATATCCGGATTGTGATATTTGATTTCCTGCATGGGAGAGGATATCGCAATGGTCAGATCGATGATGGCTCCAATGGTGCTCATGAGGATCATGGCTGCACCGATCTTGACGAAGTCCACCCCTACATAAAGAGAGTATGGTGCAAGTTCTTCGATTTCTTCTTCCCCGAACCCCTGAATCATCGCTTGATCTGTAAACAAAAGGATAAAGACGAGAAGGATGCAAGTGGTCACAATGGTAGCAAGGAAAGCAGTGATCGTCTTGGTTCCCCACCGGCTGATGTAGAATAATGTGATGGAACTGATCAGTGCGGAAGCAAATAATGTGACGATGACAGGATTGGCTCCCGGGTTGTTCATGATGATGATTGAAAGGATCAGCACGGTGAAATTGAGAAAGAGGGCAACAAAGGATCGCGCCCCTTTTTTTCCTCCCACAGCCGTCATGAGTATAAAGAGAATGACAGCAAGGATGAATTGAACAGTCATGATACGGCCCTCCTCTTATTGACAAAATAGATGGAGACGGCTATCCCGATGGGAATCGCAAGTACGATGCCGATCCCACCCGTCAGGGCACGGGCAAGCTCCAAAGATAGATTCATCGATAAAGTGAAACCAAGCGGTGAGGCATTCTTGAAATAGAGGATCAGCATGGGCATAGCACCGCTGATATAGACGAAAAACATGATATTCGTCATCGTCCCCATGATGTCCCGTCCGATTTCCAAGCCAGCTTCTTTTAATACCTTTGTACTGATTGAAGGATCCTTTTCATAGAGGGTGAAAATGGATGAAGAAAGGGTAATGGCCACATCCATGATGGCACCCAGACAGCCCACAAGGATCCCAGCCATAAATACGGTCTCGGTCGGCCTGGTCAGAAACTGCATCTCCTCATAACGGAGCCCGTTTGCTGCTGTAGATTTGATGACAATGAAACTGATGACCAATGTCACAAACGTGGCGACCAAAGTGGAAATGACCGCCGCATAGGTTTTCCGGTTAAAGCCGTTTACCAAAAGGAGCGAGATGGAACTGAACAGGACGACAGCCAAACCGCAAGCTGCAAGCAATCCGATCCGGTCGTTGCTCAAATAGGCATCAAGAGCGAATGAAAGGATGACGGCATTGATGCAAAGGGTTCCGAGAGAATAGAATCCTTGGCGCTTTCCGACCAGGACCATTAGGAAAATGAAGACCCATGCGATGATGATGAGGGATGTGTCACGCTTCACGTCATCTATGGACCCTTTCAATTGACCCTGTCCATCTGGTTCGTTGATAGAGACAAACAAGTCATTCCCCGGCTTGTATTCTTGATCGTACGCCTTGGAGGTCGAGAACGTATTGCTTAGGAGAATCTCTTTTCCTTTCTCTGGACCGTTCTTCACCGTTGCATGGACTTCCTGTTCATGCAGCCTATCTTTGTTCCCGTTAGGGTCGGTGATATCCCGTGTACCGGTCACTTTCACATCGGTCACTTCCGCAATCGGTCGATTATAATAGTTTTCATTATGGTGTACAAAGTAGATGGACGTAATGCATAGTACAATTAAAGCAATGTAGAGTAGCCACTTTTTTAGGTTGATTTGTTTTTTACGATTCATATTTCCTTTATCACTCCTGAGTTGAAAAGACGTCTATTATTATTCCACAACTTCTTTTTTCAAGCAAAGAAACACTCAGCGCTTGTAGGAAAGGGAATAAAGATTGGATCTTACCAAACGGAGTTCACGTCTATAGTCTGCCTGCGGACGGCAGATGAAGATTAGCCCACTTGTGTCCGAGTTATCTGCTTGGCCAACGTGTAAATAATCATTGTCACATTGTAAGTAATTTGAAATAATGGATAGGGTTGAATGAGAGTTCGGGAGTGATGAATCGTGAGTAACAGATGGTATGGCTTCATCCTGCTAATTATTGGAGTCTATTCTTATTTTTCAGGGGAACTGGTGACATTTATTATGCTGTCCCTGATTCTGATCAGTTTAAATAATATCAATCACACGTTGAAAAAGCGGCAAAGCGGCCGGGAAGGATGAAGATGAGGAGACTCAGAAATAAGTGGGCCCTGTTGAGCTTGGCTCTTCTTGGTGTTGTCATGGCCATCCTGTTTTTTCAGGTGACGTTCGGCCTGTTATTCATATTAGTGAATGGGCTGATCATCTATATTTTGGCTGTACTTCGTTTGCGAAAACGATTGTGGCCCTATCGATTGATAGGAGGCGCCTATCTTATTTTTGCCGTAACGTTTGCAGGGGTTGAGGGCTACATCTTGAAAGAAGCCTATGACGAAACAGGGAATCTTTCAGAGGACTACGGTGCGGTGCTGATCCTCGGTGCCGGATTAAAAGGAGAAGAACCTTCCAAAACGCTCCTGTCCCGCCTTGCTACAGGGGTAGAGGTCCTGAAGATCCGGGAAGATCTTCCTGTAGTGGTATCAGGAGGACAAGGTCCGGGAGAGTCCATCAGTGAGGCAAAGGCCATGGGTCGGCATCTGATTGCCCACAGAATCGATGAGAGCCGGATCATATATGAAGATGCATCCACCAACACATATGAGAATATGCTGTATTCCCGGCGCGTCCTGGAAGATAGCGGATTGAAGGAGGGGAAGGTCCTGATCGTGACCAATGACTTTCACCTGGCCAGGTCCAAAATGCTTGCCCGGGACGTTGGACTTGATGCCTCAGGGTATGCAGCTCCGACGCCATGGTTTGTGAGGGCCAACTATTACATCCGTGAATATTTCGCCATGGTCAAAACATTCCTGCTCGGAAGAGGTACGTTGGATGGATAAATCATAAGGAGGAAGACTGACATGACGAGACGAATCCGGGACTACGGAGTCAAAATCGGGAGGATGCAAACCGGTGAAGAGAATTCTATCACCGATGTAAAGGGAGTGACGGTCGGCCATACGACAATCGATGATGGACCTCATCAAACCGGTGTCACAGCCATCCTGCCCCATCAGGGCTCACTTTTCAAAGATAAGCTCATAGCCTCTTCCCATGTGATCAATGGCTTTGGTAAAAGCATGGGGTTGATCCAGATCAATGAACTGGGCACACTGGAAACGCCGATCATCCTGACGAATACACTGAGTATCGGAGTAGCGGCTGATGCCCTGATTGATCATATGCTTGAACATAATCCGGAGATTGGCAGAACGACAGGGACGGTGAATCCGGTCGTCTGTGAATGCAATGATATGCTGCTGAATGATATCAGGGGCAAGGTGGTTCGGAAGGAGCATGTTCTCAATGCCATACATAGTGCTGAAAAACATGTAGAGGAAGGCAGTGTTGGAGCAGGGAGGGGAATGCTGTGCTATTCGTTGAAAGGAGGAATTGGTACTTCCTCTCGCATGATTTTCCTCGATCATGGTACCTACACCCTTGGCGTACTCGTACTCTCAAACTTTGGGATATTAAGCGATCTTATGGTGGGAGGGAATCCTGTAGGGGAAAAGCTGAAACTGGCCATCCTTCAGGAACGTGAGGAAAGGGATAAAGGATCCATCATCATTGTGGTAGCAACGGATCTGCCCGTCTCTGAAAGGCAGCTGCATCGGATCATCAAACGATCCGTTACCGGTTTATCACGCACGGGATCCATCATCACTACGGGAAGTGGCGAGGTGGTCATCGGCTTCTCCACCCACACCACCACTCCACATCATCCAAGCGGAAAGCTTTTATCCATTCCGGTCATCCATGAAGAGGATATGGACGTTGCATTCAGGGCTGTCGGGGAGGCAACCGAAGAGGCGGTCCTTAACTCCCTTGTTACGGCTACCCATGTCGTCGGTCGTGATGGGAACGAAAGACCTGCATTCAAGGATCTGATTGAAAAATACGACATTCCGTTGGTTTAGTCTTGCTTCCGGATGATCCTGAGGTGAATGGGAAGGATGAATCTGAATACGATCAGGTAGAAGATCGGGGATATGTAAAGAATGAGGGGAGAAACCACCTTCATATATCCGACATACTCCATGCCTGCCTGTATGAGGAAAGATAACAAAGTGAACAAAATCGAATGTCTCCAACGCTTTTCATATGGTGTCAGGTTCAGGTATAGAATGGCGAGAGAAGTAGGAACGAGTGTATAGCTAAGCACCTCACCGATGCCTGTTATCTTGGCATCTCCCAGGTCGACCCAGTCAAGGACCCTCATGACCAGCACATCTGAAAGCCATGCGGCTAAGCCAACGACGCCGAATGTAATATATAGTTCCACCCAAGATATCAAACGTTTCGGCTGAATCAGCATGCATAGAGCCAATATCAGGCTGACCGTGAGGGGAAACCACAGCCCTTCGGCACCAAAATCCAGTCTGTGGATGATTTTTTCCATAATGATAGCAGCTCCTTGAATCCTAGTGAGTTAGGGTACTATCGTATAGTATGATGAAATGCCCTTCATCTTATCCGTCTGAAAGGAGGAAGGAAGATGACATTCAGCACCATTTTCATTCTGCTCGTGATCGGTCTCATTTTGATGGCATTGGGGGCTTGGCGTCACAGCATAGGGATCATCGTTCTGTCAATGATTCCATTTTTTGTAGGATTATGGGGCATTTATTCTGTTTTTCTTAACGGCATGTAAACATACTCAAGGGGGGGTGGAAGAGTGGGGACATTGGGCATCCTAACATTATGTATGAGCATAGCGGGGCTCGTTGCCTTTACCAACATGATCGTTTTATCCATACGATTGTCAAAGGTACAGGGGGACCTGAAGAGATTGAAAGAAAAAATGAAATGAAAAAGGTGCACGGCTTCTTCTGAAGTCTGTGCACCTTTTTGATTAGGAAGAGCTCATCGGGTGATCGACTTTCACCCGTTTGACGAACAGTCCGACGATGAATCCGACAACTGCGGCGATAATGGCGAATAGGAATGCATTTTGTACACCTGATGTGAATGCAAGAAGCGGGGTCAACGGATTCGAGAGATCCGCACCGCCTTCCATATAAGATTTCACACCAGAAGAAAGAATCGAGATTGCAACAGCCGTTCCGATGGCACCTGCAACTTGTTGAAGGGTGTTCATGATGGCCGTTCCATCAGGATAAAGCTCAGGTGGCAGTTGATTCAACCCATTTGTCTGGGCCGGCATCATGATCATGGATACACCGATCATGAGCAGGATGTGCATCCCGACAATGAAGTAGGAAGACGTATCAAGGTCCACTGTATAGAAACCGGCAAGTGATGCGATGACGATGGCAAGGCCAGGTATGACCAGCCATTTAGGACCGAAGCGGTCGAACAGGCTTCCCATGATCGGGGATAGCAATCCATTGATGATCCCACCCGGCAATAAGAGAAGACCGGCGGCAAATGTCGTCATGGCAAGTGACGTTTGCAAGTATAGTGGAAGCAGGATCATGGACGACAGAATGACCATCATGCAGATCAAAACAAGCAGCAATCCGACAACGAACATTGGGTATTTGAACGTCTTTAGGTTCAGCATCGGCTGAACCATGGTTCGCTGTCTAAGACAGAAGACGATAAGCCCGATGACTCCGGCTGCAATGGAAATGATGACGACAGGTTCACTCCAACCTCCGCCTTCACCAGCTGAACTGAAGCCATACACAACACCTCCGAATCCGATCGTGGAAAGGATGATGGATACAATATCGATTTTTGGCCTGGTCGGTGTCGATACATTTTGCATGAAGAAAATACCGAAAACCAGTGCAACCAAAAGAAATGGAAGCGATATCCAGAAGATCCAGTGCCATGTCAGGGATTCAAGGATCAAGCCGGACAGCGTAGGACCTACCGCCGGTGCAAACATGATGACGAGTCCCATGAGCCCCATGATCTTACCGCGCTTATGAGGCGGAACGATTAAGAGAATGGTGTTAAACATCAATGGAAGCATCAGTGCGGTACCCATTGCCTGCACGACACGTGCCACCATCAGGAAGCCGAAACTCGGTGCGATGGCTGCTATGAAGGTTCCGATGATCGAGAAGACCAATGATACGACGAAGAGTTGTCTCGTCGTGAACCATTGCAGGATCAGTCCGGAGACAGGTACCAAAATACCAAGGGTAAGAAGGTAACCCGTTGTCAGCCATTGAGCGGTTGTTTCATGAATGCCGAAGTCCTGGATTAGATTGCTCAATGCCATGTTCAGCGCCGTTTCACTGAACAGGCCGATGAATCCGGCGATAAGAAAGGATGTGAGGATCGGGAAAACCTTAAAGATTCCCTCGCTCTGTGTAGATGTGTTCGATTGACTATGACTCATATTTGAATGTCCTCCTGTACTGAATTCTCTCTATGAAGTAGGATAGGTATTTGCTCAGCAATGATGCGAAGAGTATCTCCGTTTCCGGCAATCAACGAAATGGTGGTGGCACCTTCTAGTAGGACATTGATTGTAATGGCAAGTGTCCCGGCTGCTTTTTCCGGATACCCCCTTGAAATCAATGCATCGGCATAAAGCCCCTGCCATTCTTTAAAAGCCAGTTCACATGTAGATCGCAACTCTTCATGGGTAGCCGCTGTTTCGGACGCAAGGGTCCCGATCTTCAGCCATTCCGTGTCGTTATCAGAATCGTAAAAGTCAGCGATATTAAGGATATGTCGTCGAAAGGCTTCGGATGCATCTTTATCCTGTTGAAGATCCAATTTTGTCTGTTCGACAATATGTTCTTTTACAAGCTTGATCGCTTCTTGGGCAATCTGCTCTTTCCCGTTCGGGAAATGGTAATAAAGAGAACCTTTCGGTGTCCCGCTCACTTCGATGATCTGATTGATTCCGGTGCCGTGATAGCCTTGTTTTTGAAATAGCTGTGCTGCCGTTTCAAGAATCAGCCGCTTTGTAGGATTATTCTTCATTGAACGCTCACCTTTACAAGAAATTATAGAGATTGGTCTACATAAATATACTCAATCTTTCCTTCGGTAGTCAAACAAAAAAATCCATATGTTTAATTTCGTCCTTCAAAAGGGAAAATGGAGGAGTGTATCATCAAGTGATTGAACTAAAGGAGTGAAGCAAGATGAAGAATAAGGTGAACCTGGGACATTCAGATGTGAAAGTCTTTCCCATTGGACTTGGAACCAACGCAGTGGGAGGGCATAATTTGTTCCCGAATCTTGATGAGGAAGAAGGGAAAAAAATTGTCAGGACAGCTCTCGATCATGGAGTGAACCTGCTCGACACCGCATTTATCTATGGTCCGGAGCGGTCGGAGGAGTTGGTCGGAGAAGTCATCAAAGACTATAAGAGAGAGGACTTGGCCATCGCGACAAAAGCCGCCCATCAGCTGGATGGAGAAGGAAATGTCACCATCACAAACTCTCCGGCATTTCTTAAACAATCAGTCGATGCTGCTTTGACACGACTGAAGACGGATTATATCGACCTTTTCTATATCCATTTTCCTGACGAAGATACGCCAAAGGATGAAGCAGTCGGTGCATTGAAAGAAATGAAGGATCAAGGGAAGATCCGGGCGATCGGTGTTTCAAATTTCGACCTTGGTCAGCTGAAAGAAGCGAACAAGGACGGCCATGTGGACGTACTGCAAGCTGAATACAATCTTTTTAAACGATCAGCTGAGAAAGAGCTGCTTCCCTATACAGATCAGCATGGGATCACATTCATCCCGTACTTCCCCCTCGAAGCGGGACTTCTAACGGGCAAATACAAGGAATCCGACACGTTTGAAGACCTTCGTAAAGATATGCCAAATTTTCAGGGCAGCACATTTACGTCCAACCTTCAAAAGGTAGAGGAACTAAGGAAGCTTGCAGATGAAAAAGGCGTGGAAATCAGCCAGGTCGTCCTGGCCTGGTATATCTCCCGGCCATCCCTTGATGTGTTGATTCCAGGCGCGAAGAGAAGTGATCAAGTCGTACGGAATCTCAAAACAGGGGATGTGACCCTTTCAGATAGCGAAATAGCGTTCATCGATCGGGTATTTTCCTGATTTATTCATGACCCGGCAGCTCAATAGCTGCCGGGTTTATCATGTTTTAGAGCTGACGATCTCTTACATCCCCCGTATGATCCGAAGTTAATGGTAGAAAAATAGAGAAATTTTCTATACACTAGATAATGTTACGTTTTTCACATAAAGGAAGTGTCGTAGAAAGTGAGAAAAAACAGCAAGAAATCCAAGAAAAAAAGGATCGTCCCCATGAGGATGAACCTGTTGTTCCTTTCAGTGTTCTTATTGTTTTCCCTGCTCGAGATGAGACTGGGTTTCGTGCAGATCGTCCACGGTGAAAACTATAAAAACGAAGTGGAACGAACGGAGGATGTTGTCGTCAAGACGAGTGTTCCACGCGGTAAGATTTATGACCGGTACGGGAATGTCATCGTAGATAACGTCCCTCTCAACGCCATTACATATACAAGGACAAGTACGACTTCCATCGATGAAATGATCGAAGTGGCAACGAACTTATCCAAGTACATCACAATGGATACGAAAGGCGTGACCGTTCGCGACAAAAAGGACTACTGGATCACCAAGCATCCGAAAAAGGCGGAAGCCCTCGTCGCAAAGAATGAAGTCCAGAAGCTTCAAGCGGATGAGGAATTATCCTCTGATGACGTAAATGATAAGGTCTACAAGATGAAGTTGGACCGTATCACGGATAAGGAACTTGATTCTTTGACAAAGAAAGACCTTCAGATCATCTCGATCTATCGTCAGTTTGCTGGAGGATATGCCCTGAACCCGCAAATCGTCAAAAACGAAAACGTCACGACCGAAGAATTCTCCAAAGTCAGCGAACACTTGAGTGAACTTCCGGGAGTGAATACAACAACGGACTGGAAGCGAGCCTATGTATTCGACGATACGCTCAGGACCATCCTCGGGAATGTATCTTCATCGAAAGAAGGACTCCCGAAGAATCTGATCGATGCGTATCTTGCTGAAGGATACAACCGCAATGACCGCGTCGGAAAAAGCTATGTTGAACTGCAGTATGAAGATGTACTGCAAGGTCAGAAAGAGCAGATCCAGGACATCACGAAGAATGGAAGCGTCATTGATTCCAAACTCGTGCAGTCTGGCCACAGCGGGAAGGATGTTGTCCTGACGATCGACATGGACCTACAGCGGGAAGTGGAAAAGATCATTGAGGATGAGTTGTCCAAGCAGGTCGCCCACAGGGACGTGTCACCGAATCTTGACCGGGCATTCGTGGTAATGATGAATCCAAATACTGGTGAAGTCCTTTCCATGGCAGGAAAACAGTATGTAAAGAATAGCAAGACGGGGAAATACGAGCTTCAAGATGCCGCTCTCGGGACGTTCACCTCTTCATATGAAGTAGGCTCAGCCGTTAAGGGTGCAACCGTCCTGACGGGGTATATGACGGGGAATCTGACCCCTGGAGAGACACTGATCGATGAACCTCTTCATATCAAAGGGACACCCGTCAAGTCATCATGGTTCAACAAATACGGCCAAATGCCGATTGATGACCGATTCGCTCTCAGGATCTCTTCCAACTCCTATATGTGGAAAGTGGCTCTCAGAGTTGCCGGCGCAGAATATGTCCCGAATGAACCGATTGTCAATAACCCTCAGGCATTCTCTGTATTCCGTAACCACTTTGCCCAGTTCGGATTGGGTGTGCAGACCGGGTTGGACCTTCCAGGTGAATCATCCGGACTGAAAGGGACAGCAACAGATCCAGGATTCCTGCTGGATTATGCGATCGGGCAGTTTGATACGTATACCACGATGCAGCTTGCTCAATATGTATCCACAATCGCAAACGGTGGATACCGGATTGAACCTCATGTGATGAAAGAGATCAGGGAACCCTCTGAAGATAAGAAGCGGCTGGGATCCATCGTATATGAAGATGAGCCGAAAGTGTTAAATCGGATAGATGCCACGTCAGCTCAGATCAACCATGTACAGCTTGGATTCCACGATGTCTATCATCTTCCGAGAGGGACTGCGTATACCGAGTTCAAAAGCGCCCCATATGATGCGTCAGGAAAATCAGGGACCGCTGAAACGTATGTGAACGGTCAATTGAACTACAATACAACGATCATCGGATATGCACCTTCTGATAACCCTGAAGTGTCGTATGCCGTTGTCATCCCATACTCACACATCCAGGCGAGCGGGGTATCCGATCCATACTTGGACAAAAAGATCGGCAAGCGCGTGATGGATAAATATTTCGAACTTAAGAAAGAACGTGCAAAATCCTCTGAACATACGAATGATGTGAATAAGAAAATCGAGAATGCAGACGATGCTGAAAAGCAGACGAAGCAGGAGAGAAAAGAAAGCAACTGATTGTTGGACCCCTTTCATTTGAAAGGGGTCTTTTTCATTCATGCAGTCATCTTTATAATCTTTACAAACTCTTCATGGAATCCTTACACACAAGGAGCTTGGCATCCGTTATAGTAAAGGTATGAAAGATAAGGACATTATCAATTGGAGGGATTCATCATGACCCATCTGACCGAATTGATCAACCACCACATCGTTACAGCGGAAGTGCTTTATAAGGATTGGAAAAAATCCAGGGATGTCATCGATCATCAAGTCGAACAGTTGGAATTTTTATCTCTCAAATATTATCCTGCATGTGAGTGGTATTTCCAACACGATTACCCGTTCAAGCACCCTTCCATTGAAGCAGAAGCCTATTTCGGACCGATCCTTGGATATGATGAACAAAAAAATGACCTGTACGTATACCACGTTATGGATTTGAACGTAAAACGCATCAATCTCGATACGAACACCAAAACCGTAGTGTCATTTACAGAGCTGGTGAATGAAGGTTTTTATGAAGATGCATGCACAGGATTCAGTCATATCGAAGTTCTCACGGATTTCCAACTTGATCATCAACTGTAGAAGCCTTGGAGCCACGATGCCCCGGGCTTTTTTAATGCCTGCGTCCCGGGCGCGCAAAAACACTGTGAAACTGTTTTGAATAGGATGGGGGAGAGAGGAGGGAACTCATGCCCAACATGGAATCCAAAGGTCCTTATTACGGGCAGGCAACGGCTCCCGATGCCTCCTACGCCTATGGACCGTTTTCCCTTGCATCGTTCTATCCACCTGTTCCAAGAAGGCCCGGTGCCCCCGTTCTGACGCCAAAGGGAGTGGGCTATGGTTGCTACACGGGACCAGGTCGATATGGAACGGTATTAGGTCAGGGAACCCCGTTTTTTTACGTCAGCCTGGCATAAAGAAAGCCATGCAGGATCAAACCTGCATGGCTTTTTGCATCTAATCAAAAAACGAATGGATAAGAAGATTCAATTTGTCCAGGGCTTCCTGGGGGAATCGGTCGTTTTGGCGCAGTGTGTCCATCGCACTCTCGACAAGGAAGCGGCGGGGCTTCGGATGATGAAGCATTTCATCACGAATGAATTCAAGGAGCTCTGTATATCTAGGCGTATCACATAGCGGCTGCTGCTTCATGGAGAGGATGGCATGATGGAGTTCTTTCTGGAAATCAGGATCCTGATCCCGGAAGTCTGGCATCCATTGATCGATCAACTCATAATCGAAGAGCTGCTCTCTGGACTCGGCGGCTTCCTCTACTACCCGGACAATGCGGTTGACGCTATACTGGACGACGGAATGAAGATTGGCATCTGATCCTTCGAACGCGAAGGAATGATACTTGAGGTTCTGGTGAAGAATACCGATGAACATAATCGTGCAATCGAGCAGATACGTCTTATTCTCCTCGCCGAACAAATCAATGAACCGCTGATAGTACCAACGGAGCATGCGCAGTTGGCCGCGATGGAAGAACTCCTTCAAATCCTCATCATGGAGAACGACCACTTCATCGAATAACGTCAATAGCTTGTTCGAGCGGTTCGTTGCCACCTGTAGTTCGATCTGTTGGATGAAGATATCGAGATCATCGGCACTCTGTCCGATGAGGAGATCGTTCCTCTCCTTTTCCAGCTTGATATATATGGATTTGAACAGTTCCATCAATAATTCATTCTTGGATGAAAAATAGTTATAGAATGTACCTTTGGAAATACCGCTGTAATTCAGGATATCCTGTATGCTCGTGGCCAGGAAACCTTTTTCGATAAAGAGCTGATGAGACATTTTTATCACGTGCAACTTACGGTCTTTCATACAATCATCCTTTATACATAAACTACCTGTCTAGTTGTAATAGTACCGCAAATACACGGGTTCTACAAACCATTACGCAACCCGGAATTTTATGATTGCAAATTATAAACCAGTGGTATATGATGTACTTTGTGAAACAGAAGTCTAATAAATTAGACCCGTAGTACAGGAGGAGAAAATGGAACAGAAAATTAATGCAACAGGTAAACGCCCCCCTTATGGAATCATTGCCATTTTAATGATTGGAGCTTTTATCACGTTTCTAAACAATACACTATTGAACATTGCACTGCCATCTATCATGAAGGACATGGAGGTAGAACCGTCCACCGTCCAATGGCTGGCAACAGGCTTCATGCTTGTGAACGGGATCTTGATTCCGGCAACAGCATTCCTGATCCAGAAATATTCCGTCCGACGCCTGTTCCTCGCAGCCATGCTGCTCTTCACAGCAGGTACGGTACTCGCAGGTACTGCTGAGATCTTCCCGGTACTGCTCGGCGGAAGGATGCTTCAAGCATCAGGTTCTGCCATCATGATGCCGCTACTCATGAACGTCATGCTCGTAAGCTTCCCGGTTGAGAAGAGGGGAGCGGCTATGGGAGTGTTCGGATTGATCCTCATGTTCGCTCCGGCAATCGGTCCGACTCTATCCGGGTGGATCATCGAACATTATGACTGGAGGATGCTCTTCCATTTCATCACGCCGATTGCGATTGTCGTGCTACTGATCGGTTTCTTCAGACTCAAGGATAAAAAAGAGAAGCTTGCCATGAGATTGGATCTTTTCTCATTGCTCCTATCAAGCATCGGATTCGGTGGAATCCTATACGGCTTCAGTTCTGCAGGGGACAAAGGCTGGGATAGCCCATATGTATATGGATCGATTGCCATTGGTGTGATTTCCCTTGTCATCTTCATCATCAAGCAGTCACGTCAAGAACGTCCGATGTTGAACTTTAAAGTGTATCGCTACCCGATGTTCGCCCTTTCTTCAGCGATTGCCATGGTCGTCAATATGGCGTTGTTCTCAGGAATGATCTTGTTGCCGATCTATGTACAGACACTTCGGGGTATTTCACCGATGGATGCCGGACTGCTTCTGTTGCCGGGTGCGATCATCATGGCGATCATGTCACCGATCACCGGTCGTCTCTTCGATAAATTCGGTGGACGCATCCTTGCCATGACAGGTTTGACGATTACAGTGGTCACGACCTATGCATTCAGCAAATTGACACTTGATACTACGTACACCCATTTGATCATCCTTTATTCCGTACGCATGCTTGGAATGTCCATGGTCATGATGCCTGTATCCACAAATGGATTGAATCAGCTTCCTGCACGTTATTATCCCCATGGTACAGCGATGAATAATACGCTGAACCAGGTGGCAGGTGCCATCGGTACGGCATTATTGGTAACGGTCATGTCAACGCGTACCACGACGCACGGGGAAGAGCTCGCTGCTGAAGCCCTTCAGAAGGCAACAAGTGGTCAACCGACGGCTGCAGCCATGGCCGAGATGAAAGCCCAGATCGGTATGCAGGCGATGCTCGAAGGAATCAATGATGCATTCCTCGTAGCAACCTTCATAGCCGGTGTAGCATTGATCCTTTCGTTCTTCATCAAACGTGCCACGCCTTCTCCGGATCCGGAGGGGGCACCTCAGACGAACGAACCGAAAGCAACAACCAAGCTGGCTGAAAATTGATGTGATTACCGATGGACTTTCCAGGTCCATCGGTTTTTTGTTGGATGTTGGAACGAGGGAAGGAGAGGAGCGGGGCTTATGCGTAATAAAGACTAAAGGGAACTTCCATTTGGAAGTTCCCTTTATGTATGTCTGCTTATTTTTTGAAGGATTCCTTCATATCACCATACGCTTCCTTCGCTTTCCCTTTCCCTTTTTCCATGCGTCCTTTTGTTTCAAGGGATTTATCATCCGTTGCTTTTCCCATTTGCTTTTTAGCTTCACCTTTGTCCTGTTCTACGTTTCCTTTTACTTGATCTTTATTCATGTCGATTACCTCCTTAATAAGATACATCTTATTTACCCCTTTTTTTAGATCTAAACCCTATTGATTCAAATTTCATCCGGCAATCATGGCAGCGGTCATCTTGAAATGAATATAGGAGATGTAAAGGAGTTGTGGTACACATAAAGCGCCGTAAACAGTACATCACTGCTATTCGTTTCCACCTTCCATATGCTCCTTACTAATGGTTCACCCAGTGTGGACGAGTGCCATCGGCGACTGTATATCCACATATGTCCGAAAGCGCCCATATGCTAAGGGATTTACCATTGAAGACGTATACCTCCGGATCCAGTGCAAGATGTTTCACCGCTTCTCCGGTAAATGCCGGGGATTCCGATGCAAGGAAGTGGGGACGGTCGAGGCACATTCCCGCCATTTTTGTTCGGACAATTCAAGCTTGGCTTGAGCGAAGGAAGCCTGGAGTGAGGGAGAGGGCGGTGATGGTATAACCAGCCAGGTCTGTGGCGAGTGCTACGGCAAGGTGAATCGTGGAAACCTAGGCGAGGCTGTAATAAAGGTTTCCTCTGTAGCCGTAGTCCGTTCCGTCCGTGATTTCCACCATCAGACCTGAACGGTTCCTCTTCAGGAGCGGGACCGCATGGGCAAGCGTTTTGAAATGGATGTAAACGGCCTTTTTTTGCATGTGAAGGCCTTTAGAGAAAACATGCTGCGTATTTATTTTGGAATTACTGTAAAAAATGTCATAATTAATGATTATTAATGGCCTAAAACCGGGAAAAGTGCCGTTTTTACGAGGGAGGGAACATTTGTTCTGTATCAGTAAGAACAATTCAGAAGGGTGGCATGCTGCTTTTGCTTTGATAGGAAAGGATAGCTTGCTGACTGTCCGTATACCCTATGTAGGTTATTCGTTTATGTAGGTAGAGAGTTCAATCAGGTTGTTGTCCGGGTCACGTATGTAGATGGAACTAATGGGGCCAAGAGAGCCGGTTCTTGTCACGGGACCTTCTTCGATGGCTATTCCAAGAGCGGTGAGATGTCTCAGGAGGGAGTCTGAATCCAGACTGGTGATGAAGCACCAATCAGCACTACCGGGTGTCGGATGGGCTGCTTTGGGCACGAATTCACGCTTGTATTCGTGCAAGTTGATTTTCTGGTCACCAAACGCCAAGGCTTTCCGGCCATTTCCAAACGTCATTTCCTCCATCCCCAATACCTCGGTATAGAACCGAAGGGAATCTTCCAAACTTTTGACTGTCAGAACTACGTGATCCAATCGCTTAATCATAGTCGATCATCCTTTCTCTAGTAGATGAAGGCACTTTGACATGGCCTACACCAAAACGCTTCATTATCCAGTATAATATATAAATACGAGCAATATGAAGGGGGCATTGAATGGACCATATTAAAGAACTTCGAAAACGAGTTGGACACAGACCTCTTATCCTGGCAGGGGCGGTGGTGATCATTCTGAATCAACACAAGGAAATCCTCCTTCAGCAAAGAACGGACGATGACTGGGGGCTTCCGGGTGGACTGCTGGAACTGGGTGAAAGCTTGGAGGCAGCGGCGATCAGGGAAGTAAAGGAAGAAACCGGATTGGAGGTCGGGCAGCTCCAGCTACTTGGAATCCACTCTGGAGAAGACTACTATTTCAAACTGGCAAATCAGGACGAGCTGTATTCTGTAACTGCCGTGTACGAAGCGGGTGACGTGAGGGGAAAAATGGAGAAGGACGGAAGTGAATCCATCGATCTCAGGTATTTTTCACTCCAAAATCTCCCGATAGGACTTACCGATGAATATCTCAGCTACATAACACCCTATCTTGACCGTCTGCTTGCGGATAAAAATAGGAACATGGAGGAATGAATGATGACAGCATCCACAAATGAACACAAGCACCTTTCTCATGAGGAGATTGATAAACTGATAAGTACGTTGAAGGATCGCTTCCATGCCCATATGCACCGACACGAAGGAATCGAATGGGAAAAGGTCGAGCAAGCCCTGAGGCAAAAGCCAGAAAAACTATGGTCATTGAATCAGATGGAGGAAACGTTTGGAGAACCAGATGTGATTGGAATAGAAGAGGGGGGCAGCTACGTGTTTTGCGATTGTTCGAAGGAAAGCCCCAAAGGTCGGAGAAGTACCTGTTATGACTTAAAGGCGCTTGAGTCGAGGAAGAAGCACAAGCCTGAGCACAATGCCATGGATTTGGCGGCTTTCATGGGAATCGACCTACTGACCGAGGATCAATATCGCTCCATTCAAAAACTAGATGAATTCGACCTGAAGACGTCGAGTTGGATTCAGACTCCTCAGGATATAAGGAACCTTGGAGGAGCTTTATTCTGCGATCGTCGTTACGGAAAGGTATTCGTTTATCATAACGGAGCAGAATCCTATTATGCTGCCAGGGGCTTCCGTGGTGTACTCTATATATGAGGGAGCGGCTTCACTAGTCAAATTACTGTACATGAAGGAAACCGATACGTATAATATGCCCTGAAGTTCATCCCAAGAGGATGGAAACGACTGAACCACTAGGAGAGTGAACGTTTTTTGGACGAATTACCTGTTTTATCGATTGTTATACTCATTGTGTTGATCCTGCTTTCTGCCTTTTTTTCATCAGCAGAAACGGCTTTCTCAAGTGTCAACAAAATACGATTGAAAAACTTTGCTGACGAAGGAGTCAAGGGGAGTAGAAAAGCCTATAAGATCGCAGAAGACTTCGACCGGGCCCTTTCCACCATCCTCGTTGGAAACAATATCGTAAATATCGCAGCCGCAAGTATATCGGCAAAACTTGCTACCGACTTTATCGGAGGGAATTCAGGTATTTTCATCAGTACTTTCGGTATGACTGTTTTGATCTTGATATTTGGAGAAATCCTTCCGAAATCGCTGGCAAAAGAGCATGCAGAGCGGTATTCTCTGTCAATCTCAGGGATTCTATTTCTGCTGATTGTACTATTGACGCCTGTCAACTTTGTTTTCATCAAACTGAAGGATGCTGTTTCGAAGATGTTTTCAAAGGGAGAAGGGCTGCCTTCGGTCACTGAAGATGAGTTAAAAGTGATGCTTGATATTGGTCAGGAAGAAGGCGTGATCGATTCTGAAGAGCGGGAATTGATCAATCGATCGATGGAGTTCGATGATATTGCTGTCACCGAAGTCCTCACGCCTCGTGTGAAGGTGAAAGCAGTGGACATCAATCAGCCGATTGAGGAAATCAAAGAACTTTTCTTTGAAGAACGCTTTTCACGAATTCCCGTGTATGACGGAGATATCGACACAATCGTCGGTATTCTTTCGGAGAAGGAGTTTTTCACCCATTTGCTTAAATACGGTGATGTCAGTGTAAAAGAGTTGATCCGGGATCCCAAGTTCGTTTTTGAAACAACCAAAATTTCTTCGCTGCTTCCAAAGCTTCAGAAGGAGAAGGTCCATTTAGCAATTGTCGTAGATGAATTCGGCGGGACGACAGGTATCATTACGCTAGAAGACATCCTTGAGGAAATCGTCGGTGAAATCTATGATGAACAAGATGAAGAAATCCAGCTTGTGACTAAAATATCTGAGCACGCATACAGCTTTGATCCACAGTTCCCGATCGATCAATTCTCCACCCTTTTCGAACTCGCCGAACCAGAGACCACCTATCATACGCTTGGAGGTTGGGTAGCTGAAAGGTTTGGAGAAATACCGGCAGTAGGGAACCAATTCTCATATGAAAAGCTTACCGTCATTGTAGAAGACGTAGAAAATCGTAGAATAAAAAAAGTCAAGGTGGAAGTAAACAAGATTCCCGAAGAAGAAACACCTATAGATTGATTGATGATCTCGGGTCCCATCTCATAGCACCCTTCGGCCATTACTGCTTAGCCAGTAGTGGTCGAAGGGTGTTTTTTTACGTGGAGGGGGAAAGGAATGTTCCACTTTTTGTTCATGTGATATATGTAATTAAGTGTAAATAAAGGAAAATGGAGTTGAGAAGCGAATAGTGCATAATAAGGCATTAAATGAAGGAGTCTTACCGGACTCTTTGAACGATGCGATATAGGAGGAAAGCAATATGGCTGATTCATCTCAACGATCAGAAAAAGAAGGACAGTCACTTGAAGATTTATTATACTTTATTGTCTTTACAATCGCTGTAGCGTTCATTCCTTGGATTAATTCGACTGTGGAAATCGTATGGATCCGGGTTATAATAGGACTTCTTTATGTAGTCATTTTGCTTCGAGTAGTCAAGGTTTTGACCAACTATGAGATTAAACATGGTTTTAACCGAAAGTACCGATTTTTTCCGCATTATATGATCTATATTGTGATTTATCTTGTGTTCAAATACTGGTTAACTGAATGACGCGTTTGTACGGTAAAGGTTCATGGTGGACACAGTATTACATTCAATCACAGTCTTATAAGGACTTTATTTATGAGATGAAATCGATCTGAACGGGTATCAGGCATCTGCAGCATATGATCAGTATAAGTGGGGAGTGGTTAGGTAAGAGACAGTCTTGCTTTTTCTAGTTTACATAATATTTATTATAGGAAGCTGAGTGAATTTCATTATTTCAGTCTCGTATCATAAGTATACTTATTTCAGTGAGACAGAATAAAAAATTTTGAATTTCTGCTATTGAACCATTTTTAGCGTTTTTTATAGCCTTACTCAATGTTTATTACGTAACCATTATTCATAACGTTTCATAGAGTTTCTGACTCATTTCATCAAAATTTCTTCAAACAATGACACTTGCTGGCATAATTTCTCCTAACCGTTGGTTGCATCACTGTTGACCTTAAAGTTTAAATTAACTACACAAACGAATAATTTCCACTTCCTTCTAAAATGTAAAAAAGCATAAAGATCAGGAATCCTTATGCTCAGTCTCCCACCTATATTGTCTGGGTGTTCCAAAATAAACCACTTGATCATACTCCGGGAAAATCGATTCAAAATGGATCGTGATCGGTGCATCCAATAGCCATGGATGGTATGTGAAAAATCCAGCATCACCATTCACGATGGCTGCTAATGCGGTCCCCATCTCCCTTTTGAAGATCATATAGCGAACCTGCGCCATCTGCCGGTCGAATTCCCCGCCGGTGATGTAAACGCGTCCATTGAGCCGGTATTGGCCCTCCTCCCTCACCCACTCCGTCAATACTTCATCCCTCATATAGGGATTGATGGCAGACATATCGTATTCACAGCCGATCGTCACAAACAGCTCTCCCGTTGAATCGGAATGAGTCATTGTATATCGCCTGTGGTCAATGGGTGCAAAAATGGATGCAGGCGGGTTGTATGTGACATGCAGACGTCCTGGATCGATCATATTCACAGCATAAGCCTCCTTATGGATTGTTGGGCTCACTTACCTTCAGAATATGACGAATGGGCTTGTAGGGTGCCTAGCGATCCGTTTTCCATACAATCTTCATGAGGGTCCACTTCCCATCTTCGTAATACCAATAGGAGATTGCCGTACCGACACCATCTGCACGGTAGGCTCCGCTGATCTGCTGATATCCTTTCAGCCCTTTTCCCTTCTTACCCCGTATCTTGGTTGGTTCAAAAAAGGCAATCGGTGCAACCATGAGTTCCGTCGGTTCATTCAGGATGCCTTTTGTAAAGATGCCAAGCCGCTCGTAATCATCTTTCCGATCCGAAAGGTCTACCGTATACGACTGCTGTGTGTCTTGGAAGGAAATGACCCCTTTATACTGATCTTCAAAATGTGCATCAATCGTAATTCCGGAGGGAAGATCCAATTCCTGAACCTTTCCTCCTTTCGCCGTATGAAGGGCATTCTCATACAACCCTCCACTTCCTCCAGTCGCCGCACGGTATAAAAGATCTTTGACTCCGTCATGATTGAGATCAGCAAACGTTATTTCCGGTTCGTAGCCTCCCTCATAGTCGATTCTGAGTTTACTGCCTTCAGATGTTGTGATCGTGGCCCATATTTGTTTTAAGAACAGCGCATCCGGCTCAAATGGGATGGCGTTCAGTTTGATGATATCCCGTCTACCATCTCCCGTTACATCTTTTTTGTAGGTCTTGATTGTCATGGTCTCCGTTAGAGGAGGGTCAGTCAGGCTGTTCCCTGCAATCGCATGCAGAGACATCAGGAAAAAGGCCCCGAATGCAAAAAGCAATTCTTTTTTCATCATTCATTCGCTCCCCGCTATTTATATTCCTTAGTATTTTCTCTCAATGCAGGGAAACTATGCGAACTATACAGAGGCTCTTTCGTCGGTTAGTTAAAGAACCGTTCTATGAAGAGCGCGGCTTTATACCCTTCACCGGCGCATCTTTCCCAATTGTGACGCATAAGACCACGATGACGGCAAAGGCGATGGTCAACCAGGAGACGGGTTCTCCTAGAAATAGAAATGAAAACCCAATCATGAAGAAGGGCTGTGCATATTGAATTTGCCCTACTTTCGCAATGCCCCCCAATGACATGCCTCCATACCATGCGACATACGCAAGGAATTGGCTGATCACCCCAAGGTAGAACAAGCTCAACCACGCCAAAAGTGGTGCCTTCAGCATATCAACATGTACATTCAGGACTACTGGTATGAGAAAGAATGGTGCACCGATCAGAATGGCCCATGCAATCACCTGCCAGCTGCCCAGTTCCTTTGCTAGTTTTCCTCCCTCCGCATAACTCAACCCCAGTATCACGACTGCAGACAATAGTGCCATATCCCCCATCTGTACGTGTCCAAAACCCAGATGGACTGCATAGAGTATGACAGTGGCGGCAGCAATTAAGCTAGCCGTCCAGTAGCGTCTTGAAGGCTTCTCTCCTCCTCGCCAAATGGCGAATCCTGCAGTAGCAAGCGGTAAAAGAGCGAGCTCGACAGCTCCGTGGGATACAGGTAACGATTTCATTGCGAATGTCGTCAATAGGGGGAATGCCAGGACAGCACCTCCCGCTACGATCACTAAACTGATTATATGCTCTTTTCCAGGCAACGCCTGCTTCTTGAATGTAAAAAGAAGGCAGACCATGACCGCCGCTATGATCGTCCTCCCCAGTCCCACAATGGTTTGACCAAAGTACGGAACCGCGAATCGGGTAGCAGGCAGCGTCAAACTGAAGGCAACGACCCCTATCAAGCCAAGAAGCATTCCCTTATTGAATGGATAATTCATCTTATATCTCCTTCCCAAGTCCTTTGTAGTCCTTCATAATGCTAAGTACAGATGAATTGTAATCCGCTTTGCTTATTTTTCATATGATGGAATTAGTCAACTGTCCTGGGACAGATGGGAGGAGCCGCAGCATGTCAGCGACAAAATACATACACATCGTAGATTGGATCATGCATGAATTGGATCAAAACCGGTTGCATTCTGGTATGAAACTACCATCGGTACGGTCTCTTGCCACTCAATTTCAATGCAGCAAGAATACGGTCGTCAAAGCATTAGAAGTGTTGAAACAAAGTCATATCCTGTATCCCAAAGAGAAAAGTGGTTATTTTGTTGTCGATGACTACAAGAAGCCGCTTACGTCAAATGGCCAGATTGATTTTTTATCGGCTGGCCCCGATCCCGACGTACTGCCTTATGAAGATTTCCAGCACTGCATGAACCAAGCCATTGACCGTTATAAAGAGCAGTTGTTCACCTATAATGATGTCGAAGGGCTCACTTCATTGAGGAATGAGCTTGTACGCTATCTGCAAAATATGCAAATATTCACCAAGACCGATCATATTGTGGTCACCAGTGGTTCTCAACAAGCTTTGCATATACTGTCGTTGATGCCATTTCCGAACGGGAAGAAGACGATCCTCATTGAAGAGCCTACCTATTTTGGGATGATCGATGTCCTGACGCTCCACCATATCCCGACCATGGGAATCCGTCTGTCGAATGATGGAATCGATTTCGAAGAGCTTGAAAGAACGTTTAAAACAGGAGATATCAAATTCTTTTATATCGTCCCTCGCTGCCATAATCCCCTGGGTCATCAGTATACGAATGCTGAAAAGAAAAAAATTGTGGCCCTCGCCAAAAAATACGATGTGTATATTGTCGAAGATGATTACTTAGGGGAACTCGATTCCGATCCAAAAGCCGATCCGCTCTATGCCCATGATCAGAATGATTGCGTCATTTATGTAAAGAGTTTTTCTAAAGTGTTCCTTCCAGGATTGAGGTTGGCTGCTGTCGTTCTCCCGGAGGGACTCATCCCCTCCTTCTCACAATACAAATTTAGTGCGGATTTCAATACTTCCCCTCTGACTCAAGGAGCCTTGGAAATCTATTTGCGAAGCGGGATGTTCCACTATCATATCCAACGGGCCAAAGAGGTATATGCAACGAAACTTGCCCTTGCCCTCGATGCCTGTAAAACGCATCTGCCTCTAGACATACTCTATACTAAGCCGGTAAACGGCTTTTATCTGACCATCTTTCTACCTGAACGAATCAATGTTAATCGCCTGATCAGGATGCTTGCTGATAGGAATGTGCAGGTTGGTGATACTTCCGGGATGTTCTTGAAAGCCGATGGAAACAAAGCCATAAGGATCAGCATCTCTCAGGTGGATCAACAATCTATCAGTGAAGGGATCTTCCATATTGCCGTGTGCATAAAGGCATTCCAACAGAAAGCTACATTCAATCCTTTATCACTGACCTCCAATCGATAATCCATACAAAAAGGTCGATCCCGGAATGGGATCGACCTTTTTGAGATGAGTCACGCACTAGAATGATGTCAGTTAATCTTTTTTTCTTGTTTAGGTTTAGGATCCCAGCTTTCGATTCCTTTCAGTCCTTCAATGGAATCTGAGTAGAAGACCGGGTCTTTCCCTTCTTTCTTCTGCTGTCGGTAATCCTTTAGGGCCGCGACAGCAATCCTACCGAGCAGCGTAATGGCGATGAGGTTGATGATCGCCATCACACCCATGAAGAGATCGGCGAGGTCCCAAACGACTTGCAGGTCGACCATGGCACCGAATATGACCATCCCTAGAACCGCTAATCGGTAGATGAAGAGTGCGACGGGACTGTATTTGATGAATTCGATGTTCGTCTCGCCATAGTAGTAGTTTCCGATGATGGAGCTAAAGGCGAACAGGAAGATGGCAATAGCAACGAACGTATTGGCCCATGCCCCTACATGCGTGGTGAGGGCTGCCTGTGTCAGCTGAATGCCATCCGTCCCACCCATGTACTCATTTGAAAGGATGATGATGAATGCTGTTGATGTACAGATGATCAAAGTGTCTGTGAATACCCCTAACGTCTGGATGAGTCCCTGTTTTGCTGGATGGGTGACCCCTGCGCTTGCTGCTGCATTCGGGGCACTCCCCATACCAGCTTCATTCGAGAAAAGCCCCCGTTTGATCCCCAGCATGATGGCTGCTCCAACCGAGCCGCTTGCGACTTCCCTGATACCGAATGCATTTTCGAAAATAAGGGCGATCATACCCGGGATTTCCGTCACATTAAGGATCAAGATGAACAATGCGAGTAAAATATACAAGATGGCCATGACAGGAACGACAATCTGTGTCACACTGGCAATCCTCTTGACTCCACCGAAGATGATCACAGCCGTAAGGACAGCGAGGATGATCCCTATCGTCAAGCGGTCGAACGAATAGGCCTCATTCATGGCCAGTGAGATCGTATTGGATTGAACCGAGTTGAACACGAGCCCGAAACAGAAGGTAATGATGATGGCAAATAGGATCCCCATCCACCTTGCGTTGAGTCCCTTCTCCATATAATAGGCAGGTCCTCCGCGGAAGCCATCCTTCCCGTCTTTTACCTTGTAGATCTGGGCGAGTGTACTTTCAATGAAGCTGGTTGCTCCCCCCAAAAGGGCGATAAGCCACATCCAGAACACGGCCCCGGGGCCTCCTCCTGCAATGGCCGTGGCGACCCCTGCAAGGTTGCCTGTACCGACCCTGGATGCTGTACTGATCGTAAAGGCCTGGAAAGAAGAGATGCCCCGCTTTCCTTCGGCTGAAACGGTATTCTTGTCCGTCAACAGCCTCCCCATTTCTTTGATATATCGGAATTGTACGAATTTAGTCCGTATGGAGAAATAGATTCCTAGTCCGATCAAGCCTGCAATAAGTATGTACGTCCAGATGATGTCGCTCGTACCGGACATGATTTTGTTGAATAATTCCATCAAATACCTCCCATATGTAATCTCAGTGTTGATTTACCCTCATTCTTTTTGTCTAATCCCTTTCTTCACATTTTTTCCAAAAAATCAGAAAAAACCTAAAAGCGGGTGAGATACCCTAGGTTTTTTTATAATTTACCTTATCCAACTATATTAGTCCATGGTAATTAGGTCCAGAATATGTGCTGGTCGGGTGACTTATGGCCTTGATGGCTATATAAACAGACACCCGGACGAGGGACATGCCTTCTTCCGGGTGGAACCTTTCCTTATTCTTGGTCAGGTACTGGCTCTGCCCAAAGCTTGGTAACTGCTCCGCTGTCTCCTTCATCAATGACAAATGAGCCGTTGGAGTATCGGTCATTGAACCGGATCGATGATACCTGTACCGTTTCAAGCTTGCCTTTGCTGGTGAGCAGAGTGACGCTTTGCTTGTCTGAAACAATTTCAGCGCCTGATACGCGGTGGGGATTCGATTTGAGTTCCCTGAGCATGATGACGCCGCGCTTGGCCCTGCCGGTTTTTTCGAACTCTGAGAGCTTCATCTTCTTGATGGCCCCGCGATGAGTCGCGAGTACCACCGCTTGTTTGTCCGGAGTCGTGATGATCTTGCCTGAAACGACGAAATCGTCTTCTTTCAGGTTGATTCCCTTCACGCCCGCTGCACGCGGTCCGACCGTGTTGACTTCTTCTTCGGCAAACCAGAGTCCATAGCTGCTGTTGGTGGCAAGGAAGAGATCATGTGTCCCATCCGTTACATGCACATCCACAAGTTCATCGTCACCCTTTAGATTGATGGCGACAAGTGGACGGGAGTAACGCTGTGCCTTATACTGCAGCATCTCCGTTTTCTTCACCATTCCGTTTTTCGTGATGAACATGAGGTACAGGGACGGATCGAATTCTTTAACCGGTACCGCTTTTAGGACCTGTTCATCCTTATCGATCGGTACGATATTGCCGATATGCTGCCCAAGGTCCTTCCAGCGGATATCCGGCAGTTCATGAACCGGGCAGTAAACGTAATTCCCTTTGTTCGTGAATACAAGTAGCACATCCGTCGTATTCATCTCATATTGCCCAAGGAGCCTGTCGGTTTCCTTCATGGCAAGGTCCTGTCCGTTGGATGCCGAGTAGGAGCGGAGACTCGTACGCTTGATGTACCCGTCGCTCGTGACGGTCACCATGACATCTTCGCTTGCAATCAGTACCTCGAGATTGATCTTAAGCTCCTCGATCTGATCTTCGATGATCGTACGGCGGTCATCGGCAAACGTCTTTTTGATTCCTTTGAGCTCTTTCTTGATGACACTTGCGAGTTTGGATTCACTGGCAAGGATCGCGCTCAGTTCTGTGATCAGCTTATCAAGCTCCTCCGCTTCTTTTTGAAGAGCCGTTATATCCGTGTTGGTGAGTCGGTATAGCTGGAGGCTTACGATGGCTTCTGATTGGGCCTCTGTAAAATCGAATTCACTGATCAGATTGTTTTTTGCGTCCCGTTTATCTTTGGATGCCCGGATGGTTGCAATCACTTGATCCAGGATCGACAGTGCCTTCATCAATCCTTCTACGATATGCTGGCGGTCCTTTGCCTTATTCAAGTCATACTTTGTCCGATTCGTCACCACTTCTTTCTGGTGAGCGATATAGGAATCAAGAAGCTGTCGGAGTCCCATCAGTTTAGGGCGTCGATTCGAGATCGCCACCATATTGAAATTATAGGTGATTTGCAGATCGCTGTTTTTGTAAAGGTAATTCAGTACACCCGTCGCGTCCGCATCTTTCTTCAGTTCAACCACGACGCGTAGCCCCTGACGGTCCGTTTCATCTCGCACTTCAGCAATACCTTCCACTTTACGGTCGACCCTGAACTCGTCCATTTTCTTGACGAGGTTGGCTTTGTTGATTTCGTATGGGATTTCCGTAATAACGATCTGCTGTTTGCTCCCGCGGATGCTTTCAATCTCCGCTTTTCCGCGAACGACAATTTTCCCTTTCCCTGTTTCATAGGCTTTCCTGATCCCGTCGATGCCTTGGATGATTCCTCCGGTTGGGAAATCAGGCCCTTTCAGGACGGTCATCAATTCTTCCACCGTACTGTCAGGGCGATCCATCCTCATGATGGCCGCATCAATCACTTCTCCGAGATGATGAGGAGGGATATCCGTCGCATACCCGGCCGAGATTCCTGTTGAACCATTCACCAAAAGATTCGGGAATCGTGAAGGAAGGACGGTGGGCTCTTCGGACGTGTCATCGAAGTTCGGAATGAAATCGACGGTCTTTTTGTCGATGTCCCTTAAAAGTTCCATGGAAATGGCGGAAAGCCTGGCTTCTGTGTAACGCATGGCAGCGGGAGGATCGCCATCGATGCTCCCGTTATTCCCGTGCATTTCAACAAGATACTTCCTGACTTTCCATTCCTGACTCATCCTCACCATGGCATCATAGACTGATGTATCTCCGTGGGGATGGTAGTTACCGATGACATTACCGACCGTTTTGGCCGATTTTCTGAACCCTTTCTCCTGTGTGTTGCCATCCACATACATGGCATAAAGAATCCTGCGCTGTACAGGTTTCAAACCGTCCCGTGCATCGGGAAGGGCACGTTCCTGAATGATGTATTTACTGTAACGACCGAAGCGGTCTCCGATGACCTCTTCAAGAGGCAGATCTTGATAGCGTTCCACTGATGTCATTATTGCCCCTCCTCTGCGACCATGATGTTCTCATTTTCAAGGATGCTTCCTTCTTCTTCAAGACCGAAGGCAACATTGCTTTCGATCCACTTCCTCCGTGGCTCGACTTTATCACCCATCAGAGTGGTGACACGGCGTTCCGCTCTGGCTGCATCATCGATCTTCACGCGGATGAGAGCCCTTGTTTCTGGATCCATCGTCGTTTCCCAAAGCTGATCGGCATTCATCTCACCCAGTCCTTTATATCGTTGGATCATATACCCTTTTCCGATTTTGGCGACTGCACCCTTCAGCTCTTCGTCTGTCCATGCATATTCGATCTTTTCCTTTTTTCCGACGCCTTTGCTCACTTTATAGAGGGGTGGAAGGGCTATATACACCTTTCCTGCTTCTACAAGAGGCTTCATATAGCGATAGAAGAACGTCAATAAGAGAACCTGTATATGGGCCCCGTCTGTATCCGCATCCGTCATGATCACGATCTTATCGTAGTTGATATCATCGACATTGAACTCAGGACCCACTCCTCCACCGATTGCATGGATGATCGTATTGATTTCTTCGTTCTTGAAAATATCCGCAAGCTTGGCTTTTTCCGTATTGATTACTTTTCCTCTTAGGGGAAGGATTGCCTGGAATTTCCGGTCCCGACCTTGTTTCGCTGATCCGCCTGCGGAATCACCCTCCACAAGATAAAGTTCATTCCGCTCCGGATTCCTGGATTGTGCCGGTGTCAATTTACCGGATAGTACGGTTTCGGAACGCTTACGCTTTTTGCCATTCCTTGCTTCTTCCCTTGCCTTACGGGCTGCTTCACGCGCCTGTGCTGCTTTGATGGCTTTCTTGATCAGCAATGAGCTTGTGTCGGGATTTTCTTCAAGGAAATAGAGCAGGTGCTCGGAAACAACAGCATCCACTGCGGAGCGTGCTTCACTTGTCCCTAACTTCCCTTTTGTCTGGCCTTCGAACTGAAGGAGTTCTTCCGGTATACGGACCGAGACGATGCTTGAAAGTCCTTCCCTGATATCGGTTCCTTCAAGGTTTTTATCGCGCTCTTTCAGGATGCCTGCTTTCCGTGCGTATTCATTGAACACCCTCGTCATGGCCGTCTTGGCTCCCGCTTCATGTGTTCCGCCGTCCTTGGTGCGGACATTGTTGACAAATGAAAGGATGTTTTCTGAGAATCCATCGTTGAATTGGAAGGCAAATTCAACTTCGATGGTGTGATTCTCTCCCTCGAAGAAGGCGACTTTATGAAGGTTGTCCTTCTCTTCATTCAAGTACTCCACGAACGCCTGTATCCCGCTTTCGTAAAGGAATACATCTCTTTGATCATGTCGCTCATCAATAATCTCGATTTTAAATCCTTTAAGAAGGAAAGCTGATTCCCTAAGACGCTCACAAAGGGTGTCGTAATTATAGGATGTTGTGCTGAAGATGGTCGGATCGGGCTTGAAGTGGATCTTAGTACCCGTCTTTTTGGTCGTCCCGATCTTCTCGAGCGTTGTCTCAGGCTTCCCGCCGTTGATGAACGTCTGTTGATATTTCGTTCCATCTCTTTCAATCGTGACGGTCAGCCATTCTGAAAGGGCATTGACAACGGATGCACCGACGCCATGAAGTCCCCCGCTCGTTTTGTAACCGCCCTGTCCGAATTTCCCTCCGGCATGGAGGACAGTCAGGATGACTTCCGGAGTCGGTTTTCCGGAACGGTGCATTCCCGTAGGCATCCCACGACCTTTATCCTGCACGGAGATGCTATTATCTTTATGTATGGTGACGATGATTTCGTTACCGAAACCGGCTAACGCCTCATCCACTGAATTATCGACGATTTCATAAACCAGATGATGAAGTCCCCTTGTATCGGTGGACCCGATGTACATCCCCGGCCGTTTTCTTACGGCTTCGAGGCCTTCCAATACTTGAATGGCATCATCATTGTAATCCATGGTCTTTTTCTGACTGGCCACGAACATTCCCCTTTCAACACTTTCACTTACTTGTCTATGTACTACTATACCATAAGAACGCATGTTCGTTCACCCGTAAAAAGGTGAACCACTATGCTTTATTTTAGCGTTATATTTAAATTTCGCAAATGAAAATCCCTGTTTTTACATAATCCCGGATAACATTTTTATGCATGCATGTCACAGAAAAAACAAGCGGCAACATTCGCCGCTTGCCTTGAAATCCTATCTTGTTAGGGCATGTTCCACTTTGATGCAGCGATCCATGATGACCGTATAGCCTTTTTCTTTCAAGAACGAATAGGCCTCTTCATTCATGACACCGAGCTGGGACCAGAATACAGGTGAATCGATTTCATCAAACTCGCGGGCAATATCAGGCAGAAACTCGGAGCGTCTGAAGACATTGACGATATCGACGGGCCCTTCGATATCTTTCAAGCTGCTGACAGCCTTCACCCCAAGCGCGGACTCGATCGTGGGATTGACAGGTATGATATCATAGCCGCTTGCTTGCATCGCCTGTGAAACAGAATAGGAGGTCCGGGCGGGATTATCACTCAGTCCGATGACCGCTATCCGCTTCGACCGTTTCAAGATGCGACCGATTTCTTCTCTACTTGGATTCTCCATGGTTGTTAACCTCCTTTAGACATCACTATTCCCTTAATTCTCCACCCTAATCTCCGATTCCTTTTTGATTCAACAATTAGCTGCTTTTTTTCATCAGGATCTGTTCGGTTATGATTGCTACGATCGTGCCAAGAATAAGACCATTATTCAAGATTGAAGCAGCGATGACTGGAAGGCCTTCAAAGGCACTGGCCGGTACCCCCATGGCGCCTACACCGATGATCAACGCGATTCCGGCTGTAAAGTGGACACGCTCCACCTCTTTTACCTTTCTATATTCGTCCAGGGCGAGGCCGACCATCTTGATGAAGATGACGGTGGTGACTGCGTACCCGACTGGTGCCGGGAGGCTGGCAAATACATTCATCACTTTCGGTACGAAGCTTGCGACGACGATGATGATGCTTCCGAGTATGAACGGTAGCGTAGAGAAAAGTCTGGTAGAAGCAACAAATCCTGCAGCTCCTGAGATCGGGACGGAGCCGATTGCGGAGAAACCTCCACCAAGAAGCTGATTGATACCCGCAGCAATACCACTTTGCGTGTAGCGCACCGGGACCTCCTTTCCGCTCTTTTTCATCACTTCTTCCATGACCCGGATCGAAGCAATCATGTTCGTCGTCAACAGGAAGGTGATAAAGATGGCCGTCACAATGATCCCCGAATCAAAGACGGGTTTTCCGAAAGCAAACACCTCCGGAAGGGAAAACCAGCTGCTAGAAACAGACGTGGTCTTGGTCAGTCCTAAAAGCCCAAAGATGATCCAACCGCCAATCAAGGCGAAGATGATCGAATAACGACGGAGCCATTGAACCTTGTGCCCCTGCAGGAAGAGAGCGATGAGGATCGTAAGGGCGCTGCCGAGAAGGACGAGCCAGTTGAACGGCTGCCCCTCATGCTGGATGCCGAACATCCCCTTGATGAACGAACCGCTCAGCTGAAGGATCAGAAGCATGAGGTAAATAAATGTGATCGTAGGAGTGAATAGAGTGGTCAATTTTTTTAATAAACCTGTTAAGGACAGGATAATAAAGATGACTCCGCTTACAATCATCCCCCCTTGAAGTACGCCCAACACTTGACTGTGTGCATCGTACAACGTACCGGCAAATCCCGCATAAATGGTGAACACACCCCACCATAAACCGGCTGGTCCTTCATTGATCGGCAGTTTATGCCCGATGAGCGCCTGAATCAGACTTGCGGCACCTAATACGAAAATGGTTCTCTGGATGAATCCAGCCGTCTCGACAGGAGACAGTTGGAATAGGTCGGCAATCGCAATGGGAGCGGCAATGGATCCTGCGATCATGAATGCCATCCACTGGAGTGCGGCTAAAACGAGTTGCATGTTGACACCTTCATTTCTATTTTCTAGTCTAACGATTCATTTTAACATATCTGTGACACTGTGAATCATATGTTATAGAAAGGCACTCACTATCTACTTTTAAGAACAGGTACTAATTTTTGCAGTATTTTTCCCCAACAAATAGGTAAAACATGTTACTATAAGAGTGGATTAGTTATATCAAAGGAGAAATGAATATGATCTTAGCCCTTATACTCGTGCTATCCTACCTACTGGGCTCCATCCCCTCAGGACTATGGATTGGAAAATCCTTTTACGGAATAGATATACGCGAACACGGAAGCGGAAATCTTGGCGGAACCAATACCTTCAGGGTGCTGGGTAAGAAAGCCGGGATGACCGTGACCGCCATGGATATCCTTAAAGGAACGGCTGCAACGCTCATCCCTTTGCTTTTTGCCAGTACACATGATTATCAGCTCCTGGCGGGAGTCGTAGCCGTCGTGGGTCATATGTTCCCGATTTTTGCAGGGTTCAGAGGAGGAAAAGCGGTTGCCACCTCCGCAGGCGTCCTCCTTGGTTATGCCCCATTGGTGTTTGCCATCCTTTTGGTTGTATTCTTCATCAGTCTTTACTTGAGCAAATATGTGTCACTTTCCTCGATGATGGCAGGTGTGTTCGCCTTCATCTATACGTTGATCATCTGGGATGTTCCCCTCATCATCGTCGTTGGCGTACTCACAGCTTTTGTGATCTACAGACATCGAAGCAATATCGCCCGTATCAAGAATAAGACCGAACCGAAAGTCACGTGGATTTGATGCATTCCCTAAAAGCCCATTTCAGGGCTTTTTCTTTTGCTTTTCGCCACTTTAACATGCTGAATCCTGCATCAATTTAAAAAATTTCGCCTATTCGCTTCATTTTTGTGTAAAATAGGGTGGAGTCAACTAGTTAAAAAGGATGATGAATGTGAATAAAAAAATGATCGGACTCGCGATTGCCTTTCTATTACTGATTGCAGTCGGTGGTCTTTTGAGCATGCAGATTAATGATGCAAGCACGAAATCAGATGCAATTACTTCTGATAAGCATGTAGTCAAACAGCTGCAAGTGAAGGATAAGTCCATTGAAACAAGCGCCACCATTGCTGGGATCGGGGACATCCTTCTGCATGACCGTGTGTATGAAGATGCGGAAAAGGATGGTTCATACGACTTTGCGCCCATGTTTGCCGGTGTTAAGGACATTCTCAACTCCCCTGACTTCCTTATTGCCAATCAGGAGTCGGCGCCTGGTGGCACCAAGATCGGATTGTCCACCTATCCGTCCTTCAACAGCCCCCATGAAATCGTCGATACCCTCCAGGACGTTGGTGTGGACGTCGTGACAACGGCAAACAATCACTCCATCGACCGTGGTGAAAAAGGGCTCTTGAGTGCCATCGATTATTATGAGAAGGTGTCCATGCCATATGTGGGAACGTTTAAAAATCCGGAAGATCAGGCAACGATCCGCACGTTCAATGTCAATGGTATCAAATTCGCTCTCTTATCGTATACATACGGAACAAACGGCATCCCTGTGCCTTCCGGTAAAGAGTACCTCGTCAATCTGATCGATGAAAACAACATGATCAATGAAGTTAAAAGGGCAAGGGAACTTGACGTGGATATGGTCGTAATGAGCCTTCACTGGGGAAATGAATATGAACGATTTCCAAATGAAGAACAGAAGCGGCTGGGGAAACTCATGACAGATAGCGGTGTCGATATCATCTTGGGTCACCATCCTCATGTACTGCAACCTATCGAGAAAGTGAAGACAGAAGATGGACGTGAAGCGGTCATCGTGTACTCATTGGGAAATTTCCTTTCAGGGCAAAAGGAGGATTACAAGGATATAGGCGGCATGGCTGTCATAACGGTGAATAAAACGATTCAGGATGGTCGTGTGACCCTCTCCTATCCATCAGTGGACTTCGAACCGACGTATGTGTCAGAACAAGGGAATTCAAACTATCGTCTACACCCCCTTTCAGAGGCGCATAAAAAAGGCTTGATCTCAAACTCTGCAAAAGAAATCAACACGCATATGTTTGAGGGAATTGCTCAATAAGAAGGACGTACACGAGCTCATGACTAGTGGTTTCCCTTTGTTCAAGCTATAATAAGGGGGAACCTGAAGGTTGAATACATATAAAGAAGGGAGTCTCGGTCGATGAAGATACATCTATCAGATGAAGCACTTGCCTGGTTTAAAGACGAAATGCTCGTAGATGAAGGCGAGTATGTCCGCTTTTATGTGCGATACGGAGGATCCAGTCCTTTGCATGATAGCTTCTCACTCGGAGTCAGCAAGGAAGAACCGATTGAAGCAGTGGAAACGTTGAAAAAGGCTGATCGGACATTCTTCATTGAAGAACGAGATCTATGGTTTTTTGACGGGCATGACCTGTTCGTAGAGTTTGATTCCAAAAGACAAGAACCTGCTTACGAATATAAAAAAGCATAAGAAAAAGGCTGGCCGTCAAGGTCAGCCTTTTTCTTATTTCATTTGGAACCGTTCAATATGATCCTCTAGCCCTTCGGCCAGGAGGACCTGCAGTTGTTTGTCACCAAGGAGGTCAAAATGGGGATAGCCGCTATGACGATGATCGATCCATTCAGGCTTCAGCCCATACCCTATCCCCCACTCTATGAGTGCGTTCAAATTGGAGCAACCCGCCTTCGTGACGGTTTTTGCATCTGGGAATCGGGGATCCAGCCAGTAGTGTGTCAAAAAGGCGATTTCTCCTTGTTCCACCCGAGCTTTCCATTGGTTCAGTTCTGAACGGTTGATGCCAAAGGCCATATCGATCAGTCCTTTTTCTTCGCCTTCTCGTATGCTTCATGCCATTCCGGGAACGTCTTCCGAATAGACACTGGACGGAAGGATTCTTTTTTGACGCAAGCATGTCTTGACTCACCACTCAGGGCGAGCTTATTATCGCCATTATAGATTTCGTATCCGTATGTAACACGAATGCCATCATATTCTTCAATCCATGTTTTGATCAATGCCTTTTCCCCGTATCTGACTGGTGTCTTGTAAGCGACGTTCAAGTCGATGACAGGAGACAGGATTCCCTGTTGTTCCATCTCTACATATTGAAAGCCCAGGTCTTCAATGAGTTTCGTTCTGCCGAGTTCCATCCACACGAGATAATTGGCGTGATACACGACACCCATTTGGTCCGTTTCTGCATAGCGTACTTCAATGGTTTTTTCTGATATCTGCATAGTAATAGCACCTCTTTTTAAAGTCCATCCCATTTTAACATAACATGGGAAAGGAATGAATTGTGGTGCTTAGCAAGAAAGCCACCCGTAACGACGGGTGGCTTTGCATTATGACTGCGATTCATCTTTGATTTCTTGACGGAATGATTCGATGCTATCCTTCCGTCTTTCATTCTTCTGACGAATGGACTCGAGCTGTTCCTCACTGTCTGTATAGGCCATGGATTCTTCAGCCTTATCAATGTTCTCCAGCGTATTCTGGACCATACTCTGAAGCTTCTGTGCGTTGTCACGTCGATCGTCTGGACGATGATTCATACCAAGTTCCCCCTTTTGAGCTTTATTCACCCTTTGTTTGAATCACTTGTGCATGTTTACCTGATGTATCTTGCATCTGTTTTCCTTTATTGCCTCCGGCAGCCCTCTGCTGGGTACCGATATGGTTAGGAACAAACTGTTTGCTGTTGCGCTTCGGATTACTCATGAAAATCCCCTCCTTACTCATTAGTCTGTCCATTCCTTTTGATCGAAACAGTCGAAATTTTTGGCAGGAAAAAGACAAAAATAAAAAGCCGATGGTTACTCGGCTCTGTCTAATGAACGCTTGATCTCATAACGTGCATCGATTCGTTCCTCAATGGCATTCATGGCATCCTGATCAAGCATCAGCTGCTTTTTATTTTCGTTAACTAAATCAGTAAAGCTTCTTTTCCTTGGTCTTCTCATGGTACACCGCCTTATCATCAATGAAGTTGTATAAACAGTATAGCCAATTATCAGACTGTTTAAACTTCATAAGGCAAGTTCAGTCCGTTGCTTTCTCCAACTCCTCCAGAGAAGTGAAGGCTCCGACCTTCTTGTGAATGATCACGCCTTTTTCATCAATAATGAATGTTGTGGGAACGGTAAGAATATCGTAGGCAGAGTTGATTTTATCATCTTCATCGAGTAAGACGGGAAATGTGATTCCCAGATTGTCCTCGTACTGCTTTACATTGTATTGTGGATCAATGTTAACCGCCAGCATTGCCACGTCTTCTTTCTGCTTGTCATGAAACTCTTGAAAAATCGGTATTTCATCCTTGCAAGGAGGGCACCAGGTGGCCCAAAAATTCAAGATCACCTTTTTCCCGCGTAATTCGGATAAGGTAACCGTCTTGCCTGCTGTGGTTTTTAGTGTAAAGTCAAGCGCCCTGTCCCCTACGTTTGGACCAGGATAATGCTCTACCGGAACCTCCCCCGGATCACCTTCTTCAATATCGATCAATTGATCGAATCCCTGTTGTTCTGCCAAGAGAGCGGATGGTCGGGATTGATTTTCAACATATAGGCTGTAAACCAATAGGGCGATGAGTAATAAACCGAAAAATGATTTCATGTTAATCCCCTCCATGGACATCCTCTTTTTAACGTTATGCAGGCATGTCCAACTATATGAGGGAAAAAGCATACAAAAAGCCCCCGTACAGGACGGGGGCTTTCATCTAAATTATGATTGAAGCTTGCCGCGAAGGACCATTTGCAGGATTCCGCCGTGACGGTAGTAATCCACTTCCACATCAGAATCAAATCGAGCGAGTACGTCAAATTCTACTTTCGTACCATCTTCTTTGACTGCTGTCACTGTAAGGATATCACGAGGCTTGACTCCATCGGTGATATTTACAGAGATGGCTTCCTTGCCTGTCAATCCAAGGGTTTCAGCACTTTCGCCCTGCTTGAATTGAAGCGGAAGGACACCCATCATGACAAGGTTGGAACGGTGGATACGCTCATAACTTTCAGCGATGACCGTTTTGATGCCAAGGAGGTTCGTACCTTTAGCTGCCCAGTCACGTGAAGAACCCATGCCATAATCTTTACCGGCAAGGATCGCAAGACCTGTGCCATCTTCTTGATACTTCATGCATGCATCATAGATCGGCATGATCTCTTCCTCAGGCCAGTAGGTTGTGAATCCACCTTCTGTACCAGGAGCGATCTGGTTACGGATACGGATATTCGCAAATGTTCCGCGCATCATGACCTCATGGTTCCCACGACGTGAACCGTAAGAGTTGAAATCACGAGGCTCTACACCATTGGCACGAAGGTATTTTCCGGCAGGTGTATCTTTGCCGATTGCGCCTGCAGGCGAGATATGGTCAGTCGTAACAGAATCTCCAAACTTCCCTACAACGCGAAGACCATCAAGTCCTTGGATGGCTTCAGGCGTTGGAGCAAGGCCAGTGAAGAATGACGGATTCTGAATGTACGTCGAATTATCATCGAAGCTGTATAGAGGCTCATTGCTCGTCTGAATTTCATTCCAACGCTCATTCTCTGTGAAGACGTGCTCATATTCCCTGCGGAAAAGCTCAGGTGTAACGGTCGATTTCACGACATCTTTGACTTCATCCTGTGAAGGCCAGATATCGTTGAAGAAAACATCGTTTCCGTCTTTATCTTTTCCGAGTGAATCTTTTTCAAGGTCAATATCCACTGTACCTGCTAGTGCATAAGCCACAACAAGTGGAGGAGAAGCAAGATAGTTTGCTTTTACGAGAGGATGGATCCGTCCTTCGAAGTTACGGTTTCCGGATAGGACGGAAGTCAACAATAAGTCTGCATCCGATACGGCCTTCTCGATTTCAGGGCGAAGTGGACCGGAGTTACCGATACAAGTCGTACAACCATATCCGACCAAGTTGAATCCGATTTCCTCAAGATAAGAAAGCAATCCGGAGTCTCTCAGGTATCCAGTTACGACCTTTGAACCTGGTGCCAGGGAAGTCTTGACGTAATCTGGAACGTTCATACCGAGTTCAACGGCTTTCTTGGCCACTAGTCCCGCTCCAAGCATGACGTATGGATTGGATGTATTCGTACAAGAAGTGATGGCAGCGATTCCGATGGCACCTGTCGGCATTTCGACATCCTTGCCTTCAGCTGTGGAATATTTTGCCGTCTTGTTGAATTCAGCTTGATCCAAACCGAATCCTTGGACACCTTCTTTAGCCGTTACGGATTGATGGAACGCTTCTTTCATATCAGAAAGAGGGATCAAATCCTGTGGACGTTTCGGTCCTGAAAGGTTTGCACTTACAGTAGATAAGTCAAGTTCCACTACATCAGTGTAAGTAGGCTCTTCTTTTTCAGGTGTGAAGAACATATCATTTTGCTTCAAGTATTCTTCCACCATGGATATATGAGCTTCGTCACGGCCAGTCAGGCGCATATAGTCAAGTGATTCTGAATCTACAGGGAAGAATCCGCATGTCGCACCGTATTCCGGAGCCATATTGGCAATGGTTGCACGGTCTGCAAGAGGAAGTGTTGCAACTCCTGGTCCGAAGAACTCAACAAATTTGCCTACGACACCTTTTTGACGGAGCACCTGAGTGACTTTAAGGGCAAGGTCTGTTGCCGTTGCACCGTTTGGAAGTTCTCCTGTGAATTTGACACCGATGACTTCTGGGATCGGGAAGTATGAAGGTTGACCAAGCATACCTGCTTCTGCCTCGATTCCTCCTACACCCCAACCAAGAACGCCGATTCCGTTGATCATGGTCGTATGGGAGTCTGTTCCTACAAGTGTATCCGGATACGTTTCAAAGTCGCCTTCCGTTGTTTCAACGGCATGGACAACACTAGCAAGGTACTCCAGGTTAACCTGATGGACGATCCCGGTTGCCGGTGGAACGGCACGATAGTTTTCAAATGCTTTTTGCGCCCAGCTCAGGAACTGGTAACGCTCTGTATTACGTTCGAATTCAAGATCCATATTGGCTTTAAGTGCTGTAGCCGTGCCATATTGATCTACTTGGACCGAGTGGTCGATGACGAGGTCGACCGGGATTTCTGGATTGATCTTCTGTGGATCCCCACCGATATCCGCCATGGCTTTACGAAGGGATGCAAGATCGACAACAGCCGGTACACCCGTGAAATCTTGAAGGATGACGCGTGATGGTTTGAATGGAACTTCCGCATCCTTTACTTCGGAAGATCCCCAGTTCGCTAAGTTTTCAATGTGCTCTTGGTTGATGACACGTCCGTCATATTGACGCAGGACGGATTCGAGTAGTACTTTCACGCTGTAAGGTAAGCGGTTGATTTTTGTCACGCCTGCTTCTTCAAGTGCTTTCAGACGGTAGTAATGATAACGTTTACCGTCAAGCTCAAATGAAGTGCGTGCATTGAATACATCATTCTTTGCCATAGTTAGTTCCCCCTCTGACTGCTTGCGTACATTGACGCAGAAAAGCTGTAAAAATGGTCAAACTTTTCTCACACTAATTATCATATTACAAGCGATTACATAAGTAAATAACAATAAAGTTATTGTTTTTGATAAGTTTTGCTTATCAAAAACATCCAACACTCTTCATAAACGGTGAGAACATTGTCAAATCAAGGATCTGCGTCGTGTCGTAACATGTCAACATCTTCAAAATATTATGCTGAAAAAATGAATATGGTGGCTCTTCCCTTCAATAGAAGCTTGCCCATTGAGGCATTCTAATTACATGGGAGGTGTTCTCATGGGAATGGGAATAACCGAACAGAATGTTAGCGGCACAATTGCCGCCGGTGTACATGACAGTGAAATCACGAAGAACTGTCCATTGAGCCGCTGACGGAGAAGCAAAGCGGTTCACTGAAAAGAAACACCAATGGATGCAAGGGAATTCTCACCAATACACTACCCTTTTCATTCACAGATAAACATGCGGATCAAGGAGGCATATGAAATTGGAAAAACACACACCGAAAGACATCAGGAAAAATGCTCCCGAACAATCCGGCCAACCCAAGCCATTGAGTGGTTCCCACAAAGTGAAGAATCGGAACCATTCACGTCAAAAGCATAATCAGCATCACGATATGTAACAAGCAGGCCGGGCTTCCAAGCCCGGCTTGTCTCTGATTCCTCACCTTTTCTTTAAGCCGCGAATATACTGTGCTGAAAGAGATCAGTGGGGGTCGTAGTCACATGGGGAAGGAAAAAGAGGATTTTCGCCTTGAAAGCTGGGAAGAGGACATGAAGGACTGGTTCCTCGATCCTGTCAATGGGCAGCTTGATGAAAAGGAATTCCGTTTGGAGTTCTTCGAATCAACGGCATCCTTTATCCTTGAAGTCGATACTGAACACATACAACCGGAGGCGGTGATCATTAAGAAAGAGGGTCACCGTCTCCATATTATCCTCAACCTGAAGGATAGGAAATGCAAGCGGTCGGTGACCTTTCCATTTTCTTTGGATCACCATCCCATTTCATACACTGTTGGACACCATTCCATCGAAATCATGATCTTCAAGAAACAGTCCGGATCCTTCACTAAGGATCGCTATATCATTGATTGCAAAAACGATCAGGACTACATGTCCTGATCGTTTTTCACTCGCTGTTCAATTCCAGATATCGGGTACATATGGCCTTTGAAAAGAGTCGCAAATGGTTTGGAAACGCCCCTTGTTGAAACGGGTTGATCCATAAGATCTTTTGATCAATGATCAGGGAGGTCCCTCCAATTTGGTCATCGAACGTGACTTCAATTGTACGGCTGGCTGCCTGGAGGAGAGCCATAATGCTTGTCGGGATTTTTTGTTGATCCCTGACAAAGACGCGGATCGAGCTCTTTGAAGAAGCAAGGTCCTTTACTAGCTTCTTTTCCACTTCACGGCCAAACCATTTGATGCGTTTGGCAGAAACCGGTTCTATTTCTTTAAGCGCTGTGTTCCTCCCTGTGGTTTCCAAATGGTCGATCAGCTGTCGCAGGGGCATGGACTTGCCTCCTTTTCTCTTCATGAAGCCGTGATCTCCCATCAGGATGAATTTCCCCCTTGCTCTCGTTACGGCTACATTCACGAGACGATCACTCGATTTCCCTGTCAACAGTCGTCCAGGACGTTCATGATTCGGTCCGTCCACTACATCAAAAATCATCATATCGTTCTCTGATCCTTGAAATCCGTGAACGGTGGAGGCATATAGTTGAAGAGCCGAACCCTCCCAATCCCTCAAAATCCCTTCATCAATAAGGGTCTTGATCCACTGTGCCTGCGCCCTATAAGGTGTAACGATCCCGAGGGAAGACACCCCATCTTGAATGGCTTCAAGGGCAAGGGAAATCGAGATGATCCCTGATAGGGGATTCCACCTAGATCCTTTATGAGTCAATCCCCATTCACCTATCTCGGGAACGTCTAGCAAGATACCCCCATCTCCCATGAACGGACGTTTCATGACGATCGAAGCCCTGGCGTCCGCTACGGAAGGATGGTCATAAACCCGGGAATGATAGATGTATCGATTGGTAAATGAAGAGATACTAGGGTGCATCCTGCGCTGTTCCGGCAGGAGAAGTAGCTGGGGGTGGTGTCCACCTGTTTCAATCAACTTCGCTACACCCGAACGGTGAAAAATATCCTCATTCAGCCACTTTTTCACAAGGGGATGAAATGATGTAGAAATCGGCGGGAGCTGTTTGAAGTCTCCACAGATGATGACCCGCTTTCCCAAAGTGGCAGCGAATGCGAGCTGTGGTATATAGGCCATACTGGATTCGTCTACGATGACCAGATCATACTCATTATCATAGATTAAAGAGTCGATGGCTGCCTTGGATAGGGTGGTCCCGACGACGCTTGCTTCTTCGAGTACCGTCCCCTCCCTCCTTTTCAGCTTTTCCTTGATTTTTTGGTAATGCAGCTCAAGCCGGCTCAAGCGTTCTGAGTCATAACTCGAAAATTTCTTTGTCAGTTTCTTCTTCAGCTTCAGTCGGTATTTTTCTACCTTCCCACGCTCCTCTGACAGCTTGGGATCCTGGAGTTCGAGAAGCTGGGTCAAGTTGACGTCACGGGCTTCGGCAGAAAGGGATTTTCGGTTTTGACCGTACCGGACGACTTCACCAGGCTTCCAGCGATCATTTTCTGTTAAAAAATGATGCATTTCTTCTATTAATACATCGACGGCTGCATTGCTGTGTGACAAGATGAGAATCTTTTTGCCTTCTGTATAATGGTAAGCGGCCACCCGTGCGAGTGTGTAGGTCTTTCCCGTCCCGGGCGGTCCCCATATAAATGTCACATCATTGTATTTACTTCTAACGTACGCTTCATGCAGGAGATGCTTACCCGGAGGGTGATGCGTCACTCCGGAGGGCTGGATGGTCCGGAGTGCACGTGAAGATTTACCATGGCGTTCTTTGACTTCTTCCAAGCGCTGCCACAGCTTCTCCAGGAGCTCCCAGGGTTCATAAATGAGACGGGCGTGACTGAGTATGTCCCCCAGGTATTCATCCACTTCAATGATACATTCCGTTTCTTCCGATGAAATCACGATCCCTTGGAGGTTCTTCTGATGATACTCCACCTGAATGGACCCGCCTTCTGGGAATGAACGGGGATAAGGAAGGGTAAACCAATAAACACAGCTCCCTTCCTCTTTTTTAATGCATCGACCATTCTCAACCCTTATTCCCCCGTTTTGCTTTTTTTTCATTTGAAGGATTTCCATATCAAGGGCATCCTGCCATTCGCTTATGATTTCTGTATGCTTCATTAAGGTCCCCTTTCTTGACGGACGTTTCATATTCAAATCAATCAATCAATACTCAGAACGAAAAAAAGCCCAGAGGGCCTTTTACATCGAAGTCTTATCGTCTTCTTCTTCTTTTTCAAGGAATAGATCTGCATAATACATCACGTCTTCTACATATTCGTCACTTTGATTATAGGTTAATACTGCCTTCTCAATTTCACCATCGGCCGCTCCATTATGAGCGAGGAAATTCGCTGCACTGAATATGGCATCTTCGATATCAAACGGATCTGCTTTCCCGTCACCGTTTGCATCGACCCCATAACCGCCATACTTCGCAATCACATCAGGATTTACTTTATCCTCTTCAGGGATATCCCCTTCACCAAGTCCCGAGCAGCTCGGATGTGACCATCCTACCCATGTACACGGCATAAACTGCATATGACCCTCGGCACCTACCGGAGATATCATTGTCCTCATAGTCGAAAATCTCGTCTCTACTTTATGGTGGGCAGCCAGAAGATACCAAGGAACACCGTACTCTTTTTCGGCCGCTTTATAAATGGGCATGTACTCTTCAGGTACATCCGTTTGAACAATCGAAGACAGCTTGTAAGGATATTCATAGTAGAGAACGGTATAAAGCCCAATAATGAGTAATGGGATCGCCAGGATCACAAGGATAGAAATTCTTCTCTTCTTTTTAGATTTTCTCTTTTGTTTAGCCATATCACTGATCCTTTATGTAATGATTGTCGGTTCTCCTCACTGTATCTTAATACAGAAGACTACTTCTGACAATCAAAAAAGAAAACCCGGTACCACCGTCATCTTTTTGTAATGGTGGTACCGGGCACCTTTTATGTTATCTCATTAGCAAACAAATGCTGCTCCAACGATAATTAATAGGATGAACAATACTACGATTAACGCAAAGCCTCCAGCGTATCCGCCTCCGCCACCGCAGCCATATCCATAACCAGGGTATCCGTATCCGTACATCATCAGTCACCTCCAAGTATCTTACTACGATATCAATGTATGTAGAGGACAACTTGTAGGTTAATATCATATTTGTATTTTTTTCTCGTTGCCTTCATTCACCCTTATTTTCAAGGGGTTAAGACTCTTGTAAGAAGAAAAAATGAGTCAAATGACCAGAAAAAGGACATTCCCGTTAAGGAATGTCCCTCTCTCTGGACGTTACGATTCAGTTTTAGGCTCGTCGGCGTCTTCGTGCTTCTTGCGCCTTTTTTCTTTATGTGGTTTAGGTTCCTTCGGTTTTCTAGGCTTTGGCTTGATATACAATCCGAGCTCTTTCTTTTCCCTGTTCAAGGATTTATACAGGGAAGCCATCATCAGAGCGATGATAATGGAGAAAGGAAGAGCGGCAATGATCAATGCATTCTGAAGTGCATCGAGTCCCCCACTATACAATAGGATAAGCGCAACGATGGATTGTGCAATTCCCCATGTTAGCTTCACATAGTTCGGCGGATTGTTGGATCCATAAGTGGTCTGCATACCAAGTACGAATGTCGCAGAGTCTGCAGAGGTGATAAAGAATGTCCCGATCAAAGCGATAGCGATGATGGCAAGGATCGTTGTACCCGGCATTCCGTTAAATACAGCGAACAGGACCTCTTCCGTATTCAGTTTGGAGATATCGTTGCTGACGGCTTGTTGGACATCGATGGCAGAACTTCCGAATACGGCAAACCAGAAGAAGCTGACGAGGGATGGTAGCAATAGCACTCCGATAAGGAATTCCCGGATCGTTCTTCCTTTTGATACCCTTGCGATGAAGATTCCGACGAATGGTGACCAGGAGATCCACCATGCCCAGTAGAAAATGGTCCATCCATTGATCCATTCACGGTGCTCTGCATTCAGCGGAGCGATACGGAAACTCATGGATACGATATTTTGCATATAGGAACCAAGCGTATCAGTAAAGAGGTTCAGGATAAGCAATGTTGGCCCCATTATGAAGACCAGGATGAGTAATGCAACGGCAAGTACCATATTTGTATTGGATAGGTATCTGATTCCTTTGCTCAAACCTGACCAGGCAGAAATCATGAAGAGTACCGTAACGACAACGACAATGATGGTTTGAACGGTGATATTGTTCGGGATGCCGAACAGATAAGATAATCCTCCATTGATCTGTGCTGCTCCAAAACCAAGCGTGGTAGCTACACCGACAACCGTTGCAAATACGGCCAAGACGTCGATGATGGTACCAATCGGCCCTTTTACCTTATCCCCGAGTATCGGCCGGAGAGTGGAAGAAATCAACGCAGGTTCATCTTTCCTGAAGTTGAAATAAGCGAGGGCAAGTGCGACGATGGCATAAATACCCCAAGCGTGGATCCCCCAGTGGAAGAAGGTGTAGCGAAGTGATTCTTTTATCGCTTGATCCGTCCCCCCTTCGGCAAGTGGAGGTGTCATGTAGTGTGAAAGAGGCTCTGCTGCCCCCCAGAACACAAGTCCGATCCCCATCCCGGCGCTGAACAACATGGCAAACCATGTACTTCTTGAGTATTCCGGACGGTCATCCGGCTTCCCAAGGCGAATGGTCCCAATCGGACTGACGATGAGGAAAATACAGAATATGACGATGACGCTGACGAGTATGAGATAGTACCATCCAAAACTCGAAGTTATAAATGATTGCACATTGGCTGTTGCCGTTTTAAATGTGTCTGGAGCAATGGCCCCGAAGCCCACGGCAACTAAGACGATTGCCAGGGTGATCCAAAATACGCTTGAAATTCTTTTCATAAAATTCTCCCTTTCGATTAAAGTGGTAGGTATGTACGAAAAACTCCCATGTAACACTAACAGAGGACGTTGACAATTTCAAATGAAAGCTATTTATCAACTAGTGAAACTGATATCCCTTTGTGATTTTTGACACAAGGAGTAATACTTCTTACCCATTCCCGTTTTTCGACATGCATAAACCACGATTAAGCGAATGATGTCGAGGTTTGTACTATTAGTATGAGTGATTTTACTGAAATCATTCCTTCATGAAGCGCCCTTGAACACCTTTGTCGCTATAAGAAAGGAGGATGCCGAATCGGCATCCTCCCCAGTTCATTCGATTATCTTGACTTCAATATCTTCTTTTACTCCGTAAGCCAGTGCATCCTTTTCATGTTGCATATAGATATCGATCCGGTTTCCCTTGATAGCGCCTCCGGTATCTTCAGCTTTAGCATACCCATAGCCTTCTATATAAACCTTTGAGCCCAAAGGAATGACTGAGGGATCGACGGCGATTACCCTTTCATCCGGGTTTGCCAACAAGTCAACTCCTGTTTTGGTGATCCCGATGCACCCTTCACAATGCGCGGTGTAGGCAGTCGCTTTTACGGTTACCGTCTTTCCTATATTCTCTTTTTTTGTTTCGGCTTTCGGCTTTGAGGCAGACTTTTTTTCCTTTTTGATCTGCGGTTCGTTCCGGACGCCTTCTTTTATGAGAGATTTTCGGTCCTTTACTTCATCAACGGAATCCTCATGGCGTTCAGCGAGATCTGTGAAGTAGTTATCCTGATCTATATGTTGGATATCAGCCAGTGCTAACTCCTTGGAATTCCCTTTGGCCGATACTTCTGCAAGTCCGATGGAGAAAATAGAAGCGAGGGTAAATGTGGAAATGATCGCTTTTATCATGGGTGTTTGATTCCTCCTTAATCGTGGTCCTAATGAACCAACCAGAGGAAATAGTAACATAGTCATGCCTCATCTCCATAACAAACTGTTTATAACTCTATGACAGTTAGATGACAGAGATGTAATAATGGTAATTGTTATAAAACAGAGTATAAATGAGGAAAATGGGGTACCATAAAAAGAAAGAACCATCCATGATTTGGATGGTTCCTGATTGACTTTCTATTAGTCTAAAACTTTTACCGTTACAGTTTTACGTCCGAAATCTCTTGCTTGGTCTTCAGAAGGGATGAATACGTCAATTTTATTTCCTTTGATGGCACCGCCTGTATCGGCTGCAGTCGCATAACCGTACCCTTCAACGTATACTTTGGATCCTAGTGGGATCACGCTTGGATCAACGGCGATTACTTTTTGATCAGGATTATCCTTCAGGTTGACACCAGTAGCCGTCACACCTGAACATCCTGCACAGTCAGCGGTATATGCAGTGGCTTCCACTGAAAGTTCTTTTGCCACGCTCTCTTCTTGAGCCGGCTCAGCAGAGGCTTCCTTGGCAGGTTCTTCTGCTTTAGGAGCTTCAGCTTTAGGAGCTTCTGCCTTTGGTGCTTCAGCTTCTGGAGCTACCTCTGCTTTTTCTTGGGCAGGTGCTGCCTCATCAGAAGTATTTACAGGGGCTGAAGATGATTTATCTTCAAAGTTTATAACGAGCTCTTGACCCGGAACGATTAAATCGCTATCCAGTGCATTCCAGTTCTTAAGGTTTTCTACTGAAAGACCATAATAAGAAGAGATGCCCCAGAGTGTGTCTCCTGATTTCACTGTGTAGTATTCTTTAGAAGATACCGTAAGCTTTTGATCAGGGTAAATATAGTCACTGGAAATGTTGTTCCATTTTTTGAGTTGATCAACCGATGTACCATACTCCTTCGCTATTCCCCATAACGTATCTCCCTTTTTGACATCGATATCTTGTGCTGATGCGCTGGCACCACCGGCAACCGCGAGTGTGGTGAAAGCTGCTACAGAAATGATCGATTTCTTTAGTTTCATGAAAAATTCCTCCTTATGTAGCTAGCGAGTTTGTATTAGCTAACAGTGACCATACTAACATAGTAAAATCTCATTTCAATAACAGGAACTTTATAATAATAAGTCAAGAATATTTCAGTAATGTAATAGAGAGCGTTTTCCAGGTGCATTCTGGAGTATATGTAAATTAATTGAAATTACATTCGTCTTAACAATACGGGGGACTTATATTAGAATGAATAGGAATGAGCGTGAGGAGGTAGAGGTTATGTCTGAGGAAAATATCGTTTTATATAAAGATGAACCTGATGAACACAGTGGTCGTTGCGAATGTGGCAACAATGTCTTCAAATCAAGAGTCGAAGACGGGAAGTTCTACCGTAAATGCCAGGAGTGCGGCAAAACCAAAATTGTTTAAACAGGAAAAGAGCGATCCCCTTTACTAGGAGGATCGCTCTCTTTTATAGTTGCGTCAGGATGATCGGCTCACCTTTGGTAATGACGATGGTGTGCTCGATTTGAGCCACTTTGCTGCCATCAGGAGTGATGTATGTCCAACCATCCCCTTTTTCGATCACGTTTTGCGCTTCAGTTGAAACGAAAGGCTCGAACGCAAGGACCATCCCCTCCTTAAGGAGAGCGTTATCCCACGGGTCGAAATAATTCAACACATGATCCGGCTTTTCGTGAAGGGATTTCCCCACTCCATGGCCAGTCAGGTTCATGATGACGGTGAATCCATTCTTTCTTGCTTCATTGTGTACGGCCTTTCCGATTCCATTGAGCTTGGATCCTGCTTTTGCTTTACGCAGTCCTGCTTCGAATGATTTGATTGCCGTTTCACAAAGCTCTGTCAAGACGCCTTCTCCTTGACCAACCACAAATGAGATTCCCGTATCGGCATAGAAACCGTTCTTAGAACCCGATACATCCACATTCACGAGATCCCCTTCATTGATGATCCGGCTGCCCGGGATGCCATGAGCTACTTCTTCATTGACGGAAATACATGTGTACCCTGGAAAATCATATTCTCCTTTTGGTCCTGAAAGGGCGCCCGCTTCTTCAAACATGCGTCCTGCAATCTCATCGAGTTCCTTGGTCGTCACGCCAGGTTTCGTTTGGTTCCTCAATTCATCACGGATTTCCGCGACAATCCTGCCTATTTCTTTGAGTGCATTCAGTTCTTCATCATTACGTACTATCATACAATCTTCCTTTACTATTTATATAATCTCCATCCCTTATCATACCTAAAGGATGACGTTTTTAAAAGCGATAGGATCAGGAAAAAAGGAAAAACAAAAGAGGAATGATGACGGATAGTACCATGGACGTCAGTGCCATCGCAGCTCCGCTAACGGCTCCCTCCACTTCCCCCTCTTTAAGGGCCCTTGCCGTGCCCACTCCATGAGAGGTGACACCGAAAGTCAGACCGGTAACGATGGCATCGTCTATGCGCAGGATTCTCAGAAGTGGAATAATGGCCATGGCCCCAAGCATTCCTGTTATGATGACGACTGATGGGATGACCTCGATCTTTGCCCCGATGATATCCCCCACCCCCAGTGCGACGGGAGTGGTGATCGTTTTGATCATGACGGCAAGGTTCCAATCTTCGGGCAGGCGCAGGAATTTCCCCATATAATACGAAATCGTCATCTGTGCCAGGCTCCCAATCACCAAACCGAGTACGATCGGAAGTGCATAGGATTTCAAGTATCTCCTCTGGTGATATAGGGGATAAGCGAGAGCCACCGTTGCCGGTCCTAGAAGATAGGTGATGCCTCTGGTCCATTCAGCATATTGAGCGTACGGAAGCTCGATGAATAGTAGTCCCCCGATGATCACCAGTGTAGAGGTGAAGATTGGAAGCAGGAGCGGATACGTCCATTTTTTATACAAGAGATTCGCTAAAAGGAAAATCACCGCACTGGCGGATATGGCCACGACCTCACCGGTCATCGTCATGGGAAGCACTCCCTTTCCGTACGACATGTATAGCAGGGATTGCAGTAGCCACAAATCCTATGAAGCTTGAGGTGATGAGTACCACAAGGATTTTCCACCCATATAGATCCATGAATGGAATCAGCACGATGGCACTGACTGACAAAGGAAGGAACAGGAACGAAAGATATTTCAAAAGAATGGATGCCCCTTGTGCGAACAGTTGATCATGAACGACTCCCGTTGATAGGAGTAGAAATAAGATCCCCATTCCTAAAATCCCTCCGGGTATAGGGAGATGGAGAGCGGCTGAGAGCCATTTCCCTGTCTCGAACAGAACGATCAGTCCCGAAATTTGTAAAGCGACCCGCAAGAAGTGCATGAATGATCCCTCCTGGATTAGTAAGAAAATTTTAACATATCCAGGTGGTGGTTTGGGCAAAAAAAAGCCAAGGGTTACGCCCCTTGGCTTTTGGATCATGATAATGCTTTAACGAACGCTTCTGCTGTTGACTGGCTGGACTGAGGATTTTGTCCGGTAATAAATTTACCATCCGTTATGACATAGTCACTCCACGGTGCCGATTTTTCAAACTTCGCTCCCTGTTCGCGAAGGCGGGATTCAAGAAGGAACGGCATCAGTGAGTCAAGCCCTGTCTGTTGCTCTTCTTCATTCGTGAATCCGGTCATGTTCTTCCCTTCCACGAGCCACTTACCATTTGAAAGCTTCGTTCCGACAAACCCTGCCGGTCCATGGCATACAGCGCCGATCACCTTATCGTTGTCAGCGAAATGAGCAAGCGCCGACTTCAATTCAGGACTGTCTGGAAGATCGAACATCGTACCATGGCCTCCCGGAAGGAAGATCCCTACATATTCCTCCATGTTGAGCTGAGATAAGACGAGGGTCTGATCAAGCTCTTTCGTTACACCCTTCCATTTTTCGACGAGATCGCCGTCTTCAAGGCTGTTCGGATCGAGAGGGATCCTTCCGCCTTTAAGGCTGGCCACGTCTACACCATATCCCTGATTCGTGAATTCTTCATATGGTTCAGCAAACTCTGAAAGCCAGAGTCCCGTTTCATGTTCATCATCAATTTTACTTGCATTGGTCAATACCATTAAAATCTTCTTCACATTAAAACCTCCAAGTTTGATCTTTCTCTTATGTTTTATCCATTTTCATTTGAATTAAACATTGTTTTCGATCAAACCATCATGGTATCCGGAGGAAATGGATGGAAGACACGTCATTCTACGTCAAATAGGAACTGTATATTCCTAGCCTGGGCGTCCCAGCCAAGATAGGCAGAGAATTCTTTTTCTCCTTTTTTGAAGCCGTCAATCCGGTCCGTACGTCCATCTTTGAGAAGCTTCTTCACCTGGGCTTGAGGAATCGTTTTCGAAAGGATCTTTTTTGAAATGCTGAAGCTGCATTTCGTTTTCCCATACTCGCTGCATCCATAGAATTTCCCTTTGGGTATGACTTTCCCGCCGCATTTAGGACAGATGCCGACCGGGGTCTTCACCCTGCTTTTTCCCTTCCCTCTTTCCCTTTGGATGGAAGATGTATCAAGGTCGTTGAAATCCCAGCGATTTGATTCTTCTGTGGCCTTTTTTACCAGGCTCGCACTTAGCTTTTTCACTTGCTCCATGAATTCAGGTGCTGAGGCTTGTCCCTTTCCAATCTCCTGCAGTCTTTGCTCCCATTTGGCGGTCATCTCGGCGGAGGCAAGTACATGAGGGCCAACCGCTCTGATCAGCACCCTGGCCTTGTCGGTGGGATAGACAATATTCTTTTGGATGAAGATGTACTGTCTATCTTTCAGCATCGTGATGATCCCCGCCCGTGTAGCTTCCGTTCCAAGTCCTTCGGTTGCTTTCAGGACTTTTTCAAGTTCATCATTTTCAATGTGTTTTCCGGCAGTCTTCATCAGGGTGATCAACTGGCCTTCTGTATATCGCTTGGGAGGCTGGGTCTTCCCTTCTTTAACAGAGGCTTTTGTCACCATTCCCTTTTGGTTTTCTGAAAGAGGAGGCAGGATGACGTCGTTGTCTTTTTCAGTCGGGACGATGACCTTCCTCCAGCCCTCTTGAATGATTTGTTTTCCTTTTGAGGTAAACTCCGCCCTCTCCTCTACCAGTGTGGACACAGATGTATAATCGATGATGGCCTTCTCATGATGGGCGGCAATCAGCCTCCTGATCACAACATCATAGATTTTCCGTTCTTCCTCGGTGAGCTTGTCGGGATCTTTTACCTGTTCCGTCGGAATGATGGCATAGTGGTCGGATACCTTTTGGTCATTCACGAAACGTTTATTGTTCATGAGGCTGGGTGGTGATTCACCGATCCATTTGGAGTATGGGTTGAACTTCCTCAGCTTAGCGAGGATTTCCGGGAATGCTTCCGCTTCTCCTTTCGTCACATGCTGAGAATCGGATCGTGGGTATGAAACGATTCCTTTTTGATAAAGCTTTTGAAGGATATCCAGTGTTTTTTTAGGAGAGTACTTATACATTTTATTGATGGTAGCCTGCAGTGAGGATAAATTGAAAAGCATCGGTGGTGCAAATTCTTTTCTCTCTGTCTTCACTTCTTTTACACGGGCACTGCCCTTTTGGCAGAAGGCGGCAATTTTTTCAGCCATCTCCTTGGACTGGATGCGTGTGTTCCCATCCTTGACCCAGATTCCTTCATAAACGTCGCCATCCATATTGAAGGTGGCCTTCACTTCCCAGAATGGTTCACTTTTGAATCGTTCGATCTCTTCTTCCCTTTTTACGATCAAAGCAAGAGTCGGGGTCTGGACCCTTCCCGCTGAAAAGACATCCGACATCCCCTGCCCCTGCAGGAGGAGACTATAGGCCCTCGAAGCATTCATACCGACAAGCCAGTCTGCGCATGCCCTTGAGTAGGCTTCATGGTAAAGACTTCGCGTTTCACTTTCATCTTTCAGATTCTGAAACCCTTGCACAATGGCTTTCTCCGTTAGGGAAGAAATCCACAATCTTTTCATCGGTTTCCTGGCTTTTGCCATGGTGGTGATATTGCGGACAATCAGTTCTCCTTCCCGTCCTGCATCTCCCGCATGGATGATTTCAGACACTTCATCCTTTTGAAGGAGACTTTTAATGACATTGTACTGTTTCGCTTTGCTGCGTTGGACTTCATATTGGAAGCGGTCGGGTACGATGGGGAGGGTATCGAGGGACCATTTTTTCCATGATGATTCATACTTTTCAGGAGACTTCAATTGAAGCAGATGTCCTACGGCCCATGTCACATAGGCTCCGTTCGGAAAAATCGGGTTTGGCTGGATCTCGATATATCCCTGCCGTTTCTTATGGGGGAAAGGTTTTGCCAATGTGGCACCTTGATCGGGTTTTTCGGCAATTACAAGTTTCATCGGCCTATCCTTTCTTATGGAATATTTCCTCCTATTATATCATGCAGCGCTGAGATAAATATGAAAAACCAGCAGGGTGTTACCTGCTGGTAAAAGGTCATTCAATGATCTGCAGTTCCTTCGGATAGGATGTGAGCGTTTCACAGCCGTCCTTTGTGATCAGCACATCATCTTCAATTCGCACACCGCCGATTTCAGGAATATAGATTCCAGGTTCGATGGTGTAGGTCATTCCTTCACGAAGGATCCCATCGTTGGTATGGCTCATGGAAGGGAACTCATGGACATTGATGCCAAGACCATGGCCGATGCGGTGTGGGAAGTTTTCTCCATATCCTGCATCTGTGATGATGTCACGGGCGACTGAATCAAGATCCCCTACACGGTTGCCTGGCTTGCTTGCTTCAAGGGCAGCAAGTTCTGCTTTCAATACCGTTTCGTATATTTCCCTTTGTTTGTCGGAAATAGATTTAAATGCAACGGTTCTAGTAATATCAGACGTATAGCCATCAAGTACCACGCCTAGATCAAAAAGGACGAGATCTCCGGCCTTGAGTTTACGGTCTCCTGGATTTCCATGGGGATCCCCGCCTTTTTCACCGAAAAGGACCATCGTGGCGAAAGACATCTCACGTACACCCTGTTTCTTTAGTTCATACTCGATAGTGGCAAGGACCTCCATTTCCGAGATCCCTTCCTTAAGGGCAGCGACTCCGATTTCCACACCATAATCGGCCATTTTCGCTGCTCTCCTCATGATTTCGATCTCTTCAGGAGATTTGCAGACGCGCATGTCATTCAACCGGTCTTCAGCATTGACGATTTCAGGTGCGTCAAAGAGGTTGAGGAACGCTTCACTTCGTGCATAGGTGACCACTTCTTTTTCGAAGCTCACCTTTTTGGCTTGGACGTTCCGCTCTTCCATAGCTTTTGCAACAAAATCCCAAGGGTCTTCATGATCGGAGTATCCGATCACTTCATATGGCCACCCGGCATCTTTCACCTGGCGTACTTCCATTCCCGGTGCGACAACGAATGGTTCCGCTTCAGGGAATACAAAGACCCCGACGAGGCGCTCATGTGGGTCAGTTAGAAATTTACTTAAGTAAAATACATTTTCACTTGAATTGATGAATGCTGCATCAATTTGTTCTTGTTGCAGCCATTCTTTGAATTGTTCCAATCGGTTCATGATTCTTCCTCCAGTGCTGGTAAAGGTCTTTCCTTCTCTATGCTACCATATTTGGCGGTTTGATTGAATGGTTTGGGATCGGATGAAAAAAGAGCACCCCTTTAAGGGATGCTCTACTGTGAAAATTAAAGTGCCGTGTCCATCGGTTTTGGCTTGCGGACAAGGGCCATGATGCCTGAAATCAAATATAGGATCCCTGGTACTAATCCGGCACCGAACGTTCCAATACCGATAATCAAGGCCGAAACGATGAATAGTACTCCTGAAAGAACAGGCTTTCGATTCTTTGTGATGAAGATGACCGCAAGCAAACCAATAATGGAAGCGACAATCCCTAAAATAATCAGATAAGTACTGGATGCTTCAATCATCGTCATGATATCCTCCACACTCATCCCACCAGTGTCCGCCTGAAATTGAGGATCGTTTTCTGCTTCCTCCATTCCTCTTACAAAGTCGGGATTACTTAAAAGGACATTGGCCATGATTCCCATGATGGTAAAACCAAATGAGAAAATAATGCCGAAAATCCCCATTGTTACTTCCCCTGTACGCTTGATCATTTGATACTCTCCTTCTCGATTATGTAGTAGTCTGTTTCATTCTCCACTATAAAGAAGTGGATATTGCACGTTTTTCATTTTATCATGAAATTTTCACCATTTCTATAAGGAATATGGAAGGTATATTACCTTAGTATATGAAGCATGATCCTTTCAAAGACCTTCCATGGTAAAAGCGATTTAATTAAAATTGTCACACCAGTACCTTTTCCGATTGCATACCTGAATCTTCGACTACGGCCAGTGGCGATCCTTGCGACCAAATCCGATACTTTCCGGGGGTCCCCATACTTAGCCCCTGCTTCAACCAAATGGGCATTCAGCTTTTTCATTTGTGCATGATAAGGTGATGTTGAATGAAGGGAACGCTCTGTAATTTTCTTTCCAGTGGTCCAGATGTTTGTTTGATATGAGCCTGCTTCAATCAGATGGACATCGATCCCGAATGGCTTCACTTCGAGTCTCAGACTTTCTGAAAGGCCAGCCAGCGCATGCTTGGATGATACATAAGGGCTCAGACCGGGGAAACCAATCCGACCGCTGATGCTGCCGATATTGATGATTCTCCCACTGCCTTGCATCCTCATATAAGGCAAGAGAAGCTGACTCACCCCGATCACCCCGAAAACATTCGTTTCGAATTGTTGACGGAACTCTTCCAGACATACTTCTTCAAGGAACCCACCCTGTGCAAATCCTGCATTATTCACGAGCACGTCTATTCTATCCAAAGACTTCAGGAACTCCTTGAACGATTCCAGGGACGATGCAGAGGTTACGTCGAGTTCCTGGATGAAAATACGGTCTTCAACGTGCAAGAATGACGCTCTCTTCAGCAATTCCTCTTTCCTGGCGGTGTCCCTCATGGTGGCAATCACTCTGAATCCACTTTTCGCGAGCTCTACCGTCGTTAGAAGGCCGAATCCGCTATTGCTCCCTGTCACGATGGCTACTTTGTGATTCATACGATCCCTCCCTTTGTGTTCAAGTATATCAAAAAAAGAACGGCTCCCATCGCGGGAACCGTTCTTTTCTATGAGGGTCAATTTCATTCTTAATGGTAAAGACTTTTCCCCCTGCGTTCAATATCCATTTAAAGCAATAAAGCTTTATTTAGAGTAATGAGACGCTCGGATTGTCAAAGTCTTTAACACACATGACCTTTTTTATAATTCTAAGCATATTACTGCTGATCGATTGGTACGACAGCATTCTTCAATTCGACTTTCAGATCGTTGGTGAATTTCTCTTTTTGCTCAGGCGTCCAATTGAGCAATCCATTCATCATTTCAATTACAGGCTCGTGCCACTTGACGACCCATGCACGATCAAAGAATAATGCGCCCGTACGACGGATGAAGAAATCGACCGGCGTTACGGTCATCTCTTCCTGGATGGCATAGAGCAGTTGAGCATAAAGGGAAGCGGGTACTTCTTTGTCTCCTGAAGTTCCAGTATACGCATGTGCAAGTTTGAACAGCTGATCTACATTGGAGCCGTACATGGTGGCCAGTTTGCGTCCTTCTTCTTCAGATAGACCGTAGCGTACAGCTTCCTTCGCTTTTTCATCGACGAAAGCAGGGAAGTTCTTGGATCCACCCACATGCCCACCTGAGATCGGCATATGTTTGGTAGCGGACTCTGGGAATTTGCGCTTCGCTTCTTCCTTCAATCGTTTTGCCACAAGGTCTACAACCGTTTCACCCATCTTGCGGTATCCCGTCAATTTACCACCTGCAATGGTGATCAGACCGCTTTCGGCTTCCCAGATTTCATCTTTACGTGAGATTTCTGAAGGATCTTTCCCTTTTTCAAAGATCAGCGGTCGTACACCAGCCCAGCTTGACTCTACATCATCGTTGGTGATGTTCACATCAGGGAACATGAAGTGGATAGCATTCATGATGTAATCGCGATCCTCAGATGTCATGTACGGATGAGCCTTATCTTTATCAAAGATGGTGTCTGTTGTACCCACGTACGCTTTCCCATCACGCGGAATCGCGAAGACCATGCGGCCATCCGGAGTATCAAAGTACACAGCCTGACGAAGCGGGAATTTGCTTTGGTCGATGACAAGGTGTACCCCTTTAGTCAAGCGCAGCTGTTTATTATTCGTGCTGTAATCTTTATGGCGGACATCATCTACCCAAGGACCGGCAGCATTCACGACTTTTGTTCCTCGGATCTCGTACGTTTCATTGGTAAGCAGATCTTCCGCTTCAATTCCCACGACTTTCTTGTTGTCGTAAATGAAACGCTGGGATTTTGTATAGTTGATGGAGGTTGCTCCGTGAGCGATGGCTTCCTTCATGACTTCGATGGTCAGACGAGCATCATCTGTCCGGTATTCTACGTAGTATCCCCCACCTTTGAGGCCTTGTTTCTTCACCAAAGGTTCTTTCGTCAATGTATCTGATACAGAAAGCATGGTCCGGCGCTCACTGCGTTTGACTCCTGCAAGGTAGTCATATACTTTAAGACCGATGGATGTGCTGAATTTACCGAATGTACCACCTTTGTGCATCGGGAGCAGCATCCATTCAGGCGTGGTGACGTGTGGCCCGTTTTCATACACGATTTCACGTTCTTTTCCGACCTCTGCAACCATTTTCACTTCGAATTGTTTCAAATAGCGCAAACCACCATGGACAAGCTTGGTAGAACGGCTGGAAGTCCCTGCAGCAAAATCCTGCATTTCTACAAGCGCAACCTTCATACCGCGCTTGGAAGCATCAAGAGCAATACCTGATCCGGTGATCCCCCCACCGATTACGATCAAGTCATAGTGTTCATTTTTTAATGCATTTTTCACTTCTTGTCTGTGCGTGCTGGAAAAAGTCATAAGTGGTTCCTCCTAGAATGTATGGTTGTGAACGGTTAATGAGTAATCTCTCTTATACTTTAACCATAAAAAAAGAGACCAAAACCAGCATTATAGAAATAATCTCTATAAATGTGGAAATGGTCTCTCTTGGTCTCTAACCGTTTTATTAACTTGAGTTTATTATATCACAGGTTGATCTTATTTGAAAGCCATAGTTGCTTTAACGGCTTTTTTCCACCCGTTGTAAAGTTCTTCCTGCTTTTCTTGTTCCATATCCGGATCATACTGCTTCTCCATGTTCCACTGTTGAGAAATTTCATTTTGATCCTTCCAGAATCCAACGGCAAGTCCTGCAAGGTAGGCAGCACCTAGGGCCGTTGTCTCATTGACGACCGGACGCTCGACGGGGACGTCCAGGATATCGCTTTGGAACTGCATCAAGAAATCATTTTTGACTGCTCCACCATCTACACGGAGTTTCTTCAGGGGAATGTTGGAATCGGCTTCCATTGCAGTCAAGACATCTTTCGTTTGATACGCAAGGGATTCCAATGTTGCTCTGACAAAATGCTCTTTGGATGTACCGCGCGTCAATCCGAATACAGATCCGCGGACATCGCTATCCCAGTATGGTGTTCCCAAACCTACGAAAGCAGGAACTACGTACACGCCATCCGTAGAATCAACGCGTTCTGCATAAGCCTGGCTGTCTGCTGCGTTGTTGAACATGCGAAGACCGTCGCGAAGCCATTGGATTGCCGATCCGGCAACGAAGATGCTTCCTTCAAGGGCATATACGACCTTACCATCGATTCCCCATGCAAGTGTCGTCAACAGACCGTTCTCAGATTTCACAGCCTTCTCTCCAGTATTCATCAGCATGAAGCAACCTGTACCATAAGTGTTCTTTGCCATTCCTTCATTATAACAAGCTTGTCCGAACAAGGCTGCTTGCTGGTCCCCTGCAGCTCCTGCGATCGGGATTTCACGTCCGAAGAAATGGTAAGGAATCGTCGTGCCGTACACTTCAGAAGACGGTCTTACCTCTGGCAGCATGCTTTCAGGAACCCCGAGGATATCAAGTAGTTCTTTGTCCCACTCAAGATCATAGATGTTGTACATGAGCGTACGGGATGCGTTGGAATAATCCGTTACATGCGCTTTTCCACCACTCATCTTCCAAATGAGCCACGTATCGATCGTACCGAATAGAAGTTTTCCAGCTTCAGCTTTTTCCCTGGCCCCATCAACATTATCAAGGATCCATTTTACTTTTGTCCCGGAGAAATATGCATCGATCAGCAATCCGGTTTTATCCCGGAATTTGTCGTTCAATCCTTGGGCCTTCAGTTCATCACAGATTCCAGCCGTTTGTCTTGACTGCCAAACAATTGCGTTATATACGGGATCGCCTGTTTCTTTATCCCATACCACTGTTGTTTCACGCTGGTTTGTGATTCCGATTCCTTCGATTTGCTCTGCTTTTACGCTTGATTCAGATAAAACGCTTGCAATGACGGCAAGAATCGATCCCCAGATTTCATTGGCATTGTGTTCTACCCAGCCTGGTTTCGGGAAATGCTGTGTGAATTCTTTTTGTGCCGTATGGGCCGCTTCACCTTTCTGATTGAAAAGGATTGCCCTTGAGCTTGTTGTCCCTTGGTCAAGGGAGAGAATGAATTTTTCCATGATTTTGTTCCTCCATTCAATTTTCGTCTGCTAGTAATGCAGCTTTTTCAGCAAGAGATTGTTTCCTGTCTGCCATGTAGGCAAGTACCAATACTACAACCATCACGGCAAGGATGATCCAGAACGCCGATGTCATCGATCCGCTGAAGAATGCTTTGTAGAATACACCGGCGAATGATCCACCCAATAGCGGACCAAGAACCGGAATCCATGAGTAGCCCCAGTTGGATGACCCTTTACCCGGGATCGGCAGGATGAAATGAGCGATACGTGGACCGAGGTCACGTGCAGGGTTGATCGCATATCCAGTGGTACCACCTAGCGAGATACCGATAGCGATGATCAGGAATCCGACGATGAATGGATTCAATCCCTCTGCAAATGTATTCGCCCCTATTGTCAATAATCCTATAACCAAGACGAAAGTTCCAATGATTTCACTTAAGATATTCGAGAAATAATGTGGGATTGCAGGACCTGTTGCAAACACGCCCAACTTAACTCCCGGATCCTTTGTTGCATGCCAGTGTGGAAGGAAATGCAGATAGATGATCGCAGAACCGATAATGGCACCGATCATTTGAGCAAGAATGTACATCGGCACGTCGCTCCAAGGGAAGTCCCCGTTAAAGGCAAGTCCAAATGTTACAGCCGGATTCAAATGGGCTCCGCTGAATTGACCGACTGCATAGGCAGCCATAGCAACACCCAAGCCCCATCCGAATGTGATGACGATCCATCCGGAGTTATAAGCGAATGATTTTTTTAAATTGACGTTGGCACATACCCCTGCACCGAATACGATAAGCAGTGCAGTTCCCAACACTTCAGCTAAAAATGGAGACATAATACCCCTTCTTTCCAACAAGATAGTATAAGTCAATTCCATAGACGTTGGACCCCGTTACCCCTTTGATTGATTCCGCTTTCAACTTCTGGTATAACAATTTGTCTATGGAACAACCAGTTCACAGACAAAAGACCCACAGAAATATCCCTTTTATAATGGTTATAAACGGAAAAAATCTTGTGAGTCTCTTAGGTCTCATTCACTGGTTATTAACTTAATCCCTATATTAAAATAACATGGAAGCGTTGTCAATCAGTTATTAAGATTTTTTCTATCATAATATTTCCAAAGATCGAGATTGGAGGTCGTGATGGCCGTGGCACCGGCTTCAAGGGATGCCTCTACTTCCTCCACGGTATCAATCAAACCACCTGCAAAAATCGGTTTACCCGTCTTTTCGCCTATTTCACGAATAATTTTAGGTACTACCCCGGGAAGCACCTCTATGTAGTCGGGGTCCGTCTTGTGAATGAGTTCAATGCTCCTTTTCATGGCACTGGAATCAATGACGAATATTCGCTGGGTGGCATAAATCCCCCTCTGACGTGCTTTTTTAATCACGCTCCCTTTGGTGGAGATGATCCCGTACGGCTTGATTTCCTGACAGATATATTCTGTAGCATATTCATCACTTGATAAGCCGTGGATCAAATCCAGATGGAGGAACATATTCCGTTTTTCCTTTTTAGCATAGTCAAATACACTTTTGAGCATCCCTACGTGGAGGTCAAGAAAGACTCCGTATTGGAATGACGTTTTGAGCATTTTGTCAAAATCTTTCATCGATCTCACTGCGGGTAAAATACTTTGTCCTTCAAAACTCATTTTGCATCACCGTTTCATTTGTAAATAGGAAAGTGGAGCCTTTCTTTCTTCTCGCATCCACATCGGTAGCTGGAAGAGACGGATGATTCAAGGCTCCTCGATCCTTTCATTGCTTGTGTAGGAAGGGTCTCCCAGTCCTTTTAGATTGCTTCAATCATACTATCGCTATTCTTAGGATTCGACCCCCACTGGTTGTTTCCGTTTTCGCTATCAAGACAGCAGAATACTATTAGAATGATTCCTCCTGCAAAAGGTACGAAGCTGATGAAGTACCACCATCCACTGCGGCCCATATCATGTAATCTCCTCACTGTGACGGCCAGTGATGGAATGAAGATTGCTAAATAATATATACCTGCAAGGAGGATACCAAACACGCCCAACCCCATAGAATCAATGATCAAACTAATCAAAAGCACCGAATAGAATACGAAACCGAATATAATACTAAAAAGAGTAAACATCCAATACTCTTGCCTTCTTGCCCTCCCACTGAAATCAGTGTATTGCTTCAAGCCTTTTAAAAACCAGCTCATGACCCATCGCTCCTAATCATCCTATTAAGTTAGTGAGAACGGTCTACCCTCCTTAAGTATTAAAGTAAACAAAGCGACTGGAAAAATCGCCCTGTTTTTTCAATACCTCAAGGCAGTTTGAACTAAACCTAAATTACCATAATTTTTCATGTTTTAATTCTTTTTCCTTGAATCAGAATGTCCAGTTCCCGTCTTTGAATATCTGTACACTCTCCCCATCCCTGGTTACACCGACGATATCCATCCTCTCGGAACCGATCATGAAATCTTCATGAACGACGCTTTCGTTCAGTCCCCTCGCTTCCTTCTCCTCATCAGAGAGAATGCTGCCATCCTTCATGCAGGTAGGGTAGGAAGAACCGATTGCCAAGTGATTGGATGCATTTTCATCAAAGAGCGTATTGAAGAATAGAATTCCGGAGTTTGAGATCGGTGAATCGTGGGGAACGAGGGCTACTTCGCCAAGGAATGCCGCCCCTTCGTCGACTTCGATCATCTTCTTCAGGATCTCTTCTCCTGTTTGAGCAGTAGCATGAATGATCTTCCCATCTTTGAATGTAAGGTTGAAATCATCGATGACATTGCCGTTGTAGGCAAGGGGTTTTGTTGCACGGACGGTCCCGTTCACCCCGCTTTTGACCGGAACGGTATAGACTTCCTCCGTAGGCATATTGGCGATGAAGTCCTTTCCATCAGGTGTCTTGCTTGCACCAGTCAGCCAAATATGGTCTTCATGCAGATCCACGCTGAGATCTGTGCCTGGTGCAGTATAATGTAATTTCCTTAAATTGAAATCGTTCAGTCTTTCAGCCCTTTTTGTCAGCTCACTGATATGTCTCTTCCACGCTTCAACAGGATCGGATTCATACATCCGTACCGATTGGAAGATATGTTTCCATAAGGCATCGATTGCCTCTGTGCCCGTTAGGTGAGGAAATACCTTCTCTGCCCATTTCTGAGAAGGGATTGCCACAATCGACCATGGAATGTGGTCGTTTTCGATGGCTTCGTAAAACCGGTCCAGTGCATCTCCGCTCGCTTTTTCAAAAGCGGTGATCCTTTCCGCATCAATTCCCTTCAAAAGATCGGGGTCCCCTGAGTCAACCTGCAGGAAAGCACCCTTATGGTCGACTAGCCATTCGTGGGCAGCGGCGAGCCACTCAGGATACTCATAAAAAGTTTCTTCCGGAGCCAGTTCATAGTGGGTCCTCAAGATCGCTTCATCGAACCACTGGACATGCACATTTTTCGAGCCGGCCAAATAGGCTTCTTCCACCACCAAACGGACAAATTCCTCCGTCCCGAGGGGAGCACTGATCCAAAGTGCCTGTCCCCCTTGGATATTCACCCCTACCTTCACTGCAAGGGCCGCATAATTCTTCAGGTTATTGCTTCGCTGCTCATTCATTCCATTCATCCCCTATTTTATGTACAGGCGTCTGCCACCCGATTACTATATTCCTTCAAAAAATGAAGGTAATTTGCGCCTCCGTAATTATACCTTTTGTTATACATTTTGACAGCAACAATTTGATATTTCGGGATCACCAGGATCGTTGGCCCTGTCACCCCGAGAATCTGGTAGGAACCAGCCGGGACAGCATCCCCGATTTCACTTTTCATCCGTGGGATGTCCTGTATATACCAAAAAGCCCCGTTCCGCGGCAAGTCGTACGGAAGTCCAATGGGGGTCTGGATGGTAGTTGCAAGATTGACCACTTCTTCAGGAATGATTTTCCGGTTACCGACCCTCCCTTTACCAAGATGCAGCTGACCCCACCAAGCGAATTCCCTTGCGGAAACAAATAAATTTTTCTTTGAACCATCGCAATCCGCATGCAGACCGTTCAAAGCTTCTTCATCTCTGCTGTTGATAATCTTCACCAATTGGGGAGAATCTTCATTTTCCCAGCCAGTTTCCGTCCAATTAAGCTGGTCGAAGATTCTTTCCTGAAGGAAGGAGCTGATGGTCACACCGTACATTTCCATCACCAGATGCGCCAGTGTATCTACTCCAACATTGTTATAGCTCCAGTTCTCTCCTGGAGTGAAATCCTTATAGAGGCCCTCGCCCCCTTCCCCGATACCATGGGTGTGGGTGAGGAGATGCCTGATCGAGACCCCATTGAACACTGGATTACTTTCTTCCATATAATCGTGCACGGGTCGATCTAATTCAAGCAATCTGTCGTACAGGGCATATGCAATCACCAACGCTATGTAACTCTTCCGTGCAGATGCGATGTTAAAGCGTGATGTTGGATTCACCTTTTGGGCACCTGGTTCAAACGAGTGGTATCCGCCGTAATGCTCGAGAATGGTCTTCCCATCTTTCATAATATAGAGGGCGTGGCCTGAACTATCATTTTTCCGGGCGATATCCTCCACCCAGGGAATCAATGAGGTTTCGAAATTGATTTTTAAATTAGGAATGGTGATTTCCTCCTTTTAGGCAAGACTTCTCTACCCATTCGACATTCTTCCGGCATATCCTTCTGTATCTGTCACAAACTGACTCGTCCCTTCCAATGAAACTATGGTAAAATAACGGGGTTGTAAGTCACTAGACGTTGGAGGTATACAGATATGAATGGACGTAAGACGGCATCTGCCCTCTTGGTATCCATGCTTGCCGTCGCCGGGTTTCAAGGTGAAGCCTTTGCGGCGGGGGAGCCGGAAATCCATGCGGATGCGGCCATTGTGATAGATGGAAACACAGGAAAGATCCTGTATGGTGAAAATGAACATAAAGAGCTGGGAATTGCCAGCATGACCAAAATGATGACGGAGTATCTGGTTCAAGAAGCTGTTAAAGATGGGAAGATCAAATGGGATCAATCCTACAAGATCAGCGACAAAGTCTATCAGCTCGCCAACGCTCCCGGATTGAGCAATGTGCCTCTGAAGCAGGGCGAATCTTATACAGTCAAAGAACTTTATGAAGCCATGGTCATCAAATCTGGAAACGGCGCTGCGATCGCCCTTTCGGAAATCGTCGCCGGTTCAGAAGGTGAGTTCGTCAAGAAGATGAATTCAAAAGCGAAAGAACTCGGGTTGAAGCGTTACCACTTCGTCAATTCTTCCGGTCTCAGCAACGTGGATATGCTTGGCATGTATCCTGAAGGTACTGAACCGGATGATGAAAATGTCGTCTCTGCTGAAGATATGGCCACCCTTGCCTATCGCCTCATTCACGACTACCCTGAAACCCTTGAAACATCGGGTCTTTCATCCAAGAAGTTCCGACCGGGAACCGATGAAGAATTGACGATGAAAAGTACAAATGGGCTGCTGAAAGGGAAATCCTTCTATTATAAAGGAGCAGACGGGTTGAAAACCGGGACGACCCCATTTGCCGGCACCACGTTCACGGCCACAGCCGAACGAAATGGAAACCGCTACATATCCGTCATCCTGGATGCAAAGGATGCGAATGGTCAATCCAGCAGTGCCGAGCGGTTCATTCAATCTGCCGAGCTTCTGGACTACGGATTCAATGAATTCGAGGAAGTGGATTTATCCCTAAAGGATGCAACCTCAGCATCTGGAAACATAAAGGTATACAATGGAAAAGATAGAGAGCTCAGTGTCTCCATAAAAGAACCGATTGCACTCACCCTTCCAAAAGAACAAAAAGAAAAGACCGAAGTGGAATTGGTCCTGGATCCGGATAAAGTAACTGATGACGGTAAGCTGATCGCTCCGATTGAAAAAGGAGAAAAGGTCGGTGTCCTCAAGGTGAAAAATCCTCCTGAAGAGGAGTATATCCCGGACGGTGAACCTGCTTCTTACTCAGTGGACGTAACGGCTGAAGAAACGGTTGAAAAAGCGAGCTGGGTTGTGCGAAGCGCCCGGGGCATCAAATCCTTCTTTAAAGACCTTTTTTAACGATTGCAATTTACCGGTAAGTCTGTCAGGCTAAAGGGAGAGGTTTTCTGATCGTTCCCAATAGGGCACAGTGATGAAAAACCTTTATGCCTTTTCTAATCGTGCATGAGCCGGTCGGCCTGACAGATCTAGAAGAGAATTTTGAAAGCAGGTGTCAGGATGATTGAAGTGAAAATGTCTCCCGTCAGTGACGGGGAACTTAGAAGAGGTGTCTTTGCTAAACAGGATATCCCAAAAGGAGAGCTGATTCATGAGGCTCCCGTGATTCCATACCCAAATGAAGAGCATCACTATATTGAAAAGACCTTCTTGGCGGATTATGTGTTTGAGTATGGCATGAACCATACGGCACTTCTTCTCGGATATGGAATGCTTTTCAACCATTCTTATACCCCAAATACGATCTATGACATCAACTTTGATAATCATACATTCGATTTTTATGCGTATCGGGATATCAAAGCTGGCGAAGAGCTGTTTATCAACTACAATGGTGAAGTCGATAATGACGATCCACTATGGTTTAACGAAAAAGAAAGTGACGACGAAGGGACCTCCTGATGGGTCCCTTCTTTTCTTATCTGTATATGACCGGCGCTCCCCAGGAGCCTATCACCTGCTCCACCGTAAGAAGCTGCCAGGGATTGAACATCGTCTGTCCGTGCTTATTGAAAACAAATTCCTTATTCAACGAATAGCACCCATGGATGATCATCCCTTCAGAATCCCTCCACACCAGGACCTCCTTTCCGGTTATATCCCCGACCTCCTCCCTCCCGGCCATCAGATGATCGAGTTCCTCTGCCTGCATCCAATGATAGGGATCGGACGAAGCGTCGACGGCGAATGCGACTGCAGCCAGGCAGTTGGCGCCGTTCCTGTCGGGAAAAACATCAAGATACGGAATAAGATGCGGATATTCCCGCTGCATGAATGTTTTAAAAGATGAAGGAGCCCCTTTCCATGATGGTTGTTCATCTACCCACATTCGGCTGTAGGCTCTTAGAAAGCCTTCCTTTTGATGCTCCTCAAGTGAACGCCAAAAAGCGATTGTAAAGAGTACGAGTTTCTTTCCGGCTCCTTTATATAATGGCGGTACATGTTCACCAAACCATTCTTCCGTTTCTTCGTGATCAAATACTAAGCCCCTCCCGAGTTGCCATTGAATTTCGGCGATTCTCTGTCTGGCTTCATATGATAGCTCCTCAAATTCGCCTGGATGCATTTTTTTTACAAATACCCCTTCAGGAAGAGCCCACGTCAAATACGATGTTCTGATATCCAGTGAAAGATTGCTTTTCACTAACACGTCCATCTCTCCATAAGGAAAGTATTCATCGTTCGTGAAGAAAAACCAATCCACTTCCGGCAGGATCCGTGCTTTCCATTGTTCAATGGTGTTCGAGGATAGAGCGTACCCTTCAGTCATAAAGCACTCCCCCTCTGGAAAAGACCTTCACCATCGGCCATTTTTTGTTCCATCCTTTTTCCTGTATTCTCTTCTCATAAACCGTGTATCCAGGTGGCATTTCTTTAAAATGCGGGGTCGGACGCACTTCCAAGTTGACAAGATCCTTGATTCCCCAAGGAGCAAGCAATTGGAGAGCCTGTGAATCATTCATTCGGACTGCTACACTCGTGGCTGTCTCAGGGAATTTCGAGATGGCATCGGCCGTGGAAGCATATGGCTCATCCCCATTCACCTCATGCATCCTTGCCTGATTCTTCACCGACCAAGGAGCATGGGGAACAGACTTCAGAAGCTGAAGTTCGATCTTTTTTTCCGTCTCTTCGTCGGTGTCACTAGTGTCATAATACACCACATCGATGTCATTCATTGGTTCCCGTCCCCGACCATGGAGATGATTCCACACTTTGTTTCGAACAAAACCTGCGCATACCCAGCAATCGGGGAGGCCTAATTCGGCTGTGACTTGGAGTATATTCATCATCCATGGATCATTTTTAATTATTTCGGTAATTTCCGACTCTGTCTTCATTTCAATCTCCCGTCTATGAGAAAACAGGCACTCCCCTCAGTAGGGACTGCCTGTCTGGTCATTCATCTGTCTCTATAACTTCTTTATCTGTTGATTCGCTGTAATAACCCTTTTTCTCGTATTCCTTTTTCAACTCAAAGTATTTATCCATTGCTCGTTTAGCGATGGTTTTGTTGACATAAGGGTCCTTATCCTGATGAGATGCAGGGAGTACTACTGCAAACGACACTTCAGGATGTGAATACGGGGCGTACCCTACCAGAGTGGTGTTATAGGTTTCCAGGTTTTTTCCGCGTTCAGGGGCATAGTAGAATGCTTCAGCTGTACCTGACTTTGCGGCGGCATCGTAAGGAGCGTTGGCAAAGTTATTAGCCGTTCCATTCGCACCATGGGCCACCCGGTAGAATCCTTGTTGGACGGAATGAATCTCTTCTTCAGAAGCATCAAGCCTATTTAGCACTTTAGACTCATGTTCATATAACAAGGATCCTACTTTTTCACTCTCATAGTTCGGCTCTCTGATTTCCTTCATGATATGAGGCTGCATGCGGTATCCTCCATTGGCGATGGTGGATACATATTGAGCCAATTGCATTGGGGTATACGTATCGTATTGCCCAATGGCGAAGTCCATAAGGTTACCCGGCTTATATTCGGAACCCTGGAGCCCATCTGCTTCACCTGGAAGATCAATTTCCGTTTTGACTCCAAGACCAAACTGTTTAAAATGATTACGGAATGTATCAAAGGTTTCTCTTTTGATGTTCATCGGTTGATCTTTTTGATATGTTACGCCGGCTACTTTAAACGCCGTTTTCCACATGTAAGCATTTGAGGACCATTCAAGTGCCTGCTTATCCGTCATGTACATGGCCCCTCTGCTTTGGTTGAACCATGAGCGTTTGACCGGAGTATCTTTTATCTGGATGGCTTCATCCAAAAGGGATTCGCCGATGGCCAGACTGTCTGTCATATACCCAGTCAAAACGGTGGCCCCTTTCACAGCCGACCCCACTCCGTACTCCGAAGTAAACGTCCCAAGTGCATCATCCTGTAGTTCCACATTTCCGTCTTTATCATGACCATATTTCTTCCCGACCATGGAAAGGATCTCACCCGTATAAGGATTCATCATAATCAGATAGGCACGATCAAGATACGGTGACTCCCAGCGCTTGGCAGCCTGCTTGCTTAACTCTTCTTCTACGATTGTTTCCAATTCTTTTTGAAGCTTCAGATCAATGGTAAGGTAGACGTCCTTTCCGCTATGCCCTTCTTTAATCATCTGAGAGTCAATGACGCTTCCGTTTTTGGTGATGTGTTCAATCTCCTCTTTTTTTCCTTTCAAGAGACTCTCATATTCTGATTCGAAATAGCTGGTTCCTACCCGGTCGTTCATGGCGTACCCTTTGGATTTGAAGTCATCTACCAGTTCTGTAGGGATTCCTTGTTCCGTCGTTGATACCTTACCTAAGATTGATCGCAATGTACTGTCCTGGACATACTTCCTCTCCCAGTCCGTAGTAACATTCACCCCTGGAAGACTTGACAGGTTTTCGCTTACCCTGGCCATCTCTTCATCACTGACGTTTTTATTTTTGACAATCTTCGGCGTCAGGGCATATCCGGTATTGAACTGGCGGAAGATAGCGAGTACTTTCAATTCCTCATTTGTAAAAGCCTTCAGTTCATCTTTAGGGATTCTATCTAGTTGCATTTCATACGCTTTTTTGTTTCGTTCATCCTCGTCCATCTCTTCATTGGCTTCCAATTTAGCCAATTCATCCTTCGTGACGAGCTCAGCGGCTTTTTCCTTATTTCGGAGTAGCCAGTAATCCTGTTTGTCACGAGGGTTAATGCTCTCGATCACTTTTTCGTCGATATCAATCAGTTTGGAGAGGTTTTCAGCTACTTCCAGCATTTCTTTAGATTTTGTCGACTGAGTGCTCGTATACGTAATGGCATTCATGGGGACGTTATCGACAATCACATTCCGGTAGCGGTCATAGATCTTGCCTCGGGGTGGATTGCCGTTATCCGACTTGACGTTTTCCGTTCTCGATACTTCCGCTTCATATTGACTTCCTTTGACAATTTGGACGACACCTAGTCGGAGAATGAGCATGGAGAACAGAAAAAACACGGAAACGAACAGCAGATTCATCCGGACCGTCGTCTGATTTTTTTTCGCTTTCTTTTCCTTCATTCGATAACCCCTTTGTACGTTATATTCACTACCTGCGCGTCCGGCAGATAAGACTTCTTCCGCTTCCTATTGTATAGAAAGTCACCCTATTAATCTACCTCTATTTTACAACTATTCCATTATATTTTATATTTTCATGAGGTTAGTGAGCTTAATCGAAAAATGTCGAAAATCTAGTGTAGACATCGTTGATTTCTTTCTTTACAATATAGCTTTGTTAGAGGATAATTCTGCCCATGATCAGATAAATATTATAAAGAAAGCGAGGGTGAGAATGATGTTTGCAAAGTTGATGTGTAAGATGGGGATCGGTGCTGCGAAGATCGATCTTGTATTGCATCGTTCTGCCTATTGTCCAGGAGAACTTATTAAAGGGGAATACGAACTGATCGGCGGTAAAGTCGACCAGAAGCTGAAAAGGATCGAGACCGATCTGCTTCAATACAATGAAAAGACCGAGTGTTCATCCATCCTTCACCAGAATACGATCCTGAGCTCTTCCATTATGAAAGCAGGAGAGCAACGAAAAATTCAATTTGCCTGCCGACTGGCAGATACATTCCCTCCAAGTAAAGAGGGCATCTCGTATAAATTTGTTACTCGTCTCATTTTTGAAGAAGGCATGCATCGAAAAGATCATGACAGCTTCCAAATCATACCTGATTAAAAACCAAGGGTGTTCCGGTTCAACCGGAACACCCTTTTTAGTATAGTCAGGAGAATGGCCCGACTAAGGGTTTCCCGATTGAGAATCCCTCGAACAAGCGGCCACCGAACGGACTGAGAGCTTGATTCACCAGAGTGATCACCCCTCTTTTCTCCCCATGTTTGTAATAGGAATCGAATGCATCGACAAAACGTAGTGCATACTCAGGGTCAAACTCCTTCAGTGCCCTCACAATCCATTTTGAACTGCCGATCCAACAACCACTGGTCCTCAGGACAAATTCATGTAGTAGTTCTGCCAGATGGCCGGCAATGAACAATCCTTCTCCCCGGTCGGTACATCCGTTGAAATCATCGAGGGCATCGGTTAGAAAATACCGCTTCCTATCAATGGTATCTTCATCCCAGCGTTCTGGTCCGGCACTGAGAAGCCTGTTTGCGGTAGCCTTTAATGAGTCGAGGGTTTGATTGCCTGTTAGAGGCAGCCCTTCTGAGATCATCCGCGGGAGCGATGGCCTGCCGCGGAGACAATCATCTCTGAAGAAGTCCAGTATCCCCGTCGGGGTGTGGACAAATAGTTCAACCGGCCACCCCTGCCACATCAGGCTTTCCCTGTATGAAGAGGAGAGTTCGTTGATCACGACGACGATATCCAAATCAGAAGTGGCCGTGTCCTGTCCTCTCACCACACTTCCACTTAATACGGCTGCCTCACATGAAGGGAACCGGATACGGATCAATTCTTTAGCAGACTCTAGGGCACGCTCGATGGTCATCGTTGCACCTCCGGGTGAGGAAGTACATACGCTACCGTCCCCTCAATTCCTTTATCCTCCAGCAGCTGAACGACAGTTCTCATGTCACGCTCTTCCGTGAGTACTACGTAATTCGGCTGGAAGATCCCCCGTTTCAATAGGAGGCTGACCTTATAACTATTGTTCAATCGTTCGTCCAACCCATATAATTCGTGCCACTTCACGATCTTCTCCACTTTATAGCCCTTCACCTTATTCCACGAGAAGAATCTGCCATTTAAAATGACGCCATCATTCAACAGATAGATGTTACCCTGATGCCGGATCATGACAAGGAAGGTAAAGAAGATATAACCAAAATTAATGAATGAACCATGCAAAAAATCCATTCCGAATACCAGGATGAATAGAATGCTCATCAGCAGGATGAGGGCAGGCGTTCCCCAGTGGAGGATCCGATAGGATTTAGAGCGTTTATCAAGTGGGATCATGGGCTCCCACCTGTCAGGGACGATAATATTATCTAATTTCGTTTGTGCTGAAGGATAATAGGCTTCGTCTGAACGTTCAACCGCTTTTTTTATATTCAGGCGATAAGAAATCATATAAATGATACAAAAAAGATAGATGATGCTGAAACCGATGCTGATCCACATGTTGACTCCCCCAATTTATGTATGGTTTCTTCTATATACGATATAGCGGGTGGAAAAGTTTCACTTGGGGGTATCATCCATTTTTTAAAACTGAATCATGTGCACAGACGCATTCAGTGGACATGCATATACTGTACTAGATAACAAGACAGGAGGTGAATATATGGGAATTTTTCTTGATGCGCGTACTTCACAGAATGCGAGCACGTATGGACAGATTTCAACACCGATCCTTGTAGGTCAAAATAGTCTTTTCGGAGTTGTGGGTCTGGACGTGACGAAAGCAACCGTTGGACAGATCAGGGTTCAATTCGAAGGAACGATGGCTGTTCAGCTGCCTTTGCTCCCAATTGCGACGAACGTTGATATCACCATCATCCGTGGTACACAACAATCTGGTTTAATTACAGTGTATACAGCCAGGCAAGTTTTGGATTTATCCATTGTAGGTCCACAATTGATCACATTCGCTGGCGCTGACTTCAATCCTGGAATCCCTGCGAGTGGTCCACTGGTTTACTCCGCCTATGTCAGTGCCACAGCATTGGGTACTGTCAGGGTAGGTCCTGAAAGTTTCACGGCATTGGCTACCGCCGGCTAATCCGTGACTGGACAAGCAAGACCAGCATAGATCATGCATTACCCACCTTCCTCCCTAGATAAACGAACGGAACGGAGTGCTTCCTTCGCTGCAGAGGGAGTACTCCATAAAAAAACCGCCAGACTGGGTATCCAGGCTGGCGGTCTTTTTTGTTTCAACTATTAGAATGTTTTCGCAAGGTCTTTTGCACGGGCAATTCCGTTTTCTTTGATTTCTTGCGCTTTTTCAGGCATAGCGTTGTGTCCTTCGATGAAGAGACCTTCGAAGCTAGGCACACCGTAGAACTGCATGATGAGTTCAAGGTAGCGATGTCCCATTTCCATTGCTGCTGCAGGACCTTCAGAGTAGATACCGCCGCGCGCTTGGATGTGCAGGGCTTTTTTGTCTGTTAGGAGTCCAACAGGGCCGTGCTCGGTGTATTTGAATGATTTGCCCGCAACAGAGACAGAATCAATGTACGCTTTCATAACTGGAGGGAAAGAGAAGTTCCAGAATGGTGTAACGAAAACATATTTGTCGGCTGCAACGAACTGATCAGATAGTTCGTTCAGGCGTGCTACTTTTGCTTGCTCTTCAGCAGACAATGCGTTGAACTCGCTTCCGCTTTGAAGTTTGCCCCATCCGCTGAATACATCTGCATCGATGTGAGGGATGTTTTCTTTGTAAAGGTCGATATGAACAACCTCATCTGATGGATTGGCTTCTTTGTAAGAATCGATGAATGCTTTACCTGCTGCCATACTGAATGAAGCAGACTCATCATGTGGATGTGCAGTGATGTACAATACTTTTGACATGTGTGTATTCGTTCCTTTCTTTTCTTGGGAGTTAATACCTCGTATATCTTGAACTGAGATATTCTTAATTCGAGATTAATCATATAAGATATTCGTTCCGATTGCAAGCCATAAGTTTGCGAAGGGATGGAATATGGTTGAAATCTCTAACACAAGAATTCATTTTACCAGCGAAGCAAAAAAGAAAAATCAGTCTTTTGACTGACTCTTCTTCACTCGTTTGAAGGATATTTGGTTTGAAGTTGATGGATTGATAACCGGATCAGTTCTTTCAGAATGTCCGTGTCTACGTCACTTAACCGATTGATATACACACAGCCCTTTCCGCTTGTGTGTTTGCCAAGTTTCGATAAGAGTTTGTCTTTATCAGTTCCCGTACAGCCCAGATAGATAGAAATCTTGGATTTGCGCGGTGAAAATCCTGCCAGTGCCGCATCTCCTTCATGCCCGCTTGCATACGTATAGTGGTAGGATCCAAATCCAATGATGCTTTTCCCCCACAGCTTCCCTTCGAAACCTGATGCTTCAGTAAAGAGATCCAGCAGTTTGAAGGCATCCTCCCTTCGTTTCTCAGGCACGGATATTTCCATGTATTCCATCACGTCGTCATCCATTTCCTTCGTTTTCAATACGTACAATATCATCCCTCCCTATCTTGTTTATACGACATTTTCTGTATCTGTACCTTCCTATACACAAAAAAACCCGGAATATATCCGGGCTTTCCTGATCAATAAGGACGGAACTGACCAAATTCACCTGTTATATACGCACGTTTTCCATTGTAGATGACTTCCCAGTAGCCGGTAGGACTATTCCTCCCTTTAACCGAGCCAGCAACCCGTATGGTCTGGCCTCGATTGATGGTACCGAGATTGACGGATGCAAGTCGATCCGGTCGGTCTTGGATGATGGCAGCATTCGCCACCCCGATGATGGTGATTTCTCCGATGGCTTTAATCGACGGTGATGATGGGGGCTGAGGTGAACTGGTACCAGGACCGACGACTTTCACAAACTGAGGGGACGCCGTCACATAGTAGGTGTTTCCTTTGGAATTCTTCACTTCATACATCTGGGCACCTTCTACGTTCAGCTTCGCTGTAATAGTAGGAAAGCCAAACCCGAATGCAAGTTTTCCTGCCACGAACGCTTGGTCGAAGGTCGGTTTAGAATAAAAATTCAATTGATCCGCACCTCGGTAGATCGATTCAACACGTTTTCCAATCTCACTACCATTTACAGGCTTTTGGGTTGGGGATGGAGCTGGGGCAGGAGCAGGCGCGCTTCCCCCTACATAAGGCACACCGAAATACTCACAGATTCCCTGTGCCTCTTCGCGTGCCCTTTCCTGTTGGAAGGTCTGATTGATCATTAGTAAGGATTCCTTGCGGTTATCCATGAACCCATTCTCAATCAAGATGGCAGCATTCTTGAACTCGCGGGTGATATGAAGATTTTGTTCGATGATTCCCCTGAACTTCTGACGGGGGTTTTGACGGATATATTTTGCCACCGTTTCTGCGAATTGTCTTCCAACTGCATCTCCCGGGTAAATATGGATGGAATGTCCTTCAGGATCATTGCCGCCGGGGTCGAAGCGGTCTTTCAAAGCATTGAAATGATTGGAAACAAGCGCGTCCGCATTCAGGAAATTGGCGAGATCCGTCCTTTCTTTTAATGGGGTATCCACATCTGTAGGGGCAGTCAAAACCGTTCTGAAACCACATCTCTCCAGCTCGATCTTGAGATAATTCGTCACAGCAGCATTGAATTCATTTTCACGGATCTGTCTTCCAAGGGATTCGATATAAGGGGTCCTTTTCCCCGCAGTTTCCATTCCATGCCCGTCATCAAGTGCAATTAAAAAGTCACTGGCCTTAGCCATAATCATCACTCCTTTTACGTTACTATATGAAAAGCTCGTCCTTTTGGGAACGGCTTACATCCATTCACCGTAACATTTGACAGAATAGATATTTCTCCTTATGATAATCTCAACTGAATCCCATAAAGGGGAGTAGCTTATACGATGAGGTCGTCATTACGGGGTGAAGACCCCCGGCTTCATCGGCAACATTGTTGTTAGCGAGACCTTTACCGGAAGTATGTGGCTAAATGTGGCATCTCTTCGTGGTAAAGGTCTTTTACGTTCAATAGATAAAAGGAGGATCCCTATGTTACTGCGAAAATACATGTCCTTAAACGGTGTCGGCTCAGCAATGATTGATTTGACCCTTCCAAAAGATCATTACCGAAAAGGTGAAAAACTATCAGGGAAATTCCATATCAACGGGGGGATCGTGGACCAGCTCCTGACAAAAATCGAATGTCAGCTTGTCATGATCTATGAGAACGGTAAGAAAGAAGAGATTATCGATACGAGGATCGTGGCGATCACTCATGCTCTTGAGACTGAAGAGAAGGATATGTATTCATTCGTTTACCAGATTCCAGATGATCTGCCGGGTGAACACGCAGGAGCAAGGTACCTATTCAGGACAAAGCTCAAGTTCGAGGAAGGACAAGATAGCGTGGATGAGGATTACGTCACGATTCAATAACAATAGAAAAGAAGCTGGGACAAGAGTGTTTTAGTCATAGTAAAACCCGAACGATCTTGTCTGAGAAAGTTCGGGTTTTTGATTTGTTTCATGACCATTACTATTTACTTGTTCCTAGCGGTTGATTGGAGTGCAAGACGAAGACTCCGGCGGGAAGAATGGCTCCCCGCAGGCGTGCCGAGGAGGCTCACGGGCTACCCGCGGAAAGCGAAGTCTTGCACGGAAATCATGAGCGGTATTAAGAAGCCATGCTGATATTGGTCGTCATGACCTTTTTTGTTTTGTCTCAATCTCTTAAATAAGACTATTATAGCTGTTTAGACATAATAATATTGGTCGGCTCAAACCCTGTGCCTGTATAAAGTCCGATGGCTGTCTTGTTATGACCGAACACGTGAAGTGTAATTTTCTCCATCCCCATATCCCGGCTGAGCTCTTCCAATGCCTGAAGCGTCTGTTTTCCATATCCCATGCCCCGCTTGCTTTCGAGCATCTCAATATCAAATATGTAATTTTCCTTCATTTCGTTATTGGCATGAAACCATAATACCCCAACGTTTTCCCCCTCGTCCATGACGGTGAACAGATGGTGATCCTGTGTATCCTTCCCTTGTGGCAGAAGCTTCTGAAATTCTCTCTCAGACTCTTCAATTGCCGTTTCTTCCTTGAAATTACCGGCTTTTACTTTCTCCGCGGCGTAAGAAGCGACGCTTCTATTCCTCCATACTTCAAACTCATGATCACTCATTTTCTTCAGTTCAACCATGTAGATTCCTCCTAGTTAAAAATAAACCGACCAGATTGTCGAGATTATCGTGATTGTCCCTGTCCAGATAAGGACGGGCGTTCCGAGCCACTTACCAAATCTGTTGGCAGCAGCGTACTCCGCCTCTTGATCAAATGGCGCCACTTCAAAGAACCGGTTGCCCATGAGCTTCTTGAAAATGGTATGGAGCCAGAAGGTCATGAAAATGAGGATACCCCCAAACAGCAACCACTTCAATAAAAGGGGAAGGAACAGAATTCCGGCTGTGGTGATGGAAATCATCTGTATATATGTCCGAAAGAAAGTTCCATTACGTAAAAATGCCTTTAAACATAGTTCCAGGATTCCATTTTCAGCTGTCCGTTCCCGGAACAAACGACTGGAGCTCCTGAACAAGATCAATGGCCTGCCACGTTTCCCTCCTTTTTCTTTTTCTATTTGAGAGGAAAGGCTATACACCAGGTTTACATACTGATTTCTTTCCGATTGCTCGGTCTCCACTTCACTTAGGAAATCCCCTGTACTTTTCACCCCTTGAACGAAGTAACCCATGACCGTCGACAGCAGGACCAACAATGCCACGAACCCGTATATCGGTGAATCCGCATCCGTTGAGACCAGTACAAAGACTGCTACCATCAATAGCATCAGGGCTCCCCTTGACCATTTTCCCGCTATGTATTTCTTCATGAGCAGCACTGACCATTTTAGTAAGACGAATAGAATGAAGATCACGGCTATAGTCAAGGGACGTTCATTATAAATGTTCAGGAATATGGGAAGTGAGAGGGCGATAGGTAAAATGAGTGACATCAGGATCTGTCCCAGGGTGACCATTAAGCCCAGTCTTTTAAGTCCAATGACTTGCTTCTTCTTTTCTATCAGGAACAATAGATCCGGCTCTAGGACATAGGTGCGAATGTTTCCCCCGAGTGTCATGAAGCCCAACATAGACAGAAGGATCCAGACCGGGATACCAGAAGCCCAATAGGATTCCGTTTCAGTCCACCAATCCCGATAGAAAAAAGGCGCCATGAATGCAAGCGGAACTACAAGGTAGAGGGCGATCGTCCAGTCGATGACCGAGCGGATCACCTTCCATTTCTGCCGCCACTCATCCTTGAATCGATGCCGAAAAATGGGCCAGACCACCATTCTCCTCCCCCTCTGTCAACGCATCGAAGCAATCGAATAGCGAGCCTGCTGGGAGTCCGCTCTTTCTCCGGATGGCCTTCAGGTCCCCCTCGACGATCATTTTCCCTTCTGCTACCAGTACAAAGCGGTCGCAGATCCGCTCGGCAGTGTCAAGGATATGGGTCGACATCAGGACGCCCGCTCCCCTTCTACGCTCAGTTTCCAAAAGGGCGAGGAGTTTCTTCACGGCAGTCGGATCAAGCCCCATGAACGGCTCATCAATGATATAAAGATCCGGCTCTTTCAGAAACGCCAGGATCAGCATCATTTTTTGTTGCATCCCTTTTGAGAACTGATCAGGATAATGATGAAGGACATGGGTCAATCGGAAGTAGCTGACCAGGCTAGTCACTTTTTCTTCAAAGGCTGTCGGTTCTCCTCCAATGGTCGTGTACAGAAAGTCGATATGTTCCCTCATCGTCAGCCGTTCATAAAAAATCGGACGTTCCGGTATATACGCATAGGGAGAAATCTCGACCGTTCCCTTCACATGCTTCATAAGACCAAGGATGGTTTTGATTGTTGTGCTTTTCCCCGCACCGTTGGGCCCGATCAGCCCCACAAGCTCACCCTTCCCGACCGCAAATGAAATGTCTTGCAGAATCAGATCATCCCGGCCATACCCTGCTTCTTGAATGGTTGTGTTCAATATCATATTCATGCCTCCATAGACTGACTATCCCTTCTTATTCTACCATTATCATCCAATGTTTGTGGAGTGGGAATTTTCAGGTAAATGGAGATCCTCGGCAGACAACTCATGTGAACTTGGAAGCCTGCGGAGCTTCGAGACACTTAACCAGAAGATCGAAATGAAGACGATGGCGCCTGCTGCCGACATGAAGATGATGCCGCTTCCCCACCTGTCGGCCATACTCCCCCCAAAAAGGGAGCCAAGGGGCATGGCCACAGCACTCATGGACGCGACAACCGAAAATACCCTTCCCATCAGATGCGGTGGCAAGATGGACTGGATGGCAGCCCCCGTAATGACATTCGTTGCACCGATGGGTAGCCAGGCCAGGCCAAACAATATAGCCCCGATTATGGAAATACCCGAAAGACCAGACAAGATCCAGCTGGCCCCGCCTAGTAAATACAATATAATGGTTAACCGGCCAAGCGGAAACCTGAAGAGAACGGGAGCGAATAGTGCACCAGTCAGAAGACCAAGTGAAATGGCTCCAAGATACCATCCATACCAGGATGCTCCTGCTGATTCACCCGTGTATACAGGCAGGATGGCATATGTAGCACCGATGGCCCCATTTGCAATCACGGACGCGACCAGGAAGATGGCCATATACGAGCGAAAAACAATCATCATCCCTTCTGTAAGCTCATGCTTATACAGAATGGTCGATTCTTTCAACGTCCTTTTCGTGGTATTTTTTTTCGCCGGGAAGCGAAGGGCGCTGTATACTAATGCGGCTGCTAAGAACACAGCAGAATCCATCATGAAGAGGGTTATGGCACCGATCAATGGGAGAAGGATTCCGGTAAGGGCATTGAAGATCATGTCGACTCCCTGATAGGCGAACGTAAACAGAGCGTTCCCTTTTACAAGCTGTTCTTTTTTGATGATCCGTGGCAAGACGGCTGTTTGGGCGGGATACGTAAACTGATTCATCATGGATACTATCGGCATGATCGTCAAGATCACGGCCACATTCAAATAACCTATGAAATGGGCAACCGGAATCATCAGGATCAATCCAGCCTGAAGTAGCTGTACGATGGTCAGCAGCTTTTTTGTACTGAAACGATCGACCAGTGGACCAATCAAGAACTGCAGCACCGTCGGCAGCATGGTGAGGAAACCGGCCAAGCCCGTATAAAAGGCACTCCCTCCCAGTTCGTACACAAGCCACATGGCGGCAACATAGTAGATGCTGTCCCCCATATTCGATAGGATCCTGCCTGTAAACATGAAGCTGAAGTTTCGATTTCTAAACAAATGCTCTTTCATCCCGTTCACCATCTCCTGACAGTAAGTTTTTTTTGACCGTCAAAGTAAAAAAAATATACTCAGTTAAAATTATTTTACCGTTGTACTAAAAGAAAAGACCTTCTCACTGGTCTTTGTCTTTTACTCTTTCAAAAACAGGCTCTTCTACCCGGAAACCGTAGTTGGATACAAAATATCTCTTTTTGCTCGACGCCTCTTCTGCTTCCGCGCGGCGATCAAGTTCTTCCATCAGTTTGAATTGTTCCTTGATGTACCACTTGAAGGTATCTTCCGAAGCTTGTATTTCCCAGGATGACGCCATCATATTCCACTCAGAAGGATCTTCACTCGAATCAACATCTTCAAGTGCTTCAGATGGTGCAGATAATAGCTTCGATGTCGTCTGTTCCATCATTTCAAGCATGAGATATTGTTTCATATCGCTGATTTCCTTTGTGTGTGGGAAAAGACTTGAATGGGGATAGAAACCTGTTGCCACAGACTGATAGAACTTTTGAATAATGCCATTTTTCTCTTCGGTTTTCACGATTTCTGCAAGACCAAGTTTTTCAAGCTCTTTCAGGTGATAATGAATCCGTGCTCGTGAAAGCTCGAAGATTTCGGACAGCTGCTGACCCGTATACGGCCGTTCAATCAGTTTGAACATCAGCCTGACCCGAAACGGATCGCTGAGCGCTTTAAGCTGATCAAGGTCTTTGATGATATAGATTCCTGCCATACTGTACACCTCTTTTTACTCGGTAAAAATAATTTAACGGTTATTCCTACTCTAATCCATTAGCGATCGATTTGCAATGGGAGAATGAAAATCGATTGAACATTCTTTCATCTGGATATACTGGTTGGTAAAAGAAAGAAGGTGTCCTGATGGTCCACGAATGTTCTTGCCCAAACTGTCTTTGTGAAACAATAAAAGAATGCGACTGCCCCTGCTGCTGCGAAAAATAGTAATCGATTACAATCACGTCATCTTAAATTGATAAAAAACTTTGACAACGGTCAAGAAATCATGTACATTACCAATGGACGAACATTTCATTTTCGTCCGACGATAATTATTCGTGTTTAGGAGTGTTCATGATGGAAAACGTGTTCGACTATGAAGATATTCAATTGATTCCAGCCAAATGCATTGTTAACAGCCGTTCAGAATGTGATACAGCCATCACATTGGGTGGACATACATTTAAACTTCCTGTGGTTCCTGCCAATATGCAGACCATCATCGATGAGAAGATTGCTATGTACCTTGCAGAACATAACTATTTCTATATTATGCACCGTTTCGAACCTGGGAAAAGAATCAGCTTCATCGAGGACATGCACGCTCGCGGACTGATTGCTTCCATCAGCGTTGGCGTGAAAGAAGAAGAATATAGTTTTGTGGAGGAACTGGCCTCTAAAGGGTTGGTACCTGAATACATCACGATCGATATTGCACATGGCCATTCAAATGCCGTGATCAGCATGATCCAACATATTAAAAAACTCCTGCCTGAGAGCTTTGTTATTGCTGGAAACGTGGGGACACCAGAGGCGGTAAGAGAACTTGAACACGCTGGAGCCGATGCGACCAAGGTTGGGATCGGTCCGGGCAAAGTTTGCATCACAAAGATCAAAACCGGTTTTGGAACCGGTGGCTGGCAGCTTGCGGCACTAAGATGGTGCGCAAAAGCTGCAACCAAGCCGATTATCGCTGACGGCGGGATCAGGACCCATGGAGATATCGCCAAAAGCATCCGATTCGGTGCCAGCATGGTCATGATCGGGTCGTTATTCGCAGGGCATGAAGAATCTCCTGGTGAGACGACCGAAATTGATGGAAAGCGCGTCAAAGAATACTTCGGCTCTGCATCTGAATTCCAAAAAGGTGAAAAGAAAAACGTGGAAGGGAAGAAAATGTTCGTTGAGCATAAAGGCTCCCTCCAGGATACACTGACGGAAATGGAACAGGATCTTCAATCCTCGATCTCCTATGCAGGCGGAACGAAGCTCGATGCCATCCGGACCGTCGATTATGTAGTTGTGAAAAATTCGATCTTCAATGGCGACAAAGTTTATTGATAGACTAAAAGAGTTGGGCGATGGACGCCCAACTCTTTTACTTTTTGTTCAGGACCGGAGCAGATCATGCTTGAATAATGCTGCCCATAGTCCATCGGATTCAAATACATCCGGATCGCCGTCCCCGACCATTTTCCGTATTTCAACTGAGGTGAAACATTCAAAAATCCGAATGAGCTTTTCCTCAGTATATCCCATCCCGCCATGGAGCGACCCCGTTTGGTAGATCTCCCAATCTGATAGGGTGGCACCCCCGTATTCTCCGTCCTCACAAAAACAGGCGAGACCATAATATCCATCTTGCTTCAACGCATTCAGGATCACTTCTCTGTACCGGGGTCTTCTGTGTGGAGCAATATGGTGAAAGCACCCCGAGTCGTACACTAGATCATATGCATCCTTTTCAATCTGATGTTCAAGGAGGTCTGCCTGGAAGAAGCGGATCGTAGCACCCGCTTCTTCTGCGCGTTCCCCTGCCCACTTTAGGGAAGTCGAAGAAAGGTCCATTGCATCGACTTCCCATCCATTACTGGCGAGATAAATGGCATTCCTTCCGGCACCACAGCCAATATCCAGTGCTTTGCCCGTTTTCAATCGACCGCTGTTCACATACGACACAAGGTTCTCATCGGGTCTACTTGTAAAAATAGGGATTTTCCGTTCGCGATTTTCATAAAATCCTTCCCAGAAAGGCTTGGGATCCCTTAACCATGAATCCAGCATCTTCATTACATCGTTTTCATCTACTATCCATTCTCTCATCGTATATCCCCCCTCCTATTATTGTACAGGAAGGAAAGAATAGGCATGTTACACCCGTATGAAACAATGATGTTTTTCACAGGGAAAGGGTTGGACCCAGGAACTCTAAAACGAGCCGTATGCCCCTCTTCTTTACCTTGATCGGCCGGCAGGATAGGCTGTAGGATAAGGGTAGCCTACCATCTTCCTCCAAGGTTGTAGGTCTTTCTGCGCCTTTCTGGGAGGAGCCCCATGTCTGTCTGAATGTTTTATATGACAATTATGACAAAACGATTACAGGTATTAAACGGTTAAATAATCATATACAAGCTTTCCGATTCTCGAGATCGCCCTCCTACCATCCTCTGGAGCCTGCAGCCCATCAATCAGAACAGCCACATAAGCAATCTTTCCTGAAGTTGACTCCAAGATTGCACAATCATGTTCAACGCCAGGTAGTTCCCCGGTTTTATTGAAGACTTTTACATCTCCCCCTACCAATGCAGGAAGTTTATCACGAAATTGCTGGCGTGAGAGCATCGTAAGCATTTTTCTCTTGGATGCCTCCTTAAAGGGACCTTCGTTGATCCCTTTAAGACAGCTGACCACGTCCATGGATGACGTCCAATTGTCCTGTCCCATTTCCAACGATCGGAAGTCCATCATCTTACGGTTCAAGAACGTCCGCTTTAGATTCCACGTCAGGCAGAATCTGTTGATTGAATCCTTTCCAATCAGCTCGATCAGCCGGTTGGTGGCTGTGTTGTCTGAGACGGTGATCATGAGCTTCAACAAATCTTCAATGGACAGTGTGATTCCATCATGTAATCCATTCAAGACCCCTGCGCCTTCCACATGATCTTCATGACGCAGGACCACCATGGCATCACCATTGAGGCTGCCTGTCTGAATCTGTTCAAATGCAGTCATCATGATCGGCAGCTTGATCAGGCTGGCAGATGATTTGCGCCGGTTCTCTTCCCAAGACAGGGACTCGTCATGTGAGAGGATCGTGAAACTTACACTTCCGGGACATTCGTGTACGACCTTCATCAGATCCTCTCTCAAACCTTCCAGCCCTGCTGTTTTCATTTGGTTACGGCCACTTCGTCATGATCTTTGATTATGGTTTCATCGTAAAGGTGACACGCTACAAAATGACTCGATTCCACTTCCTTCCAGGATGGTTTTTTCTCTGCACAAACATCCATTGCGTGAGGGCAGCGCGTCCTGAATACGCATCCACTCGGGGGATCGATGGGGCTAGGGATCTCACCCTTCAGGATGATCCGCTCCCTCCTGTCTTCCACGTCGGGATCCGGAATCGGGATGGCAGATAGTAGCGCCTGTGTATATGGGTGCAGAGGCTTTTTGTAAAGTTCCTTACTCTCAGTCAGCTCGACGATCGAACCCAAATACATGACGCCGATCCGATTGCTGATATGCTTCACCATGGATAAGTCATGGGCAATGAACAAGAAGGTAATGCCTTTTTCCTTTTGGAGTTTCCTAAGGAGGTTGACGATTTGGGCTTGTACGGATACGTCAAGTGCCGATATCGGTTCATCTGCGATGATGAACTCAGGATCGAGAGCAAGAGCGCGTGCAATCCCGATCCGCTGACGCTGTCCGCCGCTGAATTCATGGGGATATCGGTTAGCATGATCCCGGTTCAATCCGACGTCTTCCAGCAACTGATAGACCTTTTCCAGCTGTTCCTTCTTATCCTTATAAAGCTGATGGGACTCCATGGGCTCCGCTATGATTTCTTTCACAGTGGATCTGGGATTGAGAGAAGCATAGGGATCCTGGAATATCATCTGGATCTTACGGTGAAATGCATGTTGCTCTTTTGCGCTTAGTGCGTGGAGATTCCGACCCGCATAGTCCACTTCCCCGTCCGTACATTCATAGAGCCCGATGATCGTTCGTCCAGTCGTCGATTTTCCGCATCCGGATTCTCCTACAAGCCCGAATGTTTCGCCACGATATATATCAAAGGATATGTCGTCCACCGCTTTCAGTAGCTTCCCTTTATCCAGTCGGAAATGTTTTTTGAGCCGTTTCACTTGAAGTAGCTTTTCATTGGTCATCCTTACCGCCTCCTAGTCTTTCCAATAGCGCCTTGCTTCACAAAGTTCTTCCTCATAATACGTTCCTTTCAGCGATAGGGTCTCGATCGTCTTCCCTGTTTTTGGAGAGTGGATCATCACGCCGTCCCCATGGTAGATACCAACATGATGGACCGCACCCTTGCCTTTCTCATAAGCAAAAAACAGGAGATCTCCAGGAGCCAACGCATCCAATGGCACCTTCTTTCCGTGCAGGGCCTGATCATTTGCATCCCTTGGAATGATCACACCGTTAGCACGGCACATATTGTAGGAAAAACCTGAACAATCATATCCGAAAGCGCTCATTCCGCCCCAAAGATAAGGGAGATCCAAAAATTGCTCTCCGTCTTTCACAATCGCAGCACCGTCTCCCTGCACATCTGGTATAGTACGTGAAGAGAAAACGATATCATCCACTTGGAGGGTGCCGGGACCTTTCGGTGTCTGCACCCGAACGGCTTCTTCCGTTTGATTGATTACCGGAAGGGCAGTCAGATAGCTTAATTTCATTCTTCCATTCTCATATTCCAGCTCAGTGAACGGGACATTGACGATGGCATACCCGTCCTTCGGTACCTTGCGTTCATCCTTGCTCAGCTGAGAGCTCGGGATCCATCCTGGATATCCGTCTGCACATTTGGACGAAGGCTGCTCCGCCACGACTACCTCAGACCAGTCCCCTTCTATCCCTACCACGTTTACTTCGGTTCCGAACAATAGCTGGGATTGGATAAGATTGCGATCGCACAGCTCCAATAGTGATTCATAGTCCTGCGGAGCAATCCACTTTTCCATGTCTACAGGGTCGGACAGGATTTCTTCATCACGTTTTCTAGGGGATTGCGGTGTCGTCCATAAAGTGGCCACGGCCACATTAACTACTGACCTTTCCTTCATTGGTTATCCTCCCTTTCTCAAAGTGAATATGTTTAACGCCCAATCCAGGACTTTCAGAAAGTCTGATCTGTTTCCCTTCATAGGTCGCCCCGCCTTCAAGAAAATCGTGCGCTAGCATAAGGGGAGCGTCAAAGTCGTATCGGGTGATATTCCGGCTGCTGGCTGCAAAGTGGGCTGCAGCGGTGATACCTAAACGGGACTCGATCATGCTCCCCACCATGCATTCCATTCCCGCAGCTTCTGCAAGGACGTTGATCTTGATAGCCTGGTGAATCCCACCTGCTTTCATCAGTTTGATATTGATGAGATCCGCACATCGGTGCTTTACCACTTCCAGTGCTTGAAGTGGACTGAAGACACTCTCATCGGCCATGATCGGTGTATCCACATGGTCCGTTACCCATTTGAGTCCGTTCAGGTCATGAGCGGGCACCGGCTGTTCGATCAATTCGATTCCTAGATCAGAGTCTTCCATTTTTTTGATGGCACGGACTGCCTCTTTTGCTCCCCAGCCCTGATTCGCGTCGAGCCGTATCTGCACTTCCCTACCAATTGCCTCCCGAATCGCCTGGATCCGGCGGATATCCTTTTCTATGTCATCTTTACCTACCTTGACTTTTAATACATCAAATCCTTCTCTTATGTACTGACGTGCATCATTGGCCATCTCAGAGGGCTCATTGACACTGACGGTGAAATCCGTTTCCAATCGGTTCTTGTACCCTCCAAGAAACTGATAAAGGGGCAGCCCGCTTCGCTGGGCTACTAGATCATAGATTGCCATATCAACGGCTGCTTTTGCACTTCCGTTCCCGGTCATGCATGTTTGGATCCGATGGAATATCTCCTCATGATTCAATAGATCCCCTTTTAACAAGGCAGGCTTCAGATGATAGTGGATTGCTCCTTCTATACTTTGAAGGGTCTCTCCTGTTATGACAGCTGTGGGCGGGGCCTCTCCCCACCCGATCCGTCCATCTTCACAGGTGATTTTCACAATGATCGCTTCAGCGGCGGTCACGGTCCTCAGGGCCGTTTTAAATGGCTTGATCAGTGGAACATGGGTTTGAAATGTTTCAATTTTTTGGATGATCATGGTCATGACCCCTTTCGAAGCCCAGATTCGATTCTAAAGGAAAGATCCTGTGTATCCATAAAGCCATGTGCCCCGAATGGAATGGCAAAGCTAGGTGAAGAATGACCAATCATGAATCCTTTAAGGGTCGGTTTTCCAGCGGGAATGATATGGTGGTTGATCACTTCATCCAAGCTGAGGGAGCGGTCCCGTTTAACTGGATCGCAGTTTTTAAAATCTCCGATGATGATACCGGACGCATCGGATAATTTCCCGGCCATCTTCAATTGGTTGAGCATCCGATCCACTTTATAAGGTTCCTCATCAATCTCTTCGATGAAAAAGAGTTTTCCTTTTGTATCGATCTCATGCGTTGTTCCCAATGAATTGACCAACAGTGTCAAGTTCCCGCCTACAACGGCTCCGTCTGCTTTCCCTTCTACCAATGTTTCAATGGTTGAAAGCGACTCTGGATAAATGACATCCTCAGTGCCAAAGAGCTGATCAAAAGATTTCTTTGTCCACTCCGGTACAGAGTCAAGTCCGATATCAGAGCTTAGCATGGGACCGTGGAAAGTTACGAGACCAGTCTGTTGGAATATGGCCGTATGTAAAAAAGTGATATCACTATAGCCCCAAAAAATCTTTGGATTGCGGCCGATGAGGCCGAAGTCAAGATCTGAAACGATCCTTCCTGTTCCCACCCCACCACATGCACAAATGATTCCCTTTATTTCGGGATCTCTGAACATGTCATGCAAATCTGCCAGTCGTTCTTCATCCTTGCCTGCAAGGTATCCATTTTTTTCATAGAGATGTTTTCCGATCACAGGTTCCAGTCCGAGCTCTTTCAGAAAAGGCAGTGCCTTATTGAAGTTTTCGACATTTGGGGGGCTGGCCGGTGCAATCACACCCACTTTATCTCCCTTTTGAAGAGGTGAAGCTTTCATAGGTAGCACATCCTTTTAGTAGAAAAAGAGGGAGGGACAATGAGATTCCCCCTGTCCTTCCCGCTCCTTTTATTTTTTGTCCGCCCATTTGAGCTCCATATAGCCTACTGGATGACGGACGATACCTGAAACATCTTCATTTTGCATATATACGTAGTTATAGAAATGGATCGGGATGATCGGCATATCGTCCATGAGGATTTTCTCTGCTTCGTACATCATGTCGAAACGCTTCTGTTCATCTGCTTCGTTCAAGGCCGATTGGATCAACTCGTCGTATTTCTTGTTGCTCCAAGCGGTCCTGTTCATGGAATGCCCCGTCTGGAAGTTTTCAAGGAAGTTGATCGGATCTGCATAATCTGCCAGGAAGGAGCTTCTGGAAAGCTGGAATTTACCTGCTTTTTGTTCATCCTGGAACACATTCCACTCCATATTGGCAAGCTTCACTTCCACTCCGAGATTGTCCTTGAACATTTGCTGCATGGCTTCGGCGATTTTTTGATGAGTGTCACTCGTGCTGTAGGTCAAGGTGATGGCAGGAAGCTTTTCATAGCCTTCTTCCTTCATTCCTTTTTCTAAAAGACTCTTGGCTTCCTCTACATCCGTCGCGGTAAGATCACCGCTAGTTTTGCGGAAATCGTTTCCGTCGGCATCATTGAACCCACTGGCGACAAATCCGTAGGCGGCTTCTTCTTTGTTCTTGGTTACATAGTCGACCATCTGCTTCTGATCCACTGCCATGGAGAACGCTTTCCGGATATTTTTATTTTGGAATGGCTCCTGATCAAGATTGAACCTGTAGAAGTACGTACCAGCCTGATCTTCTACCTTGACCTTACCGTCCTTGAACAATTCCTCGCTCAGATCTGCCGGAACGTCTGCCGTATCGAGCTCGCCTGTTTTGAATAATTGATAGTCTGTGTTCGAGTCATTGACCATCGCCCAGTGGACTTCATTTAGCTTCACGTTCTCTTTGTCCCAGTATTGATCATTCTTTTCCATTACAAAATGGCTGTCATGCTCCCATTCCTTTAATTTGAATGGACCATTTGCCACGAAGCTGTCGGCCTCGGCAAACCACTGAGGATTATCGGTGGCGACTTTTTCATTGATTGGGAAGAATGCCGGGTTGGCGATGACGCTCAGGAAGTATGCCTGAGGGCTTTTCAATGTCACTTCGAACGTTTTTTCATCCACCGCTTTCACTTTTACGTCATCTGCACTGCCCTTTCCGGTATTATATGCTTCACCACCCTCGATAAAGTACCCGAGGAAGGATGCAGGAGATCCGGTTTCTGGATCGAGCAGGCGCTTCCAGGCAAATACGAAATCATTGGCCGTTACATCGTCCCCATTTGACCACTTGGCATTTTCTCTCAGGTGGAAGGTATAGACTTTTCCATCTTCCGATACATCCCACTTTTCAGCCATGGCCCCTTCCGGCTCATGCTTGTCGCTTAATCTCGTCAACCCTTCCATTAAGTTGTTCAGCGCTGTCCATGAATAGGAATCGAATCCGATCGGCGGATCAAAGGATGTCGGCTCCGCTCCATTGTTCAAATAAAGGATCTTTTCCCCTTTCCCGTCCTTTGAATCCTTTCCTTCCGAATTGCTTCCAGCATCTTCGTTGGCCGTACAAGCAGCGAGCATGACAAGGATGATCCCGAAAATAAACAGCTTGCTCCATTTCTTCATCTGATTTCCCCCTTATGATTTTTAATCTATCAATCTGTGAATCTAACGGATCGTTACATTCACAGCTGAAAGCATGGCTTGTTTTGCCCGATCATCCTGCAACCAGCAATCCACATGATGATCCTTTGAAAGGCGGGTCTTCTCAGGGTGCACCCTGTCGCATACCTCCATGGCCATGTCGCATCTTGCAGCGAATGGGCATCCTGCAGGAGGTGCAAATAAATCCGGGGGTGAGCCGGGTATGGGAATCAGATCCTCCCCTACGAGATCGAGCCTTGGTACTGAATGGAGGAGTCCCTTCGTATAGGGGTGCTGAGGGGTATAAAATATTTCCCTGCGGGTCCCCTCCTCCACGATCTTCCCTGCATACATGACAGCGATCCGATCTGCCACCTGGGCGACAACCCCGAGATCATGGGTGATCAGGATGATGGATACACCCGTCTTGTCTTGGATTTCCTTGAATAGCTCAAGAATCTGGGCTTGTATCGTAACATCCAGGGCGGTGGTCGGTTCATCTGCAATCAGCACATCTGGCTGACAGACAAGGGCCATGGCGATGACGATCCTCTGCCTCATACCACCTGAGAACTGATGGGGATATTGTTTGAGGCGCTCCTCGGGGTTCGGGATGCCCACAAGCTCCAGCATCTTCCGCGCACGCACCCCCGCTTCCTTTCGAGTAACGTCCTCATGCTGCAGGATTCCTTCTTTGATCTGCTCCCCGATGGTCAGGGTCGGGTTCAGTGCGGTCATCGGATCCTGAAAGATCATGGAGATATCCTTCCCCCGTATACGCCGCATCTGAGCCTCCGAGCATCTTAAAAGATCTTTTCCTTTGTACAGGACGGACCCTTTTCGGATCCTTCCCGGTGGACTGGGGATAAGCCTCATGATGCTTTGAGATGTCACGCTTTTCCCACAACCTGATTCCCCGACAATCGCGAGGGTCTCCCCCTTCTTCACCTGGAAACTCACACCACGTACGGCTTGAACTTCGCCTCCATATGTGGAAAACGATACATGCAGGTCATTCACTGATAGAACTTCTTCCATGGTGTTACCTCCTTAATTTCGGATCCAGCGCGTCCTGCAGACCATCACCCAGGACATTGAAAGAGAACATGGTGAGGGAGATGAAGAGCGCCGGGAAGAACAATCTCCACCAATGCCCCGATAGGATCGTCGACAGCCCGTCATTGGCCATGACCCCCCAGCTCGCGTATGGAGCCTGGATCCCCAATCCTAAAAAGCTCAGGAATGCTTCGGCAAAGATGGCACTGGGAACGGTCAGGGTCATTTGGACAATAATCGGTCCCATTGTATTCGGAAGAAGGTTCTTCCGGATGATTCTTCCCGTTTTCGTTCCAAAGGTTTTTGAAGCAAGAACGAACTCATAATTCTTGATCTGGAGGACCTGTCCCCTTACGATCCTCGCCATCCCGATCCATCCCGTCACGGTTAGGGCGACAATGATGGTCAACAATCCTGGTCCCATGACGACCATAAGCAGGATCACGACCAGAAGGTAAGGAAGTCCGTAAAGAATCTCGACGATCCTCATCATCACATTATCCGTCTTACCTCCCTTATAGCCTGATATCCCCCCATAGAGGATCCCGATGACAAAATCAATGAGAGCCGCCATGAATCCGACAAACAGGGAGATGCGGGCTCCGTACCATGTCCGTGTGAAAACATCCCTTCCCATGTCATCCGTTCCGAACCAATGACCGGCTGAAGGCGGGAGGTTCTGGTCGGCAAGAATCTGTTTCGTGACATTGTGAGGAGAGAGGATCGGACCGAGAATGGCCATGACAATCAGGGCGACCAGAAAAGACAGTCCGAGCATGGCAAGCTTGTTCTTCACGAGTCGCTTCCACGCATCCTGCCAATAGGAGAGGCTCGGTCTGACGACTGCCTCCCGCTCATTTTTACTCTTATCCAATGGTGCAAACCATTCGTCAGGAACGGTGGTCACTTTTTCTTCTCGTTTGGGGATCGCCATCATCTAGCCTCCTTCTTATGTAGTTTGATCCGCGGATCGAGCAGTCCATATGCCACATCCACCAAGAAAAGCATGACGATCAGGAAGGCACTGTAAAAGACGGTCGTCCCCATGATGACCGGATAATCACGCTGATTGATGCTCTCGACGAAATATTTTCCCATCCCCGGAATGGCAAAGATCTGTTCAATGACGAATGTACCCGTCAATATACCGGCTGCCAGTGTACCAAGGATGGTCACAACAGGCATGAGGGCATTTCGGAGGGCATGCTTGAACACGATTTTCCACGGGGAGAGTCCCTTTGCCCGTGCTGTCCGGATATAATCCTGGGTCAGGACTTCGAGCATGCTCGAACGCGTCAGCCTGGCTATGATGGCCATTGGTCCTGTGGCGAGCGCCAAGGTGGGCAGAATCATATGCCTCCAGCTCTGCCAAGTGGCCACGGGCAGAATCTCCCAGTACACTGCGAATTGCTGAATCAGCATGGTAGCCATGACGAAGTTTGGGATCGAGATTCCCAGCACAGCGAATGTCATGGCCATATAATCAATGAATCCGTTATGTCTCAGGGCTGCCACGATACCGAGTGTGATCCCGGAAATGACGGCGATGATCAAGGTGATCATCCCGAGTTCGAATGAGATCGGAAAGCCTCTGCTCAGCAAATCATTGACCGTCTGGGACGGCTTGGTGATGGAAGGACCAAAGTCCAGTGTCATAAGCGATTTCAAATATAGCCCGTATTGGACCAACAGGGGCTCATCGAGGTGATAATGGGCTTCAAGATTTTTTTGGACGGCTTCGCTTGTATTGCGTTCTTCGTTAAATGGTGATCCCGGTATGGCGTGCATGAGGAAGAATGTCAATGTGATGATCAGCCACAAGGTGATCACCATGGAAACCAATCGCTTCAACAGGTATGTACTCATCAGCTTCACACTTTCTAACAGAATGTAGTTTTCATTGCAAGTTCGGTCATGACAATCATTGCACGATAAGCTTCAAGGATATCTTCTGCATCGAAGCGGACCGTTGTCGAATCCGGTTCCAGGATCGTGCCTGGCATGGTACATGCCCATTCAGCCTGACCGTAGTTGGCGAATTCGATGCGAAGGATCGGGTTTTCCGGAGGGATCAGGGGTTTGACTATCGACCGGTTGGAAAGGGCCGAGAGGGTTTGTCTGGCAAGCAGGTCCGCGGCCTTCTTCGGCGTAAGGCTTTTGGCTACCGACCTGGTTATAGCCTCTTTCACGATTGCCGTCTTGACCTCTGGTATCAATTCATTTGCTTCAATGGCTGCCTGATCATCACCCGATACCATGAGAACAGGGACGCCATAGAATCCCGCCACGAGAGCGTTGAACCCCATTTCTCCTACGGCCATGTCATTGATGTACATATTCCTCACCCCGAAGGTCATGGAGTGGGACAGGACCCCCTTTTTCGATGCCCGTGCATGGTAGCCAATAAAAAAAGCACCCGAGAATGACTCGTCCAACCCCTGTACCATGGAAAACGGCTTTGCTCCACCGGTGATCAGGGATGTGTCGGGATGCAGCAGTTCAATCATCAGATTATTCATTTGTGAATGGCTGTCATTGACGAGGATGTCAGTGCAGCCTGCTTCAAAAGCAGCAGTGATGACGGCATTCGCTTCATCCGTCATGATTCTCCTTCCCCGTTCATAATTGTGCATCCTGGAATCAACGTGGGTTTGATCCACAAGCCCCGAGATTCCCTCCATATCCACCGAAATATAAATCTTCACCTTGCGTCCTCCTTTCATAGGAAAATATTATTAAATTTTCTTAATATTATAATAATTAAAGAGGGAAGTGACAAGGTATTTCGAGAAAAAAAGGAATAAACTCCTAAAAATAGAGCCCTGCCCCACCTTCTTTTCACCCATGGACATCTGAGTATCCTCAAATAATGAAAAAAGATTTTCTTTTTTGGTCGTTTACTTTAAAATAGAGACTATCACGTGACGGTTAGGAGGAAATCGTTTGGGACAGAGAAACTGAAAATTGGAGAACTAGCCGAGTTGGCGAACGTAACTAAGCGTACGATCGATCATTATACGAATATAGGGATTCTAAAAGTCGAACGCTCTCCTTCTAATTATCGCTATTATGATATTTCATGTGTAAACACGATAAGAGAAGTCAATGATATGAAATCAAGCGGCATGTCTTTGGACATGATAAGGAAGAAAATGATCGAAAAAGATACCGAGGAAATCGACGTACGGGCACTCAGATGGAAACTGAAAGACCTGAACACAGAAGTGACGGAGATTCTGAACCATAAAGAACTTTCACAAGCAAAAAAAGACCTTTCCAAAGAAAGTCAAACGCTCATCCAATCCCTCCTTCTGCTGTTAAACTAAATATTTTACTGGGAGGTGAACGTCTTACGTTTGTAAGACGATTCATTGGACATTGATTCATTATTATTGATTAAGTTAGCAGCAATTGCAGTCCTTATCGCCTTGACGGCCTTTTTCGTAGCCACGGAATTTGCCATTGTCAAAGTACGTACATCCAAGATCGACCAACTGATCGCTGAAGGCAAAAAAGGTGCAGTATCGGCAAAAAAAGTCGTGAGCCATCTTGATGAGTACCTGTCAGCTTGTCAGCTTGGGATCACCGTGACGGCACTCGGCCTGGGCTGGCTTGGGGAACCTACTGTGGAGACCCTGTTACATCCGTTATTCGAGTACTTTCACCTGAACGCGTCTTTAACCCATATCCTTTCATTCGGAATTGCGTTTGCCCTTGTCACATTCCTTCATGTAGTCGTCGGGGAACTTGCACCTAAAACCATGGCCATTCAAAAAGCAGAAACAATCACAATGCTCTTTGCTTCGCCGATCATCTGGTTTTACCGCATCATGTTTCCGTTCATCTGGTTCCTGAATGGGTCCGCACGTTTCTTCGTCGGACTGTTCGGTTTGAAACCCGCATCGGAGCATGAGCTGGCCCACTCGGAGGAAGAACTTCGCATCCTCCTTTCTGAAAGCTATGAGAGTGGCGAAATCAACCAGTCGGAACTCAAATATGTGAATAACATCTTTGAGTTTGATGAAAGACTTGCGAAGGAAATCATGGTCCCCAGGACGGAAATCATCTCCATCTCAAAAGATGCGACCATGGATGAAGTGATGGACGTCATTACGACAGAGCACTATACCAGATATCCTGTAGTGGACGGAGACAAAGATAATGTTCTCGGTTTTGTGAACGTGAAGGAGCTTCTGACCGCATCGATTCAATCTGCTGATGGAATCGACAGTCTCGAACCATATGTGAATCCTTTGATTCGAGTCATTGAAACCATCCCGATCCATGATCTTCTTGTGAAGATGCAGAAAGAACGCGTCCATATCGCCATCCTTCTTGATGAATATGGCGGCACATCCGGTATGGTCACCGTTGAAGACATCATTGAAGAAATCGTAGGTGAAATCCGTGATGAATTCGATGATGATGAAGTACCTGAAATCAGGAAAGTTAAAGACGGTCACTACATCCTGGATGCCAAACTTCTCATACAGGACGTCAATAATCTCCTGGGCACGAATCTCAGCGATGAGGAAGTGGATACAATCGGAGGATGGTTCCTTTCTGAAAACATCGATTCCAATGCAAGCAAGGAAATCGTCACCGAAGAAGGGTACACCTTCAGGATCCATGATAATGACGGTCATCAGATCCACTACCTTGAGGTTGAAAAAACAGTATAAAAAAACAAGAAGGAGCAGGGATGACCTGCTCCTTCTTGTTTTATCTTTGATTAAAAAATCAGGGGATAAAAGTCCTGACAATCGCCCCTTATGTGAAATTCTTAATGAAAAGCCTTACCACATCGGCCCCGCCGATGATCGTACCCAGGGTACTTCCAAGGTTTGCTAACACCACAATCAATAGGACACGGGTCACCTTATTGTTCCAAAATCCTTTTACGCTCAGGACATCTTCCGATAATGTATCAAAATCTTTTACACTTGGACGTTTAAAGTATGCCTGCACGAAACCTGCGAACCACCCTGCAGCGAGGAGCGGATGCAAAGAGGTGATGGGTGCGGCAATAAAAGCCGTCAAAATGGCCAGCGGATGCCCCATCCCGATCAGAACCCCTAGGGCTGAAAATCCACCATTCCACAAAATCCAGCTGATGGATTGATCGAATCCAGCTGAAGGGTTGTTGATGAAGGTATAGGCAATCAGCGCGATGATGGCAAGCGGGATCATCCAACCAATGATTTTCGGCGCCTTTGATTTAGGAGGACGCTCAGATAATCGTTCCAAGTCGTGCTCTTTATGAATCTCTTTTGTGATGCCTGGAACGTGGGCTGCACCCAGTACTGCGACCACCTTTTCCCCGGGTGCAGTCCTGATTTTTTGAGCCAGGTATTGATCACGTTCATCGATGAGTGGTGTCTTTAACTGCGGGAACACCTGCGTGAATTCATTGAGCATGGAGTCAAGCATATCCTTTGATTTGATCCGCTCCAGTTCTTCTTCTGTGATGCTTTCATCGCTGAAGATGCTGAAAATGATCTGGGTGAGCAATTTTGCTTTACCGGTGAATCCGAGATTATTCCAGATCCGTGAAAACGTGACCTGGATATTTCGATCGGCCAGCACCAGCTCGGCGCCCGTCTCTTTGGTAGATTCGATTCCCTGAATCATTTCTTGCCCCGGTTTGATCCCGAACTGTTTGGCCATCCGCTTCTGGAATGATCCGATGGCAAGATTCATAAGGAGCAGGGTTGCTTTTCTCTCCTTTATTACTTGGAAGATATCCGTCTGCTTCCATTTGTCTCCTTCGACAATGGATTGATAGCGCGGTTCATCAAGCTCAATACACACTGTATCCGGCCTTTCCCGCTCAATAACCTCCTTGACCTGCTCGGCGCTTTGCCTGGAAACATGGGCCGTGCCGATGAGGATGAATTCTTTGTCTTCAATATGTATCCTGGTAATGTTCTGTTCTGATTCAATTGACATAGGGTACCTTCCTTTTCAAGCAATGGACATTCTCTATCATATGATAAACTAGTTTTGGCAAAATTTAAATAAAATCATCTTTTTGCAGCATTCCCCGATTGTTCTGAAGTTCATCTGAACACCCATTCTGACTCATTTCCTGTCATCATATCCTTGACCATGCAACTCCGGTTTGAAACTTCCCTTTCTCCTATCACCGCCACAAAAGGGATCCCTGCCTTACGGGCATAGTCCATGCTTTTTCTTATGGACCTACCAGACATGTCCACTTCGACCCTGTTCCCTTCTTGTCTGAGTACACGCGCCATCCTGAAGGAGTGCTCCATTTCTTGGACCGGAATGATCAAGTAATCCACCCAAGGTTCAGGGCTGGTTTCTTCCTTTTCCAAAAGGGCTGTTAAAATGACATCCAGGCCGAAGGAGATTCCGACAGTGGAATAGGATCCCCCCTCCTCCCCTTTCAAGCCGGCAATGGCATTATGATAGCGCCCCCCGCTTCCGATGCTCGATCCCAGGCTGCCGTCCTTCATGAAAAGTTCATAGATGGTACCCGTATATATGTCCAGTCCCCTTGCAAGGTATGGATTGAATTGGCACTGAGCTTTCAATCCCAAACCTTCAAGGAGTTGCACCAGCTCTCTCAGTTCCGCCAGCCCCTCAGAGATCAATGTGTTTTTTTCTATATAGGGTGAAAAGTACTCCAAGCAAGTGGGGGAATCCAAGATGAATTGCTTTGTTTCTTTTAATGCTACGACACTAAGTCCTTTTTTCTTCAGTTCCTCTTCACATGCTTCCAGGCCGATCTTCTCCAATTTATCCAGGACGAGGATCACTTCCCCACTTTTCTCAGGAGGGATACCGAAGGATTCCAGCATGCCTGCAAGCAGCTTCCGGTTATTGTATTGGATGATCACTTCCATTTCCAGCCGGTCGAACGCATCCAGTGCCATCATGATAAGCTCTGCTTCTGCTACACATGAATCGACCCCAGTGACGTCTACATCACACTGAGTGAACTCCCTCATCCTTCCTTTTTTGATTGGGCCGTCCCTGAACACTTTACCGATTTCATAGCGTTTAAACGGCATTTTCAACGTCGGATTCATAGCCACTACTTTGGCATAAGGGATCGTTAAATCATAACGCAGGGCAAGATCGCGTCCCCCCCGGTCGCTCAGCACGTACATCTCCTTCAAGATTTCCGCCCCACCCCCATATTTGGAGGCCAACAAATCCGAATAATTGAGTATCGGCGTTTCTAACGGCTTGCAGCCGTATTGTATGAACACGTCTTCCAGTGTATTCCTCACCTTTCTTCGGATTCCTTCAGCTTCAGGCAAATAATCTGCTGTTCCTCTTACATTCTGATAATCCATCTTTCTCATTATGTCATCCTCCTTTTTAATTCAAAGGCCCCTTATCCAGAACACAAAAAACCGCAGCTGATCTAAGTAGAGACTAGAGTCAGATGCGGTTCAATGGGTAATAGCCTTCCTGGTTTTTAAAAAAACAACCGGCAAGGCTACTTGATATGATGATGGGATTGTGTCTGAATGAATAAAGTCATAAGAAACACCTCGAATTTTCACAATAATAGCACAATATCAATCATCAGGCAAGCTTTCATTTATATAGACTCGGAGGAATTATGCCTAGGCAGGGTTGGCCTTTCAACGTCCAGATTTCTCAAAACACCCATGAGATCAGGAAGCTGATCGATGATGGCATCTGCATGATCCGGTACGCTGTACCCATCACCCCGGAGCCAAATCGAGGTCATACCTGCATCCTTGGCACCCTTCACATCATTGATGGGGTGGTCGCCCACAAATGCGCATTCCTCAACCTTCACGCCCATTTTGCCGGCAATCGATTGAAAGATTCTCTTATCCGGTTTGCGCAGCCCTTCCGATTCTGAAATGAGGATTGTATGTGCATATAGATGGATGGACAACGCCTTTAGATTGTCAGATTGAAACTGATGGAATCCATTTGAGATTATCCCGATCAGCATCCCCCGTGCACGCAGTTCCTTCAACACCTCTTCCACTGGGCCCAAGGGGATGCAGTGATGGTGAAAATGGGTTAGATAATCAGACAGAAGCTCTTCTATGGTACACCCCCTCAGGTCGAATTCCCGAATCAGGGTTTCATAAACGATATCCTTCCATACATAACCCCGATCATCCAACTCGATGAAGCGATCCATGAAGGGGTCCTTTTCCACATGTTCAAACATATTCAACCGTGCGTATTGATCCTCCAGGAAGCTATGAAGCGACTTATCCCTGTCCAGGAGAGTATTATCAAGGTCAAAACAAACCGCTTTGATCATTGTATCGACCTCCCATTGTTCTGTATTGTCAATGTAAAGCTCAGCCCCTTGAAGCGGTCCATCTTCCATAACCGCTCATTTATCGGCAAGCTAGCCTGACTTGTTCCGTTACATCTTCATCTCCGTCCAGATATACGCTGACAATTTCCGTTTCTCTGTATCCGGTATCCATCTTGATCTGATTGATCCATCGGCAAACCAGTAACGGGACATCCGGTCGCTTCCTCACCTCAAATTCCCCGCCTTTTCTCATATGTGTCCCATCAATGGACAAAACGAGATCAACCAGCACCTTCATTTACCTGCACCTTCTCCGCTATATGATGAAAGGCTTCCACGACGACATCGGGCCGATCAAGATGAACGGCATGTCCTGATTCTTCCGCTATGATGAACCGACTGTCGTCAGTCAGCTCTGACTGTTCATACATCAGCTTTTCCCAAAGGGTTTCAAATATTCTTTTCTCCCACTCAGGGAGTCCATCTTCCTGCCGGATGACATATTCTTTATCACGGGCAATGACGGTCAACGGAATTTGCGGGAATCCAGGACCATTTTTCATAATCATCGCATCTTCCTTCCACCATGTGACCTCTGAGTACATGGCCGCATACATGATGGGATTCCACTGGAAATCTTGGAGCTTTTCATTCAGTAAGGTGGGCAGGCCAGGAACACAACCGGGGGCAATAAGGTCCTTAAGTTCTTCAGAGGTTTTCTCACTATAGATGCGGCAGGTTTCGAGCCATGCAGCATCATCGTCTGCGTCCATCACAGGGAGCATGAGGGCATCCAGTCGGTGAAGGTTGACCGATGTTGAATCCACGAGAAGAAGCGCCTTGATCATGAGGGGGTGCGAGCGGGCGAAATGCTGGGCACATAAGCCTCCATAAGAATGTCCGATGAGCACTACAGGCTCATGGACCGAAAGCAAAGGAAGCAGCTCAGCCAGTTCTTCAGTCAGGGCTCCGGTCCTTCGGATCGCCTCACCTAATTCACTCTTACCAAGACCGGGACGATGAAATAGAATGACACGATGCTGTACAGAGAGAGCGTGTACAACAGCATGCCATTCCCAAATAGACGAATTCATGCCAGTCAAGATGATCACCGGAGGTCCTTCTCCCATTTCCCATACTTCCATAGCTGCACCCCGGACCTTCACGGAGCGGATCTGTTCTTTCATCCTGCTTGCTTCCTGACCAGCATCTCAATGATGCCATGATGATGGGGCTCTCCGTGTGTAAGATCCAGTCGGTAGGATTCAGTCACCACTAGCACTTCAAAACCTGTGAAATAATCAAGGAGTGAATCCAAGGTGAAGAAATGAATGTACGTATCATTCTTCTCTCTATAGAAGGTACCTTGATCTACTTTTTTCGCCATCTTCTCATTTCTGGCATATGCAGGATCGTTTCGATTGAAGGCTTGAATATAGATCATGCCCCCCACAACAAGGCCACTGATCGCCTTTTGAATGATTCGTTGGATCTCATCTGGATGGAAGAAGTTCAGTACATTGCTTATGATAATCAGCGAATACGATGAAGAGGGGACGGGAAATTGCGTCATGTCAGCTACGATCGTTTCCATCTCAAATCCCGACTCAATGCAGAGCTCCTGGCAGCGCCTGACCGCTGAGGAAGAATAATCGACACCTGTGACGGGATGCCCTTTAGCAGCGAAATAGTGCGCGTTCCTTCCTTCTCCCATCCCGAGGTCTAAAACGGGATCTCCATCATTGAGGAGAGAACTGTATTCTATTAGGGAACGATCAACCCTATCCCCCCAAAGGTTGTCCGTTTTACGATATGCTTTCTCCCAACTGTTCACACCACTGTGCTCCTACCGTCTGATTCTCCATGAAATACTATACTTTCCTTCGCAACCGGTTCAAGGGTGATGGTGACGACCGTCCCCCATCCGATCTTGCTTTTCACCTTCATTTGTCCACCATAATCCGCGATCAATTTAAAGCAGATCGTCAAACCGATCCCTGTGCCCTTTTCTTTATTGGTATAGTACGGCTCACCGATTCGGGATAGTCGTTCTCTCGCAATACCCCGTCCGTTATCCAGGATGCGGATCCTCGTTTTTCTGTTTTTCTCATCAATCTTGATTTTGATTTTCCCCATTTTCGGGAGTGCTTCAAAACTGTTCTTCAATATATTGATGATCACCTGTTTGAAATGGGATTTCTCGAATCGGGCAAGGTGTCCCTGCTCAAGTGTATGGTAAATGCTGATGCTTTTATTTTGTTCCAAGGCAATGGCCTCGAACAGAAGCTTGATGGTATTGACCTCATGAACAACGGATATGGAGGTGGTACTATCACCGTTTTGCTCCACCTGCGCTTCGGGTTTGGCGAGAAGCAGTAATTCCTTCAAGACCTCATTGATGCGATCGATTTCTTCAAGGACGATATCTTCATACCCTTTTTCTTTCTGGACTTCCTTTGATAATTGTATAAATCCCCTGACGGTGGTCAATGGATTCCGGATTTCATGGGCGATGCTTGCTGCAAGTTCCCCGATGACTTTTGATTTTTCAGAGGCCAGCAACAACCGCTCATTCTCTTTTTGTTTCGAGAAGTCGATCCCATAGAACAGAGTGTGATATTCCTTCTCCGCTTGATCTAATTTTTGGAATCCCCACTGGATATAGTACGATCTCCCCGTTTTATTCACGAATCTCTGCACGTCTTTACGCAATGGGTTGATTGAGTATGGAGGTTCTGCCACTACGCTGAAATCTTCTCCGATGAGTTCATCCTTGCTCACATCCCAGAGCTTTTCAGCAGATTGATTGACCTTGATGATCTGATTCGATTGGTTCATGACGATCAAATAGTTCGGGTTAAGATTCATAATGGCTTCCAAGAGTTCACTCTGTTTCGCCAATCGTGCGTTTGCCTGTTTTACACGCGCTGTCTGCATCTGAAAGAATCCGACGAATAAGAGGATGGCAACCAAAATCGAATTGAAACTTGAAAAGAATAAGGGGAATACACCAAATCCACTTGTCACTCCATTCAAGAATACAAAGAGTGCCCCGATGATCAGTTTTCCATAAAAGAGTTTATAGATCGGATCCTTCATCAAGATGGTGACCCTGAGTAGCAGGAATGTGTGAACGAAAACAAGAAAAATATTAAGGAGGAACGTCCAGTTCAGTGATCCATAGACCGGAAGCCAGTGGGTAGGTGAATATACCCTCCCAGGGGCAACCATATAGGAAGTGACACCATAGTCCGTGAAGTTGATGATGTAGACCAGGATACTGTATCCGATCATGATGCTCAGGCTGGTCCGGTTGATCCATTTCCTGTAGCGTCTCAACTCTTCATGCTCACTTACCAGATAATAAATGAAATAATAGATGATCGGCATGATCAGTATCGGACCGATCCTGAAAAATCTGAACAAGCGATCAATCACCGATTCTGGTAGGAGCCCATCTGCATAGAGGGCTGCAATTTCAAGCTGCCAAGCACCGAGCAGCACCAGGAAGCAGGCTAGGGCGATGGAGACGGTCGTTCTGGAGTAGATGGTCAATGAAATCGAGATGATGAATGGTATGAATGCAATAGCGACTAATAACATATACTCCATGCTTATCCTCCTCCACTAATGGGGTCATTGGATGGTTTCAAAGGTGCTTGCTTAATAGAATCTCATCCCTTATGGGAATTCCGTTTTCCGCTATATATGGAATGGAAGGTTTATGAATTCTCGCTGTTTCAACAGCGTTGCATTTAAGGTCTACTAATTGGAATCCCCTTCGCTGGTAAAACCCGAGTGCATGGAGATTATCATTTGTCGTAATAACAGACAGGGAGAGGCACCCATTGATGCTGGCTTCCTCTTCCACCTTTCCAAGAAGGGACGAACCGATGCCGACTCCTTCACGCAGGCTGTCCAATGAAATGATTTCACACTCTTGATTTCCCATCACGAAGGTGATGAGTCCAAGGATCTCGCTGTCTTCTAAACAAGCAAACCCATCCAAATTGACACAATCATGGATGCCAGTAGAGATGACCATCTCTGTGCCTCCCCAGTGTCTGAGGAAAAAGCCCACACGTTCCTTGACTTTCAGCTCCTTAACAGGTATCACATTCAAGGCACTCACCCCCATTCTTTATATTCGTATAGTGCTCTCTTATAACTTACCATAAATATCCTAAAAATCATGTCTAATTTCATCTTTTTTTGACAAAATGTGTTTTTTGATCATGTTTTCATCCAAATCTGGCATATGTCCGTTCCTTCCGTATCACCCATATGTTTGTCCATCAAAAAGAAGCCCTCCTAATGGAGGACCTTATCTTTATTCCATGGCAGCATCTGGTTCTATACTAGGGTTCCGATGTAATCAGACTGCGGCCGGAATATTGTATTATTTTCGGATTGCTCGAGTACATGGGCCGTCCATCCAACCGCCCTTGCCGCTGTAAACGTCGGAGTGAAAAGATGATCGGGGAGATGGATGGCTCTCATGATTGATGCGGCGTAATACTCCACATTCGTGTATAGCCCCCTGCCCGGTTTCAGTTTCTCAAGAAGGTTCACCGCAATGTCTTCAATTGCAATAGCGAGGTCAAGCTCTTCATTTTCACCGTGGAATTCGAGCAACTTTCCTTTAAGGGCGGTTGCACGGGGGTCACGCGTCTTATAGATCCTGTGACCGAACCCCATCAATTTCTCCCCTTGGGAAATCTTCTTCCGGATCACACTCTCCGCGTTTTCTTCAGTCCCTATCTCCTCCAGAAGAGCGATAACCCCAGTGGGTGCCCCTCCATGAAGGGGGCCTTTCATCGTGCCGATTGCTGAAATGACAGACGAAATCAAATCCGATTCAGTAGATGCCGTCACTCTGGCAGAAAACGTGGAAGCATTCATCCCGTGCTCCATCGTCAGGATCATATAGGTTTCAAGCGCCTGGGAAACAGCATGATCGGGTTCCATGCCGGTAAGCATATAAAGATAGTTTGAAACATGTCCCAATTCATCATGAGGCTTTATGAAAGCTGCCCCTTTCAGATGACGTTCCCTGTAGGCAATGATGGTCGGAATCAGCGCCGTAATCCGTACTGCTTGATCCAGAGTTGGCTTCCATACATATTCTGTACCTCCTTCAGCTGATAGCACGGTTCTTAGTACGCTCATGGGATCCATGTTTACAGGAAGATGTGTAAGAATATCAAGCATAGGTTCAGATAGCGTCCGGTTGGTTTTTAACTCCTCACCCAGATGGTCGGCTTCTTCTGTAGAGGGCATCCTCCCATACCAAAGAAGATAAGCAGCTTCTTCAAATGAACATCTTCCTGTAAGAGTCCGTACATCATGTCCTCTATAGATAAGAAGACCTTTCTCTCCATCAATATGACTGATGGCTGTCTGAGCTGCGACGATTCCTTTCAAACCCGGTTGATACATGCTCTTCACTCCTAACTGGTTATTACTCTCAGTTTATAGTAGAGTATCAATTAAGAACATTATATATATTTAAATGAGTTAATTACTTTTTTTAATCAGGGAGGAATTCTGTTGGAGTTGAGTTGGTTACGGACGTTTATCGTCGCTTCCCAGACACGCAATTTCAGAAAGGCATCTGAACAATTGTATATCTCTCAGCCATCTGTATCGGTCCATATCAAACAGTTGGAAAAAGAGCTGGGTGTGGCCCTTTTTGAACGGAGCAACAAGAAGGTGGCATTGACCGAAGCAGGTCGATACTTTGTGGGGGAAGCCAAAGAGATGGTGAGGGTTCATGAAGATGGATTGAAGAAGATGCGATCCTTCATGCAAGGGTATACCGCTGCATTGAAGATTGCCATCTCTCCTTTGATAGCCGATACCATCCTGCCTGCCGTATTGAAACGATTCATGAACGAATATCCGTACGTTGAAGTGGACGTGAAAATCATCGAGTCCAATGATATTGAACGCGCCGTCATGAACGAAGAAGTTGATATCGGGCTGTCCTGTCTTCCCTCCCTTCATAAAGAGGTGGGAAGCGAAAAACTCTACTCGGACCGGGTCATGCTTGTTGCACCGCATGATGGGAGAGATTTTGAATCCGCCCTTCCCCTCGATGAAGAAGAAGTTCTCCACCATGCGAGGATCCTCACCCATAATCATCCAGGCTATTGGGAGGAACTGTGCGAGATCCTGAAACATTTTTACCCCAACTCCAAGATGATGAAGGTGTCACAGATTCACATTACCAAACGATTCATTACCGAGGGGCTTGGCGTATCGTTTTTGCCGTCTTCCACAGTCAGAAGGGAACTTCTTGAAGGGAGACTGATGGAAATTCCAGTCCATTCTTTTGAACTACCGGAAGCAAATGCATACTCCCTTTGGAAATATCCACATGAAACTCAGCAGCAATTCCTTCAATTCTTGTCCCGCTTCCATTATTAACGTGCTCGTCTTTGACTCCTTCATGTGACAGTTATACTGACATCACCCTCGCAACCTCTGGATTCATCCCATGTCACATGTATCTCGAATGTACCTTTTCTCAACAGGTAAGGGAATCGCCTCCTGATGGAAGCCTGCATAGGGAGTCCTGGAACGTCGGACAGGGCAATCCACGTGGGGATGCCCTCCGCCGGTTTTTTCAAGAGTTCTCCGGTAAACTCAGTCGCAAGATAATTAAAGATGATAAACCTTTCCATTCTCTCAGGGTTGACATACTCATAAATCCCTTTGTATTGCAGGTTCTTTACTTCAAGACCGGTCTCTTCCTTCACCTCGCGGATGGCGGCTTCTGTAAAGGATTCAGGAAACTCTACTTTGCCACCCGGTGGAATGAAGCCTTTAAAATCATCATGCTGCCGGTCGATCAGCAGTACCCGATCTCCGTCCTTGATCAAGCATAGCGTCCAAAACTTCGTATGTACGATGGTCAACGGTCGGTCACCTTGATTTCCCTGATCACAGAATGCCCCTTCGATCTTGCCTCATCCAGCCATTCCCACTCTTCCTTCAGCTCGATTCGGCCATCCTCCAAAACAGCAGGAGTAGAACGGCATATCCCTCCCCGGATGGCTCCATTCACATTCACATGATTGTACCGGAAGTCAAGACACCCATCATCGCCCACCAATCCGATAAGGAAGCCTTTTTGTATATCCCCTCCTTCATAGGAACCTGTCAGAAGATCTCCTTCCTGCCGGTATTTGAAAATGGTGCGTGTCGATACCTCTCCGTTTTCTGAGTTTTCAACAGCTGTAAATATGCGATTATGGTAGTTGATCAACAATCTATTCCTCCTTCGATATGATTTTCACAGTATACCAACGTCTGTTTTATTATTCAATATAATCTGATAATAAAACAGGACACGATTTATGCATTTTCTCTTCCTTATACAAGGGCGCTGGCACGCTCTACTAAAAGTAAACAAAAGATAAAAATCTTTGGAACAAAAAGAGATTGGGAAAAACAAAAAAGGTCCTGACGATCAGTATGGCTTCTTTATACCGCTCATGATTTCCGTGCAAGACTGCGCGCGGGTAGCTCGTGAGCCTCCTCGGCAAGCCTGCGGGGTCTCAAATCAGCCACTCTTCCCTCTGGAGTCTTCGTCTTGCACTCCAATCAACCGCTAGGAACAAGTAAATAGTAATGGTATAGTAATGGTCATGAAACAAATGAAAAACCCGAACTATCTCAGGCAAGATAGTTCGGGTTTTACTATGACTAAAACACTCTTGTCCCAGCCTCTTTTCAAATCTATGAACGTTCATAATCAGCGGCCAAGGTGCTGTCGGATATCTTCCTTCGCCATCTGGACGGCTTCATTGAATGTATTGACATTATTTGATGCCCAGGAATTGTAAAGTTTGATCAAATCGGTGCGATTATATACCTGGCCAGCAAATTCCTGATAGAAATAAATCAACAGTACATTGACGACTTCTTTCGGAAGCAGGTTTCGCTTTTCAATCCCTTTGATCGAGATGATTTCAAGCCCCCTGAGGTCCTCTTTTAAGATTGACCGGGTCATCTCGAATGGATCGGCGCGGTAACAGAGTTCAATCTCTTCTGTGCTTAAATTTTGCAGCTCCATGGCCCCCTGCCCCTTTCTCTAACTATCCCGATTATAACAGATTGATGGGTGGGGGTTCCAACTATAATGTGCAGTTGTAACCTAATTGTAAACGTTTGTTCACCCTTTGTTCATCAAACTCCAAGACCTTGTGATAAGCGTTTCATCTTTTCAGTTTTGCCCTTAAATCCTCTAGTTCTTCAAGAGAAAGAGAAGGAAGAAGATGCTGAATTTCCTTTTCCAATGCTTTCTTGTTTTCCTCCCGGTACTCCTGCCACCACTCTCGGAGTCCCTCCGTATGCTCCATCAGATACTCGAGATCAATTTCTTCCACTTCATCATCAGACAAATACTGAAGGGTGGAAGCGAGCAGCCTCTCAAGTTTCTTGTATTTCCATTCCAAGCTCTCACTCTTTGATGCCATGCATTCATTCCTCCTTATGTGTAGTATAGCCAGCAGGATTCCGTTCCACACAAAAACGACCAGGCCCTGGTCGCAACGTTTACTTCTTCTTGAATCGCTTCATCCACTTGTATGCAAAATAGATCAGTACGAGTGCAATGAGCACATAGGCGACGGAAGAATATACGTCCATATATTGAACGATGCTGTCCCATGAATCTCCAACAGCCGATCCCACCCATACAAGAACGGTATTCCATATCAATGTACCGATAAAGGTGAAGAGGAGGAAGTAGATGAATTTCATCTTTGCAACTCCTGCAGGAATGGAAATGAGACTTCGGATCAACGGCACCATGCGTCCAAGGAGGACGACGCGATACCCATAAAGGTCAAACCATCCATCTGCTTTTCTTATATCTTCCTTTTTGACTCTGAGAATGTGCCCCCATCTATCTACAATCCGTTCAAGTTTGTCTTTTGAGAGTAATACTCCGATCCCATACAGGATGATGGCCCCTGCCACAGAACCTGCAGTAGATGCGAGAATGACGCCCGGAATCGTCATACTGCTCGTTGTCGTCATGAACCCGCCGAACGTCAGGATGATCTCAGATGGGATGGGTGGGAAGATATTTTCTAGTGCCACCAATAAGAAAATCCCAAGGTAACCGTATTGTTCCATGCTTTCAATAATCCACTTTTCCATGTCTGCCTCCGAAGATGGTAGATTCGATTGTTTAGAGAAATGTCACATCCAGATTGCTCTGTCTGTATGTAGAGCTGGTATAATGAATAGTGTTCAATGAGTAGTGACAGCCAATGTTAACAGATCAAGAGATCTTTCAATGTTTTTTCATACAATTTTGATGGAATCTGATCCTGCCGGATGAAGGAGTAGATGGATATCCCATTCTCCAATGATAAGATTGCCCAGGCAAGTTCTTCCGGCGTCAGCTCTTTAGAAGGATACACATCCCCCAGGAGCTTCTTGATGCCTGAAGCAATCTGATCGACCGAGGCTTGGATGAGGTTAGACCACTTTTCCTTTACGGAAGGATCCCTCATGGCGTAAAGTAGGAATTCTATGTTAAGCAAACAGGATGATTGTTCGAGAGTTTTCCGTTTTTCATAGTACTGATTCATAGCTATCACAAAGTCTTCAATGGAAGCCTGTTGCACAAGGATGGATTCGATGTCATTCACGTATCCCTCCATTTGCTGCTGAAGGATTATCAGGAACAGATTCTCCTTTGAATCAAAATGGGCGTAAAAGGCACCTTTGCTATATCCTGCTTTTTCAGAGATTTTGTCTATGGAAGTACCGTGGAAACCCATTTGTGCAAATAGTTCCATTGCTGCACCTAGAAGTGCTTGTCTTGTCTCGTTCCTTCTTTCCTCTTGCGTCATTCTTCTATTCATGATGCCCTCCTGATTTCTTGACAGTTTACGAATATACTATTAATATACCATATAGTATATATATTCTTTTCGGTATGTGCAAACCGAATTACTATCTTCATAGAATCCAGCTAAGTGAGATGATAATAATGAAAACTCAAGAGCACGTTTTACCAACGAAACGCGCATATACTGAGGTCTTGACTCAAACCATCAAGACCGGGATCATCAAGTCCAATTTGATTCCAATGGTCGCCGGATTGACACTGGCGCTTTATACGTTCAATTTGAATTTGATCGAGAATTTGCCTAATATCATTTTGGCCGTTCTTGGGTCTGCCTTGGTGATTGGTGCTGCCGGTGCATTCAACAATCTCTATGACCGGGATATCGACATCCTTATGGAGCGGACTAAGAACCGTCCTACCGTCACCGGTGATATTCAGCCGATTACAGTCCTGTGGATGGCGATCAGCATGGCCCTGGTGGGATTGCTGCTTTTGGCACTTACGACACCTATGGCCGCTCTATTCGGCTTACTCGGCCTCTTCTTCTACGTCGTTCCCTATACGATGTGGAGCAAAAGACGAACAATCTATAATACGGAGATAGGGAGTATTTCCGGAGCCATGCCCGTCCTGATCGGATGGACCGCCGTCCATTCTTCCATCGATCATCCGGCTATCATCAGCCTCTTCGTCATCAGCATGATTTGGCAGATGCCACATTTCTATGCCATCGCAATCAGGAAGCATGATGATTACAAAGCAGCAAATGTACCAATGTTGCCTGTTGTGAAAGGATTCAAGCGTACTGTCATGCAAACGAATGTGTATCTCGTGGTGTTGGCACTGGCCAGTCTCCTTCTCATCCCCGTGAGCATCACCCTCATGACGATCGGACTTGTGCTCAGTGCGGGATGGCTCGTTCTTAGCATCTACGGAAGACGTAAAATGGAACAGCGTCAATGGGCAAATACCATGTTCTTTTATTCTTTACTTCACATGACACTGCTATTCTCAGCTGTCATTGTATTTTCCCTGCTGGGCATCATATTCTAAACGGTAAAGAGGCTGAGACAAATATGTTCTAGTCATAGTAAAACCCGGATCATTTGTTTAATGAACATTAAAATTTCATCGTTTCCAGCGGTTGATCGGAGTGCAAGACGAAGACTCCAGCGGGAAGAGTAGCTGATGTGAGACCCCGCAGGCCTGCCGAGGAGGCTCACGGGCTACCCGCGGAAAGCGTAGTCTTGCACGGAGATCATGAGCGGTATTAAAGGGGCCTCTTTTAGTTTTGTCCCATCCCCTTTTTATTATGGATCCTTAAATGCAGCTTATAACTCAAAAGCCCGGAATCCTGTGTGGTTACAGGATTCCGGGCTTTATTTTCGATTAAACGAAGAAACTGATAAGGAACACTACACCGAATCCTACGAATCCGATGATCGTCTCCATGACGGTCCATGTTTGTAAGGTCTGCTTCTCCGTCAAACCGAAGAAACGATTGACGAGCCAGAATCCTGAATCATTGACATGAGAGAATACGGTCGCTCCGCTCGCAATGGAAATGACAAGTAATCCAAGCATCGGCTGGGACACTTCCACCATTCCAAGGATCGGAGACATCAAGCCCGCTGCCGTGATCATGGCGACGGTGGCGGACCCCTGTGCTACACGGACGAATGCTGAAATAATAAATGCTACGACGACAAGCGGCAGATTGGACGTTGCCATCATTTCACCCAGTACATCCCCTACACCACTATTGATCAAGGTTTGTTTGAACACTCCCCCTGCACCTGTGATGAGGATGATGATCCCAGCAGGTTCCAGGGATTTTGTTGCGATATTCTGAATATCGTCCTTTGAATAACCCCGTTTCGTCCCAAGGAAGTAAAACGTCAATAGCGTTGAGATCGTCAGAGCGATGAACGGATGACCTATAAAAGTAAGAATCGATCTCGCAGTGTTCCCTTCTGGTAAAACCAGTCCCGTCACTGTATTGAGAAGGATCAAGAATAATGGAATCATGATCAGGATGAAAATCATACCGAAGCTTGGAAGATCTTTTTCATTCTTGAACTTTTGGAGCTCTTCCTGATCGATGAAATCCGGTACTTTAACATCGATTTTATTCCCGATGTACCGGCCGAACACAGGTCCTGCCAAAATCATGGCCGGAATACCCGCGAGACATCCGAATAAGATGACCCATCCCAGATCTGCATTGAGGATGGACGCAACTGAAATCGGTCCAGGTGTAGGAGGGACAAAGCTGTGTGTCACAGCAAGTCCCGCCAGCAATGGGATTCCGAAATAAAGCGTCGATTTTTTTGCTTTCTGTGCAAGACTATAAACAATCGGGATCAAAATAACCAGTGCAACATCCAAAAATACGGGAATGGCGACAATGAAGCCGGTCAAACCGAGTGCCCATTGTACTTTGTTCTCCCCGAATTTATTCACCAGTGTAATCGCCAGACGTTCTGCTCCCCCGGAAACCCGGAGCATTTCACCGAACATGGCACCAAGGCCCACAACGACTGCGATGAACCCCAATGTTCCTCCCATACCCTGTTCAATGGAGGCAATGACTTCCTGCAGCTCCATTCCAGATAAGAGTCCGATGAATAAGCTCGATATGAGCAGTGCTACAAATGCCTGAAGCTTTGATTTCATAACTAAAAATAATAGCAGTGCGATTCCTAATACGGTAATAAGTATCAACGTTGTTCCTGAATCCATGTGAATCCCTCCCTTTTGTCAGTCAACCTTTTCCCTTACCATTCCGCGATGGAGCCGTCTTTGTGCCTCCAGATTGGATTATGCCAATCATGCCCTTCGGCCGCCATCTTTCTTACCACCTCTTCGTTCACTTCGATACCTAGCCCGGGTCCTTGAGGGATCTCTACAAATCCTTCTTCATAACGGAACACGTCCTTATCGACGATATAATCCAGCAGATCGCTTCCGACATTATAATGGATGCCGAGGCTCTGCTCTTGGATGACGGCATTATGGGAAGTCGCATCCACTTGGAGACAGGCTGCGAGGGCAATCGGACCCAAAGGACAATGGGGTGCTACCGCTACATCAAAGGCTTCTGCCATGGAAATGATTTTCTTGCACTCCGTGATCCCCCCTGCGTGGGAAAGATCCGGTTGAATGATATCTACATATCCATCCGTCAACAACGGCTTGAATTGCCATCTGGAGAACATTCTCTCTCCTGTGGCGATGGGAATATTCGTATGAGCAGCAATCTCTCGGAGCGCCTCATTGTTTTCAGGCAGGACTGGTTCCTCGATGAACATCGGGCGGAACTGTTCAAGTTCTTTGGCCAGAATCTTGGCCATCGGTTTATGTACTCTTCCGTGGAAATCGATCCCGATGCCGACGTACGGTCCCACGCTTTCCCTGATGGCCGCCACCCTCTCAAGAACCTGATCGATCTTCTGATGGGAATCGATGTATTGAAGCTCCTCGGTACCATTCATCTTGATTGCTTCAAATCCCCGATCCACTACTTCTTTAGCCGCTTTTCCAACATCACTCGGGCGGTCTCCCCCGATCCATGAATACACTTTGATCGAATCACGACAGGCTCCTCCGAGTAATTGATGGACGGGTGCATCGTAAAACTTCCCTTTTATATCCCACAGCGCCTGATCTATGCCCGCAATGGCACTCATCAAAATGGGCCCACCACGATAAAAGCCCGATCGGTACATCATGTTCCAATGATCCTCGATGCGGGCAGGATCCTTTCCAATCAGCGTCTGCATGAGTTCTTCGACAGCAGCTTTGACGGATGCTGCCTTTCCTTCGATCACCGGCTCACCCCAGCCTGTGATTCCCTCGTCTGTTTCGATCTTAAGGAACAACCATCTTGGTGGTACTTGGAATAACTCATATCCTGTTATCTTCATGTTCTTACCCCTCTCATCATGGCCAGTTCCCTGAACCGTTTGGCCTTCATTTCAATTTCGTTTAAGAATGCCTCATCCACACATTCTGTTTTATGCACAAGTGAACTCCCGAGTCCTACGCCGATCGCGCCAGCTTCCAAGAACGTTGCTGCATTTTCTACCGTTACACCACCGGTCGGAAGAAGGCGGACTTGAGGAAGCGGTCCCTGCATATCTTTGATGAATGATGGTCCGAGGGCCGTTGCAGGAAACACCTTAACGATATCTGCCCCTTCTTCAAAAGCCGTCAAGATTTCAGAAGGCGTATACGCCCCAGGGATACTGACTACCCCGTACCGTTTCGCAGTCCGGATCGTTTCGACCTTCAACGTGGGAGATAAAATGAATTTCGCCCCTGCTTCGATTGCTCCCTGTGCAGCGGCACCGTCCAAAACGGTACCGGCTCCGACGGTCATTCCGGACTCATTAGACAACTCCCTGATGGTGCGGAGGGCATCGGGTGAATTCAACGTCACTTCTAAAAGGGTCACGCCTCCTTTTTTCAAAGCGCGGGCAATCTTGACGGCATCCTCTGTACGGTACCCCCTTATAATGGCGATTCCTTTTCCTTCGATAATCTTGTTAAGCGTTTTCATTTTCATCAGCCTTCCTTCTCATCGTTCTATATCTTCCCGATCTCTGCTTAGAAAAGAATGCAAGCGTCGCTCATCCGGCATACCCTCATAGTCGCCACTGACCATGGTGACCATGGCCCCTACTGCGCATCCCATTCTGACGCTCTCCTCTGTCTTCAACCCATGTAACATTCCTGACAGGAATCCCGCTGCGAAGCCATCCCCGGCCCCAACTGGATCGACCACGTTTGTTACAGGATATGGTTCCACTTGAAATGCCTCTCTTCCACGCAGGGCATAGGCGGCACCCCTTGCTCCCTTCTTGACAACGACGAGACCGGTCTGAGGGCTTTTGAATAACCGGTGGGCAATTTCATCCGTTTCCGTTGTCCCGAAGAGGAAATTGCCTTCGGTCCCGCCGATAAGGACGATATCGGAGAGCTCGCATAACGATGTCAAAGTGGTCCTTGCTTCCTCTTCACCCCAGAGTTTCCTTCGGAGATTGGGGTCGAATACCACGCGAACTCCCGATTCCCTGGCTAGTTTAATAGCTTCAAAGATCATCTGGTTACACGTTTCGCTCAGCGCCGGGGTGATCCCGGTAATATAAAGATATTTTGCAGATCGAATGTAGGATGCAGGCAGGTCTGCGGGTTCCATATGGGAAGCTGCCGATCTTGCGCGGAAGTATTGGACCCTGACCTCTCCGCCCCCGATGATTTCTTTGAAAAAGATTCCTGTGTTGTGCTCCTCATCTTTTTTCACATGGGCAGTGTCGATTCCTTCCCCTCGCACCGTAGCGACGATCCTCTCGCCGATTTCATCGTTTCCTACCGCACTGATCCATCCGGTTCGATGCCCTAGACGGCTCAGTCCGATGAGCGTGTTCGTTTCTGCACCTGCCACTTTCGGCTTCAAAGATTCAGCATGTCGAAGTAATCCATTTTCTGCAGGTGTCAATGATAAAAGTGTTTCGCCAATTGCGACAACATCCATTGTTCCAATCCCTTCTTTCCTATTGAATGAATCCGGTTTTCTGTGAGATCGCTTGTGAGGTGCTAAGTAAATCCCTGATTACTTCAGTACCCCGAATGGTCATCCTTTCTTTCGGGCCGGCCACACTGATGGCTGCGATCACGTCCCTTCTGGCGTCGAAGATCGGCGCTGCCACACAATAGAGTCCTTCTTCATTTTCCTCATCATCAATACTGTATCCCTGTTCCCTGAATGTTTCCAATTGGGACCTAAGCTCCTTCCGATCTGTCACGGTTCTAGGTGTGATCTGCTTCAGGGTCATCCCGTCCAATAAACGTTCCCTTTCCTCTTCCGGCATGAAAGCGAGAAAGGCTTTTCCCAAACCTGTACAGTAAAGGGGCTTGACATGACCAGGTTCAGCAGTCGTCCGGATGGAGCGATTGCTCAGGATTTTTGCTATGTATACGAGCTCATTACCTGAAAGGACAGACATGAAGACGGTTTCATTCATACGTTCCATCAGCACATTCAGATACGGGAGGGATATCTGATGGATGTCCAGGCTTTCCATCGCTACAGTACCCAGATTGATCAGTTTTGCTCCCAGGCGATATTTTTTCAACTCATCCTGATACAGGTATCCTTCTTGGGTAAGGGTCTTGATGAGATTAAATGTGCTGCTCTGGGGGAGCCCAAGTTTAAGACTTACCTCATTGATCGTTAAACCGCGTGGGAAATGAGATAGGATCTCCATAATATCCAGCGCCCTCTTTGCCGACTTAACAGACATATCTATCACCTCTTAATCACATATGTGATTTAAAATTCTATTTGTGATTTTTGTTGCCTTAACCATAGCATTTGAGAGCGCTTTCGTCAACAAAAAATCTGAAAATTCCACTTGCATTCAGCTAATCATTGGATGAAATCGTCACACCATGGACCTTCCTGTGAAAAAATTTCAACGCACCTTGTCATATCAGGAATATTCTGTTATCATCAATTCAATCAAAAAGCGATGATGAGACGAGTAGCTAGGGTTAAAACAGTAAAGAGACCTCCGGTAGCTGAAAAGGGGGCTGTAGAATCCTATTGAAAAAAACCTCTGAGCTCCACAAGGAATTGAGTTCTCAAGGATGATGTGGCGGATTCCACCGTTAAAAGGATAGGGTATCGCATAAAGCCGTACCTGATAAGGCCGTACAGGTGACTGTAACGGTAAACTGAGGTGGTACCGCGGATGTGTAAGCTTCCGCCCTCAAGATTTCGATCTTGGGGGTGGGAGCTTTTTTGTTGAAAACCAGTTCTTAGATAAAGGAGGATTTCATCATGCACTGGGCTTATGAAATAGCCAAAAGGATCATCCTTACTGATCCTGATCTTGAAACCTATACACTCGCTTCCGGCATCAGCCCATCAGGCACCGTTCATATGGGGAATTTCAGGGAAGTAGTAACAACTCATTTTGTGGCACAAGCGTTGAAGGCTATGGGGAAAAACGTCCGTTTCATCTTCTCTTGGGATGATTATGATCGGTTGAGGAAGATCCCCTCCAACATTGATGTTGCCTTTTCTGAACACTTAGGAAAGCCATACTCTGAAGTGCCTAATCCATTTGGAGAGGGAACATGGGCGGCTCATTTCGAGAACGAATTTGAAACATCCCTCAAAACGTTCAACATACACCCTGAGTTTGTTTATCAACATAAGGAATATTCGTCCGGGAGATACCTTCCCTCGATTGTACGTGCATTGAGAAAACGGAAGGAAATCTACGACATTCTTATGGAGTTCAAGACGAATGGATCATCGGAGGATGAGCGCGATGCCTTTTACCCTGCGACGGTTTATTGCAAAGTGTGCAGAAAGGATGACGTTCATATTGAGTCATTCTCTGAGGAAACTTTAACTCTTACGTATCAATGCGGATGCGGAGTGAAAGAAACGGAAACACTTGATTCAGTTTTTCTTAAATTGAATTGGAAAGTGGATTGGGCCATGAGATGGTCTGTTGAAGGCGTGAAGTTTGAGCCTGGCGGTAGGGATCACTCCTCTGAAAACGGCAGCTTTGCGGTCTCGAAGGTGATTGCCGACAGAATCTTTGATTACAGGGCTCCCCTCTATACCTCATACGAGTTCATCAGCCAGAAGGGATCACACAAGAAAATGTCCAGTTCTTCAGGATCGGTCTTAAAGGCTGAAGATCTATTAGATGTATATCCCCCGGAAGTCGTTCTGTTCCTGTTCGCCCGTCACCGGCCGGAATCTGCTTTTCATATAGGGTTGGATGATGATGTGATCAAGAACCACTCCGAGTTTGAGAGAGCTCTCTCCGCCTATCAGGATGGGTCGCTGAATGATCCTGTCATGGAGCAAGTAATGGACCTTGTCGCCTCTGATATTACGAGTCCAAAGGTCCCATTCAATCAAATCGCAGGCCTGCTCCCGTTGATATCCTTCCGTACCGATCTGCTTGCCTCCATATTGAGCGATCAGGGAATGACGGTCCAAACTGAAGAGCTTGAAGAGATCAGCGCAAGGGTAAAGCACTGGATCCAGAAATGGAATCCAGAGAAGGAATTCAAGGTGAATGACGACAGGCAGATGGATTACTTCCTTTCGCTCCCTGATGATACCAAAAGGCAAGTCCACCTATTCCGAGCATCCATCGCTGCGGGAGCCGACCCCATGCATTCTGTTTATGAAATCTGTCGTCAGGAAGATAAAAAGAAGATGAAATCAGCACAAAAAGCCCTGTTCCAAACCATCTACATGCTCATCCTTGGAAAGAAAAACGGCCCCAGGCTTCCCCTCCTCCTTTCGGCTGTGGGAAAAGACCGGTTCATGGCATTGCTAGCATTTTGATTGCAAAAAGACTGCAGGAGGAGCACCTGCAGTCTTTTATTTGTTTACGGTAATAAAAACACTCTCTTAAGACCAAATAGACCGGAGTTGAGAAACCTTCCATTCTTTTAGTACAACATTTCCCGTCAAGGTCTTAAATTCAAAATCTATACTTTCACCTTCCGGGAATATGAGACTGGTCATCGCCAGTTCACCGCCTGTACTGAACACTTCGATTGATGAAGTATCAATATAAAGATGGAAACCGCCCCGTTCCCCTTCTGCATATTCAGCAGATTGAACAGCCGGGAACGACGCTGAAAATGCATGGATCCCTGAACGGCGCCTATCCAAGGTGATGGTCCCTTCACCAACCCGACAAGTGAAGAGTGACACTTCTTCCCTTCCATGACGAATTGTCAGGGCCCAGACCGAATTTGTATCCGCCTCCGTTTCAAAATGGAGATGAGCAAGATTTGTCTGCATCCGTTCTTGATAAGTTTCCCCTTCATGTAGTGAATATGGCGTCATCTTCTCTTTTCCGGCTCCTGAGAGTACATCCAGTTCACGCACGGGATGCTGAACGAGTCGATATCCAGAATCCTCCTTCTTCAAACCAAGCTCCCTTGGCAACGTCATGGCGCTCCTCCATCCATCCGTTGGGACTTCGTTTGCATAACGCCAATTGCTCATCCATCCGATATAGATCCTCCTCTCATCCTGCAGATCGGACCAGCTCACCCCTGCATAATTATCCCTGCCATGATCCAGCCATAAAATGAGATCGGCTGGATTTTCATTGATGAATGTCTTCCCATCAAAATCCCCTATGAAGTACTGGGTCCTAGAACCTTCAATGGTATCTGGATGATCTCCTATGCTTACGAGCATGACCCATCGTTCTTTTCCATCACATTCAAGAGGGAACAGGTCAGGGCATTCCCACACCCCTGCATGCGATCCTTCTTCATGACCGAATGTGCTTGCATACGTCCACTGCAACAGATCAGGAGAATGATAGATGGTGATGGATTGACCGGTTGCCAGGACCATCACCCATTGTCCTGATTCCCCATGCCAGAACACTTTCGGGTCGCGGTAATCTGGTTCGGATGCATTTTCCAGAACAGGGTTCCCTTCATATTTTGACCAACTCCGTCCTTTATCTACACTATAGGCGACACTTTGCCGCTGCCTGACGTCTCCCGAGATAGGGTCGGTATCGTGATTGGTATAGATCGCGACAAGCCCCGGCTTACCATCTTTGAAAAAGCCAGAGGTATTGTGCCAATCCACCACCGCACTTCCGGAAAAGATCGTCCCGAGTTCGTCAGGATAAAGGGCGATGGGAAGCTCCTCCCAATGGACCAAGTCCTTACTGACTGCATGCCCCCAGTGCATCGAGCCCCATGTGTTTCCGTCGGGATGATATTGAAAGAACAAGTGATACTCTCCTTCGAAATACACCATTCCATTCGGATCATTCATCCACTTTTCTCTAGGTGAAAAGTGGAATTGAGGACGGAATTTTTCAGTATAGACTTCCTTTTCAGTCTGATTTGTCATCTTTATGATTCTCCTTTATCTTATTCCTGATTTCGATCATACCCTGCCTGCTTGATTTCCAACCACTCTTGGAGTCCAAGCCGGTCCAATTCCTTCAGGTACGCTTCCCACTCCTTATCAATCTTGCCGTTTGTAATCCATTCGGCTTTTTTACGGTTGATATAAGCAAAAAGATCTGTTTCAATCTTGGATAACTTATCGAGGTCCTCCAAGGAGAAGAATACTTTAGGGTAGATATTTTCTGCCTTCATATGAGGGACCATTACATCCTTCATGAGCCCCAGTCTCCATGCAGCATCATCCGGTTTGGTGGTCACAGGTCCGTAATACTCATCCAATATGGCAAGAGGACCACCGATGGATGTTTTCTCACGGAGCTCAACAGGGGCCGTTCCTTCCAAAGGAAGGTGTTTCAATGCTTGATCGGCTTCATTGAATTCAAAAATATTCTGCTGTTTTTCATCACCATACGTTCCCCAATTATCCTGTACGGACTGGAGAGGGTCATACAACTGATCGATCCATTTTGCTGTAAGCTCCAGATTTTTGTTAGCCGATGTGATGACCATTTTATTCCGGTCGAATCCCATATTATTTGTTCTCGTCACGTTTTTCTCCCCATCTGGCCCTTCTAGTGGAGGCAGCAGGTCATACGTATCGTTCATCCCGGTGATATTGGCCTTATCCCAGGTGAAGTACATACCATAACGCCCTTCTTTTCCTTTTGAAAGATAGGTATTCCAGTCTTGTTCAAATGCTTCTACATCCATCAGTCCTTCTTTGTAAAGTTCATTCAAATAGCGGATGGCCACCTTATAGCCGTCTTCAGAAGCCGTCATTTTGATTTCACCATCGTCGGTCACCACAGTATGGTCCCCGTTCTCCCCTAGACCGAATGCACCGAAAAGATGTGATACATCTTCCCCTCCATGGTTGATGATGAACGACATCGGAATTTCATCTGCTTTTCCATTCCCATTTGGATCCTGCGTTTTAAACGCTTTCAAAACATCTTTCAGCTCTTCTGTATTTGTCGGCATATCGAGCCCCAACTTATCCAGCCACTCTACATTGATCCAAGGAAAATCATCGACAGAGTGGATGCTTTCTTTTCCTGCACCAAGCTCCTCTATCCATGGGAATGAATAGATATGTCCATCCGGAGCCGTCATCATTGCTTTATACTCAGGGGCATCCTCAAGGACCTTTCTCAAGTTTGGCATATGCTTTTCAATCAGGTCTTCCACCGGGACAATCGCTCCGTCTTTTGCCAGCTTCAAGATTTCATAATCCCCGTATCCTGTGTTCATGATGGCGTCGGGCAAATCACCGCTTGCGACAGCAAGATTCCGTTTCTCATCGAAGGTTTCCCCTGCCGTATAATTGGTCCAATCGATTTCCACGCCTGTTTGCTTCTGCAGCCTCTTCAGGATCAGTTTTTCATTTGGGTCATTCGGTGCAAGTGGTGAACTGGAGGTCATGATTTTCAGACTGACGTCTTCTTTCAAAGGAAATTTGACATCCTTAAGCTCGTAATCTTCGGAAGATGCACTCTTACTGTTGTTGCTACACCCGGCAGTAACAAGGATCCCTGTCAACACTGCAGCTGACATTGTTTTTGACCATTTCTTCATTTTACTTTTCCCCCTTGAGATTATTTGAGTGAACCGACCATTACACCCTTTTCAAAGTACTTTTGGAAGAATGGATACATGATGATGAGTGGTAGACTCGCCAGTACAATGGATGAATATTTAATCATTTCTGAAATCCTCTGTAGCTCTGCGGCCGCCTGCTGATCCCCGATCATTCCAGGCTGTACTTCATTTTGTATAAGGATTGAGCGCAGGACGAGCTGTAGTGGATAAAGGTCCCTGTCTTCAAGATAGATCATGGCATCGAAATAGGAATTCCACTGGCCGATGAACGCATACAGTGCAATGACAAAAATGATCGGTTTTGATAGCGGAAATACAATTTTCAGGAAGATTTTGAATTCAGAAGCTCCGTCGATCCTCGCCGCTTCCTTCAGTTCATTGGGTATTGATTTGAAATAGGTTCTCGATAGAATGATGAACCATACATTGATGGCGTTCGGGATGATGATCGCCCAAACGGTATTCAGCATGCCGAGGTTCTTGATCACAAGGTAGGTCGGAATCAGTCCACCATTGAAGAACATCGTAATCAAGAAGAAGATCATGATGAATCGCTTACCGACCAATTCATCTGATGATAGAGAATAGCCTGCGAGAATGCAGACCGTCACTGTCACCAAGGTAAAACCCGCTGAATATAGCATGGAGTTTATGAATCCCCTCACAATGGACCCATCTTCGAAAATCTTCCGATATCCCTCAAGTGTCCAATCAGAAGAATCCAAGGACAATCCCTTACTTAGTAACACATTCGGTTCCAACAGGGAGGCCAGGAGCACATAGAGTAATGGAAACAGTACCACGACGACGATGCCGCATAACAGGATCTTATTGGTAAATAGAATGAATCGATCTGATTTTGAATAGTTGTTCATCTCAATGCTCCCCTTTCTAAAGAAGTCCTTCTCCCTCATTCAACTTCTTGACCACCCCGTTGACGAAGACCAGTAGGATGACGTTTACCAGCGCGTTGAATAATCCAACAGCCGTTGCAAAGGAATAATCCCCAGCCTGTAGTCCCCGCTTATACACATAGGTTGAAATGATTTCTGAAGAAGGGATATTCATAGACGTCTGCAGTAAGTATGCTTTCTCAAATCCGATGGCCATGATCCCGCCTGCAGCCAGAATGAACAGGACGGCCATTACCGGTTTTAGTGTTGGTAAATCGATATGCCAGATCCTCTGCAGAAGGGATGCTCCATCGACTGTTGCAGCATCATGGAGCTGCGGATCCACATTGGCCAGTGCAGCCACATAGATAATCGACGCCCATCCCGCACCTTGCCATACACCTGACCATATATAGATGCTACGGAACGCATCGGGGTCTGACATGAATGAGACGGGCTTATCTGTGAAGAAGGAAAGCATGGCGTTGATCGGGCCCGTTGGAGAAAGGAAAAGGAATACCATCCCTGAAATGACCACCACCGAAATGAAGTGGGGTGCATATAGAACAAGCTGGATATTCTTCTTCACACCCGCCCTCCTGATCTGGTTAAGCATCAAGGCAAGGATGATCGGAATCGGAAAGCCGATCAACAGTTCAAACGAACTCAGTTTGATCGTATTAAGAAGGATCTCCATGAAATTCGGGGAAGAAAGAAAGCTTGTAAAATGCTTCAACCCCACCCATTCACTCCCCATGATCCCACGGATCGGGCTGAAGTCCTTAAAAGCGATGGATGCACCGTACATCGGTACGTACTTGAATACAATGGTTAACAAAATGGCCGGTGCCAATAACCAATAAAGAAGATGGTTTCTCTTAATGGAAGACCACTTGACCTTCAAGCGGCTTTGCGGCTTTGCTGACACGGCAGGTTCGGTACCTGCCTTAGCTATTTCCTGCACATCGTTTCCCCCTTTTTCTCTATAATGTAAGCGATATCACCCTCTACAAATCTCACTTTAAAGGATACTCCACCTAAAAACGTCCACTATTTTCGGCTGATACATTACAACATTTTCGGGTGTAAAGAAAAGTGGAGGCGGGTTGGGCTGACCCGACAAGCATAAGACGAGTCACCCGGAAAGGCGTTCTGTGCCTTTTTGGGTGACTTTGACTTATGACCTCGAGCCTCAAGCACCCGGAGCTGGACAAAGAAAAGCGAAGCCAATGCACCATCAAGTCTTCCTTCGCCTTGAAGGTGCCTCCTTTGCCTTATGAGCTCATACCGAAAGCCCTGGACAAATAAAAAAAGAGACCATCCAGGTCCCTTCCCTCTATAGCTATCATCTTTCTTCCATCATTCTCCCATATCCTTGATTCCATCTTCGATCTTCTTCACGGCTTCATCGGCCGCGGTACCAACATCTTTGTTGGCGATTCCTATATCTTCATATAAGATACGTATGGCCTCACTCACGACTGGATAGGCGGATGTAACGGGCCTGTTCCTAGAGTACTCCTGGGCCTGATGGACAAATATATTCTTAGGGTAGTCCTTCAATTCAGGAAAGCTTTGGGTAACGGAGTACCTTGCCGGCACATCCCCGGTAATCTCAATATAGCGTCTAGAACCCTCATAGCTCGTGGCATAGCGGATAAATTCCCAAGCTTCTTCGGGATGTGCTGCCTTCGAGGAGAGACCGAGGGCCCATCCACCATTTGGAACAACCCGCTGAACTCCTTTTGGTAAGGAAGTTATGCCATATTCTTTTCCAAGCCTGAACTGAGGATCATCCTGTTCATAGCTTTCCGTCATCCATGATCCTTGTACAATCATTCCCAATAGATCGTTTTGAAAAGCATCCGGGGGCATCTCAACTTGGGCTATCCCCTGACTCTGGTACATATCCTGAAAGAACTGGAGTGCCTTCAGGCTTTCCGGTGAATTCAGGTACCCTTCCGCTGTGCGATTATGAGGATCCATGATTTCTCCGCCGAATTGCCAAATAAGCGGCATCTTGTAGTATGCGGGGGATTCTCCTTCGGTAAATCCTTGAGCTGGATCGATTCCAATGATTTCATCTGATAGAGCTGAAATCCGACTTGCCGCTTCGACTACCTCATCCCATGTCATGGGATCATCCGGGTCCTTCGAAGGAAGCGGAACGCCTGCTTTTTCAAATAGTCGGATATTGTAAAACAAACCAACGCTGGACTCCGCGATGGGAGATAAATAAATATCCCCCTTATACTTCAATCCTTTTAGAGTGGGCTCCGCCAGATCTTCTATCTGCCCCTCCCTTCTCATATAATCATCGATTGATGATAGGGCACCAGCACTGGCATACAAGGCAAGCGTAGGGGTATCAATTGTCATGATATCAGGTGGATTGCCTGCAGCGATGGCAGTGCGAAGCTTCAGTTCGTAATCCTCATAAGTGATCTGAGTCATCTTCACCTCAATGGTGGGATGCTCTTCGTTAAATGTCTTGACCAGTTCTTCGTACGCCTGATTTTCAAGAGCCGTACCCTTATTCCTCCAGAAGTTCAGGATGATTTCAGGTGTATGCTTGGGGGCGGTTGCCACTTCTTTTGCTCCCTCATTGAAAATCGGTTCGATGGAAAAGTAGCCCGCTGCCCCTAGGGCAAGGATGAGTCCCAACAGGATCGGAAGCTTCCATTTCACTTCTCTCCTCCTCCTTCAGTGCTCAATCCTTTTCTGTAATCGATCGGTTTCACACCGAATTTCTTTTTAAACACCGTACTGAAATAACCTGAACTTGAAAATCCACATATATGGGCAATATCAATCACTTTCAGACCGGTATCACTAAGAAGTTCCTTCGCTTTTTTCATGCGCAGTGAAATCAGATAGTCCGTAAAATTCTGCCCAACCTGTGCCTTAAAGAGTTCCGATAAATAGGCCGCATTGATATGGAATTGACCTGCCAATGTTGCAAGGGACATCTCGGTGGCATAATGGATGTCCATATATGCTTTGACTTGTGAGACGACCTCTTCTCCATTTGCAGGCGCCTTGAGCTTGCTGGCCATTTTTATAATACGCCGGGATAGCTCAATCAACTGATGGGTCACTTCCTGATAAGAGGTCAGCTCCCATATGCTTTTCTGGCATTTCCAGATCTCATCTCCCACCTCTGTCCTTTTGGGATCATACTTCCCGGCAAGAATAGTGAGATGCAGGAGGATCCTATTCGCTGTGAGTGTAAAATCCATCATCGAGGACTGTCTTTCAAGCAGATTTGTAATGAACGATTGCAGGAGATTTTCATTTCCCTGTTCAATATAAGCATTCAGCACTTTTACAGCCTCATCGGGAAAATCGGGGTCATTCTCCCTCATGTTATCATCGATCATTTGAGACTCTATGTTGATCGAGCTTTGCCCCCATGCCAGAATGGAAGTTTCATAACCGGATTTAAGGGCCATCGTCCCCCTCACAGGCTTCCCAAGTCCTATCACTGATTCGAGTCCAAGGAAATTCTTTGCTGCCCGTTGCACTTCTGTTGCCAGCCCATTCACATCATTGATCCTGCTTATGTAATGAACCATGTGAGGATAACTTGCGTCCACAAACGAAATGGCCCTCTCCCCGGCAAGTTCCCGACAGATCATCCGGAAAGGCAGGAAAAGTGCCCTGAGGTCGGACCTGGACATGCTTCCCCTGATCTCAATTGATAGAAACCTCACCTCTTCGCTGCAAAATGTATCCAAACCCAGGTACATCAACTTCTCTTCACTGATGGAAAAGCCTGCCCATTCATTCCTCACAAGTTGAAGGAGATATTGCTCTCTTATCTCGGCAAGTTGATCTTCCATCATTTTTTTTGCTCGATCTGATTGGTATTCTTCAGCCCTTTCACTGTCCAATTCGTTTTTAATATCCTTCAGCGCTGAAGATAATTCCTCTGGATCCACAGGCTTCAGCAAATAGCGTTTCACTCCCTCATGCATGGATGCCCTTACATATTCAAAGTCAGCGTACCCTGAGAGGATGATGGTCTTGACCTTCGGATGGCTGGTGGACATTTCTTTCACCAGCTCAATGCCGTCCATGATCGGCATCCTAACATCCGTCAGGACGATATCTGGTTTTTTTTCTTCCAGGATTCGAAGGGCCTCCTTTCCGTTTGACGCCTCCCCTACAACCGTGAATCCTTCCTTTTCCCAATCGAGCTTCCATAGAAGTCCCTTTCGAACCTGCGCTTCATCATCCGTGATCAAGACTTTCATGTTTCCTCCTCCTTCTCCATCCCGATTCTAAGGGTGATCCGGGTCCCCTCGGGATTCTTCCTTTCAATCGAATAGGAAAAACGGTTCCCGTAGGATAGCTTCAATCTTCCAAGTACATTCTTCAGCCCTATGCTCTGACCCCTGCTGTCAAGAACGGCATGTTCATTCCGATCAAGCTTTGCAAGTTCCTTGATGACAGCGTCTGGAATGCCAATCCCATTATCTTCAACGACCAGCACGGCCTCATCTCCTATTTTCCGCGTGAAGATGGCGATAGAAGCCACATCATTTTGTACAAAGCTATACTTAACTGCATTCTCCACAAGAGGTTGCAGGATGAACTTGATGATGGCTATTTTATCGAGTGCCGGATCCTCTTCGATCTCAATTTTCAGTGCTTCCTCATGGCGAAGTTTTAATACTTCCATGTAGCGGCGCATATAGTTCAACTCTTCCCCTATTGTGACCACATCCCTCTCTGTATCAAGGGAATAAGAGAGCATCCGCCCCAAATGGACGGTCACATCGATGACTTTACGATTTTCCCCTTGTGCCGATAAACCACCGATTACTTCAAGTGTATTGTTTAAGAAATGCGGATTGATTTGCAGCAGCAGTGCTTTATATTCAGCGTCCTTCCTCCGGATCTTTTCCTGATACTCTGTTTTGATCAATTTCTCCAATGTCTTGGTCGTATCCTTGAATGCTTTTACGGCATAACCGATTTCATCATTCCTCGTCTGAATGGAGGGGAAACCTTTTTCTGCCTCTGAGAATTTTCCTTTTTCAACAAGCTTCATCGAATCAGTCAATTTCCTCAGGGGCTTGACGATATTAGAAGACAGAATGAAAGAGACCAATATGGTCAGCAAAAAGATCCAGGCGCTGATCAATAGCAGATTTCTTTGAAGAGTGTGGACAGGAGCGTAGAGATCGGATTTTTTGATTTCACTCATCAGAATCCAATCCCCAACCCCCATTTTTTGATAAAAAACCAAATGCTCATTTCCACCTTGGTTCACGTCCACCACACCTGTCCTGGAAGTATGATGTTTCATATCATTCAAGCTCTTTTTCACGATGCCGGATGAAATAGCCGGAGGCCCGCCCAACACGTCCCTTCCTTTAGAATCCAGCAACGATACACGCCCCTCTTCACCGAGCTTTACTTTTTCAAGGGCATCTTCGAGTTGGACGGTAGGGAAATTCACTTTGATGACACCGGAGAGGTCCATGGTATTTAAATCGAAAAGGGGTAGAAGGTAGCTGTTGACTTTCTCTTCACTCCACTCCTGGTGTGACCTCATCCACCGTTGATCATAGGTATAGAATTCCTTGAACCATACAATCTCCCTCAAAGGAGGAAGTGTTTGTGAAGTACCTGTCCCATCATTTAAATAGACAGATACAGACATTGATTTTGAATTATTCACCATCATCGAGGACAGTTCTGTTTTCAGCTGATTCTTCATGTAGAGAAGATCTGAGTCGGACAGCCCGTTCTCCTCTGATCGCACCCACTCCTGTGTAGCTGGATTCACCAGAACCTGTTTACCAAGGTCTTCAACCTGAGACGTCAGCGAATCGGAATATTGAGAAAATTGATCCATCATCTCTACCGTTGATTCGGTCGTTTTCTTTTCCATGATGGTACCGAACCACTCAGGTACCAGAAGGGACAGGGTAAGGAAAGGAATGGTCAGGACAAGTGTAAAGATCAGTAATAGTCGAATTCTGAGTGATATGTACATGGCCGCTCCCTTTCAACGTTTCTGTCTTCTAAATGTATCATAGATCAATAAATTCCAGTAGATACATTTATAAGGCGCGTTCTACCTCCGTGCTTCCATACATAGGATGGGATAATTGATTTTACGGGGAGGGAAAGGGATGAAAGGCAGCGTCATGGCAATGGAAATCGGAGACGTTTTTTATGAAGGCGGCTACACAGGCACCGTGGTGGGATATTGTTACGAGATGTCTCAAGTGGGAGACCAACTATTATACATGATTCTAAACAATGGCCGGCTGCATATTAATGTAACTTCCAGTGAATCAAATGGGGTGCCCCGTTTCTATCAAACCCGATTTGATCTGCATGATAGAGTACATCTCCATATGGCCGGAATGCTTAGGACAGCTCTCATTAAAGGAATAGCACTAACCTGGCATGACAACGTCACAAAGGTTACCTATCATGTAGAAGACGGAAATGGAACCCTCCATACCCATATTCCAGAGGAGGATCTCCTGAAATGGCACACACATCACCCGATATAAAAAAGAAGCCCCCATTTAGAGGAGCTTCCGATCACGCATTAAAAGAATGCTTTTTCCACATTGTATCTTGCTCTAAGCGCATTGATGATATATGTTTCGTAGATTTCACGCTCCATGGCATCCTCTACAAACAAGACATCGATGCGATGAACTTCCTTCCTGTGCTCACGAAGGGGTGAAACTTTATCTTCCAGATGCTTTTTGACACGCTGTCTCAGCTTTCTGGCTTTTCCAACAAACAGAAGTTCGTCCTTGTTATCATAAAAAAGGATGATTCCTCCTTTATCACGTGGAATTTCATGAAGGTCGATAAAACCTTCGATCGGTTGGATTTTGATTTCTTCATTTTCGTTCTGTTTGCGTTCTGTAATGGATACATCCGCTTTTGGAATGGTAATATTGATCATTGAACGTCACGTCCTTTTTATACTGTAAGGGCTAATAGTATCATATAACGGGATAGAAAGCCATCTCATTCACAAAAAACGGAGGCCTACCCGATTGTTGAACGTTTGATTCTTATTCTTGAATACAAATGCATTTTTCTGAAAATCGATGGTGAGTTCATGATCGTAGGCATCTTCAAAATCATCATCCACAATGAAGGTGACACCTTTATATTCAATGCCGCGTTCATGGGCTTGAAGCTCTCTGGACGGGATCACTTTCATTTCGTATACATTATTCACAATATCACAGCTCCCCCGGTCGAGGGCAAGCTGCACCAAATGGCCAGGGGGTATGTCCGTCAGCTTATTTAATGCAGGCTCTGTCAAGGTTAAATTCATGCTGATCCTCCTTCTGGAATTCTTATTTTCACGTGACGGGGAAGACTTTTTACAGTCAGCGGCAATGTGCATCCTTCATCTCCATCAATATTCGCCTTCATATCGAATGATGAGGACGCCTCGATCTCTGATGCTTCCAGGTGATGAACCTGAGGGCTTTCTGTTAGTTTACCCGCCAATATTTTGGGAAGCAATAAGAGGAACTTGGGTATCGGCATATCTTCGATGATGTAGACATGAAGTGATCCATCATCGACTTCCGCTTCCGGGGCGATGGATTCGAATCCCCCGATGGAATTCGTCATGGCGATGAGGGTCAATAAGGAATCCCCACTCCAGTTCTGCTCGCCTGACAGTTCTAACGGAAACGGCTGTTTCTCTTTCATTTTTTTCATACCCTCCACAACATACGCGAGAGGACCTAGCTTTGATTTCTGCTCTGCAGTCGCAGAGAATGAAGCTTCAGCCAATGCACCCACGGCGATGATGTTGATGAAATAGCGGTCATTCACCTTCCCGATGTCGGCTTCCCGGGTATTGGTTGATTTCAATACCTCGAGGGCCTCCTCAGGCTCGAGCGGCAGTGATATCGCCCTCGCAAAATCGTTCACCGTTCCAAGTGGCACCAGGGCAACCTCTGGGCGGTGGGGTTTCTCTGCCATGCCATTGATCACTTCGTTTACGGTTCCGTCCCCACCCATACATATGATCAGGTCAAAGCCTCTCTCGCAAGCTTCCTCCGCAAACAATGTGGCATCCCCTTCTCCCTTCGTTTCACGCACGAAGACCTCATAGCCTTCCAGATTATGTATAGCTTTTTTCTTGTAGTCCACCGCTTCTTCTTTGCCCGAAGAAGGATTGATAATGATCATCGCCTCTTTCATGCTTTCTCCCCCTGACTGTCATTTCTCATACTATACCCCCTGGACCTATTGATAAATCCTTAAAAAATCATCGGTATGATGTTTACTCACATTAAAAGGAGGGTAATAATATTTAGGTTTGCAGATTTTTGCACTCCCTTCTATACATATGAAAAGAAATCATCTTGTTGGAGGCGTCAATCATGAAACATGCAATCGATATAAGCGGCTCTTTATTCGACTGGGACCTTGTAAACGGGGAAGTTCATTTCGAAAATGAACGGGTCGTAATGTTCTGGGTGGATACGGCATTCAAAACCCTTTTTGATACGATCGAAGAGATAGCAGGTCATAAAGAGTCAAGACTTGTACTGGAAACTTCGGGATACAGGACCGGAACCATCGTAAGTGATTTTTACAGGCGCTCCCTCGGGAAAGTAGATGACATCCTCGGCAAGCTTCCAACCACTTATGTGACAGCAGGCTGGGGTGATACAGAGATCGTATCCTATTCAAAAGAAGAGCTTCATGCAGTGATTCGCGTCCGGAACAGCTGGGAATATCAGGTCAATAAGGAGCAAGGGAAAAATCAAGAAGGCACATTTCTTCCAGGTCACTGGGCCGGGGTCCTGACGGGCTTATTCGGGGAGAAAATGTGGTACAAGGTGAACAGGAGCCAACTTGAAGGCGACCCATATAGTGAGTATGAATTCAATCACTCTGACATCACACCTTCATTGAATGTCAGCGCATTAATCGAAGAACAAACAAATGAAATGCAGCAAAAGATGGAGCTTGCAGCAGCCGAGAGAACACATACTCTTTCAAGTATCATCAAGGAGATTTCTTCTCCGATCATACCCGTCCTCGATTCCATCCTGGTAGTGCCCTTGGTTGGTCGCTATGATGAAACGAGGGGTGAAGAGCTCCTTAACCGCACCCTCCTTAATCTCCCGGGATATAAGGCGGATTACCTCATCATCGACGCTACAAGCTTAATCGGGGTGGATGAATTCACTTTGAATTTCATTCAAAAATTTGTCGCAGCCACCTCCCTTCTCGGGACCCGCTGCCTACTGGTAGGAATCTCGGCTGAATTCAGTATTCAAATCGCCCAAAGCGGACATGACATCAAGCGGATCCCATGTTTTTCTGTCCTTCAGCAAGGCATCCATTATGCCCTCGATCAAATGGGGCTGTTCATCACAAAGAAGAACCCCGTTTCTTGAACGGGGTTCTTCTTATTAACCGATGTCGATGATCAATCTCCGGTCATTCAACGTTACTTCCTTTCCACCGGATAATGCTTCTACTTTCATCTCCCTCACCAAGACACCTTCACGTATCAGTGATTCATTGTTTTCAATCGCCTTCCGTATTTCCGGGTCTCCGTCCAACCGAAGGGAAATCCTGGCGTCTATTGGAAGATTGCGCTCTTTCCGCTCGGTCTGGATGGCCCTTATGACTTCACGAGCCAGACCTTCAAGCTTCAATTCCTCTGTGATTTCCGTATTGAGGATAACCTGATAAGAAGCATTTGCGCCCATGGAAAGCCCTTCATCTGCCACCCTCTCCACAAGAAGAAGCTCAAATGGGACAATCAATTGCTCGCCTTCGATATCCAGATGTAACGTTTCCGCTTGGACAATTTGTTCTGCTTCACTTTGACTTAATTGATCTAAATATTTCTTGACTGCGCCGAGTTTTTTTCCTAATACGGGACCGGCTTTTTTGAAATTAAGCTTGACTTCATACGATACAAGATCATTCGATGTTTCCTGTATAAGGACCCGTTTGACGTTGATCTCTTCTTGAATGATCCTTTGATGTTTTTTTAACGCTTCACCATTTTGTTGTTCAGTAGCAATGACGGTCATTTCCGATAGAGGTTGCTTCGTTTTGATCGATTTTGCATTTCTGACGCTCCTAGCGAGTTCAACCACTTGAAGGACGGCAGCCATTTCCCTTTCGATCGATGGATCGCTGTAACCTGTTCCTCCTTTCGGATATTCGGCAAGATGGACGCTTTTGCCCGTAAGGTTAAGGTGGATATCCTCTGCAAGGAATGGGATGTAAGGTGCAGCCAGTTTACTCGTTTCCACCAGCACATGATGGAGTGTGGAGAATGCAGCAAGTTTTGAATCTGACACGCCTCCCTCCCAGAAACGATCCCGAGAGCGGCGGATATACCAATTACTGATTTCCCCGATGAATACTTCAAGAGCCTGTGCTCCCTTGGTAAAGTCATAGCGATCCAACGCTTCACTCATCGTTTTTGATACACTGTCCAATCTAGAAAGGATCCACCTGTCCAGCAGAGTCCTTTGTCCTTGGCCTAGATCTGAATAGGTGAATGAATCGATTTTTGCATACATGGTGTAGAACGAATGAACATTAACCAGAGTGTCTACAACCTTCGATTTCGCTTCGAGGACTACTCTTTCAGAGAACCGTTTATTATTCCAAGGTGCACTATCGGCAAGGAGAGACCATCTGAGAGCATCGGCCCCGAACGTAGTGACAAGATCCATCGGATTCAATGCGTTCCCTTTACTCTTCGACATCTTCCTCCCCTCGCCGTCTAATATATGGCCTGTAGCAAGTACCCGCTTATAAGGAGCCTTCCCTGTGAACAAGGTGGAAACAGCCAATAAGCTGTAGAACCAGCCCCTGGTCTGGTCTATCCCTTCACAGATAAAGTCTGCAGGGAATTGCTTTTCAAATCGTTCCTTATGCTCGAATGGATAGTGCTGTTGTGCATAAGGCATGCTTCCACTGTCGAACCAAACATCAATCACTTCCGGTACACGCGTCATGGAGCCTTCACATTGATCACAGGTGAGATGGATGTGATCGACAAATGGTTTATGCAACTCAACGGAATCGATCTCTTCCACAGAGCGATTACGCAAGTCTTCGATGCTTGACGGTGCGTATTGATGACTGCAAGATTCACAGATCCAGACAGGAAGTGGTGTGCCCCAATAGCGATTCCTGCCGATATTCCAATCCACCATATTTTCAAGGAAATGACCGAAACGGCCTTCCTTGATATGCTCAGGGTACCATTCAACTTGTTCATTATTTTGGATGAACTGATCCTTCAACGCCGTCGTGCGGATGAACCAGCTCTCAATTGCGTAGTAAAGAAGCGGTGAATCACAGCGCCAGCAATGGGGATAGCTGTGCTCATATTTCTCTTTATGGAACAGGAGCCCTTCAGCTGCAAGATACTTCACGATATCCACGTCGCAGTCTTTGACAAACCGCCCTTGGAATGGAGGGACGGCATCCGTATACTTTCCCTGACCATCTACGACATTCACAAATGAAAGTCCATGATCTTTCACCAGTTGGTAATCATCTTCTCCGTAAGCAGGAGCGATATGCACGATACCTGTACCACTATCGGCAGTGACAAAATCCCCAGAAACCACAATATGTCCTTTTTCAGGACTCACAAATGGAAAAGGCGGGACATAGGCAGTTCCCTCCAATTCACTGCCCTTGAAACTGGATACGATGGGTGCTTCTTCAGAAAAATGCTTGTCTTTCAGGCTTTCGGCAACGATGTACGTATCGCCGTCACTTTTTACTTTTACGTATGTTAGCTCCGGATTAACAGCGAGGGCAATATTGGCCGGCAGCGTCCAAGGCGTGGTCGTCCAGCCGAGGATGAATTCATTATCGCTTCCCTCGATGCGGAATTTTGCGGTAGCAGAGAGATCCTTGACATCTTTATAGCCTTGAGCAACTTCATGGGAACTGAGTGTAGTCTGACAGCTCGGGCAATACGGCGTGACCCGATGACCTTTATAAAGGAGATCCCGTTTGTGAAGGTCGCTGAGGATATGCCACACACTCTCGATATAGTCGTTCTCCAAGGTTACATACGGATCATCCATATCTACCCAATACCCTATGGCCTCAGTGAATTCCCTCCATTGCTTCTCATAGTGAAAGACGCTGTTCTTGCATTCATTGATGAACTTTTCCACGCCATAGTCTTCGATCTGCTGTTTACCTGAGATGCCGAGCTGCTTTTCCACTTCCAGCTCAACCGGTAATCCATGGGTATCCCACCCTGCCTTGCGGTGCACCTGGAACCCTTGCATCGTTTTGTATCTTGCAACAAAATCTTTGATGACCCGTCCCAGAACATGACCGGCATGGGGCAGGCCGTTGGCTGTCGGTGGTCCCTCATAAAAAACAAATGTTTCTTTTCCTTCCCGCTCCGAAATTGACTTCTCAAACGTATTTGCTTCCTTCCAATAGTTCTGGATCCGCTCTTCACGCTTATGCGCTTTTTCTTTTACATCGACTGTTTTCATCTTTTACCCTCTTCCTCCTGGATAATGAAACAAAAAAAATCCGCCCCTTATAAAAAGGGACGGATGTTATTCCGCGGTACCACCCATCTTCCGTACATCTGTACGGCACTCGGTCAACACAGTAACGGCTGTGCACCGATCCTGCCTATACTTCCTTCAGCAGGACTTCTCGGGGGTGATTTTCCGGAAGGTTCTCCACCGCTTCTCACCACACAGCGGCTCTCTTAAGAAGGTTTCCTTCTGTACTCTTCCCGTCATGGAATTTAAATATTTCCAAAAGAATACACCCTCGTCTTCTAAAAGTCAATCAATTTTTCCTTATTCATCCTTTCAGTATTTAAGAAAGGTGGTCACACTACGGTCTGTCAAATACCTTTTGGTGGCCAGGTCATTCAGCCATTTTTTTTGATTCAGCTTATAGGTCCCATGCTGATCCTGGTAGGTCTTTTGATGAAGATTCACCGTTACGGCTTCCTCTTTTCTATTCATGGCCACTCCTCCCTTTTTCCCTTCACAATATTCATACAGCTCGACTACATCACCTATTGTCATGAGCTCATTCAACAACATCAACAAAGGAAGATCATCATCATATGCCTCATAGAGATACGGCAAGGTGACAGGTACATCCTCCCTATATTGTTCCGCGGATGTCAAACCGACCCCGAACTCTTCTTCCCATCTGGCAGATTCGGCGTCGATATTCCTGATTGTGGCAACCAAAATGTGACAGGTCACAAACATCTTCCTCTCAACAATTCTAAATATAAATGGATTTATTTCCATTATGTATGGAATGACCGGTTATTTTCAAGTAATTCGTGTCGTCATTCATTTCCATGTTTAACGTTGCTCTGGAGTGGTATCTTATCGTTATCATCAAGAATAGGAGGCGATTGTATGCCATTGCTTACATTCGATATAATCGAGGGAAGAGACCCTTCGAAAGTAAAAAAAATCTTGGATAGTGCCCATCAAGCAGTCCTTGAGGCTTTTGGTGTTCCAGAAAGGGACCGCTATCAGATTGTCCACCAACATCCGAAGCATGAGATGATCATTGAAGATACGGGACTCGGTTTCAACAGAAGTGATGATGTGGTCGTCATCACCATCACGAGTAAACAACGGACCGATCAACAGAAAAAGAAATTGTATCAATTGTTGGCTGAAAAGCTTGAGAAGGATTGCGGCATCTCTCCAGACGATCTAATGGTCTCGATCGTGACGAATCGTGATGCCGATTGGAGTTTCGGTAAAGGGGAAGCACAATTCCTTACAGGAAAGCTATAAGAACGATTGAAGAGGCTGCCCGGCTGCAGCCTCTTTTTTTTGTGCTCCTTTAGACGAAAAGGAAGACGATGGCTTCTACAAATCGATCAAGATGCCACTTGGAATAATTTTCGACGGATTGCTCGTGAAGCCGTGCCGCATACTTGTAAGAAGGAACAGTATTTGTGATAAACCATAATGACTATGAGGTGTCAAAATGAACGATCAATCAAAAGTGAGTAACTGGTGTGTCGTCAGTATGGCCTCCATCCCGCTCGTCATGACGCTCGGGAACTCCATGTTGATACCAGTGCTTCCGATTTTTGAAAAGAAGGTTGGCATCTCATCCTTCCAAACCAGCATGATCATCACGAGTTACTCAATCGCTTCAATCTTCCTGATTCCCATTGCCGGCTATTTATCGGATCGATTCGGACGGAAAATGGTCATCCTCCCCAGTCTTGTGTTCTCTTTGATCGGAGGTCTGATTGCAGGTTACGCATCTTGGAAAATGAGTGATCCTTTCCTTTGGATCATTATCGGAAGGGTCCTGCAGGGAATCGGAGCTGCAGGAGCAGCCCCCATCATTCTTCCACTGGTGGGTGACCTGTACAAAGATGATGATGAGAAAACAAGCTCTTGCCTTGGCATTATTGAAACGTCCAATACTTTTGGCAAGGTGTTGAGTCCAATATTAGGAGCGGCTTTCGCGGCTTTCTTGTGGTTCCTGCCGTTTTTCTCCATCTCTTTTTTCAGTCTCATTTCCATCCTCCTTGTCATTTTTTTCATTAAAGTACCCAAGAAGAAGGATACTCCCATGGAACTTAAGGAGTTCATCCAGAAAACGAAAGGAATCTTCAAAGAGCATGGCAAATGGATTTTCACCGTATTTACCATCGGGGCGTATGTGATGCTGGTCCTATTCGGCATTCTTTTTTACTTAAGTGATTCATTCGAAAAGATTCACCACTTGTACGGTGTGAAGAAGGGCTTTGTTCTGGCAATCCCTTTGCTCGCTCTTTGCATCGCTTCTTACATTTCAGGAAAAAACATCAAAGGAAATGTAAAAATCATGAAGGGCATTATCTTGGGTTGTCTTGCCATTTTGACTCTTTGCGTACCATTTGTCGGGTTTCTCAGGGATCAATTGGTCTTCCTTCTCTGCCTTACAGGTTTTATCGGAATTGCCATTGGGGCCCTACTGCCGACCTTGGATGCGTTGATCACAGAAAACATTGAAAAAGAGGAACGTGGGACTATTTCTTCCCTCTACAGTTCTTCCCGTTTTATTGGGGTGGCAGCTGGTCCCCCCCTGGTTTCGCTGGTTATGAAAAATGGATTGAATGTGAGTTTCATCGGGGCGGGACTTTTTGCCGTGATCATCATTGCTTTGGTTATGTTTTGGATCCACACAAATGAAAAGAAGAAACCGCAGCCGGCTGAAGGTTCATCATGAAGCATTCTTCAGCAGAACCTGCACTTTCGTGGTGGCACCTATCCTTGATCGGTGCTGGGGGTACGGTAGGGACCGGGTATTTCCTGGGTACAGGCATAGCCCTTAAATCGTCGGGGGGCTTCATCATCCCTGCTTTCCTAATCGCAGCATTTGCAACATGGATTGTGTACAAGCGACTTGCCACGATGACCATGGCCGATCCTTGTGAAGGATCTTTCTGTACCTACGCTGGAAAAGCATATGGAAGTTGGGCTGCCTTCCTGTGCGGCTGGATTTATTGGATTTCTACGATTTTGATCATGGGAGGGCAGTTGACCGCCCTTGGGATTTTGTCCAGGTACTGGTTCCCTTCCATTCCGCTATGGGTTTTCACCCTTATCTTTGCTGTGCTATCCATTTCAGTCGTATTACTCGGAGCAAGGGGATTTGATATAGCGGAAGACTTTTTTTCCATCATCAAGCTCTCAGCGCTTGTGATCTTCCTATTCATCGGTGCAGCGTTGTTATCAGGGACCGGAAACCACTTCCATTTGAATAGTTCAGTGCATTTTGATGAAGGATTCAATCGGATGAGAACTTCTCTGATCTTTGCCTTCTACTCCTTTGCCGGCATCGAAGTCATCGGTCTGATGGCTTCTAGGCTCTCCAATACTAAAGATATACTTAAAAGTGGAAGGGTACTGATCATGTGCCTTGGCTCATTGTATGTATTGGCACTTTGGATCACAATGAATCTGCAGGCGCCCACCCACTTTTCCAGTGAGGAAAGCCCCTTCATATCTGTCCTGAATCGGGGGAATATTCCGATTGTCGCATCATGTTTTAACGGCGTGATTCTGTTTGCCGGTTTTTCAGCATTGGCTGCAGCGTTATTCAGCGTCACCCGACTCCTACGGTCTATGGCGGATGAAGGAGAAGCCCCTGCAATCTTCAAAAAAAGATGGAAAAGGGATATCCCTCTTCCATCGCTTTTACTATCCATTGCCGGCATGGCGTGTGCCATCATCGCTTCTCAACTATTGCCGGGAATCATTTTTGAAGCATTCATCACGGCCGCCGGTATCCTGTTGCTTTGTAATTGGGCATTCATTCTGCTTTCTTCCTTCAAACTTCTTGACAGGGACGTCATGAGGAACGGAGTGAGCCTCGTTGCACTGGGAATCTTGGTGTTGGCCATCAGCGGAACGTTCACATTGAAGGAGAGCAGATACGGATTCTATCTGAGCATGGTGCTACTAATGGTGATCGGCCTGGCCTCCCTGTTGTTCAGGAGCATGACCTCGCACCGCTCAAAGAAGTCGTGAAGACAGCTGCTCTGCTGTCTTCTTTCCATTTTGAATGCAGGCACCAATGCCCACACCGTAATAGGAAGCACCCGCTAACATGACCCCGGGAAATTCAACAGCAAGGCTTGATTCCAATTGTCTTACTGATTGTGCATGTTCCAGGTTGTAATTGGGCATCAGGCCGGACCAGTCTGTTACTTCTTTTTGAATGGGCTGTACCCCTTTGAGTCCCATCGTCGCTTCTATATCCCTAAGAGCTGTGTGAAGCAACTCTTCCTGGGTGAGATGTTTAATTTCTGCCCAGTGGGGATTGGAATCCTTATAGAAAAGCCTGACGAGGAGCTGACTATTCACAGACGTGTGTTTCCATTTTCTGCTTGTCCACGTGCAGGCGTCGCTTTTCACTCCACCTTGTTCTTTTGCGACGATGAACCCTGTACCATCTGCAGGCAATACGGTATCAGGAAGGTCGAATCCAAGGTAAATGCTTTTTAACGATTTCGTTTTAAGAAGGGAAAAGCCTTCATTCAGTTCCGGGTGGTTGAGAACTCCCCTTGCACGATTGTGTGGAATGGCAAGGACGGTTGCATCCGCGGATATGGTTTCACCATTGGTGAGTTCCAATGAATACATACGACCCGATTTTTTCAGGCTCTCGAGGCCGATCCCCTTGTATTTTTCTGCGTTCGGCGTGCATTCATCCAGCCGATTGATGATGGCTGATAATCCGGTTTTAAACGAAACAAATTTCTTGTTGGATTTCCCCTGATGTTTTTCACGGTTGATCCATAGCCCCTTCATGATACTGCCATAAGCATTCTTATAATCTAATAAGTATGGCAGTGTGGAAGACATGCTCAGTGTATGCAAGTCCCCTGAATATACCCCTGATAGAACAGGTGCAATCTGGTTTTGTACGAGCTCTTTTCCTAAGAAAAACTCCAGGAAATCCCCGATGGAATCTTCCTTTGTGAACGTGTCATTCTCCGTTTCGTAATCCAGTAGTGCAGCCCTTTTTCCTTCGTCGGAAATCAGCGTACTCTCCATCAGGGAAGTTCTCGTCATGGGAATTCCAAACACTGAATCTGTTGGAATTTTATGTAGTGTGTCCTGCGTGTAGATGAACGATGTACCCGTTTCGTTATATACAAGTTCATCCATGAGCCCTAATTCCCCGACAAGCTCGAGGACCCCCGGGTGTCTTGACACAATTGAATCGGCACCGACTTCCATGATGAAGGGATCCGAAGAGATCGACTGGATTTTACCTCCAAGCATATTTTCTCCTTCAATCAATATCAGTCTTACGTCCTCACCTTTCAAGTATTCCTGAAGGTAGTATAGTGTCGTAAGGCCGGTGATACCTCCACCCACAACTGCCACTGTCTTCATCTCGTTCACTCCAAACCGCTTTATTCATTCTATACATACGGTACCATGATTGACCGGGTTATACGAGTGATTCACTTCATTTTGTGTGTCTGAAATCGCACATTAAACCAAGTTGACAACTTGGTATACTTGGTTTATACTATATTTCATATAACGCTTATCAAGAGAGGCAGAGGGAATGGCCCTATGAAGCCTCAGCAACAGGTTCCAAATCGGGATACTGTGCTAATTCCACAAGCAGGTGCTTGAAAGATGAGTCGAAGAGTCCGGGCAATCCTTCTTCTTATCCTGAAGAGGGATTTTTATATCCTCTTCCCAACCATTCATGAGGAGTGAGTATGATGGAAACCACGCAAAGAAGGAATGAATTGATCAATAAGTTGATCGTGCACAAAGTGTACAAAAAAGGAGAAAGACAGCTGTTCGAATTGACCCTCGAAGAATTGGAAGAAGAGTTTAGAAGCGTAAAAAAAGAATGCCATCCCCATACGGAGTCGGGCTCCATCCATTGGATCAATTGCAACAAAGTAACCGATTAGACCGACGATGTCTTCCACATAAAGTAAGGTTGAACCATTCAATGATGAGGCATTGAATGGTTTTTTATCGTTTGGTCCGTCTTTCACTCTTTTCCGACCGCGGCAATCCCCAATGCATGATGTTCCCATAGCGTCCTGGTTACCCATTCTTCATCCTTTAACCGACAGTTGATTATGAGGATGATTTCAGATGGTTGATGATGATCTGCCAAAATCTGATTCCTCTCTTTGATCTTCAACAGTATCAGGTCGATGAGGAAACCAAGGACCAATCCGCTCCCTGCCCCGATCAACCCCCAGTAGATCGGCCCCCATTCCAAAGTAAACCCACGACTTGTGGCAATAACCGAAAAGATCACGGCAAGGAACATGCCTTTATTGAGAAGGGAATGACCATCTGAATAATGGATGGAGTCAAAGAGCCTTGTTTCTCTCTGCCTGCTTTCAAGGGGAATGGCATATAGATCATCCACCCCCTTCTCTTCAAGCTTGACGATGGTCATTTCGATGTAGGAAGAATGATTGAACGATGCGATGATTTGCATTATCTAACCCTCCATCCTTTGCCAATCAACAAGGATCCTTTTTGGTAATACGCTTTTAAAAGGGCGGCCTGTTCCCTGTCGAAAAGTTTATTATTCTCAACGACCCCCACATACGCGTCATAAATGGTAAAAAAGTAAAAGGATGGCATGTACAATAACCATTGTTTATCGAGCACGTTAACAGATGTTTCCAATTTCCCCAAGATAAGATAATGAATTCCTTCCAACAGGTGGGAATGATAGACGTAAATAACAGTGGTCACAAGCGTGAAAAGCCCCGATATGATCCGGTGATTATAAAAATGTCCAACACTCGGTACGGCCATAGACCAAAAAAAAGCTGAAACAGGGCATCTCTTATCAAGATAGTTGATTTCAAGCGGTCGAATGACGAGCCTCCTGTTGATGGTCGACTTGTTTCCTTTATGACTTAAATAAACTTTATTCAGGTCGACGGCGGTTCTGTGGCTATCCCATATGGCAAACAAATACACCGGAATGTATAAATGCATGAACTGAATATCCAGGACGCTTTTTGCTGCGTCGATATCACCCATGAACGTGTAAACCATGGCTGTGTTCAAGTGAATGGTCTGGTTGATATAGATCTCCCATATCACCAGGGCGAAACCTCTGAGGTATTTGGAAAGAAGAAGATGACCGAATCCTGGAAAGGCCATGGACCAGAGCGCAACAATCATGGGGTTCCTCAAATGAATCTGTGTGGTACCGAATATGCTGACGTACGCAAGATTCCCTTGTTCACCAGCATTATTCAACCGCTTCATAAGATCCCCCTCCCTGCTTCATTCTGTGGTTAGTTTCTGCCATGGAAGAGGATTCATACATAATCAAATGAAAATATGGTACGAATCCTTTTCCAAATAAAAAGCTGTCCGTACAGATCTATTATCAAATCTGTACAGACAGCTTTCAGCTTATTTTTTGGGCTTCTTTGATCAACTCATTGATTTTCCCTGATAACACCTTTGTCTCTGCGGTCATTTGTTCCTTGTCCTTTGCACGTACGGTGTATGGTTGGCCGATGACGATAACGGCTTTATGACGGTTGCGCAATAATTCTTTAAACGATGTCGGCCCGTGATAGGCTGCCGGTACAATGGGCACCCGGGAGAGGTTTGCTATCGTGATGGCACCGCGTTTCGCTTCCACATCCTCATCTGAACGGGTCCCTCCAGGAAAGACCCCTACGATCGCCCCTCCCCGAAGTAGTTTAACGGGCTTTTTGATACTTGAAGGAGAAGGGTTCTCACGGTTCACAGGAAAGGCGTGAATCTTATGTAAAATAAAGGCAGGGATTTTCCGGTCGAAAAGTTCCTTCTTTGCCATAAAGTTTACGGGTCCGGGCATACTGAAGCCAAGGGCAACGACATCCAGCCATGTTTTGTGTGAACATGTCACAATATAGCCTCCCTCTTCAGGAAGGAGATGGGCATTTCGGATTTCCACTTTTCCAAAAATCAATTTTGCCAGATTTGCAAGAAATGAATACATGAGATCACCCCATCATCTAGTTTTAATACCTGGTACTAATTATAGTCGAAATCATCCAATTTACAACTGATACTTTTATTTCCTCTCTTCACGGGCGTCCAGCTGGTACAATAAGAAGGTATATCATCAAATCATGAGCTCAAGGAGGACCTGTAATGGATTTACAAGGGCAAGAAAGGTTTCTATCTTTCATTTTACAAAGGGTTCAGGATGGCAAGGAAGAAGAGGCAAAACTGATCCTGATGGAGAACTTCAATAAGCAACAAGAAGGAACCTTCTCAGAAGAAGACGCACTCTCTTTCCTCCCTAGGATCACGCCATTATTAAAAGACGAAAAAACAAATGAGGTACAAGCCGTAGTAAAACAGTTCTCAAAGACATTCAATCAAGGCGACTCACGCTGAAACAGGTAAAAGGACGGTATGGGAGCATACCGTCCTTTACCTTTCGTCCCGATCGAGGTCGGGTTGAAACTCTTCTGATGCCTCAGTTTGATAGTCCTGCCGGTAAACAGGGGCAGAGGAATCAGTCAAAAAAACATTTTTTCTAAGATGATGGTGAAAAAACCACTCAAATGAGCTTACAGATACCGCTGCCACAAAAGATCTTACAAGAAAGGTTTGAGATCCAGCCACCAAGGCCGAACTGAGAAAATACACCATGATCGAGCTCAAACCAAAATCTGCAAGCACCGCCCAACCATTCGTGGTCCTTGGCAGGAGATACAAATCACCAAGTAAATAACCGATTAGGACAAGCACACCAGTCAACGCAATGATGGAACCCATCGATAGACCTGTGACCCCTGCCAAAACCGTGTAGAGGATCAGGAATGTGACGACGAGTTTTAATAGAAATGCTGAAACATACTTCAAGAACATCCCTCCTGCCTTTAGGATTTACATGGAAGAAGGGATTATGTATCAGACTTTCTACTTTCTTATGGCTCCCAATGTACGAAGCATGGTATCCAATAGTCGGTTTCCAGGTTCATCCAGCCATACAGACCTGATCCAGTTTCTCTCAGCCTCAATCAACATCAGAATCTCATCGGCTGCCTGTTGATGCGTGAACGGCCCTATGAGCCCCATGATTTTCTTCACTTTCCCGACATGTTCCTCCGGAAGACTCGCTTCGAGTGTCTTAAAGCCAAGCTGCGCCCTATCAGGATTATATCGTTGCAAAAGGACACTGGAGAAATTCCTCATTGTGTGCTGAAGCATTTCTGCTGCCCACAGATCATTCCCCCTTCGCATGGCTTTGAGGTATTGAAAGAGGAACCACCCGGTGTCACCAGCGAATTCATTGAATTCGGCATCGGATAATAAAAGGTTTTGACTTCTCGCGAATGGGCTCAATCTGTCTTCAGGATCATAAATGACCTTGAAATAATCTTTTTGCTTGAATGTCTTTTCCGTCACCGTGAAAAGATCGATATGAAGCAGATCCTCATAAACCGCGATGATCTGTGGTGCGATGATGAACAAGTCATCATGGAACAGGAGCTTCCCATAGGCTTCTAAATGTCTTAACCGGTCCTGGACGAAAGACGCCAGATCCCCTTGCTCGACAAGACAATAAAGATCCACATCGGAGAACTCATCTTCCTCTCCCCTCCCCATCGATCCCTTCAAAAATATACTTTTCACCCGCTTATCTTTTTTCAAGCTTTCGGTGATGGCTTCGACAGCGATCCATTGCTTCATCCTCGGCACACTTCCTCTTTTTGAATATTACGCCATTATATTCCTTATTTGCACTTTCTTCAATTCTTTTTTCACAAAAAAAAGAACGAGCCAGTAAGGCCCGTTCAATTGTTTACTTCGACTGCATCTTTGTGATAATAGCCTGCAAAGATCTCTGCAAATGCTTCCGTAGAATTGTACAGTTCCACCAGGTTATTTTCAACCCCGCCGAATTCGAGGAGCAAGGCCCTTTCCGTCAGATCCTGATTGTAAACACCATTCCCCTCAGCCTTCGTTTTGACAAATACCCCCCTGCTGATACCCGGATACTCTTTTTCAAGCTTGGCGTGAAGCTCCCTGGCAATTTTCAAGTTCTTTTCATAATTCTTATTTTCCTTTCCTACGATAAAGAATAGGCGTGCGTATGCTTTTCCGTTAATGGTTTTAGTGGTTACTTTCTTCGGCTGTGAGTCGCGGTGTACATCAATGATATAATTCAGATCTTCGTCCTGGGCGATGGCTTCCTGGACGAGCCCTCTTGATAATTTATAGGATTCGTAATAGCTCCAACTCTTTTCTTTCAGTGCCTGGTTCACATCGGTTTTGTCCTGAATGGTCCCGATCCCTCTTGACTCCAATTCCTGTTTCAGCTTGGCGCCGACTGCGATGACGTTGACTTTTTCGTTCGTGCTTGCCGGGTCGCTCGATTGATTATTCTTTATGAGTGGGCTGAATGCTTCCCAGCTGTGGGAGTGATAGATGAACACAGACTTCTTGTCCACTTCCTTTACCCCGTCGTCCTTCGAGTCATTCGCCTGATCGATCTGGTCCTGGTCAACTTCCTGATTGGTCAGCTGTTCATCTGTAGGGGCTGGTGATTCGTACGGCAGATTTGTAATATCTGTCCCTTTACCAGCTACCGCTATATGTGTATGATAATTTTCAATTCCAGGTATTTCCCTTCCAAATAAACTCCTGGGATCCAATAGTGATACATTCGTGACACTCTCAAGCCAATCAAAATCATGATTGAGCTGATCTTCATTGGCTATCCTCAATCCCGTCATCTCCTGTGAAAGGAGCATAAGGAAGGTCTGTTTCGGAACCATTTCCGAGACAGAGGAGTACAGGAGGCTATCGACCTTCAGTTTGATGGCCATGGTGGAAATAAGCCAGATAGAGGCATACATCACGACGATTCCAATTATGACGACCCTTATGATTGCTTTCAATGAGACGGCAACGAGTGGAACTAAATTGTTTCGATTTCTAGGAAAATTCGGCATCATAAGATCTCCCATTTTTTAGTTTTACTAGTTCAATCTATGCTCCAATGATGAATAATAGAAGGGATAATTCTTCGTAAATAAAAAAGCACCCCGAGGGATGCTCTTATACTAGAACCACCTGCAGCCGCAGCGACGGTTGCGGTTCCCACATCGATGGCCGCCGTCATAGCGATCGCGATCATCATTTGCCGGACGGACCCAGCCGCTTCCAGGACTTACCCTTCTGCAGTCAGGACGATTGACATCTCTTCCACAGTCATAGTTTTCAACCACTGTTTCGTTGACTTCCCTCGTGCGTACAGGGTAATAGTTTTCATTTCGGACAATAGTACGGTTGACATTGATGATTTCAGTCGGGTGGATGTTTTTGACGGTACGCGTTTTCGTACGGGTATTCACAACGCGTTGAGTAGGGTTGACGATCACTTCGTCACGATCAGGTGAAACTCTTCTATTGTGTTGGTAATTTCCCACTTGTTTTTCCCCCTTTCCTACGAAAATACCTTACTTGATAGAGTATGCTCCATAGAAAGAAAGGTGTGGGATAAGCTCCTATTTTCATAGATTTGGGCATGCTACCTCTCATTCAACTCGTATGCAGCCCTGATTCCGGATTCGATAGCCCCCTCCATCCACCCATGGAAAGAAGAGGTGTGCTCCCCTGCAAAATGAAGCCTCCCCTCAGGATGCTGGATATAGTCTGCAAAATCCGTTTCTTGCCCGGGAGTGAATAATGTAAAGCAACCAGCTGAAAATGGATTGACGCTCCAATTGTATACAGCATAAGAGCTGACTTCCGAATATACCCTTGGGCCATAGAACTTTTCAAGATCCTTCATGACATTTGCAAAGATCTCCTCTTTCGACATGGAGTTAAATAGAAGTGCATTCTGACCCCAGCTGTAACTGGCGAGAAGAACACCCGGACGTCCACTGCCGATGCCATTGCTCGGTACATAGGTGAATCTGGACGGGAGATCTGAGATGATATTGCCGATCTTCATTTCTTCCCAGAACCTGTTTTTGAACTCAATGCCGACCTTGACCGCTGGAACATTCGTCAGTTCCGTAATGGCTTGCCACTTTTTAAAAGAAATGGACGAATAAGGTTCAATTTCGATGGACTGCAAAACCGTGAAAGGAACGGTCACCAGGGCATAATCCCCCCGATAGATGCCAGGTTTGCCGTTTCGTGTATATACCTCAACCCCGTCCCGGTCCTGCACGATGCGGTAAACTTGCTGATTCATCAACAGGTTGTCTTTGAGCCCTTCTTTAAAGGCGTATGGAAGTCGATCATTCCCCCCTGTGATCTGATTAAATTTAGTTTCTTTCCTGAAAATCGGATAAATGATATCGGTCAAAATATCTGAGAAAGAAAACTCCGGAAATCCCTCTATCCCCTGTAGCACGCTGATCATTCTGATGGCATTGAGCGAAAGGGGATTTCCGTAAGGACTCTCTCTAAGGAACCTGCCCATTGAGTAATTCGAGAATCTCTCAATGAGTCGTTTCCGCTCCTCCTTGCTTCCACTCTGATAGGCATCGATGAAGGGTTTGGTTGTGTCCAGGAAAAGCTGTTCCGCCGTCTTACCCTTTTCGGATTGGGTCAGTGGAAACCCTAATATATCCGGATTCCCCTCATACTCATCAACCGTTGTATAGACTCCATTTACATACAGTTTATCGTATGGAGTGGTATTCAAAAAGGGATTGGTCGGGAGGTTGAACTTGCGGATGTACTCCATGACCAAACGGTGATTATCGGGAATTCTCATGGCTCCCATGTCAAGATAATTCCCTTCAGAGAATGGGGAACGTTTCGTATATACCCTTCCACCGATGCGATTATTGCCCTCTAATAACGTGACCTCATGGCCAGCTTTCTTCAATAATGTTGCCGCCACCAGGCCACTGAGCCCTGCGCCGATGATCAAGATCTTTTTCTTTCCTTTTCCCTGCGGCAGTCCGCCTTTTATGATAGCGATCATGTCGTCAGGATACTCTGGAGACGGTGTCCCCGTCCTGATTCCCCACTGATTCAAAGCCACTCCCCCTTTCCTTAGAACATCATATGTGCATACAGTCATCCCTATACGCAAGAGAACATGCGTTTCTTTTTGCATGGATCTTTGTTATACTAAAGCTAGTCATTGGGTCTAAGAGACTGTATTTAGTCAATCCCTTTAGTGAACAAAGGGGGGAAATCTATGACACGTGATGTTGTAGTCAAATTATTAAGAACGATGAAGGAGTTCGGTGAGAGTGAGATCACTCATACCTTTATGGGCAACGAACCGAATGAAATCTCCATTTCGTTTGACAGGGAAGGGCAGCTGTTCCTGCTGAAGACCGACTCCCATTCTGTAACCTATTATTCAGACATCGAGGACCTCACTTCCATGATCCTGGAATTGACGTCATCTTCATAAGAACAGTGGGCATCATGTGAACATGATGCCTTTTTTTAATAGAAGGAGGATTTTATGGAATCATTCCGCTACCTGAAAAGTATTAAGTTAATAAGAGAAGAAGTTCCTACATTTGACCGGTACCCTTTTACCATACCTAGCATCCGCACTCTCGACGAACTCCATCTGGATCGTGATGTGACTTTCATTGTCGGTGAAAATGGCATGGGGAAGTCCACCCTCCTCGAATCTATTGCTGTGGCCCTTGGATTCAACCCTGAGGGCGGATCTCTAAACCTTCAGTTTTCAACGTATGATTCACACAGTGAACTCGATCAGTACCTCCGCATCGTCCGTGCTCCCAAGAAACCAGATGATGGATATTTTCTACGCGCTGAGAGTTTCTACAATGTAGCCACCCAAATCTCGAAACTCGACGAAGACCCTTTTGGCCCTCCGATCATCGATTCGTATGGCGGGACATCACTACATGAACAGTCCCATGGGGAAGCTTTCTTTTCCACCTTTATGAATCGTTTCCACGGCAATGGGATCTACATACTGGATGAGCCGGAAGCAGCCCTCTCACCCCTGAGACAAATGGCGATGCTGACAAGGATCCATGAGCTCATCAGACAGAACTCACAGTTTATCATTGCTACCCACTCCCCCATTTTAATGGCCTACCCCTCCTCTACCATCATTGAGTTGTGCGAAGACGGTATGAGGAAGAGGGACCTTGAAGAAGTAGGACATTACCGTATCATGCAGCAATTCTTCAATGATCATGAAAGAATGATCCACCATTTGTTGAAGGACGAATAATATTCTTCTAAACGAGGCTGAGACAAATAGAAAACCCGAACTAAAGTTGCCTTGTCTCAGGCAGGATAGTTCGGGTTTTACTATGACTAACACATGTTTGTCCCAGTCTTTTTGTGCATTTATTTAATCGTAAGCTGTTTCATCGCATCTTCCATCAACAAGATCTGTGCCTTTGCCGACGCAATGGAATCGCTCAAATTCCGTTCATGCAGAGCCAAAACCATTTGACCGTATGTGGTTCCGGGCACGGCCCATTTTCCGTTTAAATCTATCCAGTCTCGGGCGATGCCCCTTTTCACAAGGTTAAACCGTGGATCTACTAGTTGAATGCCCGATGGCAATGGAGAGGTGGTCGTATAAGCGAATAGATGCTGAAGGTGGGCGTGGACTCCTTCTTCGGCTGACATGAATTGAGCACCATCCACACCTGGACCAGTCGTCCCGATACCGGCATAATTATTTTGAGAAGCTTTGACTTGTCCAGTAAATCGGAAGAAATTCGTCTCATGCAGAGCTTGGGCAAACGCTACGTCACCCCGAATACCATACAATTTTCCAAGGGCGATATAATAGGTTCCCAGAAGAGGTGCAACAGGGTTCACCTTCCTTGCAAACTCATCGAGTTGATGTCCTTTCAACACACTTTCACCGAGGATGGAATACCCCGGTTTTGAAGGAGCCTGTGGCGGAGGGGTCGGTTTTGGGGTGGACGTTGGCGGAGAGGTCGGCTTTGGCGTATTTGTTGGTTTTGGTTGGGAGACGGGAGGAATGGATGAAACGGCGCCTTCAACGACCAAAAAGGCATCAATCTTGTACCCCTTCAACGTTTGAACAAGATTTTCAGCATTCTGCCGATCGGCAAATGCCCCTGCTTGAACCCGGAAATATGTTTTTCCATCTAGAAGAAAAGACGTGATGAAAGAATCGATTTTTCTTCTGGAAAGCTCTTCCACCCTCTCTTCAGCGTTCTTTCGATCACCGAAGGAGCCCGCAATCACTTTGAAGACGGCCTTTTGTGCATCAGGCAGCACCAAGGCTTTGGCAAGCCCCTTTCCTAATCCGGAGACTACATCTGATCGGAATGCCGCTGACTGCATCAAGGCGACGTCGGTATCACGATCGATGAAGAGAATCTCCACTAATAGAGCATTCATGGTTGTTTCCCTCAATACATGAAAGTTCGCCCTTTTCTTTCCCCGGTCCACCACACTATATTTGCTGATGGATGAGACGATTTCATTGTGTATGGTCGCTTGGAGGGATACCATGTCATTTGATACCTTTCCATCATAAATATAGCTTTCGAACCCTGTCCCTCCCCCTGCGTTATGGTGGATGGATAAAAAGAAATCTACTCCCCTGGCATTGGCAAGTCGGCTTCTTTCCTCCAAAGATAATTCCCGGTCGGATTCACGGGTCATGATCACGTTGACCTGATAATGTTTCAGCAGGAAATCTCTCAGTCCGAGAGCTATGAGCAGATTATAATACTTCTCTTCATGGCCTTTATAGCTTGCCCCGGGATCGCTTCCACCATGACCGGGATCAATCATTATGACCTTCACTTGTTATTTCCTCCTTTAATCGTTACTACTATAGTATATGCAGGATTATACCAGCTTGTTCGGACAAGCTGCCAATCATTTAGAAACGCAGGGGGCGTGTAGCGAATCCGAAGTTTGCCATCCTCGGTATCTCCTTTGCCTTTTCTAGATCCCGCAGGGGATCTGGATTGGAGGAAAGGGGATTTCTTACGTGTTTCCAAAGTGCTTTCACAAGTCTATCACCTCCTCCTATACCATATGAACCGGAGGAAGAGTTGGTGTGGATGATTGGATAGTTACTAGATTCGGAATTCTTCGCGGTTTGAAAAAAGGAAAAATCCGACCGACCATTCTCAAAAAATCGAATGGTCGCTCGGATTCATGTGCTAGGTATTGGATTTCGTGTATTGTGTGTTACGCACTTCCCTTTATTCTTCTGGAACCGGGATTCCTCACAAAGAAAGATAGGATCAGTGCCACGATTGCGGTGATGCCCGCCACCACGAAGGAGACGTTCACCCCGTGGATCATGCCCTCCAACCCTTTTGTTGGAATGGCGCTTGTTGTCATGACGGTCACGAGCATCGCCGTACCCATGGCGCCGGACACCTGACGCATCGTATTGTTCATGGCTGTACCATGAGGGATCAGATTAGAAGGCAGCTGATTGAGTCCTGCTGTTGTAACAGGCATCATCACCATGGCCACCCCGAACATCCTAACTGCATTCCATGTTGCCAAGTAAGCAAATGTGGTTTCTGCAGATAAATTGGTGAACATGAACGTCGAGAGGGACAAGATTGTAAGACCTATAATCGCGAGCCACCTGGCTCCGAATTTATCGAATAATCGGCCGGTTATCGGGTTCATCAATCCCATGATCAAGGCACCGGGCAGAAGCATCAAACCGGATTCAAGTGCTGAAAATCCAAGCATATTCTGCATGTAAAGTGGAAGGACCGTGGCTGCACCGATCATGGCTATGAACACAATCATGCCTAAAGCTGTTGTCAGCGTGAACATTGAATTTTTAAACACACGGAACTGAAGCATCGGCTCTTTCAATCGTAGCTGTCTAAGGATGAACCAAAGAAGTGACAATCCACCCACAATCATGGATAGGTCCACCTGGTAGCTTCCCCATCCCTTGGATCCTGCAATACTGAATCCATATAGCAAACCGCCAAACCCGAATGAAGACAAGATTACAGACAGGATGTCCAATTTAGGGAATGTACGTTTTGTCACATTTTTCAATAGGAAATAGGCTACGATGAAGTCTACGATCACGATCGGCAGGATCACATAAAACAGACTCCTCCATGGCAGTTCCTCTACCATCCACCCTGAAAGGGATGGTCCGATCGCCGGCGCAAATGAGATAACAAGCCCGAACATCCCCATGGCCGCCCCTCTCTTTTCGACGGGATAAATCATGAACAGGATGGTCTGCATAAGCGGAATGATGATACCTGCGCCAGAGGCCTGAATGATTCTTCCTACCATCAAAAAGCCAAATGAAGGCGCGACAGCACAGATGGCTGTCCCAACCGCGAAGAGGCCCATTGCACTTAGGAATAAAGCCCGTGTCGTAAAACGACCGATCAGGAATGCGGTAACCGGGATCATGATCCCATTGACCAGCATAAAGATCGATGTCAGCCACTGGGCTGTACTTTCATCAAGGTTCAAGTCTTTCATAATATGGGGCAAAGCCGTACCTAATAATGTTTGATTGAGAATGGCGGCAAACGCACCGGAAATCAAGACGATAAGAAGTGGTGTTTTGTTGAATGTTTGTGTTTGTTGCGAATCCTCCATTTTCTATTCTCCCTTCTTTCTTCTGGTTTTATTTCACAGGAGATACTTCACATGGAAACCCCTTTCCTTATCATGTGGATCTCCCTGTCATATTTATTCAGCGCTTCCTCTACAGTCAATTCATCCGATATGCTTTTCACAAGGTTATGGAAGGTGATCGCAGTGTTGATCTGGAGGAGATGGTACAGATCCTCTCTCGTCTGGATGTTAAGAAGACTGCGATCAATCAGATGATATACTTCTGCATAGCGCTGATCCAACGTTTCTTTGGTCAAATGCTGGGTAAAGGTCTTTTCAATTTTATAATTCATGTTCAGGAGTACATTCCGCATGAAACGGTTTTGGTCACTTGCCCTGGAATGCTGCAGGACCATCCTGAATAATTCCCTGCTTGCTTCAAAAAGATCGCCTTTATATTCACGCAATAAGGATGTGAAGTGTTCAAACCTCTCCCTTGCATGTTCTCCCACCAGGAAGAAGAATGCGTCTTCCTTATCCTCGAAATATTGATAAAAACTTCCCCTCGGTATACCTGCCATTTTAAGGATATTCGAAATGGAGGCCTCATAAAGGGATACCCTTGAAAACTCTTCACGTGCAGCATCGATCAACCTGCTCCGTTTCTCTTCACGCAAATTAAAAAAAGTCGGTTTGGGCAATTCGGACACTCCTTCAGTGACGGATGTTTGCCACGAAGAAAACTTCAATGGTCTATACCCGCAATGCAATAAAATTAAGACAAAACCCCTCAATAACTTCCCAATACAAAATGACACGATGTCACATGGAACCTTATCCACTTTATGTGACATCGTGTCATATGTCAACAACTTTGCTCACTTATGAACAATGTTGTTGGATAAATATGTTTTATTTTGTACCTTTCCCCTTCAAACTGTATATGACCCCGATGATCCACGTGGCCAGGATGAATATGCAGACCCCCAGGATGACGGTGCCTGGTTGATTGAACACAGTGAGTAACGTATAGGAATTCGTAAGAATAATGAATCCGCCTACAAGCACGCCCAGGAGAAACGAAGGAAGTTTCTTGACCAACAGTGCCGCAAGAGGTGCTGCTGCAACGCCACCTATGACGAATGCCGCCACCCACTGCCAATCAAAATTCTCCCACCCTAAAAATAGGACAAACCCCAATGTAGCGGATAACGTCACGGCAAACTCACTTGTATCCACAGTACCGATGACCTCCCGTGGCACCGCTTCCTTTCCTGACAACAAAACGGGTGTATTGATCGGTCCCCACCCACCTCCTCCTATTGCGTCGAAAAAGCCTGCAGTGGCTCCAAGAGGTAATAAGATCCGTTTTCGCACAGAAGCAGCGGGTTTCGCGTTGTGTTTGTCATCAGATGGAGAAGGCCAAAAAAGAAACCGGACGAAGATATACAACCCCAATAATAGTAAAAAGGAAGATATATAAGGTCTGATTGCCTCTCCTGGAATACTGCTTAAAAATGCTGCTCCGATAAAAGCACTGATACTACCAGGAATCATTAGAAGCAAGGCCATCCGCTTGTTGACATTACCGAACTTCCAATGTGCCATGCCTGAGGCAGCCGTCGTTGCAATCTCAGACATATGGATCGAAGCCGAAGCAATAGCCGGGGCAACGCCATAGGCAAGAAGAAGGGTCGAAGATGTCAGTCCGAAAGCCATCCCCAGGGAACCATCCACAAGCTGTGCAAAAAAACCGACGATGGCAAAAATGATTAATTTACGCAAGGCATTCACTTACCACTCGAAAGGCACGTACGGGAATACGGCAAACGATCTTTCCAAAATAGCTCCTAGCGATCATGTCAAAGCCCTCTTATAAAGTGCCAATGTCTGAGAGACCATGGCATCCAATGTCCAACGCTCATTGGCCCATGCAATCGCCGCCTGCCCCATCCTGCAGCGTCGATCATCATCATTCAGCAAGGCCTCTATTGCATTCTGTAGGGACTTTGCATCACCCTTGGGAACAATCAGTCCGTTCAATCCGTCCTGAATCATCTCCGGAAGCCCGGCAGCATCACTGACGATCGCCGGCAATCCGGCAAACTGACCCTCAACAACCGAAAGGGGCTGGGTATCCTGAAGACTCGGCTGGATGAGAAGATCACCTTGAGCAAGGATGGCTTCCATGTTCTGCTGATGTCCGAGGAATGACACGCGGTCATTCAACCCAAGCCGTTTTGCCAACGCCTTTACCGCCGGTAGATAATCCCCATCCCCGACAATCAGGCATTCCCAGTCCTGACGGCCCAAGTTGACCTGGGATAGGGCTTCAAGTAAAAATGTGATCCCCTTAAGATAAATAACCCTTCCAGAGAAGATGAGCACCTTGGACTGATCTTTCTTTGAAACCGGGGTGCCGGTTTGACTGTTTTGGATTCCCAATGGGTATGAAATGACCTTTGTAGGATTCACCCGGAAATCGGTCTCAATTTGTGACTTCATCCATTTGGATTGGGTGTGGATATATTTGCTCTCCTTATATCCTTCTTTCTCTAGTCGTTTATAATAGTTGAAATCCTTTCCCGTCAGGATGGAATGATCGGATAGGTGGGGATATACGGATTTTAGTACGAGGAAGATCTCTTTGGTGAGACTCCCATGTGCACTTGTGACTAACGGAATATGAGCGGGCTTCATCGATCCGATGATTTGGGCGGCGGTAACATCTTGTGCATGAATGACATCATATGATTCCAATCCATACTCCCTTAGTGTCATTTCAAAATTGATGCGGTAGATCTCTGCTTTCTGAATAATAGGATGCTGTTGGTGAAATGGTAGTTCTCTGTTGATTCTCGACATGATCTTCGAACGCATGGACTCGAGCATCATCCCATGATCAAGATGATGCATGCGATACCCACTCAAGTCGGGGCGCTGGGAAAACAAATCAACCTGATGACCCAGTGAAAGCAGCTTTTGTTGAAGGTTCGAAACAACCGTCCAAATTCCCCCCGCATATGGGAGGGGGTAATAGGAAACCAATAGGATTTTCATTCGGATCCACCTTTCATATCCGGGGCTGCCTTCATTCGAACACCACTCGCTTTAACCTGTTTCCTTGGAAGTTGAGGAAATTTTCAAGCTTAGGGATATAATGATGTTTGATCATAAAGGTTTCTTTCTTGATTCCTTCCTGGTTTTTACTGGTACCTTGATTGGGGTGGGCGCGATAGTTCAACAGGACTTGGTCAAGATAGTAAAATGGAATACCTTTCAGTAAGATGCGGTACCACATTTCATAATCCTGAGTATAGTTGAACTCCGTAGAAAAATAGCCTACTCGATCGAAGACTTCCCTGTGAAGGATAACGGTGCACCCGTTAATCGGGTTAGATGTCAAAAATGAGCGATATACCCCCTCTGCATGCTGGAACTGTTCGCCGCATTTAGGGATAAGAATATTATTATCAGGTCCGATGTAATCATAGTTGGTAAAGCTTGCCTTCGCATAGTGCTTCTTCATGAAGGAGATTTGCTGTTCTACTTTGTGCGGCAGGAAAACATCATCCGAACTCAGCCAGGCGATATACTCACCATTTGAATGGTGAATACCTGTGTTAATGGCGGATGCTGTCCCCCCATTTGCTTTCCTTACATAGTGAATCGAAGACAGATAAGGATGAATCCGTTCTACTTCTCGATCAGATCCATCGTCCACGAGAATAACTTCGATGTTCGGGTATGACTGTTGCAGGGCGCTCTCAATGGCTTGATCAACGAACGCACAGTTATAAAAAGGGATGATGATTGAAACCAAGGGCTGCATAAAATGATCCTCCTCATTCCGGACAAGTTTTTACATCCTATTCATCAAACTCAGCATCTGACTATACCTTTGCCTACACGAAAAAAAAACTGGCCACTGTTGAATGGAGATCATCCAACGTAGCCAGTAAAGATCCATATTCAGTTCGGCTTAAAATAGAAGTTTAGCCTATCATAATGAGCGTGATAATAGACGATCACGTAATCATTCTTTAAAGGTTCATTTATTTTTTTGCCGTGGGGAAGGTAAGGATATTCTTCGATGGTAACATCTTCCCCGGAAAAGTGTTCAGTAATCCATTGTTCAATGTCGTTCTTGATCGTATCCATCCCTCCACCCCTTCAGCGTAATCTGCATTCATAACATACATTACCCTTAAGAATCCCTCTGAAACCCATTTACTGTACGGATAATGGTTGAAGGTCTACAATGAAGGTAGACTACAAACCTACTGGAGGTCTAATAATGAAAGAATCCATTACGTTAATTACAGATATTCGTAAAGAACTCCTCGGCGAAATACAAAGTCTTACGGATGAGGAGCTCAACCGGACCATCCACACAAATCGGTGGACGATCATGCAAGTTGTCGACCACCTCTATCTAATGGAAAGAGCTATTACGAACTCATTGGTTCAAGCACTTGAACAAGGTGATGAACAAAGTGTCGACGATAAACCCGTACACCTTACCGTCGACCGCTCACGAAAAGTTCAAGCCCCCTCATATGTAGAACCTGCTGATGAAATGAAAACCCTAGGGGAGATGAAGGAAAGACTTGAAAGCTCACGCGAGGAACTTCTACATTTCCTTGAATCAATCCCTTCTGAGGATGACTTGAAAACAAAAGCAAACCCTCATCCTGTATTCGGGATGGTGCGATTGGATCAATGGGTGCCGTTTATCGGGTATCATGAAAAACGTCATATCGATCAGATTCGTGAATTAAAAGCAGATCTGATTTGATCGAAAAAGAGCGCCTGGGAGCCAGGCGCTCTTTTACTCTTCTACTAAGATCTTTAAATCCTCCAGACTCCAGCGGTAATCCTGATCGATCACCTCATGATACAACGCCTTCTTCTTCAGCTGAAGTTCATTCATCTTTGCTTCAATCGTCCCTTTAGATAGGAGTCTGATGACTTGGACTTCTTTCGTTTGCCCCATCCGATGGGCACGGTCCATTGCTTGGTTCTCTACTGCCGGATTCCACCATGTATCATACAAGATGACGGTATCGGCTCCTTGCAGATTCAAACCTGTCCCACCCGCTTTAAGGGAGATCAAGAAGAAATCTCGTTCACCCTCATTAAAGCGCCTCGAGAGCTCCACCCTTTCAAGAGGATCGGTTTCACCGCTGAGGTAGAAATACGGCGTGCCTTGTTTGAGCAGCTCGCCCCCGATGATTTTCAACATACTTGTGAATTGGGAAAAAATAAGGACCCTCCTTCCCTCCGCTTTGGCATCTTTAACGAGAGAAAGGAGATGAAGGAGTTTGGCAGATCCTCCCCGATAGCCCTCTACAAACAGCCCTGGATGACAGCAAAGCTGGCGTAGCCTTGTGAGACCAGAAAGGATCTTGATTCGATTCTTGTCCAATGTATGGCGGTCAAGATGCTTTAATTCATCGTGCTTCAGCTTTGCTAGATAAGACGCATACAATGCCTTCTGTTCCGGCAATAGGTCAATCATTTCGACCGACTCATGTTTTTCTGGCAGCTGTGCCAATACGTCCTTCTTCATACGCCTCAATATGAACGGGCGCACCTTCCTTGATGCTTCTTTGGGTTGCAGATGGCTAAAATCAGTAATCCCGCCCAGAACACCTGGTGAAATCACATGAAAAATCGACCATAGTTCTTCCAATGCATTTTCGATCGGGGTGCCCGTCATGGCAAAGCTCCGCTGAGAACGGATCTTCTTCACCGCCCTGCTTGTCTGAGTGAATGGGTTTTTGAATGCTTGGGCTTCATCGAAAAACACCGTATGAAATTCCATATTTTCATACAGCCTGTGGTCCATTCTTATCAGGGGGTAAGACGTAATCCATATGTCTGCTTCCGTATTCAACATGAGTTTTTTTCGAGTTGCTGGCGCTCCTCCAATTACCTGCACCCTCAAAACGGGCGCGAATTTCTCAACTTCCTTTTGCCAGTTATGAACCAAAGAAGACGGGCACACCACCAGGATCGGACTTTTCAGTTCATTGGATCCTGTTTTTTCAGAGAGGATATAGGCGATTGCCTGCAAGGTTTTTCCGAGTCCCATATCATCAGCGAGCAATCCACCAAATCGGAATGAAGCCAAGTATTTCAACCAAGCAAAACCCGCTTCCTGGTAGGGCATCAAAACCCCTTTCAAATCTTCTGGAACAGGATAATCCAATGTTTCAGGATGATGGATGCCTTGAATGAATGTAGCATAGGATTCCTCGCGATGATAAAGGTCACTATCTTCTACGAGGTCAAGAAGTTCAGTTGTTGGCGGGGCGTCTATGCCCATTCCATTCAAGAGATCATGGCGATCGGCTTGGACGGTATGAAGAAACTTCTCAATGTCGCGTATTTCTTTCGATTTCAAGGACAAGAGTGACCCGTCGTTCATCGGATAATAGGTGCGCTTCTCCTCTAACGCCTCCAGGATCCCTTCAATTTCTTTATGTGGGATCCCGTTCATATCAAATGAGAAATGAAGCCAGTTCCCCCGTTCCTTATTCACCTTCACTCGAAGCCTCGGTAATGCCTTGCGCTTATATAGTCGATTGCGGACTGCGGTGGTCGCAAAGATGTTCACATACCCTTTTAGGTCGTTCACCCCGTATGTCAAAAAATCAAATTCCAATTCTTCATTCTGAAGGTATAAACCTTCCTCTGTTCGCGTGAATGGGGTCTCATCGATTTTCTCGAGAATGCGCTGTTCCCGGACCCGATCTCTCAGGAATTTTCCATCCTCTTGATCAGGAGCAAGAGGATTAATGGAGAGGTGCCCATATTGAAATTCCAATCCAGCCAACAACCTATTCCCTACTCGATCAAGGTATAGCTTCACTTCCAATGGGGTGCGAGAGAGCAAGGCCATCATCGTTTCAGAGAACGTGACTTCCCCCAGATCTTTCAAGCCTACTGCGACCTTATCAACGAACAGATTGATCTGAGTCTGAGGAATCCTGATCACATCAGAAGATGACGTAAGCAGTTTCTTCATCTCAATCAGTTTCCGTCCATTTTGTGCAGACAATGCCCTGAAGGTCCCGTGATCGATGGCCACTCCATAAGAAGGAATGATCTCCAAATCCCGTACACCCCTGATATGAAGGGTATAGCCTAGATCTGATTGATCAAAATGAAAACCAATGTCCGGCAACTCATGGTTGATAATAAATTCTACACGCTCCCCCTTTGCATATTCGAAGAAAACCTTAACTGCCTCTAAAAGAGGAAGAATGTCCCTCCATATAGGAACCGTAACCACAAGTGATCCCGCTTTTTGATTGCCTTCTCTCCCACGCTCTAAACAATTTAACAGTTTCATGTCTTCATGCTTTAAGCAATGGGAGGAAGGGAGATAATCGAAATCGTCTGAGATCCTGAAACACTTTCCCTCCTTAACTGCTTGAGTGAAGCCGTGGATGTCATGAACGGGCCTACCTTCGATTCCAAGAGATAGATATAAGATTTCTTCATACTTTATGTACCAAGACAACTGCAGAGTTTCCCTGGTTTCAAAATGCGACTTGACGGTGGGGACACTTGTATCCTCATTGAAGAGTGCGATCAGTTCTTCAGCTGCCGCCTCATCTCTCATGGTCAGCCACACCGCGGCAATGTGTTGGCATTCTTTTTTAAACGATGCCAGTTTGGGGCATGAACAAGACGCAGAGTCATTGCTCAGGTCGATCATCACAGAAAAGTCCTCATCGCCCTTCACCGTTGCGCTCACATGCCCATCCCCCATAGAGAGGATGGAGACGCGATTGCGTCTAACATACTCTTGCCCTTTTTTATATGATTGATCCCCACAACGATCTTTGATCTTGCGGTCTGTTATTCTGTACATATCCCGATTCCTTTCAACATTCTACTCCTCATAATACCAACTATCCGTTTGGAACGAAACCAAACAATAAAAAATGGTGCCCTTTTAGGACACCATCAAATTTTACCAGAAGAATCCTGGTCTAGGCCTTCCACATGGACGTGGTGGGCATGGACGAGGCGGGCATGGCGGTGGGCAGTGATGCATCGGCATCATTTGTTGCGGCTCTGCGCATACATGTTCTTCCGAAGCGGAATTGACCACCGATTGTGTGTGTGGATAAGAGTGTATATATTTATAATGTGTGTGATTCACCTGCGTCGTGTGGCTCGGGTGAACCATAGGGATTTGAACTTCCTGGTTTACATTTTCAGTGTATTGTTTTGTTGGGCTGGTCTGGGCAGGCATCATCTGTGTTGGTTTTGTTTGGGCTGGAGAAACCTGCGGATAGCCGCAGTTCATTGGTTGCTGTCCGCTTTGGGCACCTTGAACTCCTTTATTTCCTTTATACATAATCTGTATCCTCCTCTCTTTCTCTGGGTCTAAGATAGTATAAGCAGGACAAGCGTCCATTGTCTGTATGAATACCCATTTCCTAAAGATTTTCATAAAAAAAGCAGCGCTTCTCACTGCTTGATGATGAATACCCTTTTGCTTTCCACTCATGGACATGCTAACTAAACCCTACGCCCGAAGAAAAACTGGATGCTCTCCAACGCCAAGGGGACTACGTATATGTCATCTTTAGGATTTGTTTATTGCTGCCGTGGTGGTCAACAGCTCATCCAATTCGATACACGGGAATAGACGTATGGAGGTGTTTCAAACTTACAAAATATAGTAAAGGACAAAAAATTCCCTGCCCAATAAAAAAACACCTTCTTATTGTAGAAGGTGTCAATCCATGCCGCATTACTTCTTATAATCCGAGAACATGTCTGTGTTGTCAGGCACATTGGCAAGATACGTGATTTTCCCAGAAGTGTCTAGCTTGGCAAAATCTTTCCCTGTCTGGGTGTAGACTTCACCCGATTTACGTTTTCCACAAACCGCCCATGGTGTTACATACAGATCTTCTTTCTCTTCGTATACCCAGCCTTCAAACATATGCTTGAGGTCGACATTTTCCTGGAACACCATCTTAACGAATTGATTCCATTGATCGATGCCGTGTTTTTCATGCCCATTCAATACAAACGTCATATCTTCTGTAAATAGTCCGCTCAATTCCTCAAACGCTTTTTCACTTGTTCTGGATTGATCGAATAGATCAAAGTATTTTTGTAAATTTTCCATTTTGTACATCCTCCATTTTCCCATTAAGAAAAGCAGTCCCAAGAGGAACTGCTTCTTATTGAATCATCAATTAAGAAAGTTTCAATTCTTGTCCTTCGAACATGCGCACTGCAAGAGGGCCGGCAAGGAAAGCTTTTGCTTTCGCACCAAATGCCTTGAAGTGCTCACTATTGTTATGGCTTTGGACTGCGTCCATGTCTTTCCACATTTCGATCATTGTGAAATGATTTGGGTTTTCAACATCGCGTTTAAGTGAGTAGTCCACGTTTCCTTCTTCTTGTTTAGAAGCAGCGATGAGTGTGCGGATCTCAGCTAGGAATTCTTCTTCTTTTGCAGGGTTCACTTGTAGTTCAGCGTGTGTAATAATCATGGTTCATTCTCCTCTTATGGTTAGTGTTGGTTTTGTATTATTTCCATTTAGTGATTTCATCGATTGGAAGGCGGACTGATTGGTACCCGGCGTCTGCAGCTTTACCGATTGAAATCAACATAACTGGATAGTAGCGTTCTTTATCCATTCCATAGGCTTCGGCAATTTGGTCTTTTTCATACCCACCGATTGGGTTGGTGTCATATCCGTGGTGACGTGCTGCAAGCATAAGTTGCATGGATACAAGACCGGCATCGATCAGGTTCATTTCACGCATTTCCTGAACAGGAACCTGACTTAACATTCCTTTAATCCCAGGAATCTGCCTGTCTCTTACTTCTGCAGGCATAAGGCCTTTTTCTACTGCATCATTGTAGATGCGATCCGTGTAGTCAAGGCTGTTCATATCCACGAAAACAGCAATGACTGCTGAAGATGTATTAACCTGAGTTTGGTTGAATTTTGCAAGTGGTGCAAGAGTGGCTTTTCCTTCTTCACTATCGATGACAAGGAAGCGCCATGGTTGAAGGTTTACAGAAGACGGAGCAAGTGTTGCTTCAGTCAAGATCTCCTTCATTTCCTCTTTACTGATTTTCACACTCGGATCATAGTTCCTGATGGAACGGCGACCGGTAATGAGGTCTTGGAAGTCGTTATTGCGAACTGAATTCATGATGGTATTCCCCTTTTCTTAATAGTTGATTTTATTGACGTTGTCCTGGATCCTGGAAAGACTGTCGGAAAGATTCTTCATCTCGGCCTCTGAAAAACCGTCCAGGACCCTGCTGATGAATTGCTCTTTCTCACGCTTAAAGGAATCGATTTTTTCTCTTCCCTCTTTCGTCAGGCGGACGAATGTAAAACGATTATCTGCAGGATTCTTCCTGCGTGAGACCATGCCTTGTGCTTCAAGCTGTTTCAAATGTCTTGTAACGGCAGCACCATCTATACAAACCTCTTTTTGTAGCTGGGTCTGACTGATCTCGTCAACATCAAATAATTTATGGAGAAGCTCAAGGCGTGACTGACTGATACCGGTACAGCGTTCGAACTTGGGACTCATTAATTTATAGATGTCATTCAGCTGATAGATGATCTTACCTTCTTCTGAACAGTGATTCGGCAAAGCATCCCCCTCCTCTAACAATTGATCACTCAATAATTGATACATCAATTAATATACTATAAAGCGACCTGACTGTCAAGGATGCAGCTCATATTACATGACCCATCAAACATATGGTGTAATCTCTTTAAAACAATGTTTTAAAAGGTTACAAGCATGATCATACTACGATATATTTGATGCGTCAACTAATAAGTTTCAATCAAATAATCAATCGTTGATATATCAATTGTATTCTCATTTGTTGATGAGGCTTCTGCCTCGACGTCTGGAGTAAGGTCACAGAAAAAAATAAAAACCGGACGATCTCGATATGAATCAACATATCAACTGATCGCCCGGTCATGTATTGTATTTTCACGGCAGTCCTTCGATTACGCCATGGCTTTCTTGATTTGTTTACTGCGCAATTGACCGCATGCGGCATCAATATCTGAACCTTGTTCCACACGCACTCCGCAATTGATCCCATTATCCAGGAGAGTTCCGTAGAACTTCACGATGGCATCCTTCGTGCTTCTTTGATATTGATTGTGCTCATCTACCGGATTATATGGAATCAGATTAACGTACGACAGGTGTCGCTTATCTTTCAGGAGCTTGGCTAGTTGCTTCGCTTCTTCGACATGATCATTCACGTCACTCAAGAGGATGTACTCAAACGTGATCCTTCTGTTTGTTTTCTCAAGGTAATAATCAATCGCCGGCATCAGCTTCTCTAATGGGTAGGCACGGTTGATCTTCATGATCCTGGTACGTAGTTCGTTGTTCGGTGCATGAAGGGATACAGCCAGGTTGATCTGGATGTTTTCATCGGCAAACTTATAAATCTTATCAGCCAGTCCACTTGTTGAAACGGTGATGTGACGTGCACCGATGGATAAGCCCTTCTGATCATTCACGACCCGGAAGAAGTCCATCATATTGTCATAGTTATCAAACGGCTCGCCGATCCCCATAACCACAATGTGACTGACCCTCTCATCCTTGCCGGCAGCATCAAGGTGATGCTGTACATTCATGATCTGCTCCACGATTTCACCACTGGATAGATCGCGATTTTTCTTCAGCAAGCCGCTTGCGCAGAACGTACAACCGATGTTGCACCCTACCTGAGTGGTCACACATACGCTCAGACCATAATTAAAGCGCATAAGAACCGTTTCAATCAGGTTCCCATCCTGAAGTTTAAAAAGGAATTTGATTGTTCCGTCCTTGGACTCCTGCTTGATTTCCTGTTGAAGGGTCTGAATGTGGAAGTGGTTCTCCAACAGTTCGATGCAGGCACTATTCAGGTTTTTCATTTGAGAGAATTCCGTTACTCTCTTCTTATATAACCAGTCCCACACTTGGGCAGCACGGAATTTCTTCTGGCCGTGCTCGACTAGCCAATCTGTGAGCTGATCTATCGTTAATCCGTATATGGATGTTTTCTCCATTTTTATACCCTCATTTCAAAACATTACGATTTTCTACTTATCTATACTACTGAAAGTATCGCAATGTTTCAAGGGATTTATACACAGTCCCTGAGGATTACGACTTCATCCGCTCTTGAAAATCATGTAGTCTTTCAAGACCTTTTATTCGAGCATTGCAAACCATGCTATCCTGACAGACATAGTTTCCTCGGTTCACATAGGTTCCTTGTTGGGATTTTCTTGATTCTGACATGAACATTCCAATTTCACTGAATGAATGACAGATGGCACAGATCCCTTTTTTATTAGAAGGAGTGAATCTGCCTTTTAAACCTGTCAACTTCCCCTCCCGTTCAATCACCAAATATTTGCGTTCCTGACCGTAATCATTCCATCCGAGATACGAAAGGTTCGTTTCGTTCAACTCTGAAAGATCCGGTATCTTCAGCTTCTTCACTTTTGGAAACAACTTCTTCAGCTTTGCCTCGGTCAATTGTGGAAACGGGATCACATAGGGGTCAAGTCCTGAAAGAAAGTCCTCTGCCTGTACAGGGTCCTTTACTGCCTCGATGGCTTTAAGCCTTCCCTCCTGAGAAACGGTCAGATCGGTAAACAACCCTGACACTTTGTCTTTCACAAGTCCCCTTAGGGCGTGCAGAACATTCAGGTCATTCACTGTGGAATAACCGTTCAGTAAGATTTGCGTTTGATTTGATATTTCATTCAATTGATCATTTCGTATGAATCGTTCCATTACGACCTCTCCTTACGTCTTTTCAGCTCTACTATAACCCATTCATCCACATGTTCATAGGTAGAGAACAATGTTAGAAAGAACGTCACATATAAAAAAACGATTTGGGACTTCATGAAAGGTGAGTCAAGTTGTCATGAATGATGGGACAGGACTCAAACACCATTTTCGCTCGTAGCCTAAGCCAGTAAAGGTTGTCTCATTTAAAAAACAGCCTGCTCAGACCCCTTTAGGTCAAAGCAAGCTGTTTCTTATGAAAGCTTGATCATCCCGATGTATCGCTTCAGCGCTTACCGTAGACGATTTTCTTTATCGTCTCGATGGATAAATAGTATCTATTTGAAATGGAAGCAATCGACTCTCCTCCAGTGAAGGCTTCAAGAATCGACGTGTTTCTCCGTTTAAGCGCTTCCCTTCCTCCTGACTTTGAGCCCCAGGCATTATACTCTTCTTTTCGCTTTGGTATATAAATGGTTTGGCCTTGAACATAGTTTTGTAATTCTCTCATTAAGTAATCAGGAATTTGGTTTACTGCTTTCAATCGTGTCAGCTCCTTATCATTATTGAATCAATAAGGGACAAAGCCGACTTATGAATGGCGATTTATCTTTATCTACCACCCCATGCAAAGGATCGCCGAATCATACAGGCTTTGCATGAGATGCTGCAGATTTCGGAAAACGGATTTCCATATGATCACCTCCTAGTATCAGTATACTGATACTAGCAGAAAGATTTCCATAAGAATTTCTTATAGTTACCATAATATTATTATATAAACCTAATATATTTGATTTTCAATTTGAGAAAATAAGTGACCATTCACCTATCCTTAAAGTTGCTCAACCCCATACAACCATGAAACTTTTCATGCCAAACGTTCATTATGCGAAATCTATCAAAAACTGAGAGTGAATTCATTTTTTGATAGAAAATTAAAACTATTCAATATTTTGTCACAACCTGCTAGAATCCTAGGTAATAAGGGTCCCCTACATATCTATCATTCATCACAATGACCTTTGTTCATCTTGAATTCTGAAGGGAGGATCGACCTGCTAATTTGTCGTAAAAAATAGAAAATGGAGGAATGCTTTTATGAAGTTCAAAAAAATAGCCGCTCTATCCTTAGCAACTTCCCTTGCTTTATTCCCTGCCTTCGGAGGTAGTTCTCTGGCCAAGGAAGCACCGAAACCGTTCCAACCTATCAACAAAACAGTGGATAAAGGTGCTTTCGAATCCGGTGAAGTCATCGTCAAATTCAAAGATGGTGTATCCAAAAAGGCACAAGGTTCTGCTCTGAACAAAGCGGAGGCAAATGAACATAAAGCATCAGCAAAAGATCCATTTCAGGTATTGGAAGTAGCGGACGTCGATCAAGCCGTTAAAGCACTGGAAAACAATCCGAATGTAGAATATGCTGAACCAAACTATACCTTCCAAGCGACTTGGTCACCGAATGACCCTTACTATTCTGCTTACCAGTATGGACCACAAAACACCTCAACCCCTGCTGCCTGGGATGTAACCCGTGGAAGCAGCACTCAAACGGTGGCGGTCCTTGATTCCGGAGTGGATTATAACCACCCTGATCTTGCAAGAAAAGTAATAAAGGGGTACGACTTTATCGACAGGGACAATAACCCAATGGATCTTAACGGACATGGTACCCATGTTGCCGGTACTGTTGCTGCTGATACGAACAATGGAATTGGCGTAGCCGGTATGGCGCCAGATACTAAGATCCTTGCCGTACGGGTCCTTGATGCCAATGGTAGCGGCTCACTTGACAGCATTGCCTCAGGTATCCGCTATGCTGCCGATCAAGGGGCAAAGGTACTCAACCTCTCCCTTGGTTGCGAATGTAACTCCACAACTCTTAAGAGTGCGGTCGACTATGCCTGGAACAAAGGAGCTGTAGTCGTTGCAGCTGCAGGAAATGACAATGTATCCCGTACATTCCAACCAGCTTCTTACCCTAATGCTATTGCAGTAGGTGCCATTGACTCCAATGATCGAAAAGCATCATTCTCCAATTACGGAACGTGGGTGGATGTCACTGCTCCAGGTGTGAACATAGCATCAACCGTTCCGAATAATGGCTACTCCTACATGTCTGGTACGTCCATGGCATCCCCTCATGTAGCCGGTTTGGCTGCTTTGTTGGCAAGCCAAGGAAAGAATAACGTACAAATCCGCCAGGCCATTGAACAAACCGCCGATAAGATCTCTGGCACTGGAACCAACTTCAAGTATGGTAAAATCAATTCAAACAAAGCTGTAAGATACTAATAGATAAACAAGAGCCCACCGTTCACGGTGGGCTCTTTCATTTTGTTCACTACTGTTTTACGATCTGGCCGTTTTGGTTCAGGTAAACACTCTGAATGATGGTTCTATTAAACGGTTTCCCTTTAAAATCAGACTCAATATCCGTTGTCAGGTTGTAGGTTCCTTCTCCTCCATTGAACACTGCATCACTCCCTTTGACAGACTGGGACAAAGGTTTCCCCTTGGGGTAGAACTCAAACTTTGTGTGCTCGGTGATTCCACTGACGATACTTGATTGAACGCTGACTCCCTTCTCGGTCGTCGTTACCACCAAGTCATCATTCAATGGACTTGTGAAACCAACATTCAGTAAATACGCCCCAGGTTCTTTTGACAAAGATGACACCTTCCACTCGCCTTCAATAGGGTTTTCAACCGTGCCCACATGATGAAACGCACCGTCGAAGTAACTTTCCTGATCCTTTTTAGATGGTTTCAATGCCGTTACCTTGCCATCCGGGCTTGTAAGGTAGACATCTTCCATCGAGTTCGAAGCCAACCAGTCAATCATAATCCGTTCTGCCCCAACCTCTACCCAGAAAGTTTCATCCGCATGCTCTTTATACTCACCTCCGCGGATGAAGGATGAAGTATTGGTCTTGAGAGCAGATTCCTTCCTGGATATTGCATCATGAGTGGAGGATGATGATAATAATGACTGAAAAATAGAGAATGTCGAAGATCCCTCTTTGACTGTTTTATGATCCCACTTCCCTATGGCCACCTCCTGTGCATTCGGCAATCTTGAACTTGCTATGGTCACAGCCCCATCATTACTCCCATATCCAGATAAGTATAAGCCTCCCCAATACAATGATCCCCCGAATCCTCCCCAGGAAGTTCCACCCATCGTGTAAAAAGGTACCTTCCCACTACGTCCGTCAGTTTGTGTCCTGAACTGACTCATAGATCCGGTCTGTAAAGATGCGGTCGCCTCATTCTTGCTTCCGATGATGGCTGCCAGCCAGCCTGCCCAATTGCTATAAGCCAAATCAGCAAGCTGTGACCCATGATGAGGACTCGATAGTGTGATCACTTTGGAGACGTAGCGATCAGCCCCAAAATGGACAAGAGCTGATTGAGTATCTATTCCTCCTTTACTATGAGCCACAACCACCACTTTTTCGCCAAAATAATCATAAATCTCTTCTAGTTTCGCGGCTAACATTGCACCATTGGCCCACATATCTTTTTGTGGATATAAATCGATGAATGCGGTCTTATAACCACTGCGATAAGCAACATCGTACATATCATTCTCATTCCACCATGTATTTGAAGAGCTATTCAACCCATGCACAAACAATATCGGCTGCTTTGGTGCAGCTGGATTCGTTCCGACATACCACTCACCGGGATTCCCCGAAGGATCATCTTTACCAAAATCCCCCGCTAACGACCAAGAAGGAAACAGGAACATGAGAAGTAAACAGGAATAACTGATCTTTCTTTTCAACTTCCTCACTCCTTATTCTAACTATTCTGTCTACTTACTATTATCGTCTTTTTTTTGCCAATATGTTGAAGAAATATAGAAAAGAGAAGAAAGAACTATCCATTCTTGAACATTTCATCCCATGGACCTAATAAAGCCCCTACCTACAGGTAGGGGCTTTATTCGTACCCTTTCTACGTTATGCGATTCGATATACCGACCAGACAATTCCTTGGCCAGCCCCAAGATTCAGGTTGACTGTTAGACCGTCGGATACATAAAACAATCCAATTGTATCGTTGGCATTCAGCTGAACGTCTCCTGCAAGCGTAACAGTCCCATTTCCCAATATGGTCCTGAGGGTCAATACCAAAGCAATGTTAACGTTGAGCACGGGGAACAAACCTGATACGAGTGTCGTACTATCTGCAATCCTTCTTACCACGAATGATGGGTTAATCCCCCCACCCAGAGTTACCGAAATGGCAGCTGTCGTCGTATAATTGATGGTTGCCTTTATTGAGTATCTTCCAGTTGCAGGTACTGTATAGGTCCCTGTCGTGGCGTTAAAGTTCGCGTTACTATAATACGGTGCCGCTACCGAGAAGTTAGCAATCTGTTGGGAAGCAGCTGTAGTAATGCCATCCGCTCTACCTGAAAAACCTTCAGCTGCGAAAGCCGGACCCTGTGCGCCCTGCACACCTTGTGGTCCTTGGGCTCCAGTTACTCCTTGTGTTCCTTGAGCTCCTGTTGCACCTTGCGTTCCTTGTGGACCCTGTGCTCCGGTAGCTCCTTGCGTCCCCGTTGTGCCTTGAGGTCCTTGAGCCCCTGTTGCACCTTGATCCCCTTGAGTTCCTTGTGGGCCTTGAGCTCCCGTTACACCTTGGTCCCCTTGAGGACCTTGAGCTCCAGTTGCACCTTGATCTCCTTGTGGACCTTGGGCTCCCGTTACACCTTGCGTTCCTTGTGGTCCTTGAGCCCCGGTTGCACCCTGGTCTCCTTGTGGACCTTGGGCTCCCGTTACACCTTGGTCCCCTTGTGGTCCTTGAGCTCCGGTTGCACCCTGGTCTCCTTGTGGACCTTGGGCTCCCGTTACACCTTGCGTTCCTTGTGGTCCTTGAGCTCCGGTTGCACCTTGGTCCCCTTGTGGTCCTTGAGCTCCGGTTGCACCCTGGTCCCCTTGTGGTCCCTGGGCTCCCGTTACACCTTGGTCCCCTTGTGGTCCTTGAGCTCCCGTTACACCTTGGTCCCCTTGTGGTCCCTGAGCTCCCGTTACACCTTGGTCCCCTTGAGGACCTTGAGCTCCCGTTACACCTTGGTCCCCTTGTGGTCCCTGAGCTCCAGTGACACCTTGCGTTCCTTGTGGTCCCTGAGCCCCGGCTACTCCTTGAGTTCCTTGTGGGCCTTGTGCCCCCGTTGCGCCTTGATCTCCTTGCGGTCCTTGAGCTCCAGTAACACCTTGATCTCCTTGTGGTCCTTGAGCTCCGGTTGCACCTTGAGTTCCTTGTGGTCCTTGAGCTCCGGTTGCACCTTGAGTTCCTTGTGGTCCTTGAGCTCCTGTTGAACCTTGGACCCCTTGTGGTCCTTGAGCCCCTGTTGTACCTTGATCTCCTTGAGGGCCTTGGGCTCCTTGAGGTCCTTGAGCTCCGGTTGCACCTTGGTCCCCTTGTGGTCCTTGAGCTCCGGTTACACCCTGCGTTCCTTGTGAACCTTGAGCCCCTGTTGCACCTTGGTCCCCTTGTGGTCCCTGAGCTCCAGTGACACCTTGCGTTCCTTGTGGTCCCTGAGCCCCGGTTACTCCTTGAGTTCCTTGTGGACCTTGATCTCCAGTTGCACCTTGGGCTCCTTGTGGTCCCTGTGCTCCCGTAACACCTTGCTCCCCTTGAGGTCCTTGATCTCCGGTTATTCCTTGCGTTCCTTGTGGACCTTGAGCTCCTGTTGGACCCTGATCTCCTTGCGGCCCTTGAGCTCCAATTACACCTTGGGTTCCTTGTAGTCCCTGGGCTCCGGTTACTCCTTGTGTTCCTTGAGGTCCTTGAGCCCCCGTTGCGCCTTGATCCCCTTGTGGACCTAGAGCCCCCGTTGCGCCTTGATCCCCTTGTGGACCTAGAGCTCCCGTTACACCTTGCGTCCCTGGAGGTCCTTGTGCCCCCGTAACACCTTGGTCTCCTTGTGGTCCTTGAGCTCCGGTAGCGCCTTGTAGTCCCTGGGCTCCGGTTACACCTTGGGTTCCTTGTGGCCCTTGAGCCCCCGTTGCGCCTTGATCCCCTTGTGGACCTTGAGCTCCAGTTACACCTTGGGTTCCTTGTGGCCCTTGATCCCCCGTTGCGCCTTGATCCCCTTGTGGACCCTGCGCTCCAGTAATACCTTGCGAACCTTGAGCTCCTGTTAAACCCTGTTCTCCTCGGGGTCCTTGAGCTCCTGTTTCCCCTCGACTACCTTGTGGTCCCTGTGGCCCTTGTGCACCTTGTGGCCCCTGGGGTCCTGAAGGAGATGGAGATGAACCTTTTGGAAAAATAGAAGGGCAGCCAGCTGGAACATGATACGGATCCAAATTTATCGATTTTACATAATCAAAACTTTCATTCACATCCATAGGACGGTTGTTTTTAAAATCACCATTAATTTTCATAAACAATACCCCACTAAACAGTTTCATTATCATATTCAAACCAAAAAAAATAGCTTGGATATCTGCCATGGTAGAATATGATTTTTATCGATATGTCAAAATATGAATTGTTAAGATTGTGTAAAATTCCAGAAATGTATAGAAACCGATCAACTATTCCTGATATTATAATTACGAAATCCGATATCGATTTTCGATTTCAATATCAACAAGGAGGTCAATAGCATGGAAGATAGAGTACTTAGGAAGCTCTTCCTCGGATTCATTCACATTCACATTCTTCACCATGCCAAGGAAGATCCCCTATATGTAACGTGGATGCTTCATGAACTTCAGGAGCATGGCTATCAAATGAGCTCGGGAACGTTATACCCAATCTTCCATTCCATGGAAAAAGATGGGCTATTGGAGCGTGAGGACATAAAGGTTGAAGGTAAAATCAGAAAGTATTACAGCATCACCCCTAAAGGAATGATTGTCCTGGATGAAGCCAGAAATAAAGCTTATGAACTCTTTAAAGAAATAAAGGATTAAAGAGGTGATAAAGAAAATGAAATCTAAAATCGTGACTTGGCTTGAACTATTACTGATCTCTACCAGACTTGGTTTGACTTCTTTTGGCGGTCCGATCGCCCATCTAGGTTATTTCCACGAAGAGTATGTGAGAAAAAAGAAGTGGATAGATGAAAAAACGTATTCGGAACTGGTTGCCCTTTGTCAGTTCCTCCCCGGCCCCGCCAGCAGCCAGGTTGGGATCGGAATCGGGATTCTTAAAGGTGGGAAATTCGGGGGGATCGTCTCCTTCATCGGATTCACACTTCCTTCTGTAATCGTTTTAACGCTATTTGCTATCTTCCTTGGAAACACGGGCGTAAGTGATGCGGGGTGGCTAAAAGGTCTTAAGATCGTTGCTGTGGCAGTGGTTGCTCATGCCATAACCGGAATGGCTTCTAAACTTACCCCTGACTTGACCAGGAAAGGGATTGCCCTTTTGGCTATTCTTTTCACTTTATTATGGGGATCGGCCTTTTCTCAAGTTACTGTAATCATCCTTGCTGGAGTATGCGGCTTCCTACTTTACAGGAAACAGAACGAGCAGACTGAACAGCACACACACTCCCAGTTTCCCATCAGTAAAACATTCGGGACCGTATGCCTCGTTCTCTTCTTCGGATTACTGGGTGGACTCCCACTACTAAAGGAAGCCACCTCAACCATGGCGGTGACGTTATTCGATAGCTTCTACCGAGCAGGAGCATTGGTATTCGGCGGAGGGCATGTTGTACTTCCTCTACTGGAAAAAGAATTGGTTCCATCCGGTTTCATATCCGGTCAGGAATTTTTAGCGGGGTATGGTGCTGCCCAGGCAGTCCCAGGTCCTCTCTTTACATTTGCTGCGTTCCTTGGAGGAGCGATTGGCGGATGGGAATATGCTTTATTGGCGACACTCGCCATTTTCCTACCTGCTTTCCTTCTCATCTTCGGAGCCCTTCCCTTCTGGAATGGCCTGAGGAGAAATCCCGGGATGAACGGAGTGTTAATGGGAGTAAATGCTGGTGTAGTCGGGATATTGATCTCTGCATTCTATGACCCCATTTGGACGAGTTCCATAACGTCTCCCCTTCATTTCGGCATGGCTGCCATTCTCTTCAGCATGCTGATGTTTTGGAAGCTTCCTCCATGGGTCATCGTTGTGACCGGAATTGTTGCCGGTTCACTATTTTTATAGCAGAAAGAGCATGATCGGGGGATCATGCTCTTTCTGCTTTATCTTTTCACAAATTTATACGCCAGATAGGCGATATAGAGTGGGGTCGCGATATAGATAAGGTAAGGGAATTGCTCATACGTACCCTTATAGATGACATATAGCATGGCACCTATAAAGATGGTTACAATCGTCCCGTACTTGGGTAGAGGAACCTCTTTTAAACTCGGGATACGGATCCTGCTCACCATCAAGAAACACATGGCCGTGAAAATCACGGTAATGACGATATTCGGTATCATCGATCCGAACAATGTCAATATGGCCATGATTCCACCGGCAGCGGTGATCGGAACACCGACAAAGTAATGGAGAGATGCTTTTTTTGGACTGGTATTGAACCTGGCAAGGCGATATCCACCAAACAAGGGGAACAATCCGGCAACAATGAAACCGAGCAAGCCATAATGGTAAAAAGAAGTATAATATACAAGGAAAGAAGGAGCCACACCGAACGTCACGATATCCGCCAATGAGTCCAATTCTTTTCCTAGCTCACTGTCGGCGTTCAGCATCCTGGCAAGTCTCCCGTCCATACTGTCGAGCATCATGCCGATGATGATCAACACGGCGGCATTTTTAAACTGACCGCTGGCAGCAAAACCTATTGATAAAAAACCACAGTACAGATTCCCAAGTGTGAACATATTGGGTATCATTTTTTTCAATCGCATACATGTCCTCACTATTCTCTAATTTTTAGTACTAGCATATCATGAAATCAGCAGGAAAAGTTCAGGGTGCCTTATAAATTATGAAACCAAGAATGCTTCTGATTCGTAGAAATACATGAAACCACTGTCTACTATACGGAGTAGTCTGGTATACTCTTGATAACGGATGAAAAAGTCGAAAGGAGAAATGGATATGACCGGCACAATCGCAGTAATCATGGTATTTGCCATTCCGATCATTGCAATCATCTCAGATCATTTTACAAAACAAACAAAGTATAAACAAAAAATGCTTGAAGATCAGCTCAAGCTCGAACAAATGAAACATGAAAACTTTGTTCTTGAAACGGAGAAAATGAAGCTTGAGCTTCAAAAAATGGAATTGAACAGCCCGTCCTCCAAAAAGGATCAAATCATCTGATAAGCACTGTATCCTCCGGTGCTTATTTTTCTTTTATGAGGTACTCCTTTTCAAGTTTCTCATTTCTATACCTGGCCATACCTGTTTTCAGTGGGGACAGTCCTTGCTTTAAATAAAATCCTTCATTTCCTGTCGTCGCAATCAGATGAACACACGAAACGGGCGCAAGTTGGTCAAGCAAATCGTCCATTATGCGTGCTCCCAATCCCTGTTGTTGAGCATCCACGTGGGTCACCACATCATAAATGGCTGCGTTGAAAACCCCGTCTGATAACGCTCTTCCCATGCCCCTTACCCGTCCGTCCACATACACCATACTGAAAACATTACTCTTTCGATAGATCTCAAGTATTACGTCCAAAGAATGCTTATTCCACCCGACGGAATGATATACTTCTTGAATTTCCATCAATCTTGATTGGTCAAAGTCCCTGGTTACTATAACTCCGTTATGGGGTGGCAGAATCATGTTGATAAACTCGTACTCTCCCCCGTTTGTTCTCTGAACAAAGCTTCCATTCAGTACAAAGCCAACATGAGAATAAAGGGATATGGCCCTTTGATTGAATGACGCTACCGAGAGGGTCAACGCATCAAACGTGTAGTGAGACTGGATAAACGAAATGGCGGACTGTAAAAATCCACGTCCTTTCCCTTTTCCTGTCCAATCCGGTTTAAGTCCAAGACCGATATCGATCATCCAATCCAGAACATCCAAGCTAAGAAATCCAATCAGCTCCCCATTTACATGCGAGGAAAAAACGTGCTCTCCCCTGGTGTGAGCATCTGTGAATTCGAGCAGGTCTTCTTCATCTTCTGTCATATCATAGAATGAATACATACCTTCGTACTTCCATGAATAAGCAATTTCCTCAGCCTCTTTCTGAGTCAACCGTTGAAATGTAAACATCATTCGTACCCCCTCATATCTATCAAACTAGTTTAAGGTAAAATAATCCAACTGTAAAGAGGATTACTGTATTCCCCTCTTTATAAAAAAAACTGCCTAGGCAGTTTTTTGTTAAGTATTTACATGAAAAAAATCACAATGACCGCCACCAGGACCAACCTATAGATGGCGAAAGGAATAAGCTTGATACGGCTGATGACCGTTAAGAAGAATCTGATCGATAAGTAGGCAAAGATGAATGCACTAATGAATCCGGTGATGAGGAAAGGGGCAAATTCCGGCGTCATATACATCCAGTTCTTCAATAAGGAAATCCCGCTCGCTCCTGCCATGATTGGTACGGCCATGATGAACGTGAAGTCAGAAGCTGCCCTGTAGCTGAGACCGAAGAGGACTCCGGCAGAGATCGTTGAACCCGATCGTGAGAATCCAGGCCAAAGGGCGATGCACTGCATTAGGCCGACCAAGATTGCTTTTTTATAGGTCAGCTGGTCGACGGTCTCGATAACGGGAACCTTCGGGCGAAACATATCGGCGGCTATCATCAGGATTGATCCCGCTGCAAGGCCGATGAGAACCGTTTTAAGGGAAAATAAATGTTCATCGATAAAGTCGTCGAATAATAGACCGAGGACCATGGCTGGCAAAAGGCCAACGATGATGTGACTGAGCTTTAATGTATGTGTTTTTTCTTTTTTTCTTCTTAAACCGAGCATCTCGATGAATCGATCTCTGAATACAATCACAACGGCAAGGATGGATCCTAACTGGACTACGACTTTAAATGTATTAGCCGGATATTTGCCCAGTATCTCCTGTGATTTGATCATCAGGTCATCCACTACGATCAGGTGTCCAGTGGAAGAAACGGGGGCAAATTCGGTCAATCCCTCGACCATTCCAAGAATTAGAGCTTTCAACAGTGTCAACCATTCCATATGTCAGTTCTCCTCTATTACTACATAATAAGTAAGACTTATATAGTTTACGATTTAAGAGGGGCACTGGGCAATAAGAATTTTGGTCGAAGTTGTGAATTAATGAATCGCCTTCTTTTTGAATCTTCCACCCTTTACTTCTGCGATATCAGCGATGGCAAGGAACGCGGTGGGATCGTGTTCCGAAACGATATCTTTCAGTTTTGCCTCTTCAAGTCTTGTGATGACGCAGAAGATCACTTTTTTATCGTCTCCTGAAAAGGCACCTTCCCCGGATAGATAGGTGACTCCCCTGCCGAGTCTTGAAAGGAGGGCATCACCGATTTTTTGATAATTATCGCTTATGATCCAGACGGATTTGGACTCATCGAGCCCTTTGATGGTGATGTCAATCATCTTGAAGGCTACAAAATACGCAAGAAGCGAATACATGGCCCGGTCCCAACTGAACACAAAGCCGGCACTGGCCAATATAAAGAGATTGATGAACATGATAATTTCACCGACTGAAAACGGTAGACGTTTTGTAAAGAGGATGGCGAGGATTTCGGTACCATCAAGGGATCCTCCATAGCGGATGACCATCCCAACACCGATTCCAAGAACGACTCCCCCGAATAAAGTAGCGAGCATTACATCGCTTGTCAGGGCGGGTACAGGATGAAGGAAGGTGGTAAATGCTGATAACACGGCAATGCCGTATAAGGTGGAGAGCGCAAACGTTTTACCGATTTGTTTGTATCCAACGAAGAAAAAGGGGATGTTCAGGATGAAGATAAATAGCCCCAACTTGAAGCCTGTAATATGGGCAAGCATAATGGATATGCCGACGATCCCTCCGTCTACGACCTGGTTTGGAACGAGGAAGATTTCCAGCCCTACAGCCATGATAATGGCACCAAGGGTAATGAAGATCCCCCGTTTGATGATTTCTTTCATTGGAATTTTTTTATGGTTTATTGGCAAATAGTCTACTGAATTTTCCATAGGACCTCCTGGTAAAGTTTAAGACTCGCTCTGTACGATGCGGGTTCTATTAATTAATCTATTCGTTGTGGCGCATGGAAATTCCTTCATTTTTCGACAAATCTCTTCCTAACCTCCCTGATCGTTAACAGAATGGCTGTATTTGATAGGTGAACGTTTCTTATTCTTGGGCATGTTCACCTTGGTAATAGGAAAGTCGACGGCTAAATACAGTGCCCGCTGTAAAAGCAGCGCTTTGCTTTCCGCGGAGAGCATGTCAAGCCTTCATTTTCCCAGGAATCAGATCCCTACCGCTCCAATCCAATCAATGCTATTCGACTTGGGTATGCAATCGTTTAACTATAAGGAGTAAAAGTCACGCTAACATGAAAACAAGATTGTGATGTTTTGCTTCGAATGAGCCACTTCCCCTATCATATGCACAAAGTCCAGTAATATAGTAAAAGCTCTCTCCACATTGGAAAGAGCTTTATACGTTATTCCGCTTTTATGAACCGCAGCAGATCACCATAGATAATATCATCAGATAGCCCAAGTTCCTTCCTTACAATTTCTTTGTAAGGATCACATTTGCTCGTGTTTTCGCTTTCTTCAGATTTCCTATTGTAGCAAACGTTGTTTTTGTAAAGGAATTTTTCAGTGATAAAATCACCATTCCTAAAGATCACCGGGTGATTTTCCACCCTGGTGAAGAGATTATGCCCGAAAGACAGATTCGACTGTGATTCGATCCCCATTAAATGAAGAATCGTCGGTCTGATATCGATTTCTCCCCCAAGCGTATCGATTGTTCGTCCTTCCTCACCCGGAACGTGGATGATGAGAGGCACCTGTTGAAGCTTCATATGATTGATGACGGTGTCCTCCATACCAAGGAGTTCGAAGGCACCCGTTTCATACTTTTCGGAGATTCCATAATGATCACCGTAAAAAACAAAGACTGTGTCATCGTAGAGTCCCTTCTTCTTGAAATCCTCAATGAGATTCTTGATCGCTTCGTCTTCATATCTTACGGTCGTCACATAGCGATTGACTACTCCTTCACTCGTATCTGCTTCTTCTATGAATTGATCCTCTTCATCAAGAAGAAACGGAAAGTGATTCGTGAGCATGAGGAACCTGGCGTAAAAAGGTTGAGGAAGATCTTCTACATAATCCATGGACTGTTGAAAGAATGGAATATCTTTGATGCCGTAATTCACGGAATTATCATCCGTTACTTCATATTCCTCTTTGGAATAGAATCGGTCATAACCCAGTGCTTCGTACATCTTGTCCCGATTCCAGAAAGTTTTATCGTTCCCGTGGAAAACAGCCGTGTAGTAATCCTCCTGTTCATCCAAAAGGTGCGATAGGGCCCTATAGGTATTTTCAGGTCGTTGCACGAAGGTAGACCCGCTGGCAAGGGGATATAATCCATTATCCACCATGAATTCTGAATCAGAGGTTTTTCCTTGGGCCGTTTGATCATAGATTTGACTGAAATAGAAGCTATCCTCGATCAACGAATTGAGAAAGGGAGTAATCTCTTTTCCATTAACCTTTTGACCGATCACGAAATTCTGGGTGGATTCCATACTGACCAGAACAATATTTTTGCCTTTTGCAATTCCGAACAAGTCGGATTCTTCTTTGTCGGTGGAGTCGATGTAACGAATGGTTTCCTTTGTATCTGCCTTAGTGGCAAGTGTCCTTGAAAACGGCTTGCCTGCTGCGATGCCAATGTCATAAAGATGATAATTATAAGGGCCGATCGCCTTCACCATCTGCTCCCTATCATAGGATTCAGCGAACATATAGGGCGACTTCAGCAGACCGATTCCGATCGTGACAAGTAAAACGAGGACACTCCCAAGGATGTACCCTGCTTTTTGCTTCCTTTGAACATCCACCCTCATAGCCCGAGTCTTCCAGAAATAAACACCGACCACAATCAGATCCAGGAAGAAGAGGATGTCCCAGCCGCTGATCAATTCGAATGTACTGGGTCCGATCCCTCCAACGTTCTTGAACTGAAACAGGATAGGTACCGTCACATAATCGGAGTAAAATCGGTAATAAAGAAGGTCTCCATACAGAATTCCACTCGCAATGATCATGACGATAAAGATGGTGATGCGACTGATTTTTTTAGTGAAGTAAAAGCTTACTCCCAAGAGGAGGAGAATCGATGCGATCGGATTGATGAGCACAAGCAGTGCATCATGGAGATTGTCGATGTGCAGGGAAAAACCGACGAAAAGCACGATGACGGTCTTGATCCATAAAGCGAATCCCGGGATGAGAACCGGGATGAAGGTAAACTTCCAATCATTTATCGTACTCTTTCGATCACCCATGGGAAACAAACTCCCTGTGATAAGTATCCATGCATGACTTGATCCGACCAAGAGCTTCGTTGATTTCAGATTCCTGATAACTTCCCATCAGGGCAAGCTGAATCCAATTCCGCTTCATGAGGTAGTCGCTTTCATAACTCAGGATCAACCCCCTCTTCCGGCATTTATCCCCAAATTCCCTTGAAGGGATTTCCGCTGGTAATGCCACCGTAACGATTCCCGGTGAATAGGTGTCTTCACCCATCACTTGGTAACCTTCGCTGATCAAATGGCGCCTCAGCTGTTCCATTCTTATTGGCCTGGAAGCTGTATCCACCCCATCCAGCGCCGTATTCAGGGCGTTCACCAGGTTGGAAGAGTGAGTAAAGGGGATGCTTGCATTCTTATCGTACTGGCCAATGTCCAGATAACGCGGGAGACGTTTGTCGGGTTCGATCGGGTCTCGGTGGAATACGATCGCAAGTCCTGGATAAGCCCCGATACCCTTGCCGCTCACAGTGGTGGCAAGGTATGCACGGCCGAAATCCGAGGGAATGATTCCGACCGAACTGCACGCGTCGATGCACAGGTGTACACCATAACCCACCGACAGGTCAGAGAGACTCTCCACATCATAGACAAACCCTGTCGATGTTTCACAGTGTACCGTCCATATCCATTTAATTTCACTATTCTGCTTCAGAATCCCTTCCACTTCTTCAGACGAGATTGGTTGTCCCCACTCTTTCGAAATGGTGGTGTACCCCAGACCAAAGCGGTCTGCATGATCCTGAAGACGGTATCCAAATTCACCGTTCGATAAAATCAAACCTGGTCCGGGAAGGGTTGAAAGCTGGGCAGCTACCATATCATTAGACAGAGTGCCCGTACCTACCGCAACCTGTACATGGTTTGCATTTACGAGTTTCTTCAATTTCAAGCAGACTTCGTCCATGTTCTCAATGAATTCTATATTACGATGGGATACCGTCGCATCCTTGAAAGCATCCATAACCTTCTTTCTCATGGGCACAGGGCCAGGAAGAAATGACAGCTCCCTCACACGGTTCTTTCGTTCCATCATCCGGATGAATGCTTTTGTCGATGATTCAAAGCTTTCTTTAGTAAGATACATAGGCTGATAGACGGCATCCCCACTTCCAACCCGTTCACCAAAGGGAATGAATCCCATTCTCTTATAGAGTTTCAGCTGTCTCACGGTACCCGAAATGAGGGCCATATCATATCCATGGTCGAGACAATGAGTTACGAGCTGATCGCAAAGGGAAAAGAAGACCCTTGTACTCCTGAATTCTTCTTTCACCGATAGAAGGCGGATTTCACAGGTGCTTGAACCCTTTGGTAAGAATCGATCAAGATCCTCGATCTTGCCGTCAAGGGAGTAAGGGCGATTGCTCCTAAGGGCGATCATGCCCACAACCTCACTGCCCCATTTGGCAATGATATATGTATTCTCGTCATGGAAACGGTCCACGAGGGCCTTCTCCTCATTGGATGTGTGCTGAGGAATTTCTTCTACGAATGTACGATAATTCAACCGGTTAATCTGCTCCATCTCTTCTTTTTCAGTTGCCACTTTATAGACGAGAGAATGGCTTTCCATTCTGATTACCTCCTACGCTTTTACATGATGTGATGGTTTCAAATGCATGAGCATTACCACTATGAATAGTCCTGCCAATGAGAGCGATATCTCTGTGGGGTCACCCGTCAAATAGGAAGTGACGGGTATGGAGGTCATGGCGATGAAGCCTGCGACCTTGTATTTCCTCAAAGCGAAATAGCCTATCCCCATCAACATGATGAAACCGGCAATGGCGAGAGGGGATAAAAATAAGGAGGCAGCCAAGTAGACGACCACCCCTTTCCCTCCGTGAAATCCCAGTTGAAAGGGGAACAAGTGACCGATCATTAAAAAGAATGACGAACCAATCAAATACATATTTCCTTCTGTCATTGCACTCACAATGAATAAGGTGGCAATCACTTTTGCGATATCCACGATCACAGCCAGGACAAATGCCTTTCTGCCTGAGACCCTTAGAGCATTGGTGGCCCCGACGTTTCCGCTTCCTTCCTGTCGAATATCAACGCCAGATCCCCGTACCGAATAGTGGGCACCCATGATCCCCCCTGCTAAGTAGGAAAGAACCACTACAGTGATTCCGATGATAAAATTCATGATTTAACGCCTTTCTTTACATAATAGTAGACGAAGAGTAAAAGAAAAAGTTTCCTATTTTAACAAATTCACCTTTTATTATAAAGAAAGAAAGGTAGGTACAAAAGCAGAAAAACAAAAAAAGCAACAAATTCCAAAGAAAGGAGATACCACGGATACGGACCCAGGTAGTCGATCGGACTTAAATTGTATGGTTTATGCGCAAGGAACATATAATTGGCGCCCGTGACCCGATCGATGAAGTACACCACCACTGCGATGGCGTTGAGGGAAATAAACGCCCTTAAAACGGAAGTGAATCTGACGTGGAACCTTTCCATCCAGATCATGTAGAAGGCAGACAGAATGATTGCCGCATGGGCAATGAAGAATTGAAAGTACCTTATATGAGGAAATCCATAAAAAAGCTCGGGAGTAATCATGGCAATGAGCGCACCCGCCATGCTTGCAAAGTAGGTTACCTCAAATAGCCTGTAGCTTTTGGTCAATAGCATGATCACACAAAGGTAAATCGACAGAGAGCATAGCTGGAAAGGAAGATTCGTTTCAATTGTCCATTCCCCTTTGATGAGATACCACAATTGGAACGTCAATTCAGATAGGAATAGACTGGCGATAAGACAGATTTTAAGGACCCTTTTTCCTTTGTGTCCTATTTTGTTACGGACCAGGAATAGGAACAGGATTCCGACAAGTGTCAACAAGATCGCGGTGATATGGGAAACAGAGAATAATTTAAATGGATAGATGATTACCAGCATGACAGCTCCCCCAGATATGTATGATGTGCATCTGTCCAGCCTGATGCGAAATCTGAATGAGGCTCAATCACTCTGCGCATCAAGTAGGGTTTCAAGATGGACCGGATATATTTATAGTAGCATAAAACCCCCTTTCCACTGAAAGAGGGTTGAACCAATCATTCCGATTATTTTTTCTTTTGCGGCGGCTCTTCCATCCATCCTCTTCTTACGAACAGATCCAATCCAGTAGACCCAAACTTTAATATCTCGGTCACGAACATGGCGAATTGTACTCCGAGGTCCTTTCTTGTGGACATGGTAATGGCGTGACACATCGTACTTAGTCCCACTGCATTCGAGCTTGTAATGAAGAACACAAGAAGCTTATCGGAAAATGGTGATTCAGTGGAATTCGTTACTTCCATTGTTACCGGATACGTCGGGAATGCGTCATCTTCCATAATGATCTTGTTGAACGCGGTGATCTGTTTTTCACTGAGCTTCTTCCCTTTTTTCAAATAGTCACTCACTTCCCGGTCCTTTACAACCTGCAGGAAGCCCTTTAATAGGACGAGGCCGATGCAGTTACGTTCGATGATGAAGAATAGTTCGCTCAATTCGAGTACATTCAACGGCCGGTTTTCTCCAAGGATCTGACCGATCAAGGAAGGGTTCTCTTTTACAAACCCAACACGATCGGGATAGGGGATCTTCGGAGGACGGTCATACACACCTTTTTCAAGCATAAGATTCAACGATGACTTATAAAGCTTCACACTTTTTGCCAACGAATCCTCAAAAAAAGACAGCACATCGGCTCGAGCCACCGTCTCTAGCAAGGAAGTGAAATGTTCGTTCGTCACTTGTCCTCCCCTGTACACAAAGCTCAATACGAAGATATCGGTGAAGAGAGGCGGGGCAGTCAGATCGACATCAGCAGATGAAAATCCTTTCGGCACAGGAAACCCTTCATATTCGAATATGGACTTTAACTCCTGGATCCACCCTGTATTAGCATCTGCGTGCTGAACGAGAATATCCCTTATGGCCTCATCTTCCATATGGATGAGGAAATGCTGGTAAAAGCAATCCATCGCCGTACATTTCATATACGTGGTCCATAGGGCAGCAATCTCAGCCGTTGTGAGTTGAATATCTTTTATGCTCATACGGACCGCTCCTTTATCCTTTTTACTTAGTGTTGTCTTATTCCTAACATGTATTCGTATCAGGTACATCAAAAAAAGGTGCTTCTCGAAAGAAGCACCTTTTTGCTATCGTTTAGTTGTGGGAACCTCGTAACGTACAAAGGTCGGAAGTGTGAAAGTGATACAGAAAACCACGACCAGTGCGACTCCGAATGTGGCTGGTTTTGACCAACCATTGGCAGGAGCCAAATAAAAAATGACCACCAGCGCCAAGAGCAGAATCACAAAGGAAACGATGAATTTCGAAGTGAAGTTGATAGTATGTTTGGTGTTGCAATGACTGCATGTAATCGGTTTATAGGATTGCCAAATGGAAAATAAAACATCTTTCCAACGGAATGACCGACCGCATTTTTCACATTTTTGCATATCTATTGAAGCCTCCTACAGTGATACTCTCCTTAGATTGTATCACTACAATAGGCCGGGGGATAGATGGAATCCCGACTGTACTCCTATTTAACGAAATGATCATGGAACCAACGTGATGCCTCTTCCACTTCATCTCTCCTAAGCTCATGACCGCCACTTGTCCAATAGTCGGTCACATCTGCACCTGATTCCCTCAAGTTCCGGACCAGCTCTTCCGTTTCCGGCTTGGGGATGATCGGATCCACCGTGCCTGCGCCGATGAAGACTGGAAGTTTTTCAAGTGCGGGAATTTCCACTCCTCTTCTCGGTACCATGGCATGAAAAAGAATCGCGCCCGCAAGAGAATCTTCATGATGATAGATCATGCTTCCTGCGATGTTCGCTCCGTTCGAGTATCCGATGGCGACCACCTGATCCCGATCGAACCCATACTCTCCCGCGCTATGATCAATAAAGTCTTTCAATTCCTTCGTCCTGAAAACGAGATCCTCTTCGTCAAAAACCCCCTCTGCGAGCCGTGCGAAGAATCTTGGCATCCCGTTTTCACTGACATTCCCCTTCACGCTGAGAACAGATGCGCCGGGGGCAATCATATCAGCGAGAGGCAATAAATCACGCTCGTCCCCTCCTGTTCCATGCAATAGCAGAAGTGTCGGTGCGTTTTCTTTCGTTCCTTTTTGATAAATATGTTTCATGGTCTCATCCTCCTTAGGATAAAGGTTTTAATGACTGTTCAATCTCAATGCGCCTTGGTTCAAGATGCGGGGGAAGAGCCAGTGATTCTCCTAGCGACTCCAACTCTTCGTCTTGGTCGAATCCCGGTCCATCCGTAGCAAGTTCGAAAAGGATTCCATTCGGATCGCGGAAGTAAAGGGATCTGAAGTAGTACCTGTCAACGAATCCCGAGTTTGCATAGCCAGACTTGTTGATTCGGTCAATCCATTTACGTAGTTCCATTTCATCTTCCACCCTCAGTGCAAGATGGTGAACGCTGCCTCGTCCCGGTCTTTCACCTGGGAGATCCTTGCGCTCTTCTAAGAAAATTTCACTACCCGTTCCGCCTTCCCCTGTTTCAAATACCCTGATATCCTTTTGACCATCCACAGGGGAAGCAAAGGACCTTGTTTCCCTAAAGCCAAGGATTTCGGTTAACACCCTGGCTGTCCGTTCACTCCTTGATACCGTCAGTTGGACCGGCCCGAGACCGGTGATGCCAAAGCGAGCAGGCACTGACGCCTTTTCCCAAGGGATTCCTCCAGGGACACCCGTATTTTTTTCATCCGAAACGAGCATCAATCTCTGACCCTCGGGGTCCCGGAAGGACATCGACGCACGTCCGGTGCGTACTGAAATGCTTTCATGTTCCACGCCAAGCTGTCTAAATCGATCTTCCCAATAAGCAAGTGCTTGATCATCCTTTACCCTAAAAGAGGTCATGGATATACTATTCGTGCCGTAATGGGTCCTGGCAGCGGGAGGTATTTCAAAAAAAGTAAAATCCGTACCGGGATTTCCACGTTCATCTGCATAAAAAAGATGATACACCGATGGATCATCCTGATTTACTGTTTTCTTTATTAATCTCATGCCAAGCACACTTGTATAAAAATCCAGGTTTTTGCGCGCATTCGCAGTGATGGCCGACACATGGTGATGTCCCTTGATTGCTTTTACCTCCATGTTGTCCCCTCCTTTTAGTGAAAGTATAACCGAAAATTATCTTTAATTCAAGATATCAGAAGTCAAAATAAAGAGAAAGCAGGATTGCTTTCTCTAATTCCTCCCATATTCAGAGCCTGTTTAGTGCTTGGGAAAGAGTGGAGGTGATGGTGAGATTATCAAATTTCAATCCCAACTGAACGGCTGTCTGGGCGATTTCAGGTCTGAGTCCGGACAGAATGGGTTTGACACCTATGAGCTGAAGAGCGTCCATCAGATTGAACAGCTGATGCGCCACCATCGTGTCGATCAGGACCACTCCCGATAAATCGATGAAAAGTTGAGAGACACCTTTCTCGACGCATTGTTCAAGGGCGCTTTCAAGAATATACTCAGCCCTCGTGGGTTCGATATTGCCCACAAGTGGAAGCAGGGCAGTCTGATCATTCAGCTTGATCACAGGAGAACTCAGCTCATTTATGACTTCCTGTTGAGCCTGGAGCTGTTTATTCACTACTGCCGTCTGCATTTCTACGAACCGGACCATTGCGTGATCGAACGATTGAACCAACAGTTTCCACCATTCATTAAAAACATCAAATCCGTCTTCTTCAGAGGCCCACCTATTTTTGAATTCTTGTAAGAAGCCGAGGTATTGCTCCCTTACCCTTACAAACTCTTTCAGGATATGATGATTCGGCGTGTCGATGTGTTCTTTGTCTTCTGCAATCGACAGAATCCATTTATCCAGATCTTGTTCGAACTCAAGTCGCTCTTTAATAAAAATACTGCATAGAATCCCATGGAATTCAAAATTTTGATTTTTAAGATTTTCGATTACTTGTGGATTTGATGAGGAATACACCCCGGATGTATTGCTTTTATCAAGTGAATTATACCAGTCGTCCGTTAACTGTTTTGCCCTCTCGATTAAAAATTCGTAAAAATCCTGATTGCTTGGCATGGTGCTCCTCCTTGCGACAGGGGAATTCCCCTAGTCCTGTATGTATGAACTATTTAAGCATTTGCGGCTTTTATCCTCTACCCTGCAGGTTCATTAAACTAACCCGTTTGATGATATTAGTATATCTGAAGTCTTTCACATTTTACCAGCACCAAACTCTTTAATACTAGCCTGACATTGAACTTTCGACAAATTTTTTTTTAAACCGTGAGAATTTGAAAATACTTCTCTACAATTCCAATTATAAAGTATATAATAGAAATAATAGATTGAATATTTAAACGAATCCCTGTATGGTGTTTGTTGATACCTTTCCTTCCTGCATCGGGGTAGATCTCCATCCTGAAGACGGCCAATCCATTGAAGGGGGATGAAACAATTGAAAGAGAAGCTGTCGAGACACTATATCGAATTATTGGCCATCCAAAGCGCCTGTCGATTTTGTAAGTCGCTGGAATTAGCTCCCACCCTTGAAAACCTCGCGATGATCAGCGGTTTTTCAGAAGAAAAAATTTTGATCATCATGGAATCATCGTATCAATCACCTGAATTTTTAAGACTTCCCAAAAAGAATCTGACATCCCACTGACCCCTTTTTACCTTCACGAAATACTATAATCCCTATTCAAAAAATACAATTATATTGTGTTTATTTATTCCCCCGACGGGTATAGATAACGAGAGATCGAACTCTATACGAAAGCGAGAGACATATGGACACAAACCTCATCCATCAACACCTCACCCTTGAATTGAGCGAGCAGATCGCTGAGGAGTGGGCAAAAGGTTCACCCCAAAGCGACAACCTGAAGGAGGGACTGATCGAGTTCATCCTTCTTCTTCGTTCCAAGCCTTTGCCTTCCGATGAGAAAATTATTGGTTGGGCTGAAAAAGCAGTCGATGAAAGATTGGGTCTTTTCAGGACACCCCGTTTGGAAATTCACGAGCTGAATAGGCTTAAACGCATCTTTGTTGATAAGGTAAAGGAAACCCTACCTGATGCATTCGTAGCAGACCCTGTCTTCCTGGAATGGTTGCTAGGGGTCAACCGAATATTCGACAAGGTGACCGATGTGTTCCTCTGCACTTTTGAAATCCATTCCGACCGGATTTTGTCCGGTCAACAAGAGCTGATCAGTGAGTTGAGCAGCCCGATCATTGAAGTAGCTCCAAAAGTCGGCATCCTTCCTTTGATCGGGGACATTGACACTCACCGGGCAAAAGCAATCCTCACCCATTCACTCGAGGACAGTTTAAAAAAAGAGCTGGACCTTCTATTCATCGACTTATCAGGCGTAGCAATCGTTGATACAATGGTGGCTCAGCAGCTTTTCAGGATCATTACCGCACTCAACCTCATCGGAGTGGACATCGTTTTGTCAGGAATCAGGCCGGAAGTCGCTCAAACAGCTGTTCAAATGGGCATTGATTTTTCATCTTTGGAAGTGAAGCCGACGATCGCCATTGCACTTCAGGAAATGGGTTTTACATTTGTACATAAAACAACGGAAATCCTTTAAAGGATTTCCGTTGTTTTTTCTATAGGACATTAAAATATCGCGCTTCCGGATGGGCGAATACCATGGCAGTGACGGATGCTTCAGGTTCCATCATGCACCCATCGGTGAGGTGGATGCCGATGCGCTCGGGCTGAATCAGTTTGAAAAGCTTGCTCTGATCTTCCAGATCGGGACAAGCGGGATAACCAAAAGAAAATCTTTGCCCCTGATACTTTGTCCTGAATCGATCTTGCATGCTCATATCGACTGGGTCAGGGAACCCCCATCTGCTTCTCATCATTTCATGAACTCTTTCCGCCAGACCTTCAGCGGTTTCCAGTGCTAACGCTTGGAGTGCGTGGCTTTCCAGGAATCTTCCTTCCTCCTTTAGTTTTTTGGCCCACTGTCTGATTCCATATCCTGCTGTGACGGCAAAGAAGCCTACGTAGTCCATCTCTCCACTTTCAACCGGCCTCAAGTAATCTGAAAGGCAGAGATGCTGATTTCCTTTTTGTCTAGGGAAATGGAATGTTTCAATGATCTTCTGATGATCTTCGGGATCATAAATCAGAACGTCCTCCCCAGATGCCTGTGCCGGGAAGAACCGATAGAGAGCAGACGCTTGGATCAGTCCGTCCTCTTTCGCCTTTAAAAATAAATCATCAACCATCTTCTTAAGTCCGACCGTCCGCTCGTCTCCTTCAGCCAGGAGTCTTGTAATTTTCCCTTTAATTCCGAGATGGTGGCCGAGAAGCATCTGCTCATTGATATATGGACGGATATGATCAAGTGAAAATTCCCGTATAATATGATCGTTATAGTCTGACGGGATGAAGACATCGACGTCGGTTGATACCTCAGAACGGACCTTTACCGCGAGACCTCCGCCTTCCTCCTCTTTTATGGCAACCGGTTCAGTATGTGCAGCGAGGGCCAGTGACCGTTTTTGTTCCAGCTCTTTTCTTTTATCTACATCTTGAATACCATTCATGATGCTGAGACCATCCATGGCATCCTTGGCATATAACACCAGACCGGCATATTCTTTGGCAATTTTCGTAGAGGTGAATTTGCGGGTAAGAGCGGCCCCTCCTACGACAATGGGAACATCAATTCCCGTTTGCTTCATATCATGGGCAGTAATGACCATCTGCTGAGCAGATTTCACGAGGAGTCCCGATAAACCGACGATGTCGGGTTTTTCTTTTTTTATGACCTCAATGAGCTCCTGAGGCGCCACTTTGATTCCTAGGTCATGCACCTCATAGCCGTTGTTACTGAGGATGATGTCAACAAGATTCTTACCAATATCATGTACATCCCCTTTCACAGTGGCAAGGATGACCTTTCCTTTAGAAGATGAAGATTCGCTTTGCTCCATGTGGGGTTCAAGGAAGGCTACAGATGCTTTCATCACTTCTGCACTCTGCAGGACTTCTGCAACAATGAGTTGATTGTCGTTGAAGAGCCTTCCCACTTCACTCATTCCTGCCATCAAAGGGCCATTTATGATGGATAGGGGTGAGTCATATTTTTGTAGTGCTTCTTCCAGATCCGGCAAAAGTCCTTCTTTTGTGCCCTCCACTACATAGTGCCCCAGCCTCTCTTCAAGGGACATGGTATTGACGGGAACCTTCGATTCTTTCTTCTTCCCTCGGTAGAAGGCAGTGAATTCTGCAAGGTTGGCATCGGTGGTATCAAAAAGCAACCGTTCCGCCATCTTCACCTCTTCTTCGGGAATGGACGCAAATCGTTCGAGTTTTTCCGTATTGACGATGGCGTAGTCCAGTCCTGCCTTCGTACAATGATAAAGATAAACAGCATTCAGGACCTCTCTTCCCACCGGCGGGAGCCCGAAGGACACATTGCTCACACCGAGAATATGCGGACACTCGGGTAGCACCTCCTTGATCCTCCTGATCCCTTCAATCGTTGCCGAAGCCGAACCGATATACTGTTCGTCCCCTGTACCAACAGGGAATACGAGGGGATCGAATATGATATCTTCTGAACGGATACCGTATTTACCGGTCAAAAGCTTGTGTGAACGCTTTGCGATTTCCACCTTGCGCTCTGCACTGACGGCCATCCCTTCCTCATCAATGGTTCCCACCACTATGGCTGCTCCGTATTTTTTCACAAGGCCAGCCACCTTCTCAAAGCGCTCTTCCCCATCCTCAAGATTGACTGAATTGATGATCACCTTCCCTTGTATGAACCGGAGAGCACCCTCCATCACCTCTTCATCCGTTGAATCGATAACGAGGGGAACCTTCACTTTTTTAACAGCTTCCTGGATGAAGATGTTCATATCTTCAGCTTCATCACGGTCAGGGTCGGCAAGACAGATATCGATCACCTGCGCCCCATTCTTCACCTGTGCACGGGCAACCTCCGATGCTTCTTCGATCTTCCCTTCTGAAATCAACCTTTTGAATTTTCTTGATCCGATGACATTGGTTCTTTCCCCTACCAAGATGGGGCGATTATCGGGATCGTCGTAGATAAAGGGCTCGATGCCAGATACCGCGTGGGGATGAGCTTCTTCCGGTAGTCGCGGTGGCAGATCCTTCACTGCTTCACGAATGGCATGGATGTGTTCTGGTGTCGTACCGCAACAGCCTCCCACAAGATTCAACCAGCCTTTTTCTGCAAATCCTTTCATCTTGACGCTTAAAGAAGCAGGCGTTTCGTTGTAATGGCCTTCTTCATCCGGAAGCCCTGCGTTTGGGTAGCAGCTCACATACGAGGATGAAAGTCCCGAGAGCGTCCTCAGGTGATCGGTCATGAATTCTGGTCCCGTTGCGCAATTCAACCCCACTACAAGGGGATTCAAATGCTCAAGTGATAAGTAGAACGCTTCGATATTCTGACCGGCAAGCGTCGTGCCCATAGGCTCGATGGTTCCGGAAAGAAGGATTGGGATTTCTCTGCCTGCAGTGGAAAAGGCCTGTCTGATCCCTAAGTTTGCCGCCTTGACGTTCAGGGCGTCCTGACTCGTTTCGAGGAGAAGGACATCCACTCCACCAGCAAGTAGGCCTTCTGCCTGAACTTTGTAATCATCGGCCAGTTCATCGAATGTGATCCCGCCCGTTACAGATAACGTTTTCGTGGTTGGCCCCATCGCTCCAGCAACGAACCTTGGCCAATCTGGCGTGCTAAATGCATCTACTGCCTTCCTTGCAAGTTCTGCAGCCACACGGTTGATCTCATACGCTTTATGTCCGATCCCATATTCCTCCAAAACGACAGGGGTCCCTCCGAATGTATTGGTCTCTACGATATCCGCACCTGCACGCAAGTATTCAGAATGAATATGGGTGATAACGTCTGGAGCCGTCAACACCAAATGTTCATTACATCCGTCAAGATCTTCCCCACCGAAATCATCCGGAGAGAGATCTGCTTGCTGAAGCATCGTGCCCATCGCACCGTCAAGAATCATTATTTTCTTCTTGAGCTGTTGTTCAAACAATGTTGTGGTCATATGGTACTTCCCTCTTTTCCTTTTCAATCAAATTAGCATACCTGATCAACTCAATGCTCATATCATAGCGCATGAACGGAGTGATGATGTACAACCCGTTGAACAGTTCCATTGCCGTTTCCACTAATTCCTTTGCAATTTCCATGCCCACCGCCCTGGATTGTAGCGCATCTCCCTCTGCTTCTTTCATCAATTTCCGTGCTTCATCTGGCACCTTGATCCCCGGAACCTCATGGTGAAGGAACTCGGCATTGCGCGAACTGATTAGTGGCATGATTCCGATGAATAATGGCGCATGCAAATGACTGGTCGCTTCTGCAATTTGTACGAGGTGTTCACAGCTGAAAACCGGTTGTGAAATGAAATAGTCCGCTCCAGCGTGCTGTTTTTTCTCAAGACGCTTTACGGAAGCATCCAAATGCCTGAAGTTAGGATTGAAGGCCGCACCAACAGAAAAGTTCGTCCGTTGTCTCAGCGATTTACCAGAAAAAGATAATCCGTCATTATTTTGCTTGATGAGCTCGATCAGTTCGATGGAGGAAAGATCGTATACCGAGGCAGCACCTGGAAAATCACCGATCTTTGCGGGATCGCCTGTTATCGCCAGAATATTATGAATACCAAGGGTGTGCAGGCCCATCAAGTGGGATTGCAGGCCGATGAGATTACGATCACGGCAAGTGATATGCACAAGGGGATCAAGGCCAAATTTTTGTTGGACTAGGGTTCCCATTGCATCATTGCTGACCCTGGGGGAAGCAAGCGGATTATCCGCAAGGGTTATAGCATCGATTCCCTCTTCTTTTAGTGCTTTTGCTCCTTGGAAGAACAATCCGGTGTCGAGATGCTTCGGGGGATCCAGTTCAACAATGAGCGTTTTTTTCTCCTTTACCTTTCTATGGAGGAGGTTTTTTTGAATATGGGGATCTTTGAGCTTAATCAGCTCTTGCGTTTTCACCTTTTTTTCTTTCACCGGTTCCCTTGATATCAACCGTTCCTTTACAGCTTTTATATGGGCAGGTGTCGTTCCGCAACAGCCCCCGATGATTCTGGCACCCTGGAGGCGCAATTCATTGCTTATGTCTCCAAAGTAATCAGGCTCTGCCGCATAGTAGAAGCGCCCTTCCTCATAGTTTGGAAGACTTGCGTTCGGATAGACCGACAAAAAGGACGACTTGGGCAAAGGAACTCCCTCCAGGGACTTTACCATATGGAAAGGACCCATCCGGCAGTTGATCCCGACAATATCGGCACCGAGGAGTTCCAATTCCCCAAGGGCGTCCTTTATATCCATCCCGTTTTGCAATACTCCGGTTTCATGCATGGATACCTGTGCGATGACCGGCAGATCGGTTTCTTTCTTCACGATTTGCAAAACGGTTTTGAGCTCTTCAAAGTCGTAATAGGTTTCGAGGAGGATCCCATCGACCCCTTCAAGGAGCAAGCAGTATAGTTGTTCTCTAAAGCCCCTTTTCACTTCTTCAAGGCTGATATGCTGATTGATCGCCCGAATCCCCCCGATGGTCCCGAGGATATATGTTCCTTGCCCGGCTGCCTTTTTCGCCAGTCGTACGGCTGCTTCATTGATTTCTTTCACCTGATCTTGAAGGCCGTATCTGGAAAGTTTCGAATAATTCGCACCATACGTATTGGTCTGGATAATATCAGCGCCCGCCTCGATATATTGCTTATGCACATTGATGATTTCTTCGGGATGGGATAGATTCAATTCTTCAAAACATCGGTCAACCCCATACGAGTATAAAAGGGTTCCGACCGCACCATCCGCAATCAGTATTTTTTCAGATAGTGCATCCAATAGAGTGTTCATCCTGTTCACTCCCTCCTACAAGTTAATGATTCTTGATGGTTTAGTTAATTTTATGGCATCCAGTCCTTTGGAAAGATCCGCAATCAGTTCATAGACGTTTTCCAGTCCTACGGAAAGTCGGAGAAGACCGTCTGTAATCCCCCTTCTTTCCCTTTCTTCCCGCGGCATGGAGGCATGTGACATCCTTGATGGATAGGATAAAATCGACTCCACTGCCCCAAGGCTCACAGCAAATACAGGAATGTTGATATTATCGATGAGCTGCTTTACTTCCTCTGCTCCCTTTAGCCGGAAGGATAGCACCGCTCCCGGTCCTTCAGCCTGCCTTACTTGGATTTCATGACCTTGGTGATAAGTGAGGCCCGGATAAAATACATGCTCCACTTCTCCCCTTTTCTCAAGGAATCTGGCAATCTTGAAGGCTGATTCGGACGACTCTTTCAATCTCACATGAAGGGTCTTCATCCCGCGAAGCAACAGCCAGCAGTCCTGGACACCAAGGACTGCCCCAAAGGAATTCTGCAAAAATGCGAGCTTTTTGGCAATCTCTTCGTTTCCTGTCACGGCGAGTCCCGCCAGGACATCACTGTGACCGGCAAGGAATTTCGTCGCACTGTGGAGGACCACATCCACTCCGAGACTGAGGGGTCTTTGGAGGAGGGGCGTCATGAATGTATTATCAAGGAACGTCATACACCCATGGGCTTTGGCAAGCTTGACGACCCCTTCAATATCGGTGATATTGAGCAGCGGATTGGAGGGAGTCTCCATATAGATCACCTTTGTATTCGGGCGAATGGCGCAGGCGACTTCGTGAAGATCTTTCATGTCGACAAAAGAGTACTCGATCCCGAATTTGGTCAATACTTCCGTGATCATCCTATACGTGCCTCCGTACACCTCTTCAGATACCAGGACATGGTCTCCACCTGATAACAAAAGGAAGCTAGTAGAAATGGCAGCCATACCCGATGAAAAAGCAAACCCTCTTACACCGCCCTCAAGTTCCGCGATGGCTTCTTCGACTTTCTCACGAGTGGGATTACCCGAACGACTGTAATCATAGTTTCCATACTGATCAAAATCAGATTGGTGGAATGTGGTCGCATGATGAATCGGCGTACTGACGGCGCCGGTCTCTTTATCCACTCCGTTACTGTGGATGAGGGATGTCTGGATGCTGAACTCCTTTTTATCACTCATATAAAAACACCTCTTTCTCCAGATTCGTCAATACTTGCTCAAGGTCTTGAATGAGATCGTCTGCATTTTCGATACCCACTGAAAATCGTAGTAGCCGGTTGCATATTCCAAGAGAAATCCGTTCTTCTTCGGGAATATCCGCATGCGTCTGGGTAGCCGGGTACGTGATGAAACTCTCCACTCCCCCAAGACTTTCAGCGAATGTAATCAACTCCAGGCGCTCCAGGAACGGCCCGACCCACTCCTCTTTCCTCAAACGGAACGAAAGCATTCCGCCTTTCCCTGTATACAGGACATCAGTGATGGATGGGTGACTTTCAAGATACGAAGCAATCTGTTTTGCATTTGATTCGTGCTGTTTCATCCTCAAGCCAAGCGTCTTCATTCCTCTTATCAAGAGCCAACAGTCCAATGGTGCAAGAGTGGCACCGATAGAATTCTGAACCGTATAGATTCTGTCGGCCAGAGATTCTGAGTCGACCACCACTACACCGGCGAGGACATCGTTATGACCTCCAAGATACTTCGTTGCACTATGGACGACGATATGAGCACCCTCTTCAATCGGCCTCTGAATGACCGGGGTATAAAAGGTATTGTCCACAATGAGCAGGACATCATGTTTCCTTGCCACCCGGCTGATTTCCCGGATCGGTGCTTCATTCATCAGGGGATTCGTCGGAGTCTCTACGAATATCCCCTTCGTGGATGGCGTGACAGATGCTTCCACTTCTTCAATGCATGCTGTATCCACAAAGCGGAATTTCATCTTATACTGTGCTTCGTATTGTTTAAACAGCCTGTAGCTTCCTCCATAAAGATCTTTGGAAACGACCAGTTCGTCCCCGCTCTGAAATAGCGACAGAACGGCGTGGACCGCAGCCATGCCGGATGAGAAGGCATATGCTTTCTGCCCCCCTTCCAGTTGCGCAAGGATTTCTTCCAATGCACTTCTCGTTGGATTCCCCGTACGGGAATAATCGAAGCCCGTCGACTGCCCGATGCCCTTATGTTCATACGCTGTCGATAAGTGGATGGGGAGACTGACAGCACCTGTTCCTGCATCCTTTCTGTTCCCCGCCTGCACCAGTAATGTTTCAATATGTCGACTCATCGTGACCTCTCCTTTAATCCTATTTACATCAAAAAACCTTCTTATACGAATAAGAAGGTTTGAATGGTTAAGTCCCTCTTATCGCCCAAGCCTTTTTCAGCTTGCTGGAATTAGCACCATACCTTGTTCACGGCTGGTTGCTGAGGTGTCATCGGGCCAGTCCCTCTACCTCTCTTGATAAGAATTGCGTATTTAATTGTTTAATGGCTTTCCCATAATTTATACCAGTAAAGGGAAAATGTCAATGCGAATTGACGAATTTAAACCAAAACTCAGACTTCTTTCATGGTGATTGATGCGTTTTTCATCGCATTCACCTTTTTATGACGAAAGGGTGGGTGACGATGAAATGCAGTACTTAGGTTTAACTCATCACCATTACGTCTAAACAACTACAATAATCTTACAAAATATGAATGGAGTGACATCGATGAAAGCAGTAACGTTCCAAGGCAAAGAAAACATGACGGTGAAGGAAGTCGAGGCTCCTGATATCCAGGAAAGCACAGATATGATCGTAAGAATCACGGCAAGCGGAATTTGCGGATCGGACCTGCACTTATATAAGGCAGGAATCGAACCACCACGGGATTATGTGGTCGGTCACGAACCGATGGGAATCGTCGAGGAGGTGGGAGCAGACGTAAAGACATTGAAAAAAGGAGACCGTGTCGTGATCCCCTTCAATATCGGCTGCGGAGAATGCTTCTTCTGTCAGAACCAGATGGAAAGTCAATGTGATGAATCGAACCCCCATGGTGAAGTCGGCGGGCTTTTCGGCTTTACCGAAATGAACGGGAATTACCCTGGTGGACAAGCCGAATACCTGAGGGTTCCTTACGCAGATTTCACCTCGTTCAAAGTGCCCGAAGAAAGTGAACTTCCTGACGAGAGTGTGCTCTTCCTTTCAGATGTCATCCCAACTGCATATTGGAGCGTCGAGAATAGCGGTGTGAAGGCTGGTGATACCGTCATCATCCTCGGCAGTGGTCCAATCGGACTCATGGCTCAAAAATTCGCCAAGTTAAAAGGAGCAAAAAGAGTCATTGCCGTTGATCAGGTAAGGCATCGCCTTGATCATGCCAAGAAGACGAATGGAGCAGAAATCTATGACTTTTCGGGAAATCCGGATATCGGACAGTTGTTGCACGAAGATACGAATGGAGGAGCAGATGTCGTGATCGACTGCGTCGGGATGGACGGGACTGTTGCTTCCGGTGAATCATTCGGATCTGATTTTGATAATCAGTTCGGCACGATCCGTCCTATCATCACTGCTTCTCAGGCGGTGCGCAAGTTCGGTACTGTTCAGTTGACGGGCGTCTATGCGACTGAGGCAAATGGTTTTCCGATCGGTGACTTCTTCAGCAGGAACGTTTCCCTTAAAATGGGCCAGGCTCCAGTGATTCATCTGATGCCGAAGCTCTACAGCATGATTGAAGATGGAGCTTTTGACCCGACTGATATCATCACCCACTCGCTTCCTCTGGAAGAGGCAAGCGAAGGCTATAAAATCTTTGACGAGAAATCCGACGGGAACATCAAAGTAATTCTGAAGCCATAAAGAAGCCCGCCCATTAAATCGACCAAGCCCGGACCTCCTTATTACCAGGAAGTCCGGGCTTTTGATTTAAGCAATAGGCATGGGTTCGCATTAAAGAATCCCTATTTTTTTCTTGATTTCTGTCAGAAAAGGAGCGGTTGTCTCCCTTGCCCTTTGTGCTCCGCGGGCCAGTATCGCCTCCATCTTTTCAGGAGAGCCCATCAGTTCCATGTACCTTTCCCTCGGCCCGGTCATTTTTCCATTGATGGCGTGGAACAGTTCCGCTTTCGCCTCTCCCCAGCTGATTCCATCCCTGAACCGGTCTTTCATCACGCTGACCTCTTCTTGAGAGGCGAATTCCCTGTACAAAGCGAAAATCACAGATTGATCATGGTCCTTAGGGTCTGTCGGAAGCGAGGAATCGGTCTTGATCTTATTGATCAACTTCTTCAGTTTTGCGGGTTCTTCGAAAAGGGGAATGGTATTATTGTATGATTTGCTCATTTTCCTCCCATCCAAACCAGGTACTACAGCCGACTGCTCCTGGATGAAATGCTCAGGGAGTTTGAAGGTCCCTCCATACTGCTTGTTGAAGTATCCTGCAATATCGCGGGCAATTTCGATATGCTGTAGCTGATCTTTTCCCACAGGGACCTTGTCTGCCTGGAATAACAGAATATCGGATGCCATGAGGACAGGGTATGTGTAGACACCCATGTTCACGCCATGATCAACTTCCTGTCCAGCCCCCTTGTTGCCATCGGTCATGGCTTTATATGCATGTGCGCGGTTCATGAGTCCTTTTGGCGTGACACAGGAGAGGATCCATGTGAGTTCAAAGATCTCCGGTACGTCAGACTGTCTATAAAACGTTACCTTTTCAGGGTCAAGACCCAGTGCTAGCCACGCTGCCGCAATCCCCCTTGTAAGGTTTCTCATTTCTTCCGCATCCTGTACCTTGGTCATCCCGTGATAGTCGGCGATGAAGTAAGATGCCTGAAATTCCTCAGATTCCGCCAGCTTCAGTGCAGGCTTGATGGCACCAACGTAGTTCCCTAAATGAATTCTCCCTGTAGGTTTGATACCTGTTAACACCCTTTGTTTCATCTTAGTCCTTCCCCCCCTGTGATTGTCGCCTTCTCTAAATGCCGATGATATTTATTTCTTTATAAACAAAAAAGTCCCCCGTCCTCGGAAAAGGACGGGAGACCCGTGGTGCCACCTTCATTCATGCATCAAGCATGCGCTTATCGGCCAACGGTGACCATCTACCGTCGGACTCCCTTTTATCGGTGGGAAATCCGCCCATTCCGGGAAGCTCCAAAGTCCATTCAACGGCCATATGCACTGATTCACACCAACCATCAGCTCTCTGCGGCATCTGTTCCGTTTACTACTCTTTATCGACGCTCAACTATTGTTTTTATCATCATACAGAATCAGGTTCGACCAGTCAATCCTTTCCATCCTTTTAAATTTCTTTAGAAGAGAGGGGAAGAAAAAGTTTCACTCCCTTTTTATTGAATGGGAGAAACTTCATATCCCCGATGAGATGACTGATATAGCCGATCATGGCTGCCTGAAACAAACCATCCACCATCACAGCACCCTGAAAGGCAAGAGCCACGAAATAAAAATAGATGATCCCCAGGATGGAATGGGTATATGTCCGGTGTGAAACCAACGAGGCGATGATCACGTAGATCCCCATCAGCCACATCCATGATGTATCGAGCTGAAAACCGCAGGCCGCTATCCCAATGCCGGTGATGGTGAGCATCCTTCGTTGAGTGATGAATGTCGAGAAGATCAGGATGAGGACACCATACCCGATCCCCAGCCATCTTTCATTCCCCGTTCCTTCTAAGTAGCTGTATAGCATCACCAACAATGAAACCACCTGGACCGCAGACCTCACCATTTTGGAGGAGAAAGTCACTTTATTGCTGAGCTTGCCATTCACATCAAGATCCGGAATAAGCGCAGACACCCCTCCTGCAGCGACAAGCGAGGCAGTATCGACTGCATCCGCACCGTACGTTTGGGCAATGATGAATCCGACAGCCGCTCCCACTGTCATATGTGCCGTTCCATTCAAGTCATTTCCCTCTTTCGCTATAAAAATATGTAGGATTACTCTCTTAATCTATCACGTATGCGATCAATCACCTGAAGCATGTAAGTTGATTCGTGTGGAACAAATGCTTCCCACGCTACCTTTGAACTGATATATTCCTTCTTCCCTTTTTGAATCCTGAATCCGTCCACTGGGATGGAGTCCTTCCCACCTTTGATAAGACTCTCCACATCATCAAGACCGGCAGCAAATATCCCGGCCACTTCCTCTTCTTGAAGATGAAATGCTTCAAATGGGATATGCTGTTCAAGAAGGAAAACATTCGACCATTCCCTATCGATCAGTGGCCCATCGATCAATTCCTCCTTCAACGCTCCCAGAGGGTGAAGATCTTCAAATGTAAGCGCAAGCCCAAGCTCCTCATAGACTTCCCTGATACCATCCGAAACGGCCTCATGGTCCAAGAGATGCCCGGCTGCGGTTATATCCAGCAGACCTGGAAAGTCCCTCTTTCCCATGCTTCTCAGTTGAAAATAAACCATGTCCCTTCCCTGATCCCGGAAGGCAATCCAACAGTGAAACGTCTCATGCCAATATCCTTTTGAGTGGATCTCTTCACGATCAGCCCTTCCGATACGTTCGTATCGATCATTGAATATGGAGAGTATCTCCTTCTCTTTCATACTGTACCCCTTCCCTTATCGCTTCTAAGTAGGATTTGAGTTGTATCGGCCTTTCTAGAAAAACATCCGCCCCATCCTCTGAAGACAGATCCCCGATACAGATGGTCATACAGCCCATCTCTGAGAGTTTTGATCCAGTTCCTCCAACAAGGATTCCGGTGGAAGAGTCAATCAATTCTGAGGGAAGAGGTGCACCCCTATCATAAAAACCACTTACATATTCCAGCAAGCCAAGTTCACGAAAATACTCCTTCGCCTGTTCCATCATTGGACAGTTCACGGCCAATATCCTATACCCGCTCGCGGAAAGATAGTGAATAAGCTCTGGCGCTTCTTCTTTCCACACCTCTTTCATGTCGTCCTCTCTCATAAATGTTTCATTCATATCAAATATCACTGCCGAGTCCATTCATATTCTCCTTTTGTTGCGTTTCAATCTTCTTTCTGCTCCCGACAACTGATCACGGGCAGAAAAAACCATTTATACATTGTAACACATTCCCTTCTAAAAGTAGCGAAAAACCCACTTTGGTGTGTACTGAAGACCTTTTTGCCACAGGGGAATTCTTTCAAAATCCTTGAATGACAGCCGGCGGCCATCCTCCATATCCTTCAGAACCAGCTGTTCGAGTTCTGTTGCCTTCTTCCCTTTGATTATACAGTTGCTTTCGTCATTCAGGAACAAGCTTCGCGGGTCCCAATTTGCCGTTCCAAGGTCTGCCCACTGATGGTCGATGATCATGACCTTCCCGTGAAAGAAGCCTTTCTCATACAGATATACACTTGCTCCTGCCTCCAGGAGCTCTTTTTCAATTTTATAACCTGGTGGCTTCGTGAACCAGGCATCCGTATCATCCGGGACGAGGATGCGCACATCCACTCCCCTCGAAATGGCACGTTTCAGAGAGTGCATGAGGGAATCCGTCGGAATGAAATAGGGAGTGGCGACAATCAGGCTTTCCTCTGCGTCATCAATCCAATCAATCATCCGTCCTTCCAGATCCCCGCCTGTACTGAACAGCAGCGAATATTGCGAATCCCCGGAGCGTATGGTCGATTTCCCTTCTGTTAGCTGCTTTGCCTTCCCGCCATCTTCTTTCCAGTCACGATCAAATTGAAGGGAGGCTTCCCTGGCCACACCACCTTCGATCCGAAGATGATAATCCCTCCAGTAGCCAAGGTCGGGGTCTTTCCCAATATACTCTTTACCCAAATTAAATCCACCTATATAGGTGATGGCATCATCAATGACGATAATGCGCCTATGGTTCCGGTGATGCAGCCGATAAAATACATGTTCCGGTTTGACGGATCGACTTTTGAGGAATTTCACGCCGCTTGCTTTCAACCCTTCGATCGTCCTGCCTTTCATATCTGATCCGATCGCGTCAACCGATAACCGAATATCGACTCCTTCCTCTGCCTTTCTTTGTAGCAAAGAAAAGAAGGGGCGGGTCACTTCATCATCCCGTATGATGAAGAAATGAATGCTCACGGATTGACTGGCGTTCTCGACATCTGCTGTCAAGGAAGAGTAAAATGATTTTCCGTCATTCAAAATGGAAGCCTTACCATTATAAAAGGACGTCTGGACCGGTGGATGATTTTGTTCATATTCTGCCGCTCCTTTTTTCACATCCACATTCATCAGCCAGAGTAAATACGATAGGAACAGGCATAGGCTAAGGATCCAAATCATCCATTTTTTCATTTTATCCCTCCTCCTTTTTCCTATAGCTTTTGTCTTAAGGAGGGACGTGATACATAAGAAAGGAAGGCCGTTGTCTACGGCCTTCCCCTTCTCCAGTTGTTCTTTATTATTCTATATAGGCTCTGGCCGACCTGAAACAAGAGGACCCCCACCAAGGCACCCAGGGTGTTCATCATCCAATCATCGATATCTGTCGCCCTTCCGAGAGGGAATACATACTGACATCCTTCAATGATCAAGGACAGAAGTGCTCCAGCACCCGTCACTTTCCACCACAATGCCTTTTTCCGCTTCATCCACCAGGCTGCGAAAAAACCGAATGGGACGAACAAAAGGACGTTTGCCAACAGATTCCGAATTGGTACTTCAATGTGAGGCCCATGGAGATTCAACCTCAAATTTGAAAATGGATCAAAATTGGTTTGTCCTTCCGATATATTCGGTCCATCCAGAGGGGTCAATGTCAGGAGGCAGACGGCACCGATTGAAAGAATCGTGAACACTTTCGGAAGAAGATCCCGCTTTCGGGATCGGCCTTGATTCGTGATGATGATCATGATCAAGGCGGTGGCGGCCGTAAGCAAGATCGGCACCGACCAGCCGAAGGAACGCCAAAGCTCCATCATATTACTCCATCACCATCCTCACTTCTTCTGCCTGAAGCGAAAAAGGAACACTCCGGCCATGATGAGAAAACATAGTACAAATAAGATCCCTTTTATGACCTCACCATTCAAAAAAGCATTCAATCCCCAAAGAAGAATAAAGAATGTTATAAGACAATCCACAATAAATATACCCTTATTCCTCATGTTCCTTCACCTGCGCTTTTCAAACTATCTTCATTACTCTATCATACCGAAACCGCAATCGGCCACTTTTACCACGTCATCCACTATCCAGTCTATGTCAGTCCACACCATGATAGAAATCTCTTTCATGAGACAGAACTAAAAAGGTATCACTTAATGACGGACAGGATCCGTATAGGTACTTCCTATCGCTGATGTTTTCCGTGCAGGACTTGGCTTTCAGCGGGCAGCTCGTTAACCTCCTAACATAAATCTTGCACATCGATCGAGCGACAGGAACGAAGACATAGCATATTAAAAACCCGACCTGTTCTGCCTTTTCTCAGGCGCATCCAGTTCGGGTTTTACTATGTCTACTATGCATTTGTCTCGGCCTTTTTCAGGCTTATTTTTTCCCTTCTTTTATAAGGGCTTTCATATCTGAAACCATTTCATCGTATGGAACATCCGAATTCCCACTATAGGTTTTCACGACGGTCCCTTCTTGGTCAACCAGGTAGAAACTGGTCCCATGTATCTTTTGATCGGAATCTGATACATTGGCCACGACCGATTTGAAGGATTTCTCGGCCAGATTTTTAATTTTGTCGAATTCATAGCCTGTAAGAAGATCCCATTTATCGGTATTTGCTTCAAAGTTGCCTATGTACTCCGATAATTTCTCGGGCGTATCATTCTCGGGATCAACGCTGAAGGATACGATGCGATAATCCTCTACCCCTTCATCTTTCAGTTCCTTTTGAAGCTTGGTGAGATTGAATGTCATCGGTGGACAGACCGTTTCACAATTGGTGAAGATAAAATCAGCAATCCACACTTTCCCCTTCAGATCATCCAAGGACACGGTATCACCCTTTTGATTGATGAATGAAAAATTCCCCACTTTATAATTGGTATCTGCTTGGAAACCGCTGTTGCTACAAGCTGACAGAAGGATCATGATAAATCCGATCACCGATAAAAACGCTTTCCTTTTCAAAACCATACCCCCTCTGATTCTGTTCTCCACGTTCTATGTTAGTAAAGAATGGGTACAAATACAATCACCCCCAGCCGATTATCATTGACCATTTTGTGAATTCAAGCCCTTCATATAGGCTCCAATGGCCCCTGCATATCCCCCGTTATCAGGGAAAACAGGCTCATACCCCAACCATGCCCTGAAACTTCCCAAATCTGCTTGAAGCGCTGCATTTCCCTCCACACCATTTCCGACAAACACAAGCACGGGCTTGGGCATATGGGTGGCAATACTCATTGATAAAAGGATCAAGGTTTCCGCCATCATATTCGTTAACGATCTCAGTCGATCTCCCGGGCTTTCAGTGGAAGAAGGGGATTTCCCGAAATTTGCCGCCGTCAAATGCGGTGCGATGCCCACCTCTTCTTCCCTGTATATATCCCCGACGAGAAGGTCGGCGTTCTGCCGTGTCCCTCCTCCGGCAAGTCTCGCCAGTTCCTGAAAGTCGGTCACCCCTGTTAACCTCGTGCCTAACCCCATGAACATCCCACCGCCGATTCCACTGCCTAACATCCGTTCATACTCGCCTTTTTTCACTTGGAAGAAGGATGTCCCTGTTCCGATATTCACCAATATGAACTCGTCCAGGGATTTCCCTTGGAGTTTCATCAGCTCCCGGGTTCCCTGTGTGACGGCATCAAATTCATGAAGAGGGACGCTTTCCGCTTCCCTCCACAAGTCTGCCCTTCCACCGGTCACCACCACTGAATCAGTGGCACCAAGCTTAAGGAAATTCCGGATGAAAAGATGATCATACGTAGGGAATTTTTTGTAGTGCATTCTTCCATCCTCTTCATATACGAGCTTGGTCAACGTACTGCCTGCATCTACACCGATCACCCGCCTCATCATACATCCTCCTATCCTGAAATCCTGAATTCTGTGTGGCTCCCATTCTGGGAAGAAATGACCTCAAGTCTTGCATCGATGCGTTCCTTCAATTCAGGAACGTGTGAAATGATCCCGACGAGTCTTCCGCTGCTTTGAATATCCATTAGAGCTTCAATGGCATGATCAAGTGATTCAGGGTCCAGGGTACCGAATCCTTCATCTATGAACATGGTCTCAAGGGACACTCCCCCGGCATGCTGTTGAACGATATCGGCAAGCCCCAACGCCAGTGCGAGGGACGCTTTGAAGCTCTCTCCACCAGATAAGGTCTTCACATGCCTCTCCTGTCCTGTGAACTGGTCGAATACGAGCAGTTCCAGCCCGCTCTGCACGTTCCCCTTACTTCTGTCATTTTTCCTGATCAACTCATATCTGCCCGAAGTCATCTTCCTCAGTCGGTCATTTGCCACCAATAAGATATCTTCAAGGAAGGAAGCGAGTACATACCGTTCAAACGTAATACGATTCGTGTTCTGTCCACGGGCGATTTCCGCCAGGTGACCCACGGTAAGATATTGTGCCTCGAGTTCCTTGATTCCTGCATTGATGTCATTGACCCGGTGAAAGATTCCTTCATTCTGGGATATATCGGTCTGCATGCGATTAAGTTCTTGATTGGCCGTTTTCCATTCTTCGGTACAGAAGATGAGGCTTTGATTCAAGGACTCGAGGTCAGGCCGTTCCCTCCCATCAAGATGCTTCATGAGGTCAGACAGACGATCATGGACCGACCGCATTTCTTCTCCGTGCTTTCTCACCTGATCAGTAAGATGAAGGATTTGTTCTTCGTTTCTTTTGGCTTCTATATATGCACCATAGTCCTTGAAGCCCTGCTTATCCAACATATCTTTGAAATGTTGCCTTTCTTCCTTCATTTCTTCCTGCAAGGAAGTGAGCAATTGTTGTTTATCCGAGATCTGCCCCTGTTTAATCTGTTCTTCGTTTTGAAGTTTGTTAAAGGCTTCTTGGGCCTGCTCATGAGCGCGTTGCAGCTCTTCTTTTTGTTTTTTGGCTTTGGATAGTTCGGTCCTGAATGCATCAGGGGAGCGAAGATTCTCCGGTATAGAGGAGGTGATCTCCACCAGTTTCGCATGAGAGGAAACATACGCAGATTTTGCGTTTTCCAGTTGATTCTCAGCGTCTATGATCACCTCTTGGAGTTCTTCAAGCTTCCCTCTCTCATGTTTCACTTCCTCTTTAAGGACCCTCACCCTCTCTTCACGTGATTTCAAGTGGTTCAGTTTTAAGCTGAGGTGCTGGATTTCTTCACGATTCTCCTGTGATTTCACTTGGATTTCATCCCGCTCAAATGGACCCATCCGCTCTTTCAAGCGCTCAGACCTGTCCCGGCACTGATCCTGGATTCCTTGTAGCCTGCCTTCTTCCCGGCCGATTTCGATGGAGATCTTCCCTTTCACTTCCTCGAGGGCTTCCTTTGCTTCCCTTGCTGCCTCCAACTCCGATTCTGAAGGTAATTCTGATTGACCTTTTGCAGGTTCTGGGTGGTGAAGGGACCCGCAGACCGGACAGGGCTGGTTCGTTTCCAGCAGAGCCGAGAGCCGGTCTGCATGAGCGGAATTGCGTTTGTCCTCAAGATATAGGAAGGTGGACCGTGCATCGGACAAACGGGCATCGTTCGAAGCCTGGTCCCTCCTGAGTGCCCTGACTGAATTCGATAGTGCTTCTTCTTTTTGAAAAAGGCTGGACAACTCTTCTAAGAGGTCCTGCTTTTCCTTCTTCTCACGAATAGTCTCTTCGACACCATGAATCTCTTTAAACAGTTCATCCTCCTTTTCAAGCTCAGCCTCCCGTTCTTTCATCCCTTCCCTGACACCGTCGGCCTGTTTTTTTGTGGTATGGACATTGTAAAGGAACTGATCCTGTTCTTGCTTCAACTTGGCTGTGTTCCTTTGAAGATCATCGATGGATTGGACCTGTTTTTCCATTCCTTCAAGCTCCAGCACATAACGTGCCACCCGATCACGCTCTTCCTGTCTTTTTGCCTCTTCTTCAAAATACGCTTTGGCCTTTACGAGACGGGCATCAATTTGTTTCTTCGTGTCCGTAAGCTGCTGGAGTATGTCTTCTTCCGCTTTCAGCTTTTTGTTCAGTTTTTTACAGTAATCATCCTGCTGTACCAGGAGAGCCGCATAGTTGGCCAGTTTGATTTCCCTTTCCAACTGCTCTATACGGGGTTTATCCCCTTCCAGTTCTCCTTTCTTCCGGAGGAGGGTTTCTTTTAAATTGAACTGCTCGACCAGTGACTTGGCCTCGGCAAGTTCCCGTTGGAGGGCATCCCTTTTTTCTTGAATTTTCACCAGTTTCACTTCGATCTTACCCTTTGACTCGTTCAATGAATCGATGTGGGGAGGGAGTAGCTCCATAATGGCCTGATCCTTCAGGGGATCGGAGAGGAGCAGTTCTCGCATGCTTTCATTGTCAACAAAACGAATGTTCAAAAGCTCCCGGGTGCGATCCTCGACGGAGGACGATACCCGATTCTTGAGGAGGTCGGCTTCTTCCTTCAGTTGTTCTTGGACGGCTCTGTACAATTCAGTATGGAAAAGCCTTTGAAGAATGATTTCTTTATCCTTACTATCCGAAGTGAGAAGCTTCCTGAATTCTCCCTGGGGAATCATAAGGATTTGACGGAACTGGTTGGCATCGAGTTGAATCATACTGCGGATCTTTTCATCTACCTCACGCACATTTGCTGCAAGCAGCTCATCACCATCGCCACCGAGTCGATAAAGCTCGGAGCGTGCATTCATGGTCGTGAATCCTTCTCCTCTTGCCTTCTTTTTCTCTTGCTGGGGGGAACGCCATATTCTATAGGTTTCTCCACGCAAGGTGAATAGAAGCTCCACTTCCGTCAACTCTTCTTCCTTGGCAAATTGACTTCTCAGATCAACGGGACTGCGGTCTTCCCCACTTGCTTTTCCGTATATGGCATATGAAATCCCATCGAAGATCGTCGTCTTTCCAGCACCCGTCTTACCGGAGATGACAAACATCGTCCGATTCTCCAGTTCCCTGAAGTCGATGACTTCCCTGGATGCATAGGGACCGAAAGCCTGCATGGTCAGCTGTAATGGCTTCATCGTGATTCAACCTCCTTTGTGGCTTTCTCCAGGACCTTTTGGATGAGGACTTCTTTTTCATGAGTGAATTCACTGCTGGTCATTTCGTTATAAAAGTCTTTGAACAGGTCGATACCCGATGTCTGTTTATGCTGCTGTAGACGTACGAGCTGCTTCTTTTTTTCGTCTTTACGTTCAATCTTCCGTTCCAGATGAAGGACATTTGGATATACTTGACGCAATTTATTGATGGGGTCGATCAGGGCTCCCTGGTCTCTCAGGGTTATTTTGAGGTAATCCCCCACTTCCTGTTCTGTATAAAAAGCAGGATCGAGGAGCTCATCCAGATACCCTTCCAGTTCCCTCATATCATTACGGGGTTTAAGGATCTTCTCTTTCAGTTGAAATTCCCCATCATGGTCCATCTCAACAATGGTGACGCATTTTCTTTGGGCCGCTTCGGAAAATGAATATTTCATCAAAGATCCCGAATAGCGGATTTTATCATGCTTAATGGCGTCAGGACTGTGAAGATGCCCCAGGGCCGTGTAATCGAAGGCATCAAATAATTCAGCCCCGACACACCCTGAACCTCCCACTGACAATATTCTTTCTGAATCAGTGGTTTGGCCGCCAAGTACAAAAGCATGTCCGACCAGTACATTGGGTCCATCCCCCAGATTTTCTTTGATGCGCGATACGATCGCTTCCATGGCCGTATGATGAGAAGTGATACGTTCATCCTTGAGTCGATGTTTGACCGTACCAGGCTCACAGTAAGGTACACAGTGGAAATTCACCCCGTTGATCGTCACAGGGGTGAAATCGTCCGTCAGCTTCCCCTTCAAGTGAAAACCGCTATGTTTATACCACGAAGAACCGAATGACAGCCTTTCTGCACTATCGTGGTTACCTGAAATGGCCACAATGGGGGTATTCAGATCCACATTGATTTTGTATAAGGTTTCATCCAGCAGCTCGACTGCTTCTGTCGGAGGGACACTGCGGTCATATAAATCACCGGCGATGACGACGGCATCCGGTTTCTCCTCCTCTACAAGCTCAACGAACCTGTCCAGGACGTAGCGCTGTTCTTCTGTCATATAGATACCGTGTACAAGCTTGCCCAGATGCCAGTCGGCAGTATGTATGAACTTCACATGATCTCTTCCTTTCTCGTAATCTGTTACCTCAAATTATATCAGACAGGACAAGTCCCTGTCCCACTATCAGCCGGAGGCCATAACAAAAAGGGGGTCACTCCCCCCTTTTCAATCCTTCATCCGGTCGGGCAGCGTCTGCAACGAGGTAATGACAGCATCTAGCTTGGTTTCGATCCGATACAGCAGATACATGGTTACGACGATGGGAAAGCCGACTTCCGATATGAATGAAATGAACGCATCCATCTTGAGCACCTCCTTTCCTTTACTATAGGAAGCTTTGCAGATTGAAGGTACCCTTGAAACAAAAAAAAGGACCTTCCTGTAATAGGAGGTCCCTTCTGTATTAACCGTTAAGATCTGTTGCAAGACTTGGGCTTGATAGTCCTTCATCTTCAAGGATCTTGGAGATTTGAGATTCTGCTTCCGTGAATTTCTTATCGGCTTCTTCTGTATTGGCATCATCTTTCGCCAATTCTTCCGACTTCATTTTGTAGGATTCAGCTAGGGTAGATTGGAATTTCTCCAAGTCTGCCTTCTGGTCTTCAAGTTCTTTCGGTATGTCCATACCTTCTACTGCTGTGGCTGTTTCTGAAGCAGATGCAGCAGCAGCGTCTTGAAGGGTTTTGAGCTCATCGCCTTTAGGTGGCTCTTCGCCTGCAATCGCACCCTCATAGGCGTTTAAATCTCCATCCACACCATTTACAGTTGTGGTAAGGTTCAAGTAGTAATCCATTAGATCGCCTTTAGCGTCTGCTTTTTCTTCTGATTTGTTTGTGCTTTCCTTTTTGTCTTCATCGGCATTGGAACAACCGACAAGTGCAAGTGAAAGTCCCAATCCTGCAATCAACCATTTTTTCATGTTTGTTTCCCCTCTCGTACATTCATATGTAAGGTGTTACACTCTGTTCTTCAAATGCCTGAACCTGCACTGGAACATTGTGTAAACTCCACAAAATGTATAGTATCATGGGGCCAGAGCTGAAGTAAAGGAATATTTCCTAATTTCTCCAAAGTTATAATTTTAAGAATATTCAATTCATACCAAGTGTTAAGAGTGACCTTTTTCCTGTGCTTATTTTCACCGCACAGATGCCTGAGCATCAGCTTTTTCACGTTTTTTTCGAGTGGGAGGGCCAGCAGATTCAAAGGATAGGAAAAATTTCGTTCCTTCTCCCGGTTCACTGTTCACCCTGACATCTGCCCGGTGATCCCTCAAGATCCTGAGGCAGATCGTCAAACCCAGCCCAGTCCCCTTCGTTTTGGTTGTGAAAAAAGGTTCCCCGAGCTTATCAAGGATATCCCGCTTCATCCCCACACCCTGGTCTTCAAACGTCAATACGACCTTATTGTGTTTGTTAAGCAGACCTTTAAGCGTGATGGTCCCTCCCCTGGGCATGGATTCAATCCCGTTTTTTATCAGGTTGATGAACACTTGCTTCAACTGGTTTTCATCCCCTTTGATAAAGAGATCGTCAGGTGAAAATTCCGTCCGGATATCGATGTTATAGAGGATGGCATTGGTGTTCAACAGCTTCTGCACATGCACAAGCGTTTCTTTGACATCAATATGGCGATATGAAACGGTCTGGGGCTTTGCGAGGATCAATAACTCACTCAGGACCAATTCGATTCGCTTGATTTCCGAAAAGATGATTTCAAGATAATCCTTCGTCTTTTCATCTGCATCATCCCTGATAAGCTGTAGAAACCCGTTAATTGAAGTAAGGGGATTCCTCACTTCGTGGGCGATGCCCGCAGCAAGCTGACCGGCTACTGAAAGCTTTTGCGATTCAATCGCCAGTGTTTCATTCAGCTCCTTCAGCTCTTCTTCCGTATGGATGCGATCTGTCACGTCGGAAATCGTTCCCACCGTCCCCACAAGTCTGCCTGCCTGATCATAGTTCAGCTTGATGTTCATTTCTCCCCAGCGTTGTGTTCCATCGCGCTTCTGATAGGAAAAATCCATTTTGAATTTTGGTTTGCCCTGATCGATATGCTGTCTGATCATACGCAACACTTCATGTCTCTCATGCAAAGAAATAAAGTGAAGGGCATTTTTCTGAAGGCTTTCTTTCACCGAATATCCGCTGAATTCCGCCCAGGATCGGTTTAGAAATTGAAAGCACCCCTTGGCGTCTGTATGAAAAACAACTTCTTCAATGCTTTGAAGCACATGCTGCATCTCTTCATTGATGATCTTCATCTCATCTTTACTATCTTTATAGGATGCTATTTTCTCTGATTTCTTATCCAGATAACCGCCCGCCCAATACAAGACGATTAATAGGATGCATGAGGACATGATATTTAACACCGCATCCATCTGCAGATTCATCTCGGTGTAGTAAACAATATCCCATATAAGAATGAAGATGATTCCGATCAACGTCATTGATACCCTTCCCCGATACCTCATCACAGAACGACTCCTTCTCCTAACACTTCGAAAAATTAAAAAATGTCATTACTAGAAAGAATTTACATGAACGCTATCATCAGTATATCATTTCTTATTGAGAACATCATACAATTCGTCGAATTTTGCGCATCATCTTGTCACATTTCACCAGCTTGATTATAATAATGTAAGGGAATACACGAAATGTTGAGGTGATCACGTGCTTGAAGGATGGTTTCTCTACTTTATTTTGTTTTGGGTCGTATTTCTCACAGCCTCATTTGCCATCGGGGGATTTTTCATGTTCAGAAAATTCCTTAAACGTTTTCCTAAGGAAGATGGAAAGTCGGATATGGACTGGGAAGAGCATTATGTGAATGAAACGATTCATCTATGGAATGATGATGGGAAGAAAATGCTCAATGAACTCGTCACTCCGGTACCTGAGTTGTTCCGCGATGTGGCGAAGCATAAAATAGCAGGCAAGATCGGGGAATTAGCCGTTTCAGAACATGCAGAAGATATATCGGAGGATCTGATCATCAAGGGATATATTATGGCGACACCGAAAAGGGATCATAAATTCCTTCTGAAGAAACTGGATGAAATGGAAATCGATGCATCTCCATACAGGCATCTGTTTTGAATATGGGCCCGATCCTTCTACTACCGATTTTACTTTATTTGCTCATCCTCACTTCTGGTGGAATCTTCTTCTACCGGAAGATCAAGAAGGACAGGAAATGACAAAAAGGCTGTCGCATCTGATTGCGACAGCCTTTTTTTTAAATCGTTGAGAAGCTCTGGTGTTCCTGATGGATCTTCTTATATTGGATATACATGACTATGCGCCACGGCACGATCATTCCGAATGCGAGGATCCAGAACATACCGCTTAGTTCCCCATAGTCGATGGAGGTGCTCAATAAGACTTTCCCGACAATCCTGATAATCAGCAACCCGATTAAAATAAATGCGAATGCCTTTGACCGCTTAAGGTAAATATCATCATCCCTGATCTCAAATTTGGACGTTTTGATCAATAGGATGGAGAAAACCATTCCTACGAAAAGCGCCTCTATGATTTGAGGAGGATGGACCCTGAAGAAGGGGGATATGAACATAAGGGCCCCTGTACTCATGAACACCGGAGGCAATATGATTTTTTTTGCGCTTACTGGTTTCTTTTGGGCTTTCGTGCGGATAAAAATCACCATGAACCCCATAAGAATCGCTGCTATGGATGAAGCAATCACCATAACCATCATCATCCTTTATCTTCTACTTTCTAGCTTATCATCAGTATAACATGATTCTTCCATAAAACGAAAACACTTCAGCCGTATTTTATGTAAACCCTTACGAAAGTATGCGCCCTATTGCTTCCAAGACCCTGCTCTCTTCAAAGGGCTTGACGATGAAGTCTTTTGCCCCGGCCTCGATTGCGTCCATTACCACACGTTGTTGACCCATGGCAGAACACATGATGATCACAGCACCTGGATATTCATCAATGATCCGTTTCACTGCTTGAATCCCGTCCATCTCCGGCATTGTGACATCCATGGTGACAAGATCGGGTTGAAGATCCTTGAACTTCTCTACCGCCTCGAGTCCGTTCTCTGCTTCCCCCACCACGACATGTCCTCCGGAGCGTACCATATTCCCCAAGGTGACCCTCATGAACTTTGCATCGTCCACAATCAGAATGCCCGCCACGTTTCGCACCACCCTTCTTCCTTGTTCTATCTAAATGTGTAACTTATTGGAATTTAACGCTTTCACTATATCATAGATTGGAAAGGATTAGAAGCCTGTGAAATCAAAGACGTAAATCAGGTATCCAAGGAGTCTGGTCATCCAATCGAAAAATAGCATGATCCCCACGACAATCATGATGTATCCGCCGATTTTCATAATCCGGCCGGTATTCCTTCTGATCCACTGCATTTTCCCCAAGAAGAATGATAAAACGAAGAACGGGATGGCAAAACCGAGAACGTAGGCCAGCATATAAATCATACCCGACCCAGGATTGCTCGACGCCAGCGCGATAACAGAAGCTAGAATCGGTCCCGTGCAAGGTGTCCAGCCGGCAGCAAACGCCATCCCGATCAAGATCGACCCTAAAAAACCGGCAGGACGATTCTTGAATTCAAATCGCCTTTCCTTCATCAGACTCTCAGGCTTGAACACACCGATCACCATCAAACCGAAAATCACAATGAAGATCGCACCGATTTGCCGGATGAGATCCTGATATTGTGTGAAGAATCCACTGACAAAAGAAGACGTGAATCCGATGGCAACAAAGATAACGGAAAAGCCGATCAAGAAGAACAGCGTATGGAGCAGGCTCCTTTTTTGAAGCATGGCGTTTTCGGTTTTCAGCTCGCTTACACTCATTCCGGTTATGTATGATAGAAAAGCCGGATAGAGCGGAAGACAGCACGGGGAAATGAAGCTAAGGACCCCGGCGCCGAACGCAAGAAAAATATTTACATCAGACAAGTTGACATCCCCCTTATATTTATTTTATATTTCTATTCTATCAGACAAAAATGAACTTTATGAGAAATGTTCATGTGAAAGGTTTATGTCGGTATGATTACAGGGGACAAGCATTGTTAACAAAAACATTAAAGACTCTTATCTTTTTAATAAAAACGAATTTTTACTTTGAAAAAAACTTCGTTTTTCGATATACTAATAAAAAAGTTACAGTTATTACTAGTTTTGTATAGACCTTGTCAGGTTATACAAAAGAAAGGAAACAGCCGTGTCTAAAAAAGAGCTACTTGATCGAATTGAACTCAAACGCGCCCAACTCATTGCCATCGTCGCCGAGAATGGATTGACGTCTCCTCAAGCCATCCAGTTCAGCCAGGAACTCGATCGCCTCTTGAACCGTTATAATGCGCAATACATAAAAAATGCTGTTGTCCTTCATTGAGCCGGCCATCCCCATTAAAATTTTTGATTAATAGTATTCTAATATACGGAAAAAAACAGGCAGCCCCGACAGGGCTGCCTGTTTGAATCCCGTCAGGTCATGGCATCTTCCATTCCTTCAACCATCCCATTCTGGAGCAGATACATTTTGTGATAGATTCCTCTACCGTCCAGTAATTCCTTATGGGTTCCCCTCTCGACGATCTCCCCTTTATGGAGGACAAGGATCAGATCGGCATCTTGAATCGTGGAAAGCCTGTGGGCAATGGCAATGGTCGTGCGTCCTTCTCTCATCTTGGAGAGTGCTCCCTGAATGGCTTCTTCCGTTTCCGTATCAATATTCGCCGTCGCTTCATCCAATATAAGGATTTTCGGTTTGGTGGCAATCGTGCGTGCAAAGGCGATAAGCTGCCGCTGACCGCTTGAGAACGTCGAGCCCCTTTCGACCACAGGATCATCATACCCCTGCGGTAGGTTTCGGATAAAGCTGTCTGCCTGGACGAATTCCGCTGCCGCTTTTACTTCTTCATCACTCAATTGCTCATTGTACAACCGGATATTCGTTTTCACATCACCATAGAATAGAAAAGGATCCTGTAAGACGAGCCCGAGCTTCTTTCTTATTTCTTGAACGGGATATGACTTGATGCTCTCTCCGTCAATCATGATCCTCCCCCGCTCGAATTCGTAGAATCTCATCAAAAGATTGATAATCGAGCTCTTTCCACTTCCCGTATGACCGACGAGCGCTACTGTTTCCCCAGGGTTTGCTGTAAACGAGATGTTCTTCAACACATCCTGCTTCCCGTCATACGAGAAAGATACGTTATCAAACACAATCTTCCCATCGCTGACTTTCAACGATTGCCCGTCTTTTCCCTGGGAAGGATTCAATTCTTGTTCATCCAGAAGGGTGAACACCCTGTTTGAAGCAATGATGGCCTGCTGGAACAGACTGAGCCTCATCATGATCTGGTTGACTGGTTCAAAGAAACGATCCAGATAGTTCACAAATGCATACAAAACCCCTATTTCAATCGGACGATCCCATGAGGCCACCCCGAAATAGGTCAATACGACCATCAGGGCCGCTGCATAGACCAGGTCGATAGCCGGTCTCAGAAGAAGACCATCCACTTTGATATTTCTCATATTCGCATTGAAATGCTGTTCATTGGTTTCGCCGAATTCTTCCCTCATCCTCTTTTCCTGCCTGAATATTTGAATGATGGACATTCCGGAAAGAGATTCACTCAGCTTTGCGTTCAACTGGCTCAGTCTCTCCCTCATATCTTGATAAAATACGGAGCTATACTTCCTGTACAGGCTCATGATCCAGATCAATACAGGGAGGATGAACAAACAAAAGACTGCAAGCTTTGCATTGAGGACAAACATAGCAATGAAGATACCGATGATCAAGAATCCTCCCTGGATGAAAGAAGCGAGGACGCTTACGAACATATCCTTTATCGCTTCCGTATCATTGGTGACCCTCGAGACAATGCTGCCTGCAGGAGTACGATCAAAATATCTCATCCCAAGCCCTTGGACTTTGGTGAACACATCGACCCTAAGCTGCTGGATGATCTTCAGGGCGATTTCCTGGAACTTTAGCAGTTGGAAGTAGGAGACCACGACATTCCCCAGTTGAATGAGGAGATAACCCGTGCCCAGCGCTACAAGGGGACCATATGGGAAGACTCCCGGTGTCAGATAATCATCGATGAACACCTTTATGAGGATGGGACCGAACACATCCCCGATCGTTGTTAATAAGAGTAAAAAGAAAGCCAAATAAATCGTCTTTCGATGCGGCGTTGCATACCCCATCAGGCGGAAAAAGATCTTTCGCTGATCCTTGGGGCTAAGTGCAGGTATCGGTTCCATCTGCTCACCCTCCAAATTCTACAATATCCTCTAATTGCTGACGGAGATACATTTCCTTATACCAGCCGTCTTCCATCATCAGCTCTTCGTGTCTACCCCTTTGGATCACCGCGCCTCCATCCATGACCAGGATCAGATCGGCATGAACGATGGCGCTCAGGCGATGGGAGGTAATGATGGTGGTCTTTCCTTCACGTTCCTTCCTCAGTGAGGTAAGGATGGCTTCTTCCGTCTTCGCATCCACAGCAGAGAGGGAATCGTCAAGTATCAACAATTCCGGTTCCATCAGCAATGCCCGGGCGATGGATATCCGCTGTTTTTGTCCTCCTGAAAGAGAGACTCCCCTTTCTCCGACAACGGTATCGTACCCTTGAGAGAACCCTTCTATGTCATGATGGATCTGGGCAGACTCTGCGGCTCGTTTCACCTTCTCCATGGATGACAGCGGATCAGTGAAGGCGATATTTTCCTTGATCGTCGCTGAGAACAAGAAGTGATCCTGAGGAACATATCCAATCGATTGCCGTAATGAATCAAGCGTATACGCTGTAATTGGTAGACCTGCAAAGTGAACTTCTCCGGAATAGCCTTCGAATTCCCTGAGTAGAAGTTTCAGAAGAGACGTTTTTCCTGATCCGGTTTTTCCGACCACCCCGAGGGTTTGGCCCTTTGCCAAAGTAAAGTGGATATCTTTAAGAGTGGGGTGCTCTTCTCCTGGAAAAGCGAATGATTCGATGTTAAATTCGATATCACCTTTCGGCTGCTCCCTAACTGTTCCATCTGCAATCTCGACTTCTTCCCCCAATAATCTCGACACCCGGTCGTAGGAAGCCCTCCCACGCTCGACGATATTGAATAACCAACCAAACGCAAGCATCGGCCAAATGAGCAAACCAAGATAGGTTGTGAATGATATGAGCTCTCCTATCGTCAGTTCACCGTTCAGCACAAACCTCGATCCGAATACAATGGAAAGGAAAAACGAAAGACCTACAATGATGGAAATGGTGGGATCGAACAATGAGTCTACCCTTGCCACACTCATATTTTTTTGCACGACGTCTTCCGACTCACGCTTAAAGGATTGGATATCCTCTTTTTCCTGACCAAATGTCTTCAGCACCTTGACTCCAGTCACACTTTCCTGAGTCTTATCATTCAGTGATGAGAACGCTTCCTGTGCCTTATGGAAACGTTTATGAAGAAGCGTTCCATAGTAACTTGTCAGTATGGCCATGAAGGGCATTGGGATCAATGCTATCAGCGTGAGTTTCCAACTGATCGTGAAGGCCATGGCGATGATGACGAATCCACCTGTTGACAGTGAATCAACGAGGGTCAATACGCCCGAACCGGCCGTTTGCTGGATGGCCTGCAAATCGTTGGTGGCATGAGCCATAAGATCTCCAACACGCCTTTTCTGAAAAAACGAAGGAGCCATCCTCGTAAAATGGTGATAAAGCTTGTTCCTGAGAAGTTTTGAAAGTCGATTCGCTGAACCGAATATCATGATTCTCCACACATATCTCAACCCGTACATAGCCACTGCCGTTCCCGCAAGAAGCAGCATCCACCTTATAATATCGGAACGCGACAGGGTACCGTCCTTGATCCTGTCCACGACGATCCCGACGACTTTAGGAGGGATCAACTGCAGGAAGGCTACCATCAAAAGGATTAAAATCCCGGTGATATATGACTTTTTCTCTTGGAGAAAAAACCACTTTAAATCTAAAAATACCCTCATATCTACTCCCCCATAATTTTCTTAAGACTCTTTATTTTACCAAATACTCAGGCAGTAATAAACGAAAAAAATAGTCTTTTAAAAGAAAGCGCCACGGATTACAGCTCAAAAAAAAGCACCTCCGAAGAGATGCTCATTGAATGTCGACGAACGGTTCCTGGTCCACTTCTTTTACCATCGTGGCCTTGACCCCTTTAGGTGTTTTAACGTACACATACACAGGGATATTAGGGAAATAATCCACGATTTCAGTGCCGAACACTTGAGAAAATCCAATCAGTTCTGCCTCTTTGACCATCCCTGTGTTCACTTCGATCACAAGCTTATTGATTGAATCGCCGGAATACAGTGCTTTACCGACCAGTTTGATATCCTGGTGTGAAAAGTACTTGGATACCTCGTCTTCAAGGTTCAACAGGTTCTTCGCCAAGTCCCGGTTTTTCTCTTCCCCTTTATCACTTGGGAAGTAATAGTATTCTTCATCGAGGTCACTCCACTTCTTGATTGAGTTGTCGTTGCCATCGATGAACGCCGTGGTGAAGTAGTTACCGGGCACGACGCTATTGGTCGGCTGAAGTTTATACAGGGAAATCATAATGGGAACATCTTTTAATTTCGAGTTTTTCCTGATTCGTTTCACGATCGTTTCGGCGGCCTTTTTCCCATATGCAGCCATTTCTTTTGAACTGATTTCCTTTTCGTCAAAGTGCATGAGCTTTTGACTGTCCTGCACCCTGATATAATCGACCGAGTTCATGGCAAGTCCCAGGGAGATCCCTTGAATCTTTCCATCAGAATCTACGTAGTTCTGTTCATGTATGTAAGCAAGATAGGCAGGGTTGTCCTTTTCGAGCTTCACCTGGTCCTCCCATCCCATACCATCCTTTATCTCCAATTCAGGATTCAAACCTGTTTTGTTTGAAGAAGACTTACGTTTGATCCAATCCTTGATGCCGGTCAGGTATTGACCTTCCTGATAGTTCACTTTATCGGGAGGAAAGTGTTTAATCGACTGAGACATCAAGCCCGTTTCAATTTCATCCATATCGCTGCGGTTATTCACCGTCTGCGTGATCAGTCCACGATTGACGGACTTTTTTTCTTGATCAATCTTATAGGTTAAATATTCTCTCGCCTTACCGGCTGCCTTGCTTTGCGCTTCAAGTGTTTCATCATTAATAACTTCAGAAGGCTTATTCGCGCATCCTGATGCGAAGATCAATAGTGAAAGTGAAGCAATCATCCATTTTTTCATACAACAACCTCCGGACTATAGTTTACCACAAATCAAATTGGTTGAAGAATGATATTCATCCTAATTTGTGAAATCCATCATTTTAGCAAACCTTCACCTTTCCTTCCCGCAAAAAAGCCACTTCCCGATGGAAAGTGGCTTTTTGCGATAAAACGGATAAACCAATCTGACAGCAATTCCAGTAGAAAAGTCTTACTCTCCAATAAAACGTAGCGAAATGATTTATCTCAGTCCCATCGAACAGGGATGATTATTTCATGTTTTTGTTCATAGCATTCATCATTTGATTGATTTTTTTCTGAGACGGTTTCTGTCCCATTTGCATCATCATCATGCGTAGCATTTGTTCGTTAATCGGCGGGTTTTTCTTAAGATAGCTCATCATGTACTTACGAGCGATGAAGAACCCTAGCGCAACTCCGGCAAGCAGTGCGATCACGCCGACCAGAATAGCTATAGCGGTCGTTGACATACGATTACTTCCTCCTTCATGTTGTCCTTATAAAAGTGTACTAAACCAAAGAAGATTATACAATATTTCTGTCATAATTTCTTAATTAATATATAAATTTTCTTTGTTTTATTGGCTTTAACCATCCAAAACGTTCATTTTGGATATCTACAGCCAATAAGTATCCCATATGTCTTCTTAGGATTTCAAAGAAAATATACTCTGATTCATCCAGACCCCATGCATGAATCGTCAACGCTCTCTCTTTTAATTCAAGAGAGACCCCGGATGACTCCTGTTGGATCATGGCTCTATCATCGTCCCAACCGGAACCTTGTACCGATAGTAATTCATTTTGTATAAAGCGTCTCGTCGGGAGGTATGGAATCGGCCTTGTAATATACTCCACTTGTTTTGAAATGATGGTGTGCAGTTCCCCGGTGGAACTCTCCATCTCGTTGAAAAGCTGGTGAAACATCCGTTCCCTACCGTAAAAATGCTGGGCAAACTCCTCTGCAATCCAATAGACCTGATAGCGTCGCACAGTTACTCCCCCTCCCATTATACTATTCAGTATACCCAAACATAGAAAGGGGAGTTGTCAGAATTTGTTGAGAAGATGGACTAGTTTTGTCGAATCGCCGTTTCATACCAATTCTTTTTTCAGCATCACCATGTCCAACCCTCTTATTCCATTTTCATAGAATGGCTCGGGATAGTCGAGGAAGAAATCCTTTTTGATGGCTTCGAAGCGGAAACCGCATTTTTGATAGAACATCAGATTGCCGATGGACGAATTGGATGTCCCTACAAGGATGGTACGATATCCTGAATTCCTGACCTTCTTTTCTATCGACTCGATCATCTGCCGGCCGATCCCCTTTCCACGGAATGAGGCTACGACTGCCATGTTTTTTATCTCGATTATGGTTGAATCCAATTCCACTATGAGCATGATCCCCACGATTTCTCCATCGTATGAGAAAGTGTATACTTCTCCATCTTCAAGATACCTTCTTACTGCAGCTTCTGATTCATCGGCAAGCATCAAAAGGGAGATGAAGGCGCTCCGCTCTTTTTGATGTTCACATTTGATTTCCATCATGTACACCACCTAAAAAAGCCGGCTCAATGGATGAGCCGGCTCAGGATGTTTTACTTTTGAAGTAAGGCTTTAATACGGGACACAACATTATTTGTTGTAAATCCGTACTCTTCCATCACTTTTTCTCCAGGCGCTGAGGCACCGAATCCGTCAATGGCGAGGATATCACCTTCATCACCTACGTAACGGTCCCATCCAAGTGGAGAGCCCATTTCGATGGCAAGACGTTTCTTCACGCTCTTCGGAAGGATGGACTCCTTATATTCCGCAGATTGTTTTTCAAAACGATCCCAAGAAGGCATGCTGACAACCGATGCATTGATTCCGTCTTTTTCAAGAGCTTTTTGAGCGTCCATGGCAAGACCCACTTCCGAACCGGTAGCAATCAAAATCGCATCAGGCTGATCCTTACCAGCTGGGGATGCTACATAAGCACCCTTGCTTACACCGTTATACGCTTTATCAGCAGAAGACTTCATGGTCGGCAGATTCTGACGTGAAAGGACAAGCATGGTCGGCTGATCTTTCGACTCAACAGCAAGTCTCCACGCAGCCGCTACTTCGTTGCCATCTGCCGGTCTGATGACAGATAGATTCGGAAGCGCACGAAGTGAAGCAAGCTGTTCTACAGGCTCATGCGTAGGTCCATCTTCTCCGACTGCGATACTGTCATGAGTGAATACGTATGTGACCGGTAGTCCCATCAGAGCCGCCAAACGGATGGCAGGACGCAGATAGTCACTGAACACAAAGAATGTTCCGCCAAACACCTGCAGGCCGCCGTGAAGGGCCATACCGTTCATAGCCGCACCCATGGCAAATTCACGGACACCGAACCAGATGTTGCGCCCATCATACGCTTCTGCAGAGAAGTCTGCTTCACCCTTGATGTTCGTTTTGTTTGAACCCGCAAGGTCAGCGGATCCACCGATGAACGTCGGCAGGTTTTTAGCGATGGCATTCAGTACGTCTCCTGAAGAAGCACGGCTTGCCAATGAACTGCCCTCTTCGTAAACAGGGATTTCTTTATCCCATCCTTCAGCCAATTCGCCTCTGATGGCTGTTTCAAGCTGTGCAGAAAGCTCTGGAAGAGCATCTTGATATGCCACGAATTTCTTCGCCCATGCTTCCTCTTTCTCACTTCCAGCCTGTTGGATTTTCTCTTCGAAACGGGCGTAGACTTCATCCGGAACATGGAAGTCTTGATCGAACGTCCATTTATAGTAGTCCTTGGTGAGTTTCATCTCGTCTTCCCCTAGTGGAGCACCATGAACAGCAGACTTACCTGATTTATTAGGTGCACCGTAGCCGATGACCGTTTTCACCTCGATCATGGTAGGGCGGTTTGTATCACCCTGTGCTTCTTCAATGGCTTTAGAGATTTCCTCAAGATCATTTCCATCTTCCACGCGGACATATTGCCAGCCGTAGGATTCGAAACGTCCTTTGACGCTTTCGGAGAATGATTTATCAAGTTCCCCATCAAGGGAAATATCATTTGAATCATAAAGAACGACCAAGCGGCCCAATTTCAAGTGAGCAGCAAGTGAAGCGGCTTCAGCTGAAACGCCCTCCATCAAATCTCCGTCTCCACAGATGGAGTATGTAAAGTGATCGATGATGTCGTGGCCCTCTTTGTTATAAGTAGCTGCCATATGTCTCTCAGCCATAGCCATACCAACCGCCATCGCGATTCCTTGTCCAAGCGGGCCAGTTGTCGCTTCTACACCTGCTGTATGTTTATACTCAGGGTGTCCAGGTGTTTTACTTCCCCACTGACGGAAATTCTTCAAATCGTCCATGGAAACGTCGTAGCCTGAAAGATGAAGCAAGCTGTATAAAAGCATTGACCCATGTCCTGCAGAGAGAACAAAACGGTCACGGTTAAACCAATGAGGATTTTTTGGGTTATGGTTCATGAAGCGTGTCCATAAGGCATACGCCATAGGGGCTGCACCCATCGGCATTCCCGGATGACCGGAGTTTGCCTTTTCGATCGCGTCGATCGATAACGTTCGGATTGTGTTAATTGCTAATTGATCTGTTTTATCAAACATGTCAGACATCCTTCCTTTTCAATCTCTACTTAATATTAATCTTCTTTGGCTGTTTATACAACTATCTTGAATGATACCACGTCTCTCTTTTTGTTAAAACTGATATCCATTCTGAATTCACCACTGCCTCTTTTATTCGACATAATCAAAAAGGACCACGCTTAAAAGGCAGCGTGATCCAGTATTGACTTACAATCAGTGTTTCTTTTTGTTTTGAATATCTTGTATCTTCTTGGGCGTCACTTCATTCCCATCAGGATCAAAGATTCTGGTATTCTCTATGGTCCCTTTCATGGATTGACGGAACGTCTCAAGATATTCTTTCCTCAATCTGGTCTGTTCCTTCGCTTCATCTGCTGAAAGCCCGGTAGACTTGGATTTTTTGGATAATTCATTGATACGATTCATTTTTTCTTTTGAAAGCATCTATAAAACCCCTTTGATTTCGGTAACGTATAACGACATGTTACTAAATATAAAGGGTGATGACAAGGGTTACGCCTGATCAATGGAGTCCATATGTTCTTTATAGCGCCGATGGACGGTTGCCTTCGAAACGTCATAGCCGAACCCACGCAAAGTAGCGGCAATTTCTGCAAAAGTTAACTCATTTTTTCGTAGCCTGACGATTTCTTCGACGGGGACTTCCTTTCGTTCCCTGCCTTCGATATTCCCTTTGTTCTTCAGATTCTTCTGGGGACGGAACCCATTCGCAACTGCCCTTTTCATCCCCCTTTTGATCTTCAGGTTATGCAGCTTGCGCTGATATTCTTCCACCATGCTGACGATATTGATGACCATGGAGTCGGAGTCCGAAAGGTGGAGCTCGCCGCTGTGGGATTGACTGATGATTTTGACCTCTTCTTTCAACAGGCAATGAATCAGTGCGATCTTCGCATTGCCCCTTCCAATCCTCGTCTCATCCTGGATCAACACTGCATCGATCGACTGATCCCTAACTATGTCCAGCATCTCGAGGACGCCGGGCCGGTCAAGATCATAACCGCTTGCCTGATCCTTTATGACCGATGTCACCTGCATCCCATACTCCAGCGCAAGCTTGGACAGCTCTTCTTCCTGACGTTCGAGTGATGTTTCCTGTGTATCTTTCTTCGTACTCACCCGACAGTAGATGATTGCATTCATTAAAAAACCCCTCTATTCCTCGTTCATGACATACTGATAATCCCCGTTGATCCCAAGCTTCTTTTCGACTGGAAGCACCAGTGAATCACCCGCAGAAATTGTATAAGTGGAAAGATTATTCCTTTCTCCAACCCACTTGATAAATTCATCGGTGGACATGGAAGAGTCGCTGCTGTATTCCTCTGCGATGGTCCAGAGCGTATCGCCATCCTGCACCTCGATACTATGATAAGATACTCCGCCTCCCATTTGAAGAATGAAATAGATTGATGCCATAAGTGCCAAACCAAAAAATACGAGTATATATGAGTAATTCGCCCAAAGTTTTCCTGCCATAATGTTCCCCTCCATACGAATGTTTGTTCTATTTGTTGTATCCATCATAATACGAACATCCGTTTGGAGTCAATCAAAAATTCGAACTTATGTTTGTATCGTTCCCAACCCCATGTTATAATGGGAACATAAGATCGATAGATTGAGGTGCGTGACTATGACAAAACTATCCAAACGGCAGCAGGATATCTTGGAATATATCAAAAGCTCCGTAAAAGAAAAGGGCTATCCGCCTTCCGTACGTGAGATCGGGGAAGCCGTTGGACTTGCCTCAAGCTCCACTGTCCACGGCCATCTGGCCCGACTCGAAAGCAAAGGCCTCATCCGCCGGGATCCGACCAAGCCAAGAGCCATCGAGATCCTCGACCTGGTGGAAGACTCGATCCCCCGCCATAATGTTGTGAATGTTCCCCTCATCGGGAAGGTCACAGCCGGTCAACCGATCACAGCGGTTGAAAATGTCGAAGAGTACTTTCCTCTCCCGGAAAGAATGGCTCCTGCTGACGAGCATACATTCATGTTGGAAATCATGGGTGACAGTATGATCGAAGCCGGTATCCTCGACGGGGATTTCGTCATCGTAAGGCAGCAGCAAACCGCCAACAATGGGGAGATCGTAGTCGCCATGACGGAAGAAGATGAAGCGACCGTGAAACGATTCTTCAAAGAAAGAGATTTTGTGAGGCTTCAGCCTGAAAATTCCTCCATGGATCCGATCATCCTACGCAATGTATCCATTCTAGGCAAGGTCGTCGGTGTTTACCGACAAGTTCATTAAAATGACAAGCAAAAAGGAGCTTCCGTCACATGTGACGGAAGCTCCTTTTCTTCTATCTTTCAAGATAACGGTATAAAGTGGACTTACTGATGCCCGTTTTTTCTTTTATTTCTGCCAGGCTGTACGTTTTTGATTCATACATGGCGATGGCCTTTTTTACATTTTCATCAGGCTTGCGTGGTCGTCCCGTACTGACTCCCTTCTCTTTCGCTTCTCCTAAGCCCTTTTTTGTCCTTTCACTGATCACATCACTTTGAAAGCTTATAAGATGCTCCAATACCTCCTGAAAACGGTACGTCTCCCCGGGACTGGTCGACAGCCCTTCAGAGATGGAAATGAACTGTGTCCCCTTCGTTTCTAACTCATTCAAAAGTTCCAATAGCTGCCGGGTGGAATCAGCGAAGTCGATTAAAGAAGCCACGACGACTGTATCCCCCTGCCCTGCTTCTGCAACCAGCGCTTCCAAGTTCACTCTCCTCTTCGGTGAAGAATGTTCCTCCTTGTATAAAACTGTGCATTTTTTCTCCAGCAGTTTTTGCTCCTGGATCCGTCCTTCAGGATCATCATTGCTCGGTCTGTAGTATCCGATGATCATACCTATCTCCTTCCCCCTCACCTGTTTGCAATTATTTTTCCCGAAAAGGTTCACTTTTGGGAAAATCGGTGATAAACTGTTTTCTATTGGTTTAAAATTTATGATTTTTTAGAGGTGACAATATGAAGAATACCATAAAAGAACAATGGTTTTCGAATGTCAGGGGAGACATCCTTTCCGGGATTGTCGTAGCCCTTGCGCTCATTCCTGAGGCCATTGCCTTTTCCATCATAGCCGGTGTCGATCCCATGGTCGGGCTATACGCTTCTTTTTGTATTGCCGTCATCATTTCCTTTGTCGGCGGAAGGCCTGCCATGATTTCTGCTGCTACCGGCGCCATGGCCCTTGTCATGGTCCCCCTTGTCAAAGATTATGGGTTGAACTATCTGTTGGCAGCCACTATCCTGACAGGAGTCATCCAACTCCTGTTCGGTGTATGTAAAATCGCGAAGCTCATGAAATTCATCCCACGCGCTGTGATGATCGGATTCGTAAATGCACTGGCCATTCTGATTTTTTCAGCCCAAGTGCCTCACTTTTTCAACATTAATGGGATGACCTATGTATTTGTGGCGATCACATTGGTGGTTGTGTATGTGCTGCCCCGATTCGTAAAATCCATCCCCGCACCCCTAGTGGCTATTGTGGCGCTAACTGCCGTTGCCTTGTTTTCGAAGGCAGACTTGAGGACCGTTGGAGATCTCGGGACGATACGTCAGACCCTGCCTTCGTTCTTCCTTCCCGATATCCCGTTCTCACTTGAGACATTGGGTATCATTTTACCCTACTCACTCGCCCTCGCGATTGTAGGACTACTCGAATCCCTTATGACGGCTTCCATCGTAGATGACATGACGGATACGGAAAGCAATAAAAATCAGGAAGCAAGGGGTCAGGGAATCGCCAATATCATCAATGGATTCTTCGGTGGGATGGCCGGATGCGCGATGATCGGTCAGTCGGTGATCAATGTGAAATCCGGTGGACGGGGACGATTATCCACCTTTGTTGCAGGCTCTTTCCTGATGTTCCTAATCATCGTACTTGGGGATTTCGTCGTAAAGATCCCCATGGCGGTTCTGGCCGGAATCATGATCATGGTGTCTATCGGCACGTTCGACTGGTCATCATTCCGTTATATCAGGAAAGCTCCTAAAACAGATGCCGCAGTGATGCTCATCACCGTCGCCATCGTGGTTGCCACTCACGATCTCTCAAAAGGAGTCATTGCAGGGGTATTGCTCAGCGCCATGTTCTTTGTGGCCAAGATATCCAAGCTGAAGGTGACGGAAAAAGTGGAGGGTGTGAATCGTCATTTTAAAGTGGAGGGTCAATTGTTCTTTGCATCCGTGGATACGTTTGTGGGTGCATTCCAATTGTCCAATGAGGTACAACATGTGAAAATCGATTTTACCGGTGCACAAATCTGGGATGAGTCCGCTGTGGCAGCCTTCGAAAAAGTCTTGTCAAAGTGCAGAGACCAAGGCTGTGAAGTGGAGACGGTCGGACTAAGCTCATCGAGTAAAAAGATTCAGGACTCCCTCTTACTGTTGATAGACCAAAAAACGACTCTATCAGCTTAATATACAAAACGGATGCTGCGGCATCCGTTTTTAGTATCACCATCGTCTTATGGGACGGACAATGGTCTACATTAGATCCATCTCACTCGTTGGTTCATATAATAGCAGTTTCAATTCTCCCAATGAGGAAGTTCATTCCCTCCCCCCTATTCGCAGGATGTATGCGATATTTATTCTGATCAAATCGTAAAAAAAATCCCCCTGAAGGGTACAACCCTTCAGGGGGATTTTTAAGTAGATTAATACATTTGGATATATTGCTCGCGCTCCCAAGGGTGAACTTGTGTACGGAACATATCCCACTCGATTTCCTTCGCTTCCACAAAGTGTTCGAAGATATGCTCACCAAGAGCACCAACGATGACTTCATTCGTTTTCAACTGCTCAAGGGCAGCATGAAGGGTTGCCGGAAGATCAGTGATTCCTGCCTCTTCACGCTCTTTTTTGTCCATAACGTAGATGTTACGGTCGATTGGCTTTGGTGCTTCCAGGTTATTCTTGATTCCATCAAGACCTGCGGCAAGCAGTACACTCATTGCAAGGTATGGATTGGCAGCCGGATCGACGCTTCGCACTTCAACGCGCGTGCTGAGTCCGCGTGATGCCGGGATACGAATTAGAGGGCTACGGTTGCGAGCTGACCACGCAACGTAACATGGTGCCTCATATCCAGGAACAAGACGTTTATAAGAGTTGACCGTAGGGTTCGTGATGGCCGTGAAGCTCGTAGCATGCTTGATAATACCGGCGAGGAATTGACGCGCTGTATCGCTCAATTGAAGATCGCCTTTCTCATCGAAGAATGAGTTCACTCCGCTTTTGAATAGTGACATATTGCAGTGCATTCCAGAACCGTTCACTCCGAACAACGGTTTTGGCATGAAGGTAGCATGCAGACCGTGTTTGCGGGCAATGGTCTTAACAACCAGCTTGAATGTTTGAATATCGTCACACGCCTTGAGTGCATTGGCATATTTGAAATCGATCTCGTGCTGACCAGGAGCAACCTCATGGTGGGAAGCTTCGATTTCAAAGCCCATTTCTTCAAGCTCAAGGGCAATATCACGACGGCAGTTTTCTCCAAGATCCGTAGGTGCAAGATCGAAGTAGCCTCCGTTATCATTCAATTCAAGAGTAGGTTCACCATTCACATCCAGCTTGAATAGGAAGAATTCCGGTTCAGGCCCGAGGTTGAAATCCGTAAATCCAAGCTCTTCCATCTGGCTTAGAATACGTTTGAGGTTATTACGCGGATCTCCTTCGAACGGAGTTCCATCTGGGTTATAGATGTCACAGATCAAACGGGCAACCTTCCCTTTTTCAGCTGTCCAAGGGAATACCAACCACGTATCAAGATCAGGGAAAAGATACATATCCGATTCCTCGATACGTACAAATCCTTCAATGGAAGAACCATCGAACATCATTTTGTTGTCTAGCGCCTTTTCAAGCTGACTGAAAGGGATTTCTACGTTTTTAATTGTTCCCAGGATGTCTGTGAACTGGAGACGGATGAATTTTACACCTTCTTCATTCGCCAATCTTAGTACATCTTCACGAGTATACTTTGCCATTTTGCGTAATTCCTCCTCAGGTTTAGTAAAGGTTTTATTTAATGAAAGAAGCGTGACATGTCACCTTGACGAAGAGATGTTTTACTGAAGCGCCCGGAATGCATCAATTCATTCCGGAGCAGCTTGCGGAGATCATCGTCAGAAAGATCCTGCCGTGCTTTTTCTTCCTTCTTGCCATTAACGTCAGATGCTACTTTCGTTTCCTGACCCGAGACAGCGAAAATCCTTTTGATTCCGGCCATGTTGATCCCTTGTTCCAAAAGATCCTTGACCTCCAGGAGTTTATCGATGTCGTTCAGGGAAAAGAGCCTGCGATTTCCTTCCGTACGGGCCGGATTGATCAATTCATGCTCTTCATAGTATCGAATCTGACGAGCCGTCAAGTCCGTGAGCTGCATGACAATGCTGATTGGAAACAATGCCATCGTTCGACGAATTTCACTTCCGCTCATCGTGATTCCCCCTTTTGTTGTTCGTTCATGTGTTCATTATATTCAATGTCAGGAATTCTGTCAATAATATGTTAGCTTTCCTTACATATTTTTTGAGAGTCCTTTTTGAATAGTGCGATTTTTTCATCTGGAGTCCGCTGATCAATCATAAAAGGATAGCCATTGATTGACTATCCTTTTGTACATATCTTATTAACCTTTTATATGGGGCATAAAACCTTTTTCGATCAATTCATCGACGGCCGTGCATACCGCGATCTTCACATGGGAGTAAGTTAGTCCTCCCTGTACATACGCAACGTATGGAGGCCTCAATGGTCCGTCTGCCGATAATTCGATGCTCGCACCCTGTATGAACGTGCCTGCAGCCATGATGACATCGTCAACATAACCCGGCATATAGTTCGGATATGGGGTGAAATGAGAGTTCACAGGGGATGCAAATTGAATCGCCTGACAGAAGGCGACCATCCGGTCCCTGTCACCGAATTGGACAGATTGAATCAGATCGGTCCGTGGAGCGCCGGGTGCCGGATTCGTATCCATCCCGAGCTCTGTCAGGAATGCGCTGGTGAAGACGGCCCCTTTCAAGGACTGGGCCACCACGTGGGGAGCGAGGAAAAATCCTTGATACATTTCCTGGAGACTATAGAGGGAAGCACCCGCCTCAGCACCGATACCAGGTGAGGTCATCCTGTACGAACACGCTTCGACCAGTTCTTTTTTCCCTACGATATATCCTCCCGTTTTCGCAAGTCCGCCTCCGGGATTCTTAATGAGCGATCCCGCCATAAGATCGGCACCGACATGGCATGGTTCACGGTCTTCAACAAATTCACCGTAGCAGTTATCAACGAAAACGACGATCGATGGATCGATCGCTTTGACGAAATCAATCATGGCTTTGATCTCTCCCACTGTGAAGGAAGGACGGTTGGCGTATCCCTTCGAACGCTGGATCCCCACCATTTTCGTTTTCGTGCCGAGTGCAGATCTTACTGCCTCGAAGTCCACTTTCCCGTCGGGAGTAAGGTCGATGCTCCGGTAATCGATATGGAAGTCCTTCAGGGATCCTGCTCCCTTCCCTCTGATCCCGACGATTTCTTCAAGGGTGTCATAAGGCTTTCCTGTTATGTATACCAATTCATCTCCAGGACGGAGGATGCCGAAGAGCGCGATGGATATCGCATGTGTGCCCGAAATGATCTGGGGACGTACGAGTCCCGCCTCTCCGCCGAACACATCTGCGTAAATGCTCTCTAACGTATCCCTTCCTGCATCATCGTACCCGTACCCTGTCGAAGGGTTGAAATGGGAGTCGCTCACCCGATGCTTCTGAAAAGAAGTTAGTACATTGAATTGATTTTGTTCTGCCCGCTCATCGATGGCTGCATGGATGTGGGCTATGGATTGTTCAACGGATCGGGCTAACGGCCTTAAGACCTCTCCGTGTTTTAATTGATCAAACATGTCTATAAAATCCCTTCTGCTTTCAAATTCCTTTGCGCCGGCGCACAGTCAATTTGAATGCTGCGGACCAACAGACCAATCATATCAAATATTCCTACCAAACACTATGGCAAAAATGGTTGCAAATCCATGTTCCCATGATACAATCAGATAGGTTTAAAGAGTACGAGCAGGAGAGGAAGACCAGGGTATGACATGGGAAGTATTGAGTATCATCGGCACTGTTGCCTTCGCGGTGTCAGGTGCGATTGTAGCGATGGAAGAAGAATATGACATATTGGGTGTATACGTACTCGGTATTGTCACGGCTTTCGGTGGCGGAGCGATCCGGAATTTATTGATCGGAGTACCCATTTCCGCCCTATGGGAGCAGGGCATGCTTTTTCAGATCGCCCTCCTCGCCATTACCGCCGTCTTTTTATTCCCTCACAATCTATTGAAGCATTGGAAACGGTGGGGCAACTTCTTTGATGCCATCGGTTTGTCTGCATTCGCCATCCAGGGTGCCTTGTATGCCGTCAACATGGATCATCCCATGAGCGCAGTGATCGTGGCCGCTGTGCTGACGGGTACGGGAGGCGGGATAGTCAGGGATTTGCTTGCCGGCAGGAAACCCCTTGTATTCAGATCTGAGATTTACGCGGTATGGGCCGTCGTCTCAGGTGTGGCTGTCGGGTTCGGGATGGCCGAATCACCGATCGAATTATATGCCCTCTTCGTCATCACCACGGCGTTACGTGTGTTTTCCTATTTATATAAATGGAAACTGCCGAATAAGAGGCTCCAATCGGAAGCCTGAAAAAACATGCATTCATCACGAATGCATGTTTTTTAATCACTGTCCTTCCGTGTGAAGACAAGATCGTTGCTCCTCAGTGTCATTAATTCATGCCGATCATAATTATTTTCCATGAGAAGACGCATGGCATGGGCACGAATGGACTTCTCAAGGATATTCCGTACATACCGGCCATTGGAAAATGCGTTTGCTGTAATGGCATTCTTCACCCCGTGAAGATGCTCCCGTATTTTCCGTTCGGCATCATGGCTGAGCATATATTCCTTTTCCTTCAGCATGAGCTTGCTGATGTCCATCAGCTGATCGACGGAATAATCGGGAAAATGAAACACGAGGGGAAACCTTGACTGAAGACCTGGATTCAGCGTGAGAAAATGATCCATTTCCTTGGAATAGCCCGCTAGGATCAAGATGAACTCATGCTGTTTATCCTCCATATGCTTCACCAGGGTATCGATGGCTTCTTTTCCGAAATCCTTCTCTCCTCCGCGCCCAAGTGAGTAGGCTTCATCGACAAACAGGATCCCACCCAGCGCTTTTTTGACTAGATCACGGGTCTTCTGAGCGGTATGACCAATGTATTCTCCTACCAGATCCGCTCTTTCGGCTTCTATAAGATGTCCTTTCGACAGCACGTTCATCTTCAGGAACAGCTTGCCTATGATCCGTGCCACGGTTGTCTTCCCTGTTCCGGGATTTCCTTTGAACATCATATGAAGTGCTTGCTTGCCCGCTTTCAACCCCATCATTTCCCGTTTTTTATTCACGTATATCCAAGCATAGATTTCCTTCACCATTTTCTTCATTTCGTCCATTCCGATGAGCGTACCCAATTCTTCTTCTATTTCCTTCAAAGCAGCATGCTCCTGAGGCATGGACTGAGGAATGGATTCCTGTATCATCGTATCCCGCAGCGGATTCCGTTTTTGTGAATTGAGGACGATGCTGATCTGACCGTTGTTCTTCATTCGCATCGGTTGTTGGTCCAAAGGGTTCACCTCGCCATTCTATATGCAAACACATTCTGCGGATTTTCACCCCCGGTACGCTTCGACAAAGGAACATTCTTTTGTCAGTTCCTGCGCTTTCCCGAGAAATAAATCGTCCGTCATTCTTGATCAAGGCAGCAATTATCGTATCCCCCTCATATCATTCTATTCAGTAGATGAGGATTCATTAATCCTATTTTCATCAGAAACTGTATTTTCCACGGGTACAACCGGCCGGTAAGTGTCCATAAGGCTAGGCGCGCCATTTTTTGAAAATGAAAAAAGGACCGCTGAGCGGCCCCCATTCCTGAACTATGATTACACGTTTTGCTCATCGAAATTCAGTTGAACATTTCGCTGAGGTGCAAAAGTGGAAATGGCATGCTTATAAACAAGCTGTTGCTTCCCTTCCGTTTCAAATAACACGGTGAAATTATCAAACCCTTTCACCTGACCTCGGATTTGGAAACCATTCAATAGGAACACAGTAACTGGTGACCCATCTTTACGCAGTTGATTCAAGAATTGATCCTGAATGTTAATGGATTGTTTCATCGAGCATCCTCCTCTATATCTCTATATACTAATTATTCGACTCTAAGTCGAGCTTTCCTGCAATGAATTTCGAAATGTCGGCGATTATTTCATCACGGTGCTCCGATGCAGTCATATCGAACCAGTCGACATCCATTTTGTTCCGGAACCACGTGAGCTGACGTTTTGCATACCTTCGGGAGTTCTGTTTCAGGTTCTCCACGGCCTCTTCAAGGCTCACCTTACCGTCAAAGTAGTCGTAGATTTCTTTGTACCCGATCGCCTGCACCGATTGGACACCCCTGATCCCATCTTCATACAGGGATCTCACCTCGGGCAAAAGCCCGTCGTCCATCATCATGTCCACCCTGAGATTGATCCGCTCATAAAGCTTGTCCCGATCCATGGTCAAGCCAATGAGAGCCACATCATACTGGAGCTCCCGGGATTGCTGCTTTTGATACTCTGTCATGGTTTTTCCTGTAGTGTGATGGATCTCCAGGGCACGGATCACCCGGCGTATATTGTTCGGATGGATCTGAGAGGCCGCTTCAGAGTCCACATCAGCCAATCTGCGATGCATGGCTTCATGACCTAGCTCACGTGATTCAGCATCCAAGCGCTCCCTGAACGCTTCGTCTCCCGGCGTTTCCGTGAATCGGTAGTCATAGAGGACCGACTGGATGTAAAGACCGGTCCCTCCGGCGATAATGGGCATTTTACCCCTCGCATGGATCTCTGTGATCAATTTCCTGACCGTCTGCTGAAACTCAGCAGCCGAATACGATTCAATGGGATCTTTAATATCGATCAGATGGTGGAGGATCCCTTCCATCTCATCATGGCGGATTTTCGCCGTGCCGATATCCATCCCCCTGTAGATCTGCATGGAATCCCCACTGATGATTTCGCCATCGAATGCCTTCGCCAATTCGATGCTCGTCTTCGTCTTCCCTACGGCCGTCGGGCCGATCAGGACGATTAGCTTTTCTTTGTTCAACGTCTATCCACTGCCTTCTATGTAGTCATTCCTCATTCGCTATCGTACCATAATGATACGTAAAGATGTATTATATCTTCAAATTATCGTCATGTTCTAGAAAATTGATACTCTTTTCCCTGATGATAGAAGTCATATAAACGGCAAAATCCGTCAAAGAAGCCTCTTCCTCAACGGCTGTTTGCCACATTTCCCCCGTTTCATACACCTTCAGTGCTTTTTGGATGATGGGATGAAAACGTACTGGCAAGGATTGGAGTCCCCACTCTCCTCCCTCTTTTTTTGAAGCGACAGACTGCTTGATACAAAATTGATATACCCGGCACAGGTTAAGGATCATATAGGTCGGCTGTTTCGAAATATCCGCTTCCGCATCGTGAATGTCGTAACAAATGGCTTTCATATAGTAATGGTATGGAACAGGGGCGAAGACCGCTTCAATCGGCTCACCAATCAATACCCTCCCCCGCGCACGGATGACGGCGATATGGGCGGCAATGTCTGGGTCTGTTGCTGGGAAAGTGGCCACTCCCCGTCTTATGGCGTCTATATGCATATCTGAAAAGTGATACTCGAAAGGTGTCGGATACAGCAAGGGGTAGACATTCCCGCGTGTAATGACGCTGACTTCCAACCCTTTTGCAGGAAGGTGATCGCCTCTGTATTCCTTTAGGAACAAGGCATCGAGCGCTTCTTTTTCATCTTTTCTTAATCCATTCTCCACGATGATCAGAAGATCGATATCACTGATTTCCGGATTGAAGCAGTCCATGGCCAGTGAGCCGTGGAGATAGACCCCCGTCAGTTTATTCCCGAACAGCCCACTGATCCGTTTTGCAAGTGCGGTTGCATACTCTTCCATCATACTTCCTCCCATTGGACAGGGGCCGGACTATCCGGCCCCTGTTTATGTTTCCGGTACCAAGCGGAGCTGTTTGCCGTCCGCAGGTGGCTTCAAGGTCGTTTCATGATACTTTCCTTCTATCCAGTCATCGATTTGATCATCATACCAAGGGCTCTTAAAATGACCGGACTGACCAGGTCCCACGATATGGTCGGCCTTGGACATATCTACCATATCAATGATGAATCGCCATGAGCCCCCGTGATTGACGATCCCTTCATCATTATAGCTTGCGGCCCCCACGGTGACCCGACTACCTCCGACTGGTTCAGGGCTTCTCCGGTTCAGGAACCATTCAAGGATGGATGAAGCCGAGGAAAGGGGATTTTCAAAGTAGACTCTGTGATAGTCTCCCCATGCCCACTCGCTCATATTTGAACCGTATCGATCAAAACCATCCTCCAGTGTATCGGACAGGCTTTCGGCAAGAAATGATTCGAATCCACCTTGTTCCGTAAACCATGGGGAAACCTTCCCTTTCGCTGCCTTCCTGATCAGTTCGTCCACTACGTTCTGTTTTCCTTCAAACAGCTTCATCATATCGGTCGGGATGCTGTCGTCAAAAAGCTCATTGCTCATCCGGTCCATCCACTGGTGGAATAAAAGCGGAGCGGCTGCATCGGCATCATCTTCATAATCCCAATCCGCGAGCAGCTGAAGGGCTTCCCGGGATTGTTCAGAAAGCTCCTTTCCTTCCAGTGCATTCAAGAGAAGGGGAACAAACTCCCTTGCCTGTAAATTCATATGATCATGCTGCATGTCCTTCATATCCTGCTTCGTCAGCTTCTCTTTTGATTCAAGTACCTCGCTTATCCTCATGTACCGATAAGGACCCGCCCAATGATGACTGATATGATAAGGATACCCATCTCCGATTACCTTATTGTTAGCGGTGGCGATGTATCCTTCAGCAGGGTTCACGACCCTCGGCAGTTCTTCATACGGAATGAATCCCGTCCACTCATAATCCGATGTCCATCCTGGTACCGGCAGGAGTCCGTCCCCTTTCTTCCGGATGGGGATTTTGCCGTTTGCTTTGTATGCGATCGTCCCATCTTTGTCAGCGAATACGAAGTTCTGGGTAGGCGTATGAAAATCTTCCATTGCCTTTTCGAATTCGGTCCAATTGGACGCTTTATTCATGTCGATGATGGCTTGCAACTCGAGACTCGGATCAAGGGCGGTCCATCTCATGGATAGCGCGTTTTCGCTATCATCCTGATTCGCGAATTCCGATACGATCGGGCCGTGTCGTGTAACCGTGACCTCATACGGAATCGTCTCGCTGTCTTTTACAGCAATGGGTTCCTTGATCACCTCGGCCTCCTCCCATTTCCCATCATAGAGGAAGTGATTTTTATCCTCTTTATGGCGCTTTTCAATGTAGAGGTCCTGAACATCCGGACCGGTGTTGGTCACACCCCATGCTATCGTTTCATTATGACCGAGTATAATGCCTGGAATCCCCGCAAAGATCACCCCGCTCACATTCACGTCTGGCGATTCAAGATGCATCTGATACCAGATGGACGGGCTACCCAATGAAAGATGGGGATCATCCGCAAGCATGGGATATCCACTTTCCGATTTGGAACCGCTCACCACCCAGTTGTTGCTTCCGTTCATCTCAGGTGGGATGACAGGCTCGGTAATGGCGTTGCCCCATTTCATGGAAAGGTCTGTGGTTTCATGTATGATCGTGGGGGCATCCTCGGGATAGGAAGGAAAAAGATCCATTGCCTTGTCCTCAGGTAATGATTGCAGTGCCCAATACCTGAAAGCCTGACCTTGCCAGTGGCCACCAAGATCAAAAGCCATATACTTCCCGATTGTCAATGAGTCTACTTCCGTCCATTTCTCAGGCTCATACCCCAAGAGGGTGAACTCGGCCGGCAAGGATTTTTTCTCCTTGGAATCTTGGATATAGGCATTCACCCCATCTGCAAACCACCCCAAGACCTCCTTGACTTCAGGTGAATACCCTTCAAGAGAAGCTTCTGCAGCACGTCTGAGGCCGAGGGTACGGAAAAACTTATCCCGGTCAACGGCCTTTTCCCCTACTACCTCGCTCAGTCGGCCTGACGCTTGCCTTCGACTAAGGTCCATTTGGAACAATCGGTCCTGCGCTTGAATGTACCCTTGTGCCATATAAAGGTCCCGGTCACTGGATGCAGAGAGATGGGGGACCCCTTTGCCGTCCCTCACCACCTCTACCTCACCCGAGAGGCCTGGAACAGCCAATTCCCCTTCAAGCTGAGGAAGCGAGCGTCCGATGAACGAGTCGGCATAGAAGATGAGGGAAGTCATGCACAAAAATAGGAAGGCGATTCCGCCTATGATGATTGTTCTTTTCCGATTCTTTTTAAGCTTTATTTCCAACTTAACCCCTCCCTATCTCGTCTTTGCGATAATTCCGTTATGCACTTTGATGTATCCATGCTGGAGGATGTCGGCCCCGTTTTCATACAAATAGAGTCCCATCTGTTCTACCGTCATGAGCTCACGATACGTATGATTCATCACATCTGCCATAAGATTGTAATACACCTTCGACTTCCACTGGGCTCTTGGGGTCGTAAGGATCATGTACCCTCCTGGCTTAAGAAATTTCCGGTGCCAATCGACGACTTCAGGCTTATGTTCATCGGGGAAATGCTCCAATAACCCGACACTCAGGACGATATCAAACTCCTTAGCATATGAAAGCTCCCTGATGTCACTGATTACATAATCTGTAGGGAAATCTCTCTTATGGTAGACTTTCATCCCGCCGGTATCGGGGTTTTCTCCGAGAAAGGGATAGGATCCAGGAAAATCCTCATACCGGGTGTCCTTACAGAAAGGATCATAATCTACCATCACGATGCTGCTTCCGGGGTACATGGCGGCCAACTGCATCGCTTCATACCCTTCAGCTGCACCAAGAAATAAGATTCTTGGCTTCTTGACATCCAATCCCTTGAACAATTCCCGCTTCCCCCTGGGGTCCCATATTCCATCCTGGATCCGGTGGACATAATTCCATAAGTGCAGGCGCAAATGATCGTTCATCGCTTCCACAGATGATGTCAGATGAAGCTTTAGGGCCTCCCCAACAATCTTCTTTCTGTTGTGACTCAGACTGTCCGGTACATCCTTCACGAACCACTCATGGAAGGAACGATTGAACATCTCCCATGAAGCATGGACCGGCAAGGCTTTCCCCTCCCTCAGCTCCCACTCTTTCTTCTCTTTGGAAACCCGGGTCACCTCGAACGGTCTTCCCACCTGATCCCACGAGACGCCGGACCAATCCCTCACTCCTTTCAGCTTCACAAAACGATTGTGCTCCCTTTTTGTAAAACTGCGCTTGTCCACTCGATAAGAAGGTTCCAAATATGTATTTTCCATCGTTGCTTTCATCCTCTCACGCTTATATTAAAACGCTTTCATTACCTCTATATACTATTACCCTTTCATTCTCAAAATTCCTTCAATTAAGAGAGAGAACAATCCGTTTCTTCCTTGCGGGTATAGGGTAAAAGGACCGTAGGAGGTGGAGTGATGGCTTTTGACTATTCCCTAGACTATAAACAGATCGATTTCAGAGAGTCTCCTGAACTATACCGCGTTGGGCGGGGTGAACAAGGAGTATTGATGGTCGAACCATATAAAAGTGAAATCCTGCCTCATTGGAAGTTTAAGACGCCGGCGATTGCACAGGAATCATCCGACAAGATCCATGCTATGTTCCTGGACTATCAGAAGAAAGATGATTTTGTGGGGATGGATATGGCGCGTAAGTTCCTGCAGATGGGCTATACAAGGGCAAGAAGGTATGCCAACTACCCTGGTGGTAAGAAATACGACAATGATGGAAATGTGAATGATAGGGAAATAGATGATGAAAAAGCTGAATCCGCTTCTATATTTGAAGAAAAGTGGATACAAGTGAGAGAGGATCCGGATTACCTCAAGAGGAAAAAACAGCATCAGAAAAAGTACGGATAAAAAGAAAGCAGGGGGATGCGGCGCATCCCCCTGCTTTCTTTTACATGATCCGTTTGAACATTTTTTCCATCTCATAAATGGAATAGTGAATGATGATCGGTCGTCCGTGGGGACAGGTGAACGGATCCGTCGTCCTTCTCAGCTCATCAAGAAGGGAAAGGATCTCGTCATTGCGAAGATGATGGTTGGCCTTGATGGAACCCTTGCAGCTCATCATGATGGCCGCTTCTTCACGCAGCTTCTTGATATCGACTCGGCTCATCTTCAGGACCTGTTCGATCATATCTTCGATCGTCTCCTGCTCCTCACCCTTAGGGAACCACTGTGGGTGGGACCTGACGATGAAGCTATTATGACCGAAGTCTTCAAGGAATACCCCGACCTCTTCGAGCATACCCCTGCATTCATCGATTTTGATGAATTCATCAGTGGAAAACTCCAGGGTCATGGGCACAAGCATATCCTGCAATTCCTTGGCCACTTCGCCTACTTTTTCTTTGAAAAATTCATATTTGATCCGCTCCTGAGCGGCATGCTGGTCGATGATATACAGACCTTGGTCATTCTGTGCAAAGATATAGGTTCCATGCATCTGTCCGACTGGATAAAGGGGCGGGATCCTTGAGTGGTCCTCTCTGTCATCCTGTTCCACAGCTGTTTCGATCGGAGCTGTGCGCAGTGGCTGTTCCGCCTCTTGCGGGACTTCAACATGAGCTGCCTGTGAGTATTCCTCAACCTTCGGCTCAGTCTGTACCATGATTGGCTGACGCTCCTTAACCACCTCTGGGATCGTCGGCTTCGAGGGTGAGACGTGGTCGAGGGTCATGAACGTTTGCTCAGACTTGGCGGCCATTGATTTTGGTGCGACAGAACCGGTGGGAATGAGCTCCTTCTTTTTGAATACGGCTTTGATCCCTTCACTGATCAAGGCGTTAAGCTCCTGCTCCTTGCTGATCCTTACCTCCATTTTGGAAGGATGGACGTTGACATCGACAAGGACTGGATCCATTTCAATATTCAACAGGACAATGGGATGCCGGCCGATCGGCAGAAGGGTGTGATATCCTTCCCCGATCGCCTTAGCCAGTGCATAATTCTTTATGAATCTTCCATTGATCATGGTTGAAATGTAGTTGCGTGAAGCTCTGGTGATCTCAGGCATGGATACATAGCCTGTGACCTTGAAATCCAGGGACTGCACATGAATCGGCACCATATTCTTCGCAATGGCGAGTCCGTAGATCGATGCAAGGACCTGCCTCACATCTCCGTTCCCATTCGTATGGAGGAGTGACTTCCCGTTGTGGAGGAGTTTGATGGAAATCTCAGGGTGAGACAGAGCTATACGGTTGACCACATCGGTGATATTGCCCAGCTCCGTATGAATCGTCTTCATATATTTCAACCTTGCCGGCGTATTGAAGAACAGTTGGGACACCGTGATATCGGTGCCTTTGCGAGAAGAAGTCTTCTCAAACGCTTCTTCAATACCACCTGCAAGCTCTATTTTGGTTCCAGGCCCATTTCCCGTGCAGGTCTTCATCGTGAAGTAGGAGACAGAGGCGATACTTGGCAGGGCCTCTCCCCTGAACCCTAGGGTGCGGATACGGAAGAGATCGTTCTCATCCTTGATCTTTGACGTGGCATGTCGCTTGAATGCCGTTTTGACATCTTCTTCATCGATCCCATCCCCGTTATCAATGATGCGGATGGAGTTCAGTCCTGCCTCCTCCACATGGATTTCGATGATGGTGCCGCCTGCATCGATACTATTTTCAAGGAGTTCCTTCACCACGGATGCAGGGCGCTCCACCACTTCCCCGGCTGCTATTTTATTTGATAGGGAGTCATCGAGCTGAAAGATCTTCACGATACTGCCTCCTTATTTCTTCAGTTTCTTATGGATTCCGTAAAGGGTGTTCATGGCATCAATCGGAGTCATATCAAGAATGTCCAGTTTCTTGAGCTCATCCAGAATTTTCGTTTCCTTTGTGGAAAGCTCTTTTGCAACGGTCTTCTGTTTCTTTCCTTCTTCGAAGAAGGAAAGCTGGCCAGGCTCATCCTCCTTTACAATGGTCGCTGCCGATTCTTCCATCCCTTTTTTGCTTTCTAGGGTCGAAAGGATCTCATTGGCTCTTGTGATGAGGATCTCCGGAAGCTCGGCAAGTTCCGCCACATGGATCCCGTAGCTTCGATCTGCCGCCCCTTCTTTGATTTTGTGAAGGAACACCAATTTTCCACTCTGCTCCATGGCACTCACATGAACATTTTTGACTTTAGGCAGTTCGGTTTCCAGTACCGTCAGTTCATGATAGTGAGTCGAGAACAACGTCTTGGCACCAATATGCCCATGGATGTACTCGATGATCGCCTGTGCCAGGGCCATTCCATCGTAAGTGGACGTCCCGCGTCCGATTTCGTCAAACAGGATCAGACTCGCCTCCGTCGCATTGACGATGGCGTTCCTGGCTTCAAGCATTTCCACCATGAACGTGCTCTGTCCTGATATCAGATCGTCTGCTGCTCCGATCCTCGTGAAAACTTGATCGAATATCGGAAGGTCAGCTTCAGCAGCCGGGACATAGCAGCCAATCTGGGCCAGTATGCTTGTGAGGGCAAGCTGCCTCATATACGTACTTTTCCCTGACATGTTCGGTCCAGTGATCAAGAGGATTTCCCGCTCGCTGTCCATGTAGGAATCATTGGGCACGTACCCATCTGCCCCCATGACCTTTTCAACCACCGGGTGGCGGCCATCCTTGACGGCGATACGTCTTTGTTCATTGAAGACCGGCTTGCTGTAGTGCCGTTTTTCACTGACTGTTGCAAAACATTGAAGAACATCGAGTTCACTTACAACCTTAGCCAGACGCTGAAGGCGTGGGATGAATTCCTTCACCTGCTCCCTGATCCCGATGAATAATTCATATTCAAGGTCCACGCTGCGTTCGTCTGCCTGCAGGATGAGCGCTTCTTTTTCTTTCAGCTCCGGTGTGATGAATCGTTCAGCGTTTGTGAGCGTCTGCTTTCTTTCATACCTTCCTTCTTCAAGGTGGTGAAGGTTTGCCCTTGTTACTTCGATGTAATAGCCGAACACTCGATTAAAGCCGACTTTCAGAGAACGAATCCCTGTACGTTCGCGTTCATCCCGTTCCAGAGCGGCAATCCACGACTTCCCATTGCGGCTGGCATCGCGATACTGATCAAGCTCCGCGTGATAACCATCCCGGATCAAACTGCCTTCCTTGATGGAAAGGGGAGGATTCTCCACGAGGGCAAGCTCCAGAAGATCCGTCAGATCTTCACAAGGATCAAGTTCTTTACTGTAGCGGTCAATGGAATGATGATCCAGTGAGGCGATGAGGGATTTCAATATCGGAATCTGCTGGAGGGATTTCTTCAACTGGATCAAATCCCTTGCGTTCACGTTTCCAAATGCCACTCGCCCTGCGAGTCTTTCAAGGTCATAGACTTCTTTCAGCCTTTCCCTCAGGTCCTGTCTTTCAAAGAACCGTTCAAGGAATACTTCGACGACCATCTGCCTCTTTTCAATCTCCCCGCGTGAGATGAGAGGCCGGTCGATCCATTGCTTGAGAAGACGTGCTCCCATTGCGGTCATGGTTTCATCCAGGAGCCAGAGGAGAGATCCTTTTTTGCCTTTGGAACGGATGGTTTCCGTCAGCTCAAGATTTCGTTTGGAATAGTAATCCATTTTCATGAAATGGTTCAAATGATAGGTTTCCACCTTTTGCAGATGATCCAGGCTCCGCTTTTGAGTCCTGAACAGATAATGCATGAGAAGAGCTGCCGTCTGTTTTAATTTTTCCTGTTTCAGCCCGACCAGTAAGTGCTCGAACGCATCACTTGGTCCTTGACCAGCCTCGAATGAGAGAGTCACGTCAAGACGTTCTTTGAGCTTGAGCTGTTGCTCCTCCTCCATATCCGGCGTTATGACTACCTCCTTGGCCCCGATGGTGGACAGTTCATTCAATAGCTGCCCCGTGCCGTCGGCTACAAGGGTGACGTTGGTTTCGCCCGTCGACAGATCGCTGTAGGCAAGGCCGTATGTGTCATCTTCAAAGGAAACCACACCGGCGATATAGTTGTTCTCTTTATCACTCAACCCTTTCCCTTCCATCACGGTACCCGGGGTGATGAGCTGTACGACTTCACGCTTCACGACCCCTTTGGCATGCTTCGGGTCTTCTGTTTGTTCACAAATGGCGACCTTGTATCCTTTATTGATCAGTTGCTCTATGTAATTGGGCGCAGAATGGTATGGAACCCCGCACATCGGGATCCGTTCTTTCCCTCCACCGTCCCTGCTTGTAAGAGTGATTTCTAGTTCCTGCGAAGCTGAAATGGCATCATCGAAGAACATTTCATAAAAATCCCCTAAACGAAAAAATAAAAAGGCATCTTGATATTCTGCCTTCACCTGTAAGTATTGTTTAATCATTGGCGTGTATTGAGTCATGGGTTCATTCAAACCTTTCCGTATTCTGCTAGACGTCTCATTATATCATATCCCACCGTGTGGTTTCATTCCGGAAACAATGGAAACAGGCGGATGAGAGTATATCATCCGCCTACTGCCAGTCATGATCAAAATGAACCGCTCAGTTCTTTTCCACCAATCTTCCAACCCGAAATCCCTTCAGGCTGATGAAGATTTATTACTACATCAGAATGATGGACCCCCCTTTTCCCGTCCGTCCATTTCACCTTGATTTTGACCCTGGCCAGGAACGGGCTTGTTTCCTTCACTTCGAATGAAGAGATCTTCATCGTTCTCACTTTTTCCAATAGGGTTTCCGAATCCCTCCCCTTGCCTTCCATGAGCATATTTCCCAGCAACTCTTCATCCCGTTGTTTCACAGCCATCTCAACTACCCTCATGGCTCCCTCCGGTTTCAGGGACGCAAGGAACTCCGGAAGTTCTCCGGCAGCTTTATGAATCATCAGGGTATGAGCGAAATCTGGACGCGGGGTCTTATGGGTCGTACTTCCAAGGAAATGGACGCAGAAATGTCCCGGGAATCCATTCTGAAGAGCTCCTCCCCCGTGAGGCATTCCATTCATGGAAGCAGGAATGAGGAGGTTTCCCGACTTCACCAGGATCGCCCTCCTGCTCCAGCTCCAATGTCCCCCGTAGATTTCTTTCATCACTTTCGTGTCCGCTTCTGTGACCGGTTGGACATCTGCATGTTTATTCCCCGCCCGTCGTTGGACTTGAAACGTCTTGCCTGTCTCCACATCGATGAGCTCGAAATATGAATACTTGGGAAGAAGCAGGTTCGTATCCTTCCACGGAAGCGTGTCCGTCATATAGTCGATCCTGAATGGCACCGCACTTAAAATGGATGCAGTCATGAGCACTTTCATCATCAATGCCATCAAATGCCCCCTTGCTAATTGATTTCTTCCGGACGCTTGCCCGTACTCTTCCTCATACTTTTTCGTTATTCGAGCCGTTCCATAACCATTAATTTTTGGTAATCATCCTTCCCCCGTATGACCGTATACGGGGGAACCATACTATAAGGGAAAGGGTGATAATGATGGCTTGGACCACTTTTTTATTTGCAGCCATGATCGGACTATCGAATCAGCACCCCCTTGAACTTGATACAGGGGATGAAATCATTACGGTCAAGGAGAAATCTCTTGCTCTTCCCTACCTTGATCTACCGATACTTAATGAAGACCATTTTAACCATCTTGTTTCCCTTCTGCAGGAAAAGACGTATAAAGCACCCATCAATGCCAAAATTGATGAGCATAACCGGATCATCCCTGGACAAACAGGACTCATGCTTGACCGCGACGGCTTAAGAGAAGCCATGATGAACTACCTTTACAAAGGTGTAAGTTCCACTGATGTTCCGACATTGAAGACCTACCCAAAGGTTGATACAGAAATCCTTGCTCATATACGCACGAATCGCATCGGATCCTATGTAACGTATTTCAATAAAAAAAATGAAGAACGAACGAATAATATTATCCTGGCCTCCGGACAGATCAACAATACAGTCGTCTTTCCAGGCGAGACGTTCTCATTCAACAAAACGGTGGGTAAACGCACAAAAGGAAAGGGTTATATGAAGGCTCCCGTTATCGTCAAGGGAGAATTATCGGAAGATATCGGGGGAGGGATTTGCCAGGTTTCATCTACTCTCTTCAATGCCGTTGATCGTGCAGGGGTGAAGATCGTGGAACGCTATCACCATTCCAAAAGGGTCCCGTACGTCCCGAAAGGAAGAGACGCGACTGTCAGCTGGTATGGACCAGATTTTGCGTTCCGCAACCCATATCATCAGCCGATCCTGATCCGGTCAAAAGTCATCGGGGGTCAAATGATCGTCACCATTTATTCTTCCGATCAAGTAGAAGCCGAGAAGAGGAGCGTCCCAGGCGCATCGCCTGCCAAACCATCAGGAGAACGCCCTTGATTGCAACCGTAAAAGCCCTCGCGACCGCGAGGGCTTGATCGATATTATAAACGACTGATTCCTTCAACTATGGTTTCAAGCATGAGGTCAAGGTCGTCTTCCTCAATAACAAGGGGAGGTGAAAGGGCAAGTACGTTATTGAATCCCGCTACCGTGGCTCCATTTTTGCCGATCAGGATACCCTTTTGTTTACAATAATCCACTACACTGCTTACGGATTTCCCATCAAGGGGCTCTTTTGTCGACTTATCCTTCACCAGCTCGATTCCAAGAAGGAGCCCTTTTCCCCTAACATCACCTACCCGGGCATGAGTGATCAGTTTTCTACGTAGGTAGTTTAAAGCCTTCTCTCCAAGCCGCGCAGACCGGTCAATAAGCTGTTCCTTTTGGATAATGTCGATATTTTTCATGGCCACGGCACATGACGCCGGGCTCCCCCCGAATGTATTGATATGCCGGAAGTAATCGTATTCCTCACTACCCTTGAAGGCCTCGTACACCTCTCTCCTGACTGCCGTCGCAGAAAGTGGAAGGTATGCTGAGGTGATTCCCTTCGCCATCGTGATGATATCCGGCTTTACTCCATAATGCATGAATCCGAATGCCTTTCCCGTTCGTCCGAATCCTGTAATGACTTCATCCACGATCAGAAGTGCACCATGGGCTTCACATACTTCTTTCGCTGCCTTCATATAGCCATCCTGAGGCATGACGATCCCACCGCCTGTGATGATCGGTTCCATGATGACAGCTGCAATCGTCTCACTGAGTTCCCATGTAAGTGTTTCATTGAGCGCCTGGACGGCAGGGAGGTCTTTTCCGGTTGATCCCGGTTCATCCCTGTAAGCATCCGGCGGCCTCACATGGATGAATCCTGGTGCCAGGGGTTCGTACTTATATTTTCTCTGAGCCTGACCGGTTGCAGATAAAGCCCCAAGGGTATTCCCGTGGTACCCCCGGTATCTTGCCACGATCTTATACCGATTGGCTTCACCCTTTTGCTGATGATACTGACGGGCTATCTTGAATGACGTCTCATTTGCTTCTGAACCGCTGTTGGAAAAGAAGAACACATAATCATCCCCGATAAGCTCGGTCAGCTTTTCCGCCAGTTCGATTGCCGGCCGATGACTTTGAGTAAGGGGATAATATGGCATTTCCCTTAGTTGTTCATAAGCTGCAACTGCAAGTTCCTCTCTTCCATATCCTATGTTCACGCACCATAACCCCGCCATTCCATCGAGGTAACGCGCCCCTTCATGATCGGTCACCCACGCACCGGCTGCTTTTGTCACCACCATGGTCGAATCTGGATTATATGGCTTCATGGAATGCCATACCCTTCGCTCATCTTGTAACAGATCTTTGTGTTGATCCACCACCATCGCTCCTTCCTGATTGGTATTCCCCTACTCATCTTTATTCGGGGCTGTCCACCTTTAGAAGCGGTGGTTTCCGAACAGATTCTCCTGTTAACGGGCTTCGGGGATAAACTGAAACACATTAAGAAGCCGGACGGTTTGACTAACCGTCCGGCTCTATGACCAGTCCCTTCAGGATTGGAGTGTTTCAGGGCTGAGAGACCGGACCGGACGACTCATCTTCCATTGACGGAGGAACCAGATCAGGACTGCCGCCCAAATCACCGATCCAAGGATCATGGACAGCTTATAATCGAGTCCGAATCCTTCAGGTGCGTAAAAGATATACATACTCACGACCGCGGTCATGAATAAGGCAGGAATCGTGCATATCCAGTGGAATGCAGCCTTCCTCAGTAAATAAATGGAACCCGTCCATAGCATGACAGTCGCCACCACTTGGTTGGACCATCCCACATATCGCCATAAAAAGCTGTAGTCGATCTGGGTCAGGAGAAACGTGGGGAGCGCAACCGGAATGACCAACAGGACAGGGAGCCACTTATTGTCCGTATCCCGCTTTCGGATATCGCGGATCAATTCGGCCAGCATCATCCTTGATGAGCGTAGGGCAGTATCTCCAGTGGTGATCGGGAGGATGATGACACCTAATACAGCAAAGACGCCGCCAACGGTACCAAGGGTTGTGGTACTGATCTCGTTCACCACACCGGCAGGTCCTCCTGCGGCAAGGGCTTCTTGAAGACCCGGCGTCCCGTTGAAGAAAGCCATCCCGGCTGCCGCCCAAATCAGAGCGATGACGCCCTCAGCCACCATGGCACCGTAAAACACCTTCCTCCCCTCGCTCTCTTTCTTCAACGTTCTTGAAAGAATCGGGCTCTGCGTGGAATGGAACCCCGAAATCGCCCCGCATGAAACGGTTACCATCAACAGCGGCCAGATGGGGAGGTCTCCGGGATGTAAATTCGCCAACGTAAGATTCGGGATCGGATGTTCAAAAAAGAATAAACCGATACCGATGGATAGTGCCATGAAGATCAAGATAGCACCGAAGAATGGATAGATCCTCCCGATGATTTTGTTGACCGGAAGAACCGTAGCGACCACAAAGTAAATGAATATGAGAATGAGACATGTCATGAATGATAAAGGAGTCAGCTCTGTTAGGAGCTGGGCAGGTCCCGCCGTAAAGGCTGCCGCCACTAGTATCATGAGGACGATGGACAGTAGATTCATCGCCACCTTCACCGGTTTCCCGAGATAATTCCCCACGATGGCAGGGAACTGAGCACCACCATGCCGTAAAGACAGCATCCCTGAAAAGTAATCATGTACAGCTCCTGCAAACAAACAGCCGATGACGATCCAGATGAATGCAACCGGTCCGTACAGAGCACCCATGATGGCACCGAAGATCGGTCCAAGTCCCGCTATGTTCAGAAGCTGGATGAGGCTTGCCTTCCACCAGCTCATCGGTACATAATCCAAGTCGTCCCGTTTTGAATAGGCCGGGGTGATCGTTCGGTCGTCGATGACGAAAATCTTTTCGACCACCTTTGAATAAACGAAGTAGCCTGCAATCAGAATGAATAATGCCGTGATGAAAGTCAGCATATGCCGATCCCCCTTTTAATTGATATAACCGCAATCTTAATATGATTCGATAACTAAATCAACCAAATATTCAAAATAATGAAACTTGTTTCTTTTTACCCATAGAAAAAGACGGCCCAAAGACCGTCTTTACAGTTATTGATCAAGCTTTAATTTAGCAAGTGCATCGGCAAGAGCCGTATTGACCGGTTCGTCCTTCTGCTGGGTTTTCAAGTACTGATTGACATCCCTTTTTGTTGCTTTACCGCCCTTTTCCTTCTTCCTCCGCTGATTGAAGGTAGAAAGCTTTTCTTTGTGACCGCACACACATACGAACAGTTGTCCATCGCCTTCTCCCTTAAGTTCAAGGCGCTTGTGGCAGTTCGGGCAGCGTGCATTCGTCTTTTTACTGACATTTTTGCGATGTCCACACTCACGATCCTGACAAACGAGCATTTTCCCATTACGATTCTTAATTTCAAGCATGAGATTCCCGCAATCCGGGCATCTCGTTCCTGTGAGATTGTCATGGGAGAATTTTTTTGTGGATTGCTTGATTTCATGGACCGACTTTTTCGTATATTCCTTGATTTCCTTCATGAATTCTTGTTTGCTCAGTTTGCCACTGGCAATCTGCTCCAGCTTCATTTCCCATTCTGCAGTCAGTGTCGGAGACCTGAGCTCAGAGGGTGCCAGATCAAGCAGCTGTTTCCCTTTGGACGTGATGGTGATTTCTTTCCCCGTCTCTTCGATAAGAGCCGTGTGGAATAGCTTTTCAATGATGTCGGCACGAGTCGCCACGGTACCAAGTCCCCCGGTTTCCGATATGGCCTCCAACAAATCCTGATCGCTTCCTTTCATGTACTTGCGTGGGTTTTCCATGGCGGTCAGAAGGGTTCCTTCATTGAATCTTCCCGGCGGTGTGGTCCTGCCTTCCGTATGCTTTACCGACAACAGGGGCAGACTCTCCCCTTCAGCTATCACGGCCTTCAAACCTTCGACGATTTCATTCTCATAAACGGCCTTCCAACCTTGATCCAGTACCCTGTTCCCCTTGAGTTGGAACCGGTTCTGGTCGATGCTAGCCGTGACGGTGGTCTGCTCATAAGAATACGGAGCATAGAAAGCAGCGACGAAACGCTTCACGATCAGATCATAAATTTTCCGTTCCCTGTCCTGGAGCTTCTGAAGAAAAGGAGTTTCTTCCGTTGGGATGATGGCATGGTGATCACTCACCTTGGCGTCGTCTACATACGCTTTTGAAAGGGTAAGCTTTCCTTTCAATGCATGATGCACGATTCCCCTGTACTCTTGGACATTGACGGCCATCAGACGATCTTTCAATGTATCGACCATATCACTCGAGAGATGCCTGCTGTCGGTCCTGGGGTATGTGACCAATTTATGCTGTTCATAAAGCTTCTGCATGATCGACAGCGTTTCCTTTGCCGAAAAACCATATACCTTATGGGCATCGCGCTGGAGCTCAGTCAAATCATAAAAGGATGGTGCAGGATTTTTTTTCGTTGCTTTTTTTACCGTATCGATCGTAAGCGGTTTTTTTTGCGCTTTCAAGGAAGCTTCTACCCGTTCCACTTCTTCCTTTGAAAACGACCTTGTCTCCTGACCTTTGAGCCATGTAAAGGTCCCTTTTGAGGTGACCGCTTGGATACCATAGTACGGGACGGGCTTGAAGTTCCTGATTTCCTCTTCCCGCTGCGCGATGATACTGAGGGTCGGAGTTTGTACACGACCACAGGAAAGCTGGGCATTATGTTTGGTTGTCAAGGCCCTCGTGGCATTCATGCCGACATACCAATCGGCTTCCGACCTTGCCTCTGCAGCCCTATAGAGATTTTCATAGGCTTTTCCATCTTTTAAACGGCTGAAACCCTGCTGAATGGCTTTGTCGGTTACGGATGAAATCCATAAACGCTTCAACGGCTTTTGCGGCTTCGCCTTTTCCAGGATCCACCTGGCGACGAGTTCTCCTTCACGTCCGGCATCCGTTGCTATGACGATTTCTTTTACGTCCGGCCGGTTCATCTGGGTTTTTACGGCATTGAATTGTTTCCCTGTTTTTTTGATTACTACCAGCTTCAGATCTTTCGGAAGCATCGGCAGGTCTTCTATCTTCCACGTTTTATACTTGTCATCATAGGTTTCGGGGTCTGCAAGGGTAACGAGATGCCCAAGGGCCCAGGTTACGATGTACTCTTTTCCTTCCATGAATCCGTTCCCTTTTTGTGTGCAGTTTAGCACCCGTGCGATATCTCTTCCGACAGAAGGCTTTTCTGCCAGAACCACTGTTTTTTTCATGTTTAAAAATCCTTTCATGATCGGTCTTCCCACCCATTTTAGCATACTTCAAAGCAATCGGGCAGGTGCTTGCCACAAAGAAGAAACCATCCGTTCGGATGGTTTCATAAAAAAACTAGGAAGAGGCCGTCTTCCTAGCAATCTTTACTCTTCGATGCCTTCAAGGAATTCCGGATCCAATTCTTCAAACTCTTCGTCATCCAGGTCGCAGTCCCAATCATGATCATCACAGCCGTCAGGATTCACCAGGACACATACTTTTGTTTCACCGATCACTTCCACCAGGAATTCACGTTCTACATGAACGATGATTTTATTCCCATTCGGTGAAATGACCGCTTCGCAGCAGTTCGGCTGTTGGAGTACGCGGGCGCACACTTCAAGATCATCCGAGCAATCAGGATCGCGGTATTTCAATTTGATGACGTCTGTATATTCGACTCGCTCAGTGACCACGGATGTTTTCGTGTTATCGCTGTGGGAGTACCATACGTTGATATCATAACAACCCTGAATCTCTACTTTTTTCCCTACTTTGTGTGCCTTGTACTCGTGATTGATGATCCAGCAGCCTAAAATGCTCGATGGGTGATGCGGCGGGCAAATCGTATGATGGGACTGAGTGAATTTGCGTCCCTTCGCTACGACCGCTTTTGTAATGATCTCTCTATATTCTGCCATTCGAGCGTACCTCCTCATTCATTTTCAATTCATCTTATGCGATGACTTAGGTGTTTGTGCGAGTAAATTGGATTGCATGAAAGGATTGTTGCGAGATACTGTATTGTATGCGAATACCCAAGGGATGTTACGAAAAGAGAGCGTATGCGAGGCGCAACGATGGACGAAGAGATATGTTGTTGGGACCATGGCGCCGGTCATGACGGACACGATCCATTTAGGTTCTTTAAACCGATTTCTCTGCAAGTTTTTGCTTTCTGCGGGGAGCCGGCGTTCCTCCCCGGCATGCCTTCAGGGTGCCACTCTTCCCGCAGTCGTCTCCGCCTTGCAGTCCAGTCACCGTTAGACACCATAAAAAAGCTCATTAAACAAATGAAAACCCGAATTATTGCCTTACAGCAGGCAACAATTCGGGTTTTATGATGATTAAAACATGTTTGTTTCAGCCTTATCTAATGGGAAACTTATGAGCAGCTGCCCGGCATGGAATTACGGACCTGAGACCCGGTTTCTCCCCTTAGGATGTCCCCGCCGGTCGTTTCGATGATGTGGTCGGTCACATTGTTGGAGATGACCGATGCTACGATCTGAAGCAGATCATTCACATCTTCTTGGGATTCTTTAAACTGCTGGACAATGGGAATAGCGTCAATTTCTTTTTCCAGGTTTTCAATTTTCGCTTCAACCATCTTCAGTGCTTCGCTTTTACCGTAGTGTTGGAAGTTGACCGCCTGCTTTTGAAGGCTCTTGATGCTTGCAATCATTTCTCTCACTTTTTGATTTTCGTGAATCTGTGCCTCTGCACGTTTGAAGAAGTCCACTTCTTCTGTATCTGCAATCATTTGTGCTAGATTGCCTGCATGCTTGATAATATCGTCTTTTGTATATTTCGCCATATCAGTTCACCTCTGCCGGTATTTGAAATTCAGATCCGATTAGACCTTCTTCGATCATTTCCCCGTCGAGCGACCAGCTTTTGGTATCGGTGATCTTCACCTTCACGATTTTGCCAATGGCCGTCTTGGGGGCTTTGAAATTCACTAGTTTGCTCCTTCTTGTATATCCGGCGAGCACCTCCGGATTCTTCTTACTCTCCCCTTCTACAAGGACTTCCACGATTTCGCCTTTATAGGGCAGGAGGGATTTCCCGGAAAACTCATTGACCACTGCGTTCAGTCTGCGCAGACGGTCTTTTTTCACATCGTCTGGGACGTTATCCGTCATTTTGGCCGCAGGGGTCCCTTCCCGCGGGGAGTAGATGTACGTGTAGGCCGATTCAAAGCCCACCTCCCTGTACAAGGAAAGGGTCTCTTCGAATTGCTCTTCTGTTTCATTCGGATAACCGACGATGATGTCTGTGGTCAGGGCCACATCCGGCATGGCCGTCTTGATTCTTTCCACGAGGTCAAGAAAGACCTCACGGGAATACTTTCTGGCCATGATCTTCAGGACAGAAGTGGAACCGGACTGAACAGGAAGATGGATGTGTTCGACGAGATTCCCTCTTTTCGCAAGGACTTCGATCAGATGATCATCAAAATCGCGTGGATGACTGGTTGTAAAGCGGATCCTAGGGATATCGATCTTCCTCAATTCGTCCATCAGGTCACCGAGTCCGTAGTCCATGTCTTCAATATCCTTACCGTATGCATTGACGTTCTGGCCAAGAAGGGTGACTTCCTCATACCCTCGAGCGGCCAGCGACCGTACTTCCTGGATGATTTCTTCCGGTCTTCTGCTCCGCTCTTTACCGCGTGTATAGGGTACGATGCAGTACGTGCAAAACTTATCGCAGCCATACATGATATTCACCCAAGCCTTGATATTTCCCCTGCGCACCTTCGGAAGGTTCTCGATCACATCCCCTTCCTTGGACCAGACCTCCACGACCATGGCCTTGGACATATATGCCTCTGAAAGGATTTCAGGGAGTCTGTGGATATTATGGGTACCAAAGATCATATCGACTTGCTGATACGTTTTCAAGATTTTTTTGACGACGGATTCTTCCTGTGACATACAGCCGCATACGCCGATGAGCAGTCCCGGATTCTCCCGTTTCAGCGCTTTAAGGTGACCGAGCTCCCCGAACACTTTGTTCTCGGCATTCTCCCGGATGGCACATGTATTCAAAAGGATTACATCCGCGTCATCCGTGTTATTCGTTGCCTCATAGCCCAGGGCCATGAAGATCCCGGCCATGACCTCGGTATCGTGTTCGTTCATCTGACAACCGTATGTACGTATGTAGAATTTCCTTCCTGTTCCAAGGCCTTTGAATTTATCATCAATGGTGAAGTCATTATGATACTGGACTTCCTCTTTCCCGCGTTTTTTTGCTTCTTTCAACGAAGGCGGAATATAGACGCTCTGAAAATATTGACTGTAATCCTTCTCGCTTTTAGCTGATGTCGGATTAGCCTGCTGTCCATGTTTTCGCTGTTCCTCATTCATGAGTAGTCCCCTTTCTAGCTTTGTAACGAGAGAACGACCTCCCCGCACTGTAACCGCTTCAATAAGAAGGTATTCTGCTTGTTTAAGTATATCGGTTTTTGGAAGATCATACAATAGCTCCCTGCATCTATCAACAATGCCGCACAAATTGGGCATTCTCCCCGGTTGCGCCGCGACGAGGGGTGCATACGGTAAAATGAACGAACGATCGAGGAGGAGAAGGTCATCAGACAGGAAGAAAAACACCCCTCGTATTATATCGAAAACGGGGAAACCATCTATTTAAAATCACAGTTGCACCTATTGAAACAAGAGATTGCCCGTCTGAGTCGGGGGGCATTGTTTGCAGAAGCAGCTTTTTATAAGAAGCGCCTATCAGAAGTTCAATTACAATGGGAAGCCTCTCTGGACGAAATCGCATCTCAGCAGGCAATCGAGGAAGAATTAATCAAGGATCGGAATCATTTTTTCCAAATATCAGAGGAGATCACCGCAGAAGCAGGCAATCTACGTGAGCAATTGTTGGCCTCTGAATCCTCCCTGCATAAATGGAAGGAAAAATTCCTCACCATACAGGGTGAAGTCAATATCCTGAATGAGAAAAAAGCTCAACTGAACGGAACGATCTCAACACGGGAGCTGGAAGTCTCTGCTCTTACGGATGAGAATGATGCATTGAGAGAATGGTATGATCGCATCAAAACCGATGCGTTGAAGAAGGATGAGAAATTGCTCAATCAACAAGCCCATATCGAAGATTTGAGAAAAGCTCTCTGCCGTTCGGAGGATTCCAAGAACGACCTTTTCAAAAGCCTGATTACGAAAACGGAACAGTTCGAGAAGTTGGTATCTGAGCGTACCATCGCCCTAACTTCCCTTGAACGAGCAAAAGAACAGTTGAAAGTAGCCGAAATCGAAAAGATGACGTTCATCAAAGAAATGATGGCAGGGATCCAGGAGGAAATGAAGGATTACGAATGGCTTATGGAATCAAGATTCGGGGATATAGATCAAAAGAGGAAAGAACAGGAAGAAAGGTTGGATGATATAGAGGCTCTCCAGATACTCGGCATTCAGCGACAGCATGTATTCATGCAGGAGCTGATCGAAGAAACGGATCGCCGATTCTATGAGGAAATCCAGTCCATCCGCTCGACGAATCATTCCCTATCCTCTCAGGTCCAGGAGCTGAAAGGGATGATCGAACATCATCGCAGGCGCCAGATCAAGCCCAGTTCCATACGGACCTCCAAATCCGAATCATAAAAGAAGGTGCTGTCGAACCAGGTTTTTGACGATTTCAGTGCAGGACCTCCATTTGTTCTGTAGCCTGTAAGTCTCCCCTGCAATCCTACGGTGTTCCACTCTTTTCCCGGGAGTCTTCGCCTTGCACTCCAATCATGTAAATGAATCAATGTAAATTGTCATGAAGAAATGAAAGACCCGAATTCATTCACCTTATTTTCGGTAAATGAATTCGGGTCTTTCCATGACTTAAACACATTTGTTCCAGCCTAACCATTAAAATGTAATGAGGATTTTGTTTTGTGACTGGATCTGTAGATTCTCCCCTTCCACATATACAAACCCCACGATCGTGGCAGCAGTTTGTTCATCGAGGGATTCGATTGAAAACTGTACGCCTTCCACCTTGATGGTTTCGCCCGGAGCCATTTGAAGAGGTTGAATGGATTCAATCCAGTATTCCCCTGTTTCATACGCCTTTTCAAGCCAATCCTTGCCTGCATACTGCCATCCTTGCGCTCCGGTCTGGCCTTGGAGGGAGAAAAGCTCACTCATTTCAGGAGGAAGGATCTGACCGCCGATTTCGACCCGGTCATGAGGATCGACACGGAAACAGAGCTTTGGATTTTCGAGAACGGCTGTCCCTGTATTTTTAATGAAGAAATCAGCTTTCACCGTATACTTATCCAGCTTCCGATTCGGCAAAACATTGTAATCAAAGTAAGAATGAGCGCTCACGATTTTCTCGGTGCGCTGTTGCTGTTTCCTTCTCTTCGCTTCTTCATATTCCCTGTCTTCGATTTCCTGCACCCTTGCTTCTTTTACTGGGGTGTCGATCGGCTTCATAGGTGGAGGCGCTCCTCCGATGGACAAAAGGGTCAGGTATGGAATCAAATCCGTCTTCAGGATGGATTTCAGCATGCAGTTTGCCACAATGGACGGGGCTTCCACAGAAAGGAAGTCATCCCACTCCCTGCCCTTGAAAACAAAGCGATATCGATGGTCAAAAGGTCTTCCTGGCAGCACGTTGATGCTCCCGAATTTAATATCTCCTTGATAGATTTTAATAAGACTTTTAACATCGACTGCCTCGACGGCATTGGAAAATCCGAACGAGAGTGATCGTTCTTTATCTTCCGTCTGAGCAAATTGGACATCGATGAATTTGTCCGGTGGTTCCTCTTCCCTGTTTTTTGCTGTGCGAACTTTCATTCCATTAAACTCCATAATGGATTTGAACACACGAAAAAAAGCTTCTTCTTTGATCCCGGTTACAGCTACCTCCACTTCCTTTCCGAACAATGGTGAAAATACCTCCATCTCTCCTGATCGATCCCTTTTATACTCGAACTTATACTCTGCGCAAAACCATTGAATATACGGAAGGAGGTGATCTGCAAGCTCCCCCATCTCTCTTCCATCCACTTTCCATTTCACCATGTGCATCACCCAATACTCATCTTATGAACTCATCCCCTGACTTATGTTATCTGCATGATTCACGGTCGGACCGAAGCCACATACACTGATTCAGAGGCATGTAGTAAAGGAGCGTCGAGATGAGCAGGCATATACCCAAAGTTTCCGTTGTATTCCCTGTGAAGAACGAAGGAAAGAATGTAAAGATGACGTTGGATTCCCTTTTCAACGTCAAGACGAATGTCGAGGTCGAGGCGATCCTTGTGGACGATTCGTCCACCGATGACGGCTTCGCCTTTCTCCCAACCTATGAACATAAACAAAAAGTGATCTATGTACGGGCAGAAGGGGTAGGTCCCTCTGTTGCCAGGAATCTGGGGGCGGAAGCTGCACACTACCCTTATATCGCTTTTTGTGATGCCCATATGACCTTTGAGCATTTCTGGTTGGATCGTCTTGTCTATCCACTGGCAAGCGGGGTGACAGATGCCGTTTGTCCAGCCATCGGTTCACTGGAAGACCCCTCCATCGTAGGATACGGACAATCTTTGACTCCTTCACTGAAGATTAAGTGGAACCCCAGAGGGAGGGGGCTTTTTGAAACAGCTATCCTTCCCGGTGCATGCATTGTCATGAAGAAAGAGACATTCGATGATATCGGCGGTTTTGAACCTGGATTTTATTCGTGGGGGCACGAAGATGTAGAAATTTCGATCAAACTTTGGCTTTTCGGATACCGATGCCACTGCGATCCTACGGTGACCATCCTCCATTTGTTCAGGACGGCCCACCCGTACAGTGTGAACTACGAGGGGATCTACTACAACCTCATGAGAATGGCCTATCTTCATTTTGATGACGCCAGGATTGAAAGGGCCAAATCCCTGATTGTGCATGGTTCATCCATCAAGATTGACCGAAAGGTGCTCCAGGACGGGGTGCTCCAAAAAAGAACAGAGTATATGAAAAAAAGGAAGACCAGCATCGATACACTATTCAAGAAATTTTCGATCTACTTCTGATCTTGCGAAAACAACAAAAAGGTAATCATCCCGATTACCTTTTTGTTGTTTTCATATAGTCATGGATATCTTCCAATGTTTGTGTGAACGGAATGGCCGGTTCCCATCCCAGACCCCGGGTTTCTACCGCAGGGTACACCTCCTGGACAGTTCGCTGAAAGAGGTCTGTACTGAAGGTGATTCCGCTTCCAGCTATATCCCTTATAGCCCTCGCTACTTCCAGAAGGGTCCGGTTCCGACCGGAGGCCACCGTATAATTCCCTCCGCGCTCTCCATTTGCAATAATCCTCTCATAGGCACAAACCGCGTCCCTGACGTCTAGGAAATCCCTTTGATCGAGTACATTGGCGAAGTGAAAAGCTTTCTTCTCTTCCACACAGCTCCTTGCTAAAAGGGAGCAGATGCCGGTTGATTCTCCCGGACCGCATAAGTTAGAGGAGCGGGCAATCCGAACATCCAATCCGAAAAGTGTAGACCAGGAGGAAGCAAGGCCCGTCTGCATGAGCTTGGATACGCCATATGGATGCGCCGGCTGAGAGCCGGCGTTCCATTCCAGTACCGAACCCGTGATCAATATGATAGACTTCGGTGCGCAGATCCTCAAGGCTTCCAACAGATTCAAGGTTCCCAGTACATTTATGCGGAATGTGAAAGCAGGCTTCTCCCAGGCAACACCACCGTGATTCTGCGCAGCGAGATGAAGCGTGATGTCGGGGTTCACCTCCTGCACCACCCGTTTCACTTGCTGTTCATCCATAATATCGCATGGAACAAGCGTCACATCTTTCATCATTGTCGGTTTCCTCACTAGACCGTACACTGTGTGACCCATGCCTGCAAACAAGGCACAAGCGTGACGTCCCGTGAACCCCGAGGCTCCGGTCACAAGGACCCGTTTCATTTTTGTCGCATCCATTCGACCATTTCTATGAGCATGTTTTTGTAATCCTGAACCGGATAATGAACGTCTTTCCGGGTATGCACGAGCGTCTTATCATGAACCGGAGTCAGGGACGCTGTGATGGTCACGTCATCTTTTTTGAGAACTTCTTTGAAAAGTTGAAGGAGCTCATACTTACTGATTCTTCCCGGTGTGCACAGATGATAGAGTCCTGTTACACCAGTCGGGATCAAGTGATCGATGGCTTTGGCAAGTTCGAGGGTGGTCACACCGTTCCAAAATACATTCGCATATCCTTTCACTTCACCATGTTGCTTTAAGAACCAGTGAAAGAGACCGATTCCATTCTCCTTCAATTCAGGTCCGATGATCGAAGTTCTGATGGTCAGATGAGGTGAGCGGGTCACCTCCCCGATCGCCTTCGTCTTGGAATAGGCAGTGGTGCCATCCTTCTCATCATTCTCTACATAGCTTCCCTTTTCTCCTGAAAAGACGCAATCTGTACTGATATGGATAAGTTTTCCACCGTATTCATCCAGTACTTCCGTCAAAAAATGGGGCAGAAGGCCATTAACGATGATGGCGTCCTTGAGTCTGGCCTCTGCATCTCCATTCAGGAGTCCGACGGCATTGATGAGCACATCCGGCTTGTGATGCAAGATGACATTCCTTACAGCGGCAAGGCTTGTTACATCAAGTTGGATCCCGTCTTCATTCCTGGTGGTGTAGAGGACGTCATGTCCCTGCTTTTTCATATAGGAAGTGATGACATGGCCGGCCATGCCCCTGCCCCCCAATACGAGGATCCTCATTCCAGAAAGCCCCCGTCCTTCAGCATGGACTTGATCTGATCGTAATTGATGATGTTATCACTTGAGGAATACGTATCAAGATCGACCTGCGGGAAGTCTTTGTAAAATTCTGTTAATCCTTCAATATGAATGGTGGGGAGAATGACGAAGTATTCGTTGTCATATACAATTGTGTTGTGGCTTTCAAACTCCGTCAAAAGCAATTCATGCAGTTTTTCCCCCGGTCGGATCCCGAGTTCCTCCACTGTCACTTCCTGATCAGGTGAATATCGATCGATGAGTACTTGAGCCAGATCCATGATCTTGCACGTCGGCATCTTCATGACGAAGATTTCTCCCCCATGGCTTTCGTAGGTGGCCTTGAACAACAGCTTGATGGCATCTTTGATGGTGAGGAAGAAACGGGTCATGTTTTTATCCGTAATCCCGATTTTCGACTTTTCCTTGATGCTATGCTTGAAGACGTGGATGACGCTTCCGTTTGTCCCCAGTACATTCCCGCCCCGTACACAAACAAATTTCGTTTTATCCGTCAGGACATTGGCATTGATGATCAGTTTTTCTCCCATCGCTTTCGTAAACCCATAGAAATTGGACGGGTTGGCCGCTTTGTCAGTGGAGATATTGATCACCTTCTCCACTTCATTTTCAATGGCGGCGTCGATGATATTCTGGGTACCCATCACATTCGTCTTCAGGGCCTCAAGAGGCTGATGCTCACACACCGGTACATGTTTAAGTGCCGCAAGATGGAAGATGTAATCGACTTTCTGAGCCGCCTCCATCACTGCTTCCTTATCACGCACGTCCCCGATCAGGAACGTCAGGCGCGGGTCGTTCTCGAATTTTTGCTTTGTCAGTACCTGACTGGTTTCATTCCGGGAGAAGATCCTGATTTCCTTCGGATTTTTCTCAAGAAGCTGGGATACGAGTTCGTTACCCCACGATCCCGTTCCTCCCGTTACTAAGATGGTTTTATTAGTAAACAATTTCTGTCCCTCCTAAAAGTATATTGATCACTTTATCCGACACATGTTCATCCAAGTATTCTGCAGGACACTTCCAATTTGCAGTCTTGGAACACATGACGTTCACGCCGTTGACGATGTTCGCTTCCACCAGGCCGGAAATGAAGTTACTGCCACAGTCAACCGTTTCCGGTCTTTCGGTCGTCTTCCTGACTGTTACGGCCGGCACATGGAAGATACAGCACTCTTCCTGGACCGTTCCGCTATCGGTCAATACGCAATACGCCTTTTTTTCGAGCTGTATGAAATCAAAGAATCCGAATGGTTCATGGAATTCAATTCTTGGATCGATGGATAGATCAGGCATGGCCAATAACTTGGAGCGTGTTCTCGGATGTGCGCTGAAGATGATTCTTTTTTTGTAGGTGGTCGCAATGGTGTTCATGGCTTGGATGATGGAGGTGAGGTGGTGGGGGTTGTCTACGTTTTCTGCCCTGTGGATCGTAGCCAGGAAATAGTCCCTTTCTTCTAATGAAAGTTCTTTAAGTATGGTGCTGGAATCAATGTCCGTTTCATAATGCTTCAGAACTTCATAGATGGGATTGCCGGTTGTGATGATTTTGCTTGGTGTCATTCCTTCATTGAGAAGATTGGTTTTGCTATACGGCGTATAAACGAGATTGAATGACGAGACTGAATCGATGATCTTCCGATTCTTCTCTTCCGGTACATTCAAATCGAAGCAGCGGTTCCCTGCTTCCATGTGGACGACAGGAATCATCATCCGTTCGGCCAGGATGGCACTCAGCCCGCTATTCGTGTCGCCAAGCACAAGCACTTTATCCGGCTTCTCGCGGATCAGTATCTCTTCAAGTCCTTCATATAAGGCAGATAGCTGCTTGCCAAGTGACTGCTGCTTATCCGACAGGACGTAGTCAGGTGCACGCAGACCAAGCTCCTGATAGAACACACCGTTCAATGAGTGGGTGAAGTTCTGCCCTGTATGCACGATGACATGCCGATCCGCAAGTTGATCAAGCTTTTTCATGATGAGGCTCAGCCTGATGATCTCCGGCCTCGTCCCCAGTACTGTAACGATTTTCACCTGTGACCTCTCCTTTCTGTTTCGTCTTAATACTTTATGATAGAATACGGGAGCTGTCCTAGACTCTTCACCATGTTTTGATAAAAAGGCGCATCCATCAGGTATTCAAATTCATCGCTGACTGATAGAATGCCTCAGCATTCTCAATGAGGGATGGGAGACCCCATTTTTCCCTGCTCTGTTTCCAAGCTTGCTGCCCCATACGATCCCGTTCCGCTGGGTGTCGGATGATAAGATCCAATGCATTGGAGAGCTGGAGGCTGTTTCCTTTCTCCACGATCAGACCCGTTCCTTGATGATCGACCATTTCCGGAAGACCTCCAGCATTGGAGGAAATGACCGGCACCCCCATCATTTGCGCCTCGATGACAGCGAACGGCTGATTTTCCTGAAGGCTCGGAATGACCAGAACGTCTGCCTTCTGCAGAATCTGCACAACATCATTCCGGTTACCAAGGAAGCTCACCTTGGATTCAATCCCAAGCTGCCTTGCCTGAGCCACCAGTTTCTCCTGCATCTCACCTTCTCCCAGGATCTGGCATTCCCATTCCAGTGAGGGAGAGAGCATTTCGAGCGACTCCAGAAGGTGGTGGAGGCCTTTCAGGTACACTAATCTGCTGATGGCCACAATGGTACACTTTCCTGAAGGACGCTTTCCGGGATATGCAGGGAATTGTTCGATGGGAACCCCATAGTTGAAGGTCATGATCTTATAAGAAGGTACGCTGTATTGATTCAGCAGGATGCCCCTCATCCACCTGCTTGACGTATGGAGAGTTGTACTGCTGTCATAGCCGATTTTCTCCAACCTGGCGTAATACTGAAGGACGAAACTGCTCCAGATATCACCATCGGATCTGCCGGGATTAGTCGCTTTGATTTGATGGAAGATCGCTCCGGACAAAAAACCATGGATGGATGTAACCATGGGTGTATGGGCAGGTTTCATCCTGCTGATCGATACCGCCGACAGGACATCCTGACAGTGGATGAGGTCATATTGCGACAAATCATGTTCTGCCAGTCCACGTTCAAAAAGATATCTGTTCACTTCTGCATGATACACCCATGGATCCTCAATCAATCTCGGAATGGACTTCTTCAGCTTCCGCTCGACCATGGGCCTGAAGGGTAGTAGTTCGATCGTATTCCCTTTTAAGAGATTCAATACCTGAGTGTTTGTAGAGTTCGAGCAGATGATATCGACGGAGTGCCCTTTTGCAACAAGACCATCATGAAGATTGGAGACAAATGACCAAATGCCGCCTCCGGGTAATGGGAAGATGGTAGCAATCAGGATTTTCATCGGTTCACCATCCCCCTGTATGCCGGTCGAGCAGTTCTCTCAGACGTGGATCTGGGATGGCATATTTCGATTGTGTATTCATATGGGGTTTTGGAAGCGGTTTTTTAGCCGAAATGGGCACACTCCTGCCGGGATATCGATAGGTATTTTTTCTGGGCAACAACTCTTCCACTCTCCTTTAATCAGCTAATTGAATAGATGGCATTCATTCCATGGGGCTCAAGATCCTTCTCCCACATCAAAGCCATTTCCTTGATGTTATAACAGGCTACACGGGTTGGAAGGAATCCGTGCTGACCGTAATACTCCCTGGAGCCATCTTCATTCACCCTGCTTGACGGTCTGATCCGTGTGAATCCCACCAGGATGATGTCCTCGGTAAGCGGTTTGATCCCCCTGCACCACCCCAGCTTTTCCTCATGTGAGCCGACGGTTGTGAGGTCGATATCCTGAACGACCTGCAGGCTCCCTGCATTCACTTTGATGATGTGGCCGTCCACCTGCGTGAAATACAAATGGTTCTTATAAAGGACTCCATCATGGATGAGCTGCCTGCCGATCGTGATCTCTTTCCAAGGATCGGTCAAACAGATCGCGTCTTTCTGCAGGCATCTTGTGACCCATATTTCATCGTCCAGTTCAAACACAAAGTTCGGGTGATGTGTATGGGGTTTGGTGGTAGGGACTTTCCGGTAGTCGATCGACGGATCAAAACTTTTCCAAGGCCCGCCCCTGCCTACATTCCACTCGTTCAGGATCACACCTTTAGGGGACGTTTCGATCACCATATCAAGCCCTGTGTTACAAATAAGCAGATTCCCGTTGGCTCTTGGATACACGTGATGAACATCATTCAATGAAGGATAGGTGAAATACTTCTCGAGCTGATAGGTATTCAAATCGTATACCAATATTTCTGTATGAGTCGGCACATAGAGCTTGTTCTTCCTCAGCGTAGCGGCCGTAAACGATATCGAGGGGTCATCATCAGCACACACGGCCGGTGGTGAGATATATTCAATCACCTTTTGAATCTGCTGCGATTTTGTGTGAAACGAAAGGACGAGCCCTTTTTTAAATTGTTCCCAGTCCTTCTTCAGACCGGCTTTCTGGGTGGCACCCGAAAGGATAAGTTCTCTCAATCTTCTTCACTCCTTTTCTCTCCATATAGCAACTGCAGGTCATTCATTTCCCGGCGGATATCGGCTTGATGGTTCATGCTACCCGATGCCGGGTGGGTGCGATACTTGATGAGGGGCAAATGAAGATAACCAAATGAGTATCCCTTCATCATCAGCCGCATCCACATCTCATAATCATGGGTGAAACGGTGCTTCGGCTCGAAGAATCCGGCTTCCGTGAAGATCATCCTCTTCATGAGCATCGTTGACCCGTTTATGGGATTGCGATACGCCAGAACGTCTTCCAGCCTTTTTATATCCTCGAAGGATTCATTGACCGACCACATCCATTCTGTTCCTTTATCGGTAATGAGAAGATAATCGCTGAAGCAGAGGTCGATCCGGTTCCGCTCCATATACTCGACTTGCAGGGATATCTTCTCCGGGAGGAACAGATCATCGGAACTGAGCCAGGCGGTATAGGTCCCTGTAGCCGTATCCATTCCCCAGTTCAATGCTGTTGCCGTTCCTCCATTGACTTTATGGAGGATCGTAATCCGATCGGCATAAGGTTCAAGCTTTTCCAGATGCATGGTGGAGCCATCGTTCACCACAATCACTTCGATTGCCGGATACGATTGATTGAGGGCGCTCTCGATTGCCTGATCCACGTAAGCACAATTATAGAACGGAATGATAATAGACACTTTTGGAATCATCCTTTCACCCCCTCATAAGCTTTTCTTCTCCATACTATGTAAAGCTTGTTTCCGTTGACAGTAAAATCAGGAATTTCAGCGGTTATTCCCTGAATGTCCTGTACAACTTCCCGTGTCTTACATATACCTGATAATAAGGACCTAAAAGTCCATTCGATTAAAGGAGGATACTATCTTGAATGTTTTATTCGTCTTCTATGTCCCAAGTGGCGGTGTAGAAACGCTGAATCGACAGAGGGCTGCCGCTTTGCGTTCTGCAGGGATCCAGAGCGACTTTCTCTACTACAGCAAGAAAAGGGGTCTGTTGAACCACGAAGAAAGCAATGTGTATATCGCTGATCAGGATGCAGACATCCAGAGGATCCTGAAAAAAGGCCGGTACGATGCCATCATCATCACATCCGACTACAGAGGCATGGAACGATTCCGGAAACTTGGCTACAACGGGAAGATTCTATTGGAGATACAGGGATATGGTCCCCAGGCAACAGCACGGGCTGAGATGAAAAATGCCATTCCCTATGTCAATCAGTTCTGCGATGGGTTGCTCTACCCGAAAACACCGCATATCGGAGCCATATTCAATGAGTTTTTCCCTGGCACCCCAACATTCGGATTCAATAACTGCTTTGATGCGGATGCCTTTGCCTACAAGGCCCTCCCGAAGCACCCATCCCCGATCATCGCATGGATCGGCAGGCTCGAGGATAATAAAAACTGGAGGGAATTCCTGCACATCGGGCACGAGATGATCAAAAGGAAGCCTGGAGTCCAGCTATATATGTTCGAAGATCCAAGTCTATCCACCCCAAAAGAACGTCAGGATTTCAACACGCTGAAATCGATTTTAAAACTTGATGACCACCTTCACCTCCTTCAGAATGTCCCTCATTCCCAGATGCCTCATTATTTCTCGAAAATCGGTGATTCCGGAGGATTCCTGTGCTGCACGTCCAAGGTCGAAGGAGCCCCTTATTCCCCTTTGGAAGCGATGAGTTGCAGATGCCCCGTCCTCACATCAGATTCAGACGGGATCAGAAGCGCGGTGCTCCATAACCAAACGGGAAAATATTATTCGATCGGGAACGTCCAGACAGCAGTACAGCAGGGGGTGCAGCTCATGGATGATGGACAGCTGCGCTCGTACATCATCGAAAATGCCCTTCTCCACCTCAAATCGCAGTTTGGGCACGAAGCTTATAGAATTCACTTCTACGGCATGCTCAAAACTTTAGGCATCTAAAATCCCCCTTCATGGGCGTGCTGTTCAACCCGAATCGTCTTTTTTGCATAGGGTATTAAAAACAGAGGTGAACTCTATGGAAAAAGCAATTGTAACCGGTGGAGCGGGTTTCATCGGCTCTCATCTCGCTGACAATTTAATCAAAGAGGGATTGGACGTTCATATCATCGATGATCTAAGCAGCGGAAAAGTAAAGCATCTGCCTGCTGCCGCTTCGTTTCATCAGGTGGATATAAGATCTCAAGAAGCAAGGGAACTTATCACTTCCATTAAACCGGATGTCATCTATCATCTTGCAGCACAAGCAGATGTGAACCGATCATTGAATGACCCGCACACGGATATGTCGGTGAATGTGGGGGGCACGATCAACATCCTGGAAGCGTGCAGGAATTTGTCCCTGAAGAAATTTGTCTTTTCCTCTACTTCTGCTGTATACGGAAATTCATCCGAGTCTGTGCTCACAGAGGGTATGCCTGCTTCTCCCCTTTCATTTTATGGCCTCTCCAAGCTAGCAGCTGAACGATATATCACCCTCTATCACGACCTCTTCTCTATCCCTTACACTATATTGAGATATGGAAACGTATATGGTCCTAGACAGACGGCAAAAGGGGAAGGCGGTGTCATCGCAGTCTTTACCGACAAACTCTCTAAAGGAGAATCGTTAAAGGTGAATGGAGACGGATTGCAGACGAGGGACTATGTATATGTGCAAGACATCGTTTCTGCCAACATGGCGGCTGGGAGGGCTCCGGATGTGGGAACGTTCGTGGTAGGGACCGGTATCCCCACATCACTGCTCGACGTTATCAAGATCCTTGAGACTACCACAGGGGAATCCATCCCCTATGTCCACGGGCAGGATCGGCCGGGGGATATTAAACACAGCTGTCTGGATCCGGCTTTAATCAACCGGATCCTGGGCTGGACTCCCCGGTACAACATGGACATGGGCATTTCCGAAACGCTCCGTCGATAATGGAATGACAGAGATCATCCACTCCCATTACCCGATAGGAACAAATCATTCGTAATGGTCATTAAAGAAATGAAAAAACCCGAACTCCTTTGCCTGATAAAAGGAGTTCGGGTTTTACTATGACTACAATATGTTTATCCCAGCCGCCTTCTATTTTTTCCGTCTGGGAGATTGGAAGAGTTTGCTGTACGTTTGTTGAATCTGTTGTGCTTCATTTGCTATCCCGCCTGCAAAACGGGCCGTACCCATCCCCGGGTGCACACGGTATAACACGAGGGATTCGTCAAAGTAATGCATGGGCGTAAACAAACTGAGTCGGCACCACATTTCATAATCCTGTGCAAATTTATATCCTTCATCAAACCAGCCTGCCTGCTTCATGAGAGAAATTTCTGCCATGACCGTACACCCATTCACCGGGCACCCTTGAAGCAGCCGCTGCTTGAATGTCCCATGCCTCATGGGGGCAGAACGTATCTCGCTAATGATCGTATTGTTTGAGTCAACCGTTTTAAATGCCGTATAGGAGAGTCTTGATCCATTCCTCTGCATGAACGTCACTTGCTTTTGTATTTTATCCGCGACAAATTGATCATCGGAGCTCAGCCAGGCGAAGTAATGACCCGTTGCATGCCGCAACCCTTCATTTAGAGCCGAAGCCGTTCCTCCGTTTGATTTCCGGATGTATTTGATTCGGTGTCTGTAAGGGTTGATCTTCTCGGTGAACTTGGTAGAACCATCGTCCACTACAATGACTTCAATATCAGGATAGGTTTGGTGGATGGCACTTCGTATCGCCTGGTCGACATATGGACAATTGTAAAATGGGATGATGATTGAGACTTTCACATAATCACCTCTTTCCTGCTTGTCTCCCTATACTATATGCATAGAGTCGTTAACCCGCTTGTGCGTTTCACCGTCTCTCGTAATCTACCCTCTCAATTAATACGACAAATGGGAAAAAGAGTGCAATGGCACTCTTATTCCACAATGATGGTCAAATGCATGACCTGCCTTCCACGGATTCTGTAGCAGCGGATCCCTTCTTCCGCTCCTCCAACGGAAATGATGAAATAGAACACATCTGGTGCATGATCGATATCATCTTGAGAAGGGACGGGCAGTCCATTCGGATGAGAATGGTATAATCCGATAAATGCCTCATTTTGTTCATTCATTTCCCTGACCGCACGTTCCTTTTCCGCTTCATCAATGGCAAAGGAAAACGGGGTCGGTTCGGTATTTCTCATCGGCCATACCCTTGTGCATTTGGATCCGCTTCCTGATAAGAGTCCGCATGCTTCATTCGGCATGGAAGATTTCGCCTCCAGGATCAACCTGCTATAGAGATTCTTTGAAAGAAAGACTGACTCTTTACGCGTTGCACCCACACCCTTTAAACTTGAACTTGGTGCGCTCTGCTGCGATTTTTTCCCTTTGTTCTTTTTTGATGCCGATGGGTATGCTTTTTTTCTGTCTGTATATTTGGTTTTGATCTTTTTTCATCATGGTGGTTCACCCCCTTCCATGGGTCATCGGAAGTACTTTTGCGGATTGAACATCGTCTTCTTGGAATCGGAGGGCAAGGGAATGTTTCCATACTCATCAAATTCCGGGTTCACCTGCGGGACTTCCGCTTTCTTCTGGGATTTCATCTGGTTATACAGATCATTTTTTTTGTTCGATTGTTGTTTGATCCTACTTTTTAATGCTTCAATCTCAGATTCCAATTCAAGTTCCCTTGCACTTTGTTTAGGAGCACTTTGTTGCTGATCATGCAGAAGGGTGATTTCCCTTTCGAGCTCCCCTTCCCGCTCCTTGAAGTGGTCGATCTGTTGCTTCAGGCTTTGGATTTCTTCCTCATAATAGGTTTCAATTTTATTGATTTCTTCCTGGATCTTCTTCACTTCGGTGAGATGGTTTTGAGCCGATTCGTTTATGCTTTGCTGCTCGGCTATCGCACCCTTCACTTCTGTGAACTTTGCTGAATACTCTCGTAGCTGCTCATCGATTTCCTCCAGCCTCCTTAAGATCTCAACATTCATTTCGGCGTGCTCCCTACCGGATAAAAAATGCCACATCGTATATCTCCACCTTTCCGAATGAGATTTCAGCTGTTGATAAAACAGCTCCACCATCTTTATATTCGTCTCCAACCCCATGAGGATACCACCGCAGTCAATCCTGACAACACTACTGGAGGGAGTCTCATATACGAGCTTAACCAGCCTCTCCTTCACTGCTTTCAGCATTTCGGGACCCTTGTTCTCGATCATGATGACTTCCACTGGAGGGGTCGATGGCCCTCCTCCTTTCACTCTCTCCTGATGAATCGTTTCCTTTAGCTGCTCCATTTTTCTTTTCAGGGTAAGGATCACCTCTCCTTGCTCCCTTTCCCTGGTCTTCCATTCTTTCAATTGAGCCTGGAGGGATTCAACAACCCGGCGGCCACCTGCTTCCTCCTGCATCCTTGCTCTCTCGATACGGCCTGGATCGTGTTCCGCCAATTCCCCGAACAGTGACTCCACCTCTTCTGAAATGAGCTTGATATCACCCAATGCCTTCAATGCCTCTCCTTCACCTTTATCCACCATCGCCAACACCTCCACCAATCCATTTCCTTCATCATATGTACAGATTCTCTCCATGTTAAAAAAAGGAGGGAGAGTTTCCCCTCTCTCCCTAATCATTAGCCGTTCAATAGGTCATTGAATGTTTGACACTCGCTGAACTCAACGAGGGCTTCTACTACTCCACTGTCGAAAATAACGGCATTGGCAGTGTTACGAAGGATCAGGCGGAAGCCTTCAGCAATCGGTCCAAGCAAGCCTGTGAAAATTTGAAGTTCGTAGAACAATTGCTCAGGTGCGCCGTCGAAGTAGCGGATCCCTTCTCCGACTGCAGTCAATGCATCTGTACCACATGTTACGCGGTCGATTGAAGACGGGTTGAAGCTGAAGCTGAAGTCCGGTTGGAATCCAGTAGCAGTCGGTGCAGGAGTCGGTCCGACCTCAGTATCAACAAAGGAGTAAGACCATGTGCTGTCCCCAAGGGAACATTCTTGACAGATTTCCGCTCTGAGAGTGGATAGACCTGTAACAAGTTCTGCTGCTGCTCCGGTACCGAATGTGGCTTCGGTATCTTCATTTCTTGCAAGAGCTGTACCTTGGCACTCACAGTTGGCAACCGGGAACAAGCCAGGGCATTGACGTGGGAACTCAAGAAGGCTCAGGTCACACTGAAGTTGCTCTTCTGGTACTGGAATGTTATTTGGACGTGGGAAGCAGAACTTAGCCAATACTTCCAACTTCACAGGGAATTCCACTTGAACATCTTTACAAAGGACAACACGAAGCGGAATCATCGGTCCGAATGGATCTGGTCCCATAAGGACGCCACCGGAAGAGGCGATGACTTGCGTTGCACGGATGTTCAGGTTGGCATTCGTGATGCCAGTCGGCACACAAAGCATGATTTCATCAGTGAATTGAGTGCGGACTGTGAACGTACAAGCTGGTACACCTGCGATTAGGATGGTGACTTCAACTGGAACTGTCCATACAATCAGGACGCGGCCAGGGTTACCATTTTCAAGGATGGTACCAGTCACACTGACGCTAGCAGGATCAACCGGAGCTGTCTGTACTTCCACACGTTGACCGGCCGCTAGTGCTGCACTGACGGCTGCACGGCAGTCTTCATCAGGGATGAAGTTTTTGTTTTCGTATCGATTGGCATAAAACACCCAATCATACACTTTGTCGACACGAATACATTCTGGAGCAAGATCATTTGGATCCAATGGAATTGGGGATGGTGATGGTGTTGGCGTAGGAGTCTGGGAACCCCTAAGTTGTTTACGCTTATTCAAACAAATCCTTCCTTTCGTCTACATGAATATTTATTTAACACTACATCCTATGGGGGCATCGCGAATCGGTATAGAGAAAACACCTAGATTCCCCAAAAAAAATATAAACGGCATGATTTTCAGCATGTAAAAAAAAGGCGCAGCCCCCCTGACACCTATCCAACAATTTTCCATTGGACGTGCATAGGATGTAAAAGGAAGGTGAAGAACAACCTCTTATGAATGGATTCCATACATGCGCCCGCATCGGGAATAACAATGGTCGCATCATTCAAAGAGATGATGAGAATGAATAAGAATGGTTAAACGTTTACGCTTAGAATGAATATTCGTGTGCGGATAAAAATATAGAAAGAAAGCCGTGTAAACGCTGGGAAGTTTACACGGCTTTATTCATTGGATGGACGAATGACCCGGTTCATACATATATATAGAAGTAAAAGAAACCAGCGAAAAAGAGGTGACCCGCATGAATCGGCTCGATCCCATCCAGCTCAATCAGCTGATCATCCATTATAAATCGGAAATGCAAAGGTTCAAACAGGAATATGAAGAATTGGAGTCCACTTCATCAAGAAAGGCAATCCTGTCACTGAAGCGCCAAATCGAGGAGCTGAAGGAAGTAAACCGGCAGCTGACCGAACGAAGCGCCAAGGAAGACATCGCACGCCACAGCCTCTCTTTCCTTATCAGGGATAATGAAGACATCGTGAAGAACGATAAGGCGGAGATCGAAAGACTGAAAGAGACAGTCCTACAACTGGAGGCAGAACTCGCGAAGGAAAGGCATCACAAGGAATCAACACACGGAGAGTTTACAAAGATCATTGATGAGAAGAATGAAGAGATCAGGAAGTTGATCACCTCTATAAACGAGGAAAAGAAAAGACAAAACGAAGTAGCCGAGGCCCTGGAACGCTTGAAGCAAAGATTCCTGGCTCTAAAAGCGGGTTACATGAGAAGCATGCAACGTGGTCAGCGATGAGCAGAGCCGGATGTTCCGATCTGTGCACATAAAGAAACCGGACTCTTCCGTGAGAGCCCGGTTTGTTTTACATAAATTCCTTCACCAATTGGTCGAACGTAGCTTCTTCGAGACGAATATCATGGGAACTAAGTGGTTCTTCCGAGTAGTCGGGGATCAATTCCTGATAGGAAGGTTGATGGCTGTTCTGATAGATGAGACCCGTCACGAGTCCCTGTTTCTCCATAAGGAGGCTCATGGCTTCTTCCTTATTTGAAGGATCATATCCTTCCACATCGGAAAGCTTGGTGAGGTTTTCCTTGAACCAGTCGTACGTATTGATCTTATTATAGGTCACACATGGACTGAATACGTTGATCAGAGAAAACCCTTCATGGTTCAACCCGGCTTCAATCAGTGCAGTCAGTTCCTTCAGGTCGGAAGAAAAGCTTTGTGCGACAAATGTGGCACCGGCGGTCAAAGCCATCTCCATCGGTGCAAGTGCAGGTTCGATGCTCCCTTGAGGAGTGGATTTTGTTTTAAAACCGGTAGAAGACCTTGGGGAAGTCTGTCCTTTAGTCAATCCGTATATTTGGTTATCCATGACGATATACGTAATGTTGACGTTTCTCCGGATTGCATGGATCGTATGACCGAGCCCGATGGCAAAACCATCGCCATCACCTCCGGATGCAATCACCGTCAACTCCCTATTTGCCATTTTCAGCCCCTGGGCTATAGGCAGGGAACGACCATGGATCCCGTGGAAACCGTATGAATTGATATAGCCGGAAATCCTGCCGGAACAACCGATACCTGAAACGACGGCCAGCTGTTCCGGATCCAGCCCTACATTCGCAGAAGCACGCTGTATGGCGGCCTGGACAGAGAAGTCACCACATCCGGGACACCAGTTCGGCTTGACATTATTCCTGAAATCTTTAAATGTTGCCATTTTGCGTCAGCTCCTTACATCTTTCATGTATTTCATGCGGGAGGAAAGGTGTCCCGTCATATTTGGTCATATTGACGACCTTTTGGCCGTAGCCTGCATTCATCTTCAAGATATTCGCCAGCTGTCCGGTAGCATTATTCTCGATGACGACCACTTTTTTCGCGGCTGCAAGCTGAGGCTGTATGGCTTCCGTAGGGAAAGGGTGAATGAGGCGGATATGGGCATGGTTGACTGAGATCCCCTCTTTCTCCAAACGTACCATGGCTTCTTCGATCGCTCCCCTTGTGGAATTGAATCCCACGAGTAGGAGATCGGGTTCCTCATGTCGTGCCTGAATGTGAACCGGTGTGTCAAAGCGGATATCATTAAGCTTGCGCATCCTCTTATCCATCTGTGCCTGCCTGTTCACAGGCGACTCCGACGGTTTCCCCGTTTCGTCATGCTCCACCCCGGTAACATGATGAATGCCGTTCTTCATACCTGGGATCACCCTTGGAGACACGCCGTCTCCGGTCACTTCATAGCGCTTGAAGTAGTGTTTCGGCTCAAGTTCATCCAGCTCTTCTTCTGCAAGCTTCCCCCTCCTGATCTCCACTTTTGAATAATCAAGCGGCTCCACGGTCTGCTTTCCTAATGAAAGCTGCAGGTCGGACAGGATGATGACAGGGCACTGATACTCCTCGGCGAGATTAAAGGCTTCAACCGTATCATAAAACGCTTCCTGCACCGTACTTGGAGCGAGGACGATTTTAGGAATTTCGCCGTGCGTTCCGTAAATCATCGCCATCAGATCGGATTGTTCCTGCTTTGTAGGAAGTCCGGTAGACGGTCCTCCCCTTTGTGTATCCACCACGACTAGAGGCTGCTCGGTCATGCCGGATAATCCGATAGCCTCCATCATGAGTGAAAGGCCAGGTCCTGCAGATGCAGTGAATGATCGGATTCCGCCATAGTTGGCACCGATCGCCATCGTGGCCGCAGCAATCTCATCCTCGGTCTGAATCACGGTCCCGCCAACCAGTGGCAACTTCTTGATCAGATATTCCATGATCTCCGATGCCGGAGTGATGGGGTAAGCAGCCATCAAGCGCACTCCCCCTGCAAGGGCACCGAGGGCAATGGCGTCATTCCCGATCATGAACATACGCTTATTCCCATCTGCCGCTTCCAACTGAAGGGAACCGGCTTTGTCCCCTAGATCGGCATTCATCTTCTCAAATCCCTGCCTGATCGCCTCCATATTCTTCTCGACCACGGCATCCCCTTTACGACCGAAGATTTCAACGACCACTTCTTTGAATACAGATGGGTCAAGGTTCATCACTGCGCATGTGGAGCCGACCGCAACCATATTCTTCATCAGGGAGGTACCAAGCTCTGTGGCAAGCTCCGTGAAAGGAACCACATACAATTCTGCAGCCGTATCCTCTGGTTTGACCGGTTTGAACTTCGCATCGGCAATGATGATGCCTTCATTATGTAATTCCTTATAGTTCACATCGATCGTCTCTTGATCGAACGCAACGAGAATATCAAGATCATCGGCAATCGCCCTTACCTGCGTGGTTGAAACGCGGATCTTGTTATTCGTATGTCCCCCCTTGATCCTCGAGGAGAAATGACGATATCCGTATAAATAATATCCGAGACGGTTCAAAGCCATGGAGAAGATTTCTCCTGTACTCTCGATCCCTTCTCCCTGTTGTCCGCCGACCTTCCAGGAAAGCTGATGCTTCATTCCATTCAATCCCTTCCATAGCAATCTATTAAATGGGAAAACGGTCTCCCCCTATACCTTACTCACTTAAACAGTGTATCACTTTTGCCTAAAAATCACTACCTGCAATTCGCACCATTCCACTATGGATTACACGATTTCAGGAAGCTTTTTCAGTGCATTTCCACCAATGAATTTTCGCACTTGAGCTTCTGAAAAATATCGAAGAAGCATACCGATCAGCGATCCATAATCAGAAAAGCTGCTTAACCCGCTCACCGTTTGATCGATTCCGTCAAAGTCAGATCCAAAACCGATATGGTCCTCGCCACCAAGACTGCACACATGATCGACATGGCGGATCACGTCATACATGGAGGCCTCTTTCCCTGTATTCAAGAATGGAGGAACGAAGGTGATGCCGATGAATCCGTCCTTTGCAATCAGCCCCTCTATTTGATCATTCTTTAAATTTCGTGCGTTTTGACAAATCGTATAGGCGTTCGAATGGGAAGCGATAGGATGTTCGGCAACAGGCAATGCATCCCAAAATGCTTTTTCACTGAGATGTGACATGTCCGTCCACATCCCATGACCATTGAGGAACGTGATGATCTCCTTCCCGAACTTCGTCAGCCCCGCCCCCCTCGGTTCAAGAGCCCCGTCTGCTGCGGCATTGGCCCAGTTCCAGGTCAGACCGACTGACGCCACCCCCAGGCGATAGAGAATCTCCAATTTCTCCATATCCTCTTCGATTGCTTCAATGCCTTCCAGAGACAGCATGGCGCCGATTTCACCTTCTTGCAAAGAGAGTACGTCTTTCCTTGAACGTACCATCACCATCTTCTCATTGGGAGCGATCACTTGACGGTGAAAGAGATTGACCATCGTCAGGGCAGCCTGAAACCGTTCGCCAGGCTTCAGATCGGTAGGTACAAATATGGCGAAGAACTGCATCCGACTATTTTGCTGCTTCAGCTGTGGGTAGGTGATCATCAATCCATTTTTTGTATTGAATAAATGTCGACCCGGATCCATATACAGTTTCATTAGTACGTCACAATGTGTATCGATGATCATACAAACACCTCCCGGTAGTTATATCTATCGTAATCAACGAAATAAGGGCTGTCCACCTTGGCGGACAGCCCTTGACGTTCTTTATCTTGGTTCTACAATCAACTTGATCGCGGTTCGTTCTTCTCCGTCGATCAGGATATCTGTGAATGCCGGAATACAGATCAAATCTAAACCACTCGGAGCCACAAATCCGCGGGCGATGGCAACGGCCTTTACAGCTTGGTTCAGTGCACCGGCACCGATTGCCTGGATTTCAGCTCCCCCTCTCTCACGAAGAACACCGGCAAGTGCACCTGCTACAGAATTAGGATTAGATTTTGCTGAAACTTTTAATATTTCCATTCCTTTTCCTCCTTGTCATTTCCCCTATACCGTATGCTTGTGGTAAAGAACAAACTTGGTATAAACAATTCCACTGCTACTATATTCAGGAAATGGACAAATCATTCCGGTATGGATGAAAAAGGAGTGAATTTTAGTATTCAGTCATGAACGGATGATCTTGATTGATGAGGATGCGTTCGATCTTCGATGCCTTTCCGGTTTTATGATCAATATCGATCAAGCAGGCACTCAGGGTTTTCCTACCGGTCTTAGGTACTTCGAAGCGCACAGGAAGACTCGTCTGGAATCGTTTGATAACCGAGTCTTTGTTCATTCCGAGTACTTCATCATAGGGACCCGTCATGCCGACATCACACATGAATGCCGTCCCGTTCGGCAATATCCGGTTGTCTGCTGTCTGCACATGGGTGTGTGTTCCGATGACGGCAGATACCCTGCCATCGAGGAACCAGCCCACCGCCTGTTTTTCACTTGTTGCTTCGGCATGAAAATCAACGAAAACGATCGGCGTCCGTTTCCTTGCTTCGGTCACCAAGTCGTCCAGAACAGCAAAAGGATCATCGAGTGGTGGCATGAATGTCCTACCCTGCGCATTGATCACCGCAACTTCCTTGCCGTGTACCTGGGCAAATACCAACCCTTGACCCGGTGTACCCTCAGGGAAATTCGCAGGTCGAACAATCTGCTTTGCTCCGTCGATGAAGTCAAAAACATCTCTGTTGTCCCATGCATGGTTCCCAAGGGTCACCATATTGGCTCCATCCTGGATGAACTGCTTGTATATCTTTTCCGTGATTCCCCGGCCTGAGGCGGCATTCTCCCCGTTTACAATCGTAAAATCCGGAAGATGTTTTTTCTTCAATTTAGGTAAATATTCAGAGATCATTTCCCGGCCCATTGAGCCTACGACATCTCCTACAAATAATAATTTCATAAAAAAATCCCTTCTGTTTGCTTCATTACGTTATTGTATCACATCCGGAAGCATTTGAATCAATAAAAAAGCTGACTCAGAAAGGGGAGCCCCTCCTGAGTCAACCTGTTATTTCGCGTATTCTACTGCCCTTGTCTCACGAATCACCGTGACTTTAATATGTCCCGGATAATCCAATTCACTTTCGATCCGTTTTCGGATGTCCCTTGCAAGTCTGTGAGATTCCAGATCGTCGATGGCTTCCGGCCGGACCATGATCCGGACTTCACGCCCTGCCTGGATGGCAAATGACTTCTCGACCCCTTCATAGGACTCTGAGATCTCTTCGAGTTTCTCAAGGCGTCGGATATAGTTCTCAAGGGTTTCGCTTCTTGCGCCCGGTCTTGCTGCAGAAAGAGCATCTGCTGCAGCGACGAGGACTGCAATGATAGACGTCGGCTCGGTATCCCCATGATGGGATGCGATACTGTTCACGACAACCGGATGTTCCTTGTACTTGGTGGCAAGTTCAACGCCGATTTCAACGTGACTTCCTTCCACTTCGTGGTCGATGGCCTTACCGATATCGTGAAGAAGACCGGCCCGTTTTGCCAAACGTTCATCTTCACCAAGTTCTGCCGCCAACAGCCCGGATAGATGAGCTACTTCGATGGAATGCTTTAAGACGTTCTGTCCATAGCTCGTACGGTACTTCAAGCGACCGAGGATCTTGATGAGGTCGGGATGCAATCCGTGGACACCTACTTCGAATGTGGTCTGCTCACCGATCTCGCGGATGTATTCATCCACTTCACGACGGGATTTGTCGACCATTTCTTCGATGCGTGCCGGATGGATACGACCATCCTGGACCAATTTCTCAAGTGCGATTCGAGCAGTCTCCCTGCGGATCGGGTCGAATCCTGAAAGAATGACCGCCTCTGGGGTATCATCGATAATGAGATCAATTCCTGTTAGTGTTTCCAGAGTACGGATGTTTCTTCCTTCCCTTCCGATGATACGACCTTTCATCTCATCGTTAGGCAGGTTCACGACGCTGACAGTCGTTTCAGCCACATGTTCTGCGGCACAACGCTGAATTGCGAGGGATAGAACTTCCTTCGCCTTCTTGTCTGCGTCTTCCTTAGCACGGGTTTCGTGTTCGCGAACCATGATGGCAATATCATGGGACAGTTCATTTTCCACACGCTCAAGAATGATGCCCTTCGCTTCTTCCCGCGTCAGGCTCGAGATGCGTTCAAGCTCCGTTTGCTGCAATCTTACCATCTCGTCCACTTTGCTTTCCATCTCTTCAATATGTTGTTGTCTCTCGTTTAGAGTACCTTCTCTGCGTTCAAGCTGAGATTCCCGTTTATCGAGCGTCTCATCTTTACGGTCCAGATTCTCCTCTTTTTGCATCAAACGATTTTCTTGTTTTTGCAGTTCATTTCTTCGTTCACGGAGTTCATTTTCCATTTCAGTGCGAAGTTTATGATTTTCGTCCTTTGCCTCAAGCAAGGCCTCTTTTTTCAGAGCATCCGCTTCACGTCTGGCCTCTTCCAAAATCTGCTCTGCGGAACCTTTGGCTCCTGCAATCTTCGCCTCGGCAATGGATCTGCGAATAAAGTATCCAACAACGACACCGACGATAAGGCTAAGCAAAATGGAGATGAGTGTTATAGGTTGCATCATTTCACCTCCTCTTGCTATCACTTTCATCATGTTTTTTACATGTCGGCTTGTACATTGCACAAATTGATCTCAACATACAGCGCAAGGCTTTCAAATGTCATTCGAAAATATTGTAAAATATACATGTTAATTTTAAATCTCAGAAAATTTATTGTCAAGGGGTTGGGAGCTTTGTGTCCAGATTTATGAAGCAATCCCATCAATCGGCACGTTTTATTCTCCTGAATGAATGACATTAGTATCATTGTGGTCACTTCCCGGACAATTCATTCCTTAAAAAGCAGAAAAGCAGACTGGCCATAACCAGTCCGCTTTTCATAAAGCCGTGATCTGCCCTTTCCCCCGCAAGCAATGTACGATGACTCTTTGGGGTGGAAAGCGCAGCCAAAGCCAAGGAGGAGTAGATCAGTCGTCTAACAGACTCATTTCTCCCGTTTCCTCTGTCTCGGCGCGGCCTGTATCCAAACCATAGTGATCACGGATCTTCAGCATGATTTCATTGCGGATGTCCGGATTCTCTTTGAGGAATACTTTTGCATTTTCACGTCCTTGACCAAGACGCTCTTCATTATAGGAATACCAGGCACCGCTCTTGAGGATGATATCAAGTTCTGAACCGAGGTCGACGATCTCACCTTCTTTGGAAATCCCTTCTCCGTACATGATATCCACTTCTGCAACACGGAATGGAGGAGCGACCTTGTTCTTGACGACTTTGATCTTTGTCTTGTTCCCAACCATTTCATTTCCCTGTTTAAGGGTCTCGGCACGACGGACTTCAAGACGTACGGAAGAGTAGAATTTAAGTGCGCGTCCACCAGGTGTCGTTTCCGGGTTTCCGAACATAACCCCGACCTTTTCACGGATCTGGTTGATGAAGATGGCGATGGTCTTGGATTTGTTGATGGCACCAGAAAGCTTCCTCAAGGCCTGGGACATGAGACGTGCTTGGAGACCAACGTGGGAATCCCCCATCTCCCCTTCAATCTCGGCTTTAGGCACCAGGGCTGCCACAGAGTCAATCACAATCGCATCGACTGCACCGCTTCGTACGAGGGCTTCGGCGATTTCCAATGCCTGTTCACCTGTATCCGGCTGTGAAAGCAGGAGTTCGTCGATATTGACTCCCAATTTTTGTGCGTAAACGGGATCCAATGCGTGCTCAGCATCAATGAATGCTGCCTGGCCACCTTGGGCCTGTACCTCTGCAATGGCGTGAAGGGCAACGGTTGTCTTACCAGAAGATTCCGGTCCATAGACTTCGACAATCCTACCACGTGGATAACCGCCTACCCCAAGCGCTGCGTCAAGGGCAAGTGATCCACTTGGTACCGTCACGATCTCCCTGTCGGTCTTTTCTCCCAATTTCATAATGGAACCTTTACCGAATTGTTTCTCTATTTGTTTTAAAGCCATATCCAAGGCTGCTTTACGTTCACTCACAAATGATTCCTCCTTCAGAATGGTTAACTGGTTAACAATCTATACGCTTGTCTCACTTCCAACCTATCTATAACTATAAAGGTTTTTTTAATAGAAAACAAGCAAAAAGTCGAACATTCATTCGGTTTTTTATCCATCGCCTATTTTAAGGGTTCTCTTACTTTTTCCAATCCTATGAAAAAATGGGTGCCCTGCAGGCACCCATACGATTTCTTATGCTTTGTATTCCTTCACCAAGTAATGCCACCCGTATTTCACTGTCCGGCTGCGATTCCCGTTTCGGCTTCCAGCCAGTGTGAGCTTGTATGCCCTCGGCTCTTCATCACCTGAGGCGATGCCGATCCAAACGGTTCCAGGAGGCAGATCCCCTTGCGCTTCTGGTCCTGCTACACCAGTGAAACTGATGCCTATATCGGATTTGAACAAGGTTCTCACATTGGCCGCAAGCTCGATGGCGCATTCACGACTGACCGCACCGTAATTCTTCAACGTTTCCTCCCGTACGTTCAGCACATTCCTCTTCACAGAATCCTGATAGCATACCACTCCCCCCTCAAGGACGGAAGAAGCGCCTGCGATCGAGGCGAGGCTGGATTGGAACAAGCCTGCCGTGAGGCTTTCAGCTGCCGCAAGGGTCAGGCCTTTTTCTTTCAGGAGCCTGAAGCCCACCCCCTCAAGGGAGTCCTGGTCGTATCCGTATAGGTACTCCCCGACTGTTTGCCGAATTTCCGATTCCAACTCATTCAAGAGAGTCTCTGCGACATCTTTTGACTCGTGCTTGGCCGTCAATCGCAAAGTAACCTCTCCGTCCCCGGCAAGAGGTGCGATCGTCGGATTCGTCTGCCGGTCGATGAGTTCTTCAAGGTCGGCTTCGAGCTGCGACTCCCCGATCCCGAAGAATCGAAGTACACGGGAATGGATCACTTCTTTTCGTTTCATGAGGCGCATGACGGCAGGAACCCCGTAGGTACTGAACATCGGTCTCATCTCAGAAGGCGGGCCAGGCAGCAGGATATACGCTTTCCCGGACTGTTGGAACACCATACCGGGTGCCATGCCGAAATCATTTTTCAATGGTACCGAACCTTCGAGAATCAGTGCCTGCTTTTCGTTGTTGGGAGTCATCACCCTGCCGACTTTTTCAAAATAAGCCCTGATGGAGTCCATGGCTTCTTCATCCATGGAAAGGCTGACACCCAGACTCCTTGCAATGGTCTCTTTGGTCAGATCATCCTTGGTCGGTCCTAGACCTCCCGTGAAGATAAGAAGGTCCGCCCTCTCTTCGGCATGTTTGATGACCTCTTCAAGTCTCGCCGGGTTATCCCCCACGCTTGTATGATAAAACACGTTCACTCCGACCTCGGCAAGCCTTTCTGATATGAACTGGGCATTGGTATTAGCAATCTGCCCCAAAAGTAATTCCGATCCAACTGCAATAATTTCTGCATTCATGATTATTTCCTCCCGGTGAAAGAAGAAAGGGATGATTCCAATTGAATCAGCCCCTTCCTTCCGTTATTTTGAATTAACAAACGCTTTGCGATTATGGTAAAAATAGTCCCAACCGGACCAGATGGTGAAGAACATGGCAATCCAAAGGGCAATGACATCGAACGGCAGGTTCATGAGCTCGAAGATGGCATTATTCAACAGCAATGCCGAAATGGCAATGATCTGCGCCCACGTCTTGATCTTACCGAGCTGACCAGCAGCTACCACTTCGCCTTCTCCTGCCAGCACAAGTCTTAGACCCGTCACGGCAAATTCACGGCTGATGATGATGATGACGATCCATGAAGGAGCCACTCCCATCTCAACCAGTACGATCAAGGCAGCAGATACTAGTAGCTTATCCGCAAGGGGATCAAGAAACTTCCCGAGATTGGTGACGAGATCCAATTTCCTCGCGTAATATCCATCGATCCAGTCTGTCGTAGAGGCGATGATGAATATGAGGGCCCCAACAAATTGATTGACAGGAAGATCCGCCCCAAGGAAGCGCATATCACCCCAGTTCCAGGGAACCAGCATGATAATGAGGAATAGCGGGATCAGAATGATCCGGGAAATGGTGATTTTATTAGGTAAATTCAATGTATTGCCTCCAATCCAGTGCACTAGAAGAAAGGGAAGGCGCCCCTTTCTCCTTACTCTGAAGATTCTTTGCTGTAATTAATGATAACATCCTGTCTGACCACATCGGTTGGGATTCCGTACTCGACTTCCTCCCCATTGATGGTGATCCCTGTGTTGGCAGCATTCCCGACGATGAGATAGGCCTGTGATTCTCCTGAGAAATCGAAATCCTCTTTGCTACCTTTCGTCAAGGTGCCTTCAAATAACACCTTATCATTTTCATTATACACACCTATCCACGAATCACCGTCAGCAGATAACGAAAGATTGAATTGATCTGTTCCCTTCAGTTCGTAGGTCGTCTTGTATCCCTGCACAGAAGTCTGCTCGAGCGATTGTGCATTCTCTTTTTTAGTATCTTTTGATTCATCTTCTTTATCCTGCTTTTTATCCTCATCGGCTGCAGGTTTTTCTTCTTTGTCAGATGATGTTTTTTCACCATCATCTTCCTTCGGTACATCCTTCTCGTCCACCGCTACCTGGCTGTTTTTATTCGTATCGTTGTCTGCAGCATCATCATTGCCCATTTTCCCTTGGATGAAGACCCACAGGACAAAGAGGATGCCGATGATCACCACCACGATAAGCAACGTCGGGATGAAATCGAGGACCTTCGAGGAACTTTCGGACACCGTCTTTCTTGTCTGGACCCTTGAAAGGGAATCTGGGATTTCTTCGTGCTGTGTAACAGGGATTTCGGACTTGTACTCTTCAAAGATTTCTTCAGGTGGCAGGCCGACCGCTTCACAGTACTGCTTGATGAAGGCCCTCACATAAAATTTACCGGGCATGGAATCATACGAACCTTCCTCGATTCCGGTCAAATAGCGTTTCTGGATCTTCGTGATCCGCTGCAGATCGTCGAGGCTATAGCCTTTAGACTCCCTTGCATCTTTTAAACGTTTTCCTAATTCAGACACTTTTTAACACCTTCCAATATCAAAAATCAAAACCGCCGAAATCGGAATTTTGAAATAAATTATTTTGTTCGACCAATTCATATGTAATTTCCTCTTCAGGATTGTTCCGCAATTCGATGATGTAATCGAAATCCTCCAGGGTATACTCGGAGTTTTGTACAAATACATCGGGATGCTCAATCACTTTGACCGCCGGCATGCGCATGATTTCCCTGACAAGCTGCCAATGCTGTTCATTTGCCCTCCGGGTGGATACGATCCCGTCAATGATGAAGAGATTATCGTCTGAATATTCATCTTCGATCAGTTTGCTTCTGATGGTCTGCTTTAATAAAGTGGAAGAAACGAATAGCCATTTTTTGTTGGCACAAACGCTCGAAGCGACGATGGATTCCGTTTTCCCCACGCGGGGCATACCACGCAGCCCCACAAGCTTGTGTCCTTCCTGCTTGAATAGTTCTGCAAGGAAATCGACAAGGAGCCCGAGCTCATCCCGGACGAAACGGAAGGTCTTTTTATCATCTGCATCCCGCTGGATGTAACGTCCATGCCTGACAGCGAGGCGATCCCTCAGTTTCGGTTCTCGAAGCTTGGTTACATTGATGGTATCCATCGTCTGCAGGATCGATTCGAGTCTTCCGATCTGCTCATCCGTGTCAGCAAGGAGCAGCATTCCCCGTCTCCCTTCGTCCACTCCATTGATGGTGACGATATTGATCGAGAGCATACCAAGCAGGGAAGAAATATCCCCCAACAGGCCGGGTCGGTTCTTTTGAATCTCATATTCCAGGTACCATTCTTTCCTTTCCATCGGGTTTCCTCCTTCAAAGGCAATGATCCAGATTCGGGGATTTTAAACTCTAGGTATTATAATAAAGTATTTTTTTCTAATATAAAAGAAAAACCTACATAATTGCCTACATTTTCTCTATTTTTCACGTTGGATGGGACAATGTAAAAAAGAGAGGGAAAATCCCCTCTCTTTAGCGAGTTCCGTTATTGTTGACAAGCTTGACCATCATGTTGGCGATAGCATGCTGCTCATCAGGTGAAGCAACAGACCAAAGATCTGCAAGGACTCTTTCTTGATCGTTCTTAGCTTCCACCTGTTTGGAAAGGTAGTCACCGATTTGATAAGCAAGATCATTCACGGTTTCGTTTTCCATCCCGCTGTGCTGAGCCTGGTGCAAGCGATCACCCAAGAAGTTTTTCCAATCAGACCAGTTTTCTAATACTGACATGTCATATGACCTCCTTTATTGAGATACAAGCTTAGTTTGCATCTTTTCAAGGGAATTATGCGTACGGTCTCAAAATTTCAATGGAGGCATGTCGGGTCAATTCTCCCCGAATCCGCTTTTCTTTTGTCCAGCTGCTCCGGGGTGACCCTCGAGGTCATAACTCCCTCAGACCATAAAGGCATAGGACGCCTTTCTGTCCTGACGTCCTTATGCTTGTCGGGTCAGTTCTCCCCGAATCCGCTTTTCTAGGTGTACCAGCCCCCGTTGACGGATAGGGTTTGGCCGGTTATGTAAGCTGCTTTTGGTGAGAGGAGGAAGTCCACGGCGTCTGCTATTTGGTCGGGGTGGGCGAGTTCCCCCATGGGGATTTCCTCTTTGATCCCCTGGACGTCTTCTTCTGTAAAACCGGAGAGCATATTGGTACTCACAGCACCAGGGGCCACTGCGTTGACCCTTACGCCGCTAAGAGCTACCTCTTTGCTAAGGGCCTTTACAAATGAAAGCTGGGCTCCTTTCACAGCAGAATAAACGACTTCGCAGGATGCACCCGTCTGGCCCCATATGGAGCTCATGAGCACAATGGATCCTTTTTTCCTGACCAACTTCGGAAGTAAGGCTTGTACCAGGAGCATCGGGCTCTTTACATGCAGGCTGATCATCTCATCCATGCTTTCTTCGGACAGATCTTGGAACAGTCCCCAGTGAGACGTTCCACTGCAGTACACAATGGCGTCCAGATCAAAGATCTGTTCAATCAGTTTCCCCACTCCCCCGGAGGAAGTGAGATCCGCTTTGACCGGTATCACGTCCACTCCTTTAATCTCCTCCATCAATGTTGTGATGGCTTCTTCATTTCGATGATAATGGAGATACAGACTCCATCCCTCACTGGCAAGCTTCTTTGCCGTGCTTTTACCGATACCTCCAGAAGCACCGGTAATGAGAGCGAATTTCATGATCATTCCTCCTTTACACAAGAAGGGGAACTGCCGGTTATGGACAGTTCCCCTTCAAGCATCATGAATTTGGTACAACCTGGCATACGGTCATCCGTTTTTCATCAATCAGACCTGCGGCTGCATTGGTGATGTCGTCCACAGACAGACTTTCAAGTGTCGGTACGACATCGAATAGATCCATTTCATTGAATGCATAGCGGGTAAACTGATTGGCAATGAACTCAGGAGAATTGATGGCACGGAGGAAGGCTCCGATTTTCTTCTTCTTCGTCCTCGCCAGGTTTTCTTCGGTCACGATCGGTTCGTTCACAGCCTTCAGAAGGAGGGCCTGAATGCGATCGGCCAATTCATCCGGCTTCTCCGTATCCCCACCGGCAGTTAGGAAACCAAACCCATTTTCCTGGGTATAATCATAACTGAACGTTTCATCGATCAGCCCGTCATTATAAAGGTCCGAATAGTGATTTGAACTTTTCCCGAACAAAATATCAAGGAAAACGTTAATGGAAAGCTCCTGCTTCAGCATTTCCTTGCCTTGCTGATGGGGGTCGGATGCCTTCAGGCCAACCAAACATTTTGGGCTTTGCACGTTCATTTTCAGGACTTTTTTCTTTTCTGCCACTTCATCGGGTTCCTGATCGAATTCCCTTTTGATTTCAGGCATCTTTTCATAATCCTTTTTGCCTTGATTTTCCCTGACCTGATTCATAATAGCCTCAGGGTCCACGGAACCGACAACGAACAGCAACATATTACTCGGATGATAGAACGTGCCGTAGCACTGATAGAGCATGTCTTTCGTGATAGGTGTAATGGACTCGATCGTCCCTGCTATGTCAATCTTGACAGGATGATTTTTGTACATATTTTCAATCACGCCGAAATACAGGCGCCAATCGGGGTTATCATCATACATGGTGATTTCCTGTCCGATGATCCCCTTTTCTTTTTCAACTGTTTTTTCCGTAAAGTAAGGATCCTGCACAAAGTCGATCAGTGTTTCCAGATTCCGCTCCACGTTAGTGGTACTGGAGAAAAGATAGGCTGTGCGCGTGAATGACGTGAAGGCGTTGGCAGAAGCGCCTTGCTTACTGAACTGCTGGAACACATCTCCGTCTTCTTTTTCAAAAAGCTTATGCTCGAGGAAATGGGCGATGCCGTCTGGAACTTTGACCAATTCTTCCTCTCCGAGAGGGGCGAAATGGTTATCGATGCTTCCATATTTTGTCGTGAAGGTTGCATAGGTTTTATTGAATCCTTCCTTAGGAAGGATGTACACATCCAACCCGTTTGCCATCTTCTCATAATAAAGGTTTTCCTGCAGCTGACCGAAGGTAATCTTCTTCATATCATTACCCCTCCGTTCCTGTTAAAAAGTAAATCGTATCAAGTTCAACTTTATTGGCCGCTTTCACCACTTCATCCTTTGTGGCTGCATCGATTTTTGCGAGCCAGTCACTCAAGCCGATATCGATACCGGCAAAGGCGTTTTGGTACAGGACTTCCACAAGACCACGCGGGGTATCGATGGTTTCAAGCATCTGATTGCGCATGACTGCCTTGGTCTGTTCCAGCTCATCACTAGTGAAATCACCGGCCTTCATGGCTTGAAGCTGCTCATCGATGATTCCCACCGCTTGATCATAATTCTTCGACTCGATTCCACTCATGACCATGAGTAGCCCTTTGTGGCTTTCGAGGCGACTTGCTGCATAGTAGGCAAGGCTTGCTTTTTCACGTACATTGATGAACAGTTTGGAGTGGGAGAATCCACCGAATATCCCATTGAAGACCTGAAGCGCAAAATAGTCCTCATCGCCATATTGAGTATGGGTACGGTAGCCGATATTCAATTTCCCCTGTTTGACATCCTGCTGTTCCTTGATGACATTTTCCTTCTGGATTTGCTTTTGAATACCTTGGTCGACACGCTTAGGATCCCGTTCGGAAAGATTCATGAGACCATCGCACAGCTTTTCTACTTCATCCGCATCGACGTCGCCGATCACATAAAGATCAAATTGATCTTCCTGCATGACGCGCTCATAGTAATCATAAAGCGCCTTCGGTGTAATCGCATCGACTTCGTCCTTCTCTCCGTTGACGTGAAGGGCGAATCGCTCGCCTTTGCACATTTCCTCCACCAGACGGGAGTTCGCATACCTCATTTTGTCATCGTAGACCGATTGAATCCGGATTTTTTGATTCCGCTTCTCTTTCTCGACCGTTGCAGGGTCGAATTCATCGGTGGCATGGGGATTGAAAAGGACCTCCGTTAAAAATTCGATTCCTTTTTGAAGGAGTGGTTCAGAATCAGCGAGAAACTTTTCATTGGCTATCTCAACAGACATGCTGACGATATGGTACTCCCCCTTCTTTCCAAGGTCGACAAAAAAGTTCGCCCCATATAGTTCATCAAGGTGGGAACGCAGTGTAGTCGTGGACGGGTAGGATTTAGTACTGCTTTGCATCACATGCGGCAGCAGCCCTCTCAATGTCACGGTATCTTGATCCAAAGGCGCCTTCATTTTAAAGACGATGCTGTTTGTTTTGAATTTTTCAGTTTTGACGATATGTAGCGTATATCCGTTCTTCTTCTTGATCACTTCGTTAATATCAGACATTCGGCTCAAGCCTCCTTCATATCTTGCATAAACACCTATATTTTGCGGGTATTTACGTCTAACTATACATGTTTGCCGCACGCGTTTTCAAGCATCTTCCTCTGCTGGTAAAACCTTAATGGGCTATTATATGAGAAAAACACGGAAAACATGCAAAAGGAGCCCTTTATGAAGGGCTCCTTTCCATTAACGACTTCCTTTGATATAAGGTGTTCCAAGAGCTTTGGGTGCATCTGCACGTCCGATGAATCCTGTCAGAGCCAGGATCGTAAGAACGTAAGGTGCGATCAATAGGTAAACGCTTGGTATATTTTCAAATAGCGGAAGGCTGCTTCCGATGATGCTTAGGCTCTGAGCGAATCCGAAGAAGATTGCTGCGCCCATGGCGCCAAGCGGATGCCATTTTCCGAAGATCAGCGCAGCCAGGGCCATGAAGCCTTGTCCGCTGATGGTAGCATGACTGAAATCAGATGAAATCGACTGCGCATATACTCCGCCCCCGATGCCAGCAAAGGCTCCGGAGAGGATGACGCCGATATATCTCATTCGCGTCACGTTTATGCCCATCGTGTCAGCTGCCATGGGATGTTCCCCGACAGAGCGCAGACGCAAACCGAATGGCGTTTTGAACATGATGAACCAAACAAGGAATGCCGCGATGATTGCCACAAACGGCGGCCAGTACGTATTGCTGAAGAAGATGTCACCGATCACCGGTATCTTATGAAGAACAGGCACATCGATTTTTGAGAACCCTTCTGAAATGATATCTGTCTGGCCTTTTCCGTAAATGCGCTTTACAAGGAAAAGCGTCAAACCAACAGCAAGGAGATTGATGGCCACACCTGAAACGGTCTGGTCAGCTCTGAAGCTGATCGATGCGACAGCGTGAAGAATGGAAATCAATGCACCTGCAAGCATCCCGACAAGGAGGGATACCCACGGCGTGGCAGCTCCGAACGTATCGGCAAATGCAAGGTTAAAGACGATGGAGGAGAAGGCTCCGATGACCATCAATCCCTCCAGGCCGATATTGACGACCCCTGATCGCTCTGAGAATGCTCCACCAAGTGATGTGAAAATAAGTGGTGATGCCCACAATAATGTTGATGGAATAAGTATGGTTAAGATATCGATGAACCCCACTTATTTCACCCCCTTTTTTCTGAATCGTTGAATCATATAGCGGATGATATAACCTGATGCCACAAAGAAGATGATAAGGGCGATAATGATATCGACCAGCTCATTCGGAATTCCTGCATCCAGCGGCATATTCAGGGCCCCGACCTTCAAGCCACCGAAAAGCAGTGCTGCGAAGATGACCCCGATTGCTGCATTTCCGCCCAAGAGCGCTACCGCAATCCCATCAAATCCGACTCCTGTGAAGCCCCCCTTGATGGATGCATAACCGAATGTCCCCAGAGCCTCCATGGAACCGGCAAGCCCTGCAAACGCTCCTGAAATGACCATGGACAGGATGATATTGCCGTTCACGTTCATTCCGGCATATTGAGACGCGTTCTGGTTGAAACCGACAGCACGCAGTTCGTATCCACGGGAAGTCTTTTCAAGAAGGAACCACATGATGAATGCACACGCAAGGGCAATGATGATTCCCCAGTGCAAGCGTGAGAAGTCGGTGATGGATTCAAGGAATGGCGACTTCAGGGAAGCTGATTCCGCTACATAATCCGTCCGTTCCTTTCTATCTGTCAATACATCACGTACGATGGCATTCGATGCCTGCAGGGCGATATAGTTCATCATGATGGTTACGATGACTTCGTGCACCCTGAACCGGGCTTTCAAAAGTCCTGGAACGAACCCCCATAAGGCGCCGGCCAATGCGGCTGCGATGACAGCGAGCGGCAAATGGATGAACTTTGGCAGATCGCCGAAGGATGTACCCACCCACACGGCTGCAAGCCACCCCACGATAAGCTGTCCTTCAACCCCGATATTGAACAAGCCTGTCCTGAATGCAAATGCAACGGCTAGACCCGCTAGGATCAGAGGTGTCATCTGACGGAGTGTTTCCCCTACGAAGTAGACTTCACCGAAGATCCCGTCCCATAGGGCGGAATACCCTTCAATCGGATTATACCCGCTCACGAGCATGATGATGGTACCGGCAAGGATGCCAAGGACCACTGATATGATAGGGATCAATATATTAGTTAGACGATTAGACATGTGATGTTTCCCCCGTTCCTTTCCCTTTCGAACCAGCCATCAAGAGGCCGAGCTCCTGTTCCGTCGTTTCTTTTGGATCGACGATCGCGACAATCTGTCCTTCATAGATCACAGCAATACGGTCGCTTACATTCAGGATTTCATCCAGTTCGAACGAAAGCAGCAATACGGCTTTTCCGTTGTCCCGCTGCTCGATGAGACGCCTGTGGATGAATTCGATTGCCCCAACATCGAGGCCACGGGTAGGCTGTGCGGCGATGAGAAGATCCGGATCTTTATCGACTTCCCTTCCGATGATCGCCTTTTGCTGATTCCCCCCGGACAAGGATCTTGCCAGTGTGTATTCCGACGGCGTACGAACATCAAACTCTGCGATGATTTTCCTTGCATGATTGTAAATATTTTTATAGCTCAGGATGCCTTTATTTGAATACGGTTTTTTATAGTAGTTTTGAAGAACGATATTTTCACCGATCGGGAAGTCCAGTACCAACCCGTGCTTATGACGGTCTTGCGGGATATGCCCGACACCCGCTTCATAGATCTTCCTCGGTTTCATGTTCAAAATCTCTTTGCCATTCAGCTTGATCGAACCACTGTCTGCTTTCATGAGGCCGGTGATGGCTTCAATCAGTTCACTTTGACCGTTTCCATCGACTCCTGCAATACCGAGGATCTCTCCTGCTTTCAGGTCGAGGTTCAATCCTTTCACGACCGGCACATTCCGGGAGTCCTTCACTTGGAGGTCGCGAACTTCGAGAACCACTTCCTTAGGTGACGCAGGAATCTTTTCCGTTTTGAAGGTGACTTCCCTTCCGACCATGAGGCTTGCCAGGTGATTAGGGTTGGTGTCTGACACGCTGACAGTACCGATTCCTTTTCCTTTTCTGATAACGGTTACATTATCGCACACTTCCATGATTTCCTTCAGTTTGTGAGTGATAAGGATGATGGATTTTCCTTCTTTGATCAAGGTCTTCATGATCTGGATCAGCTCTTTGATTTCCTGTGGCGTCAGGACGGCGGTCGGCTCATCGAAGATCAGGATTTCAGCTCCGCGGTAAAGTGTTTTAAGGATCTCCACCCTCTGCTGCATCCCTACTGAAATATCTGAGATTTTTGCAGAAGGGTCGACCCTCAGGCCATACTTCTCAGATATATCCGATATTTCTTTTTCAGCTTTTTTAATATCCACCGTTGCACCTGATTTTGGTTCCCGGCCGAGGATAATGTTCTCCGTTACAGTGAACGTATCTACGAGCATGAAATGCTGGTGGACCATTCCGATCCCGAGATCATTGGCAATGTTGGGATTCGTGATGTCCACCTTTTTACCCCGCACGCGGATCTCACCCTGTTCAGGTTGATAGAGTCCGAACAACACGTTCATCAACGTGGACTTACCGGCTCCATTTTCACCAAGAAGCGCATGAATTTCACCTTGTTTGAGCTGGAGAGTAATATTGTCGTTAGCTACGATGCCTGGGAACTCCTTGCGGATATTCAGCATCTCGATTACATAATCCATTTTATTCACTCCTTGCGATAGGCTAGGGACAATTTATCTAGTAGTTAGAGGTCAGACCTTAAGATCGATTTCCCTTGTAAAAAACTAAGTGAAAGATAGAATCGGTTTCTACCCTTCAATTAGATTTTCAATTTTCTTATATTTTGCTGCAAAAAAGGGATAAGAGACCGGCTATCCTTGGCCCGCTTATCCCCAATGAACTATAATCAGTTGGCTTTGAAGCTTTCAGCGTCTTTGATGGAAGAAGGTACTTCCACGTCACCGCTCTTGATTTTTTCTTTCCACTCATCAACGGCTTTCACGACTTCGTCTTTATTGGAAAGTTCTTCGTTCACTTCCGCAAGACCTACACCGTCTTCTTTAAGACCGAACAAGATTTCTTTCCCACCAGGGAAATCTCCGTCCTTCGCTTGAGTCGCTACATCTTTAACCGCGTTGTCCACTCGTTTAAGGGCAGAAGTCAGGACGATGTTGTGGTCTCCCACTTTTCCTTCGTCTACCTGGTCAGAGTCGACACCGATCGCCCAAAGCTCACGGGAAGGATCTTTTGCTTTCAGATCACGCGCTTCTTTGAATAATCCGTTACCTGTTCCACCAGCTGCGTGGAAGATGACATCTACTTTAGAAGAGTACATTTTTGAAGCAATCGTCTGACCAAGCTCTGCTTTATCGAAAGCACCAGCATAGTCTGCAACGATTTCTGCATCAGGGTTACTTGCTTTGACACCGGCGATGAATCCTGAATGGAAACGCTCGATAACCGGGCTCTCCACTCCGCCGATGAATCCGATTTTATTGGTTTTGGTTGCAAGACCAGCCGCTACTCCCGCTAGGAAAGAAGCTTCCTGCTCTTTGAACATGATGCTGGCAACATTCGGTTGATCTACAACTTCATCCACAAGGGCGAAGTGAGAGTCCTTCTGTTGGCTGGCGATATCTTCGATCGCACCTTTCATCATGAATCCAATTCCATATATCAAGTCAAAGTCTTGGCGAGCCAAGTTGTTCAGGTTGGTAGCATAATCAGCATCGGATTGGGATTGAAGGTAATCGAATCCTTTTTTTCCTTTTTCCAAGTCATTTTCTTTACCGTAAGCTTGAAGGCCTTCCCAAGCTGATTGGTTGAATGATTTATCATCAACACCGCCGACATCTGTTACCATTGCCACTGTGAAGTTATCATCCTTGCCTTTCCCGTCACTTGCATTATCTTTGTCATCGCTTGTTCCACATGCACCTAGAATTGTTCCTGCAGCCAACACGAATGACATCGCCAAACCAAATTTACGCTTTTTCACCTGAGTACCCCCTAGTATTGTTATAAATTAGTAGAAAGGCGGATCATACACGCTTCCTAAGCACGTGAAAGCTGAACTTATCCGAGCGGAAGTAGTTCACCGAATAGAGGATCGGTTCATCATTCTCACTGAAGTGCATCTGTTTCAGCACAAGAAGTGCCGTTTCAGGCTCGCAGTTCAGGATCGGGGAGATTTTATCATGATATCCGAGAGGCTCGATATGTGCCCCCGCATATGTGATTCTCTTATTCTCCCTTTTCTCCAGAACGGAGAAGATGGAATTGTCTTCATGGGTGAAGTTCCGCGGCATGATCCTCGCCGGGATCTTATCCATGCAGTAGACGACAGGTTCCCCATTCGCCGTACGCACCCTCTCGATGAGGATGACATCCTCCGGTTCTTTCAATGAGAAGCGTTTCATATCTTCCTCGGTTGCTTCCTGGGTCGTCGAGCTCAAAAAAATAGTCCCCGGATCCATCCCAGCCTGCCTGATCATATTGGTCACGCTGCTGAGCTGTTCGATACCCGAAGTGAAGAGGGGTTTGGCATTGACAAATGTACCGACTCCATGCCGCCTGACGATGACACTCTCTTCCTCAAGGATCCTGAGTGCCTCCCTCAGCGTAGCGCGACTAACGCCGAGCTGTTTGGAAAGGTCGAATTCGGAAGGAAGTTTTTCTTTCTCTCTGTACATCCCCGCTTCGATGTCTTTCTTCAAGCGATCAATGACCTGCAAATACAAATGCCGATTGTCTGTCTTAATTGTCAACGGAACCACCACCAAATTTTCTCAAGTCATCAGACCTCTGATGTATATCTTTCCTACTAATCGAAAATACTATAACACTTTTCAAAACATAAATAAATAGCATTGTGTGATTTTGTCGAAAAAAATGATTTATTAAAAAATTTATCTTCCAAATGCCCTTCCATATGGAAAAAACCCTTGATTTTTTCATGTTTTTATCAATAAACGCCCTGTTTTTTACATTTTCAACGCGCATATGTAGCAATGTTCACACTAATGAAACAATACACTTTTATAGAAAGCGTTACCAATAGTATAACTCATTGGTGGATAACTTTTTGATTTTGATAAAAAAAAACGCTTGAGCAGATGCTCAAGCGGGGTCTTTCAGCTCATGTTATAAGGGGTATGGGCTCTTAGGAGGATTGTTCTTCGGAAGGCTTGCCTACGAGGACGCTCCTGGGCTTGCTTCCTTCATACGGTCCGACGACTCCCCGTACTTCCATTTCATCGATGATCCTGGCAGCTCTTGTATAGCCGATCCTGAAACGTCGCTGCAGCATGGATACAGAAGCAGTCTGCATTTCAGCAATCAATTGGACTGCATCATCATACAGCTCATCTTCCGCTTCCCCACTGCCGGATTCTTCCTGGACTTCATCCGGGATCATCTCTTCTTGGTACTGAGCTTTTTGCTGCGATATGACGAAGTCGACGACTTCTTCCACTTCTTCATCGGATAAGAAAGCCCCCTGAACCCTGGTCGGTTTGGAAGCACCGACAGGCATGAAGAGCATATCGCCCCTTCCGAGGAGTTTCTCTGCTCCTCCCGAATCAAGGATGGTTCGTGAATCGGTCATGGAAGATACCGCAAAGGCAATCCTTGAAGGGATATTCGCCTTGATGACACCTGTGATGACATCCACCGACGGTCGCTGTGTGGCAATGATCAGATGGATCCCTGCCGCACGGGCCATCTGCGCAAGACGGGTAATGGCATCCTCTACATCGTTCGATGCAACCATCATCAAGTCGGCAAGCTCGTCGACGATGACCACGATATAAGGAAGAAGCGGCTGTTTATCTTCGTTCTCAAGGTTTTGTCTTTTGACATAGTCATTGTACCCTTCAATATTCCGCGTCCCTGTATGGGAGAAGAGCTCATATCTGCGCTCCATTTCATTCACGACTTTTTTCAATGCCTGAGAGGCACGCTTTGGCTCCGTCACGACGGGCGCCAGCAAGTGGGGAACTCCGTTATACACATTGAGCTCCACCATTTTGGGATCGATCATCATGAGTTTGACTTCATGGGGCTTGGCCCTCATGAGGATACTCGTGATGATGCCGTTGATGCACACACTCTTCCCGCTACCCGTGGCTCCCGCTACAAGGAGATGGGGCATCTTATTCAGTTCGGCAAGTACGGCTTCCCCTGTAATATCCCTGCCCAATCCGATCTGGAGTTTTGAATCAGGTTTGTTTTTTTCCTTTGATTCGAGCACTTCCCTGAGGGATACCATGGCCACTTCCGAATTCGGCACTTCGATTCCTATAGCCGATTTCCCCGGTATCGGTGCTTCGATCCTGATGTCTTTTGCAGCGAGCGCCAATGCGAGATCATCGCTGAGATTGACGATGCGGCTCACCTTCACCCCGACATCCGGGTGCACTTCATATTTGGTTACGGCAGGCCCAAGATGGACCTGAGTCACTTTCGCTTTGACACCAAAGCTTTGGAAGGTGCGTTCGAGCTTTGCGGCATTCGCGTGGATCAGCTGGTATTCGTTGCTCTGATCTGTCTTTTTCGGACTTTTCAACAGAGATATCGACGGAAGCTTATAATCTTTATTTTCAACTTCGGTGAAGGTGATCGGAGGAGCATCATCCTGAACGCCCTTATCAGTTGAATCATCTTTCGGCTCCCCTGCTACCGGCTCTTCTTTATCGGAGCGTTCATGGGCATAGGCCTTCTCGGCAAAATTCGATATGATCGGTTCACGGGTATCGACCTGAGGCTCAACATCTGGTATCGGATCGACGGAAGGCACCTTCGTTTCCTTCTCCTGCATTTTCTTTTCAACAGCTGGCTTTTCCAGCTTCTTTTTCGCTTTTTCTTCTTTCCATTCTGCCATATCCACCTTGAATGCTTCCCACTGGGAGGTGATGAATGCCCCGAATCTTTTTCCGATCCGACCGAGTACATCTCCAAGGGATCGACCGGTCACCAGGATGATCCCGATGATGATGAAGGTCGCACTCATGATCCGTGCCCCCTGTGAATCAAAGAGGAAATAGGACACGGCGAACAGGACGCTGCCGATCATCCCGCCTCCGATGTCGGAGGTACTGGATTCTCCCCTGATATCCATCCAATAGAGATCCCATGTGTTCATGATGACACTCGGATGCTCAAAGGCACCATCATTGCTCAGCAGATCGAAAAGCTTCACGTGGCTGAGGAGCAGGAAGCTCGCCACGATGATATATATCCCTACCAATCTCCTGCTGAAGAGAAGCGGTACTTCCCGTTTCACCATCAGGTATCCCGCGATGTAGATCATGAGAAGCAGGGCTGCCATATACCATTCTCCCATGAAGAACCGGAAGAAATGGACCACGGCCCTTCCCACCGCCCCCAACTTGATGACGGAGATCAAACTGAGTGTCAACAGCATCAAGCCGGTGATTTCATATTTTATGGTCTGCTTCAGTGCGTTGGTGTTAGAACCCTTTTTTTTCCTTTTCTTTTTTTTCGCCAATTCAATTCACCTAAATTCTTAAGAAGTCTTTCGGATTATGTACGTGAAGATGAAGAAAGGGCTGACCCTTATCGGCATCCTTCTTCGCCACAGGTGTCAGTCCCCATCCGTCATGTTCATCTTATGTCTCTTTTTTAGTATACCATACCCTACATGGTGAAAGAATCCTCTTTATGCCTTAATTACCAAGGATCATTCCAGGAGAGAAGCGATTGTCGAGGAAATGGGAAGGATCACTGCTCATCACCCTCAACACCCGGTAATTCTCCTCTTCCTTCTGGACCATCAGCGGCACTCCTTCGTAGTCGATCATCATCTGGGAGGCATATACTTCTGGGTCTGTCGCGAATACGGCTTCCTGGGGAATGATGGTGTAGAGGATCATTGGATCAGTCCCTCCCCATCATCGGTACGGTTCAGTTCGATCAGCTCATTGATTTTCTTGATGGCTTGACCGATCCCTCCGATCCCATTGATGAGTCCGTATTTGACCGCATCATCACCGACGACGTTCGTCCCGATATCACGTGTAAGGTTCCCCTTTGCGAACATAAGGTCCTTGAAATCTGATTCAGAAATGTTACTGTGCTTGGTTACAAAGCTCACGACGCGATCCTGCATCTTGTCCAGATACTCGAATGTCTGCGGCACTCCGATCACAAGGCCGGTCAATCGTACAGGATGGATTGTCATGGTGGCAGTGCTCGCGATGAATGAATAGTCACACGAAACGGCAATCGGGACACCTATGCTGTGCCCTCCGCCAAGAACAAGGGATACTGTCGGCTTAGAGAGCGATGCAATCATCTCTGATATGGCAAGACCCGCTTCCACATCTCCGCCGACGGTGTTGAGTATGACGACGAGCCCTTCGATTTTAGGATTCTGTTCAATGGCCACGAGCTGAGGAAGGATATGCTCATATTTCGTTGTTTTATTTTGTGGTGGGAGCTGCATATGGCCCTCGATCTGTCCCACGATTGTCAGACAGTGAATATTTGAGTCCTGTGAAAGCTGTGGCACATTGGTTTGTCCCAGCTGTTGGATCTTCTCCATCAAGCCTGACGGTTTATCTTTATCATCCTTGCCCGGCTGATCTTCCTGTTCCATTCTTGTATCCATAAGTCCAACTCCTTTTCGCTTTGTGCATACCATTATTATTCAATAAAGGGGAGGATTTATACCCTTGCGTAAAACGGAAAGGCTATCTGCATGGACAACAGATAGCCTTCTTGGATTAAACTTCCATGATGATCGGGAGAATCATCGGTCTTCTTTTCGTTTTATTGTATAAGAAGTAGTTGAGCTGGTCCCTTACATCCTGCTTGATGGTCGTCCATTCGAATGACCCTTTCTGCAGATAATTATGGACCACACTCTCGACGATTTCTGACGCTTTCTCGATGAGAGCTTCCGATTCCCTCACGTATACGAACCCTCTGGAGATGATTTCCGGTCCTGCTACAATGCTCTTGGACTTCCGGTTGATCGTGACGACGACAGTGAATACACCATCTTCAGATAGGAGTCTTCTGTCCCTGAGGACGATATTGCCGACATCTCCTACTCCGATCCCATCGATCAGTACATTGCCGGCCTGGACCCGGCCGCCCATCCTCATCTTCCCGTCTTTATACTGTAGGATATCTCCCTTGTCGAGGATGAAGATTTGCTTGAAAGGAAGGCCGATATCATGAGCGATCTTACTATGGGCAATAAGCATCTTATATTCCCCTTGGATCGGAACGAAGTATTTCGGTTTCATGATATTGAGCATAAGTTTCAGATCTTCCTGTGACCCATGACCGGAAACATGTACTTTCTTATCAGCGGTCAATACTTCTGCTCCCGCTCTGTACACCATGTCGATCGTTCTCCCAGCGATCACTTCCATGCCCGGTGATGGCGTCGCCGTAATCAGAACGGTATCACCCTTCTCGATGTTCACATGCCTGTGGGAACGCTTGGCCATGCGCTGAAGTGCCTCGAATGGTTCTCCATGTGAGCCGGTGGCAAGGATGACCACTTCATCACTTGAGAATTCACCGATCTGGTCGATGCCTATGATCAAGTCTTCACGGACGTGGAGATACCCAAGCTTCAGGGCGACATCGTATACTCTTTTCAGGCTTTTGCCTACAACCACGACTTTCCGCTTGTTCTGTTCAGCTGCATCGAATACCTGCTGGAGCCTGATGAGATTCGAGGCGAAACAAGCGACGATCACCCGCCCCCTTGCTTTTCTGAACGCACTGTTCAGATGCGTTTCAATGACCGATTCCGATGTGGTGAAACCAGGTCTTTCGGCTTCAGTGCTGTCCGACAGGAGACAGAGTACTCCCTCCTCACCGATCTGCGCCATCTTTCCAAGGTCTGGACGATAGAAGTGCTTAGCGGACTGATCGAACTTGAATTCGCCTGTATGCACGATGGCCCCTTGGGACGTATGGATGCAAACTCCTACAGAGTCCGGTATGCTGTGAGTCGTCTTGAAGAACGTCACATCTACACCGTTGAACTGAAGCCTGCTGTCCGAATGAATGGTGTAGAACTTTACGTCGGTGCGCACCTGCTCATCTTTCAGTCTTGCCTTCACAAGTGCATTGGTCAATCTTGTCCCGTAAACCGGTGCCCGCACCTTATCCAATAGGTAAGAAATGGCCCCGATGCTGTCTTCATGACCATGGGTAAGGAAAATCCCTTTTACTCTCCCGCGGTTTTGTTCAAGGTATTGGATGTCCGGTATGACGATATCGATCCCGAGCATTTCATTTTCAGGGAACATCAACCCTGCATCGATGACGAAAATATCTTCATCGACTTCTACAATATACATATTCTTACCGATTTCCCCTACTCCGCCCAAGGGGATGATCTTGATTTCTTCATGTTTCACTTTGCTATTACTCACCATTATGTCCTCCTATGTTGTGCTTTCCCCGATCTTATATCAGTTAAAATCATTATAAAGGAAACCCTTTTCATAATACAACCAAAATTATCCTCTACTTTCTGGCTGACGTCTATGTAGAAAAGTGCACGTTCGAATATGTACTATTTCGAGAATGGCCGTGAGGAATCCTTCTTTGACCTAGAAATTTATCACAGAGTACACCTCTATATGATGAATGCGGATGGGATAAAACTAAAAAAGCCCCTTTAATGCCGAACACGATCAGTATAGGATCTTACTACCGCTCATGATCTCCGTGCAAGACTTCGCTTTTCGCGGGTAGCCCGTGAGCCTCCTCGGCACGCCTGCGGGGTCTCACATCAGCTACTTTTCCCGCTGGAGTCTTCGTCTTGCACTCCGATCAACCGCTAGAAACGATGAAATTTGAATGTTCATTAAACCAATTTAAAACCCGAATCATTTGCTTTATCGTAGGCAAAAATGATTCGGGTTTTACTATGACTAAAACATGTTTGTCTCAGCCTCACTTGAGTTTTCATGATAAAAGTTTGCTGAGGCTCTTCCTTTCATCTTCCGTCAGTGGAATCAGCGGAAGGCGGACTGAACCGACATCAAGACCCTTAAGCTGCAGGGCGGTTTTGACAGGTCCGGGGCTCGGGGTTGCAAATAGCCCTTCCATCAAAGGCAGCAACTCCTGATGCAGTTTCGCTGCACGACTTGTATCTCCAGAGAGATGGGCCTCTGTCATTTGCTGCATTTCTTTCCCGATGATGTGGGAAGCAACAGAGACGATTCCATCGGCACCGATCGATAGGGCCGGCAGGGTCAGACCATCATCTCCACAATATACGAGGAAGTCGTCAGCTGTGGACGCGATGATCTTCGTCATGGCACCAAGGTCGCCGCTTGCCTCTTTTACCGACATGATATTCGGAACCTCCGATAGTCGGATGATGGTGTCCGGTGAAATGGTGACGGCGGACCTTCCAGGGACATTATAAAGCATGACCGGCAATGTGACGGCGTCTGCCACTTCTTTGAAGTGAAGGAACATGCCCTCCTGACTTGGTTTACTATAATATGGTGCTACAAGCATGATGGCATCGACACCGATCGCTTCCGCTTTTTTGGACAGATCGATGGATTCCTTCGTATTATTGCTTCCGGTACCTGCAATGACAGGGATCCGGCCATCTGCGATTTTGACTGCATGACGGAATAATGCAAGTTTCTCTTCTTTTGTAAGCGTCGGGGATTCTCCTGTTGTCCCGGCAATCACGAGAGAATCAGTCCCATGTTCGATCAGATAATTGATCAACTGTGTCGTTTTATTAAAATCGATATTCCCTTTACGATCAAACGGTGTGACCATCGCTGTTGATACACGGCCAAAATTCACAACTATTCACTCTCCTCAAATTGATGCGCTAACCAGGCAGCATCCCTCTCTTGCAGTTGAAAGGCATCATGAAGGGCATTGATGGCATTCACAAGATCATTCTCTTTTACGAGTACCCAGATGGTTGTATGACTGTCGGCAGACTGCAGGATCCTGATACCTAGATCAGAAAGGGAGGACACAATGACGGATGTGATACCCGGAACACCGGTCATCCCCGCTCCAACCACGGATACCTTTGCGCATTCCCGTTCCACATGGGGAACATGACCGAGATCCTTCAGGACGGTAATGGCACGATCGCTCAAAGTGGAAGAAACCGTATATACGACCCCCCGAGGGGAAATGTTGATAAAATCCACGGAGATGCCTTCCCTCGCCATCGCCTTGAACACTTCCGCCTGCAGATCATATTGATCCTCCCGTGCGAATACCTTGATCTGTGTAAGGGACTGTACATGGGCTATGCCTGTGACGGGGTGACTTCTGAAATGTTCATGATCCTTCATGTAGCCCGGTGTGGTGACGAGGGTGCCCGGATCTTTCGAATACGTGGACCGGATCCTGATGGGTACATTCGAGTTCATGGCGATTTCAACCGCTCGCGGATGAATGACCTTTGCCCCCTGGTACGCCATATTGCATACTTCATTATAGGATACGACCTTAATGGGGCGCGCCCTGGATGAAATGCGTGGGTCCGCCGTCATGATTCCCTCCACATCGGTGAAGATATCGATATACTCTGCCTCCAAGGCGACGCCGAGTGCGGAGGCGGAGGTATCGCTCCCTCCCCTTCCGATCGTCGTGATATCACCCCCGGGGGTCGCTCCTTGAAACCCGGCTACCACTACGGCATCATGAAGATCAAGTTCTTTTTTGATCCTTTCGCAATCCATTTCCATGATCCTGGCATTGCCAAAGTCATCATTGGTGCGAAAGCCTGCCTGAGCCCCGGTCAGCGCCGTGGAACACACCCCATTCTCGAGGAGCATATTGGAAAAGACGAGACTCGAAATGATTTCTCCGCATGATAATAATAAGTCCTGTTCCCTTTTGCTGATTCTCGTGTTCCCTCCACCTATGAGTCCGAGAAGGGAGTCGGTTGCATACGGCTCCCCTTTTCTCCCCATGGCGGAGACGACCACGACCACCTTATACCCTTCACTGATGGCTTCTTTTGTATGAGCGATGGCTTTCAGCCTTGTTGATTCATCCCTTACGGAAGTACCTCCGAATTTCTGGACGATCACTTTCATGTCTACACCTCTTCATCAATGGTCAAGAGGTAGGGGGATGGTTGCTTGAGTTAGTCGTCGTATGTTGTTTTGATCCTCTTCTGCTTATTTAACCAGACCCAATTTCAATAGGCTTTCAGCAATCTGCACTGAATTCCAGGCAGCGCCTTTCAAAAGGTTATCGGATACGATCCACATGTGGAATCCGTTGTCTTCATCAAGGTCTTTTCTCACGCGTCCGACAAAAACATCCGGCTTCCCTACTGCATCGGCAGGCATCGGATAAATTTGTTCCTCGGGTACATCCTGAAGGGTTACACCCGGAGCTGCCGTGAGTTGCGCATGAATATCCCCCACCGAAATGGAGTCCTTATCAATCTCAATATATACACTTTCAGAGTGACCTGTTACTACTGGGAGTCTGACACATGTGGCTGACACCTTCAAATCGGGTTGATGCATGATCTTTTTCGTTTCATTGATCATCTTCATTTCTTCGAAGGTAAAACCATTTTCCTGGAACAGATCAATCTGAGGGATCACATTATAGGCAATCTGATAATGTTTTTTATCCCCTTTGACCGGCAGGACGCCCGGCTCAAAGGAATCGCCCGACAGGATCGCCTGCGCCTGATCATTTAATTCATCTATGGCGACTGCACCGGCTCCGGATACAGCTTGATACGTAGAAACGATCACCTTCTTCAGTCCATAGGCTTTACGCAATGGCTCTAGTGCGGCAACCATCTGGATTGTCGAACAGTTGGGATTGGCAATGATGCCTTTATGAAGTTTCAGATCTTCCTCATTTACTTCAGGCACAACGAGCGGAACTTCGGGATCCATACGGTAGGCACTTGTATTGTCGACTACGATGGCCCCCCTTTTCACTGCCTCTGGAGCAAGAAGCTTTGATACGCTTCCCCCTGCACTGAACAAGGCAATATCCACCCCTTCAAAGCTTTCGGGCTTCGCTTCTTCCACCGTATACTCTTTTCCTCTAAAAGATACTGTTGAACCTGCCGAACGGGCAGAAGATAGTAAGATCAGATTTTTTATCGGAAAATCCCTTTTTTCTAATGTTTCCAGCATTTGTTGTCCGACTGCCCCGGTTGCACCGACGACTGCCACGTTTAATTCCGTTGTATTCAAAATCCTCTCTCCTTCCAAAACTTTTCATAATAGCAATTTAGCCATTTACTATAATAAAGTATATTCTAACATAAAGAATCTTCTTTCAATAGACTCTTTTTCTTACAAGGAAAAGAAGGCTATCCATGCGGAAGCCTTCCCTTGCGATCAATCCAGATACCGTTCAATCACGACAGGTTGAAGCTGCCTTCCCTCCATCGCGGCTTCGATTGTCTCCTGAGTCAAGCTCATCCGTGCCACCATGGATTTCGGTTTTAGCTCAGGTGCATCTTGGCCGAATGGGATGAAATAGATATCCTTTGTGGAAATCAGCCTCATCAGATTGATACCGTTAAGCCCCAGGGCATCATTTGTTGAGATCCCAAGTACAACGGGACGATGATTCCTCAAAGTCGCTTTTGCCGCCATCAGGACCGGGGAGTCGGTCATGGCGTTGGCGAATTTACTCATGGTGTTGCCTGTAAGGGGCGAAATCACCATACAGTCCAGGGGAATCTTCGGACCGAGGGGCTCTGCTTTCACGATTGAATCAATCACTTTGTGTCCCGTCACGTCTTCAATTCTCTTGACCCAGTCCTCCCCTTTTCCGAACCGTGTGTTCGTATTCATCATGGTTGACGATACGACCGGCAGGACATCCGCGCCCCCGTTGACCAGTTTCTCGATTTGCGGGAATACTTCATCATAGGTACAGTGCGAACCAGTCAGACCAAATCCGATTCTTTTTCCTTTAATGCTCACGTAGAACTCCCCTTTCCTTTGTTTCGATCATCCATCAGCTTGCATAGAACATTGGCCAGGATCTGACCTGCCGTCTTCGGTGCCACGATACCCGGGAGACCCGGGGCAAGGAGTGCCTTGATCCCACGCTTCTCGGCAAATCGGAAGTCGGTCCCTCCCGGTTTGGAAGCAAGGTCGATAACGAGGATATGTGAGGGCATCTTTGCAATGACCCTGGGTGTAATGATGGGAGCCGGAATGGTATTGATACAGATATCACATTGCCCGACATGCTTTTCCAGCTGACCTAATTGGAAGGAATCCAGTCCCATCTCTGAGGCCCTTGCCAAGTGCTCGGTTTTCCTTGCTCCCACCTTCACCCTGCCCCCGAGATGATGGAAGGTCCTGGCCACGCTCATCCCCACACGTCCAAGTCCGAGGATGACGATATTCGAACCATGGATGGTGAAATCCGTATGTTGAATGGCCATCATGATCGTACCTTCTACTGTCGGGATGGAATTATAGATGGCGACGTCATCCCTTTCGAACAGCTGAATAAGATCGCGTTTTGACGCATCCACGATCCCGCTTAAATAATCATTGGTGATTCCGGAGTAGATCGTACAATGGTCAGGTGTCCTGCTTAAGATTTCTTCTGTCAACACGACTTTTTCATTTGAAAAGATGGTTTCGATCTCCCCTTGAAGATTGGTACCCGGAACCGGTAAAATGATGGCGTCCATCATGGAAAAATCAATTTCACTCATTTTCTCTTTCGTAGCCCCGGTGAATGCATGATCCAATTGTTCAAAACCGACAAGGGATATCTTCGCATCCAACTCAGTAAGTTTACGGATAATCTCCAATTGGCGAGCATCTCCACCCAGAACTGCGATGTGCATTCCGGTCAACATCAGTGCTTTCACCTACTTTTACCATAATCGCATCTTCTTGAAGCCTTTCACTTCTTCAGTCTATGTATAGAGCACGTAAAGGGTGAGGAGATGCCTCGTGCATTCCTTCCTCCCACTTGGGAGCGCATCACAAGAAAGCAAAAAAAAACGGGCTTCCCCGTTTTTTCATTCCCTGGCCACTTCCAGGATGATCATATCCGTTCCGATGGTCCTGATCATATGCCATGGGACCCGTATTTCCCCGCTTTGCTTGCGCATCCACTTGCCCATGGGAATGATCAAGGCATCGATCTGACCCGATCGATGATCGAATTCGAGATCAGTATGTCCCAGAACCCCCAACCTTTCAGCTCTTCCGTAGTCCACGATTTCCTTTCCGCTCAGTTCACTCAATCTCACTGGCTTCCCCTCCCTTTATTATTAATGTATACAACCCTCTTCACAATCAGAATCAAAAAAAAGGCCAGCATGTGCTGACCTTTTTTGATCATCTTCTCATATTGGACGGCAGGTTCCCATCAGGACTGATCAATGCGGCTGCATAGTCGTCCGTGAAAATCTCATGGGTCAATTGATTCACCTTATCGATGGTGACGCCATCGATTTCATCGACGATCTCATCCAGCGTCCGGTGCTGTTTCAACAACAGTTCATTTTTCCCGTTGCGGCTCATGCGGCTGTTGGTGCTTTCAAGGCTCAGCATCAGATTTCCTTTCAACTGTTCTTTGCTGTTAAGGAGTTCCTTTTCCGTGATACCCTCTGCCTTGAGGCCTTTCAATGTGGAGTCGATTGTATCGAACAGCTCATCAAGCTGATTGGCTCCTGTCCCTCCATAGATGGTGACCATTCCACTATCTTCATGGGAGGAGTGATAGGAGAATACTGAGTACGCCAGTCCCCGCTGCTCCCTTACTTCCTGGAAGAGGCGTGAGGACATGCTGCCTCCGAGTACATTGTTCAGGATGATGAGGTTATAGATGTCGGGATGACCGATTTGAAGGCCGTTATACCCAAGGCATAAATGAGCCTGCTCCGTATCCTTCTTCCGTGCAAGTTTATTATAGAAGAATTGAGGCTGGTCACGGTCGTCGCGGCCTTTTCCTCCCTCATAGGATCCGAAAAGCTTTTCCACCTCTTTGATGAAGGACTCGTCTACGTTGCCTGCAATGGACACGACTACCTGATCAGGAGTATACATGTCATGCATATACTGCTTCAACTTTGCCTGGTTGAACGTGTCCAGTGTTTCTTCCGTTCCGAGGATCGGATAGCCCAGTGGGTGATCTTCATATACGGCTTTACTCAATAGATCATGCACGATGTCATCAGGTGTATCTTCGTACATTTTGATCTCTTCGTATACCACATTCTTTTCCTTTTTCAATTCCTCTTCCACATAAGTGGAATGGAAGAACATATCCGCTAACGTATGTAAGGCATAGCCGGCATGGTTATCGAGCACCTTCGCATAATAGCACGTGTATTCCTTTGATGTGAACGCATTAACCTGACCGCCTATACTATCGAATGACTCGGCGATTTCCCTTGCCGTCTTCGTTTTCGTCCCCTTGAAAAACATATGTTCAAGAAAATGTGAGATCCCGTTGTTTTCTTTTGTTTCATTGCGTGAACCTGCGCCGATCCAAACCCCGATGGCAACTGATCGGACCGTCGGGATTTGTTCGAGCACAATTCGCAGTCCATTTTGGCAAGTATATTTCTTAATCAAAAAAGTTCCTCCTAGTCTTGATGTACCTGTCCTTACTATTTCCTCACTCAAGGAGAATTATCTCCTTCTTCAAGGATTCTTTCTTCTTTCATTAAACTAGAGACCGTCCCTAGTCTCAATTCCTTTTCTTTCACCTGGACGATGAGGGCATTCAGGGCGTTTGCCGTAGACGCAGTGGGATGCATAAGGACAATGGCTCCTTTATGCATTTTTCCCATCACGCGGTCGATCAACACATCCGGACTCGGTTTTTGCCAATCAATCGTATCCACACTCCACATGATGGTCCTCATATCCATTTCATCGGCAATTTCGACCACTTCGTCCCGATAGCTCCCACTCGGAGGGGCAAACCACTTAACCTTTTCTCCAGTGGTCACCTCGATGATATCATTCGTGCGTTTCAGTTCATCTCTCACCTTGGAGGTTTGCAGGGATTTCATATCAGGGTGGGAATAGGAATGATTCCCTACTTCATGACCCGCTTCGACAATCATCCTGGCAAGCTTCGGATTATTCTTTACCCACCGTCCCTCAAGGAAGAAGGTGGCGTATACCTGGTGCTTCTTGAGCGTCTCCAGCATATCAGGGATATACTCGTTACCCCAGGCAACATTGATGATAAATGCAGCCATCGGTTTCTCCGGATTCCCTCTGTACACAGGAGAAGGCGGAAGGTCCTCCAGATGCTTAGAAGGCTTCAACTGCTTCCACACAAGTTTATCATCATCAAAGGTTCCTGTCTTCTTCATTTGCTTATAGGAAGCCTCTATATCCAAATCGATACCATTATAGCCGGGTGTTGCCTTCCATACCGGATCAATCACGGCATCTTGCGGCTTGATCCCCCCGGATGCCTTTTCCTTGATTTGCTGCATGAGGTTGCTCTTATTAGAAGTTGTCGTCACCGACTGGCCTTTAAGATGCGCGACATACTGATCGGTCAAAGGGTTTTGTACAGCCGCTAAAGTCAGAATAGCAATTACAGGTAGTGCTATCAAGTATTTTCTCCCCATTTGCATTCACCGTCCTCCCTATTAATAGTATGAAGGAATGGGACAAGGTAGAACGCGGGCAAAAAAAAGCCGCCTTGCGGGATGGAATCCCACCAAGACGGCTTGATCGACAACATTATGCCTGGTTTTGCTCTTCTTTTTCACGCTGTTCTTTAAGGACGGCCTTCCTTGATAGGTTGACACGGCCTTGATTATCAATATCCAACACCTTCACAAGAAGCTGGTCCCCGACAGCGACTACGTCTTCTGTTTTACGGACGCGCTCTTCAGCAAGCTCTGAAATGTGTACGAGTCCATCTTTTCCTGCGAAGATTTCGACGAATGCTCCGAACTTCTCTACGCGCTTGACTTTCCCAAGATACATTTGGCCAGGCTCGACTTCCCTGACAATATCTTCGATCGTCTTTTTCGCTTTTTTGTTGCTCTCTTCATCAGTGGACGAGATGAAGATGGTTCCATCCTGCTCGATGTCGATCTTCACGCCGGTCTCATCAATGATCTTATTGATCTGTTTACCGCTTGGCCCGATGACGTCGCGGATCTTATCCGGATTGATATGCATCGTAAGGATCTTAGGAGCATAGGCGGATAGGGACGTCCTTGATTCTGAGATCGTTGCAAGCATGCTGTCCAAGATCTGCATACGGCCTTTTTTCGCTTGTTGGAGGGCTTCCTCAAGGATTTCCCTTGAAAGTCCATCGATCTTGATGTCCATTTGCAGGGCAGTAACCCCTTTGGATGTTCCTGCCACCTTGAAGTCCATGTCTCCAAGATGATCCTCCATGCCTTGGATATCAGTCAGGATGGAATAATGTTCACCTGATTTGATCAGACCCATTGCAATACCTGCAACCGGTGCTTTGATCGGAACACCCGCATCCATCATCGCCAGGGTGCTTGCACAGATACTTGCCTGGGATGTTGATCCGTTGGATTCAAGGACTTCGGATACAAGACGGATCGTGTATGGGAAGTCGGATTCATCAGGGATGATCGGATCAAGAGCTCTTTCTCCGAGCGCTCCGTGTCCGATTTCACGACGGCCAGGGCCACGGATCGGACCTGTTTCTCCCACGCTGAATTGAGGGAAGTTATAGTGATGCATGAATCGCTTGGATTCTTCAATGCCCAGACCATCAAGGACCTGAACGTCACCAAGTGCACCCAGCGTACAGATGCTGAGGGCCTGGGTTTGTCCACGTGTGAACAAGCCTGAACCATGCGTTCTAGGAAGAAGACCGACTTCAGAGGAAAGGGGACGGATTTCATCCACTCCACGCCCATCAGGACGGACTTTATCTTCCGTGATCAAACGGCGCACTTCGTTTTTTACAAGTTTGTCCAATACCTTTTTGACCTGTTTCAACGTAGCGTCATCTGCTTCTTTTTCTTCGTAAACAGAGATGACTTTATTTTTCACTTCTTTGATTGCTTCTTCACGTGCGTGTTTTTCCTGGACCTGGATCGCCGGGATCAATTCGCTCTCACATAGGGAGCGCACTTCCGTTTCGATGACTTCATCCAGTTCGAACAGTTTGATCTCAAGTTTTTCTTTACCCATCTTTGCGATGATTTCTTCCTGGAAGGCAATCAGCTTTTTGATCTCTTCATGCCCGAACATGATCGCCTCAAGCATCGTCTCTTCAGGAACTTCATCTGCCCCTGCCTCAACCATGTTGATGGCGTCTTTCGTACCAGCTACAGAAAGGTGGATTTCACTCTTCTCAAGCTGCTCGACTGTCGGATTGATGATGAATTCTCCATCGATCAGCCCGACGACGACTCCAGCGATCGGTCCTTCGAACGGGATATCCGATACAGAAAGCGCCAAAGAAGACCCGAACATAGCAGCCATTTCGGATGAGCAGTCCTGATCGACACTCATGACCATGGAGATGACTTGGACTTCATTACGGAAACCATCGGCAAATAGTGGTCGGATCGGTCTATCGATCAGTCGGCTGGCAAGGATGGCTCTCTCACTCGGGCGTCCTTCACGTTTGATGAAGCCTCCAGGGATTTTACCTACTGCATATAGTCTTTCTTCATAGTTTACTGTCAAAGGGAAGAAATCTAGTGGTTTCGGTTCCTTTGACGCTGTAGCACTGCTCAGGACAGCGGTATCTCCATATCTTATCAGTGCAGCACCATTGGCTTGCTTGGCAAGCTGGCCGACTTCGACGGTCAATTCACGTCCGGCCCAATCAATGGAAAATGTTTGTTTGGTCTGTTCCATCTTTTGTACCCCTCTCTTTATATATCACTTAAAGGCATTGATGACGCATGCCTGTATGATTGTTACGAACATTTTTTATAAAAAGGAGCCTCGTCACCTCAGGTACGGATCAGGCGGAAGGCTTACCTCGTTCATCCTATTATGTATTGTAGACAAAACCGATTGCTTTCTTTCATGATGAATGGATAGGATTATGAAAACTAAAGAAAAAGCGGGAAAAATTCCCGCTTCCTTTTGTCTGATTATCGACGTAAACCAAGTTTTGTGATTAACTCACGGTAGCGTTGTACATCTTTCTTACGTAGGTAAGATAGAAGATTACGACGGTGACCTACCATTTTAAGAAGACCGCGACGAGAGTGGTGGTCCTTCTTGTGAACGCGCAAGTGATCGTTCAGGTTGTTAATTTCTTCTGTTAGGACAGCAATTTGAACTTCTGGAGATCCAGTATCGTTCTCATGTGTTTTGTACTCACTGATTAGTTCGTTTTTACGCTCTTTAGTGATAGCCATCCTTTTCACCTCCATTCATTTCTTTCAAATCCCCTGTTACCCAGCAGTCGTTGGTGAATCGATGTGCCAAGCAAAGGTTCATTTCATACACTTTTAAGAATACTACTATTCCAGTCAAAAATCAAGGGCAATCTCAAATTCCTTTGAAATATGCTATGGCTGATTCCTTATCTTTTTGGATTTGGGCGATCAGTTCTTCAATTCCATTGAACTTCTTCTCATCCCTGATCCACTTATGCCACTGAAGATAAATTTCTTCCCCGTAAATGGAAGAGTCGAAATCGAACACGTGGGTTTCAATCGAAAGACTGTATTCATCGGGATTTTTGAACGTCGGTTTATACCCGATGTTGCATACTCCGTCATACCACCGGCCTTTGATCTTCATCTTGACGGCATACACGCCCACCTTTGGTGTAAGATAGTCATCGGCCAGGTCGATATTTGCCGTGGGGAACCCGATCTTCCGTCCCCTCTTCTCCCCGTGGACGACCATTCCCCTCATCGTATAGGGCCTTCCAAGGAGTTTATTCACTTCAGCGATGGCTCCTTCATCAAGAGAATGGCGGATCAAGGTCGAACTTACCTTCGTATCGGATTCAGTCAGCTTATTCACTACCGTAGAACCGAAATGATCCCGGGAATGGAATGGCAGGCTGTCCATCGATCCCTTGCCGAGGCGGCCGTATGAATAATCGAATCCGGCCACTACGTGGATGGCATTCATCCCGATCAGATACAGGTCCACGAATTCCTGCGGGGTGAGATCGGCGAACTCAGATGTAAACCGGACGACAAACAGATAATCCACGCCCAATCCCTCGATCTGTTCAATCTTGTCTTCCATCGGAGTAATGTATTTTATGTGCTTCCGTTTATGTCCAAGGACGACGGAGGGATGGGGATCGAACGTCATGACTGCACTTGAGGCCCCAAGCTCCCCTGCTTTCTCGACGGCCGTGGTGATGACCTGTCGATGCCCCCGGTGAACCCCATCGAAATAACCGAGTGCCACTACGAGCGGCGGAAGGTCCAGTCCATCGAACGATGGGGGATGATGTAGCGTTATCACTTTCACAGCAGTTCACCTTTTTCATTAGTCATTGAACAGGACTTTGACAGGCTTGATGATCCCACCCTTTGACGGATGACGTTGATAGATGGCGATCGCCTTTCCTTCATGCACCATCATCACCTGTTCCTCTTGCGGCCATTCAGCCGGTTCTTCCAAGCGTGCCCCGTTCTTTACTTTCAATGCTAATGTATCATTTATCACCCATTTCGGCAAATGAGAAAGCCCGTATTCGAGAGGGATCAACAGCTCTTCCGGTTGCCTTGTTTTGAGTGCTTCTTCTACCTGGGCTAGACTCAGGCAGTCCTCTTTGACGAAGGATGCCGATCTTGTACGGGTAAGGGATGACATATGTGATGGATAGCCAAGCCGCTGCCCGATTTCGACGGCAAGCGTGCGTACATAGGTGCCTTTTGAACACCCTACCTTGAACGTGAACGATGGATGTTCTCCTTCGAGGGTTTCCCATTCTCCGATAATCTCGAAGTGGTGGATCGTCACTTCACGTGATGGTCTATCCACTTCGATCCCCTGCCTGGCATACTCGTAGAGACGCTTGCCGTTCACCTTGATCGCCGAGAACATGGGAGGCGTCTGTCGGATGACCCCGGTCATGGCGCCAAGGACCTCTTCCACTTCCCTTCGGGTGATGCTCCCTTCCACCGGGGCTTCCTCCACCTTTTCACCCGTCGCATCCTCGGTTGTCGTAGAGAAGCCAAGGGTCACTTCTCCTACATATTCCTTGCCGGAATCCGTGATATATTCTGCAACCTTGGTCGCCCTTCCGATGCAGATGGGGAGGACGCCTTCAACTTCGGGATCGAGCGTACCTGTATGCCCCACCTTTTTAGTGCGCAAGAGCTTCCTTAGCTTGAACACGCAATCATGCGACGTCATCCCCCGTTCCTTCCATAGAGGCAAGATGCCATTCATGTTCCTTCACTCCTTCATAGGGAAAATGAAAGGGCTGATCCGATTTGGATCAGCCCCATGCATTACTTATCGGTATTCGTTGAATCTCCTGGTTCGTCTTGAACACTTTTCAACAGGGATTCGATATGATTGCCGTAGTCGATCGATTCGTCGAACTCAAAAATGATCTCTGGCGTCTTGCGGAGCCGGATCCTTTGTCCCACTTCGGAACGGATGAAGCCTTTCGCTTTGGCAAGACCTTTCAAGGTATCTTCCCTTTGAGCTTCACCACCAAGGACGGTAATATACACTTTGGCCTGCTGAAGGTCCCCGGTTACTTGAACATCCGTGACCGTCACAAACCCGATGCGCGGATCTTTGATCTTGCGCCCGATGATATCACCCAGCTCTTTTTTCATTTGTTCGCCAACTCGATTAGCACGATGGCTCATACTATCACCTCAAAAAACGGATTATGATGAATCACTGGTGCTACAATGATTCGATTGTTGTACGCAGCCTCTCCCACTCAGGGAAGGAATCGACAAAGGCAAGCGCCCTGTCCACTTCCTTTTGACTGGCCGCTTTCGTGGAGGCCACAGAGACGATGGCAAGGGACGTCCTCTGCCATGCATCCTGATGCCCCACTTCAGCAACAGAGACATTATACTTTTGCTTGAGCCTGGTCATGATCCGCTGCAGGACCGCCCGTTTTTCCTTAAGCGATCCTGATTGATGGATCATGCATTCGAATTCGGCGCAGGTGATCATGAACGGGAGATTTCCTCCATGACGAAGGCTTCGATGACGTCGCCTTCTTTTACATCATTGAAGTTTTTGATGGTAATCCCACACTCATATCCACGAGCTACTTCCTTCGCATCATCTTTGAAACGCTTGAGTGCATCAAGCTCCCCTTCGAAGATGACAATTCCATCACGGATCAGGCGCACGCCGCTATCACGGGAAATTTTCCCTTCTGTTACATAGCTTCCTGCAATTGTACCCACTTTGGATACTTTGAAGGTTTGACGTACTTCTGCCTGACCGATGATTTTCTCTTCAAATTCAGGATCAAGCATCCCTTTCATGGCTGCTTCGATCTCTTCCATCACTTTGTAGATGATGCGGTGAAGACGAATTTCAACACCCTCTGCTTCAGCCGTACGTTTAGCATTCACATCCGGACGGACGTTGAATCCGATCACGATGGCGTTGGAAGCCGAAGCAAGTGTGATATCAGACTCATTGATGGCTCCTACACCGGTATGGATGATGCGGATATTGACACCTTCCACCTCGATTTTAAGTAGGGATGCAGCAAGTGCTTCAACAGAACCTTGAACATCTGCTTTAAGAACAAGGTTCAGGTCTTTCATTTCCCCTTGTTTCATTTGTTCAAACAGAGTTTCCAAGCTGACTTTGGATTTTTCGCCGCGCTGTGCCTGAAGGGCCTGTGTAGCACGTGCCTCACCAACAGAACGGGCCGTCTTTTCGTCTTCGAATACGACGAAGCGGTCTCCTGCTTGAGGTACATCGTTCAGACCAGTGATTTCAACAGGCGCAGATGGACCGGCATCCTTCACACGGCGTCCAAGATCATTGACCATGGCACGAACGCGGCCATACGTGTTACCTACTACGATAGGGTCCCCGACTTTGAGCGTTCCATTCTGTACGAGGAGTGTCGCGACGGAGCCACGTCCTTTATCCAGCTGTGCTTCGATGACAGTACCCAGTGCAAGACGTTTTGGATTCGCTTTTAGCTCCTCCACCTCAGTCACAAGGATGATCATTTCAAGAAGGTTGTCGATCCCTTCTCCAGACAGGGCGGATAACGGAACGAAGATCGTATCCCCACCCCACGCTTCCGGAACCAGTTCATACTCTGTAAGTTCCTGCATGACACGGTCAGGATTGGCTGCTTCTTTATCCATTTTGTTCACTGCGATGATAATAGGAACTTCAGCGGCTTTCGCATGGTTGATCGCTTCGACCGTCTGTGGCATTACACCGTCATCTGCAGCTACTACGATGATCGCGATATCGGTCACTTTCGCACCACGTGCACGCATTGTAGTGAAGGCTGCGTGTCCAGGGGTATCAAGGAAAGTGATTTTCTTGCCTTCCACTTCCACTTGATAAGCACCGATATGCTGGGTGATTCCTCCTGCTTCTCCTGCCGTCACTTTCGTATTACGGATGGAGTCAAGGAGTGTCGTTTTCCCGTGGTCAACGTGTCCCATGATGGTCACGACCGAAGGACGTTCCTGTACCTGCTCTGCATCATCTTCTGTGAAGTAGACTTCAAGATCTGTTGCATCGATCCTGATTTCCTCTTCTACTTCCACTCCGTACTCACCGGCGATCAATTCGATGGAATCTTTGTCAAGCTCCTGATTGATCGTAGCCATGACGCCGAGCATGAAGAGTTTTTTGATGATTTCAGAAGGCTCTTTATAGAGCTTTTTCGCAAGTTCTGCTACCGTCAGGGAATCAGTGAAGGTGATTTTGGCAGGAAGCTCTTTTTTCTTCACAGGCTGTTGCTGTGGAGCAGGCTTCGTGTTGCGATTCTGTTTATTTCGGTTGTTATTATTCTTGTTATTGCGGTTAAAGTTGTTCGGACCTTTTTTATTGTTGTTGTTGCCGCGATTCTGTGGTCCTTTGTTGTTTTTCTGAGCCGCCGGAGCAGGCTTCTTGCTGTCACCTTGGCCAGACTGTGCTGCAGGTTTTTGTTCTTTGCTGCCTGCTGCAGGCTTTTTGCCTTCGTATGTTTTATCCAATTTTTTGATTGTACCGTCTTCTAAAGTTGCCATATGATTTGATACCTCAATATTCAATTCCTTTAATTTGTCGATCACGTTTTTACTTGAAACATTATGTTTTTTCGCATATTCATATACACGGATCTTGCTCATATGTTCACCCCCACTGAGATTCATCGAGCATTTCGGAAAGCTTGCCGGCAAACCCCGCTTCCATGACGGCGACGACCACCCTTTCATCCTTCCCTATGGCCTGGCCAAGAAGGGATCGATCCGGGACGAACCGGACCGGGACCTTATAATAGGTGCATTTATCCGTCACTTTCTTACGGGTGTTCTCGGAAGCATCCCGGGCCAGGATCACAAGCTTCGTCCGACCCCTGCGGACTTCCCTGATCACCAGTTCTTCACCGGATACGGTCTTACGTGCCCGATTGGCCAATCCTAAAAGGGACATCCAACGATTCTGTTCCATACGCTAAATGTTACTCCTTTTCTACAAGACGTATCAACTCATCATACAATGAATCATCTATCTTCGCTTGAAGTTGATTGGCTAACGTATTCTTCTTTTTTGCTTGCAAAATGATGTCCCGATCTTTAGAAAGATAGGCGCCGCGCCCGGACTTCTTACCGGTCGGGTCCACGGACACTTCCCCCTCTTTCGATCGGACGATTCGTATCATGTCTTTCTTCGGTTTCATTTCACCGGTCGCTACGCATTTGCGGAGCGGGATCTTTTTATTGGTACTCATGTGTCCACCTCTTAATCTTGATCGTTGAAATCAATATTCAAAGGCTCATCCGCGTCGTACTCTTCTTCTTCTGGGAGGAAGGACTCCTCGCGGGGATAGAGACCAAGTTCCCTGGCATCTGTTTCACTTTTGATATCAATTTTCCAGTTTGTGAGCTTGGCGGCAAGACGGGCATTTTGACCGCGCTTCCCGATGGCGAGGGAAAGCTGGTAATCCGGCACGATGACGCGCGTGGACTTCTCTTCCTCATTCACCTGTACATCAAGCACCTTGGAAGGGCTCAATGCGTTCGCAACGAATGTGACAGGATCTTCGGACCATTGCACGATATCGATCTTTTCCCCTTTGAGTTCGTTGACGATTGCCTGAACCCTGGCACCCTTGGTTCCGACACAGGCACCGACGGGATCGATTTCACCATTATCTGCGTGAACGGAGATCTTGGAGCGATCCCCGGCTTCGCGTGCAACAGATTTGATTTCGACCGTACCGTCGAAGATTTCAGGAACTTCGATTTCGAAGAGGCGCTTCAACAGGCCTGGATGAGTACGGGAAACAAAGATCTGAGGTCCCTTGGTCGTCTTCTCGACTTTGGTGATGAAGACCTTGATGCGGTCATGGGGCTTGTAAGTCTCATTCGGCATCTGTTCGCTTACAGGAAGCAGTGCTTCGATTTTACCAAGAGCCACATAGATGAAGCGGTTATCCTGACGCTGGACGATGCCTGTCATGATATCCTCTTCACGATCTACGAACTCAGAGTAGATGATGCCGCGTTCCGCCTCGCGTACACGCTGTGTGACGACCTGCTTGGCCGTCTGGGCTGCGATCCGTCCGAAGTCCTTCGGAGTGACCTCAAGCTCCACCACATCCCCTACTTCATAGCTTGGATTGATGTCTGTTGCATCCGGCACGGAAATCTCAAGACGGGAATCGAATACTTCATCCACGACTTCCTTGCGGGCGAAGACCCTCATGGTACCTGTGTCCAGGTTCAAGTCCACCCTTACATTCTGTGCCTGATTGAAATTCCGTTTATAGGCCGATACAAGAGCGGCTTCGATCGCTTCGATGATCACATCTCTCGCAATGCCTTTTTCTTTCTCTAATACAGTTAGAGCATCTAATAACTGCGTGCTCATGACGGTTTTATCCCCCTTTATTTTGCGGTTGTTCGGTTAGGAAAAGGTTACGGCAAGCCTTGCAGCCGCGACTTTATCCATCGGTATTTCAACCTTCTTTTTACGCGTTTTGATCGTCAGTTCAAGTTCTAGCTTCTCGGGCGTATATGATAACAGCAAACCTTCGAATGCTTTTTCTCCATCCATCGGTTCATATAGTTTCACGTATACATTCTTTCCGATGGACTTCTCAAAGTCCTTCTCTTTTTTGAGAGGGCGCTCTGCTCCCGGTGAGGAGACCTCCAGGAAATAATTGTGCTGGATCGGGTCGAGCTCATCCAGCTTCTCGCTGAGGCGTTCGCTGACGATTCCGCATTCCTCGATATCAACACCGCTGTCCTTATCGATAAAAATGCGAAGGAACCAGTTTGATCCCTCTTTCACGTACTCCATATCGATCAGTTCCAGAGAAAGGTCATCCAATATGGGTGTGACAAGTTCTTCTACAAGTGTTGTAATTTTACTCATACTTACCTCCTGGTCTATATGAAAAATCTTGCACCAAGACTATAAAAGATAGAAAAAATCTCCAAGTAATAACGAAAGAGTGGGGTGCGACCCCACTCTTCGACGTTAGAGCTATCCTTAGTATTTCCAATAAAAATATACCATAACCGATATTTTTATGCAAATAAAATTCCCTTACATCATGGTCAGAACAAGGACAGCTGGTTTTTCTCCGGCAGGGACTCCAGGCATCCGTGATTATCCAGATATTCGATGATGGTCTTGGATACCCGTCCCCTTTGCTGTAGATCCTCTTTGGAAAGGAATTCTCCATTTCCCCTCGCCTTTACGATATTGAGGGCGGCATTCGTCCCAAGACCCGGAATCGCATTGAATGGTGGGATGAGGGTATCGCCGTCGATGACGAATTCGGCGGCTTCCGAGCGGTATAGATCCACCTTCTGGAATTGGTAGCCCCTCTCACACATCTCAAGTGCAAGCTCAAGGACGGTGAGCGTGTTCTTTTCTTTTGGTGAGGCGTCCAGTCCTTTGGCATTGATCTCTTCGATCTTGGCCCTTACAGCTTGAGAGCCCCTCACCATGGCTTCGATGTCGAAGTCTTCAGCACGAACGGTGAAGTAGGCGGCATAATACAAAAGGGCATGGTGGACTTTAAAGTATGCAATCCTCACTGCCATCAGAACGTAGGCGGCAGCATGAGCTTTCGGGAACATGTACTTGATTTTCAGGCAGGAGTCGATATACCAATCCGGTACACCGTTATTCTTCATTTCATCCACCCATTCATCCTGAAGCCCTTTTCCTTTTCGGACGAACTCCATGATCTTGAATGCCAATGAGGGATCAAGACCCTGATAGATGAGGTAGACCATGATATCATCCCGGCATCCGATAACCTCACTCAGATTGCATATTTTATTATGGATCAATTCCTGTGCATTCCCAAGCCATACATCGGTCCCGTGGGAAAGACCGGAGATCTGCACAAGTTCAGAGAATGTTGTCGGCTTCGTATCCTCAAGCATCTGCCGGACGAATCTTGTTCCGAACTCTGGAATCCCCAGGGTACCCGTTTTACACATGATCTGCTCTTCGGTGACTCCGAGGGACTCCGTGCCGCTGAATATCTTCATGACTTCCGGATCATCCGTCGGGATCGTCTTAGGATCGATTCCCGATAAGTCCTGGAGCATCCTGATCACCGTCGGATCATCGTGTCCAAGGATATCGAGCTTGAGGAGATTATCATGGATGGAATGGAAATCGAAGTGAGTGGTGCGCCACTCCGAATCACTCGCATCCGCCGGGAACTGAATCGGTGAGAAATCATAGATATCCATATAATCCGGTACAACGATGATCCCCCCGGGATGCTGCCCGGTGGTCCGCTTCACGCCTGTACACCCGCTGACGAGGCGATCGACCTCTGCGCCGCGGATCTGCAGGTTGTTGTCTCCTGCGTACCCTTTGACATATCCATAGGCTGTTTTCTCGGCTACTGTACCGATCGTCCCGGCACGATAGACGTTGTCTTCCCCGAACAGCACCTTCGTGTAATCATGGGCTTTCGGCTGGTATTCCCCCGAGAAGTTCAAATCGATATCGGGAACCTTGTCCCCCTTGAATCCTAGGAATGTTTCAAACGGGATATCGTGGCCGTCTTTTTTGAATGGAATCGCACAATCCGGACAGTCCTTATTCGGCAGATCGAATCCCGAACCAACGGAACCGTCATCGAAGAACTCCGACTTCTTGCAGGACGGGCACACGTAGTGCGGAGGAAGTGGATTCACTTCTGTGATCTCCGTCATGGTGGCGACGAATGATGAGCCGACGGATCCACGGGACCCAACAAGATATCCATCCTCCAGTGACTTCTTAACGAGTTTGGCAGAAATGAGATAGATGACGGCGAATCCATGGCCGATGATGCTCTTCAGCTCTTTTTCAAGACGCGCTTCGACGATTTCAGGAAGGTCTTCCCCATAAATGCTTTTGGCCATCTCATAGCTCATGCGACGCATTTCCTCATCTGCCCCTTCGATTTTAGGGGTGAAAAGGTCGTCTTTGATCGGTTTGATGGAGTCGATCATGTCGGCGATTTTGTTTGAGTTTTCGACCACGATCTCCTCGGCCTTGTCTTTTCCGAGGAAGGAGAAGGCATCCAGCATCTCATTCGTCGTACGGAAATGGACATCGGGAAGTTCATGACGATTAAGCGGGTTCGCCCCACCTTGGGAACTCACGAGGATCTTCCGATAAATCTTGTCTGTTTCATTCAAATAATGCACGTTTCCTGTTGCCACAACGGGCTTATTGATCCGTTCTCCGAGATCGACGATATTCTTGATGATATCTTCCAGATTCTTCGTACTCTGCACGAGATCCAGTTCAATCAGATGCTGATAGACTTCTTTCGGATGAACCTCAAGGTAATCATAGAATTCAGCTGTTTCGAGCACTTCCTCGATGCCTTTTTGCATCATGCCTTCGAACACTTCCCCTTTATCGCAACCCGAACCAACCAGGATGCCGGCGCGATATTTTTGGAGCTGTGACCGTGGGATGCGGGGGACACGGAAGAAATAATGCATGTGGGAAATCGATACGAGCTTGAACAGATTCTTCAGCCCTTCTTCCGTCTGGGCAAGCAGGGTACAGTGGTAAGGTCTTGAACGCTTATAGGCGTCCCCTTTCCCCATATAATCATTGAACTGGTTATGATTCATGATCCCCTTCTCCGATGCATCCTTCAGCATTTTGAGAAGGAGATATCCAGTGGCTTCCGCATCATAGATCGCCCTGTGATGCTGGGTGAGCTCGACATCGAATTTCTTCGCCAGTGTATTCAAGCGGTGATTCTTGAATTGAGGATAAAGGAGCCTTGCCAGTTCCAGTGTATCGATGACCGGGTTTGACGCTTTGGGAAGGTCTGCTTTCTTGTATCCTGCATTCAGGAACCCCATATCGAACGATGCATTGTGGGCAACCAGGATATCATCTTCCACCCATGCATGGAATTCCTTCAGCACATCGTTGATTTCAGGGGCATTCCTCACCATATCATCAGTGATGCCAGTCAATTCGATGGTTGTAGCAGAAAGGGGGTGATGAGGATTAGCAAAGCGCTCGAACTTGTCGATCACTTCCCCGTCCCTGATCTTTACGGCAGCGAGTTCGATAATCGTATCATACACAGCGGAAAGACCTGTCGTTTCCACATCGAATACGATATACGTGCTGTCTTCGAGAATGCGGTCCCTATCGTTATAGGCGATGGGGACCCCGTCATCGACGAGGTTCGCCTCGATGCCGTACAGCACCTTGATATCATTCTTCTTGCTTGCACTGAACGCTTCCGGGAAGGATTGTGCCACGGCATGATCCGTAATGGCAACCGCCTTATGACCCCATTTCTTTGCTTGTGAAACTAGGGAACTGACGGACGATACTGCGTCCATTTGACTCATAGGGGTATGCATGTGGAGTTCTACCCTCTTCTTGTCTTCAGGTGCCGTATCGAGTCTCAGTACCGGTTTGATTTCATTGACATCGTTGGCGATCATGACCAGGTCGCGAACGAATGTGTCATTTTGGATGCTTCCCCTGCAGCGGACCCACATCCCCTTCTTCATCGTATTCATGATGGCTGCATCATCTTTATCTCGGGAGAACATCTTCACAAGGATCGAGCTTGAATAATCCGTCACCTTGAATGTGAGGAGGGTACGGCCGCTTCTCAGCTCACGCGTTTCGCAGTCGAATACATAGCCTTCGACGGCAATGCGCCTCTCCTCATCAAGGATGTCTTCAATCTTCCTGAACTCTGCGTCATCCTTGATCGATAAACCAAGCATGAAGGGCCCGCTCGGAATCCCTGCGGCTTCTTCCTTCTCAGCTTTCTCCATTTCAATGAGTGCCTGTTTGGCCCGCTCTTGATCTTCCTTGAGCTTTTCTTCAAGAAATTTCTCATAGTCACTGTTTTGAGATTCAGCCTGTCCTACCTCTGCATCCAGCATGAGGCGGGGAAATCCGAACTGTTCGAATGCCGAACAGATGATATCACTATATTTCTTCTTCAGCTGTGTCGCTTCTGTATCATTGGAAGCCTGCACGACGATTTTATTACCCTGTATCTTCGGCTTCTGCGTATTGAGGATCTTCAATAATGGCGGTGAAATGCCCTGCACTTCCTTGATGCATTCTGTCCAGTAATCAAGGATATGCTGTTCGGTTGCTTCCGTATTGAGGACCTTTACCGAAAATCCCACCTGGGCGATATGCTTGAACGAAGACCTGAGAGCATTTGAAAACTGGTTCATCACCTTGCAGGGAATGATCTGATCCAGCGCGAAATGAAAATGCCATTTTTTCTCTTTTCTATAAACGGATAATTTTTCAATTTCAGCATTGTTGAAGTACTGAACCACATCATCCCCGGTCATCCCTAGCTGGGATAGTAATACTTGAAATCGCTCTTTCTTGCTCAGGGATCTCTCTTCCATTTCTCTCACTCCCCCTTTAGTGCCTTTCTATATCCTCAGAGGAAAAGGGCCGACGGCAGAGGTACAACCACTGGAGTCAAGCCCTTCATCCCTTTAATTTGTTTCAGAAAGTTCTTGAAGTGTTTTCACTAATTCATCTTTATGAACTTCAAGCATATCACCTGTTTTCCTGACTTTCAATTCAATGATTCCTTCAGCGGCCTTCTTGCCGACCGTGATGCGGTACGGGAGGCCGATCAGATCGGAATCGGCGAATTTAACGCCCGGCCGCTCCGCACGGTCGTCCATCAGGACATCATATCGTGCGTATTTTAGCGTACCGTATAATTCTTCAGCCAGCTCTCTCTGGGCATCATCTTTCATATTGACCGGAATTACATGGGCATCAAATGGAGCTAGGTCCAGCGGCCATACAAGACCTCTGTCATCGTTGAACTGTTCAGCTACCGCCGCAACCGTCCTTGAAACCCCGATTCCATAACAACCCATGATAATGGACTGTGAACGTCCGTTTTCATCCAGATAGGTGCTTCCCATGCTGTCGGAATACTTTGTTCCGAGCTTGAAGACATGTCCTACTTCGATGCCCCTTGCAAATTGGATCGTTCCCTTACCATCCGGTGAAGGGTCTCCTTCTTGAATGAAGCGCAGATCTTCAAATGTGATGGCATCCACATCTCTTTCCACATTCACATTCAAGTAGTGGAATCCTGTTTCATTGGCACCCGCCGCACCATTGCGGACGTATTTCACGGCCTGATCGGCGATGATCTTCACTTCGGCAGGAAGAGAGAACGGACCTACGGAACCTACTTCGCTACCAAGTACGCTTACTGTTTCTTCAGCGGTGGCAAGCTCGACCTGATCAGCACCGAGAAGGTTCTTCAGTTTGATGTCATTGATTTCATGATCACCGCGCACCAGGACGAGTACATACCCTTCATCTGCTTTGAACAAAAGGCTTTTGATGCACTCTTTCGGTTGCTTATCAAACAACGCGCAAACGTCCTCGATGGTCTTCGTATCAGGCGTTGAAATCTTTTTGAGATCCAGCACGTCTTCATGTGAAAGCTCATACGTATCTGCGACTTCCGCCATTTCGATATTGGCAGCAAAATCCGATGTATCAGAATAAGCAATCGTGTCTTCACCGATTTCTGAAAGGACCATGAACTCATGGGTATCCTTGCCCCCCATGGCCCCTGAATCCGCGATAACGGCCCTGAAATCCAACCCACAGCGTGTGAAGATATTCGAATAGGCTTGGAAGAGTCGATCATAGGTTTCATCTAGACTTTCCTGTGAAGAGTGGAAGGAATAGGCATCTTTCATGATGAATTCCCTTCCACGCAGAAGGCCGAATCTCGGACGCTTCTCGTCACGGTATTTCGTTTGGATCTGATAGAGTGTCAGCGGCAATCGTTTATACGATTTTATTTCGTCCCTGATCAGGCTCGTGATCATTTCTTCATGGGTTGCTCCCAACGCGAACTCACGGTCATGGCGGTCGTTCATCCTCATCAGTTCAGGACCATAGGTCCCCCAGCGTCCAGATTCCTTCCATAGTTCGGAAGGCTGGAGGGCCGGCATCAACAGTTCTGCTGCACCCGCTGCTTCAAGCTCCTCACGGATGATCGCTTCTACCTTCTTCAGTACTTTCGTTCCGAGTGGCAGGTAGCTATAGATTCCACTCGCATTTTGCCTCATATATCCCGCGCGAAGGAGAAGCTGATGACTTTTGACCTCTGCATCGGCCGGAACTTCCCTCAAGGTTGGGATCAACGTTTGTGATTGTTTCATTCAGAGCACCTCAGTTACCATAATATTTTTATTGTTTATTTATATGTACCCGTTTTTCCCCGAGCAATGCAAGAGGCAGTATCACCCACTAGGATGAAACTGCCAAACATGCTAATTCTGTATAAAGAATCGTTGTATATCATTCCATGTGACGACGAGCATCAGGACCATCAGGAGGGCGAACCCTACAAAATGAACCATTCCTTCCATCTTGCGGTCCACCGGTTTTCCCCTCAGTGCTTCCACTGCGAAGAACAGGAGTCTTCCTCCGTCCAGGGCCGGGATCGGCAGGAGGTTCATGATGCCGAGGTTGATGCTAAGTATTGCTGCCCATCTCATCAGATCATAGATACCTGACTGTGCAACGACATCGGTGGATTGATAGATCCCAACCGGTCCACTTAAGGCATCAATGGAGAATTCACCCGTTACGAGCTTGCCTAAGAGAACGAAGATCAGTTTGCCCATTTCATAGGTTTGTTCTGCACTTGAAGATACGACCTTCAGCGGCGATTTTTCCATAGGATTGTGGACGCCGATCTTTCCGATCTCTTCTTGCCCTTCTACCTTCTGAGGCTCTGGCGTTACAGAGATATCCTGTGTCGCGCCTCCCCTTTCGACGGTGAAGACGAGTTCATCACCAGGGTGCTTCTGGATCACACCGACAATATCTTCCCACGTGGAGATTTCACTATCGTCGATGCTCAGGACCACATCCCCTTTTTGAAGGCCTGATCCCTTGGCTGCACCATCATCCGTCAGATCACCAAGGACGGGATCATTGGTCGGTACTCCTTGAAGGAACCCGACCAGAATGAAAATGAAGAAAGCCAGGATGAAGTTGAACAGTGGACCTGCAAAAATGGCCATCGCCCTCTTCGGCAGGGATTTCGATCCGAATTGGCGATCCCATGGCGCAATCAATGATTCTGTACCGTCTTCGACGATGACAGCGTTTCGTGCAATAGGGAATGTTTTCAATTCTTCTTCTTCATCTTCATACCCTTTGATGATGAGTTCCCTTTCAAGATCCGCCGTTTCCACCTCGATGACGCGGATGTTCGGATAGCGATCCTTATTGTTCAGAACGATCTTGGAAGCTTTCTCATCCTGATCAAATAGGAGACCGATGCGATGTCCCGCCTTCAGTTCGACCATTTCTGGATCTTCACCCGCCATTCGGACGAAACCTCCCAATGGAAGCAGGCGGATCGTATAGACGGTTTCATTCTTCTTGAATGAGAACACCTTCGGACCGAAACCGATGGCAAACTCGCGGCAGAGGATCCCTGCCCGCTTGGCAAAAATCAGATGCCCCAGTTCATGGAAAAAAACCAATGCCCCGAAGATCACGATAAAGGCTATGACTGTCTGCATGTAAATAACCACCTTTGTAACCTGTCAAACTGCACAGATTTAAATGTAAATGAAGGGTTGTACATAATCATCATACGTATCATCGCGGGAAAACATACCCTTTACACCCAGGAATCGACCAGCTTCCTCGTGTTACGGTCGATCTCATGGATCGTCCCGAGGTCCGGCCTTTGTATCGTGACGTGCCCGTTCAATGCCCGCTCGACGAGGTCGTCGATTTGTAGGAATGAGATGGCTCCTTTAAGGAAGAGTGCAACGGCTGCTTCATTGGCTGCATTCAGGACTGTCGGCATGCTGCCGCCTTCCCTGCCGGCTGCATAGGCAAATCCGAGGCATTTGAACCGGTCCGTATCCATTTCTTCAAAGTGAAGCTTCCCGATTTCCACCAAATCCAGTCTTTTCCCTTTAGGGTGAGGCATCCTGTCTGGATACGTGAGGGCATATTGGATCGGCACCCTCATATCAGGTGTTCCCAGCTGAGCCATGACCGAAGAATCGTGGAACTGTACCATGGAATGTATGATGCTTTCACGGTGAAGTACCACGCCAATCTGATCATAAGGCAAATCAAAGAGCCAGTGGGCTTCGATGACTTCAAGTCCTTTGTTCATCATGGTTGCCGAATCGATGGTGATTTTCGCCCCCATGGACCAGTTCGGATGATTCAGGGCATCGTCTACCGTCACGCCGACGAGTTCATCCCTTGATTTATCACGGAAGCTCCCTCCGGAAGCGGTAATGATAAGTTTTTCGATATTTTTCGGATTCTCCCCTTGAAGGGCCTGAAAGATCGCGGAGTGCTCGCTATCAACGGGAAGAAGCTGTACACCCTTCTTCCGAGCCGCTTCCATGACCAGGTGCCCTGCTGTTACGAGGGTCTCCTTGTTGGCGATGGCGATGGTCTTGCCCGCCTCGATGGCCTTCAAAGTCGGATGGAGGCCCACGCTACCGAGGACCGCGTTGACCAAGACGTCGGCTTCATGGAAGCACGCTGTCTCGATCAGACCATCCTCTCCATGGAGAACGGTGATATCACCGAATTCTGAGCGGAGCTTCTCTGCATCCTCTTTCAGTTGGACTGAGACGAGTGACGGCCTGAACTCACGGATGATGTCCCTTGTCTTTTCCATATTGCGGCCTGCCGATACAGCCGAAAGTAGGAACTCTTCGGGATGCTGCCGGATGACATCGAGTGTCTGGATCCCGATGGAACCGGTGGCCCCCATTAAACTAATACTCTTCAATGACTCCACTCCTTACAGATGTGTTGCTCTCTTTATCTTTATAATAGAAAATGCAGCAGTGGCAGTACGAATAACAGGCTGTCGAAACGATCGAGCATCCCCCCGTGTCCCGGAAGGAGCTTCCCGGAATCCTTGACGCCGTAATGCCTTTTAAGGGCAGATTCCACCAGATCCCCCATTTGACCGAATACGGAGAGTATCGCTGTGGTGATGATCAGCTTTGGCATCGAGATGCCGAGGTCGGTGAAAAATGTGATGATGATACCGACAATGACAGCCGAAATGATTCCGCCGATGAACCCTTCAATTGTTTTATTCGGAGAAATATGCGGCCAGAGTTTTTTCTTCCCCATGGCCCGTCCGATAAAGTAGGCTCCTGAATCCGTAGCCCAGATGATGAATAGGGCATAGAAGATGAGCTGTGCGCCATTCGACAGCATGCGGATCTCGATGAAATAGAAATATCCGATTCCTACATATAATAGACTTAATAAGTGAAAACCGACGTCGTCATAGGTGAAACGGTTCTTCGTGATCACCGTATAGACCAGCAATAACAAAACGGCGATGAACGCAAACTCCATTTTGGAGTATCCGAAGTCCGCAATGACATCGATGGTTTCATTCGGGATCAAAAAGATCCATAGGAGGGCAAGGGATAATAAACCTGGTATCGTCATGATCCCATGGCCTCTCATTTTAAGTGCTTCATAGAGACTGATGGATGCAATGGCATACATCAGGATGATGAATGGTATCTTACCAACCAAGATGATCGGCAAGAAGATCGCCGCTGCGACGACCGCTGTAATAATTCGCTGTTTCATTAGGACTCCTCGCTTTGTAACCCGCCGAATCTCCTTGAGCGGCCCTGATAGGCCTCAATGGCTTCCACAAGCTCTTCCTTGCCGAAGTCGGGCCACAATACATCTGTGAACCAGAATTCAGTATAAGCAAGCTGCCAAAGCATGAAATTACTCAAACGTATTTCTCCGCTTGTCCGTATGAGCAGATCGGGATCCTTGAGGTTCTTTGTCATTAAATAAGTGGAAAACACTTCTTCTGTCAATTGTTCTTCATCCAGTATTCCACTTCTTACATCATTTAAGACATGCTTCACACCGTCGAGGATTTCAGATCTGCTTCCATAGTTCAAAGCGAAGTTCAAGATAAGGCCGTCATTCTCTTTAGTCTCTTCGATTGCTTTCTGTACTGCCCGCTTGGTGTGCTCAGGGATGGCGTCTGTCGCACCCATCATCTTCACCTGTACGTTTTCCTCGATCAACTCCGGAAGGAATGTTCCAAGGAATTCTTCGGGAAGCTTCATCAGGAACTCCACTTCCATTTTCGGGCGCTTCCAGTTTTCTGTAGAGAAAGCATATAAAGTCAAGGTGCCCACGCCGAGCTCATTTGCCAGCCTGGTCACCTTCCTTACACATTTCATTCCTTCATGATGGCCGGCAACCCTGGGCATGGCCCTTTTCTTGGCCCATCTCCCGTTACCATCCATGATGATGGCGATATGTTCCGGGATCGGGTGATTCCTCAACTCCCTATACCGTTCATCATAGTCTTCTGAACCTTGCTGCCGCTTCCATTGCTTAAGCTTGTTTAGCATAAAAATCCTCCACCAACAATCCTAAAAATATTTACCTCTACTATCATAACAAAAATCACAAAAGATATCTCCATGAAATTCGATTATACCATTCCCTGCCAGTCCTGTTCAGACATTTTTCAGGGAAAAGATCCAAGGGATGCCGGTGGGTGTGCAATCAATATGTAGTGTAAAAAAGCCGACCAAGCGGGTTTCGCTTATAGGTCGGCGGTACTCGTTCATTATACTTCTAGCATTTCCTGCTCTTTATCTTTTGCGATTCCGTCAATCTTCACAATGCTCTCATCCGTTGCCTTCTGGACATCTTCTGAATAGCTGCGAAGATCATCTTCCGTGATCTCGCCCGCTTTTTCCTGTTTCTTCAGTTCTTCATTTGCATCACGGCGAATGTTACGGATGGCAACTTTCGCATCTTCTGCTTCTTTCTTCACACGTTTGACCAGTTCTTTACGACGCTCTTCAGTCAAAGCCGGAATGATGATGCGAAGGATATTCCCGTCGCTGTTCGGAGTGATACCGAGATCGGATTTGAGGATCGCTTTCTCGATGTCACCCAACGCTGTTTTATCATAAGGTTGGATGACAAGCATACGGGCTTCAGGAATCGAGATTCCCGCGAGTTGGTTCACAGGTGTAGGCGCACCGTAATAATCGACGGTGATCTTATCTAGTAGGGATGCGTTCGCGCGTCCCGCCCGGATTGTCGCCAGTTCACGTGAATACGTTTGGATTGCTTTAGACATTCTTTCCTTTGCGTTTGAAATGATTGCTTCTGCCATTATTCTTTCCCCCTTACGATTGTACCGATATTTTCGCCTGTTACGGCTTTTTTGATGTTTCCATCTTCCGTAATAGAGAATACAATAAGCGGTATATCATTGTCCATACATAGGGATGAAGCCGTTGAATCCATGACCGCCAAGCCCTCTTTCAACACATCAAGATAGGAAAGCTTGTCATATTTCACTGCATTGGCATCCTTCATCGGATCGGCAGAATAGACGCCATCCACATTGTTTTTCGCCATCAGGATGACTTCTGCTTCGATTTCTGCCGCACGAAGAGCCGCTGTGGTATCTGTTGAGAAGTAAGGGTTTCCGGTACCGGCTGCAAAGATGACTACCCTCTTCTTCTCCAGGTGGCGGATCGCTCTTCTCCTGATATATGGTTCGGCTACCTGACGCATATCGATGGAAGTCTGCACCCGCGTTTCGACACCGACCTGCTCCAGGCTGTCCTGAAGGGCCAATGAGTTCATGACGGTCGCCAGCATTCCCATATAGTCGGCTGATGCGCGGTCCATACCCATCTCACTGCCGATTTTCCCTCTCCAGATGTTTCCGCCGCCAACGACGACTGCGACTTCCACACCTAGTTCGGCAATTTCTTTTACATCTTCCGCCACGTTTTTGATCACGGACGGGTTGATGCCGAAGCCGTCTTCACCGGCTAAGGCTTCTCCACTTAATTTAAGCACGACACGTTTATATTTTGGAACGCTCATGGGAACCTCCGTATGTAAATAAGATTTTTCTTGAAAAATAGGGAACACACGATGTGTTCCCTACAGCGAATCGGTTGATTATTTCTTCACTTGGCTCATAACTTCTTCAGCGAAGTTTTCTTGACGTTTCTCAAGGCCTTCCCCTACTTCGTAACGAGTGAAGTCTGTAAGGGTAGCTTTGTGAGACTCAAGGAATTGACGTACTTTTTGATCTGGATTCTTAACGAATGGCTGGTCAAGGATGCAGATATCTTCGAAGTACTTGCTTAGGCGACCTTCCACCATTTTTTCAACGATGTTTTCAGGTTTGCCTTCGTTAAGCGCTTGTTGTTTAAGCACTTCACGCTCATGCGCTACTTCTTCAGCAGACACTTGATCACGTGAAACGTATTTAGGGTTAAGGGCTGCAGCATGCATAGCCACGTCTTTTGCTACAGCAGCATCAGTCGTGCCTTCAACTACAGCAAGAACAGCGATGCGTCCACCCATGTGTAGGTACTCACCGAACGCTGCATTGTCATCTTTAGTGCGGATTTCGAAGCGACGAAGAGTGATTTTCTCTCCGATTTTCGCGATTGCCGCATTGATGAATTCACTAACAACTGAACCGTTTTCCATTTTTTGTTCCATCGCTTCTTCAACAGTAGCAGGCTTTGTAGCCAATAGGTGAGAAGAAAGTTCTTTAACAAGGTTTTGGAAGTTTTCGTTTTTCGCAACGAAATCCGTTTCAGCATTCACTTCAAGGATGATTGCTGTGTTTCCTTCACTTGCGATGAACGTTGTACCTTCAGCTGCGATACGATCAGCTTTTTTAGCTGCTTTCGCGATTCCTTTTTCACGAAGGAAGTCGATTGCTTTCTCCATGTCTCCGCCAGTTTCTGTTAGCGCTTTTTTACAGTCCATCATTCCAGCGCCGGTTTTTTCACGAAGTTCTTTAACCATTTGTGCAGTGATTGCCATAGTAGGTTTCCTCCTTAGATTATCTATCGCAGGTTCCCCTGCTGTGAACTACCTGAAAAGATAGTCTGATTCCTCTTTAAAAAAAGGTGATAAGGGTAAGCCCTCTTATCACCTTTTCGTCATTACTCAGCTGCTACAGCTGCTTCTTCACCTTGTTTTGCTTCAAGGATGGCATCTGCCATTTTTCCTGTAAGAAGCTTAACCGCACGGATCGCGTCATCATTCGCAGGGATGACAACATCGATTTCATCCGGATCACAGTTTGTATCAACGATACCTACGATAGGGATGTTAAGCTTGCGTGCTTCCGCAACAGCGATACGCTCTTTACGAGGGTCGATGATGAATAGTGCATCAGGCAGTGTGTTCATATCTTTGATTCCGCCTAGGAATTTCACAAGACGTTCGTGTTCTTTTTTCAGTTGTACTACTTCTTTCTTAGGTAGTACTTCGAACGTACCGTCTTCTTCCATCTTTTCGATTTGTTTAAGACGTGAAATACGTTTTTGGATTGTTTCGAAGTTAGTAAGTGTTCCACCCAACCAACGTTGGTTGATGTAGTACATACCAGCGCGCTCTGCTTCATCTTTAACAGATTCTTGCGCTTGTTTTTTTGTTCCTACGAAAAGAACTTTACCGCCGTTACCAGCTAGTTCTTTCACGAAGTTGTAAGCTTCTTCAACCTTTTTAACGGTTTTTTGAAGGTCGATGATGTAGATGCCGTTACGCTCTGTGAAGATGTATCTCTTCATCTTAGGGTTCCAACGGCGAGTTTGGTGTCCGAAGTGTACACCAGCTTCAAGCAATTGTTTCATTGAAATGACTGACATGTGTGGTTCCTCCTAATGGTTTTTGTTTTTATCCTCCGTCTCCTTCATCTTGGGGCAGAAACTATTAAAAATAGCACCATCCACCTCAATCAGGAAACGTGTGTAATCACACCATGAATACTATAGCATACCTCTTTTATCCAATCAAGGGCTTGCCGCGATTTTTGAGGAAAATTATTCGATATTCTTGTTGAATTTCAGGAAAAGCTCTACTTCCGTCCTCCCAACACCAGCAGCTTTTGCGATTTCATCAATCGAAAAGCCCGCACGGTGCATACTCACCATATCAAGTTCCGCCATATCAGAATGATCGGACGGATCGATGGAAGGGTCGATTGCCGGTACCGACTGATAGGCTTCCATTGCTTTCATCCGAACCTTGGAAGGAGGTTCTGTCACCCGTTCCTCACCAGCAGTCTTTGTGAGTGATGAGAGAAAAGCATCATTCTCTTCCTTCAATTCTTCCATATAAGCAGACATCAGCTCCTCCATTTCTGCCACCCTTCTCTTTTGCTGGTTGTCAAGGGCCAGGAGGCGGTTCTGCCTTACATATAGCAGGATGATGGCAAATAGAGCGACGAGATTCAATAAAATGGATAGTACGATTGCGAACATCATTAATGGATCACCCTGTTATCTTTTCATATTTGAGCTCTAACGTTAGCTCAACAAGGAAAAACTGTCCCGGTTTCCTCCGGAACAGTCGTTCTATCATCCACTGTAATCGATTGCCTTTCCTTTAAACGGATGATGTCCTTCACGTTTCCCCTCTTCGTAACGGGGATCTTTCCCGCTGCGCGCCAAGGGAGCCTTCCCTTTCATGCGATTGACCGTGTGGCGTTCCTTATACGTTTTCTTTTCCATTCCGAGAGATGCGGCATGATTGACTGACTGACCGAGCTGCTGTGCTTGTTCTGTCATTTTACCCGCTTCGAATGTCCTCGGCAATGCCACCTGGAGTTCGATCGCCTTGAGAGTCACCTTATCATCCCCCTGCTTCAGGTTTCAGGAAATTCCTCAACTTGAAAATGGCCTTGGAGTGAATCTGCGAAATGCGCGATGTGGATAAATTCATAACATGACCAATTTCGGTCAAAGTCAGTTCTTCTTTATAAAACAAGCTTAGCACGAGCTGCTCTTTCTCTGAAAGTTTTAATATCATCTTTTCAAGCTCTTCCATGTTCTCTTGTTTGACGGTCGCTTCCTCCGGGGAAAAGACCCTTTCATCCTTAAGAGAAAAGGAGGAAGATTCACTTTCATCAGCAGAAAGCTGTTCATCCATGGAGAGGACATTGGCAAAGAAATGCTCATTGGCTGCCTGATAGACTTCATCCGTTGTCATTTCAAGCGATGCAGCGACTTCTTCCGGTGTCACGTGGCGTAATAGGGATTGTTCGAGCTCCAATGTCCTTGCTTCGATCTTTTTCGCCTTATCCCTTGTGGAGCGTGGAAGCCAGTCTTCTTTCCTGAGGCCGTCCAGGATGGCTCCCCTGACCCTGAAGGATGCATATGTATCAAACTTGAGATCTCTGCTGGGATCGAATTTTTGCAGTGCATCCAATAGGCCCATGAGACCGAGGCTTTTGATATCTTCTCTTGAAACGTTTTTCGGGAGGCCGACTGAAATTCGTTGAACATGATAGGAAACAAGGGGCATATACTTCTTCACGAGCATATCCCCTGCCTCTGTATCGCGATTGTGGATCCATCTATCCCAGTAGGGTTGTTCTTCGTTCCGATCCGGTTGTCGGGACATGTTACCCCTCCTTTCCAAGAGCTTGTCTTCGTCCTCACATTTCCTTTGTTCCTGCATACACCGTCCTCACATGCATCATTCCGGTTTCAGGGAAAAATTCAATGGTTCGTCCTTTATTACCCCCGAGGTCTTCAGCGATGATGCTGATATTCAGTTTGTGCAGCTGCTCCTTGACCGCTTCAACATTCCTCGGGCCTATCCGCATGATATCGCTCCCGGACGCCGCCTGGAACATCTGTGCGCCGCCTGCCATTTTGCATACGAGCCTCGACGTGTCCGCACCATGTCGATTCAAGAGGGCTACAAGACCCGGTATGGCCAGATCTGCATATTTGCCGGGGTTGATCGTTGCTTCTTTTGTAAAGGATGAGTCCGGTAGCATGACGTGGGCCATACCTGCCAATCGAAGCCGTCCATCATAGAGTACAAGCCCTACACAAGACCCAAGACCCGTCGTCCGGATCGAGCCTTCATCCCTGACGAGCTTCATGTCAGCAATCCCTACTTTGACAACCGAATCCGTCCCCATCATTCGTCCACTCCCAAGGAATTGAACACGATGGAGAATGACTCGGGATCAAGAATAAGGTAGAAGTTTCCTTTGACGCCCTGTGTACCCTCTTCATTGAGGGCGGTATCGATGACAAGGGCGTGATCACCGACTTTGGATATCTCGAGAAGACCGTAACCGACCATCGCCCCTGCCATGTCGACCGAAACGGCAGGTACGGAAGATTGGATCGATAATCCCGTGAAGTCGGATAGAGAAGAGAGATAGGCACCAGATACGATGTTGCCAAGCTCCTGGATGGCAGATAGGGCGATATCTTCGTAGGGTGGTTCCTGGAATGTGTGGGATGGATCTTTCAGCATGATCTGAACATAGCGGGTGGCCTGTTCCAGGGGAAGCAGGAAGAACATGTTACCCGTTACCTCCCCCTGGATCCTTAGAAAGATTCCGACTACAATCGTTTCGGCACCTCCTGCAAGCTCCGTCATCTCATCAAAAGAAACCATGTCGACCGCTGGCACCTTCATATCAATCTTCTTATCTAGCAGGAACGAGAGGGATGTTGCTGCGTGGCCAGCCCCGATGTTCCCTATCTCTTTCAATACATCCAGATGCCCTGTTGTAATATGGTGATATTCCATTTCAGAGCGCCTGAAGGACCTTATCCAAGTGAAGTAGTATCAAGAGCCTCTTATCCAATTTCACCACGCCGGCCACATAATCTGCTTCCTGGACACCTGCCACATCTGGAGAATCCTCGATATCTTCTGTGCGAACATCAAGGACATCGTTTGCAGCATCGACAATGAGCCCGACCTCCTTATCATCGAGAATCACCATGATGACGCGCGTATGTTCCGTATCCTGAATGGACGACAATCCGAAGCGCACACGCAGATCGACGATGGGTGTCACTACACCCCTGAGATTGATGACTCCCTTTACGTAGCCAGGTGTTTTCGGTACCCGGGTGATGTGCTCCAATTTTTCAATGGAGCGGACATTTTCCACTTCCAATGCATATTCCTTATCATGAAGCTGAAACACGATCAGTTTGGTTTGTTCTGTCATGACATCGGTCATAGAGCCGACCTCCTTAATTGATTAATGCGTTGCAATCGATAATCAAAGCCACTTGCCCATCTCCGAGAATCGTAGCTCCGGAAATGGCAAAGATATCGTTGAGATAATGACCGAGTGATTTCAGTACGACCTCCTGCTGTCCGATGAATGAATCGACCACCAACGCAGCCGTCTTCTCTCCCTTGCGCACGAGAACGATGGAATATTGATCAGCTTCATCCTCTTCAGAAGGGACTTCGAACACTTCTTCGAGGAATAGGAGCGGAACGACCTTGCCCCTGAAGTCGATGACTTTTTGATTGTGCGCATGGAGGACATCTTCTTTTTTGATGATGGCCGTTTCGATTATGGATGATAGTGGAATGGCATACTTTTCAGACTTCACATCGACGAGCATAACGGCGATGATTGACAGGGTAAGAGGCAGCTGGATCGAAAATTTTGATCCCTCTCCATCAGTTGAATCAATCGTGATGGAACCTCCAAGTGATTCGATCGTAGATCTTACAACATCCAAGCCCACTCCACGTCCGGAAATATCCGATAGTTTTTCCGCAGTTGAGAATCCAGACGATAGGATCAGCTCATAAACTTGACGGTCAGAAAGCGTCAGTGCCTGATCAGAGGAGACAATGCCTTTATCGATCGCTTTTTGCAGGACTCTCTCTTTATTGATTCCAGCCCCATCATCTTCCAGTTCAATGAACACATGGTTTCCGCTGTGATAGGCTTTCAGTTTGACTGTTCCGAAAGGCTCTTTCCCGTGTTTCGTTCTGACTTCCGGGGTCTCGATTCCGTGATCAATGGCATTCCGGATCAAGTGGACGAGTGGATCGCCGATTTCATCGATCACCGTGCGATCGAGCTCCGTCTCTGCTCCTTCGATGTCCAGTTCGATCTGTTTGTCAAGGTCCTTGGCGAGCTGACGTACCATTCGGGGGAACCGGTTGAATACGGTCTCCACCGGAACCATCCTCATGTTCAGGATGATGGATTGCAAGTCGCCGGAGATCCTCGTCATCCGTTCAACCGTTTCATTCAGTTCAGGATTATCGAATTGTTTGGAGATTTCCTCAAGCCTTCCACGGTCGATGACCAGTTCTTCGAAGAGATTCATGAGGATATCGAGCCTGTCGATGTTGACTCTGATCGTCTTTGAGGAAGGTGCTGCCTTCTTCACGTTTTCTGCACTCTCTTCCTTTGAATGGGGATCCGGCTCGCCTGAAAGATCCTGCTGGATTTTCTCTGTAACAGGTTTCACGATGTTTTCTTCAGCGCTTCGGAAACTTCCCGATTCGATAGGAGAAATGCTCACCCGCTCGATTTCGGACACCTTTTCAACTTTCCCGACAATGCTTTCGGGTGTTTCCATCGTGAGGATCGAGACCGTGAAATCCCGATCGAACCGCTCTTCTTCAAGCTGATCCACCGGAGGATCCGACTTGATCACTTCCCCGTCTTTCTCAAGGACCTCGAATACCATATATACACGGGCAGCCTTCAGAAGGCAGTCCTCCCGAAGGGACACCGAGATTTCATAGCATTTAAAACCTTGTTCGATCGCTTCCTCGATCACTGTCTGTTCATATGCTTCATATGTAAGTCGTGCGGCAAGGGCTGTTGCTGTTGCCGCCACTTCCTGTTTTGCTGCAGTCACAGGGGTTTCACCACTCTCGATCTCCTGCAATAAACGGACCACATTGGAGACATCCCGCTTGCCATCTCCGCCGTCGGCAATGGAAAACACCATTGCTTCCAGATCGTCCACGGCCTGAAATACAACATCCAATAACCCGGGTGTCACTGCGAGCACACCGTTTCTGATCCCGTCCAGAACGTTTTCCATCTTATGAGTGAGATTCGCTAGATCATCGTACCCCATCGTTGCCGCCATTCCCTTTAGTGTATGAGCTGCACGGAAGATCTCATTGACAATTGAAAGATCGTTCGGATGCTTCTCCAGTGCCAGCAATTGTTCGTTGCATGCTTGAAGATTTTCTTTGCTTTCTTCTATAAATATTTCCAGGTATTGACTCATCTCCATCAGCTTTACACTCCCTTACCTCAAATAATTCAGGATGGAATGAGAAATCTCTCCCAGTTCCACCGATTGATCCACATACCCACCTGCCACGGCAGCCTTAGGCATTCCATACACGATACAGGTTTCTTCCGCTTCGGCGATGACCCTTGCCCTCCCCAATCTTTTCAAGGAGGCAAGTCCTTTCGTTCCATCAGAACCCATGCCCGTCATAATGACCGCAATGGTGTTCTGATGGCCAAGGGCGCCAATGGATCCAAATAATACATCAACGGAAGGCCGGTGCCCGTTAACAGGCTCTCCCCCATCAAGCTGAGCAAAAAGGGCGTCCCCCTTGGAAACGATTTTGAGATGTTGCCCGCCCGGGGCGATATATGCCGTCCCTTTTTTCAGCTTCTCCCCTTGCTCTGCTTCCTTAATGGTGATGTCACTCAGGCCGTCAAGCCTTGTAGCAAGCGACTTCGTGAATCCCGGGGGCATATGCTGCACGATGACGATTGGAGCCGGGATGGCACGCGGCAGTTCCCCAAGGACCTTTTGGAGAGCCCGCGGTCCCCCCGTAGAGGTCCCGATGGCAATCAGGGCGTTTTTGGCAGACAGCCCTTTAATCTTCGACCCTTCAACGAGACTGACACGACTCTTCTCTGGCACCAATTTCCCCATATTCACCTTGCTCGCTTCAATGACCTTACTGACTATATCGGATTGCACTTTATACAAATCAAGGGAAATCGTGCCCGAAGGCTTGGCAAGAAAATCCACTGCCCCGATGCTCATGGCTTTCACCGTTTCATCCGCGCCTTCTCTCGTCGTCGAAGAGAGCATCACGACGGGGACAGGGTGTTCATCCATGATGACCTTGAGTGCTTCCAGCCCGTTCATGACGGGCATCTCGATATCCAATGTCACGACATCAGGCCGCAGCCTTTTGATTTTCTTGATGGCATCCTCCCCGTTGCGGGCGGTACCGATGACTTCAATCGAACTTTCGGACCGGAGATAGTCGCTGATGAGCTTCCTCATGAACGCAGAATCATCCACCACCAACACATTAATCAACAGCATCCACCCCTTTGAAAAACTTTCGGATTCCTTCTATAAAAGAAGACTTCTTCACCTGTGCACCCTCCGGGATCAGGCCATCGAGCACATCCATGAGACTTTTCGATACGGCGGAAGAAGGATATCCGATGACCAGGGGCACCTGATTGACCACGGCTTTTCGTACAGTCGGATCCTCAGGTAGGAATCCGAGGACGGACACTTCCTTCAAGAGAAACTTTCCGACTGTATGTTTAAGCCGGAGCAGTGTTTCCCTTCCTTCTCTTTTCGTAGCGGCGCGATTGCATATAATCGAAATCTCCTTCGATCGGTCTTTTAGGAAAATATACTTCATCATGGAATATACATCGGTCATGGCCGTTGGCTCAGGTGTGGTCACGGCAATGATTTCATCGACAGACAGCAGGAATTCGATGGTCGCACTCGAAGCCCCTGCACCCATATCGAATAAAATATAATCATAATGCCGCATGAGCTCTTTCAGCCCTTCGAAGAATCGTTCCATCCGTTCACCGTGCCATTCCACCAGGTCTTTCAATCCATTGCCCCCGGAGATATAGGAGATACCGTGGACGTCTTTACATACCACATCATGAATCGTCTTATGTCCACCGTCTATATAATCCATCACGGAGTACTTCCTGTGGCTCCCCAGGAGAAGATGCACATTTCCCATGCCGATATCCATATCGAATAGAAGGACCCGATCCCCTCTTTTCGCCATCAGGATGGCCAGGTTCGTCGTGATATTCGACTTCCCGACTCCACCCTTGCCGCTCACGACGGCAAAGGTCCTCGCACTCTCATTCATCCTTTGTCTGAGTTTATGTGCCTGATCATTCATGGACGGATCCCTTTCATCAGCAGCCGGGCAATATCCTTGGCCAAGAGTGGCTCAATGTCTTCAGGAACATCCTGACCTATCGTCACATATGCGGCACCGATCCCTGTCTCAAGGATAAGGTTGAAGATCGCCCCCACACTCGATGTTTCATCCAGTTTGGTAAATATGAAGCGGTCGATCTTCATAGACGAGAACGCTGTGGCGATCTCCCTCATATCTTCTTCCTTACTGGTGAGGGAGAGAACGAGGTATGATTCCATATCGGTACTGTAGTCAATCAGGTTATGAAGTTCCGTCACATAATGTTCTTCCCGGTAGTTCCGGCCGGCTGTATCGATGAAGATATGATCGCAGTCCCGGAATTTCTCAATGGCAGCCCTGTAATCATCTGCCTTATAGATCACTTCAACCGGAACATTCAGCAGTGACGCATAGGTTTTCAACTGTTCGATGGCAGCGATCCGGTAAGTATCCGTCGTCAGGAAAGCGACTTTCTTTCTTTTCTCGATCACGGCTTCTGCAGCCAGTTTCGCAATGGTCGTGGTCTTTCCAACGCCGGTCGGTCCCATGAGATTGATATATTTATGTGTGAAGGTCATACCCCCCATTGGAACAGTCTCCAACCGCTCGATTAGAAAAACTTCTGTGCTTTCGATATAGGTTTCTTCAGGAAGTCGCTGAAGCCGGTTCCCGAGTTCCAATAGGTATTCTTCCTTCATCCCCTGTTTTTTTAAGGAATCCAGGATGTCCGATACGGGAGAAGGGAAATGGTCCGTCATCGATGAAGACAATGCTGCGATCATGCCTTTCAGTTCACCGAGCTGCTGATTGATGACCGGATTGGGCGTGAGATCCTGGACTCGTTCCATTTTCACGTGATCCTCCGCCTCCGTGTGATCGGGGTCGAGAGCAGCAATGACCTCCACTCCTCTTTTCTTGAATAAGCCGAGGATGCCTCCTGATTGGATCTGTTTCGAATGAAGGATCACTGCATCTGATCCAAGATCCTTTCGAACCTTCGCCATGGCATCATTCATTGAATCGGCTCTGTATTTTTTGACCATCATGAGATATTCACCACCCCTAGACTTTGTACTTCGACGTTTGCTTCGAGTTCATTATACGAAAGGATCGGAACGTGCGGGAAGTAGCGCTCGGTCATTTGTCTGACGTACATGCGGACAGCGGGGGAACAGAGAATGACCGGTGATTCTTCCATGAGGGAAACCTGTTCGACCTGCGATGCCACACTTTCAAGAATCTCTTGTGAATCACCGGGATCAAGGGACAGGAAGTTTCCATGCTCGGTCTGCTGAATACTGTCGGCAATTTTCTTTTCGACCTTTCCTGAAACCGTCACAACCTTAAGCATGGCATCACCGCCTGCGTACTGGCTTGTGATCTGTCTTGCAAGGGCTTGTCTTACGTACTCTGCCAACAGGTCGGTATCGGAACTCATTTTCCCGTAATCGGCGAGGGTCTCGAAGATCACCGGTAGATTCCTGATTGAGACATGTTCCTTCAATAATTTCGCCAGCACTTTTTGTATCTCACCTATGGAAAGTGGATTCGGTGTTACTTCCTCCACAAGAATCGGATATGATTCCTTCAGATGGTCGATCAGCTGCTTCGTTTCCTGGCGTCCAAGAAGATCATGTGCGTTCGTCTTGATGATTTCCGTTAAATGCGTGGAAACGACGGAAGGCGGGTCGACCACCGTATAGCCGAAGATTTCGGCCTGTTCCTTCATTTCCTCTGAGATCCATTTGGCCGGGAGTCCGAATGACGGTTCAATCGTATCGATTCCTTCAACTGACCCATCATCGATCCCTGGACTCATGGCGAGATAGTGATCGAGAAGAAGTTCACCCTTCGCCATTTCATTTCCTTTGATCTTCAGACGGTACTCGTTCGGCTGAAGCTGGATATTATCCCTGATCCTCACAACCGGGATCACGAGGCCCATTTCGATGGCAAGCTGCCTCCTGATCATAACGATGCGGTCAAGGAGGTCCCCTCCTTGATTGGAGTCTGCAAGGGGAATGAGCCCATACCCGAATTCGAATTCAATTGGATCTACATTCAACAGGTTCACGACACTTTCGGGACTCTTCATTTCTTCATGTTCCATCTCTTCTTCGAGCTCCATCTGGTCGGATTCATCCTCCTTTGGCGTTCTCGAGACCATGTAGCCGCCAAGTGCAAGGGCGGCTGCGATTGGCACAGTAACGAGGAATGAGATCGGTGTAAACACACCGAGTAAAAAGATCGTTGATGCAGCCACATATAGCATGACAGGATAAGCTAGGAGCTGATTCATGATATCCTGCCCGAGGTTCCCTTCTGAGGCAGCACGTGTGACAACGATCCCTGTTGCCGTTGAAATCAATAGGGCCGGGATCTGACTTACAATTCCATCACCGACTGTCAGCAGCGAAAATTTCGTTGCGGCATCAGCAATGGGAAGTCCCTGCTGGGTCATTCCGATGATGATCCCCATGATCAGATTGATCATGACGATGACGATTCCGGCAATGGCATCCCCTTTGACGAACTTGGATGCCCCGTCCATGGCTCCGTAAAAGTCTGCCTCTCTTCCGACTTTTTCACGCCGTATTCGGGCATCTTGTTCGGAAATCATACCGGCATTCAGATCGGCATCGATGCTCATCTGTTTCCCCGGCATCGCATCGAGGGTGAAACGGGCAGCCACTTCGGACACACGCTCTGACCCCTTCGTGATCACGATGAACTGAATCACGATCAAGATGACGAATACCACGAGCCCCACCAGGACATTTCCTCCGACTACAAACGTTCCAAATGTTTCCACAACGCCTCCTGCTTCCCCTTTACTAAGGATCGACCTCGTTGTGGAAACATTTAGACCTAGTCTGAATAGCGTCAGAAGCAACAGAAGCGACGGGAATATCGAGAATTGCAATGGTTCATTCATATTCATGGAGATCAGGAGCACAAGGAGGGCAAGTGAAATATTGATGATGATCAATACGCTCAGCAGCCACCCCGGAAATGGGATGATCAGCATGGCGACGATCAAGATGACACTTGCTAAAACGGATAGATCTCTTGCTGGCATAGTTCTCACTCCTTATGTAGGGCATGTGTTTTTTTGGTTTTGTATACGTACGCAAGGATTTCTGCCACAGCCTTGAAAAATTCTTCCGGTACAGCATCCCCGATATCAGCTGCATCATAGAGGGCTCTTGCCAGCGGTCGATTTTCAATCGTGACAACATCATGCTCACTTGCGATGAATTTGATTTTTTGCGCCAGGAAGTCAACACCCTTTGCCACAACGAAAGGAGCGTCCATTTTCGTTTCATCATATTTAAGGGCGATGGCAAAATGCGTCGGATTCGTGATGATGACGTCCGCCTGGGGTACCTCCTGCATCATCCTTCTCATGGCCATTTCCCGCTGTCTCTGCTTGATTTTCGATTTGATCAGCGGATCGCCTTCGATGTTTTTATGTTCATCCTTCAAATCCTGCTTTGACATCCTGATATTCTTCTCGAAGTCATACCTCTGATAGAGGAAATCGAACAGAGAAAGGAACAGGAGCGCAATCGAGGCTGCGATGCCCATCTGGACGGTGAGCTTTCCCATTGTCAGCAACGAATCACCGACTGATTTAAACGACAGGCTCAGTACCTTATCGATATTGATCCAAAGGACCACGAATGTAATGGTTCCCACGAAACCGATCTTGAGGATCGATTTCACGAGCTCAACGATCGCCCTCAGGGAAAAGATCCGCTTAAATCCCTTAATCGGGTCGATCTTTTCCAACTTTGGTTGGATCGGCTCAACCGTGAACATCACCCCCACCTGGATATAGTTCGCCACAAGTCCGGCAAGCAATGCGACAAGCATGATGGGGCCGAGAAGCAAAGCGAGCTCTTTCATTATATCGAGGGTGATTACACGAATGCTTTTCTCGGTCAGGTCCATGAGCATGTACTCCTGGAACGTCTGATGGAACAGATCGAATACAACATCTCCAAGGAAGGATGCCCCGAAAAGCATAAACATGAATACCGACAGGAGGATGATCGCCGTATTCACATCCTGACTCTTAGCGGTCTGCCCTTTCTTGCGTGCATCGTCCCTTTTTTTCGGTGTGGCCTTCTCGGTCTTCTCCCCACTGAAAAACTGCAGGTCCAGTTTCAAAAGCTTCAATTTATGTGCCTCCAATGATGTTCATTAAGTCCCTCATGGTGACGAGCATCATCCCGAACAACTTTTGCATCACGGCAAACATGACGCCCATGACAATGAAGAGAATGATAAACGAAACCGCAATCTTGATCGGGAATCCGACTACAAAAATGTTGAGCTGTGGGACGGTACGTGCCACGATCCCCAACGCCACATCGACAAGGAAAAGTGTGGCAACGACGGGAATCGACATTTGAAAGGCGACGATGAACATGGAATTGAATGCCTTTAGAACGTAATCCACCATATCTTCGTTGCCGAAGGGGATCCACGCCTGGTCGATGGGGATGAGCTTATAGCTGTAAAAGATCCCATCGAGCAAGAGATGATGACCGTTCAATGTCAACAACAGCAGCAGGGCGAATGTATAAAGGTATTGCCCCATGAGCGGACTTTGAGCACCCGTCTGAGGGTCAATCACATTCGCGATGGCAAACCCCATCTGAAAATCAATCAATCCCCCGGCAATCTGCACGGCGGATAGGATCATATAGGCGATAAAACCAATCAGGAGACCGACAAGGGCTTCCTTCATGATCAAAAGGATGTATTCACCGTTGATATCAAACGCCGAAGCTTCCACGGAATAATACATCACCCATGAAATGACTGCGGAAAACGCGATTCGATGCTGAGCAGGTATGGTTCTATAGGAAAACAGGGGCATGGTGATAAAAAAAGATGAAACCCTGACAAATATCAATAAATATACCGATAATAACGGGACAAGCTGTTCCATGCCCTTAGCCTACGAACCTGGTTAAATCTGAAAATATCTGTGATGTATAGGTCAACATCTTCGTCAACATCCAAGGGCCGAAAAAAATGATCCCGATGAGCACGGCCACAATCTTCGGTATGAAGGCAAGCGTCTGCTCCTGTATCTGCGTCGTTGCTTGGAAAATACTCACGATCAGCCCCACGACCAGCGCCAACAATAGCAGTGGTCCAGAGACGATCAAGGTCGTATAAATCCCTCTTTCAGCCAAGGAAATTACGGATTCTACACTCAATTGCTTCACCTTCTTAAAAACTTTGTAGGAGAGATTTCACGACCAGATACCACCCGTCAACGAGTACGAAGAGGAGGATCTTGAACGGAAGGGAAATCATCACCGGTGGAAGCATCATCATACCCATGGACATAAGGATGCTCGCTACCACCATATCGATCACCAGAAACGGTATGAAGATCATGAACCCGATCTGAAAGGCGGTCTTGATTTCACTCAGTGCGAAAGCCGGCACCAGGGACGTAAGAGGAATCTCTTCGATCGACTCGGGTTGCTCAGCACCCGAATAATTTAGAAATAACTCCAGGTCCTTTTGCCGGGTGTGGCCGCTCATGAATTCCTTGAATGGCACCGATGCCCGGTCATACGCCTGCTCCAAGTTGATCTCTTCATTGAATAACGGTGTCAACGCGTCTTTATTCACCTGTTGGAACGTCGGAGCCATGATGAAGAACGTCAAGAAAAGCGAAAGACCGATCAACACCTGATTCGGAGGCATCTGCTGGGTCGCAAGGGACGTCCTCACAAATGAAAGAACGATGATGATCCTGGTAAAACACGTCATGAGGATCAGAATGCTCGGTGCTAGGGACAGCACAGTAAACAATAGGAGAAGCTTTACGCTGGTGGAGACATTATCTGCTGAACTGGTATTGAAGAACTCCATGAATTCATTCATCTGACTGATCCCTCTTCTTCTTCCATTCACCAAGCATCGTCTTCCGTCCCCGCTTCATTTCTTCCAGCTGTTCTTTCAAATGGGCTTGAAACGATCCTGTCCCTTTTGGTGTTGTGAATTTAGATACCCAGTTGGCGGGAGAGACTGGTTTGTCTTCATAAAAAGAGAGGATTTTTTCCTTTTGAGAGGGATCCTCTACCTCTTTTAACAACTGGATGTTCTCTCCGACCCCGACCACGAGGATCTCATCCCCCACTTTTATAAGCTGAACGGAACGATTCCCCCCGAGGGTGGTCCCCCCTAGGTTATGAATCAATTTTGATTGTTGATACGATTTCCCTTTTTGATTGATGAACTTCAAAAGTCCGTAGATCAATGCGATGACAAACAGCAAGGCACCGACCATTTTGACGTAATCCATGAATGTAACAGACGTATCGCCTGCCAGATTCCCGGGTGTTTCGTCGGTTTGATTGCATTTATCCGGATTCTCGATGCAAAATTTCGTGCTATCCTCCACCGCAAGGGCCGTATGCCCCCAGATGGCCACAAGGGCCATCATGATGCATACGGTTACTAATAGTTTTCTCACTGCATGCACACCTTCTTACATCACCTTTAGCTCAATGCTTTTTGGATTGCTTCGATTACACGGTCAGCCTGGAACGGTTTGACGATGAAGTCCTTTGCCCCCGCCTGGATGGCATCAATGACCATGGCCTGTTGTCCCATGGCCGAGCACATGATGATTTTAGCGCCTGGATCGCTCGCTTTGATTTCTTTCAATGCGGCGATACCGTCTTTTTCAGGCATGGTGATATCCATCGTCACAAGATCAGGCTTCAACTCTTTATACTTGTCAACTGCCTGGGACCCATCTGCTGCTTCTCCCACTACGTCAAAACCATTTTTCGTTAAAATATCCTTGATCATCATTCGCATGAATGCTGCATCATCTACAATAAGAATTTTATTAGCCATTCTGGTCTACCTCCATCATTCTTTTTACTTTAATCGTTTGAGACGATCGCTTTGGCTGACGATATCAGTGATCCTCACGCCGAAGTTCTCATCGATGACTACGACCTCGCCTTTGGCCATGAGCTGGCTGTTGACGAGGATATCAACCGGTTCTCCTGCAAGCTTGTCCAGCTCGATGATGGAACCCGATGACAGCTCAAGGATTTCCTTGACAGATCTGTTCGTCCTTCCGAGCTCGACTGTCACCTGCAGCGGGATATCCAAGAGCATATTCAGGTTCTGGGCTTCATGGGCTCCAAGCTGCGGTGATTCAAAATCTGCAAATGCCGCCGGCTGCACGTTCACGCTCGGCTCCTCCACCCTCGGCGCTTCCACTGTATGGGCTGCTGCCACTTCCCTTTCTGCATGATACGGTTCCTCGATTGGTACAGAGGGAGTATGTATGTCCACTTCTTCTGGAGCCATAAGCTCATCCACGAGACTTTTGGCGAATTTCAAAGGAAGGAGCTGCATGATGCTCGAATCGATCAGTTCTCCGATCTTAAGGGCAAACGATACCTTTACGAGCAGATCTTCTTCGGGAAGATTTTCTTTTCCTTCTCCTTTCGGGATAAACATGAGATTGATGGAAGGTGGTGAAATGTCCACCTTTTTCCGGAACACCGTCGACATGGACGTGGCAGCGGAACCCATCATCTGGTTCATCGCCTCCTGCACAGCACTCAATTGAATCTCTCCGAGGTCCTGTGACGGGGAAATGCCATCACCGCCAAGCATCAGATCCGCGATGATCGAAGCATCGGACTGTCTGATGACGAGCAGATTGGCGCCAGAGAATCCTTCGGTGTACTGTACTTGAATCGCAACATAAGGATGCGGGAATTCTTCTTCAAGCAGGTTTCGGTCTACGATTGATACCTGCGGGGTTGTGATTTCCACTTTTTGATTCAAAAGAGTGGATAGGGCAGTTGCTGAACTTCCGAAAGAGATGTTCCCGATTTCCCCCAATGCATCGACTTCTACCGTGGAAATGTGGTCATCGGTCCGGATCTCAGGTTTTTCATTCGTTTCATCGGATTCGGCAGAGCCCCTTAGCAACGCATCAATTTCATCCTGTGATAGCATGTCACTCATCACCGTCTCCTCCTTTCAATGTTTCCAAAATTTGTACAGCCAGTTTTTTCTTGGAGCGGCCAGGTTGTGCAATGAATTTAGGCACATTCCCGACGCAGACGGTCAAGGGATCTCCTATGCCTGTTCCCAGATCGAGGACATCGCCGACTCCCATGGATAGGAAGTCCTCAATGGTGACTTCCGTCTTCCCCAGCTGGGCGACAACGGGCACCTTCGCCTTCTTGATGCCCTCGCGGAGTTGGGTCACTTCAGTAGAGCTGCTTTCTTTCCGCTTGCTCTCCATCCAGTAGCTTCCTGAGAGTTTCGGCAAGATCGGTTCAAGGACGACATGAGGGATGCAGATATTGATCATCCCGCTCGTTTCTGCAATCGTCGTGTTCAACGAAATGACCACCACGGTTTCATTCGGGGAGACCATCTGCAGGAACTGGGGATTCACTTCGAACTCATCGAAGACAGGTTCAACGTCTACGACAGTACTCCAGGCTTCCCTCAAGCTTTCGAAGGCTTTTTCGAAGAGCTGGCTCATGATGCTCGTCTCGATTTCCGTGAGATTCTCCACCTTGTTGATGGACACTCCTTTTCCACCCATGACGCGGTCCATCATCGAGTAAGCAATATTGGGATTGATCTCGATGAGGATCCGCCCATCGAGTGGAGGCAGTTCATACACATTCAATATCGTCATCTTCGGGACAGACCGTATGAACTCCTCATATGGAATCTGATCGGCCGATGCGACATTGATATGGACATAAGTCCTTAACTGTGCAGAGAAGTAAGTAGTCAGGATTCGTGCGAAGTTTTCATGGATCCTTGTCAAACTCCTGATTTGATCCTTGGAAAAACGGAGTGCCCGTTTAAAATCATAGACCTTTACTTTTCGCTCTTCTTCTTCTTTTTTAAAATCATCCGCACTCATTTCCCCGGTATTGATCGCGGAAAGGAGGGCATCGATTTCACTTTGTGATAAGATTTCATTGGCCAAATTCATTCACCTCCCTACCAATCAAAACAGGTATCCCTATTGGATCATCATCGATGTAATATAAACTTTTTCGACGGATCCTTCCTGCATAAGGGAGTCGACTCTTTTACGAATGGTTGTTTCGATCAGTTCTTTGCCTTTCTTGCCTTTCAGATCGGTTGCATTCAGCTCGGATAGCTCCTCAATGATGATATTATTAACCATGAAGTCCCGCTGCTGTAATTCCTCTTTTGCCTTCTTTCCATCGGTCTGGATCTTGAATGAGATACGAATGAAATCATCGCTCGACAGATTGGTCGTCAACTCCGGTACATCAACCGAGTAAGAGAGCACCTCTTCAATGCTCTGCTCCTTGGCTTCTGCTTTCGGTGACATCTGCTTCACGACCACCCAGCCTACAGCCCCCAAAAGGACACAAGTGGCGACAATGACCATGGTGATGGTGACGGCTTTATTCTTCATCGTTCATTCCTCCCTTGGGTCCATTCCCGAGGAGCTGGACACGTCGATAAAATTCTGTTGAGAGGGCTTGCACCTCCACCACCGATTCCTTGACCACATATCGTCTACCATTGGTGAGAAGAATGGCCGTGTCCGGGAAGGATTCAATGGTTTCAATGTATAATGCATTGATCGTGAGCGCTTTGCCGTTCAACCTAGTTAACGTAATCATGTTATGTGACCGAGGGGAACCTCAGCCCTTCCCTCCTTATGTCAGACGATTATCGTTTCAGGTTCACAAGTTCCTGAAGGATTTCATCTGAAGTGGTGATGATTCTTGTATTTGCCTGGAAACCACGCTGTGCCGTGATCATTTCCGTAAATTCTTCGGAAAGATCGACGTTGGACATTTCCAGTGCGCCTGCCTGAAGCATTCCGCGACCTTCCCCCGGTACACCGGTATTCGGAAGGCCGGAGTTATTCGAAGCCTGGAACAGATTGCCTCCTGCTTTCATCAGTCCCCCCGGATTCGAGAATGTTGCAACCGCAAGCTGACTCAGAACCCTTACTTCACCGTTCGAAAATACTCCGTTCACTTCACCGGATGACCCGATATTGAAGCTTTCCAGATACCCTTCTGCATTTCCATCCACCGTATCGGTGTTGGCGGAAGATGAGCTGTCGAACTGGGTGATCTTGGAGAAATCAAGCTCGATAGGCTGGGTAGGATTCGCTCCTGTCGTATTGTTGAGTGAAATGTTGGAAGATGTAGGGTTCGTCAGGTTCCCTTGATTATCGAATGTAAACGTCCTGGTAGTACCCGTTGCCACGGTCACGCCAGGTGTAAGACTCGAAATGGCTACATCCCATTGGTTATTGACACCGGTCTTCGTCATCGTGATCTTCAGGCTTACATCCTTGCCGAGCGAATCTTTCACCTTTGTTTCAACTTCGACTTCGGTTCCTTGTGCGGCACTTGCTTTTAAATTACCGTTATACGTGGCAAGTGAGGATGCTTGAGGAGCCATCGTTGCATTGGTATCCACCTTGATATTAGTTGCTCCACTTCGGTTAACGACACCCTGAGCATTGACGGGGTAGCCTTGCACAAGGTTCCCTTGTGCCGTGACCAGGCTTCCATTAGAATCCAGATAGAAATTCCCCGAGCGGGTATACATGGTGTTGTTCCCTGTCTTGACCACGAAGAATCCGTCGCCAGATACAGCCACATCCAAATCCCTTGCCGTCGTTTGAAGGCTCCCTTGGGTTTGGATCGAGTCAATCGTTGCAAGTGAACTTCCAAGGCCCACCTGCTTGGCATTTTGACCACCACGGTCATTTGTGGCACGACTGGCACCGGAAACTGTCTGGCTCATAAGATCCTGGAAGGTGACCCTGCCCTTTTTGTAGCCGAACGTATTGACATTGGCGATGTTATTACCGATTACATCCAGTTTCGTTTGGAAATTCTTCATTCCGCTGATACCTGAGTACATTGAACGTAACATGTTTTTTCCCCTCTCTTTTTCTCTTTTAGGCTTTAGGCGTCTCGATTGCCGTCAAATCACCTGATTTGATTTTCTCTCCAGAGCTCAAATGGATCCAGATATCCGAGTCTTTCTTGGAAACGGACTGGACGACCCCTTGCTTGACCTCTTCCCCGTCCTGCCAGGATACCAATTTGCCGATCAGCATCGTAGCATTTACTAAAGTGGTGTCACCAGGTGCAGTTTGATTCACCTGTGAGATATTGGCCGGTGTCAGGATACTATCGTCTTCCATGATGAATTCAACCGATTGGTTCTTAAAACGCACTCCCTTGATGATTCCATCCCCCTGCTCGATGGACGCATCTTCTCCTTCTCCTGAAAGCTTGTGCCAGGTGACCTGCTTCCCGACGAATGAATTATAGGAAATCAAGCGGCTCTGAGCCTCGGCTTCGACAAACCCTTCCATCGTCTTATTCAGATTGGTCATTTGCTCCAAAGAAGAGAATGTGGCCATTTGAGCAATGAAATCTTTATCCTGCATAGGATTCATGGGATCCTGATTCTGAAGCTGGGTCATCAGGATTTTGAGAAAGTCATCTTTGCCGAGGATATCATTCGCTCCGGAACGTTTCTCCGGTTGAAGATTTGAGTAAAGTAGACCGGGATCGATTTTCGTCATGTTATCACCTGTTCATTCTTTATAAGTAACTCCTTGAAATCCGCATCTGATTCTGCTTCCATATCCTGTCTGCCTTGCTTCTGTCCATGTTCTTTGGGCTGCTGTTGCGATTGACCCCTGAACGCCCTTTCAGGATCGCTCAGGCTCTGTGACACTTCGATTTTATCCACTTGGATATTTTGAGAGTGAAAAGCCTGCTTCAATCCTTGCAGATGGGAATCCAGCATTTCCTTTGCCGATGCCGAAGATGCCAAGATCTTTGCTGTCATCACACCGTTTTGCTGAAGCAGCTCGATCCTGACGGAACCCAAATGCTCAGGATAAAGTTTGATGAACAGCTTGCTCATCGAGCCCATCGAAGAAAACTGTGACTTGCCTAACAGGCTCTGAAACTGCTGAACTACGCTCTCAGGCTGTTCGGGTTTTATGAATATACTCGCTTTCACTGTGGCTGTGGATATACCTTGTGAAGAAGTGGCAGGTTGAAAAGCATTCACACCGGCCGGCACTTCTCGTGATACCTTGTCTCCCTGGTTCCCGGCCTTCAGGTCGGGTTCTTTCCGTGTTACCGCTTGACCTGTTCCTTCCATCCTGACCAGAAGCTCCTTGAGCGCCTCTTTGATCTGGGCCGATTCAAACGTGTCATTCCACTCGGATTTACCCGAAGCGCTCAAAAGCTGCATTGCCCGGATCAGCTTGACTGCCCCCTCGAGTGGCTGAGACTTGATTGCCGGGGGAAGCTCCTTCGAAAGTTGCAGGATTCCTGCTACAAGCTCTTGAAGATCATCAGGAGGCTCGACACTGCCTGAGGTGATGTGCATCTCTTTCAGCAGTGCAGCATGAAAGGCCTGGAGAGCTTCCACATCGATTCCAAGAAGCTCTGCCATGTCTTCCATCGTCACCTCTTCACCATCTGACTGTGCATCCAACTCTCCTTCGGGTACTCCGAGTCCCGACAGGCTATCTGTTTGAAGGAGAAGATGAAGGTTCTGCAGGAGAGAAGGCTGTTCAGCTTCGGCGGGCGTAGTTCCTCCAACCTGCACTTGTCCCAGGAAGCCCAGAAGCTGAGAAGTGAAGAGCGCATCCCCTCCTGCTTCTACTTCAGGCGCTTCGGAGGAAGCGGATAGGGCACCTAACTGATTCATCAATGGTGTGATCTGCATCATTGGCTTCCTCCTTCTTCCGCAGTGATCAAGCCCGTATATTTTGCTGCATCAGCCGGGGGCATTTTTTCAAGGATGGATGCCAATGTCGCCGGCTTGACGCTCGACAGGATCCTGACGGCATCATCATCTTTTAAATTCAAGATGACCGGTGCCGCATTTTTTGCCGACATTGCTTCATAGGTGGAGATGATCTCTTTGAAGGAACGCTTGCTTTCTTCTCCCGTTTGACGGAGTTCCTCCATTTCAGAAGCTTGTTGCTCCAAGGATGCATTCAGCCCGTCCGCTTCTTTCGTTTTCTGCTCCAGGGAAGAGTTCAACTGAGCGATTTCAGCTTTTTGATCTTCTATGACCACCTTGAGGGCATCCGTATCTTCTTTCTCAGTATCAGCGGATGCTGGTTCCTTATCGTCGGTAAACGGAAGATGAATTCCCAGTGATTGTGCTTTTTCGAATACATTTGTTCCCGTTGCCGTCAAGACCACCAGCGTCACGACGATGATGAACAGGATCGGGATCAGGACGATGAATACAAATTTTTGGAATCGTCCGTGAGGCTGTGGGTTGTCTATTCCTTTTGATTTTGCCATTTTCTCGTCACCTGACTTCCTGCTTCATGTACTGGGTCACGGAAACTTCGTCCAGCTGTTTATTTTCTTCCGCCTGAAGACGCACCAAGAAGGCTTTGAAATCCTTTTCTTTCAATCTTTCATACTTCTTGACTTCCATATTCATCTCAATCATTTTTTCTTCATACCAGTTCATCCGGTTCCTGGCCTGGACCACGAGGTTCTGAAAGTAAGAAATGGTCTTCTCGAGATTCGTGATGAACTGCTGGTGATGCCTGATGTCGAGGATCGATAACCCTGTTGAAAGCTTCTCTACCTGCATCGCCTCCAGGGTTTCTTTCTTCTTCAACGCCCCATATAATTGTTCCGCAGCTTCTTGGAATTTTGACACACTGGATTTGTATTGCTCCTGCATATCTTCTTTTTCCTGCTCCTTTAAGGTAAGGATCCGCTCGAATCGATATTCATAGGTCATTCTTTCATTCACCCGTTTCCGCCAGTTGTATTAGCTCTTCCACACTTTCCTTGAAAGAGCGCTTCTCCATGACATCCTGTTTCAAATAAGAAATGATGTTCGGATAATAGTCGATCGCTTCATCCACTTCTTTGGACGAGCCTTTTTTGTATGCTCCGATTTGAATGAGGTCTTCCGATTTCAAATACGTACTGAGAAGTTCCCTAATACGGGTTGCAGCTTGTTTGTGTGAGGGGTCCGCAAGATGATTCATCAATCTGCTTACGCTTTTCAGAAGATTGATGGCCGGGTACTGCCCCCTATTGGCAATGTCCCGATCAAGGACGATATGGCCGTCCAAAATCCCCCTCACCGTGTCGGAGATCGGCTCGTTGAGGTCATCTCCGTCCACCAGTACGGTGTAAAAAGCCGTGATGCTTCCGTTTGTATTGGTCCCGGTCCGTTCCAAAAGTTTTGGGAGGATGGCGAATACAGAAGGGGTATATCCTTTCGTGGTGGGTGGTTCTCCCACGGCAAGGCCGATTTCACGCTGCGCCATCGCCACCCTTGTGACGGAGTCCATCATCAGCATCACATTCATCCCCTTATCACGGAAATATTCCGCGATGGCCGTAGCCGTAAAGGCACCTTTGATCCTTTTAAGGGCGGGCTGATCCGAAGTAGCTGCTACGACGATGGTCCGCTTCAGACCTTCCTCGCCAAGGTCTCTTTCAATGAATTCCCTCACCTCTCTGCCTCGCTCCCCGACGAGGGCGATGACGTTCAGGTCAGCTTTCGTATTCCGGGCAATCATTCCTAGCAAGGTGCTTTTCCCAACCCCGCTCCCGGCAAATATACCGATCCTTTGTCCTTTCCCAACCGTAAGCATACTGTCGATCGCCTTGACGCCGACTTCCATTACTTCATCGATCGGGGGACGGGACAGGGGATTAGGCGAATCTTTTTCCGTATGGACCGAACTCAGTCCATACGGTAGGGTACTGCCATCGAGGGGATTTCCAAGGGAGTCGATCACCTTCCCTATCAAGGAAGGGCCGACCTTGATTTCAAGTGGTTTTTCGGTGGCTTCCACTAGGCTACCCGGGGAAATATCCTGCATACTCGTGTACGGCATCAAGATGACGAGTTCCCCATTGAATCCAACCACTTCCGCCGGGATGATCTTCTCTTTCCCCCTGCTTTTCATATGGATATGGCATACTTCTCCCACGGAACTTTCAGGTCCTTGTGATTCAATCATCAATCCTACTACACGATGGACTTTTCCGTATTTTTTGAATGTCGGCGTCTTCGGGATGATATCGAGAAGTTCACTTGCTTTCATCCTTCCTCCTCCATCCGCTCTAGAAGCTTCCTTTTCAGCTCTTCAAGCTGGGAATCAACGGAAAGAATGATTCTACCCTGCTTGGTTTCCATGTAACACTCCAATGGATCGAGATCATCGTTTGAATAAACGAATAATTGCACGTCTGCCGGAAACATCGCTTCCAGTTCACTTTTATGTTCCATGATAAGGTGGTGCCTGGACGGATGGATGTGAATTCGCACTTCTGGAAGATCCCTGACTTCCTTCAGTCCCCTCTGAAGGATAGGGATGAAACGCTCTTCGTCTTCCAGTTCCTGATGGAGGATTGTCTCTGCACTACGGACAGCGAGGGAGAGGATGACCTTCTCAGCACGCTCGATGTAAGAGTAATAGTGTTCTCGGTTTTCCTCGACAATGCGGTTCGCTTCTTCGATGATTCCAGTGTAAGCACTGTAACCAGACTGTTTCCCTTCCTGCTCCCCCAGCAAGTAGCCTTCGTTGTATGCTTCTTCCATCAGTCGTTCCCTTTCCTTTTCCCATTCGCTTCTAGCCGTTTGAATCGATTCTTGGGTGCGTTGATGTTCACGCCGTGCGTCTTCAAGGACACGGTCTGCTTCGATTCTCGCATTCTCCAGGATGGCATCGGTATCAGCACTGTGATCTTGACTATCAGCCACCCGTGAAAGGAGAATTCTTCTCGGTTCAATGATCTTACTGCCACGCTCAGAGACATTTTTGATGATCTTAGACAATGATATCGTCTCCCCCGCCTCTGGCGATGATGATTTCTCCCGAGTCCTCGAGTCGTCTGATGATGGATACGATCCTTGATTGAGCTTCTTCTACATCTTTCAGGCGAACCGGTCCCATGAATTCCATCTCTTCTTTGATTGTTTCGACCATTCGACTCGACATATTCTTGAACACCACATTCTTCACATCATCAGCCGAGACTTTAAGGGCAAGAAGAAGGTCTTCATTTTCACAATCCCGTATGACGCGTTGGATGGAACGGCTGTCAAGGGTGACGATATCTTCAAAGACGAACATCCGCTTCTTGATTTCTTCAGCCAACTCCGGATCTTGTATTTCAAGTGAATCGAGGATCGTTTTTTCCGTGGCACGATCTACTCCGTTCAGCACTTCCACTACTGCCTCGACTCCGCCTGTCTGCGTATAATCCTGTGTGACCGTAGCCGATAGCTTCTTCTCGAGAATAGCTTCCACTTCACTGATCACTTCAGGAGAGGTCCCATCCATCAGGGCGATTCTGCGCGCAATATCCGCTTGTACCTCTTGAGGAAGTTCAGAAAGGATCTGACCTGCCTGCTGCGGATCAAGGTAGGAAAGAATGAGTGCAATCGTCTGAGGATGTTCATTCTGGATAAAATTCAGTATTTGCGCAGCATCGGCCTTCCGTGCAAAATCGAATGGCCTGACTTGTAGTGAAGACGTTAGGCGATTGATGATGGCTGTCGCTTGATCCGCCCCCAACGCCTTTTCTAAAACGGTCTTCGCATAGCCTATACCGCCCTGAGAGATATAATCCTGTGCCATGGCGATATGATGGAACTCTTCCATGATCCCTTCCTTTGCTTCGGTCTCCACCTTTTTCACACCGGAGATCTCAAGGGTCAGCTTTTCAATTTCTTCTTCTGACAGATGCTTGTAGACCGATGCCGATACATCCGGCCCAAGGGAGATCAGGAGAATTGCTGCTTTTTGCTTACCTGTTAGTCCTTTTTCTCTTCTCATACCGATCCCCCTATTCTTCCGCTAGCCACGTGCGCAGTAATTTTGCAAATTCTTCAGGTTTATCCTTGGCCATCTTTTCAAGTTGTTTCCTCCTGATGGTGGCCTCTGTTTCCTGTTTAGGTTCTATATCAGGGATGGGTGCGAGCTCCACTTTCTCTTCTACGATCAGATCTTCCACTTCTTCTTCCTTTTTCCTTGAACGAATGATCATGATGACGAGGAGAATGATCACTAAGAAAAGCACTCCTCCGACAGCATAAATCCACCAAGGCAGGCCAGTGTTTTTCTCATCGTCCATCTCCACCTTTCCGTTGAAGGGCTGGACAGAAACGACGACCTTGTCACTCAGCTCTTGATCCGTCAGATCAGGAACTTCATCTTTGTCGATGGATGTGCGGATGATCGTTGAGAGAACCTGCTGAATGTCGTCCACCCGTGATTGCGGAAGTGAGTTCAAGTTATCGGGCTCGGGTGGTTCGACCATGACTTGGATTCCGATATCCCTTACCTTATAAGGACTCTCGGTAATTTCTTTCTTGATTCTGTTCACTTCGTTATTAATGGTTTCTTCCATTTTCTCATAGTCACCATTTGACTCGCTGCCCGATCCATATGTAACTCCGCTGTTGGTCGGTTCATTGCCGTCACCCGCACCAGGTGTGCCCCCGTCGGCTGCGCCTTCACCGGAGTATGTTTCATTGATCCGCTGTGCACTGACTGCAATTCCTTCCATATTTTCTTCATCTACCGGAGTTACGAGGTTTTCTTCCCTATTTTCCTGGGTAAAGTCAATATCAGTTGTAACGGAAACGACGACCTTATTGAAGCCGATCATCGTGCCAAGCATATTCTGGACCTGGCGCTGAAGATCACGCTCCACTTCCTTTTTGATCTCCATCTGCCCGGCGACTGCATTGCTACCTGCATTTTGTGAATCAAGATCAAAGTACTCGAAATTTTGATTCATGATCACGATATTATCCGTAGGAAGTTTTGGTACGCTTTTTGAAACCAAATGATAAAGGGATTTGATCTGTCTCTGATCCATCGTGAATCCCGGGTTGGTATTCAATACGATGGATGCAGAGCCCTGCTGATTTTCATCGCTCACGAATACCTGCTCGGCCGGCATATTGATCATGACCTTTGCATCTTTCACCCCGTCGATGCTTTTCATTAGATCCGCCAGTTCGGTCTGCATGGCATCCAGTTTCAATACATTGAATTCATTATCCGTCATTCCGAAACCGGCGTTTTGACTAAAGAAGGAATAATCGATGCTTCCTGAGTTGGGTATCCCCTCTGCGGCAAGCTCCACCTTCAATGTATCCACCTGTTCCTTCGGGACCATGATCGTCGTTCCACCGTCTGAAATTTCCGAAGTGATTCCCCGCCCGTCCAGGTTTTCCTTGATTGTACCCGTTTCGGACACAGAGAGATTGCTGTATAAAGGCACCAGATCTGTTCTGGTGGCAAAGAAACTGATGATGGCGATCAAGATGAGGATAAGCAGTAGACCGATCCCCATCCCGGCTTTTTGTTTTCGGGAACGACTGACCCAAAACGTTTTTATCTGATCTTTATATTTCGTAAGCGATTCATTCATTACAATCCTCCGGTACTATAGCCAATCGACTTACATTGGCATTCTCATGATTTCCTGATAGGCTTCAATCACTTTGTTTCTCACTTCCATGGTAGTCTGCATGGTGATGCTGGCTTTTTGGGATGCAATCATGACTGAATGCAGATCCACATTTTCCCCCATCACCAATTTTTTGGTCATTTCATCGGATTGAAGCTGGCTCTTGTTCACTTCATCGATCGTATCCTTCAGTACCTTGCCGAACCCCGCTTCTCCGGTTTTCGTTTCATTTATCTTGACAGACGGTATCATCATACCGCCTTGTACAGAATTGACTCCTGAGATCGCCAAGTGCTTCTCCTCCTTTATTTACCTATTTCAAGTGCTTTTGACAGCATGGATTTATTGGCATTGAACACCGTCACATTCGCTTCATAGGAGCGAGTAGCCGAGATGAGATCCACCATTTCACGCAAAGGGTCGACATTCGGCAGCCTTACGTATCCTTCAGCATCGGCATCCGGATTTTCCGGGTCATACTGCATCTTATAGGGCGTTTGCGTGTCTTCTTCAATCCTCGAGACCTGAACACCGCTTCCAGGAGAATCCGTTTTGCCCATCGCCTGGTTCAAGAATGAAGTGAACTCTCCACCTTTACTTTCCATCACGACGCTCTTTCGTGTGTAGGGTTGCCAGACTCCGTCTACCATCTTCCCTCTCGTAGTATCAACATTGGCCATATTGGACGAGATCGTATCCATCCTGAGCCTCTGTGCGGTAAGGGCCGAGGCCGTGGTGTTCATTCCTGCAAAAATGGTCATGCTCATTTCCCTCCTTTAATGACTGACTGGAGGCTGTTGAATTTACCGCTCAGTCTATCTGTCACGGCATTATAATAGATTTGATTGGAAGCAAGGTCTGACATTTCCCGATCCAGATCGACTCCGTTGCCGTTATGATTGTATTCATTGGGTTGTTTGATCGAAATTCGACTGCTAGAGGGCTGTGAGTGGAAGGCGAAGTGCCTGGAGTCCGTCCTGGTTGCTTCTAAGGCATTCATTGAATCCTGAAGCACTTGACTGAACTCTGCTTTTTTCGCTTTATAATTCGGGGTATCCACGTTGGCGATGTTTTGCGATATGGTCCGCTGATTAAGCGAAGCATAGTCAAGGCCCCGTTCAAGAACTGAAAATGTATTGGAAAAAATGTTCACTATATCCACCTCTAACTAGTTATTTTACAAATTACTACTTAGTTTGACATATTTATCATGCAACAGTATTTATTGTAATGTTTCACTCGAGTAGTGTCTATGAAATTTCCGTAAAAATGATAGAACTTTGTCGATAATTGAAAAAAATATGACTTATAGACTATGTAAAATCCTTTTGTTCCCATCCTTTTCACTAAGGAAATCAGCCTATCAGGATCAAAAAAGTTCCCCCACTCCTTATTACACGTGGTTTTATGTTAGTAAACGCTCTCTACGTCATGCCATTAATTGTAATTTCATAGCTTTCTCAGTCGAATGTCGTCGTACATGGAATTAATTTAATTGTACTATTCAACAAATGTTTAACAAGGGCTAAAGATTCACCTCATCTAGTACTTTTGCTTTATTTTAGAGAATTGATTTTTGATTCTCCGCATGGTTTTACGAAAAAGAACCTGAATGAACGCTGTCATATTAGTCATATTCCTGATAAATCTCATAAATAGTTTTTTAAGCATATAAAAGATGTACACAACGCAAAAAACCCCCATCACCGGATAACGATGATGGGGGTTTAGTGATTGCGGAAATATTAGTTGGTGCGAAGCTTATCCAATTCCACAAGGAATTTGTTGTTCAGCACTTTGATGTACGTTCCCTTCATACCCAGGGAGCGTGACTCGATCACACCGGCACTTTCAAGCTTACGGAGTGCGTTGACAATGACTGAGCGGGTGATCCCTACACGATCGGCAATTTTGGATGCTACAAGCAATCCTTCGTTGCCATCAAGTTCTTCGAAGATATGCTCGATTGCTTCCAACTCACTGTAGGACAGGGAGCTGATGGCCATTTGAACAACCGCTTTGCTTCGTGCTTCTACTTCGATCTCATCTGCTTTCTCACGAAGGATTTCCATCCCGACGACCGTCGCACCATATTCTCCGAGAATGAGGTCATCGTCTTCGAATGAAGCCTCCAAGCGGGCAAGGATCAGTGTCCCAAGACGCTCTCCTCCACCGATGATTGGGACGATCGTTGTAAGACCGCTATTGAACAATTCTTTGTTCTCTACTGGGAACGCAGTATATTCACTGTTCACATCTAAGTTTGGAGATGTTTCCTGGACATTGAAGAGGTTTTGAGTATACTCCTCAGGGAATTGTCTGTCTGCAAGCATCTGCTTCATGCGCTCATTTTCGATTTGTTGGTTGATTGCATAGCCAAGAAGTTTCCCTCTTCTGCTTACAACGAAGACATTTGCTTCGATGACCTGGCTCAATGTTTCGGACATTTCTTTAAAGTTAACTGGTTTACCCGCTGCATTTTGCAACATGGCATTAATGGTTCTTGTTTTCGCTAGTAAATTCATACTATTTCCTCCTACTACGGCTAAAGTGTTTCTTCTTCAATATATAATGGAATGAATTCATGTTTCTTTACCCACATTCACACTAAAAAAAACTTATAGTATAAATTGGCTGAGGTCTTTATCCTTTGCGATGGCTTTCAGTTTTTCGTCGACGTAGCCCGGAGTGATCGAAACGGTTCCCATCGAAATATCAGGGGCTTCGAACGACAGATCTTCGAGAAGTTTCTCCATGATGGTATGAAGCCTCCTTGCACCGATATTGTCAGTTTCCTGATTCACGTCATAGGCGATTTCGGCGAGTCTACGAATAGCATCGTCAGAAAATTCGATTTGTATACCTTCTGTTTCCAGCAACGCAATATATTGCTTGATGATTGCATTATCAGGTTCAACCAGGATCTTCACGAAGTCATCCGTGGACAGCTTTTGAAGTTCCACCCTGATCGGGAAACGTCCCTGAAGTTCGGGAATGAGATCAGACGGCTTACTCATATGGAAAGCACCGGCTGCGATGAATAGGACATGGTCCGTTTTCACGGAGCCATACTTGGTAACGATCGTGGAGCCCTCGACAATCGGCAGGATATCACGTTGTACGCCTTCTCTCGATACATCTGCTGAAGACTGACCGGAACTCTTGCTCGCGATCTTATCGATCTCATCGATGAAGATGATACCCGACTGCTCTGCCCTTAGGACGGCATCCTGCGTCACCTCATCCATATCGATCAGTTTCTGTGCCTCTTCACTCGTCAATACGGCACGTGCTTCCTTCACCTTGAGCTTCCTCTTCTTCTTCTTTTTAGGAACAAGATTGCTCAAGGCATCCTGCATGTTCATCCCCATCTGTTCCATTCCGGAACCTTGCAGCATATCGAACATGGATGCCTGCTGTTCTTCCACCTCAATAGTGACATACTCTTCCTCGAGTTCACCGTTGCGAAGCTTTTCCTCAATGACCTTCCGTTTTTCCTGGAGGGACATTTCTTCCTGCTTTTCCTGATCATCATCAGACGGCTGGGCTTGGTTCCCCCCGAAAATCATTTCGAAGGGGTTTTTATAGGATGAAGATTTTTTCTTTGAAGGAACGACCAGCTCGACGAGGCGTTGATCAGCGTTTTTCCTCGCTGCCTCCTGTACACCTGCCATCTTCTCTTCCTTCACGAGACGCACCGACGTTTCCACCAGGTCCCTGACCATGGATTCAACATCTCGTCCTACATACCCAACTTCAGTGAATTTTGTTGCTTCCACCTTGATAAAAGGTGCACGCACCAGCTTGGCGATCCTTCTGGCAATCTCGGTTTTCCCGACTCCGGTAGGACCCATCATCAGGATATTCTTCGGGATCACTTCGTCCTTCAGTTCATCTGAGAGAAGACTTCTCCGGTATCTGTTGCGAAGGGCGACTGCTACAGCCCTCTTGGCATCTTTTTGACCGATGATGAATTGATCGAGACGCTCAACGATTTGCCTCGGCGTTAAATGTTCCGAATTCTTCATTCTCTACACACTCCTTTGCCCCATACGGGAATCTATATCAAAGCTCTTCAACAATGATTTGACTATTCGTATAAACGCAAATTTCAGATGCAATATTCAGAGATGACCGGGCAATTTCCTTTGCCGTCAGGTGCTCACCGGCATACTGCTTCAGTGCGCGTCCAGCGGAAAGGGCGTAATTGCCCCCTGAGCCGATGGCAAGGATCCCATCATCCGGTTCGATGACTTCCCCCGTTCCTGAAATCAACAAGAGGTGTTCCTGATCCATCACGATAAGCATGGCCTCTAGCTTTCTCAGGATTTTGTCGCTCCTCCATTGCTTTGCAAGTTCCACGGCAGCCCTGGGGAGATTTCCGTTAAACTCCTGAAGCTTACCTTCGAACATTTCAGAAAGGGTGAATGCATCGGCAACCGATCCGGCGAATCCAGCAAGAACCTTACCATTGAAAAGCTTCCTTACTTTCCTGGCCGTATGTTTCATGACGACTGCATTACCGAATGTCACCTGACCGTCACCGCTCATGGCACATTGACCGTTATGTTGAACGGCGAATATCGTTGTTGCATGAAATTGTTCCATCCTACTCATTCCCTTCTCCATTATGCACGCGGATGATGCGCGAGGTATGACTTCCTCAATTGGTCCTTCGATACATGCGTATACACCTGGGTGGAAGAAAGAGATGCGTGCCCAAGGAGATCCTGCACGGCCCTCAGGTCCGCCCCGTTGTTCAATAAATGCGTGGCGAATGTGTGCCTGAGCATATGAGGGTGAATCTTCCTTGTCAGGGAGGCTTTATCGATCAGCTTGGTCAGGATCAGTCTGATCCCCCTTTGAGTCAGCGGACCGCCCCGATGATTCAGGAAGAGATGTTTCTCTGACGCATGTTTGGTCAAAGTCGTCCTCGAACGGTTTATGTATTCCTCCAGTGCATCATGGGCAAAACTACCGAACGGCACATACCTCTCCTTTCCCCCTTTCCCTCGGACCAAGAGGATCGACAGGGAGAAATCAAGATCATCCAGCGTAAGACCCGAGCATTCACTTACCCTCATGCCCGTTGCGTACAGAAGCTCGAATAATGCCCTGTTCCTGATCTCGAGGGGAGTGGAATCCCCACAGGCATCAAGGAGTGCTTGTATTTCTTCTTCATAAAAAAACTTCGGCAGCCTTTGCTCCCGCTTTGGAAGGTTCACATAAGAAAATGGGTTTTCCAGGATACGGGCCTCCCTGTTCAAGAAACGATAAAAGCTTCTTATGCTCGATACTTTCCTCGCGACAGAAGCTCTCTTCAAACCTTGATCATGGAGTTTGGTCAAAAACAGCCTTGCATCAGAATACTCGACATCTTTCAAAGAACCTATACCCTGCTCTTTCATAAATACGTAAAACTCTTCAATATCATGACGATAATGTTCAAATGTATAAGAAGAATAATGCTTCTCTATTTTCAGATAATCGATAAAGGATTGTAGTGAATGTTCTTCATTCATTCGTTAAACACCTCACAAGGGCTACTAAATAGTAACACAACCCCATGGGGCTTGCAATTCATTTCACCCTTTTTTCACAAAGTTCTGAATTGTTTATCCCAACGGGCCACCTTTTCACATCCAACCCCTTTAAACAGGGTCAACGGGCTGGTCGTCTACCATGAAGAATTGTACACCAATTGCGTAAAATAAAAAAGTTTTAAGTATTTTGTAAATTTATGTATAAGGTGGAAACAACAAAAGAACTGACCTGAAATGGCATTGAGCTTTCAGGACAGTCCCTTGTTTATTCTATGCTTTTAGAATGCATTCTTCAATAGGAAGAATGACCCTCTGATTACTTTTGTTCTTCTTCCTTGTAATCACAATTGACACATTGGATCTGATTTCCTTTTTTAAGCTTCTTCTCCACGAGCATTTCGGAACATTTCGGACATTTCCGCTCAATCGGCTTATCCCAGGAAAGGAAGTCACACTCAGGATATTGGTCACATCCGTAGAAGATTCGCTTCTTCTTGCTCTTCCTCTCGATGATATTCCCTTTTTCACACTTTGGACATTTCACGCCGATTTCCTTGACGATCGGCTTTGTGTTCCGGCAGTCAGGGAAATTGCTGCACGCCATGAACTTCCCGTAGCGTCCCATCTTGAATACCATCGGGTGACCGCACTCTTCGCAGTCTTCCCCGGCCGGTTCATCCCGGATCTCGACTTTTTCCATTTCATTCTCGGCGATTTCAAGATGCTTCTCAAAATCTTTATAGAAATGCTCGATGATTTTTTCCCATTTTTCATTGCCTTCTTCTATATTATCCAGGCTTTTTTCCATATTCGCGGTAAATTCAACATCGATGATATCGGGGAAGAATTCCCGCACGAGTTCAAGGACGATCTCCCCAAGTTCGGTAGGGATGAACCGCTTATTATCCAGGGATACATATCCCCTTCTCTGGATGGTATCCAAGGTCGGTGCATACGTGGAAGGACGACCGATCCCCAATTCTTCAAGGGTCTTGACGAGCCTTGCTTCTGTGTATCTTGGAGGTGGCTGGGTGAAATGCTGATTCGGGTCGATGGCTTCAGAAGTCACTTTATCTCCTTCTTTAAGAGCGGGAAGGATATTATCTTTCTCTTCCTTCTGGTCATCCGATCCTTCTACGTAAACCTTCATGAATCCTGGGAACTTTACCTTGGAACCCGTCGCCCTGAAGAATACTCCACCATTGACGAGGTCTACACTCATTGTATCCATGACGGCAGGTGCCATCTCGCTTGATATGAATCGCTCCCAGATCAGCTTGTAAAGGCGGTGCTGATCCCGTGAGAGGAATTCCTTCACCGATGAGGGGTCCCTCAGGGTGCTGGTCGGACGGATTGCTTCATGGGCATCTTGGGCTTTCTGTTGCTTTTTATCCTTACGAGGGCTGGTTTTGAGGAACTCTTCCCCATATTTACCCGTGATGTACTCACCGGCCTCTTTTTGAGCAACTTCAGAGATCCTGGTCGAATCGGTTCTCATATAGGTGATGAAACCGACTGTTCCTTCTTTGCCACCCATCTCGATTCCTTCATAGAGCTGCTGGGCGAGCATCATGGTCTTCTTTGCCCTGAAGTTGAGTTTACGAGCTGCTTCCTGTTGGAGGGAAGAAGTAGTGAATGGAGGAGCGGGATTACGCTTTCGTTCCTTCTTCGTCACCTTATCAACAGAGAACGACTTCCCTTTCATCTGTGAAAGGACTTCTTTCACTTCGTCTTCATTCTTCAGTTCCACTTTCTTACCATCGATTCCGTAGAATGCTGCCGAGAAAATATCTTTCCCTTTTTTGAACTGAGCATCGATGGACCAGTATTCTTCAGGAGTAAACTCTTTGATCTCATTTTCCCTGTCGATGATCAATCGGACCGCAACTGACTGTACGCGCCCTGCGCTCAGCCCCTTCTTCACTTTTTTCCATAGGAGCGGGCTGATATTGTACCCGACGAGTCGGTCGAGGATTCTCCTTGCTTGCTGCGCATCGACCAGGTCCATATTGATGGCTCTCGGGTGCTTGAATGATTCCTTGATGGCATCCTTCGTGATTTCATTGAATACTACCCGGCAATCTGATGCGACATCAAGGTCCAGACTATGGGCGAGGTGCCAAGCTATGGCTTCCCCCTCCCTGTCGGGGTCAGCCGCGAGATAGATTTTCTTCACTTTTTTTGCGGCTGTTTTCAGTTCTTTCAACACGGGGCCTTTCCCGCGGATTGTAATATATTTCGGTTCGAATTCATTTTCAACGTCAACACCCATCTGGGACTTCGGCAAATCCCTGATATGCCCCATGGATGCACGTACTTTATATTTTTTTCCTAAGTAACGCTCAATTGTTTTTGCCTTCGCTGGCGATTCTACGATTACCAAATAATCTGCCATTCATGGGCCTCCTTAAAGAGGAAAATGATCCTTTTTCAATCTTAATTCCCTTAATCTCCCTCCATCATACAAGTGAGGGAAACGTTTTCAGCAATTGTTGCAAAGCTGGAACGGGGATCCGATTTCTTCATTATGTCTCTCTTCTATTGTTTTTGATACCTGATGCAAAATGTATAACAGTTTCATCATAAATGCAACCATTTTGTACAAAAACCTGTTAAATCATCGCACCGAAGGGTCCCCTCATCATCACATACTTGCCATTTCTACAAGAATATCTTCAGCTGAAACCACCATTTTGGCACCCTCCTGGATGAGGGTGTTCGTCCCTTCCGACATGGGTGCGAATAGGGGACCGGGGATGCAGAATACATCTCTCCCTTCGTTCAGTGCATAGTCTGCCGTAATATAAGTACCACTCTTCCGCTGTGCCTCCGTCACCAATACGGCATGGCTCAAGCCGCTGATGATCCGATTTCGTAATGGGAACTGCCATTTTTCAGGTCTTGTATGGGGAGGAAATTCACTGATCATGAGATGGTGATCCATCATATGATTCGCTAGGGGCACATTTTCTTTCGGATAAATATGGTCGAACCCCCCTGCAATGACTCCGATGGTTTTTCCACCGCTTCGGATTGATGTTTCATGAGCAATCGTATCGGCACCCCGGGCAAGACCGGATATGATCGTCACGCGGTGTTGAGTAAGGGATGGGATGAGATGGGAGAGGACTTTTCCAGTGTAGGGTGTGCACTTTCTAGCCCCGATGACAGCTAGTTTCATAGGAGTGTGCAGGAGTTCGGTATTTCCCTTACAGAATAGGAGCAGGGGCGGATCATAGACTTCCTTGAGCAGATCAGGATACCCTTCATCGGCAATCGTGCACCACTTTATCCCTTTATCTGCATAGTACAGTTTTAGTCTGGTAAAAGGGATGGAATGAAATTCTTTATGGAGTTTAGATGCTTTTTCAATGGGGATGGAGAGTATAAGTTGGAGTGCGGAAATGTGGGGGAGGACTGGTGAATGGGCTTGCAGGGATGAAATCAGCTTCAATTTTCGTGAGGTGCCGATCTCTCGGCAATGAGACAAGCGGAATATTGCTTCACGTATATCCAGTGAAAGGACCTCCTTTGATAGGTAAGGTAAAAAGGGCTGAGTCCATCAGCCCTTTCCCTTGATTAATGAGTTTTACATTTATCGTAAATGCCTTTGTCCTTCAGTACGGATATGAGGGTTTCACCCATCTCGGAAGGAGTCGGCGACACTTCAATCCCGCACTCATTCATGACGCGGATCTTTTCGTCAGCTGTCCCTTTACCACCTGAAATGATTGCCCCTGCATGTCCCATACGCTTTCCTGGAGGTGCAGTGCGTCCACCGATGAATCCGACGACCGGCTTGGTCATATTCGCCTTGACCCACTCAGCCGCTTCTTCTTCTGCCGTTCCACCAATCTCACCGATCATGATGACAGCATACGTTTCTTCGTCTTCATTGAAGGCTTTCAACACATCGATGAAGTCCGTTCCATTGACGGGGTCTCCTCCGATACCGACTGCCGTCGTCTGACCGATTCCGGCCTGTGACAGCTGATGAACCGCCTCATACGTCAATGTACCGGAGCGGGAAACCACACCGACGTGACCTTTTGTATGGATATATCCAGGCATGATACCGATCTTGCATTCATCCGGAGTGATGACACCAGGACAGTTAGGGCCGACAAGACGGGTCTTCTTGCCTTCCATATAACGTTTCACCTTCACCATATCAAGTACCGGGATATGCTCTGTGATACAGATGGCAAGATCCAGTTCAGCATCGACCGCTTCGAGGATCGCATCCGCCGCGAACGGGGCAGGAACATAAATGACAGAAGCATTGGCGTTGGTTGCCTTTTTCGCTTCTTCGACTGTATTGAATACAGGCACGCCTTCTACTTCTGTTCCGCCTTTACCAGGAGTCACACCAGCTACGATCTGAGTACCGTACTCAAGCATTTGCTTCGTGTGGAAAAGCGCTGTTGAACCGGTAATTCCCTGTACGATTACTTTTGTATCTTTATTAATAAATACGCTCATTTTTCTCCCGCCTTTCTCAGCCTACTTGCTCAACGATTTTTTGTGCGCCGTCAGCCATTGATTCGGCTGCAATGATATTCAAGCCTGATTGATTCAGGATTTCTTTACCGAGGTCTACGTTCGTACCTTCAAGACGTACAACAAGTGGAACGTCCAGGCCGATTTGTTTCGCCGCTTCCACGACACCCGTTGCGATGACGTCACACTTCATGATTCCTCCGAAGATATTGACGAAAATCCCTTTTACGTTCTCATCGGAAAGGATGATTTTGAAGGCTTCGGTTACTTTCTCTGCCGTTGCGCCGCCCCCAACATCAAGGAAGTTGGCGGGGTCTCCACCATAGTGCTTGACGATATCCATTGTGGCCATGGCAAGTCCAGCTCCATTGACCATGCAGCCGATATTTCCATCAAGGGAGATATAGCTTAAATCATATTTTGATGCTTCGATTTCTTTTGCGTCTTCTTCTTCCAGGTCACGAAGTGCAAGGACGTCTTTATGACGATATAGAGCATTGGAATCGAAGTTGAATTTTGCATCTAGCGCCATCACATTGCCATCACCCGTAACAACCAGAGGGTTGATTTCTACAATGGAAGCGTCTTTTTCCAGGTACACCTGATAAAGCCCGAGCATGAACTTGGCTGCTTTACCGACCAGTTCCTTCGGGATATTGATGTTGAATGCAATGCGTCTTGCCTGGAAACCAGTAAGACCCACTACCGGATCGATGTACTCTTTGAAGATTTTCTCAGGTGTTTGTTCCGCTACTTCCTCGATTTCTGTACCGCCTTCTTCAGATGCCATGAGCACGACTTGAGAAGTTGCACGATCAAGAACAAGACCGACATAATATTCTTTTTTGATGTCGCAGCCTTCTTCGATAAGTAAGCGCTTTACTTCCTTCCCTTCAGGACCTGTTTGGTGTGTCACCAACGTTTTTCCTAGAAGTTCATCGGCATATGTACGAACATCATCCAAGCTTTTCGCTATTTTGACTCCGCCCGCTTTTCCGCGGCCGCCTGCATGGATCTGAGCTTTTACTACATACACACTTGATTCGAGTGTCTTTGCAGCTTCAACCGCTTCATCGGCAGTGAAGGCCACTTTACCGTTTGGCACGGATACCCCGTTATTTCTGAGGATTTCTTTACCTTGATATTCATGGATATTCATTTTCCATCCTCCTATCGAACTCTTCAAAAAATAGACTGCGCTTTCATTGTATAAAATGATAGATTAGATGTCTACCATTATACTAAAAATATTATATTAATTTAAAAATTCCAACATTTCAAGCTAGGCAGAGACGCCTGTCGAGGAAGTGTCCTTCAAGAATATATTATACTTGAAAACCAATTACTTCTCTTCGCGGAATGATTTATCCACGCGATAAATGAAGGCGAACACCTCGGCAACCGCCCCGTAAAGCTCCTCAGGTATCGACTCATTGATATCAAGCTCTCCCAAGAGACCTACCAGCGTTTCATCCTCCTGGACAGGGATGTCATGCTCTTCAGCCCTCCTGAGGATCTCTTCAGCAATCAGGCCCTTCCCCTTGGCCATGACACGGGGAGACCCATCCATAGTACGGTCATATCCAAGCGCTACTGCCGATTTACGCTTTTGTTCCCTGCTCATATGCGGATATCCACTCCTTTGTGCACGCCTGGGTGCTGATCGGTCACGCTTGCAGGTCCCGGACGTGATTCCGGGACTTTGAAGAGTATGGAGGAGAATGTATAACCGTTCTCTTCAATTCCTTTTTTAAGGGCAGGCAGGAATTCGCGGGCAAGATCCTTTATATTCGGATGCTCATTCCATACGACGATTTGCAGGACCCCCTGCTGAATCTGCAGGTCGACAATGGTCTCGTCCAAATGACCGAGATGAAGGTAGAACATCACTCTGCATTGGCTGCTGTCGATCATGCCATCATCGGTTTTCTTCCCGCTCCACTGGATGGTCACATCGGTCTGGCCCGCTGCGTGATAGAGGGGGATCTGATGGACAATGGTGAGAAAACCGGACTGATCCTGTGACATGAGGGCAGGATGATTCATTTTCAAGACGATTTCATCGGCACTTTCCCTAATGGCAGCCACCGGATGCCCCTGACTGAGCTGAATCAGCTGCCGCTTGGCTGAATCCACGAAGGGATCGGTTTCATAATTCAACCCGAGGGATGAGACTGCCCTTTTAAGCAGCTGTGAAATGTCCCGGCCATGAATGGCATCTTTCAGTTCATCAAGCACGATGGTCCGGAGCTGTGAATGGAGCGAATCTTTGTTCGTCGTGCTATCATGCCCTTCAAGTTGTCCCACAGCGGTCCTAACCACTATAGGTGAATGCACAGATGAGACGAGTTCCCTTTTTGCCGTGATGAGGGCATCTATCACCCTGCGGGCAGTAACGTTCAGGTCCTCAGGCGAACGGGGGACTGACGGTTGCTTGGATACTTCACGATCTCCGGTAAGTCCGGCTTGCAGTTTGGCCAACCCTTCTTCAGCAGCTACCGCATCAGGGAAAGACTTCAGGATGGTTTTCACCAGTTCTTCCTTCCATTGACCCATCCTGCTGTGATCGTGCAGGACACCAAGCTCCCTTAAAAGGTCAAGGGCAGCCAGCCGCTGCGGGAAAGGCTGTGCATCGTCTGCCAATATCCACAGTGCCCGGTCAGCAACCTTTCCCCCTACCAGGGTTTCAAGGGGTGCTTGAACGTTCTTCATGAGCTTCTCTGCCTCTGAAGTCGAGCCAACGGCAATCAGTTGATTCTTCAATCCTTCAATGCCGGTCAAAAGTGTTGGTTGTTTCCCACCAGCCTCTAGGGATCTATATACTCGATCTACAAATGGGAGATGCTGTCTCTCCATCTTCAGGATAATGTCGGGATTCAGGCGATCTCCGACTGACGTTGCAAATTCAATCATGGCCCTTGAGATCGGTACATTGAGCCGCAGGGCCTCTCCGATCAGCTCCTTGATTGGCCCTTCTCGTTTAAGTGAATAGTGAGATAGGAGGGAATCCAGGGTGTGTCCTCCCTCTCCTTTGGAGCGGTCCGTAAGAACCGAGAGACCAATTCCATTTCCGGTCTGCTTCGTCTCCACCCAGTAGCTATCCCCTGCTTTTAAGCCGGTCTGGACGCTGGCGATGAAACGATGCCCACCTGCGGAGACTTCTGCAGTTCCGTCTCCTAGCATGCGGTTGACGCGGATGAGCAGGACCCGTCCTGGTGAAAAGGTCAAGGGTTTGGGTTCTTGCCCCAGTATTTGTTCTGCCCTTCCGTGGATCCGTTCCATAACATCAGCTCCCTTTACGTGATTCTCTCTCTAACCGGTGCAAAACTGGCTCTATGTATGGGTGTCACTCCGTACTGATCCAACCCGCTCAAGTGATCCGCTGTCCCGTACCCCGCATTTTTTTCAAAACCATATCCAGGATAGGTGACGGCATACTCCTTCATCAGACGGTCTCTTGTCACCTTCGCGATGATGGAAGCAGCGGCAATCGAGATGCTGGTCGCATCTCCCTTGATGATGGACCTGCTCGGGTATGGTGTCGTAAGCGGCATGGCATCGATCAATAGATGATCGGGCTGTACCGAAAGTTCCCCGATCGCTGCACTCATCGCTTTTTTTGTCGCTTCATATATATTGATATCATCGATTACTTCCGGTCCGATGATACTGATACCGGTCGCGATCGACTGCTCCATGATCGTGTTGAAGAATGCTTCGCGTTTCCGCTCAGGCACCTTTTTGCTGTCCGTGAGTCCCGGGAGGTGGAAATCGTGAGGAAGGATGACAGCAGCGGCCACTACGGGCCCTGCAAGTGGTCCCCGGCCGACTTCGTCTATTCCGGCAATATGATCATACCCGGCGTTCCATAATTCGTTTTCATGGATGGACATGCGCGTAAACTCGGCAATCTCCTTCGCCTTTTTCTCACGGGAGGCTTCCGCACTTCTGACCAACTGACGGACACCCTTGCGCGGGTCGAGCTTCAGTTGGTCCCAGAGGGGATCATCTTCTGCCAGTTGTTTAAGTGTTTCTTTTATCTCGGACACTGTCATATCAATTCGTTCCATCGGTTGTACCTCTCTTCTCTATATCGGTTGGATCCCGGCAAATTAAAGAGGCTGCAGCAGGGTCATCCCTTTTGCAGCCTGTTTATCAATCTTCGACCTTGACTTCCACACGGTCGAACGTAATGGGACCGAGTTGAACGTTCCGGATGTCCCTGACGATCACTTCGGCCGTCTTATCATAGTTGATTTCTCCTCCGGCCATGAGGCATCCCCTTCTGGCACCGATATGATTGAAGCTTTCCACCACATCTTCAGGGATTTCCTTGATCCCGTAACGAGACTCCAATCGGTCGGGATAGGTTGCTTCCAGGAACCTGAGGGCATAGACCGCTATATCCTGCAGATTGAGGATTGTATCTTTGATGGCTCCTGTGAGGGCCAGCTTGTAGCCTACTTCCTGATCTTCGAACTTCGGCCACAGGATCCCCGGCGTATCGAGGAGCTCCAGTTCCTTGCCGACTTTGATCCACTGTTGAGCTTTGGTCACTCCCGGTGTATTTCCGGTTTTGGCTATGTTCTTCTTGACGAGACGGTTGATGAGGGTCGACTTCCCTACATTGGGGATGCCGACGATCATCGCCCTGATGGCCCTCGGGCGCATGCCTCTTGACTTCATGCGGTCGAATTTCGCCTTCAGGATCTCTTTTGCACCACTGACGATCGCTTGCAGCCCTTTTCCAGCCTGGGCATTGACTGCCAGGGCCATGATCCCTTGCTCTTCGAAATAGTGGATCCACTGCTTCGTTTTAGCCGGATCCGCCATGTCGGCTTTGTTTAATAGGACAAGCCTCGGCTTTTCACCGATGATCTCTTCGATCATGGGATTTCGGGATGACAGGGGGATGCGCGCGTCCACCAGTTCAATGACGATATCTACGAGTTTCAGCTTTTCCGTTACCTGTCTTCTTGCTTTTGCCATATGGCCTGGAAACCATTGAATGGTCATATGACCACCTCCAAACGTTCTTTGCTTATTTCACCATGCCCATGTCTTTGATCGGCCATACTACCACGCTTGTAATGCCGACCACCTCTTCAAGGGGCACTGTGCCGATATGCCGGCTGTCTTTACTGTATCTGCGGTTATCACCCATCACGAAAATCTCTCCATCGGGAACCGTCTCTTGATCGATGATCTCGTCCAACGTGAAATCATCTGTCAGGAGGCCTTCTTGGAGCGCAACTTTACTATCTTTTAAATAAGGTTCTTCATATGCTTTCCCGTTTATATATAGGGTATCATCTTTGTATTCGATTTTATCACCGGGCAAGCCGATCACGCGCTTGATATAGTCTTTACGCTCCGGTGCATGGAACACCACGATGTCGAATCGATCGGGCGTGCCGAACTTGCTGACGATCATACGATCTCCATTATGGAGTGTAGGAGTCATTGAAAGGCCGTCCACAACGATGGGCGCGAACAAGAAATACCTGATCACGATGACCAGTATCAATGCAATGCCCAAGGCTTTCGTCCACTCCCGCCATTCACTTTTCTCCTTTTCCATATTCCCACCGCCTTATGTATGGATACCATCTTTTGTTCATTCTACTAGAAAACCACCCTGTTCTCATCAAAAAAGAGAGGTTTAGTTCGAAATACACAGAAAGCCGGCAACAGGAACATGCTCACCGGTCCATTTGAACGTCAGTAAGACCAAAAAAACCCTAAAGAAAAGGAGCTTGTCTCCAAGCTCCTTCTTCTTCGTTCATTATCGAATTTCTTTAATCCGAGCCTTTTTACCACGTAGGTTACGCAAGTAGTAAAGTTTCGCACGACGGACTTTACCGCGACGAATGACTTCTAGTTTAGCGATTTTTGGTGTGTGTACAGGGAATGTACGTTCAACACCTACACCGTAAGAAATTTTACGAACTGTGAATGTTTCGCTGATACCGCCACCGCGGCGTTTGATTACGACACCTTCATAAACCTGGACACGTTCACGAGTACCCTCCACGATGTTAACGTGTACGCGTACTGTATCACCAGGACGGAAAGATGGTAGATCAGAGCGAAGTTGTTCTTTCGTAATATCTTCGATTAATTTGTGCATCTTATTCAACTCCTTCCAACAGATGCTCATACAAAAGCGATGTATTGCAGCGGAACATCGGGATCAGTGGTCAAGCCTTCGCTCAAGCCACAAAGAATATAATAGCATAAACCAATGGGCGTTGCAATAGGTCACTTCGACTTTTTCAACTCTTCCACCAAGGCTGCCTGCTTTTCAGTGAGAGGATAGTTTTCAAGTAGATCCGGACGCCTCTCAAGGGTCCTTCGGAAGCTTTCCTTCTCCCGCCATTCTTCAATCAGCTTATGATTGCCGGATAACAGCGGCTGCGGGACTTCCATCCCCCTGAAATCAGACGGTCTCGTATAATGCGGATGCTCGAGGAGACCCGAAGAGAAGGAATCGAGGACAGGTGAATCTTCATTCCCGAGTACCCCCGGGATCAGCCGCACCACAGAATCGATGACCACCATGGCCCCCAATTCGCCCCCGGTCAGGACATAATCGCCGATGGATATCTCATCCGTCACCACATGCTCCCTGATGCGTTCATCGTACCCTTCATAGTGGCCGCAGATGAAGATGAGATGCTCTTCCTTTGCAAGCTCCTCGGCCTTAGCCTGGGTATATCGTTCACCCTGAGGGCACATGAGGATCACACGGGGTTTAGCATCCCCCTTCAGGGAATCGACGGCATCGAAGACAGGCTGCGGCTTCAAAACCATTCCTGCCCCACCTCCGTAAGGATAGTCGTCCACCTGTTTATGCTTGTTGTCCGAGAATTCCCGGAAATTGACGACCTGATAATTCACAGCTTCCTTTTCAGCTGCTTTCTTCAGAATTGATTCTCCGAATACCCCTTCAAACATGGCAGGGAAAAGGGACAGTACATCGATCTTCATCATGACAGTAGCCCTTCCATCGGTTCAATGATGATCTCCTTTTGAGCAATATCGACCTTTTTTACGATATCCTCAATATAAGGGATGAGATGCTCTTTCCCCCGGGGGGCTTTGACCACCCAAACATCGTTTGCACCCGGGCTGAGGATTTCCTTCACGACACCGAGCTCGTCGCCCGACGTCGTCCTGACCACACAACCAATGATTTCATGAAAATAGAACTCTCCTTCATCGAGGTCTTGAAGCTGACTTTCATCGACTTTCAGGATCCCTTGCTTGAACCCTTCCACTTCATTGATATCGCTGTAGCCTTCAAACATCAACAAGTCGAAATTCTTGTGTTTACGATAAGAAGCGATCGTCAGTGGTATCGGTTCCTTTCCTTCGATGAAGAGGGTCAGTTCATTTCCTTTTTGGTACCGCTCTTCAGGAAAATCGGTCATGGAGAGGACTTTCAGCTCCCCTTTTATCCCGTGAGTATTTACAATCTTGCCGACATTGAACCATTTTTCCATATCCATTCACCTCTTGCATTCAGCGTATTTCTTTGATAATCCCATCTTCAATGATGATCGTCCTTTGAATCTCGTCATTCCAATTGTCACCCACCTGCACCCTCGATATACCCTGAACTTCCTTCTCTTTCAGTTCGCTCCCCAGAGGCAGGAGGTCCAGCTGATCGAGCTGGAAATCAAGCAGCTTGATCTTTTCGGCTCGATCTTCCAACTCTTTATCGAAATGCTGTCTGAGCTTTTCTGACGGATACTTCTTTGCCCGTTCGATCTTTTTCATCTCGAACCTCAGCTGATCGCATTCTTTCGCTAGTTGCGCTGCCTGTTCTTGATAGCGCGTCACAAGACGCCCCTTGCTTGTTTCAGTCAGGATTTGTTTAACCGTCACCTTATGTATGATATCCAATCGGCCACTCCTCCTCATTGATTCCGCCGCATCACCAAGAACATCGGCGAATGATAAAAAAAGGACTGACAAAGTAGGGGCAAGCTTTCACTCCTTCGCTGGTCAGTCCTTTGTTCCCGGAAGCGGGACCCGATCATCACCGGGTCATTCCACAATCTCCAGGAAGATTTTCTTCTGTTGTGAAGATCCTGCTGCAGCGTATACCACAGTTCGAATCGATTTTGCTACGCGCCCTTGCTTGCCGATGACTTTACCCATATCCTCCGGATGGACCGAAAGTTTGTATGTCATTCCATTAGGTCCTTCCTCCATCTCGATCGAGACAGCGTCAGGATGGTCGACCAGGGGTTTCACAATCGTCAGAATAAGATCTTTCATCAAATCAGTCGATTACTTGCTGTTTTTGGCATTGTGGAATTTTTCCATGATGCCTTGTTTTGAGAATAGGTTACGGACTGTATCAGATGGTTTCGCACCATTTGAAAGCCATTTAAGAGCCAATTCTTCGTCGATTTTAACTTCAGCTGGTTGAACAACCGGGTTGTATGTTCCAACTGTTTCGATTTGACGACCGTCACGTGGTGAACGAGAGTCTGCAACTACGATACGATAGAAAGGAGATTTTTTTGCTCCCATACGTTTTAATCTGATTTTAACTGCCATTATTAAAGCACCTCCGAATAGTTTCACACAAGATAGTATGATATCAAAAACCTAATTTGTTTGTAAAGGGTTTTTTCTTAACAGTTCTTTTTTTCTTCAAAAAAAGTGCTAAGATCGGTTACATGAACGGGAATTTCATTCCCTTTTTCTTGCCTTTACCCTGCATACCGCTCATTTGTTTCATCATTTTTTTCATGTCTTCAAATTGCTTCAGCAAGCGATTGACCTCCTGGATGGATGTCCCGCTTCCTTTCGCAATCCGTTTGCGCCTGCTCGCATTGATGACTTCAGGATTGGTCTTTTCTTTCTTGCTCATGGACTGGATGATCGCTTCCACATGGACGATCTGTTTGTCATCTACCTGAAGCTTATCGAGCCCTTTCATCTTGTTGGCGCCGGGCATCATCTTCAGGAGTTCATCCAATGGCCCCATCTGCTTCACCTGTCCGAGCTGCTCGAGGAAGTCATCGAACGTAAAGGACATGGTACGCATCTTTTGCTCCAGTTCCTTCGCCTTCTCTTCATCGACGTTGGCCTGTGCCTTCTCGATCAGGGATAGGACGTCACCCATCCCGAGGATCCTTGACGCCATGCGCTCGGGATGAAACGCCTCGAGGGCATCCATCTTCTCACCCATACCGACGAATTTGATCGGCTTTTCCGTGACGGAACGAATCGAAAGGGCCGCTCCACCACGGGTATCGCCGTCCAGCTTCGTCAGGACCACCCCGCTGATGCCAAGGGCTTCATTGAAGCTTTCAGCTACGTTGACGGCATCCTGACCGGTCATGGCATCGACAACGAGGAAGATTTCATCCGGGTTTGAGAGCTCTTTGATATCCTTGAGCTCCCCCATGAGGTTTTCATCGATGTGAAGACGGCCGGCCGTATCGATCAGCACATAATCATGGTGTTCTTCTTTCGCCTTTTCGATTGCCTGCTTGGCAATTTCGACAGGGCTGACCTGATCTCCCAGTGAGAATACCGGCAGGTCAAGCTGTTTACCGACGGTTTCAAGCTGCTTTATGGCAGCGGGACGGTAAATATCAGCCGCGACAAGAAGAGGTTTTCGATTGTGTTTCTTACGAAGCAGGTTCGCAAGCTTCCCGGTGGTCGTCGTCTTACCGGCACCCTGTAGTCCCACCATCATGATGATGGTCGGAGGGCGTTTGGAGACAGCAATCTGACTCTGTTCGCCGCCCATCAGTTCGGTCAGTTCTTCCTTGACCACCTTGATGACCTGCTGGCCGGGTGTCAGACTCTTCATGACTTCCTGCCCGACAGCCCGTTCGCTTACTTTTTTGACAAATTGCTTGACCACTTTAAAGTTAACGTCTGCTTCCAAAAGGGCGAGACGGACCTCACGCATCATTTCTTTAACATCCGCTTCGGAGATCTTCCCCTTGCCGCGGATTTTCTGTATTGTGCCTTGCAGTCGGTCGGCTAATCCTTCAAATGCCATTCATGCCGCCTCCTAATCCAAAATTTCAAGGTCGTCAATCAGTTTTAAACAGTCCGCAGAGTCGATATCCGACCCTTCAAGGCTTTTTCTCAACCGATTAAGGATGAGATTCCGCTCTTGGAACTTGTTGAATAATAAAAGTTTCTCTTCATACTCTTCCAGCATGGCCTCAGTACGCTTGATATTATCATAGACCGCCTGACGGCTTACGCTGTACTCTTCGGCAATCTCTCCAAGGGAGAAATCATCGAGGTAGTAAAGGGACATGTAACTCCGTTGCTTGGGAGTCAGTAGTGACTGGTAGAAATCGTAGAGATAGTTCATCCTGGTCGTTTTCTCCAGCATGGTCATCCCTCCTTGTTAAGTGAAAAACCTTTACATATGAAGAATACAGATTTCAAGCGACTTTGTCAAGGATGCCACATGAAAAACTTTCGCTTTTAGAGATGAAAAGTCCGGTCGATTCATCGACCGGACTTTCCCTTATTCTTCGTTATTGTCTACTTCATTTGAAAACAGGCCGTACACATACTTTTCGGCATCGAATGGCTGCAGATCGTCCATCTGTTCTCCGAGACCGACAAATTTCACGGGAATATCAAGTTCGTTGCGGATCGCAAGGACGATACCGCCTTTGGCTGTCCCGTCGAGCTTCGTAAGGACGATACCCGACACATCCGTGGCTTCTTTGAACGTTTTCGCCTGTACCATGGCATTTTGACCCGTCGTCGCATCCAATACGAGGAGGACCTCATGCGGGGCTCCCGGCACTTCACGCTCGATGACGCGCTTGACTTTCTCGAGTTCCTTCATCAGATTGACCTTATTCTGCAGTCGACCTGCCGTATCACAGATGAGGATGTCGGCCTTCTTCGCCTTGGCCGATTGTACGGCATCATACATGACCGCTGCGGGATCACTTCCCGCCCCTTGTTTGATAACAGGGACACCGACCCGCTCACCCCACACTTCAAGCTGTTCGATGGCACCGGCCCTGAACGTATCCCCTGCTGCAAGGATGACATTCTTCCCTTCACTCTTGAGCATATGGGCCATCTTGCCGATTGTCGTTGTTTTCCCCACGCCGTTTACCCCGACGAAAAGGAGGACGGTCAGTTCACCTTCCTGGATATTCAGCTCACTCGATACCTCGGCATCCCCCTGATAGATATCGACCAGTTTCTCAGAAATGACGGACTGGACTTCAACAGGATCGGAGATATTCCTCCTCTTGACCTCGAGCTTCAGTTCATCGATGAGCTCCATGACCGTATCAAACCCGACGTCCGCACCGATGAGGATTTCTTCGAGTTCTTCAAAGAACTCCTCATCGATCTTACGGTATCGTGCGACCAGGTCATTCACCTTTGTAGTGAAGTTGCTCCGGGTTTTGCTCAGCCCGTCCTTAAACTTCCCCGTCACACTGTCGCTTGATTGTGTGAATTTGTCTTTCAGCTTTTTAAAGAAACTCACAATCCATCTACCCCATTCTTTGATTATTCATACTTTCCGGCCTGTTTACCGCGGCCTTTATGCTTCCAATAGCTCCTGTGTTTCCTGGAGCCTCACTGATACAAGTTTTGAAACACCTGACTCTTGCATGGTCACACCATACAGCACATGTGCTTCCTCCATTGTCCCTTTGCGGTGGGTGATGACGATGAACTGGGTGTCATCACTGAACTTGCGCAGGTACTGGCTGAATCGCTGCACATTGGCTTCATCGAGGGCTGCCTCCACTTCATCGAGGATGCAGAATGGCACCGGTCTTACCTTCAGTATGGAGAACAACAGGGCAATGGCCGTGAGCGCACGTTCTCCACCCGACATCAGTCCGAGGTTCTGAAGTTTTTTACCGGGCGGTTGGGCCACGATATCCACACCGGTCCGAAGAAGGTCTTTCGGATCGGTCAGTTTCAGTTCTGCCCGGCCACCGCCGAACAACTCCCTGAATACCTCCCCGAATTGGGCTTGGATCGACGCAAATGTTTCCCCGAACCGCTTCACCATCTCTTCATCCATTTCATGGATCACCTGATAGAGGGTATCCTTGGCCTCGGTGAGATCATTTTTTTGATCAAGGAGGAATTCATAGCGCTCCTTCACCCTGTCATACTCATCGATCGCCCCGAGGTTGACGGTCCCCAATTCTTCCAGGGCAAGTTTGATCAGTTTCACTTTTTTCCTTGCTTCATCGATATCGACGGTCAGAGGGTAATGCTCCTTGGCTGCTTCGAACGAGAGCATATACTCTGTACGTAAATGCTCCAAGCGATTCTCGAGCTCTACATCGAGACGGTTGATCTTGACTTCCTCATCCTTCAGGGCATTCAAGAGACCTTTATGCCTTCGTTTCAGCTCTGACAATTCCGCATCTTCCTGTTCTGCCTGTTGCTGCAGACGGGATCGTTCATCCCTTCTTGCCGTGATAAGCTCAGACGTTTCCCGTTTTTGTGTGGCACATTCTTTTGCCTTGACGGTCAAATCCTCTTCTCCTGAGAAATTGTCCTTCATCTGACTCTGAAGCCACTCGAGATCATCCAGGAGGGCAGACAGGCGTTTCTCAGACTCAACAACGGCTGAGTCCACCCGTCCAAGACGGTCCGCAAAACTAAGAAGCTGCTGATTCTTCCCTGCGAGATGGGCTTTCAGGTCGCTTATGGCATTTGTCAGGACGTCCTTCGATGAACGGTCGCTGTTTTTTTGCAGCGTCAACTCTTCAATTTTTTCATCCAATGCCGCAATGTCTGCGCCGATTTGTGCCAGAAGTGACTCGAGTTCTTCTTTCCGTGCGTGATGTCGCTCCTTCATGGAACTGAAATCACGCTTTTCCATGTCGTATAGAGACAATCTTTCATCGAGGTTTTTCGTGCTCAGTTCGTTCTCCCGGAGCCTGGATTGAAGATCCTGTTCTTGAAGCCGCAATTTCTCTCCTTTGACCCGGAGCTCTTCAAGCTTTTTCGACCTGTACGCCGTCTCTTCCTTCAGATCCTTGACGGATTGCTGGAGTGTACGGGTCTGATCTTCCATATTCTCGAGCTTCACCTTCATGTCTTCGAGCTCGGTTTTCCGTGATAGAAGCGAGTTTTTCTTTTGCTTGACCATACCGCCCGTCATGGATCCCCCGGGGTTGACGACATCCCCCTCAAGGGTCACCAGCCGGTAACGATACTGGATGAGCTTTGCGATTTCATTGGCACCTTTGAGGTCCTCTGTAATAATGACATGACCTAGTAAATTGGAGACGATCCTTTCGAAGCGTCCGTCGTACTGAACGAGATCACTTCCGATCCCAACGAAGGAAGGGTGGCCCTTCAGCATGGAGAGCTGTGCCCCCTGAAGGGTTTTCCCTTTGATGATATTCATCGGCAGGAAAGTAGCCCTTCCATATTGATTCTGCTTGAGATATGCGATGGCTTTGCGCCCGTCCTGCTCGGTTCCGACGACGATATGCTGCATGGACGCGCTAAGGGCGGTTTCCATGGCAGCCTCATATTTCTTCGGTACTGAAATGAGCTCTGCAACGGCTCCTTCGATTCCATCCAGGATCCCATCCCTTGCCTTCAAGACTTCTTTGACCCCTTGGAAGAAACCACTGTAATCGTCTTCCATCTCTTCGAGCATTTCCTTTCGCGACTTGGCCTGCTGCAGGTATTGATAGGCTTGATAGAGCGTTTTTTCCTGTTTCTCATACTTCAGTTGGGCAGATTCGAGATTCCGTTTCTCATCCCGGTACGCTTGGATATGCTGATCCATGTCGATTTGATGGCTTTCGCGTTCTGCTTTCAGCTTTTCGTGATCGCGATAGAGCTCTTCACGCTGAGTGATGTATTTTTCGTTTTCAGCTTCAAGACGGCCGCTTCGTCCCGATTGCTGGGTGAGCTGCTGCTCGATGTACTGAATCTCGTTTTTGGCGGATGCCTGCTGATTCAATTTTTCAATATAATCACTTTTGTGGGATTCAATTACGTCTTCGATATTTTCACTGAAGAGGGAGAGCTGATTCTGCTTCTCCTTTAGAGCTATCCTTGATTCGTCGACTTCCAGCTGAAGCCCGGCCCTTTCCTCTTCAAGACGCTCTTTCTCCTGTTTCATTTCCCGGATCTGGTCTTCAAGCTCCACGATGGACTGTTTGAGCTGTGTTTCATTCGTGGAAGAGTTCTTTTTCCGCTCAACGAGGACCTGCTTCCTGCCTTCAAGCTTTTCGAGCTCCTCACTTGTGGACAGAAGCACCTCCTGAAGTCCGGTGATCGATTCATCCAGGGCAGAAATTTTATCCCTCGCTCCTGAAAGGTCCGCTTCCTTGCCGTGAATCACAGCCGACAGATTGCCTTCCTCCCGTCCGTGCCTTTCAAATTCTTCGCTCAGGGATTCCCACTGCTTATGTAGATCTTCAATATCATAGACTGTCAAGGACACCTCGAATGTCTCGAGCTCTTCCTTCTTCTCCAAAAAATCCTTCGCCATGGAGGCCTGGATTTTAAGGGGTTCAACCTGCCCTTCAAGTTCGTGGAGGATATCGTTGACACGATTGAGGTTTTCTTGGGTTTCAAACAGCTTATTCTCGGCTTTTTTCTTCCTGGTTTTGTACTTCAGGACACCAGCCGCCTCCTCAAAGATCGTCCGGCGCTCTTCAGGCTTACTGTTCAGGATCTCCTCGACCTTCCCCTGACTGATGATGGAGAACGCTTCCTTCCCGAGCCCGGAATCCATGAAGAGTTCAATGATATCTTTCAGTCTGCAGGGCTGCCTGTTCAATAGGTATTCACTGTCCCCTGATCGGTATACCCGCCTTGTGACACTCACTTCACTGTAATCGATCGGAAGGGTCCCATCTTCATTGTCAAGGACCAGGGTGACCTCTGCTATATTCAAGGCCTTCCTGGAGTCACTACCGCTGAAGATGACATCTTCCATTTTAGAGCCCCTGAGGCTTTTGGCCGACTGCTCGCCGAGAACCCATCGGACTGCATCGATGATATTGCTTTTGCCGCTTCCGTTGGGCCCGACTACCGCCGTCACCCCAGGTACGAATTCCACAGAAATCTTTTCTGCGAATGATTTAAACCCCATCACTTCTAGTTGTTTGAGGAACATCTGCTTTCCCCCTATTTCACATCAAGCTTTTGTTTTAACTTTTCGAGCGCCTTCTGGGCGGCTTTCTGTTCTGCTTCTTTCTTCGATCGACCTTTGCCGACCCCGAGCTCCTCGCCGTTCAAGCATACTCGTGAAATGAACTCACGGTTATGAGCAGGACCGCTTTCATCGAGGATGCTGTACATGATCGTACCCGCGCTTCCCCTCTGTACAAGTTCCTGCAGTTGACTTTTGTAATCCATCACATGAGAAAAAGCACCGGCATTGATCTTCGGATAAACCACCTTTTCAAGAATCGAGACAACCGTTTCGAGTCCCTGATCGAGGTAAAGAGCCCCGATGAAGGCTTCGAATACATCTGCGAGGAGAGCGGGACGCTCCCTTCCACCGGTCATTTCTTCCCCTTTTCCGAGAAGGATCAATTCCCCAAAATTCATTTCCCTGGAGAACTTCACAAGGGACGGTTCGCATACGATCGCCGCCCTGAGCTTTGTCAGTTCCCCTTCACTCATCATGGGATATTTTTTGAAAAGGAATTGTGATACGGTCAATTCCAGCACCGCATCCCCAAGGAACTCGAGGCGTTCATTGTCTTCATAAGGCTTCCGGCGATGCTCATTCACATAAGATGAATGAGTGAACGCTTGCTTTAATAATTTTTCATCTGAGAAATGGATTTGGAGTTCATCCTGAAATGCTTTGAACTTTCCATCATATTTGTTTGCTAATCCTTTATTTCTGCTTTGTTTGCGCATGAGGCACTCCACCTTGCTATAAATGTTCTCACTATATACTAATCAAGTTTATGCTAAAAAAAACATTTTCGCAAAAGTTAATTTCACGGGATTGCCGGACATAAAGAAACTTGGTAGAAAGTAGCTTCTACCAAGTCATTGTGTCTTGTACCAAAGATTTATGAAGTTCACATGAAAGCAAACCATCTTGGTCGACCCCAAAATTATGTGTTTGCTTTTATGTAGTTCACAGCATCACCGACTGTGCCGATTTTTTCAGCATCATCATCAGAGATTTCCATGTCAAACTCATCCTCAAGCTCCATAACAAGCTCAACTACGTCAAGGGAGTCAGCTCCAAGATCTTCTTTGAAAGAAGCTTCAAGGTTCACTTGTGATTCGTCAACACCTAGACGATCAACGATGATCTTTGTTACGCGATCTAGTACTTCTGCCATTATTGTCACCTCCCCTCAAGGTATTATAGTGCATAACCTCCCCGATTGAAAAGGAGAATATCAATTTTTCCGTAATTACATCACCATTCCGCCATCAATATGAAGGGTTTGACCCGTCATATAGGCAGCTGCATCGGATGCAACGAATGAAACGGTCTTGGCGATGTCCTTCGGTTCCCCGAATCTGCTCAAAGGAATTTGGGAAAGCATTCCATCACGGACTTCTTCCGGCAGTTCATCTGTCATATCCGTAGAGATAAAGCCTGGAGCGATGGCATTTACAGTGATCCCACGCGGGGCAAGTTCACGTGCAGACGTTTTCGTAAGGCCGATCACACCGGATTTGGCGGCCACGTAGTTTGCCTGTCCGGCATTCCCGCTTACGCCCACGATGGATGAAATGTTGATGATCCGGCCGCTGCGCTGCTTCATCATTTGACGGGTGACTGCCTTCGTGCAAAGGAAGACACCTTTGAGGTTGATGTTGATGACATCGTCCCATTCCTGTTCCTTCATGCGCATGAGGAGATTGTCACGCGTCACCCCTGCGTTATTCACAAGGATATCAATGCGCCCGAAGCGTCCAACCGTCTCTTTTACCATTGCCTGTACCGCTTCACTCTCTGATACATTGCACTGATAGGCTACAGCATCCCTGCCAAGGGCTTTGATCTCATCCACAACCGCATGGGCCTTTGCTTCGCTTCCGGCATAGTTTACGACAACATTACAGCCTTCACGTGCAAGCTCCATGGCAATCTCCCTGCCGATTCCCCGGGAAGCCCCGGTAACCAGTGCCACTTTACCTTCTAAGTTCATTGTGCTTCCTCCTTCAATGCTTCGATCGTCTGGATGCACGTTTCCTCATCCTGAACGGCATATGTCTTCACTCTTCTGTTCACTTTTTTGATAAGGCCTGACAACACTTTACCCGGGCCCACTTCGATGAATGTATCCACACCGAGATCAAGCAGTTTTCCGACTGTATCCTCCCAAAGGACAGGAGAGTACAATTGCTGAACGAGTAGGTCTTTGATTTCTTCACCGTTTGTCACCGGTTCGGCCGTCACATTGGCGATGACCGGAACACCTGCTTCATTGAATGTTTTACTGTCGAGCACACCTTTGAAATCCTCTGCTGCGGGTTTCATCAGGCGGGAATGGAAAGGACCGCTCACTTGAAGAGGAATCACCCGTTTAGCTCCCGCTTCCTTGGCTTTTTCCGATGCGAGTTCCACTCCTTTGACCGTACCGGAAATCACGATCTGTCCCGGACAGTTCATGTTAGCAAGATCTACGGCATGACCCTCAGCAGATACTGCTTCCGTTACCTCTTGAAGGGCTGCACGCTCCATGCCTAGTACTGCAGCCATCGTGCCCTCTCCGCTCGGTACAGCTGCTTCCATCAGTTCCCCGCGTTTCCTGACGGTTACCACGGCGTCCTCGAACGAAATCGCACCTGAAGCCACAAGGGCAGAATATTCACCGAGGCTGTGTCCTGCGGTGAAATCAGGACGGATACCTGCTGATGTCAGACGGTCCATGATGGCCATGCTCGTTGTGAGGAGGGCTGGTTGAGCGTTGAATGTGGCCGTCAATGTTTCCTGTGGTCCGTCAAAGATGACGGAAGACAGATCGATGCCGAGAGCCGCGTCAGCCTTAGTGAAATACTCCTTTGATTCTGGATGGGCATCGGCTAATTGCTGACCCATCCCTACTGTTTGTGAACCTTGCCCTGGAAAAACGAAGGCGATTTTACCCATGATTTTCTTCACTCCCTATTACAGCTTCTTTTATCGTTTGTGCTACCTGATGGCGCACCATTTCCCTCGCCTGTCTCATGGCATTATAGAATGCCGTTTCATTGGAGGAACCATGCGCTTTGATGACAGGGGCTTTCAGACCGAAGAGTCCGGCTCCACCGTACTCCGAGTAATCCAGCATGTTTTTCAGGCCTTTAAGATCGTTTTTGATCATACCTGCCGCAATCTTGTTCTTGAATGATGATGTGAGCGTCTCTTTAAGGAGGGAGAAGACCGACAATGCCGTTCCTTCGATGGTCTTAAGGACCATGTTCCCTGTGAATCCATCTGTCACGACTACATCGGCGGGACCGTTCAAAAGATCACGGGACTCAATATTCCCGACGAAATTCACCGATGTTTCCTTGATGAGCTGGAAGGTTTTCTTCGTGAGTTCATTCCCTTTTTTATCTTCGGATCCGATATTCAGGAGACCCACCCTCGGACGGTCGATTCCCCTGACCTTTTCTGCATAGACGCTCCCCATGATGGCATATTGAACGAGATGTTCAGGTTTTGCATCGACGTTTGCCCCAAGGTCAAGCATAAGGAAGCCTTTTCCGTCCAGTGTCGGGAGTGTCGGTGCCAGCGCCGGCCTTTCTATGCCTTCGATCCTTCCGACGATGAATAGTCCTGCTGTCATGAGCGCTCCCGTATTACCTGCTGAAATGCATGCATCGGCTTCCCCGTCCTTGACGGCTTGGGCCATCAGCACCATGGAGGCATTCTTCTTCCTTTTAACGGCACGGACCGGTTCATCCGTCCCTTCGATCACTTCATCTGTATGTACGATCGTCAAGCGGTCACCTGGTGTGATCCACTCTTTGATTTGTGTTTCATTCCCATATAATAAGACTTCGATATCATCGAATTCGTCCAGGGCACGCTTCACACCCAGTACGATTTCTTTGGGTGCATGATCTCCACCCATTGCATCAACGGCCAGTTTCATTCTTTCATTCACTCCTTCTCCGGTTTGGTGGAGTGATACATATCAAATTCACCCGTGAACACCAATTCTCCGCCAACGAAGCTATTTACTTCCACCATTGTACGGTCTTTTTGGTCATGGGCATGTACCACCTTCGCTTTCGCTACCACGCGGTCCCCCTGTTTGACGGAACGTGTGAACCTGATCGACGACTTGGCCGTCAGCGCTAGGTCATCATTGATCACGGCAACCGCCAATGAATTGGCCTGTGCAAACAAATGATGCCCACGGGCAATTCCGTTCCTTACAAAAACGTGTTCGGGCTTCACGTCAAATATGGAGATGGCACTGTCCCCCAGATCGATATCGATGATTTCACCGATGATTTCTTCGATTGGAAGTGCCTTTACTTCATCTTCAAAAGACTTCTCAGCTACATGTTTAATTCGTTCCCTGAGTTCAGGGATGGATAATTCCATTCGATCAAGGCGGATCGTCTGTACGCTGACTCCAAACCGCTCGGCCGATTCTTCATCGGTGATGAACGGATTTTCCTTGATTGTATTCACAAGTGCATTCTGCCGCTCTTTCTTAGAAAGTCTCATTATATACACCGTCCAGTATTAGTACTAGGTACTAATAGTAGTATATAGACAAAAAAAGCAGATTGCAAGAGATAATCTTGCAATCTGCCCTGTCTAATCAAGCTTCTCCCCTTCAAGGATCCCCGAGTCTTCCAGGTACCTTCTGAGAGGTGCATATTCGTCGTCTTTCCAGAAAGCGTCTGAATTTGCGAGGGTTGCCGCATCGTCTCTCGCAACCTCCAGTGCTCTATAGTCATGGATCATATCGGCTACCTTGAATTCAGGCATCCCGCTTTGCTTCCTTCCGAAGAAATCACCGGGCCCCCGAAGTTCAAGGTCCTTTTCACTAAGGACGAACCCATCATTCGTCTCGGTCATGATCTTCATCCGCTCCTTGCCGACTTCGGTCTTCGGGTCTGCCAAGAGAATGCAGTAGGATTGATCATCCCCCCGTCCCACACGTCCCCGCAGCTGATGAAGGGTCGACAGCCCGAATCGCTCTGCGTCATAGATGAGCATGAACGTGGCATTCGGAACATTGACCCCGACTTCCACCACCGTCGTGGATACGAGGACTTGTACTTCATTCCGACTGAAACTCCTCATGACTTCTTCTTTTTCATCCGGATGCAGTCTACCGTGCATGAGTCCTACGGAGAATCGTCCCTGGAAATGCTGACTGAGCTGGTTGTACACATCGATGGAGTTCTGCACGTCCAGTTTGTCGGACTCTTCAATTAGGGGGCAGATGACGTATGCCTGCCGGCCGGCTTTCAATTCCTTTTCCATGAAGGCAAGGACCCTGGTGAGCATATCTTCCTTAGCCCAATAGGTTTCGATGGCTTTCCTCCCTGCAGGCATTTCATCGATGATGCTCACATCCATCTCGCCGAAGACCGTAATGGCAAGAGTCCTCGGAATCGGGGTCGCCGTCATGAATAGCACATCAGGGCTCCCGCCTTTTTCCCTGAGCACGCGTCGCTGATTGACGCCGAACCGATGCTGTTCATCGGTAACGACGAGACCCAGGTTCTCAAATTCCACATCTCCCTGGATGAGGGCATGGGTACCGATCAGGATGTCGATCTCCCCTTCCTTCAATTTTTCCAGGAGGAGAGCTCTTCGTTTCCCCTTCACCGAGCTTGTCAAAAGGGCGACAGTTGTCCCGGTCGGTTCAAGGAGTGCACTGAGGGAGTCAGCATGCTGCTCTGCTAGGATCTCAGTCGGAACCATGAGGGCACCCTGATATCCTGCAGTAACCGAGGAATACAGGGCGATGGCAGATACGACGGTCTTCCCTGATCCCACGTCCCCTTGAAGGAGACGATTCATGCGATAAGGGCTTTTCATATCCGCTGAAATCTCATTGACCACACGTTTTTGAGCATTCGTCAATGGGAATGGCAGAGTATCCGTGAAGGATTGGACCTTGTCAATATCATACTGCTGGCTGATCCCGTGTGAATGTTCCCTTTCAAACTTCCGGAGCGCCTGCATCTTGAGCTGGAAAAGCAAAAACTCTTCAAATACGAACCTTCTCCTTGCTTGTTTCATGGCTTGCGGTGAGTCTGGAAAGTGCATCTGATAAAGGGCATCGAGGCGACCTGAGAGCTTATACTTTTCAAGATAATAGTTTGGGAGAATCTCTTCGATCAGGTTCCCGAAATCATGGAACGCCGCCCTGATATACTTGGTCAGGGCATTTCCTTTGATGGTCCCTTTCAACGCATAGACCGGTTCGAAATCCCCCTGCTTGTTATGCGGTCCCAGCTGGTGGCTTTGAACCGTGATGATTTGACGATTCTTATCCCATTTCCCTGTGACCGTCACGGTATCATGAAGATTGATTTTCTTTTTTAAATAAGGCTGGTTGAAGAATACGGCCTGAACGAGGACCCTCCCTACCAGGATCCTCAATGTGAGGCGGGATTTTTTCCTGCCGTAAAACATCAGGGCGGGTTCCGAGTGGACCTTCCCTTCTACGGTGACGCGTTCGTCATGAGCGACCTCTTCCAGGTCCCTCAATCTGAAATCATCATAGCGATAAGGAAGATATTCCATCAGATCGACGACGGTCCGTATGCCCATGGCATGTAATTGAACCGCCGTTTCTGACCCTATCCCTTTGATGGATTCAACCGTTGGTCCTTCACTCCACGTCGTCACGTTTATTCAGTGCCACGCCGAAGATTTTCGCCTCTAGCTCCCGCCCCGTCGGTGTAGCAGCCAATCCTCCCAGTGCTGTTTCACGGAGAGCGACCGGCATGGTCTGTCCGATCTTGTACATGGCATCAATGACTTCATCACACGGGATCCTGCTCGTGATTCCTGCTAGGGCCATATCGGCTGCCACCATTGCATTTGCCGCTCCCATTGCATTCCGCTTCACGCACGGAACCTCGACGAGCCCTGCTACCGGATCACAAACAAGCCCCAACATGTTTTTCAATGTGATCGCCATGGCTTCAGCAGACTGACTCGGTGTCCCCCCTGCCATTTCGACGATGGCAGCCGCGGCCATACCACTCGCAGAACCGACCTCCGCCTGACAACCTCCAGCCGCACCGGATATCGAAGCATTATTCGCCACGACAAAGCCAAATGCTCCGGAAGTGAATAAGAAGCGGATCATTTCTTCCTTTGTAGGGTTCAATTTGTTTTTGACAGCGAACAACGTACCGGGTACGACACCGGCAGAACCTGCAGTCGGTGTGGCACAGATCGTGCCCATGGCCGCATTCACTTCATTGGTGGCTACCGCTTTACTTACTGCGTCAAGGATGGTTTCACCTGTCAGCGACTTGCCCGATTCAATATATTTTTGAAGCAGGACAGCATCCCCACCGGTAAGTCCTGAGTGGGATTTAACACCTTCAAGCCCCCTGGCAACCGCCTTTTCCATCACTTCCAGGTTGGTTTCCATCTGCTGATAGACTTCTTCGTAGGTTTTACCAGTGAATTCGATCTCCTGTTCGATCATGATATCTGAAATCTTTTTATTTTGACTTTCTGCGAGTTCAATCAACTCTGCGACATTTCGAAACATAAGTCTACCTCCATAATGTAAACGCTATCATATTTCAATTCTTCAATCGGTGATTTTGGTCACCTGGGTAATATGGGAAAGCGACGACAGCTCCTTGAGCACAGCCTCATCGATCGGCTGATCGACCTCGATCGTCATCAAAGCCATTTTTCCCTTTTCCTTCCTTGATACATCCATGTGTCCGATGTTCAATTCGTGCTTGGCAATAATATTTGAAACAGCGGCAATTGCACCAAACCGGTCGTCATGGACAACGAGAATGGCCGGGTGATGTCCAGAGAGCTTCAGTTCAAAGCCATTCAATTCAATGATCTCGACTTTTCCTCCACCGATGGAAATTCCAACGAGTTCAATTTCCCCCTCGTCATCACCCATGTGGATCCTAGCTGTATTGGGATGATCCGTTATGGCCTCTTCTTCCCTGAATCTGATCTTGATTCCTTTTTTTCTGGCAGTCTCGATTGAATTGATGATCCGTTCATCAAATGTATCATAGTCGAGGACTCCGCCGATGATGGCCACGTCGGTTCCGTGCCCTTTATACGTTTTTGCGAATGAACCGTAAAATGAAACATTGACCCATTTCGGTTCCCGGCGGAACAGCTCCCTGGCAAGTCTTCCGATGCGGGCGGCTCCCGCAGTATGAGAACTTGATGGACCGATCATGACCGGCCCGATGATATCAAATACGCTTTTATACTTCATCGTCCTCTATCCCTTCATTTTGAGATAATTGAAGGGGACGAGCCCAATCGGACTGTCCCCTTCCTTTCATCCTATTCGACCGAGAAGATATAGGAGTAAAGTGGCTGTTTCCCGTTATGAACTTCCACTTCCACTTCCCCATATTTTTGTTCGATATACTCTTGCAGTGACTCAACGTCTCCTTCAGAAACATCTTCTCCGTATATGATGGTCAGAATCTCTGAATCTTCATCAAGCATTTGCTCAAGCAGGCCGGTTGCCGCCTTCTTGAGGTCTTTCTCTGCAATCACGATCTTCCCTTCATCGATCCCCATGAAATCATCTTTGGAAATCGTGATGCCGTCGATGCTTGTATCCCTGACAGCAAATGTCACCTGACCGCTTTTCACCTGTTTGGCTGCTTCAGACATCCCTGCCTGGTTTTCCGATACGGAGGCACCAGGATTGAAAGCCAGTAGGGCAGACATTCCTTGAGGTACGGTTTTCGTCGGTACGACAGCCACTTCCTGTGAAAGGACTTCCGCCGCTTGCTCCGCTGCCATGATGATGTTCTTATTGTTCGGCATGATGATGACTTTTTTGGCATTGACCTCTTCCACTGCCTTGACGATATCTTCCGTGCTTGGATTCATCGTTTGTCCGCCTTCGATGACGACAGTGGCACCGATACTCCTGAATAATTCTGCCACACCTTCACCCATGGCAACGGTCACGATGGCAAAGTCGACTTCCTTTTTAGGAGTCTCGGCCTTTGCAACAGGACGTGATTCACCTACGATGGAGCTGTGCTGCTCCCTCATGTTTTCGATCTTGATCTTGATGAGGCTTCCGTATTGATGACCATAGCTCAGGACATTTCCCGGCTCCTCCGAGTGGATATGGACTTTGGCCAACTCTTCATCACTGATGACAAGGAGGGAATCCCCGTATCCGCTCAGGTCCTGACGGAATGTTTCCTCGTCAAACGATTTCTTCCCCTCTTCGAATTGCACCATGAATTCCGTACAGTAGCCGAATTCGATATCTTCCGTGCTCATGAAGTCCTGTGCAGACTTGTGATGTTCCGCGCTCACAAGATCATTCATGGATGGAAGGTTCACACGTTCGGATACCTTCTCCCCCTTCAATTCAGCAAGAAAGCCTTCATAGACGAACAGCAGACCTTGACCGCCACTATCCACGACTCCAACTTCCTTCAAGACAGGAAGGAGATCCGGTGTCCGGTTCAATGAGGCCTGTCCTTCTTTGACGATGGCCTCCATCAGCTTTATGAAATCGCTCTCGTTTTTCGCAACGGAAACACCTTTTTTCGCCGCATCTTTCGCCACTGTCAAAATGGTTCCTTCTACAGGTTTCATGACAGCTTTGTAAGCTGTATCCACTCCGGTCTGAAGGGCTTGGGCAAACTCTTCAGTCGTCAGGCTCGATTTTCCTTCTATCGCCTTGCCGAATCCCCTGAACAGCTGGGAGAGGATGACCCCCGAGTTACCGCGAGCCCCCATCAACAGTCCCTTTGAAAGGGAGGTGGATACGTTCCCGATATGGGATTGTATATTTTTTTGAACTTCCTTCGCACCGGAAGTCATGGATAAATTCATATTTGTTCCAGTATCTCCATCAGGAACAGGAAAAACATTCAGTGCATCAACTAGCTGTGCATTCGCAGACAAAAGACTTGCCCCCTGAAGCACCATTTCTGCAAAACGTTTTCCATCCAAAGATGTAATCGACACGAATCTTCCTCCTCACTACGGGTTCGTTACGCGAACCCCTTGTACAAAAATATTTACAGAATCGACCGCCAAGCCGACGGTTTTATCAAGGGTATATTTAACCTTGGATTGTACGTTGTGAGCAATCTCGGAAATCTTCGTACCATAACTCACAATTATATACATATCAATATGTACTTCCTCTGCCTCCTGACGAACGATCACTCCCCGAGTGAAGTTCTCTTTACGCAGAATATCAGTGAAACCGTCCTTGATCTGGTTTTTTGAAGCCATCCCAACAATTCCGTAGCAATCCACCGCTGCACCTCCAGCAATCATTGCAATGACATCATTAGTAATATCAATTTGTCCGTACTGCGTTCTCATTTCGATGGACATGGAATGTGATCCCCCTTCGTTTACATGCTTGGCTACAAACATTTTACTATATAATACCCTATTTTAAAAGCTAAACTGTCAGGTGCCCCATCCGGGACGCCATTCTTTCATTATCTCCAAGCATCATCCGGCCGCAAACATGAAAAAAAGACGTCTAGCAGCTAGACGTCTTTTCAACTTGATTATTAAACGCGTTCAACTTTACCAGATTTCAATGCTCTTGCAGAAACCCAAACCTTTTTAGGTTTACCGTCTACAAGAATACGAACTTTTTGCAGGTTAGCACCCCATGTACGCTTATTCGCATTCATCGCGTGAGAGCGAGCATTACCTGAGCTAGCTTTACGGCCAGTAATTACGCATTGTTTCGCCATAATATATTCCCTCCTCACTAACAAGAAGCTGAAGTAAATTTCAGATTCACATTTCGCTTTTTTTTCATAAAAGATACCTTAATAATTTATCACACAACAAACCACAATGCAATACCACAATCGAACCTTTCAAGAAAAAATACTTTACACACAGAAAAGCGCAGGCGGGTCGCCCTGACCCGACAAGCATAAGGCGAAGATCTCGGAAAGGCGTTCTGTGCCTTTTTGAGATCTTTGACTTATGACCTCGAGGGTCAACCCGCCGGAGCTGGACACCA
>NZ_LGUE01000001.1:1337704-1799863 GCF_001274775.1 Rossellomorea marisflavi
AGCTGGACACCAAGCGCAGGCGGGTCCCTCTGGCCCGACAAGCACAAGACGAGTCACTCGGAAAGACGTTCTGTGCCTTTTTGAGATCTTTGACTTATGACCTCGAGGGTCAACCCGCCAGAGCTGGACACCACCAAAAGCGCAGGCGGGTTGGTCTGACCCGACAAGCATAAGACGAGAACCCGGAAAGGCGTTCTGTGCCTTTTTGAGATCTTTGACTTATGACCTCGAGCCTCAAGCCCCCGGAGCTGGACACCACAAAAAGCGGAGGCGGGTCCCCCTGACCCGACAAGCATAAGGCAAGAACCAGGAAAGGCGTTCTGTGCCTTTTTGAGCTCCAATCAATATCACTTGGACTCCAAACACAAGACCAGGTATTAAGGTGCCCTGCGGCTAGGTATAACTCTCTCAGTAATCGCATGTTGAGCAGATGATGATGCAGGTTAAAACCCACCTCTGACCTTCCCTTACTGCAGAAGACAAAAAAAGAGACGGTTTCCCGCCTCCAGGTGCTATTCTTTCTTGAACGTCCCCAGCATGGCCCTGACAAGGCCTCCAAGAAATTTCGGTAATTTGATTGTATAGAAACGCATTTTCAAGTCCCTCCCCACAATCTATAGAACATACTCATTACAAATCGCTTATACAAGCCGATCTACACGTTTGGGTCAAGAAGCATCATTGCTTCTTATCACCATTATTATGCCGTCGGAAAAAGAAAAAGTACCATGCGATTGTATAAGTTCATTACTAATACATAGTGTGGATCCCCAGTAAATATTCCGGTTGGTGAGGGGATATTTGAAGCCGGACAGGGTCAACCCCTGCACAATGGGGCTGATCGGGACGAACGAAATATACGTGTAGCGGGGGTTCGTTTCCACCCCGTGCTCCCCCGGCCTCTTTATATACATTTCATTCAGGGAATCAACGAGACGAACTGAGATCCCTTTCAAGTCATCTTTAAGAAGAAGCTGCACATTTCCCATAAAATGATCCAGACGGCCGCCGGTTGCACCGTAAATGGTGATATCTTCGGGATCCTGTTCAACCGCCCAGTTCAAAGCGAGTTCGAGGTCTGTTTCGTCCTTCTCCGGCCTATAGCGATTCACTTCTTCAACACGGGAAGAGATCAGTTGCCATTCACGTAGGCTCACCGAATCAAAGTCACCGAAAGCGACATGAGGCTCCATTCCCTTTTCCAGGAGGGTGAACACCCCCCTGTCCACCCCTACCCATATATGACCATCCATAGGGACATCGACCAGGGGCGGAAGGTAGGATGTCGGTCCTCCAGCCAAAATTGAGATTTTCATAGGGTCCTCTTTCCAGCAGAGAAGCTACTCTGCTTTCCCCACAGAAGCCGCTGCTTTAAGATCTTCAATTGCTTTTTTACGATCGCTTTGATTGTAGATGGCTGATCCGGCCACGAATACATCTGCTCCAGCTTCGGCACAAACTGCGATGGTCTCGGGATTGATTCCGCCGTCGACTTCGATCTCAAGGGCTGGATTCAGTTCATCCGCCCACTTCCTGATTTCTTTGATCTTAGTGACCACCGATGGAATGAACGCCTGACCACCAAAGCCTGGATTGACCGTCATGAGGAGCACCATATCAATATCGGCTATGAGCGGTTTGAACAGCTCTGAGGCTGTGCCTGGATTAAGGACAACACCTGCTTTCACTCCCCGATTTTTGATCAACTGAATGGTCCTGTGAATATGCGGATCCGCTTCTACATGCACAGTGATATAATCTGCCCCTGCGTCGGCAAATGCATCTACATACTTGGCCGGTTCCGATATCATCAGATGGACGTCGAGGGGAAGCCCTGTGATGGGACGAATGGCTTTGACGATCGGCGGTCCCAGAGTGATGTTCGGTACAAAGTGACCATCCATTACATCCACGTGAATGTAATCCGCTCCACCCGCTTCAACCTCACGGATGTCCTCCCCTAGTTTAGAAAAATCTGCTGACAGAATCGATGGTGCAATCTTCATCATTAATACCTCGGCTTTCTTTCTTTGATTTCCTGATGAAAGGATAGATAATGATCGTATCGGTAGGCCGGGATGTCTCCCGCCTCCACTTTCTCTTTCACCGCGCACTTTGGTTCATTCACGTGCAGGCATCCCCTGAATTTGCAAGCTTCAGAAGCCGTCACCATTTCGGGAAAGCATAGAGGCAGATCGGATTCATCAAGCTCCGTGAAGTCCAGTGAACTGAAACCGGGTGTATCTGCCACAAGGCCTCCGTCTACGTGGATGAGTTCCACATGACGTGTTGTATGTTTTCCCCTTCCAAGGTGGCTTGAGATCATGGCGGTCTTCAGATCGAGTTCGGGATCAAGTGCGTTGAGCAGAGAGGATTTCCCGACCCCTGACTGACCTGCAAACACCGAAATCTTATCCCTAAGATACGGGGCGAGTTCTTTGACGCCCTGTTCCGTTTTCGAAGAGGTCGTCAGCACTTCATACCCCATCCTCCGGTAGTCGTCTGCGTATCGGTGGATCCTGCCCATCTCCTCCTCCGTAAGAAGGTCCATTTTCGTAATGCAGATGAGCGGGTCGATTTCCTTACTCTCGATAAGGACGAGGAATCGGTCAAGAAGTGTTGTGCTGAAATCCGGCTCGCTCGCAGAAAAGACGAGGATCGCTTGATCCACATTGGCGATCGGTGGCCTGACGAGCTCATTCTTTCGTTCAAAAACCTTCAATATGTATCCATCGGTCACATTGTCCGCCTGGAACTCAACGTGATCCCCAACAAGGGGGGTGATTTTATTTTTCCTGAAGTTCCCTCTACCCCTGCATTGAGTAACGGTCCCTTCAGAAAGTACGTAATAGAAACCGCTGAGCGCTTTCACAATTTTCCCTTCAGCCATTCGCTACCTCCGTTCTGGTTTACATCCTCATTATAATCGAAAATAATGGGACTGTCCCGTCTAAGACGGAGACAGCCCCAACAAGGACTACTCTTATCAATCATTAGGATATTCCACTGTATCTTCTTTATACTCCTTGCCATCTAGAAGGATCCTGTACTTTCCTTCTTGGCCTTCTTCAAGGGTGAAGGTCAATGTAACAGAGGTTTCTTCCGTGATGGCCAGAAGTTGATCGCTATCATCCAATTTCTTATTGGCATCCTCGATATAAATATCAACGGATTGAGGGGTCCCGTCTTCCTTTTCATAAGGAATCGAAAGCTCTAGAGGCACTTCTTTCGTCGTTTTAGACGCTGCTGCCTCTTCTTCTTCCTTCTGTTGAGTCGGGTCCGGGCCTTTAGAAATCGTCACATAGATGACATCCCCTTCAAATATCGGCGTTCCCGCTTTGGTTTCCTGGGAGACGACGCTTCCTTCCGGAATATTATCGGAGTAGGCTTCTGCACCTTTTTCGATCGAGATGCCTCTCAAATCCTCGTACTCTTCAAGAAGTTTGCTATCAAAACCGGTCAGGTCCCTGAGATCGAATGAAACAGGGCCCAGACTTACGGTTAGTGTGACTGTCGTTTCGTCCGGTATGACCTCCTCACCTTCCGATGGGTCCTGCCGGAGGATGGTTCCCTCCTCCGCCTGGTCATTCACTTCTTCCTTCTCCACCTCAAACCCAAGCTCCTCGAGATCTTTTTTCGCCTCATCATACATGGCGTCGGTATAATCCTTCATCTCGATTTTCTCTTTTCCCGAGCTTACATAGAGATCGATGGTGGAGCCTTCCTTAGCCGTCCTTCCTCCCTTGGGGTTGGTTTTGATCACTTCCCCTTCAGGAACGGTCTCGCTCGGCTGTTTTTCGGTCTTGCCCACTACAAACCCTTGAGACACGATGAGAGAGGCTGCTTCAGCTGATTCCTTGCCGGACACATCCGGAACCTCGATTTCCTTGGGTCCGAGGAGATCCGGGATGAAATAAACGGCCGCCGCACCCAGCAGCACCAAGAGGAAAAAGAGTGAAACAATCAGGATCGGCCACTTCTTTTTATTTTTGTCTTTCGATTTCTTCTTTTTCTGCTTATCTTTCTTGCCCTTCTTCGCTTCCACTACTGGAGCCGACGGCTTCGTATCCATTTCTTCAGGTGTTGAGTGATGATGGACGATCGTATCGTCCAGATTGGAGTGTGCATTCTGGTCGGTTATGACCGGAATGGCCTTCGTTGCTTCATCATCCAGGGGCACGCTGAATCTAGGTTCGTCCAGACGACCGGGCTCAAGGCATGTCGTTAGCTCTTCCTGGAGTTCATCCAGATTTTCATATCTTCTGAAAGGATCTTTGGCTGTTGCTTTCAGGACGATATTCTCGACGCTCTGCGGGATATGCGGTGCCCACCGCTTCATGGAAGGCGTCTCGGACTGCAAATGCTTCAAAGCAATAGAAACAGCAGATTCTCCAGAAAACGGGAGGCGTCCGGTCAGCAATTCGAACATGACGATCCCAAGGGAATAGATATCCGATTTCTTTGTTGCCATCCCCCCCCTTGCCTGCTCGGGAGACAAATAGTGAACGGACCCGAGAACCGAGTTCGTCTGGGTGATGGAGGTGGCACTCAAGGCCATGGCAATTCCGAAATCGGTAATTTTGACATTGCCTTCTTCGTCCAGAAGGATGTTATGGGGCTTGATATCCCTATGGATGATATGATTCTGGTGGGCGTGTGCGATGGCCTTGGTCAACTGCTTCATGATATCGATCGCTTTTTCCACATCCACGGGGGAATGTTGCTGTATGTACTGCTTCAAGGTCATGCCATGGACGTACTCCATCACGATATAAGACAGGTCATCCTCCTCACCGACGTCGTATATGCTGACGATATTCGGGTGGGTCAGGCTTGTGGCAGATTGTGCTTCACGCTGGAAGCGCTTGATGAATTCTTCTTCATTGGCGAAATCCAACCGCAGCGTCTTGATGGCGACTTCCCGGTCAAGGATCATATCATGGGCAAGGTATACATTGGCCATGCCGCCCCCGCCGATCAGTTTGATAATTTTGTAGCGGCCACTGATGCGCTTTCCATTCATCATACGATCACCCGCTTTCCGTTACAGCGGCATACTCAACGATCACTACAGTAATATTATCTTCTCCGCCGTATTCATTGGCGCGATCTACCAGAGCTTCCCCTTTATCCGAGAGTGGATGATCTTCAACCAAAATCCGCTGCATCTCTCTTTCCGATACTTTATTGGATAATCCATCGGAGCATAATAGCAGCACATCTTCTTCTTCAAACATGATTGTCTTGATATCCATGCTGATGGTTTCTTCTGTGCCGATCGCCCTCAGGATGACATTCTTCCTTGGATGATGCTCTGCATCTTCCTTCGTGATTTCTCCGCTCCTGACAAGCTCGTTGACAAGGGTGTGATCTTCCGTCAGCTGATGGAACCCATTTTCATTAAGGATATAGCCCCTGCTGTCCCCAACATTCACCACAGTGGCGAATAGGGAGGTGCAGATGGCACCGACAAGCGTCGTTCCCATTCCTTCACAATCAGAATGGGACTGCGCATAAGTGAAAACTTCATGATTGACGTCTGCAATGGTCGACCTCAACCAATTTTCAGCTTCATCAGCTGTATGGAACTTTTCTGTCTGCCCCCAACGTTCATCGAGGAATGATATGGTCAGCTGACTGGCAACGTCACCTGCACGATGGCCGCCCATCCCGTCCGCTACCACTGCCAGGTAGTCTCCATGTCCATTGACAAATACACCTGCACTATCTTCGTTAAGCTGTCTCACTTTCCCTTTATCCGAATAATATACCGTTTTCACATAGGTCACCTCGTCTCTACTGGCACTTCCCCGTGAAGGAAAGGGGCTTCCCCTCTTTCCTCCGTCAAAGAAGGCTTTACTACTCTTACGACTCCGATGGCGAATTTTCCTGCTTTACAATACGCTTATCCATTTTTCTTCCTGAAGCACGAGATAAAGAATCCATCCCCTCCGAAATCCTGCGGGAATACTTGCAGCAAATGCCCTTGGATGAATGGTTTTACCGCTTCCGGCATGTCATCAAGGTGGTGGGGTTCGAATTCAGGATGATGCCTCAAGAATTCCGTCACGGTACCTTCGTTTTCATTTTGGTCAACTGTACACGTACTATATACAAGGATCCCATCCGTTTTCAGCAGTTTGGATGCAGCATCTAGAATATCAAGCTGGATTTTCTGCAGGGAGTTCAAATCCTGTTCCTTCTTCACATACTTGATATCCGGCTTCCTTCTCAGAACACCAAGTCCTGAACACGGAGCATCAACAAGGACTCGATCAAAGCTTTCTTCTGCGAATACCTCTCCGGCTTTGCGGCTGTCGAGGGTACGTGCGTGAACATTGGAAAGACTGAGTCTACCGGCATTTTCAGCGATGAGCTTCACTTTATGGGCATGAAGGTCAAGGGCGTGTACCTCACCTGTATTCTTCAACATCTCGGCGATATGGGTCGTTTTTCCACCAGGTGCCGCACAAGCATCGAGTACCTTCATGCCTTCTTCTAATTTAAGGGCATGGGCCACGAGCATGGAACTTTCATCCTGAACCGTCAACCTTCCATTCCGGTATTCATCCGTCTTGGCCAGGTTTCCCCTGAGTGACTGGATCGCTTCGGGAACGATGGGACTTTCCTGAACGGCGTGCCCATGCCCGGTGAGAATTTCCAACAGTTCTTCCCTTGTCCCTTTCAGCGGATTGACCCTTGCCGTCTGATTCGGTGCAAGGAGATTTGTTTCACACATGGCCTTCGTTTTCTCGAGACCGAATTGATCGCTCCATCTTTTCACTAGCCATAGTGGGTGACTCGTTTCAACGGATACTCTCTCGATGGGATCTTGAATGTCTTCAAGGGACGGAAGCCCCTTCCGCTGTACCGAACGGAGCACACCGTTCACCATCCCGGAGATTCCTTTGTGACCTCGTTTTTTAGCAATTTCGACTGCTTCATAAAATACGGCCCGATCGGGGATGCGATCCAGATACACAAGCTGATAAAGGGACATGCGCAGTAGCTGTCTGACCCAGCTTTCGACCTTTCCTCTTACGAACGGCTTCAAATAATAATCCAGCGTCATCTTCCGCTGGATCGTTCCATATGTAAGCTCGGTAAGGAGACCGACATCCCTTGATGGGATATCGTTCTTCTCGATGACATGATTGAGCAGCAGATTGCTGTAGGATTGGTTTTTTTCAACGGCTTCAATGACTTCCAGTGCGGCTTCCCTGACCGTTTTCTGCTTACTCATGTTCTTCACCGAACCTGTTCCCGACTGTAAGGTGAGAGCCCGCGCCCCTTAAATAGTCCTTGGCACTCATCCGCTTTTTGCCCGAGGGTTGAAGGTCGGTCACTTTGATGGATGTATCATCACCTGTAGAAACGATGAATCCATCCTCTTCGATCGCAAGGACCTCCCCGGTTACCGCTGAACCATGACCCTTCACCTTTTCACCCCACCAGATCTTCATAACGGCTCCAGCAAGGGTCGTATACGCCACGGGCCACGGGTGCAGACCTCGGATATGGTTGTACACTTCCTTCCCGGATTTTGTCCAATCTATCTTTTCCTGCTCACGTTTGATGTTCCACGCGAAGGTGGCCTGTTCTTCGTCTTGTTTGACCGGTGAGACGGATCCGTCCAGAAGCTTTGGAAGTGTCTCGATCAGAAGGGCTGAGCCCGCTTCGCTCAACTTATCATGGAGGGTTCCCACATGATCCGTTTCTTCGATCTCAACTTCAACCTGGCTGATGATATCCCCTGCATCCAGCTTTTCTACCATATACATGATGGTGATACCCGTGGAGGATTTTCCCTGAAGGATGGAGTAATGGATCGGAGCCCCTCCCCTGAGTTCAGGCAGCAGTGACGCATGGACGTTGATACAGCCATGCTTGGGTGCGTCGAGGAGGCGCTTCGGAAGAATCTGGCCGAATGCTGCCGTTACGATCAAGTCGGGTTCCAATGCGAGCACTTCCTCCAGTTCATCGGAATTCTTGATCTTTTCCGGCTGGAAGATGGAGATACCGTGCTTTTCAGCCTCTACCTTGACGGGTGGGGGCGTGAGGATGCGTTTTCTTCCCACAGGACGATCGGGTTGGGTTACAACAGCAACCACTTCATACTCGTTCTCGATCAACGCTTTCAGGACCGGGACGGAAAAATCCGGGGTCCCCATAAAAATCACTTTGGTCATTCTTCTTCAAACCTTTCTAATTCATCTTCCGTCAGGAGCTTTTCAGTCTTTGTATTGAAAAGGACACCATGCAAATGATCGATTTCATGCTGGATCGCCCGGGCAAGGAACCCTTCTGCCCTGCCTTCAAGCCATCTTCCCTTCCGGTCCTGCGTCCTGAATGAGATGCTATATGGTCGGCTCACTTCCCCGAAAAGACCAGGGAAACTCAGGCATCCTTCAAGATCGGTCTGCTCCCCTGAATGTTCAAAGATTTCGGGATTGATGAGTTCGATCGTGCCTGTTTCATCCCCGATATCCACGACGGCTACTTGGAGGTCAACTCCCACTTGTGGTGCAGCAAGTCCGACACCATCTGCTTCGATCATCGTTTCGTACATATTATCAAGAAGCTTTTTCAATTTTTTATCAAACTCCTTCACCGGTTCACATCGCTTTACGAGGATCGGATCGGGATGCATGACGATCGGTAATACAGCCATTCAAATTCCAACTTTCTATAATTGTTTCGCCAGTAAGGTCACATCATGACATAAGGATTCACATCGATGCTGACCGTGAGGCCTTGTGAAGCGTACTGCTGATGAAATTGTTCAAGCAGCGTCTTTAGCGTCTCCGCCAGTCGCGGTTCCCGCTTGTATTTTATCAAACATTGGTATCGATATCTATTTTTGATTCTGGGGATGGGCGAAGCAACAGGACCAAGGATCTTCGTCGTACCGGATAATCTGCTCCTGATGAAGCCCGTCATTTTCTCCGATACATCCACTACCTTCATGAGGTCTTCATGGCTGATCGTGACAAGGGAAATATAATAAAATGGAGGATAAGATCCCATTTTCCTCATCACCATCTCCTGTTCATAGAATCGCTCATAGTCATGGTTTGAAGCGAGTTCAACCGAATAATGCTCCGGCGTGTAGGTCTGGATGACGACTTCGCCTGGGAGGGAGTGCCGCCCCGCCCTGCCGCTCACCTGGGTCAGAAGCTGGAACGTCTTCTCCGCAGAGCGGAAATCCGGGATATGGAGCATCGTGTCCGCACTGAGGACACCCACAAGAGTGATGTTGGGGAAATCCAATCCTTTCGCTATCATCTGGGTACCCAATAGGATATCGGCCTTTCCTTCCCCGAAGGAAGTCAGCAGCCTTTCATGGGATCCCTTTCTTGTGGTGGTATCCACATCCATCCGGATGATCCGTGCTTGAGGGAGCAGCTTAGTGAGCTCCTCCTCCACTTTCTGCGTTCCTGTCCCGAAATATCTGATATGTTCACTGGTACATTCCGGACAGGTCTCCGGTACACGCTCTTCGTATCCGCAATAATGGCATTTCATTCCGTTGGAGAAGCGATGGTACGTCAACGAGATATCACAATTCGGACACTGCACGACATACCCGCAGTCCCGGCACATGATAAAGGATGAGTGGCCCCTTCTGTTGAGGAAGAGGACCGTCTGCTCTCCTTTAGAAAGGCGGTCCTCCAGTTTTTCAAACAGATTCCTCGAAAACATCGAGCGGTTCCCTTCGCGTAGCTCTTCCCTCATGTCGACAATGTCTACTGAAGGCAGGGGCCCGTCATTCATCCTTTTGTCGAGGTTCAACCGGGTGTATACCCCTTTTGAAGCCCTGGCGAATGATTCCAATGATGGTGTCGCACTTCCGAGAACCACCGGACATCCATGGTATTCACTTCGCCAAATGGCGACATCACGGGCATGATAACGGGGATTTTCTTCTTGTTTGTAGCTTGTTTCATGCTCTTCATCGATGATGATGATCCCTAGATTTTCAAACGGTGCGAATACGGCAGATCTAGCCCCGACTACAACCCGGACTTCCTTCCGCTCGATCTTTCGCCACTCGTCATATTTCTCTCCTGAAGATAGCCCGCTGTGAAGTACTGCAACCTCATTGCCGAATCGCCCTTTGAATCGATTCACCATTTGAGGAGTCAGGGCGATTTCAGGAACAAGTACGATTGCTTCCTTTCCCTGTTCAAGCACACGTTGGATCGATTGAAGGTAGATCTCTGTCTTCCCGCTCCCTGTCACACCGTAAAGGAGGAAGGTTTCCTGTATACCGGATTCGATTTTTTCAAGAATGGGAGTTATTGCTCTCCCCTGTTGATCCGTTAAGGGAAGGGGAGTGGTTTGCTTGAACGTCCGATCTTCAAATGGATCCCGGTAGATCTCTTCATCCTGTTGGACGAGGAGTCCCTTTTTCACCAAAGATTGAATGGTGGAAGCCGTTGTCCCCGCCCGCTCCGAAAGCTCTTTCATTGAGAACCCCTTATCGGCATGGTCTTTCCAGAACATGAGGACATCACGTTGTTTCTTCGCTTGCGGCGGGAGAGCGGAAGCTTCAGTTTCGATGGTTTCAGGGGCTATACTCAGGTATAGTTTCCTGATCATCTTTTTATTCGTTTTTCCTTTTACCTTGTACACGACTTCCAGTATGCCGTTTTTCACTTCCTGCTGAGCCAGCGGGAGCAAACCAGCGGCCTCGATGGATTTCCACTGGGCGGTCCCTTTAAGGAAATGGGGTCTGAGGGGTTCAGGCAGGTTCTCGACGTGAATATCCTTTTCCACTACCAACTGTTTCTCATATTTTGCTTTCATGGCTGCAGGCAGCATGGCCTGGAGGGCAGAGATCTTAAAGCACAGCGTATGCTCTGTCAACCAATCCGCCATCGTAAGAAGCTCATTGTTGAGTACCGGTTTCAGATCCATCGGTTCCACAATCGGTTTAAGTTTCGCCACTTCACTCTTTTCTTTCAGTTCCATGACGAATCCCTGTACTTTTCTGGGACCGAATGGAACAACGACCCTCATTCCCGGCACAATGCTCCCTGTCCATTCAGCAGGTATGAGATAGTCAAAGCAGCGGTCCGTCTGCATGGCAGCAACATCCACGATGACGCTTGCTACATTTTTCATCAGGAATCCATCCGTCTCAATGCTTCAAGAAGTATTTCTTCTGCCACTTTTGACTTTGAGAGCATCGGCAATTCACGTATGCCGTCTTCTGTTACAATGGTTACTTTATTTGTATCTGTCCCGAAGCCCGAACCTTCTTCGCTCACATTGTTTGCAACGATCATGTCAGCTCTTTTTCTCTCAAGCTTCCCTTTGGCATATTCCCCGATGTTGGACGTTTCGGCAGCGAACCCGATAAGGTATTGCCCATTCTTCCTTTTTCCGAGCTCCATGAGGATATCCTTTGTCCGCTCGAATTCTATGATCAGATTGCCATCTTGTTTTTTCATTTTTTCCTTATGGACTTCCTTTGGACGATAATCGGCGACCGCAGCACTCTTCACCACGATGTCTGCACCCTCGAATTTCGCGAGTACTGCCTCATACATGTCCTTTGCTGTCGTTACCTCTACGAGATGCACCCCACGTGGTGGAGACAGATCGACCGGACCTGATACCAGGGTCACATCGGCACCCATATTGGCAGCTGCCTCTGCCATGGCAAATCCCATTTTCCCAGTAGAGCGGTTTGAGAAATACCGGACAGGATCAATGATTTCCCTTGTCGGACCGGCAGAAATAAGCACGTTTTTCCCTTTGAGTGGCTGTTCTGTCGGAGAGTGGAAGTGAGCGTCAATCAGTTCTACAATCTTTTCAGGTTCTTCCAGTCGGCCTTTGCCGACGTACCCGCATGCCAAGTACCCTTCACTCGGTTCAACGAACCGGCAGCCGTCCTCATGCAGTGTGGCAATGTTCCTCTTGACTGCAGGGTGATCATACATATGGACGTTCATGGCAGGAGCAATCCAGATCTCGGCCTCTGTCGCAAGTAACGTGGTGGAGATCATGTCATCCCCGATACCGCAGGCAAGTTTCCCAATCATATTTGCCGTAGCAGGTGCCACAAGTACTAGGTCAGCCCAATCTGCCAAGTCGATATGGGCGATCTTCGCTGGAATTTTCTCATCGAATGTATCCCAGTAGACATCCTGGCGCGATAATGCCTGGAAGGTGAGCGGGGAAACGAACTCCCTCGCGGATTCTGTCATCATGACCTTCACCTCGAAGCCCGCCTGTACAAGCTTGCTCGTAAGTGCTGCTGCTTTATATACGGCGATCCCACCGGTCACACACAATAGTATTTTTTTCCCCATATCGTTCATTGCCTCCATCATCTAATCTATTCATAGCCTCTATTATGAAGGATATCGCCGCAAAAAGAAAATAGGGCTGTACCGGAAAAGTTCATCACTTCCCGGTTCAACCCTCTTCATTTCCTATTTGCCGTACAGATGGGATTTATTCATCCTCATAGATGGCTTTTTCGTCTCTTTCTTTCATGGACAAGTGGCCGGAGTGGATTTCTTCAAGGGCCTTACCAACGAACTTTTCCGACACATATTCGTCCATGCGGAAGTCCTTTTTATCCTGTAGATCACGCGCTCTTTTGGCAGCCACGCTGACCAACGAATATTTCGAATCGATCTTTTTCATTAGTGAATCAATGGATGGATATAACATTCACTCAACCTCCAGCATATTTAGATAGCGTTGTTGTACACGTTCGCGCTTGCAGTGTTCAGCCTGTACGATGGACTTGATCTTACCGACGGCATGTTCGATTTGATCATTTTCAACGATGTAATCATAAAGATTCATCATTTCGATCTCCTTGCGGGCTGTATTCATCCTGCCCTGAATCAGGTCATCCGTCTCAGTCCCCCGTGTGACCAGCCGATTCTGAAGCTCCGACAAGCTTGGCGGAGCAAGGAATATGAACAGGCCCTCAGGGAATTTGTCCCTGACCTGCTGCGCACCCTGAACCTCGATTTCAAGAAAAACATCATTTCCTTCTTCAAGTGTCTGGCGGACATAGTCAACAGGCGTGCCATAGTAATTGCCGACAAACTCGGCATACTCCAAAAGTTTGCCCTGCTCGATCAGTGCTTCGAATTCTTCCCTTGTCTTGAAGAAGTAGTCCACACCGTCCACTTCCCCTTCACGCGGATGACGCGTTGTCATAGAAATGGAATATTCGAATTTTGTATCTTCCTGGGAAAAAATCGCCTTTCGAACTGTCCCTTTCCCTACTCCGGAAGGTCCGGATAGCACGATCAGCAATCCTTTTTCTTTCATTTATTTACCCTGCCCTTCTTCTATTAAATCCTCTTTATCAGTCACTCGATGGGCAACAGTCTCGGGTTGTACGGCCGACAGGATGACATGATCGCTGTCTGTGATGATCACGGCCCGCGTCCTTCTTCCATATGTAGCGTCAACTAATGTTCCCCGATCCCTCGCATCCTGCATCAGACGCTTGATGGGCGCTGATTCCGGACCGACGATCGATATGATTCGGTTTGCTGATACAATATTCCCAAAGCCTATATTGATGAGCTTGATTGACATGACGCTCCTCCTAATCAATAGTTTAGTTTCGCCCGTTCACGTGGAAACTAAACTTCTTATTCAACATTTTGGACCTGCTCCCGCACTTTCTCCAGTGCCGATTTCAACTCGACCACCAGTGTGGAAATGCTGGAGTCATTTGCCTTGGAGCCGATCGTGTTCACTTCCCGGTTCATCTCCTGAATGATGAAATCCAGTTTCCTCCCCATCACACCATCTTGATTCAAGGTGGCATGAAAGTACTGAAGATGACTCCCGAGACGCGTCAACTCTTCGGTTATATCAGATTTATCTGCAAATATGGCCACTTCGGAGAGGAGTCTTGCCTCGTCGGGATCTCCTTCGCTCCATTCCCGGATCCGCTTGCGGAGACGTTCCCTGTATTGCAGGGTCACCGCGGGTGCATGGGCTGAGAGTTCGTCTAGACAGATCCTTATTTGATCCAGATGGATAAGGAAGTCGGCATGAAGAGCCTTCCCTTCCTCCATCCTCATCTTCCTTAATTCATCTGATGCCTTCAGGACTGCCTCCATGACCAGTTCGTCAAGTTCGGCATTCTCCTCTTCCGTTTCTTCCACCGTAACGAATTCCCCTCTGCCGAGAAGGTCCGACAGGGCGATATCACCCTTGAGTGAGTAAGTATCCTTCACTTTATTTACTAACTGATGATAATCCTCAATGAGTCCCCAGTCAATATGTAAATTCTTATGTATGAGACCTCCGCCGGAAATATCGATGAACAGATCGATTTTCCCCCTGTTTATAAAGGTGGAGAGCTGCTTCTTGATCTTATCTTCAAGCTTCATGAGTTGGCGCGGCATGCGGATATTGAGCTCGCTGAATCGATGGTTCACGGTTTTCATTTCAACAATGACGGTATGTCCCCCCGACTCAATCCGGCTCCGTCCAAAGCCTGTCATGCTGATGACCATTCCAATCACACCCAATCTATGCGACGTGCCTGTCGAATTTCATTCCCGGAACACCTAAAGGCGGCCCGCACTTGCTTATAAAAAAGGTAATAGAGAGCAAACTCTATTACCTTATGGATTATATCATATTCTATTGTTTTTTTCTTGCAAAAAATGAACCTGCCAGTAAAAACGTCGGGATGGAGCTCAAGCCGACGATCAGCAGCCAGTCCCTCGGCTCGATGGACACGGTGTGGAAAATCGGTTGAAGACCCGGCAGATAGATGACGACCAGCATCAACAGCAGGGACGAAAGCACGGCCCAGACCAGGTACATATTGCCGAATGGATTTCTCGAGAAAACCGATACCTCACTGCGGCAATCGAATACGTGGATAAGCTGGGCAAGGACCAGAGTAGCAAATGCAATTGTCTGGGCGTACTCAAGCTGATCCGGATGCTGATGATATGCGATGATGAAGGCAAGAAGGGTGACACCCCCGATAAGGAATCCCCTAGAGACGACCTTCCAGCCGAGTCCCCTTGCAAAGACTCCTTCCTTCGGATGCCGCGGTTTCCGCTTCATCACATCTCCTTCGGGCTTATCAAGGCCGAGGGCCATGGCGGGCAGTCCATCCGTCACTAAATTGACCCAAAGGATCTGGATCGGGACCAACGGAAGCGGAAGCGCCAAGAGCATGGCGAACAGCATGACCAGGATCTCCCCCACGTTCGAGGCAAGGAGGTATCGGATGAATTTACGGATGTTTTCGTAAATGTTCCGCCCTTCTTTGATGGCCGATTTGATTGTCGCAAAGTTGTCATCAAGCAGGACGAGGGATGAAGATTCTTTTGCCACATCGGTACCGGTGATCCCCATGGCGATCCCGATATCGGAGGTCTTTATGGCCGGGGCATCGTTGACTCCGTCTCCGGTCATTGCAACAATGTGACCGCGGTTCTGCAGAGCTTTTACGATTTTCAATTTATGCTCGGGCGATACCCTGGCGAATACGGAGACATCTTCGACGATTTCCTCAAGCTCTTCAATTTCCATCTCATTCAGCGCCTTACCGTCCATCACCCTGTCGTTTGATTTCAAAATACCGAGCTGTTTTGCAATGGCTTTGGCCGTCAGTACATGATCCCCCGTGATCATCACCGTCTTGATTCCCGCATCACGGCATTCCCTGACCGCCTGTTTGACTTCGGGACGAGGAGGATCGATCATTCCTTGGAGCCCTATGAACGTCACTTCCTTTTCTACCGAGGCCTCTGTAAGCAGATCCAATGATTGACCGTTCAAAGGCTTATAGGCGATGGCGATGGTCCTGAGGGCATTCGAAGACATCCCGGAAATCGCCTCTTCCACTGCTTGAAAAGCGGCTTCATTCGCTTTTTGAACCTTTCCGTCCCAGATGATGGACGCACTTTTTCCCACGAGGACATCGGGAGCCCCTTTGGTGACTGCAAAAAGCTTTCCAGCAGCATCCTCTGCCACGACCGTCATCATTTTCCGAGTGGAGTCAAACGGGAATTCCTTCACGATCCTGAAGGATGTCGACAATGCGTCCCGGGTCAATCCCGCCTTCATCCCCGCTACGAGAAGGGCACCTTCAGTCGGGTCACCGTCAAGTATGAGCTCGCCGTCCCTTTCCACGAGTTCTGCATGGTTGCAGAGCATGCCAAACGTCAGAAGCTGTTTCAGTGATTGATCAGAAGATGGAGAAACTCTTGATTCTCCGTTGAAGAAATCACCTTGCGGAACATACCCGGTGCCAGACACATCCCACAGCCTTCCTGCGCTCCATAACTTGGTGACAGTCATTTTATTCTGGGTGAGGGTCCCTGTCTTATCGGAACAGATCACCGAAGCACAGCCCAGTGTCTCCACGGCGGGAAGCTTACGGACGATCGCCTTTTGCTTGATCATCCTCTGGACGCCCAGTGACAGGGCAACAGTCACGATCGCCGGAAGCCCCTCAGGTATAGCGGCCACTGCAAGAGATACTCCTGCAAGGAACATGGAGTAGATGTCATGCCCTTGAAGCACACCGATTCCAACGACAAGGGCCGTCAGGATGAGGGCAACGGTAATCAGGATCTTACCGAGCTCCTCGAGCCTGCGTTGAAGCGGGGTAGTCATCGTTTCAGCTTTTTGGATCATATCGGCGATCTGCCCCATGGCCGTATTCATTCCGATGGATGTGACGACACCCAACCCGTTCCCCCTGGTGACGAGTGTGCCCATGAACGCCATGTTTTCCATGTCCCCGAGGTTCAACCCCTTACCGTGGAGGGGCTTGGTCGTTTTTAGGACGGGAAGGGATTCTCCTGTCAGTGCAGACTCCTCGATCTCCAGGTTATTCGTTTCGATCAAACGGATGTCGGCACCGATCCGATCGCCGCTTGAGAACCGGATGATATCTCCGATTGTCACTTCTTTGGAGTGCACCTTCATCCATGATCCATCCCGGAGGACAGAAACCTGGGGTGCTGATAATTCCTTCAGTGCCTGCAGTGATTTCTCAGCTTTTCTCTCCTGAAAGAAACCGAGGAAGCTGTTGACCACTACGATGGCGATGATGGCAATGGCATCGATATACTCACCCAGAAGTCCGGATATGAGGGTCGCCGCCAGCAGCACAAGCACCATGAAATCCTTAAACTGACTGAAAAACACCAATAGGGCCGATTGTTTTTCGGCTTCCTCCAACTGGTTATATCCATACTGCTTCTTCCGGTTTTCGGCGTCTGCAGACGAAAGGCCTTGTTGATAATCCGTATTGATGGCCTTCTCTATATCCTCCTGTCTCATCTCATGAAATTTCATGCACCCATCTCACTCTCCTTCTACGAATACGAAAAGTTGTCCTTCTCTTACCATTCTTATTCAGACTCGTCCTGAAAAATGATATGATTTAAGGAGGTTTCATTCGTCTCCCGTTCCTATGTTTTGTAAAAGGAGCCAAGAGGCGCTACAATCAAATGGATGAGTAAAAAAGAAGAGGATGTTTTGCATGTCATTCGACGGACTATTTACAAAAGCCATGACTGAAGAGCTGAAAGAAGCCCTCCTTCACGGCAGAATCAATAAAATACATCAACCTTATAAAAATGAAATCATCATGGTGATCAGGGCCAATGGGAAGAATCATAAGCTCCTCCTCTCCGCCCATCCAAGTTATGCCAGGGTTCAACTGACAGGAGAGGAATACGAGAATCCCTCCGTGCCCCCGATGTTCTGCATGCTCCTTCGGAAGCATCTCGAAGGCTATATGATCGAAGACATCCACCAGGTCGGCCTCGACCGTATGATCATTCTGGAAGTAAAGGGCCGGAATGACATCGGCGATGTATCCTACAAACAACTGATCATCGAAGTGATGGGAAGGCACAGTAATATCATCCTGGTCGACAAAAGCCGCAATATGATCCTTGACAGCATCAAGCATCTGTCACCAAGCGTGAATTCCCACAGAACCGTGCTCCCTGGTAACGAGTACATCTTCCCGCCAAGCCAAGATAAGCTCAATCCCCTGGATGCAGAAGGAGAAGATGTCCTGCGTTCACTCGATTTCAATTCAGGTAAATTGGACAAGCAGATCGTGGGCTCTTTCTCAGGTGTTTCTCCCCTGGCAGCCAAAGAGATCGTCCATCGTGCCGGCCTCGGGACACAGGCTGCCATTGCCGACTCATTCCTGCACTTCATGACGGACCTCAAGGAACACCGCACGTCCCCCACCCTGATCACGGGAGACAAGGAAACATTCTACTGGTGCCCGCTGGATCACGTCGAAGGAGAGCGTCAAACCTTCACCACCCTTAGCGGACTTCTCGATCGCTTCTTCTACCAAAAGGCATCAAGGGACCGGGTGAAGCAGCAGGGCAATGACCTTGAACGTTTCATCCGGAACGAGCGCGATAAAAACGAGAACAAGATCGTCAAGCTCGAGCGTACCCTTCAGGAGGCGAAGGATGCCGATCGCTACCAGCTCCTCGGAGAACTGCTCACATCCAATCTATATGCAGTACAGAGAGGAATGGAAGAAGTTTCGGTCGTCAACTACTATGACGAAGAAGGCGGATCGGTGACGATCCCTCTGAATCCTCAAAAATCACCTTCTGAAAATGCTCAAGGTTATTTTTCCCGCTATCAAAAAGCGAAGCACGCTGTACAAGTCGTGCAGGAACAAATCGAAAAAGCAACAGATGAGCTCGCTTATTTCGAGCAGCTCCTTCAACAGCTCGAATCCGCCTCCACCAGGGACATTGAAGGCATACGGGAAGAGCTCGAGGAAGAAGGATACCTGCGCGTCCGGAAGAACCAGAAAAAGAAAAAGGCAAATGAAAAGCCGATGCTCGAATCGTATACAGCGACAGACGGTACCAAGATCCTCGTCGGCAAGAATAATAAACAGAATGATTATCTGACCAATAAAGTAGCGGCCAAGAGCGACATCTGGCTCCATACGAAGGATATACCCGGTTCTCACGTCGTCATCCGGGATCCTTCCCCTTCAGATGAAACCCTCCTCGAGGCCGCCAATCTTGCCGCATACTTCAGCAAGGCGAGGGAGTCGGGATCGGTTCCAGTCGATTACACAGAAGTGCGTCAGGTTAAGAAACCACGTGGTGCCAAGCCGGGATTCGTCATCTATGAAAATCAGCAGACGGTCTATGTCACACCGGACCTTGACCAGGTCAGGGCCCTGAAAGATCGTTGAATTGCACACATAAGAAAACGCCGGAATCGTTTTGATTCCGGCGTTTTTCATGTTTTTATATCAATTCATTTGCTTCTTCCAACCCTCGGGATCCCGTCGCCATTCTTTCAATTCAACGAGATCAGCTCCTGAGATCAGTCCTTCTTCCCCAGCTGCTTCTAATAGACTTGAATAATCGGAGAGGGATACAGCCTCAATCCCATGTTCGCTGAGGGCATCCGTTCCCTTTTGAAGCTCGTATGTAAAGATGGCGGCAACCCCCAAGACTTCACATTCCGACTCTCTCAGGGCCTCGACCGCCGTGATGCAGCTGCCACCTGTTGAAATGAGATCTTCTATGACGACCACTTTTTGCCCAGGAAGGACCTTTCCTTCGATCTGGTTCCCTTTTCCGTGTCCCTTTGCCTTGGATCTGACATAGCACATAGGAAGATCCATGCGCTCTGATACCCACGCCGCATGGGGGATCCCCGCGGTTGCCGTTCCTGCGATCACATCGACTTCCGGGAAATGTTCACGGATCATGGAGACAAGTCCATCTGCTATCTGCTTTCTCACGGCAGGATAGGATAAAGTCAATCGGTTATCGCAATAGATCGGTGATTTGATCCCTGAAGACCACGTGAAGGGCTCACCAGGGTTCAAGAATACCGCTTTGATGTTCAACAGTTCCTTAGCAATTTGTTTTTTCATAGATGCTTCCCTCCCAATCTTGGCAAATCATTCGGTAAGCGGCAACAGGATCGGCTGCCTTCGTGATGCTCCTGCCCACGACAATATGAGTTGATCCCAATCCCCTAGCATTTCCAGGGGACGTGATGCGCTGTTGATCATCCGCGGCATCGGAGTTCATCCTGATACCCGGTGTGATGCGAAGGAATTCTTCTCCGCAATAGTCCTTGATCAAGCCAGCCTCATGCGGGGAACATACCACCCCTTGAAGTCCGGCGCTTTGAGCTAGGCGGGCATAATGGATGACGGATTCCGTCAGTGGATTCGGGATAAGCTGTTCGGATTGCATCTGCTGTTCAGACGTCGAGGTGAGCTGGGTGACAGCGATGAGCTTCGTCTTGCTGCCATGAAACTGTATGGCCTCCATCGCCCTCTCCATCATCTCCTTGCCCCCGGCAGCATGGACGTTGATGAATTCCAGATCCCACTGTCCAAGTCCTTTCATGGCCCCAAACACGGTATTCGGGATATCATGCAGCTTCAGATCAAGGAAAATCCCATGATCCTTTTTCAAAAGGGATTCTACGATGCGAGGTCCATTTTGGAGGTAGAGCTCCATTCCCACCTTGACATTCAAGGGCTCGTCGAATCGAGATAAAAATGTTTCTGTCATTTCCCATGTTGGGAAATCAAGGGCGATAAACGGCTTGTTCATGTTTCCTCCAGCTCCTTCCGGTCAATTGAGAAATATGGTCCACGTTCAATTCGTCAAGCAGTGCAGGCAGTTCGTGAATGATTTTCTTACAGATGAAAGGATCTACGAAATTGGCCGTGCCGACTGCCACAGCGCTCGCACCCGCATGGAAATATTCAATCACATCCTCTGCAGACTCTACTCCACCCATTCCGATGATCGGCAGATCGACTGCCTGACTCACCTCGTAGATCATCCGGATGGCAACCGGTTTGATGGCAGGGCCTGATAGCCCACCCGTCTTATTGGCAAGGATCGGTCTTCCCGTCTTGAGATCAAGCCTCATGCCGAGTAGCGTATTGATCATCGTCAATCCGTCGGCACCTCCGAGTTCAACGGCTTTGGCCATCTCCACGATATTGGAGACATTCGGAGAAAGCTTGACGTAAAGGGGAACCTCTGACACGGCTTTCACCTTTCTTGTCAACTCCATGGCAACCTCGGGGATCGTCCCGAAGGCGATGCCGCCGGTTTTCACATTCGGACAGGAGATGTTGAGTTCAAGGGCATGTACATTCGGTACTTTGGAGATCTCACGGGCCACATGAACATAGTCTTCCATCTGCGATCCTGCCACATTGGCGATGATAGGTACATCGAACTGTGAAAGCCACGGCAGCTCCTTTTCCATTACCGATACCAGACCAGGATTCTGGAGGCCGATGGCATTCAGCATCCCGGCATTGGTTTCTGCCACACGGGGCGTCGGGTTGCCGAAACGGGGATGTTCCGTCGTCGCCTTGATCATGATGGCCCCCAGTTCGCTCAAGTCGTAGAATTGACTGTACTCCCTTCCGAATCCAAAGCATCCTGATGCAGGCATGATGGGATTCTTCAAACTCAAACCTGGCAATTCGATCTGTAATCTTGTCATAATGCCACCACCCCTACAGGAAATACCGGTCCGTCGCTGCATACTTTTACATAATCCGTACCTTCAGGATCATCTGCAAGATGGCACACACATGCGAAGCAAGCTCCGATTCCGCAGCCCATGCGTTCTTCCAGTGACAGGAATCCATTTCCTGAAAGCCGGTCTTGCAAAGCCTTCAGCATCGGATTCGGTCCGCAGGCGAAAAATTGATCATACTGAATGGACTCATTTTCAATCACATCTGTCACAAACCCTTTTCGTCCAAGTGAACCATCCACCGTGGCGATATGTGTAGGTCCGAGTTCCCTGAACTTGTCTTCATAAAAACTGACGGCCTCTTCCTGAAACCCAAGCACATGCTTTACCTCCCACCCGTTGTTGCGAAGGGATTTTGATAGTCCATATAATGGTGGGACGCCGATTCCGCCTCCGATAAGCAGCGCCTTCCTGCCCTCACCCTGTTGAACGTCGAATCCGTTCCCGAGTGGACCGAGGACATCGACCCTGCCTCCCGCCCCGACAAGGGACAATTGCATTGTCCCTTTGCCTTCGGCGCGGTAAATCAGGCTCATCTTCTTTTCTTTCTGATTGTGTTCAGCTATGGAGATCGGCCTTCTTAGGAGGGGATCGATGCCGCTACCGACCTTGACATGTACAAATTGACCAGGCGCCGAAATCTCCTTTACCAGTTCACCTTCCAGGACAAGCTCATAGATGTTCCTGGCAAGGAGGCGATGACTCACCACCTTCATCGATTCGTTGACGATCATGAATGGACCGCCTTCCTTGATGGCCTCGCGGCTATCGCCTCGGCGGAGAAGGTCATAGATTCGTAGACTCTCAGTATAGCCTCCGCTGTATCAAGGGAAGTCAGGCACGGAATTCCGTTCTCCACCGATTCCCTTCGGATCCGGAAGCCGTCTCGTGCCGGCTGCTTTCCTTTGGTCAGCGTGTTGATGACAAGCTGTGTTTCCCCGCTTTGGATGATGTCGAGCAGAGTCGGTCCGGTCGAACCGATCTTATCTACTTCACGTACCTGGATGCCTTGAGTGGCAAGGTACGATGCCGTCCCTTTCGTGGCAAGGATCTGATACCCGATGCTTACGAATCGTCTTGCGAGGCTGGCCGCTTCTTCCTTGTCCTTGTCTGCAACCGTCATGAGAACCGAGCCGTGATCTTTCATCTGCATGCCCGCTGCTACCATGCCTTTGTATAGTGCTTTCTCCAAGGTCTGATCTTTCCCCATGACTTCACCGGTGGATTTCATTTCAGGTCCGAGCGTGATGTCCACCCTTCTCAGTTTGGCAAAAGAGAAGACCGGTACTTTGACATAGACGCCTTCTGCTTCTTCCACAAGACCCGGCTCATATCCCAATTGACGCAGGGAGATGCCGAGGATCGCCTTGGTGGCAACGTTCGCCATCGGCACGTTGGTGATTTTTGAGATGAATGGAACCGTCCTGCTCGAGCGTGGATTCACTTCGAGTACGTAGACTTCACCTTTTGAAATGACGTATTGGATGTTCAGAAGTCCGATGATATTCAATCCTTTGGCAAGCCTGGTTGTATAGTCTACAATTGTGCTTTTTTGTTCTTCAGTCAGCTGTTGAGGCGGGTAGACGGCGATGGAATCCCCCGAGTGGACCCCTGCCCGTTCGATATGCTCCATGATTCCGGGGATGACGACATCCTCCCCGTCACAGACGGCATCCACTTCGATTTCCTTCCCAATCAAGTAGCGGTCGATAAGGACGGGATGCTGCGGGTTCACTTTCACGGCATTTTCCATGTAGTGGAGAAGCTCTTCTTCTCTATATACGATTTCCATGGCTCTTCCGCCAAGGACATACGATGGTCTGACGAGAACGGGATACCCTATTGATTCTGCGATGGCGATGGCCCCTTCCACCGATACCGCCGTCTTGCCTTCAGGCTGTGGAATGCCGAGTTCCTGTAAGGTCTGTTCGAATTTGTCCCTATTTTCAGCCCGGTCCAGATCTTCCAGTGACGTGCCCAGGATGCGCACACCTCGGTTCACAAGTTCATCTGCCAGATTGATGGCGGTTTGGCCACCGAACTGTACGACGACCCCTTTCGGCTTTTCGAGATCGATGATATGCATCACATCTTCCACCGTCAACGGTTCGAAGTATAATTTATCCGAGATGGAGAAGTCTGTGGAAACCGTTTCTGGATTATTGTTGACGATGATCGCTTCGTAACCAGCTTCCTTGATGGCCCAGACGGAGTGGACGGTGGCGTAGTCGAATTCGACTCCCTGACCGATCCGGATCGGTCCGGAACCAAGCACGATGATGCTCTCGCGCTCTGTTACTTCCGATTCATTTTCATCCTCATACGTTCCGTAGAAATACGGCGTTTCGGATTCAAATTCCGCGGCACAGGTATCCACCATCTTATAGACCGGTGTGAGTTCCTCCTCCTTCCTCCACTCATATACTTCCCTCTCCGTCACAGACCAGAGGGAGGCAATGGCGATGTCCGAGAAGCCCATGCGCTTTGCTTTGTATGCGATGGAATGATCGAATGGGTGGTTTCTCAGTTGTTCTTCAAAACGGATGATGAGGTCCATTTTATTCAGGAAGAAAAGGTCGATCTTGCTCCAGTCATGAATCGTCTCGATCGTGATGCCGCGCCTGAGGGCTTCACCGATGAAGAACAGCCTTTCATCCCCTGCTTTGCGGATCCGTTTTTCGATCCATTCGGCTGACTTCCCTTTCAGCTCATCCAATCCGAGGTGATACGTATTGCTCTCGAGTGAACGGATCGCTTTCAGCAGCGACTCTTCGAGGGTCCTTCCGATGGCCATCACTTCCCCTGTAGCCTTCATCTGGGTGCCCAGATTCCGTTTTGCCGATTCAAACTTATCGAAAGGCCATCTCGGAATCTTTGTGACCACATAATCAAGGGCAGGTTCGAATGTCGCGTATGTCTTCCCTGTCACAGGATTCATCATTTCATCCAATGTCAAGCCGACGGCGATCTTCGCAGCAAGCTTCGCAATCGGATAACCCGTCGCCTTCGAAGCAAGGGCAGAGGATCTGCTCACACGTGGATTCACTTCAATGATGTAGTACTGGAAACTATCAGGATCCAGCGCCAGCTGCACATTGCAGCCTCCTTCGATTCCGAGGGCACGGATGATCTTCAGGCTTGTATTCCGGAGCATCTGATATTCCCTGTCGCTCAGCGTCTGACTCGGGGCGACGACGATGGAATCGCCTGTATGGATCCCTACCGGATCGATGTTTTCCATATTACAAACCACGATGGCGTTATCGGCAGCATCTCGCATCACCTCATATTCGACCTCTTTGAATCCTGCGATGCTTTTCTCCAGGAGACACTGGGTGACGGGGCTGTATTTCAATCCGGAGCTGACGATTTCATTCAGTTCTTCTTCGTTGTGGCAGATCCCGCCTCCTGTTCCACCGAGGGTGTATGCAGGGCGAACGATGACCGGGAAGCCCACCTCCTCGACGAATGTATAGGCTTCTGACACCGTGTGGATGATTTCGCTTTGAGGTACCGGTTCCGAAAGCTCATTCATCAGGTTCCGGAACAGATCACGGTCTTCTGCTTGTTCGATGGCGGAAAGCTTCGTACCGAGAATCTCGACTCCGCATTCTTCCAACACGCCCGATTGATGGAGTTCGACGGCAAGATTGAGACCCGTTTGGCCCCCGAGGGTCGGAAGGAGTGCATCCGGTCGTTCTTTGCGGATGATGCGGGATACGAATTCAAGGGTCAGGGGCTCGATGTATACCTTATCGGCCATTTCGGCATCGGTCATGATGGTGGCGGGATTCGAGTTCACGAGGATGACCCTGTATCCTTCCTCTTTCAGTGCGATGCAAGCCTGTGTGCCCGCATAGTCGAATTCTGCTGCCTGGCCGATGATGATCGGGCCACTCCCGATTACAAGGATGCTTTTAATATCTGTACGTTTAGGCATGTTGAATCTCCTTCCTTTTCTCTTCATTCATGAGTGTCAAGAAATCGTCGAACAAGTAATTGGAATCTTCTGGTCCCGGAGACGCCTCCGGATGGTATTGAACCGTGAATGCAGGATATTTTTTATGCTTCAATCCTTCGATTGTCCCATCATTGATGGCGATATGTGTGACTTCTAAATCAGTATCGTCAAGTGATGCTTCATCCACTGCATACCCGTGGTTCTGGGAAGTCAGGGCCACTTTTTTCGTCAACACATCTTGGACAGGATGATTTCCTCCCCTGTGTCCGAACTTCATCTTGAAGGAATCGGCACCGCATGCCAGGGCGAATAATTGGTGACCGAGGCAGATGCCGAACAGTGGAATCTCACCTAGAAGTTCTTGAACCGTCTGGATGGCTTCCGGTACATCCTTCGGGTCTCCAGGTCCATTCGATAGCATGATGCCATCGGGTTGGAGTCTGCGGATCTCTTCTGAAGAAGTGTTGTGAGGGACGACGATGACATCACAGTTCCGCTTGTTCAGTTCCCGCAGGATTCCGTGCTTCATCCCAAAGTCCATCAGTACGACCCTGAATCCGCGACCGGGACTGGCATACGCGGTCTTTGTGGAAACCTGCTCCACCTGATCGGTTCTCAGGGCGGAGGCGTTCAATCTTTCAATCATAAGGGCAGGATCTTCTTCCACACTGCAAAGGATACCTTTCATCGATCCCGATTTCCTTATCAGACGGGTCAGCTTCCGTGTATCGACACCGGCAATCCCCGGGATCCCTTTGATCCTGAGCAGCTCATCAAGTGTGGATTCATTTCGCCAGTTGGATGCGAAGTCTGCCGATTCCCGCACAATGAATGCCTTGACTGCAGGAGAAATCGATTCGAAGTCATCACGATTCACACCGTAGTTTCCGATCAAAGGATAGGTCATCGTGACGAACTGGCCGCAGTAAGAGGGATCGGACAAGATTTCCTGGTACCCTGTCATGCTTGTGTTGAATACAACTTCCCCTATGGCCTCACTGTCTGCACCGAATCCTTCACCGATAAAAATCGTTCCGTCTTCCAGAATGAGCTGTCTGTTCATTATGCTTCTCCTCCATTCCAAACTTGTTGACCTTGATAAAATGTCGCTTGCGGATATCCTGTGCATTCCCACCCCGAGAATGGTGTGTTTTTGCCTTTTGACAGGAAGGATCCCGGATGAATGGTTTCCTTCTTTTCCAAATCGATCAGCGTGAAGTCTGCGCCGCCTCCAGCTTTAAGCGTGCCAAATGGTAGATTGAACGCTTCTGAAGGTTTGACGGTCATCCAATCGATGAGCTGCTTCAACGTGATGATGCCTTTTTGAACAAAATGCGTATGGAGTAAAGGAAAGGCGGTTTCAAGCCCGACAATCCCGAATGGCGATAATTCCATGCCCTCTCCCTTTTCTTCTTTTGTATGCGGTGCGTGATCGGTGGCGATAAAGTCGATGGTGCCGTCCAGAAGCCCTTCGATGAGGGCGTCCCTGTCCTCTTTCCCACGGAGAGGTGGATTCATCTTAAAGTTCGTATCCATTCCCGGGATGTCATCTTCACATAGCAGGAGATGATGCGGGGTCACTTCTGCTGTCACCTTGATGCCGGCCCGCTTTGCATCCCTGACCACTCTGACGGATTCTTTTGTTGAGATGTGGCAGACATGATAATGGACACCCGCTGCTTCTGCCAGGAGCACATCCCGAGCGATATGAACTGCTTCACATACAGACGGGATCCCATTCAGTCCGTTCAAGGCTGAAAACCTGCCTTCATGGACGGAGCCTTTATTGATCAGGGTGTTCTCTTCACAATGGGCCACGATGGAAGCGCCGATAGCTGCTGCCTTTTTCATGGCTTCGAGCATCATGGCGGCTGACTGCACTCCGACACCGTCATCGGTGAAAGCGAAGGCCCCATGTTGCTTCATCGCTTCGAGGTCGTTCAATTCCTTCCCAGCCTGTCTCTCTGTGATGGCTCCGTATGCTAGGACCCTGACCGAGGCCGTTTCATTAATCCGTTTATGTAACCAATCCAGTGTTTCAGTATCGTCCGGTACGGGGCGTGTGTTGGGCATCGCCGCTATTGTCGTGTAACCGCCTTTTGCAGCAGCTTTCGTTCCGGTTTCAATGGTTTCTTTATGTTCTCCCCCTGGCTCGCGGAGATGAACGTGGAGGTCGACGAAACCAGGTGACAGCAACATACCCCGCGCATCATATTCCATCTCACCCGTGTTGGAGAGTTCCGCTCCTACTTCAGCAATCTTATTCCCCTTTGTCTTTACCTCGACCGGTTCCAGTTCTCCTTTTGCATTCAGAATGTTAGCATGTTTGATCAACCAGTTCATGTTGACGTCCTCCTTGTAATTGGAATGCTCTTTTTAGTACCGCCATTCTGACGAATACGCCATTTTCCATTTGCTTGAAGATCCTGGACCGTCCGCCTTCCACGAGGGAATCGGCGATCTCGACCCCACGATTGACAGGTGCAGGGTGCATGATGATGCTTCCATGCGCCATCTTCCTCTCCCTCTCCAGGGTAAGGCCGTACGCCTGGTGATAATCCGCCTTGGACGCAATCGGCGTTCCATGATGCCTTTCGTGCTGGATGCGCAGTAGCATCACGACGTCGGATGAACTCATCGCTTCGTCGATCCCTACATATCGGTCCCCGTAGCGCTCTGGGAACCACTCCTCTGGACCAGAGAACCTGACCTCTGCCCCGAGTGCTGTGAGGGCTTCCGCATTGGATCTTGCCACACGACTGTGGGCGATATCGCCGATGATGGCGACACGGAGACCCTGGAACCCTCCGAATTCCTGACGGATCGTCATCAGGTCAAGGAGGCATTGAGTCGGATGATTCCCGCATCCATCCCCTCCATTGATGATCCTGACGTCCAGACCTTTGAGCTCATCGAAGTAGCGGTCCCTGCTGTGACGGATGACCACGGCTCCCACCCCGATCGATTCCAGGGTTTTCACTGTATCGTAAAGGGTTTCTCCCTTTTGGACGCTCGAGGCATGGGATTCAAACGGAATCACTTCCAGGCCAAGACGCCTTTCCGCCATTTCAAAACTGCATTTCGTCCGTGTACTGGCTTCGAAGAAAAGATTGGCCACGAAATGATCCGATCCATCTTCCCACCTTTCTCCTGCCTTGAAGCGTTCTGCCTGATCCAGGATTGAGAGGATCTCTCTCTCAGATAAATCCTTCATGGTTAATAAGTGCCCCATCGTACACGCCGCCCTTCTGACTTTTTTGTATAAAAAAACACCCTGTGCCTTCTGCTCAGGGTGTATTCAGCCATAGAGGAACAGACTCGTCCCTATACAGCATCACCCTTATGGACTCTCTGGACCATTGTTAAAAGGTGTTCTATGCTACTTCGTCATTTGCTTGTTTTTGTTCTTCGAATAGATTTCCTGATGTTTCTTCCCGTCCCGGAAGGACAAGATTCAGTACGACGCCGATGATGGCTGCTAAGGCCATTCCGGAAAGTGAGACATTTTCTCCCAGTTCCACATAGGCGCCTCCGACTCCGATGACGAGTATGACAGATGAGATGATGAGGTTCCGGTTCTTCCCAAGGTCAACCTTGTAGTCAATGAGCATCCTGAGACCGCTCGATGCGATGATTCCGAAGAGAAGGATGGACACCCCTCCCATGACGGCCGTCGGGATCGAACTGATGAGGGCCGTGATTTTCCCGATGAAACCGAACACGACTGCCAGCACCGCCGTACCCCCGATCACATAGACGCTGTATACCTTCGTGATGGCGAGTACACCGATGTTCTCACCGTATGTGGTAACCGGCGGACCCCCGATGATGGAAGCAATGACTGTCGCCGCCCCGTCACCAAGGATGGATTTATGCAAGCCCGGTTTTTCGATGAAGTTCCTTCCGACAACCTTGCTGAGGACCATCTGGTGACCTGTGTGTTCCGCCATCGTCACGACGGCGACCGGTACCATGATCGACATGATGGACCAGGAGAAGGAAGGTGTGTAGTCGACGAATGGGATGAAGAAGTCTGGCATTTTGAATAGTGGTGCGTCAAGAACCGGTTGGAAGTCGACGAGCCCGGCGAATATGGCAATGATATAACCGCCTGTTATGCCCGCAAGAATCGGGACCATACCGAGAAAGCCCTTGAAGTAGACCGAGCAGATGATCGTGATGAGCAAGGTGGCAAGGGCCACAAGGATATGCTTGCTGCTATATACCAGGGTATCGGCATAAGGATCGGCGTACATGGCCATGTTGACGGCCGTTCCTGCCAGACCCAGTCCGATGACCATAATCACCGGTCCAACCACGACCGGCGGAAGGATCGTAGACAGCCATTTCACACCGAGCTTCGAAATCAGGAGGGCAACAAGTCCGTACACGATTCCGGCCATGAAGCTCCCCATCATGGCTGCCCCTGGACCTCCGAATTGCTTGGCGGCGATGATCGGGGCGATAAACGCAAAGGATGATCCAAGGTAGGCCGGTATCTGCCCCCTCGTGATAATGATGTATGCCAGTGTTCCAAGGCCACTCGATACGAGTGCAACCCCGGGGCTCAAATCGACGAGGAACGGTACGAGGACCGTGGCGCCGAACATGGCGAACAGATGCTGAAGGCTCAGGGTGAGCCATTTTCTTGCTGGTGGGACTTCGTGTACATCAAGTACGATATCTTGTTTGGTAGTCATATCATTTCCTCCTTGTTTCACCTATTAAAAAAACCCTCTTATCCAAGAGGGCACAAAGAGGGCAGGAGACGGCCATACGCCTTCCCCACCATCCTTTGTCAGCCTCACTGGACCACTCTTAAAAGGATACTTATTCGTTTTCGTAGATGGATACTTCATCCCGGTCATCGACCTCGGACAAAGCAACCGTGATTTTTTCAGAACTTGAAGTCGGGATATTCTTTCCGACATAGTCGGCACGGATCGGGAGCTCCCGGTGACCGCGATCGACGAGCACGGCTAGCTGAATCTGACCCGGTCGGCCAAGATCCATGAGAGCATCGAGTCCCGCTCTTACCGTTCTCCCTGTAAAGAGGACATCATCGATCAGGATGACTTTTTTGTTGGCGATACCCACCGGAAGATCCGAACCCTTCACTTCAGGTTCATGGTCTGATGTTTTGACAGACAGATCGTCGCGGTAAAGTGTGATATCAATCTCCCCGACAGGAACCTTCTGTCCTTCAATATCATGAATCCGTTCCGCAAGCCTGCGTGCGATGTGGATGCCCCTTGTCTTGATTCCCACAAGGACGATCTCATCGATCCCTTTATTGCGCTCGATGATCTCATGTGCGATCCTGGTCAGGGCCCTGCGGATGGCAGGCTGGTCGAGAACCGTTGCTTTTTTAGTCATGAGTGGTACCTCCTTCATTGCCATAAAAAAATCCCCTCACCCATGGATGAGAGGATACACTTATCGTATATAAATCTTTGCACACCTAAGCTGGTATACAAACTCCTTCTCAGTCTCACGGGACTGTATTAAAGGTCTTATTCAATTACATTCATCATACAGGTCCCCTGCCCAAATGTCAACGACTATTTTCAAGGCGCGCAATGAGCTTCGTGAATTCTTCAGGAAGCTCTGCGTGGAACTCCATGTATTCTCCAGTACGGGGATGGACGAATCCAAGTGTTCCTGCGTGAAGGGCTTGTCCATTGAGGGGCAGCGTCTTCCTCGGCCCGTATTTCGGATCTCCAGCGAGGGGATATCCGATGTATTTCATATGAACACGGATCTGATGGGTGCGGCCCGTCTCCAGCTCACACTCAACGAGGGTGAAATCCTCATACCGATCCCGCACCCTGAAATGCGTGACAGCTTTTTTGCCGTTATCCACGACGGTCATCCTTTGGCGGTCTTTGGGATCCCTGCCTATCGGTGCATCGATCGTACCGTACTCATGAGGGATGTTTCCATGGACGACGGCCGTATATTTACGTGTGACGGTCTTCTCCACTAGCTGGTTGACAAGATGCTCGTGGGCCTGGTCGTTCTTTGCAACCATCAGTAGGCCAGACGTATCTTTGTCGATCCGGTGTACTATACCGGGGCGCATGACGCCATTGATACCGGAAAGATCTTTACAGTGATGCATCAGACCGTTCACCATGGTTCCTGAAGAATGTCCGGGTGCAGGATGCACGACCATGCCTTTCGGTTTGTTGACAACGATGACATCCTGATCTTCGTATGCGATATCAAGATTCAGGTCTTCTGCCTCGACGTCAAGCTCTTCGGGATCGGGGATCGAGATTTCCACCGAAGCGTCGAGAGGACATTTGAAGTTGGCTTTCACCACTTCCCCGTTCACTTTCACGTGCCCATCCTTGATCCATAATTGAACAAGGGACCGGGACCAGTCTTTATTTAGAGAGCTGACAACCTTGTCGATGCGCTCTCCTTGATTATTTTGATCAATGCTGTGTTGAATGACTTCCATGTTTGTTCTCCTTCTTTGCTTTTCTTTCATCCATGAACATATGCAGGAGCAATAAAATTACACCTATCGTGAGTGATGCATCGGCGATATTGAATATCGGGAAATCGTAAGTGAAAATATATGTATTAAGGAAATCCACCACTTCCTGCCTTGAAACCCGATCGATGAAGTTCCCGATGGCGCCTCCGAGCATGAAAGCAAGACTTGTGCTGAAGAGTGAATGGCCTTTCGCATGCTTTTGCATGTAATACACGATCCCGACGATCACGGCAATGGTAATCACATAGAAGAACCACATTTGACCTGGCAGGATCCCCCACGCCGCACCCGGATTTCTGTGCGAAGTGATATAAAATACATCAGGGATGACCGTGATGCTTTCACCTTGCGTCATATTTTGTACAACCAGCCATTTGGTAAGCTGATCGATCCCGATGACCACTAAAGCGAGAAGATAATAATACACAAAGGCAACCTCCGTATCCATTAGAGATGATTACCTTTGAATTTTAGCATAAACCCGATGATAAAGACACTTAATCCCTTGTTTTTTAAAAAACAAGGGACCTTATAAATGGAGATGGACTTTCCCATATTTCCGCCAATCGTTCATTTCTTGAAGTGTTGATGATGTAGGATTCATTTTCATCAGCTCGAATGGCATCAATTCCCCGCTCATTTCACATGTCGCAAAAGAATTCATGTCGGCCCGTCCAAGCGCATAGCGTACATCCCTGATCTCTTCTTCAATCATTTTCCTTACGATCGGATGGCTTGTATCTGCCGCCTCCAATTCCTTCAAAGATGATTCCAGTTCTTCAATGATTGCCGGGTATTGGTCATCTGTCATCTTCATCCCTCCATTCATAGTATGGAGGAAAACTTGCTGTTCCCATCTTGCAAGATCTAGCAATTATGGAATGTCAAACGCTCATCTGCCCGTGCATCAAGGTCCCGCTGATCCCTTATGACGAATCAGGAAATATCTTATAGATCCATCCAGCAAGAACCGGAATAACAAAAAGGCCCGCCTCTTCAAGAGACGGTCCTTCTCAATCATGCTAAATGAGAGTAGTTTTCTTTGACCACGGCTGCACAGCGTGGGCAAAGGGTCGGGTGATCCTGGTCTTCCCCTACGTGAGGAGACACAGTCCAGCAGCGCTCGCATGTTTCGCCTTCTGCTTTCTCAACCACGATGCTATTCGCACCGAGTGATAAGGCTTCTGCAGGAGCTTCTGACGTGCGTCCGCCGATTTCAAAGGCAGACACGATGAACAGCTGCTTCAGGTCCTCCTTGATGCTTGAGAGGAGGGCTTCAGTCTTTTCATCCACATAAAGCGTGACTTTAGCGGTGAGGGACTTCCCGATCACTTTTTCATTCCTGGCTTCTTCCAGCGCTTTCAGAACGTCATCGCGGACGTCAAGGAATGCATTCCATTTTTGCTTCAGCTCTTCCGCACCGTCGAATGACTGTACTTCAGGCATATCAGTCAGTTGTACGCTCTCCCCGTCGACACCAGGGATGTGAACCCATACTTCGTCAGCCGTGTGAGCAAGGATCGGTGACATGAGCTTGGTCAACGATACAAGGCACTCGTACAGGACGGTCTGAATGGCTCTTCGATCATGGTGATCGGCAGATTCGATGTAGAGAATATCTTTCGCAAAATCGAGATAGAAAGAACTCAAATCGAGGGTACAGAAATTATTGACTGCATGATAAATGCCGGCAAACTCGTACTTATCATAAGAATTTTTCACGTTTTTCACAAGGTCATTCAACTTCACGAGCATGAAGCGGTCGACTTCACGGAGATCACTGTATGAAACGGTATGCACGCTCGGATCAAAGTCTGACAGGTTACCGAGAAGGAATCGGAAGGTGTTGCGGATCTTCCGGTATACTTCAGCCACTTGCTTCAGGATCGGATCGGAAACCCGCACATCCGCCTGATAGTCGACGGATGCAACCCAAAGGCGAAGGATATCTGCACCAAGCTGCTTCATGACTTTTTCAGGTACGACGACATTGCCGAGGGATTTACTCATTTTACGTCCGTTTCCATCAAGGGCGAATCCGTGGCTTAAAACGCCTTTATATGGCGCTTTGCCTGTCACGGCTACACCGGTCGTCAATGAAGAGTTGAACCAGCCGCGGTATTGATCGGATCCTTCAAGATAGAGGTCCGCCGGGCGCTGAAGGCCATCACGTTCTTCAAGGACGGCCTGGTGGGAAGATCCTGAATCGAACCAAACATCCATGATGTCGGTTTCTTTCGTGAAGTGGCCGTTCGGGCTTCCTTCATGGGTGAATCCTTCCGGAAGGAGGTCTTTTGCTTCCCGCTCGAACCAAATGTTGGATCCATACTCTCGGAAAAGATTTGAAACATGCCCGATGGTCTCATCAGTGATGATTTCCTGACCATTTTCAGCATAGAAGACGGGAATCGGCACGCCCCATGCACGCTGACGCGAGATACACCAGTCTCCACGATCGCGGACCATGTTGTAAAGGCGCGTCTCTCCCCAAGCAGGGATCCACTCTGTCTCGTTGACTGCCTGTAGCAGTTCGTCACGGAATTTATCAATGGACGCGAACCACTGTGCCGTTGCACGGAAGATGACCGGTTTTTTTGTACGCCAGTCGTGTGGGTAGGAGTGCGTAAAGAACGAAATCTTCAGGAGTGCCCCTACCTCTTCCAATTTTTCAGTAATCGGTTTGTTCGCTTTATCATAGAAGAGACCTTCGAATCCTGGTGCTTCATCTGTCAGCACGCCCTTGTCGTCCACAGGACAAAGAACATCCAGGTTGTATTTTTTCCCGATGATGAAATCATCTTCACCATGACCCGGAGCGGTATGGACACAGCCTGTACCGGAGTCTGTTGTCACATGGTCACCAAGGATGACAAGAGAATCACGATCATAGATTGGGTGCTTGGCAACAATGTACTCAAGATCTGATCCCTTGACCGTCTTCTCGACAGAATGATTTTCCCACTCAAGGACAGAAGCAACTTCCTCAAGAAGATCCTCCGCCACGACGAAGCGCTCGCTTCCAACGCGGACGACCGAATAATTCAGTTTCCCGTTCACCGCGATGGCGAGGTTTGCCGGGATCGTCCAAGGAGTCGTCGTCCAGATGATGAACTTATCACCAGTTGCAAGGACATCCTTACCGTCTGTAACAGGGAATGCCACATAAATCGATGGTGACTTTTTATCCTGGTATTCAATCTCGGCTTCTGCAAGGGCAGACTCACTCGAAGGTGACCAATACACTGGTTTTTTCCCTTTATAGATATACCCTTTCTTCGCCATATCACCGAATACCTTGATCTGCTGAGCTTCGTATTCCGGTTTCAATGTGATATATGGATTCTCCCAGTCGCCGCGAACACCGAGCTGCTTGAACTGCGCACGCTGATTGTCCACCTGCTCATATGCATATTCTTCACAAAGCTTCCTGAATTCCGCTACAGTCATTTCCTTGCGCTTGACTCCTTTATTGGTCAAGGCCTGCTCGATCGGCAATCCGTGAGTATCCCAACCTGGTACATACGGTGCATGGAAACCACTCATGGATTTATAGCGGACGATGAAGTCCTTCAGGATCTTGTTGAGGGCATGGCCCATGTGGATATTACCATTCGCATATGGAGGTCCATCATGAAGGATGAACAGAGGACGGCCTTTTGTCCGTTCCTGTACTCTGTCATAGATCGACATATCGTTCCACTGCTCCTGCATCTTCGGTTCGCGATTCGGCAGGTTGCCCCTCATGGGGAATTCTGTTTTTGGCATTAATAACGTTTCTTTGTATTCCAATTCAATGGTCCTCCTTCTTCAATTGAACCTGTCATCCAAACCATGAAAAAAAAGCTTCCTCATCCCTGGGAAAGGGACGAGAAAGCTTTTCCCGCGGTACCACCCTCATAAGGGCATAATTGCCCTCACTCGAAAATCCGTAACATGGATCAGTCGCCGTCTGCTAGCATTTGTTCACAGACAGGGCTCAAGGGTGATCTTCCGCTTCATTTCCCTACCGGGCTTGCACCGCCCCCGATTCGCTGATAAAGGTTATTGCTGAAACGTACTCTCCCTGTCACAGCCTTTTGATGACAGGTATTCTTTTGGTTTTTCAATTATATGAAAAGACCTGCCTATCCGTCAAGTCAGTGTCTCTTCTTCTTTCAAGGTCTTCAGATCCGTTGCGTCCACATCGAATTCCATGAGCTGATCCCAATCATTCGTATCGAGGAGGTCAAGCTGAGCTTCGATGAGCATTTTGAAGCGTGTACGGAAGACTTTGGACTGCTTTTTGAGCTCTTCGATTTCAATGGCGATCCTGCGGGCTTTCGAAAGTGCTTCATTGACGATGCGGTCGGCGTTCTTCTCGGCTTCCTTGATGATGAGCTTCGATTCCTTCATCGCATTGCGCTTCACTTCTTCACCGGCTTCTTGAGCTACGACAATGGATTTATTCAACGTTTCTTCAATCGTCGTGAAGTGTCCAAGGCGTTCGTTCAGGGAATCAAGGCGTTCTTCTGTTTCCTTCTTCTCACGGATCAGGATCTCATAATCCTTGATGATCTGGTCGAGGAATTCATTTACTTCGTCTTCATCATATCCGCGGAAACCACGGCTGAATTCTTTATTATGTATATCTAACGGCGTCAAAGGCATGGGCGCCACCTCCAAAACTTGGTTGATTACTATCATTATAACTAATTTTTCGACAGCTTGTACCGAATTTCCTTTAATTTCGCAAAATTATTTCAAAACACCGAACGTGATCCGCCATTTATCCCGCTTCGTCTTGCCGTCGATGGTCAGCAGTTTGCTTCTGCCGAAGCCCCGCGTCGAGATGACATCCCCCTCTTCCACCTCGAAGGACGTACTCTCGGTTGCCCTCCAGTTCACCTTCACAAGTGAAGCTTTAATGAGAGCCTGAGCCTTTTGCCGGGAAACTCCCTGAATGGCGGAGAGGATCACGTCAAGTCTCAGGGAGCTCACCGTTGTGGTATTTTCACTCCACTTCTCGTCCGTGATGAATAGTTCTGCCACCTGACGCTTTTCGAGTGAGACTTTCGCTTTCCCGATCTGCTGCAGCTCCATTTCCAAGTACCCTGAGATTTCATCGGCCGCCACGAGCTGATACCGTTCCCCTTCAGTAGGGATATCCCCGAATTTTTCCCTTTTAAGACCCAGTGACATGAGCGTCCCGAGGATCTGCCTATGCTCTATTGTAACAAACTTAGCAGGATAGTGAATCTCATACAGGCATATACCATAATCTTCTTCAGAAGGCTCATAATAGTCAGGGTAGATCAGTGCACGCTTGCGCTCCCCTGTTTCTGGAAAAAATGCGACTCTGACGCTGCCTTCGGTCCCGATGATGCTGAGGAGGATATGCTGCTCCCGGGGATCGAGGAAATCGGTCCGTTTCTGGGCATACTGGTTCTCCACCTGCTCCTTCCATTCAACCACCTGGTCGATGAAGCCCCTCTCTTCCGGTCTGAAATGCTGATAAAGTGTCGACATAGGTTTTTAACTCCCTCCATGCAAAAGGACTGAACCGGCAAGGGTATCAGTCCTTTAAAGCTTACTATCTGATCCAAAAGTAAAGTTGGTCCAGACCATTGCCTGCCAGTCTAAGTACGATGAAGGCGACAATCGGTGAAATATCGATCATCCCAAGGGGAGGGATGAACTTCCGGAACTGTTCCAGATAAGGCTCGCATATGCGGGCAAGGATCTGGCCGATGGAGGTTTCCCGGGCATTGGGGAACCACGACATCAGGATATAGATGATGAGCGCCCACATATAGATGTTTAATAGCGAATCTAACACTTGATATATAAGGAACATGATTCAGCTTACCACCTCGATTCTGTAAAATCTTCTTCACTGAGGAGTTCAGAAATGTTTCCGCTCACCTCGACGTTATCTGGCGTGCAGAGGAAAATGTCACTCCCCACCCGCTGGATATCGCCACCGATGGCATATACGGTGCCGCTCAGGAAATCAACGATCCGTTTCGCCTGGTCATGCTGGATTCGCTGGAGGTTCACCAGGACAGAGCGGCGATTTTTGAGATGGTCGGCAATTTCCTGGGCCTCGGCGTACACGCGCGGCTCAACCAGGATCACCTTGGATGACTTTTGAACGCTCTGCAGGCTGACAACGTTTTGTTTCGTCTGTGCCGGTGACTGGGATTTCATGGGCTTCTTCTCCTCATGTTCTTCGTATTTCTCTTCCTCTTCGTATTCGTACTCATCTTCATCAAGCAGGAAAAACGTTTTAAATTTTGATTTGATACCCATTTCTACTCATCTCCTCTCAGTCATTTCCAACTAATGCCGTTCCGATACGGACAAATGTGGCTCCTTCTTCGATGGCGATATGAAAATCATTACTCATTCCCATGGACAGCTCCGTACAGGGGGCATGGGGCAGACCAAGCGCCTTGACCTCCTCCTGCAGCCCTCTGAGGCTTCGGAAACAGCTGCGAAGGAATGCTTCATCCTCCGTATGAGGGGCCATCGTCATCAAGCCTATGACGCTGATGTTTTCGAGTTCTTGCAATGATTGGATGAATCCAGATGTTTCTTCCGGGGTTATACCGTGTTTCGATTCTTCACCAGACACATTGACCTGAACGAAGCAATTTACTGGCTTGTCCGCCCGCTTGTCGATTTCCACGGCCAAGGAATGGCGATCCAGTGAATGTATGTATGAAACCTTATCGATGATCTGTTTGACTTTCCTGGTCTGGAGGGAGCCGATGAAATGCCAATCGACACGGTTTCCAATGGCCTCAAATTTTTCAGTGAGACCGGTGTCCCTGTTTTCCCCAAGATGTGTGATCCCTGCGGTGACGGCTTCTTCTGCCCGTTCAATGCTCACATACTTTGTCACAGCCACGACCTTCACGTCCTCAGGGGACCTGCCGGCATTTTTACATGCCTGCTCTATACTGCTGTTTATTCTATGAAGTCGTTGTTCAACGTTCATGTCCATTCTCCTTCCAGCCTATGAAACTCATCATCCTTCCTGTCTTCCCGCCGTCTTGGCGGTACGAATAGAAGTCGTCATGACAGAATGAACAATGTCCGGAAGTCTTGATCTGTTCAGCGGATATACCACTTTGGATCAATAAGAGCCGGTTCAACTGTTTCAAATCCAGATGATATTGACCCTCTTCCTTTAGATTATAGGGGATGTGGGGTCCATCTTCTAGTACTTTTTCAATTTTTCCGATGACAAAATCATCTACCACATAGCAGTCTCCGCAGATCGAAGGGCCGATCACAACTTCAATCTCCCCCTTGGAGGAGCCTGCTGCGACCATGCGATCGATCATGGATGGACCGATCTCGGCCACGGTCCCTTTCCACCCTGCATGGGCAAGACCGATCCGCCTCTTCACTGGGTCATAGAAATACAGGGGCACACAATCTGCATAACACATCGTCAGGAGCAAATCATCGGATGAAGCAAGAAAACCGTCCGTATCCGGGACCGCATCATCATAGTTTTTTGAGCCTTTTCCTGCCTGCAAACCATCAATGAGCTCGATGCGATCTCCATGGGTCTGCTCCGCTGCAACCCAACGTCCGAGGGGGAAACCGATCAGTTCAGAAAGCCGGCGGCGGTTCTCCACGACTGAATCACGATCATCCCCTACATGCAGGCCCATATTAAAGGACTGAAAGGGTGCACTGCTTACGCCCCCGTTCTTCGTCGTAATCCCGGCGGTGACACCTTTCCAACCGGGAATCGTATAATAGGATTCATGTTCTTTTTTGAAAGGTTCCACAGAATGAATCTCCTTTTTTACTTTTCCTAAGTGTATCATATGCCCGGCAGTGCGTCATTTATCAGTGGTGGATTCCGGCCCCTCGAGCTGTGCCTGTTTGTAATAATGGTCTTGTTGCTCCTTATACCTCACAAGGATGACGTCTTCGCCGATTTTGACGATATTGTTCCATGGAACGACCACTTCTTCGTCCTTCCCGAAGAACCCAAGGAGCTTCCCTCCTCCTCCTATGACGATCGCCTCGATTCTTCCACTGTCGAGATTGATTTCGATATCGGTGATATTCCCGAGTTTCCGTCCATCTGAAACACTGACAACATCCTTCACTTGAAATTCAGAAATCCGTACCACCTGTTCCTTCCCCCTTTTCAGAAAGCACACATTCTCTATTGTAACTATATGCAAAAAAAAGAAAGACAGACCGGATCCGGTCTGTCTTTCTTGACGCTTCCCCTCTTCACATGAGGCACGGAAGCGTATGTATGCAACGAGGTGGGGATATCCCGACACTCCCCGCTCTCTAACGGGCACTTATTGGATATTTTTGTTCATCTGCTTGATGGCTGCCTTCTCAAGACGGGACACTTGAGCTTGCGAAATTCCGATTTCATCCGCTACTTCCATCTGCGTCTTGCCCTGGAAGAAGCGCTTACTGATGATCAACTTCTCACGGTCATTCAGCCGTTTCATTCCCTCTTGAAGGGCGATTTCCTCCACCCAATGGTAATCCCTGTTCTTTTCATCACTCAACTGGTCCATTACAAATATCGGGTCTCCGCCATCATTGTAGATGGGCTCGAATAGGGAAACCGGGTCCTGAATGGCATCGAGGGCAAAAACGATTTCTTCATGGGGAACATCAAGCACCTTGGCAATTTCTTCTGCTGTCGGTTCCTTTGATGTTTCCCCCATCAACCTCTCCCTCACCTGCAGTGCCTTATAGGCAATATCCCTAAGGGAACGGGAAACCCTGATCGGATTATTATCCCGAAGATACCGGCGGATCTCCCCGATGATCATCGGAACGGCGTAAGTGGAAAAACGTACATTCTGGCCAAGATCGAAGTTATCGATTGATTTCATCAAACCGATGCAGCCGACCTGGAACAGGTCGTCAACAAACTCCCCACGATTGTTGAATCGTTGAATTACACTTAAGACGAGGCGTAAATTCCCATTGACGAGTTTTTCCCTTGCAGAAATTTCGCCTGATTGCATTTGCTTGAAAAGCACTCTCATTTCATCATTCTTCAGCACGGGTAATTTGGAAGTATCCACACCACAAATTTCGACTTTATTGCGTGTCATTCTTTCCCCTCCTTGTAGGAGCTGTTGTACAAAGTTCAGTATCTCCCCGGGCAGGAAAAATATGCATGTCGGGAAATGCAATCAAGGAGGGATCTTCCAAAAAGGTTGCCACGCAGGGCTTCGACAGATGAAAAAAATTTATGTATGACATTTTTCATCCGCTGATGTCGATAAGGACATAAAAAAACGACTCCTTTGTGCGATAAAAGGAATCGTTCAATCAGTCAAACCATTTTATTAAATTCTTTTTTTAATCGTTTGATAATCCGCTTTTCAAGCCTCGAAATATAGGATTGAGAGATGCCGAGCATATCTGCTACGTCTTTTTGCGTTTTCTCTTCTTCCCCCATCAAGCCGAACCGAAGTTCCATGATCTGCTTTTCCCGGTCATTGAGCTGATGAAGTGCGCTGAAGAGAAGTTTTTTATCCACTGTTGCTTCGAGGTCTTTTGTAATAATATCCTCTTCCGTGCCTAACACGTCGGAAAGAAGAAGTTCATTCCCATCCCAATCGATGTTGAGGGGCTCATCGAATGAAACCTCTGAACGGATTTTATTGTTCCTTCGAAGATACATCAGGATTTCATTTTCAATGCAGCGGGACGCATAAGTCGCCAGCTTGATTTTCTTCTCGGGATTGAACGTATTGACGGCTTTGATCAAACCGATGGTTCCGATGCTGATCAAATCTTCTATATTGATTCCTGTATTCTCGAACTTCCGCGCGATATAGACAACAAGGCGAAGGTTTCTCTCGATGAGGAGGGATCTTGCCGCTTTATCGCCACTGGGCAGTTTTTGAAGGAGCACTTCCTCTTCGTCTTTGGAAAGGGGTGGTGGGAGGGCTTCACTTCCACCTATGTAGTGGATTTCGTCCGTCTTAAGTCCCAGTTTCAATAAGAGTTTGTACCAATAATACTGTAGTTTCAGTTTAAATTTCTTCACAATGGGTCCCCCTTATAAATGCTGTAATAATGAAAGCCGGTTTTTTATGATGCATGATCGACGGGCTTTCTTGCTGCCATTTGCGGATGGATGATCGCTTCAAATTGATGGTCGGGAGACAATGGTTCTTCCCGGAAGGCGATGAGACCATTGGAAACTTCCCATTCTGCTCCGGAATCTTTCAACATGATGCGGTCCGGTTTCAGTGCCGCCAAGAGCTGTCCGGTCTTTCCGATGGACTGAGCTGGTATCAACCGCATTCTGTCGGACCATGTGGAATCAATTGAATCATCACTCAAGAATTCGGTAACGTCCCCGGCAAGCATGATAAATTCTCCCGGGACTTCATCCTTCAGATGGGAGAGCGAGAGGATCATGACCGGGTTCTTCCCAATCGGATCCTGCAGCCCGTTCCCGCTATCAATCAGTCCTTTGACACTGATGATATATTCTCCGAAATGGATCGTGACATCTACCAATTGGTCATACTGAATCTTGGCATACTCTAAGTGGTCTACCCTGCTCTTGGAGAAATACCAGGCAAGGGGCAATACTAGCATGACGAACACCCAACTAATCGGATCACCGAATCCCCTTACAGATGCAATGAGGGTCGAAGCCTCGGCACCCGGGTCGAAGGAGATGAAATAGTGTACCCCGATGAGGATCCCCCCTGTTAAAAATGTTACGAAATAGAACATGAGCAGATTGGTAAGGAAGAATTTCATCCGTTTGAATCCGAATGCAACCCATACCATCACGACGGAGAATGAAAGCTTCACCAACGGACTACCCGATAGATGACTGAGCGGGGAGAACGCCATAAGGATGATGATCGAGCCGATGAGCCCGCCTGAACCGACCCGCCATAAAGCATATTTCCTCTTCAGGATGATTCCGGTCAACCACAGTAGCGCACAATCCACCAGCATATTCAATAACCATATGACATCAAGGTATAAGGTCAATCTCTGCCCTCCTCATCGACGGTTCCTACGACTTACGAGAAGTATATCGCACCTACCATTCGGAAGGTTGTCACTTTTTGTACCAGATAACGGAAAACTTTTCAGGGATTAGTTCGAATCTTGTCAGTAAAAATAGGGGCGCAACAGGAGGAGGAATGACGGGAGAAATAAAAAAACCTGACAGGAAACCCTGTCAGGTTCTACCACCGATTAGCGGCGACGGTTACGGTTGCGAAGGAACGTAGGGATATCCAACGTCTCTTCTGCAGCCTGATTATTATGGTTCGTATTCGATCGAACAGGCTCTTGCTGTTGTGGTTCCTCGCGTTTAGGTTGCTGCTCGCGCTTAGGAGCCTGATTCGTGTTCGGCTTAACGCCTCCAAACGTAGGGCGCGTCTGCTTCGGTTGGATCACCTCTTCATTGAAACCAGTCGCGATGACGGTGACAATGATATCATCTTTCAATTCTTCATTGATGACGGATCCGAAGATCATATTGACCTCCTGATCGGATGCTGATGCCACGATATCGGCAGCCTCCTGCACCTCGTACAGGCTCAATGAAGTACCACCAGTGATGTTCATCAGGACCCCTTGGGCCCCGTCGATGGACGTTTCAAGCAATGGGCTTGAAACAGCCTTCTTGGCAGCTTCCGTTGCCCGGTTTTCGCCTGATGCGGCACCGATTCCCATAAGGGCTGAACCCTTGTTGGACATGATGGTCTTGACATCGGCAAAGTCAAGGTTGATAAGCCCTGGTGTTGCAATCAGATCCGAGATACCTTGTACACCTTGGCGCAATACGTTATCTGCTTCACGGAAGGCTTCAAGCATCGGTGTGCTCTTATCTACGATTTCAAGCAGGCGGTCATTCGGGATGACGATCAGGGTATCGACCCCTTCTTTCATCGCAGCGATCCCACCGCTTGCCTGGTTGGAACGCTTCCTTCCTTCAAAGGTGAACGGACGTGTGACGACCCCGACCGTCAAGGCACCGATCTCGCGTGCAATCTGGGCGATGACTGGAGCAGCACCTGTGCCTGTTCCCCCGCCCATTCCAGCGGTAACGAAGACCATATCTGCTCCGCGTAGCGCTTCTTCGATCTGTTCCTTGCTTTCTTCCGCTGCCTTTTTACCGACTTCAGGATTGGCACCTGCACCGAGACCCCTTGTCAATTTTCCACCGATCTGCATTTTGATTTCTGCTTTTGATAGGTTCAGAGCCTGGGCATCCGTATTGACGGCGATGAATTCCACACCTTGTACACCATGTTCGATCATGCGGTTAACGGCATTGTTACCTCCGCCACCGACACCGATTACTTTTATTGTCGCTAATGAATCTAAATTTGTATCAAACTCCAACATGACAAATCCTCCTAACTCATCGAATCCATGGATTCCTATTTAATTCCAGGCTATCTTGATTGTTTTCAGTTTTTAGAGACTGTTATTCAAAGAAATATCCGAAGAATTTTTTCATCTTAGACATTGGTTTATCTTCTTCGTTCACTTCTTCCCTTACCTTTGCAGGCTTGGGCTTTTTAGGGCTGGGCTTTTGCTGTCTTTTTTCACCGGCTTCCACTGCAACCGGCTCTGCGCTTACGACTCTTCCTTGCAGTCTAGCATTCTTTTGAGCGTATTTGATCAATCCCACTGCAGTAGTGTACTGCGGCTCCCTCACCCCGATATAATCAGGGATCGCTACGCGCACACGATTTTGGAAAACGATTTGTGCTAATTCTAACACACCAGGGAGATTAGATACACCTCCAGTCAGAACATATCCTCCTGGAAGATCCCTGATCCCCATACGACGCATTTCATGGCTGATGAGATCGAGAACCTCTTCAAGCCTTGCTTCTATGATATCAGAAATTTCCAACTGATTGAACTGCTGATGTTGATCGCTGCCGATGATCGGCACAGAGAAGACTTCATCTTCAGATGCATGGTCGTAGTAGGCGTGACCATACTTCACTTTGATCTTCTCTGCATCTTCCGTCGACGTTCTAAGGCCGATGGAGAGATCTTTGGTGATGTGTTCGCCGCCTACAGGGAGCACCGTGGTAGCTTTCAAGTGACCTTGTTCGAATACGGCGATGGTAGTCGAACCCCCACCGATGTCGATCAATGCTGCACCAAGGCTCTTCTCATCCTTGGATAGGGCAACCGAACCTGCTGCCAACGGCTGCAGGACGATATCCACTATTTCCAATCCTGCTTTTTCAACACATCGGAGCGTATTATGTAAGATGGTCTTCGATCCCGTGATGATGGTTCCTTCCATTTCAAGCCGGACGCCGATCATCCCTCTCGGGTCGGTGATCTCATCCAGTCCGTCCACGATGAACTGCCTCGGGATGACGTTGATGATCTCCCTTTCAGGGGGGATTGATACGACCTGTGCCGCATCCATGACCCTTAGTACATCCTCATCCCCGATTTCCCTGTTATCACTGGAGACGGCCACGACACCGTGGCAGGATTGAAGGGAAACATGATTACCCGTGATCCCTACGATGACCTGGCTTATGGAGAGGCCGACCATCCTTTCTGCTTGCTCAACCGCCTTTTTGATTGTATGAACAGTTTCGTCTATGTCTACGATGGAACCTTTTCGGATCCCTTCTGAGTTCACATTCCCTACACCGATAATGTTCAGAGAATCATTTGTCATTTCACCGATGATCACTTTCACTGTGGATGTACCGATGTCTAGGCTAACGTAAATTTCATTGCTGTTCACTCTGTGGCACCTCCTTAAAGAATGTTTGTTTCGAACAACAAGCTTAGAATAGTTGATTCTAAGTATATCTTATTATGATATTCGCTGTAATAAAAACGATTCCCTTTTAATATTCTAATTTTTTTCTCTTTTTTCTCGTTTATTTGTCCAATTGCTGATCAGTAGTCGTCGAATGACGGCAATGTTCTGGAACAACCTCACTCCAAAGGCAAAGACCGCCGCCAAGTACAAGTCTACACCAAGATGTACCCCCAGAAAAGCTAAACCTGCCGCTAGGAGGATATTGAAAAAGAAGCCAGAAACAAAGACTTTATCGTCATAGATATTTTGCAGGTGCGCACGTATCCCTCCGAATAATGTATCAAGGGCAGCCAAGACGGCTATGGAAAGATAGTTTGAATACTCATCCGGTATGCGGATGTCCGTCGCAAGGCCCAAAAAGACTCCCACCAGCAACCCTAATAGGGGTAGCCACATCGTTAACCGTTCCCTCCTGTTTCTTTGACTGGTTCCATGAGGCGGACCCTGATCGTATCTTCGTAAGCCGGAATCTTAAGATCTTCCAACGGCTTCGAGATATTGACCCTGAGATTATCGATGAAGAAATCCTCCAGCGACTGTGAAACCTGCATCCGGTTATAAAGCTTTTCAGCCGTTGCATAGTCAGCTGTGAGCACCCTCACCTCAAAGGGCAGGGAACGGATCGAGTACCCGTCGACCTTGGTCTCTCCGTTGATGTCCCGGATGACGGATGTATTGACAAGGCGATGTCCGTCTATGGAAATATCCGTCGCATCATATTTATTGAGCTCATTGATGAGCCTTTCAAGAAGCTGGGGTGATACATTCTTAACCGGTTCACCAAGGAGGAGTTCTTCCTCCACGGGCTCAATCGTGAGTGTGAGCCCAGGCCCTTCTTTTTCTGTCAGCCCCGCTTCGGCCTTAAGCTCCTCGAGGGTCTGCTTCAATGCTTCCTCGGGGCTGGATTCTTGCTGTTCCTTGTACTGTTCAAGCTTCCCTTCCACCGAACGCATTTCTGTATTCAGATTCGAATTGAGCTCTTTTTCTTTCAACAGGGCCTCTCTCAGCTCCCAAACGTCCCTCGTATCCCTTACAACGGGTTCCTGGACCGTCTGGAATTGAATGGCCAGCATAAATCCTATGATTACCGTGACGACGGTGAAGCTCACCTTTAATCTACCGCCCATTGCTTGTCACCTTTCCTTCAATACCTGGTCGGACGCCCAGCGGTTCATGAGTCCCCGAGCAGCGGTCCTAATGCAATCTCCTTTTCTTTCTCCATGGAGACGACGATATTCTCATTGAGCAGTTGATCCTTCACTCCGCCATTGATATTCAAAGCGGAATTCAGAACGTCAGCGTCCCCGATCGCCGTGATTTCAAACGGAGCGGGGTAGTCCACCCCGTCCACCTGAATCACCGGACCGTTGCAAAGGACATATGAGTTATGCTTCAGACGCTGTCCGTTGATGGCCACCGCGGAGGCCCCGGCTATATATAATTCATTGATCACCTTGAAAACATGGTGTTCGTGAACGATATAGTTGTTGATGTTTTCCTCCTCAGGGTTATAATCCGCATCCGACAGTGTAACCTTGAGACCCGGGCCTTTAACTTTGGTTTTCCCCAGGTACATCCTGTATCGTTCTGCGTCTTCAGCCAGATTAAAGTAAATCTGCTTTTCCTTTGAGAAGGATTTTTCCATGGTTACCACTTTTTCCTGTTTCTCATAAAGATCTTCCTGCAGCTCATTATTTTTGCGCTGAAAATCAAGAAGTTGATCCCTCAGGGCTTCCTCCTGTTTCAGCTGTCCGTCGGTACGGTTCGATCCCTCATCCTGGTTCGAATTGGCAAGACTGTAGGAAAAGGCGAGTATGAAACCGAGGACGAGGCAGACGAGGGACAGGATCACTTGCTTACTCTTGATTTTGACCCTCTTCATCAGTGCCTTCATCCTCCGTTTCATAAGCTTTGAAAAACGAACCTACCTCCAGGTCGATGACCCCTTTCCTTGATGGGTCGAGCTGACTGGCGATGGACGGATAGTGAATCATCTTCTCTGAGAACGTACGTATGGTGGCACTAACTTCAAAACCATCATTCATATAGAGGGTGACATGATACTGATCCGTGTCCTTCGGCGTCAGATTGATCTCTGATATCATCTGTTGAATTTCAGATGGGAGTTCACCCAACTCCTTCATCATCTTCTCAAGGACTTTATCTTCTTTGAATCCTCGAAGGAGGGGTGCATCGACTGGCATGGCGTCGGTCCCTTTATCAAGGATCTTCCCATTTTCCAGAATCACATAGTAGCGTGAATCCCGGGAAAGATACGCTTTTTTGTCGTGCTCCTGTATGGAAATCACATACGTATTGGGAAACGTCAGGCGTACTTCGGCCTTCTTTACTTCAGGCAGTTTCTTCAGCTTGTCTGCGACAGAGTTCTTATTGACTCCCCATACGCTGGTACCTGTTGAGATCCCACCGGCTGCAAGCACCTTATCATCCGGGATGAGTTCATTCCCGGTCACTTCGACCTTTTTGACATGACTGAGGGGTGATTGGAAATACACCACAGACAAAATCAGGATCAGGAACAAAGTTAAGAGGAAGAAAAGCCGCCGATTCGCTTTCTTTTTCCGATGCTGTTTCAGTTTAGGGATCCTGTCTTCAATCGAAACAACGTTTTCTTTTTTCATGTCAAACGATCTCCTAAGCATCACTAATTTCTGTCATGGATTACAATCCCCATAAATGATCTGACCATTACGGCGGCATTCATGTAGGAGAATGGAGAAAGAGGTATGTAGGATGGAGCCATTGTTTTCTATGTAAGAGAAAGACACCGGGAACAGCGTGTACCGTTATAATGAACACGGGTCGGCCAGTAAAATGTCCATCCCCTATATATACACTCTTTTCATACATTCTAAACGAGAAATATTCCTTTATGAATGCCTGTCATTGAATTGTAAAAGATTTGGTCTGCAATAGTAATAAATTCTCCTAGTTCCAGTAAAGAAAAGGAGCGACACCCACTATCCATATGTAATTTATTGTAACACCATCTAAGGATTTAGCCTATGCTTTTTTTACTGAAAACACCGTTTTCATAGGGCTTTTCGCTCTTTTTTGACGAATCCCTCCCTCCCGATACCGGTTTATGGATAGACGTGGAAGATAATTAGGGAATCCATACGAATTCTACGTAATTTAAAATGAAATGATCAACCATTGATAAACCCCTTCAAGAAGGAAAAAAACCCCTCCCCTCATCGTCAATGAAAAGAGAGAAATACCTTCATCACAAGATGACGCAGGTATTATTACCTGATATCGGAATATCGTACCCCGCCCCATTAGAACGGAATAGAAACTCCCCAAGAATCTGCGGAAGTATTAGATTCAATTCGCATGACCACTCCCCTATCCCAAATCCAACAGTGCAGTGCAGCGGAAGCCGACCGACTCCAGCAGGAACAGCGGGCAGGGTGAGACCCTGCAGGCGCAGCCGAAGCGGCTCACCGCACACCCCGCAGGAAAGCGGTCGACCGCAGCGAAACGGAACGTTCCCTACCACACTTACAACCAAAACAGAAAATTGGATGGCTTTCGAATCCATCTATGATGCAGTCCCCATCCCAAATCCAACAGTGCAGTGCAGCGGAAGCCGACCGACTCCAGCAGGAACAGCGGGCAGGGTGAGACCCTGCAGGCACAGTCGAAGCAGCTCACCGTCCACCCCGCAGGAAAGAGGTCGACCACAGCGTAACGGAACGTTCCCTACCACACTTACAACCAAAACAGAAAATTGGATGGCTTTCGAATCCAACTATGATGCAGTCCCCATCCCAAATCCAACAGTGCAGTGCAGCGGAGGACGACCGACTCCAGCGGGAATAGTGGATAGGTGAGACCCTGCAGGCGCAGCCGAAGCGACTCACCGTCCACCCCGCAGGAAAGCGGTCGACCGCAGCGAAACGGAACGATCCAACTATGAAGACACCCTCTATCAGGTATACTCCACGCAAAGCATCAAAAATTAGCCTACCTCCCCAATCTGCCCACAAAAAAACCGCCCCTCCTATGAGAGACGGCTCAATCATCTACGTTTTAGCATACCGGCTGATATTCAACAGCACTCCAACCGCCATCAGCATGAGCGTCAGAGAAGACCCTCCATAGCTCAGAAACGGCAACGTGATCCCCGTCACAGGCATCAGACCCGTCACGACCCCCACATTGATCATCACCTGAATCGCAATCATCGACACAATCCCAAGGGCAAGGAAGCTGCCGAACAGGTCCGGTGCACCAAGGGCGATTCGGATCCCCCGCCAAAGGATCAAAGAGAAGAGCAGAAGCACGAGCGTTCCACCGATAAACCCGAGTTCTTCAGCCAAAATGGCAAAAATGAAATCATTTTGAGGTTCCGGGAGATAAAAGAACTTCTGTCTGCTCTGACCCAGCCCCAGGCCGAACAACCCGCCCGGCCCGATGGCATATAAGGACTGGATGATCTGAAACCCCGAGTTGAGAGGATCCTGCCATGGGTCTAAAAAGGAAGTAATCCGTTTGATCCGGTAGGGAGCCGATATCACCAGGCCGACGAAGCCTAGAAGGCCGATCATACCGAGAAACATGAAGTGTTTGATCCGAGCACCTGAGATGAAGATCATCACGACAGATGTTCCCACCATGACGGTCCCTGTCCCAAGATCCGGCTGCAGCATGATCATTCCGAACGCCGTGAAGACCATGAGGAGAGCCGGCAGCACGCCCTTCCTGAAAGAAGTGATGTACTTCTGGTTCTCACTTAAATATTTCGATAAAAAGGCAATCATGGCAATCTTCATGAATTCTGAAGGTTGCACAGAAAAGGCTCCAACACCGATCCAGCTCCTGGACCCATTCCTCAACACCCCTATCCCGGGGATCAGAACCAATACCAGGAGGACGAAGCAGACGATGATCATCACTTTTGACCAACTTTTCCACGTCCAGTACTCCACATTCATGATGAAGAACATGACGAGCAGTCCCACGCCGGCAAAAAGCAACTGACGTTTGGCAAAGAAAAATGTGTCATCGAATTTATAGTCCGCCCAGACAGCACTTGCACTGTAAACCATGATCAGACCGATGGCGAGCAGGGTCATAGTGACCATGATCAGTATAAAATCGGGTGTCGATTTTTTCAAAGGCAAAGTTATGCACCTCAAATTGACTTATTTGAGCCGTTCGAGCACCCTTCAAGGATTCTGCCTTCCGTACCAGTGTGCGGTTGCTCTATGAGACAAGCTCTTATTAAAGCATATGCACGGCGTCGATAAACATGTCTCCTCGTTCCTCAAAAGTGCGATACTGATCCCAGCTCGCGCATGCAGGCGACAGGAGGATCACATCCCCTGCCCGCGAATGTTCATATGCCACAGGAACAGCTTTTTCAACATTATCGACAGTGATGATGGATTTTATCCCTGCCTTTCTACCTGTTTCTGCGAGCTTCTGGGCCGTTTCACCGAACACGATGAGGGTTGATACATTCTTCATATACGGAATAAGGTCATCAAAATCATTTCCGCGGTCCAATCCACCAGCAAGGAGGATCGTGGGACCTGCGAAGGCGTTCAGGGCACTTTTCGTGGCAAGGCTGTTCGTTGCCTTCGAGTCGTTATAGAACTTCCGGCCTTCCACTTCCTTGACGAATTGCGTGCGGTGCTTGACCCCTGCGAAAACGGAAAGGACCTTCTTGATGCTTTCGTTCGGCACATCATACAGTTTGCACGCTGCCACAGCGCTCAGAATGTTTTCAAGGTTATGTGCACCCGGCAGGACGATATCGTCCAGGCTGACGATGAACTCATCTTTGAAATAAATCGCGTCTTCCTTGATATAGGCTCCATCAAGTACTTCTTTCGTAGTGGAGAAAGGCACCACTTGTGCCTTAGTATGGGCAACAGCCTCGATCAAATGGGTTTGATCATCATTGATGATGAGGAAGTCATCCTCCGTTTGATTCTTCGTGATGTTCACTTTTGCCTGCCAATAGTCGTGAAGACTGCCATGGTAGTCCAGATGGGCTTCATATAGATTGGTGATAATGGCGATATGCGGTCTGAAATCCTCTATGCCCATCAATTGGAAAGATGAAAGCTCTACCACCATTTTATTATGGGGCCCCGCTTCCTGCGCCACTTCTGAGGCAACCGTACCGATATTCCCGGCGATCAAAGGGTTTTGCCCTCCGTCCGCCAGCATTTCAAATAGCAGTGTCGTAGTCGTGGTCTTTCCATTTGTACCTGTGATCCCGATCATGTCGGCTTCCGAGATCAGGTAAGCAAGTTCCACCTCCGTCAACACCGGGATGCCTTTTTCGAGTGCTTTTTGAATAAGGGGATTGGTATAAGGGATCCCCGGATTTTTGATTACATATTGGAAGCCTTCATCCATGAGTTCGATGGGGTGGCTGCCAGTGATCACTTTGATCCCCTCCTGAAGGAGACCCTGGGCGGCAGGGTTTTCCGAAAGAGGCTTTTGGTCATTCACCGTGACAAAGGCATCCAGCTTATGTAGGAGGGATGCTGCCGTAACACCGCTCTTGGCAAGACCCAGCACTAATACTTTTTTATGTTTGAATTTGACTGATGATTTCACTTATAACCACACCTCGATATAAATTCCCAGGACGGCAAACAATAGGCCCACTGTCCAGAAGGTTACTACTACACGCCACTCGGACCACCCTGATAGTTCATAATGATGGTGGAGCGGACTCATTTTAAAGATTCGCTTGCCCGTTGTCTTGAAGGAGGCAACCTGAAGGATGACGGAAAGGGTCTCGATCACAAATACTCCCCCGATCAAGATCAGGATGATCTCAGTCTTCGTCAGGATCGCGACTGTTGCAATCGCTCCTCCAAGTGCAAGGGATCCCGTATCCCCCATGAACACTTTTGCGGGATGGGCGTTGAATACGAGGAATCCAAGCACAGCTCCTACAACGGCGACACTGAAGATGGCAACGTCGAATTGGGACTGATTCCATGCAAGTACGGCCATGGCTCCGAAGGCAATGGCGGAGGTTCCCGAAACAAGGCCATCGAGCCCGTCTGTCAGATTGACTGCATTGGAGAATCCAACAAGCCAGAAGATGATGAATAGGCAGTAGAACCATCCAAGTTCAACGGAGATATCCGTCATCGGGATCGATACGGCCGTTGAGAAATCATTCTGCTTGAAGATCAGATAAAAGATGATGGAGATGACAATCTGACCTGCCAGCTTCTGTTTCGATGTCAGACCGAGGTTTCGCTTCATGACCACCTTGATGAAATCATCCAGGAATCCAAGCAGTCCGAATCCTACTGTGACAAGGATCATCAGATAGGTTTCTGGACCAATATCGGAGAATCTGCCGGTCATGAGGAAGGTAGTGGCAACGATGGAAAGCAAAAAGACGATCCCTCCCATAGTCGGTGTCCCGGTCTTTTTCTGATGGGACTGGGGACCTTCGTCACGAATGCTCTGACCGAATTTCAACCTTCTAAGGAAGGGGATGAAAATCGGCGCAAGCACGGCTGTTATGATAAATGCTGCGATGATAGTATATAAGATTACTTGTTCCGTCATTCTGAATGTTCGTCCTTTCTCTCTTGCCCCTGGGGATGTTAGCCCCGGGGTGGTTTAATCTGTTTGTCTGATCCACCCTCCCAACAGGCGATCAGTCTCTCATAGGCAAGCTTCATATCATCTACGATGAACAAGGGAAAATGATTGGGAACATGGGCAGGAACGGCCATATCCTGTGGCCACAAGGAAGCGATAGCACCCGATTCTATGGGGCCGAGGAGGTCGGCCCCTCCGTCGAGGGGCACATAGAGCCCCTTGCTCATCTTCTCTCCTGGATCAGTCGCAATCATACCGAAGGTCAAACCGGGGAATCGTATCCCCTTGGCCTCAGGGAAGAGAAGCAGGATATCTTCATAAGAAAGCATGCCTATTCCCCCTTGATGATGAGCTTCGCCACTTCGCGATCATCGAATTCATACACCTGGGACCCGATGATCTGATAGGTTTCGTGGCCCTTTCCGGCAATCAATACCACATCATCGCCTGAAGCCATGGCAATACCGCGGCGGATGGCTTCCTTACGATCTTCGATCATGACATACTCTTTACCGAATACCCCGGATTCCATATCCTTCAAGATCTGCATAGGATCTTCTCCGCGGGGATTATCAGATGTAAAGATGGCAAAATCCCCATACTCGCAGGCGATTTCAGCCATGATCGGTCTTTTGATCTTATCCCTGTCGCCACCGCACCCGACGATGACGATGATTTTTCCTTTTGTGATGGAACGGATCGTCTCCAGGACATTTTTCAATCCATCCGGGGTATGAGCATAATCCACGATTACACTGAATTCCTGTCCGGCAGAAATCGTTTCGAATCTACCCCTCACTCCCGTCGCCGCACTCAGGATCCTTGCACTTTCAGCCAAAGGGATGCCGGCAGCAGAAGATGAGGCAACGGCTGCGAGTGCATTATAGACATTGAATAGCCCCGGGATGCTGATTGAAAGCTTCTCCGTACCGAAAGGAGTCATCATGGTGAATGAGGTGCCCGATGCTCTCAAGGAAATGTCTTTCGCATAAAAATCAGCTTCTTCGGTCAATCCATAGGTGAAAACGTGGGCCGCGGTGGATTTGATATAGTAATCCGCCGCTTCATCGTCCCTGTTAATAATCGCATACTTCGGTGATTTTTTAAAATACGTATTCCCCAATTGTGAAAAAAGCAGGCCCTTTGCGTTCCGATACTCATCCATGGAGCGGTGATAGTCCAGATGATCCTGGGTGAGATTGGTAAAGACCGCGATGTCAAAATCACATCCGTGCACCCTTCCCTGGTCCAGCGCATGGGAAGAGACCTCCATGATGGCTGATTGTACGCCTTTGTCCACGAAGTCCTTGAATGTCCTTTGTAGCGTAAGGCTATCCGGTGTCGTGTTCCGGCTTTTTTGGAGTACTCCCCCCACTTTGATGTGCAGCGTGCCGATCAAGCCGGTGGTAAGACCGGAACCCGCATAGATCTGTTCGATCAGATGGGTCGTGGTGGTTTTGCCGTTTGTTCCCGTTACCCCGACAAGCAATAAACGGTGGGACGGCTGCTTGAAGAAATAATCAGAGAGGATGGCCATGGCTTTCCTTGTGTCTGGAACAATCACGACCGGTAATCCTGTCTTCACTTCCTTCTCCGCCAGCACCGCGGCAGCCCCGTTCCGCTCCGCTTCCATGACGAGGGAGTGGCTGTCGATTTCAAGACCATTGATACAGATGAATAAATCGCCTTTCTTAACATCCTTATGGTGATTCACAATATTCGAAATAGATGGATCCCCTTCACCCTGTACTGTGAAAAACGGTAGTACTTCAAGCATTGTGTGCAATCTCATCTTTTCAACTCCTAACAGGTAGAAAGCAACCTTTATATATTTTACAAAAAAAAACGACTGAAAGCTATCAACCTTTTCACTTAGTTCGTGGTTCATCTCGTTTTCTATCGATTTCGCTTCCGATCAAACACGGTGGACTTGACGCGAAAACGCCGGACTTTCACAGGAATCCCTTAAAAAGTCCGGCCGTTCCTTATTCAGACATCTGAACCCTTACTGTCGATCCCTCTTTGATCTTGACGCCAGGGTCCGGTGACTGACTCACGACATGGTCACCCTCACCGCTGACTTCGAGCTTCAAATTCACAAGCTGCTCCTGGAGTTCACTCTTTGATAAACCGACGAGCTCTGGTGTCTTGATGAGCGGGACATCCAGCCATGTCATCTTTTTCTCGATTTGATCCTTTCTCTTCGGTACACCCATCGCCTCTAAGCTGTCCCCGATGATACTTCCTGCAATCGGCGCGGCCACGACCCCACCGAATTGAACGGTTCCTTTCGGATTGTCGACGGCCACATACACGACGATTTCCGGATCATCCATCGGTGCGACGCCCATGAAAGATACGATATGGTTATTTTCCAGATACTTTCCGTCTTTGGCTTTCTGTGCCGTACCCGTCTTGCCACCGACTCGATATCCTTCTACGAATGCCTTTCCTCCCGTGCCGAGGGCAACGACACTTTCAAGTGCTTCCCTTATCTGTTTCGATGTATCTTCCGATATGACCTTCCTCTTCGCTTCAGGGGTCTTCCTCATCACTACTTCACCCGTCTTCGGATCGACCAGTTCTTTAGCTATGAACGGTTGATAGAGGGTTCCACCATTCACAGCGGCAGCTACAGCGGCCACCTGCTGGATGGGTGTGACGGCCACACCCTGGCCGAATGCCGTTGTCGCCTGCTCCACCGGTCCTACGCGATCCAGATTGAAGAGCAACCCTTTTCCTTCTCCCTGAAGATCGATTCCGGTCTTCTGTCCAAATCCAAAATCGTCGATGTACTCGAACAACTTCTCTTTCCCCAACCGTTCCCCAAGCTCGACAAAACCTGGGTTACACGAGTTCTGGACCACTTCCAGGAATGTCTGGGTCCCATGTCCCCCCCGCTTCCAGCAGTGAAGCGTGGACCCTGCAACCTCTACATGGCCTGGATCATGGAATGTATCTTTATGAAGATCCACCTTCTTCTCTTCCAAAGCTGCTGCAAGGGTGATGATTTTAAAAGTGGAACCGGGCTCATACGTACTCCAGATCGGCAGGTTCCGGTTATAGACTTCCTGCGGCACGTTTTTGAAGTTGGCGGGATCAAAAGTGGGACGGCTTGACATGGCGAGGATTTCACCACTTTTAGGATTCATGGCAATGGCAATGATCCCATCCGGATTATACGTCTCCTGCGCGATATCCAGCTCCCGCTCGACGATGGTCTGTACTTTGGTATCAATGGTGAGTTTCAGATCAAGTCCATTGTCAGGCTTTTCGAAGTCATCCGCCATATCCGGCATCCGCTTCCCTTTGGCATCAGAAAAGAACTTCACGTATCCCTTTTCCCCGCTGAGCTCCTCATCATAGGATAATTCAAGCCCCATCAGGCCCTGATTATCAATACCGGCAAACCCTAATACATGTGAAAGGTAGCTTCCATACGGGTAATATCTTTTTGAGTCCTCCCCTAGGTAAACTCCTTTCAAGTTCATATCACGTACTTCCTTCGCTTTATCATAAGATAGTTTCCTTGCTTCTTTGATCAAGACCATATTTGCCTTCTGTGTTACATATTTATATGCGGCCTCAACGGAAATATTAAGGGTGGCTGCAAGCTTCTCTGCTGTTTCTTTCGGTTCGGTGATTTGTCTGGGTACGACAAATATGGTGGGGGCGCTTTGATTGGCCGCCAGTTCCACACCGTTTCGGTCAAGGATCTTACCACGCTCAGGCTGGAACGGAATATTCCGGCTCCATGAATCCTTCGCAAGGCCCGTGAGCCAGTCCCCTTTGAAAAACTGGACGTACCCGAGTCTCACATCAATGATGGAGAAGATCAGGATCCCTGCAATAAGTGCAATGGCCAGACGTTTCCTCACTGTTACATTCGATACTCTCTTCACTAATGGAACCTCCCCTTCTATGGCTCGTTCCATTATATGCTTGGACCATCGGACGTATGTTCCATAATTTCCGAATCGGTTCATAGAATAAAAGGGACCCGCCGGCTTCGGCAGATCCCCATATTTCGTCCCTTATTCTTTTTTCTTTTCCATCTGTTCTTGAGGTGTCTTGAATGTTACTTCCAGGGCTTGGCCTTCTTTCACCTTGGTCCCCGCTTTAATGCTTTGTTTGACCACATAGCCTTTGCCTTCGACCTTCAGTTTCAGGTCGGTCAGACCTGCGACTTTGAAAACGTCCCGGATGGACCAACCCGTCATGTCTGGGAGGGTCGTTTCTCCGTCGGTTTTAATGATGACCCGCTCCCCTTCAAGGATCTTGTCACCAGAAGGCGGTGACTGTTTCGTCACCGTGCTTCCTTTTCCAAGAATGATCGGTTCGACTCCTGCTTTTTCAAGCTCGGCCTTCGCTTCTTTCACCGAAAGGTCCTTTACATCCGGCAGCGATGATTTCTTCAGTGTCACCTTCTCCTGAGGCTTGATGTTCAGGTACTTCAAACTGTTCTGCATGACCGGTTTGAAGACTGCCGCCACTGGATCGGAACCGATTTCCCCTTCCTTCAGCTCCGGCTCTTGGATTCCGACATAGACGATCAGCTCGGGATCATCTGCAGGCGCCATGCCCATGAAGGAGAAGAGATAGTTATTCGTTGCGCCGGATTTGTATCTTCCCGTCGCCGGATCAGGGATCTGTGCAGTCCCTGATTTCCCCGATACCCTGTAATCATCCAGTGCGAATCTTGCTCCGGTTCCTTCAGGAGACGTAACGGTGGTTTCCAAGTACTCCCTCGTTTTCTGGGCAGATTCCTTTGTGATCGGGTTCCCGGCAACTTCCGGTTTTGTTTCTTTGACCACTTTATTCGTATTTGGGTCCACCACTTTTGAGATGACATAAGGTTTCATCATCTTTCCGTCATTGGCGATGGCGGACTCAGCCTGAATCATTTGGAGGGGAGTCACGGTCGTCCCCTGACCAAAGATGGTCGTATACTTCTCGATGGGGTAGTGATACAGAATCGATCCTTCTGCCTCATTCGGCAGCCCCACCCCGGTAGGTTTTCCGAAGCCGAAATCATTCAGGTAGTTTCCGAATGTTTCGAATCCAAGCTTATCAAGGAGGTTCGCAAACGCCACATTGGACGAATGCTGGACTCCCTCGAGGTACGAGATGGTTCCCCATCCGTTCCCGTAATTATAGTCTTTGATCGGCTGCGGAACTTTGTCCACATAGTACTTACCAGATTCATAGAGTTCATCCGGATTGAATTTCCCTTCATTGACTGCTGCCGCGAGGGAGTACGACTTGAACGTGGAACCCGGTTCGAAGGTCTCTTCCACGATCGTATTGGTCCAGTTGTTCAACAGACCTTCCCTGTCATCGGGATGGAAGGTAGGCCGCTGGGTCATGGCAAGGATCTTGCCCGTTTTAGGGTCAGAGACGATGGCGAACATCTTTTTAGGCTTGTATTCTTTCTCGACTTGACTCATGGCCTCTTCAAGGAAAGTCTGCACCTTCTTGTCCAGGGTCAGATAGATATCGTCTCCGTCTTTCGGAGGGGTGACATGCTCTTCAGAATTCGGGAGGAGATATCCCCAGACATCGCTCTTATACTGCACCGAGCCGTTTGTACCGCTTAGAATATCATTAAAGCTCTTCTCCACACCCATCATTCCCGTGGTCTCAGAACTTTCTTCATCTTTCTTTTGTGCAAATCCGATCAGATGGGACGAAAACGTTCCATTCGGGTAAAATCGTTTCGATTCTTTCCGGAACGTGATGCCAGGCAGATCTTCCTCTTTGATCTCGAGCATCTGCTGATGGGAGATGTCTCTTCCCGCAGAGCCGAACTCGACCTGATAGGGGGCATTTTCACCTTTTTGATTCAACTTCTTGTAAATTTCGCTTTTATCCATATCGATATACTCAGATAGGATTTCGGCCGTTTTTTCCGGATCTGTCACGTGCTTCGGCTTTTTCGGATCAGTGGTAACCTGTGAATCCAGGATTGCGACTAGCGTATAGGCGGAAGTGTCTTCTGCGATCACGTCCCCATTATTGTCGTAAATCGATCCCCTCTTGGCCTCGAGGATGTGGCCCTTTATGTATTTCTTAGCAGCTTCTGCCGTCAGGGCCTTCCCGTCTACTTCACCCGTGACCTGAATCGTGACGAATCGGACCATAATGATAAAAAAGAGCAGTCCGAATATCCCGAAAAGGATGGCTGCTCCGATGTTCATGCTGGATCTTTTTTTCATCATTCTTCCACTACCTTGACATTCTTATCTTTCAAGTTGAGACCCAACTCTTTCGCTTTATCAAGGATACGGTCATATGCACTCAGTTCACTGACCTGGATCTTGAGATCCGTGTTCGCTTTTTCCTGCTTATCGATGACGCCCTCAGCTACTTGCAGTTCCCGATTCACCTGATAAATGGACGCTTCATTCGATACTATCTTCACTGCGAAGAAGCAGAACATGATGGCGAACGCTGCTAGAAGGATTTTTTCTCCGGGAGTGATGACGGATGTCCTTCCCTCACGCAGTCGTTTCGGTTTTGGTTGTGCACTTGTCTCGATCGGTTGTGTTTGATAATTTCTAGCTAAGTTACTCAAGGTGATCCCTCCCATTATTCAATCTTTTTTCTATTTTTTATTTATTTTTTTCTGCTATACGGAGCTTAGCAGAGCGTGCCCTATTATTCATTTCTAGCTCGTCTTCACTAGGAAGGATCGGCTTTCGTGTGATCAGCTTCAACTCGGGCTCGTACCCTTCCGGAATGACGGGTAAGCCGGGAGGAAGCTGCGGTCCTGCAGCCTTTTCCTTGAACATCGTTTTACACATGCGATCCTCGAGGGAATGGAAGGTGATGACACTGACCCTTCCTCCAGGGGAGAGGATATCGATTGCCTGCTCAAGGGAATCTTCGAATGCACCGAGTTCATCGTTCACGGCAATCCTGATCGCCTGGAAGACACGCTTGGCAGGGTGTCCGCCTTTGCGCCTTGCCGGCGCGGGAATCCCGTCTTTGATCAGTTCGACCAATTCCCCGGTGGTTTCAATCGGTTTCTTTTCGCGGGCCGCCTCGATTTTCCGGGCAATCTGCTTGGAGAACTTCTCTTCTCCGTATCGGTAGAAAATGCGGACAAGATCTTCGAAGGACCAGTGATTCACCACATGGAAGGCACTCAATTCACCTTGAAGGTCCATCCTCATATCCAGTGGAGCATCATGGTGGTAGCTGAATCCTCGTTCAGGCGTGTCCAGTTGCGGGGAAGATACGCCAAGATCATATAGCACCCCGTCTACATTATGTACATCCAGATTCGCAAGTTCCGCTTTCAGATTTCTGAAATTGGATTGAACGAATGTGATGCGATCCGAAAACGCTTCTAATTTTTCTTTGGCATGTGCGATGGCCGTTTCATCCTGGTCGAAGCAGTACAGGTGCCCTTGACTGGAGAGTTGCCCTGCCAGGTATTCACTGTGTCCCGCTCCCCCGAGGGTGCAATCCACGTAGATGCCGTCTGGCTGGATGTTCAATCCGTCTACAGTTTCTTTCAATAATACGGTCGTGTGTTTAAACATGTTGGTTTCACCTTTCCAATCGACTGTTAGTGGTGGGGGATCAGATATCGAATCCGATCATATTCTCTGCAAGTTCTGCAAAGGAATCTTCAGACTGTGTGAAATAGTCTTCCCATATAGCTTTGCTCCAAATCTCGATTCGATTGGAAACACCCAATATAACGCATTCTTTATCAAGTTTTGCATAATTCACAAGCGTGGTGGGAATGTTCACGCGCCCGGTTTTGTCCAGTTCGCTTTCCGTGGCTCCTGAAAAGAAGAAACGGGTAAAGGCACGGGCGTCTTTTTTTGTGAGCGGCAGGGCTTTGAGCTTTTCTTCGAGTGCGCGCCATTCATCCATGGGATAACCAAACAGGCATTCATCGAGACCGCGTGTGATGACGAACGCATCACCAAGGTGGTCCCTGAACTTGGCAGGTACGATTAAACGGCCTTTTGTATCAATGTTATGTTGATATTCGCCCATGAACATATGCACTGCCCCCACTTTCTATCACAAATGTACCACATCCCCCCACTTTTCTCCACTCTTTTCTATATTCTTTTCTTGCATATTATTTCCTCTCTAAACCTGTCTCTTTTTTCCCTGTTTTCATGACAAGAGACACCATAAAAAAAGGATCGAAATCGCCGTTTCAAGCGAAATCGATCCTTTTATGGTGGTACGTGTCGCTAAATACCTTATAGGTGGACAACTTTATGCGTTCCGTCGAACGTAAAGGGAAGATTGGTGAGCCGGTTAACAAAATCCGGACCGAATCTGTTCATATAATAGAGAATATTCAGCGTCCGCTCTTGGGGACCGCCGTTCGGCCTGATGCTATTCTCTATGAGATCGAACCTGGAAAGCTGTCGCTCATTCTTATCCCTGATGGATTTTTCCGTCCGCTTTCGCAAGAACTCGAATTGCTTCCGGTGGATTTCAAGGTTCTTATCGACGATCGGCTCAAGGTTGCTGTCCACAGCGGACGCTTCTTTTTTGATGCCTTCATACTTCGCCATCAGATAGGTCTCGATCTCATGTAATTCTCCCTCGAGTTCATTCGGCTTCAGACTGTCCAGGAACTCATCCCGCACATGACTGACCCCGCTCCTTACAACCTCCTGCAAGGAAAGGGAAAGGTCTTCAATCCTTTTGGCAACCGTCCGCTCAAGGATGGTGATGTTCAGTCTCGGCATGACAGGGGGCATATTCATCCCCATGAATTCAAATGCCTTTTTCAGTTCACCCCAATAAGCGATTTCCCCAGGTCCCCCGATAAAGCTCAAAGTGGGGAATAGCCATTCCTGCATGAGGGGTCTCGTGACGACGTTATTACTCAGTCTCCCCGGCTGGTCATCGAGGATTCCCAGAAGTTCTTCCTTGGTGAAGAAGAAGTCGTTATTCTTATCTTTGAAGCCTGAACCATCCCTCTCGAGCAAGGCACGCTCGTTCTGCAGATTCAAGAAGATGTTCGCTGCATCACTGGAAATCTCAAGCTGCGTATTGAAACCTTCCGCCTGGATGGTCTTCTGTTGCATAAGTACTTGATCTGTGATTTCACGGCTGTTCTCGATAAGGTGGCGGAAATATGGAGCCTCCAGCTTCCTTAAAGCGCCATATGAAGAGTCGATCACCAAGAGCCCGTAGTCCTTAAAAAGGGTCATGATGAAACGGGCAAAAAACGTGACGATATCTTCGCCTTCACGGATAAGGCCGTCCATCTCATCTGCAAGACCAGCCGTGAACTCGGTTTCCCCGAGCACTTTGAGTATGGATGAGATCCAGTTTTTCATCACTGCCGGATCATATTCGACATCGGAAGTCATACGCTTATCGACGACCTGTTCGGGATAGCCATTCTTCTTGATTTTTCCGTCCTGTTCCAAGAAGATGTGGTTTACTTCCTGATAGTCATGATCTTCCCCGGCAATCCAGAAGACAGGCACGACAGGGTGATTCAGTTTTTGTTCCTGTTCACGGGCAAGTCTGATGACGGACACGATTTTATGTATGGTATAGAGAGGACCGGTCAATAGTCCTGCCTGCTGGCCGGCAACGACGGCCACGGCATCGTTTTTTAGTTTTTCCAAGGATGTTTCTACGGCATCGGACGAAGGAAGCGATTCCATATAGGAGGCGATGCACGTTACGAGTCCTTCCCGAGGAAATTCCCTCTCCCCAAGGTCTTCCAGGCGACGGCTGAAAACGTCCTGTTCATTGATATTATAATGAAAGAAAGAAGTGACCGGTTCTTCCTGTTTCATATACTTTGAAGCAAACTGATTGATTGCTGGAATATCCAAGCTTTCCAATTCCATATGAATGACTCCTTTTCTAGCTCATAATTTCCTAACGATGAGTATATCATTCCACAAAAGGAAAAGGAAAAAACTTGCCTAAGACAGGTAAAAAAGTTGAGACTCAGGTGGATTCCATCACCCTGAGAGCGAGACCCGTCACCATAAGGGCAAGATAGGCAAAAGAAAACAAAAGGAAATTGAGCCTCCACGTCCCCCTGATCACTCCCCGGTAATCAACCTCCCCTTTCAGCCTCCAATACACGATGGTGAAAAATAATGCCGAACAGAGTACGGTCAACAGGATCAGCCAGAAATAGGATTGTTCCCAGATGGCGACGATGATGAAATGGACGGAAATCATCAGAAGGATCGTGGTGACATCGATAGAGATGTGGACGGCTTTACGATGACTTCCGGTGAGCTCCTTCGCCATGATGAAACTGATGAAATAGCCCGCGAACGGAATGAGGACAACGAGCGCCATGATAAAAGAAAATGCAGAAGCCATCTATGTTTGCCTCCCTGTTGATTCCTTCCCCTTCACGAGGAGATAGAGCGTATGGATGACCGGTACATCCACAGGTGAAGCCTTCCGGATGATTTCTCCAAGAATGGATTCGACTTCGGTCTTCCTGCCGTTTTCCACATCCGCGAGCATGGATGAGCGGTTTTGAGCGGTATTCAAACATATGCTCTCGATGTCTTCAAGGGAAATCACTGCTTCCATACGGGGGTAAAGATGAAGAAGTTCTCCATAGACCTCCCTGATAAGGGCGTTGTAGTGGGGATTCGACATCATTTCTCCATTCACACAGCCGGCAATGGCCGTCAGTGGATTGATGACTGCATTGATGAACAGCTTCCTGAGAAGCATCGTTTCATAATCTTCCTCTTCTTCAAAAGGGAAAGCCTCATCCTCTTCTTTCATCAAACGTTGCAACGGCACGGGCACTCCCCGAACCAAGGCGATGTTCGTAACACCCACGCCTTTATGTAAGACGGTATAATCATTCTCCTTGAGGGCGCCATGTTCAACAGATGCCGCCATGACGGTATCGTGAGGAAGTGTCTTCAGGAAGTCCATATGACCGATTCCGTTTTGGATGAACAGAAGAGGGGTATCGGTGGGAACGGTGATGAACAGTGATTCCTCAAGGTCATACCCCTTTACGGCAAGGATGACAAGATCGTGATGGCTGTCAAGCGAGCTGAGAGACTTTGCCCCCACATCGGTCTGCTCTTTACTCCCTTCGCGCCACACTGTGACACCACGGGCTTCCAACTGTTCCCTTTGTTCTTTTCTCCTTGCATAGACTGTCACGTCATGTCGTTTACCAAGGTAGCCGGCGAACAAAAGTCCGACTGCCCCTGCCCCTATGATCCCGATATCCATCCGATCCCCGCCTTTCAATGTACACTCATTTTACCAAATATTCCTCATTCTTCATACAAAAGGTTTCATATTGCGGAGCGCCTGAAAATACCCCACACTCACGATAAAAAACCCGGAAGAGACATTACTCTTCCTGAGAAGAATAGGGACTCTTTCCGGGCATGACGCACCGGTCCATCAAACAGGATAAACCGGATGCTTTCTATGGCTGAACTCGACATCCTTTGTTTGGTACATCTCGAATCGCTGGATGAGGACGGAACGCAATTCATTTGCAGCTACGATTTCATCCACGATCATTTCGGAGGCTAGCTTATAAATATCGATATGCTCCTGATACTCCTTTTGTTTCTGTTGGACATAGGCAATACGCTCTTTTGGATCTTCTATCGCTTGAATCTTGTTGGAGTAGACTGCATTGACTGCTGCCTCCGGACCCATGACGGCGATTTGGGCAGTCGGAAGGGCAATGCACACATCCGGTTCGAATGCAGGGCCTGCCATGGCATAAAGTCCGGCTCCATAAGCTTTCCGGACGATGACGGAGATCTTTGGTACCGTGGCAGAACTCATGGCCGCAATAAGCTTTGCACCGTGGCGTATGATCCCTGCCCGCTCCACTTTCGTACCGATCATGAAGCCCGGTACATCTGCCAGGAACAATAGCGGAATATGAAAGGCGTCGCAGAGCTGGATGAATTTCGCCCCCTTATCCGCGGAATCATGGAAAAGGACGCCTCCTTTCACCTTCGGCTGGTTGGCAATGATCCCGACGACCCTGCCATCAAAGCGGGCAAACCCTGTAATAAGCTCGGGAGCGAATAATTTCTTGACCTCAAAGAAGGTTCCCTCATCGATCAGGGCATGAATCCCGTCGTACATATCAAACGGGGCATTTTGATGCTGAGGGATCAAGTCTTCCAAGACCTTGGACGAGTCTGGCGCCCCACCATCGATCAAAGCAGGCTTTTGCTGATAATTCGCAGGGAAGTAACCCAGATAGCGGCGCGCCTCCCTGATGGCTTCTTCTTCAGATGCAGCAAGTACATCACCACATCCGCTCACGGAGCAGTGCATCCTCGCACCGCCCATTTCTTCAAGGGTTACTTTTTCTCCAATGACCTTTTCCGCCATTCTCGGAGACCCAAGATACATGGACGCATTTCCTTCTACCATGATCACCAGATCACAGAAGGCGGGAATATATGCCCCACCTGCGGCAGATGGTCCAAAAAGGAGACAAACCTGAGGCACCATGCCGGACATTTTTACCTGGTTATGAAAAATGCGTCCAGCCCCACGCCGGTTAGGGAACATGTCGAGCTGATCCGTGATCCTTGCCCCGGCTGAATCCACCAGGTAGAGGATCGGCACTTTCAGGTTCATGGCCGTTTCCTGGATACGGATGATCTTTTCAACGGTCCTCGCCCCCCATGAACCGGCTTTGACGGTGGAATCATTGGCCATGACGCAGACGGTCTGTCCGCCCACTTTCCCGATAGCCGTCACCACTCCATCAGCAGGGAGGCCATCGGCCGATGAGTTTGCAAACATCCCGTCCTCCTGATATTCCCCCTGATCGAAGAGCTGCTCCAGGCGGTCGCGGACGAATAGCTTGTTTTGCTCCTTCAGCTTTTGATGATACTTCTCTTCTCCCCCGGTACGGATCCTTTCCCTTGTTTCCTCAAGCTTCTCAGTCGTTTTTGATGTCATCATTACACCTCCTCGTTTGTGAATGTCAATCTTCCAGCAGAATCAGCACATCATCTTCATTAACAAAATCTCCAATATTCACCTTTACCTCTGCAACCGTTCCTCCAGCTTCCGCTTCAACGGGAATTTCCATTTTCATGGATTCAAGCATGAGTACCATTTCCCCCGCCGAAATGCTTTTACCTGTTTCGGTCAATACATTCAATACAGTGCCTGCCATGGTGGCTTTGATTTCTTTCATATTCGTTCCTCCTCATTATGATTGTTGTTGTGCAGACAGGTAATCCTGTAGCCATTTAGTGGAGTAAACCCCATCAACGAACCCATCGGCTGATAATACTTCCCGGATGAGGGGAAGATTGGTTTTGACCCCTTGGATCTCCACCCCGCCGAAAAATCTTCTTGCCGTCTCAAGGCAAGCCGCGCGGTCCTGCCCGCTTACGATGCACTTGGCGATCATCGGGTCATAAAACGGTGTCACCTTGTTCCCTTGTGCATAACCCGCATCGATCCGCACGCCGTCCTTCTTTTCTCCCCACTTCAGTGTGGAAAGGAGACCAGGGGACGGGAAGAACGTTTTTGGATCTTCGGCATAGATCCTGAACTCGATGGCGTGCCCCCTTGAGAAGATTCCCTCTTGAGCTGAGATGGGCAATTCTTCACCTTGGGCGACCTTCAGCTGCCATTTGACAAGATCAAGTTCCGTCACGGCTTCGGTCACAGGATGCTCCACCTGAAGACGTGTATTCATTTCCAGGAAGTAGAACTGCTCATCACGGTCCACAATGAATTCCACGGTGCCGGCATTGGTGTAACCGACGGCTTTTCCTGCCTTCACTGCCGCGGCAAGCATCAACTCCTTGGTCTTTTCCGAAAGGGCCGGTGAAGGGGATTCTTCAATCACCTTCTGATTCCTCCGTTGGACGGAGCAGTTCCTTTCAAACAGGTGAACAAGATTACCTCGTTGATCCCCGAAGATCTGCACTTCGATATGCCGGCTTTCATCTATACATTTTTCAAGAAATACTTCGTCGTTCCCGAAATACGCTTTTGCACGATTCCGGGTCGAATCAAAATGTTGAACGAGCGCTTGTTCATCGGCACACCGGATCATCCCGATGCCCCCGCCCCCGCCGCTCGCCTTGAGCATGACCGGATAGCCGATCTCGGCGGCAAGGTGCTTTGCTGATTCAAGGGATGCACAGCCTGATTCACTTCCGGGTACGACAGGTACGCCCGCATCCTTCATGATCTTCCTGGCCTTCACTTTATCCCCCATGACCTCGATGGTTTTCCAATCGGGGCCGATGAAGATGAGCCCTTCTTCTTCTACCAGCTTGGCAAATGAAGCATTTTCAGATAATAGACCATAACCAGGATGGATGGCATCCACCCCTTCACGTTTCGCCACTTCCACGATCGTATCCATCATCAGATAAGAACGGTTCACTTGAGACTCCCCGATCCTGAATGAATGGTCCGCTTCTTTGACGAACGGCATCTCTTCATCTGCATCTGAATAGACCGCTACGGTTTCAATCGATAACTGTTTGCAGGTGGAAATGATCCGCGAAGCGATCTCCCCTCTATTGGCGATGAGTATTTTCTGTATCATCTCTCCCCCTCCTTCATAGTAGGAATTCTACAAAAATCGTGGAATTCCTCTCTAAAATGTAAACGTTTTCTCATTTGAGTGCAGAATTTTTTGTTTATTTGTTATATAATAATAATATATCGGGCAATTAAGGGTAAATAAATTGAAAGCGGATCATCCGCAATCATTCAAATGTTTCAGGAGGGATTTCAAATGGCAAATAAAGTAGAGAAGCTGAAAGTCAATTACAAAACTCTCGAAGAGTTTAAGAAGTTTAAAGAATATGGTGTTCAAGAGCTTTCCATGCTCGACGACCTTCAGGAAAATATCATTGAAAACGATAGCGAATCCCCGTTTTATGGAATCTATTTCGGCGACACGCTCGTTGCCCGCATGAGTCTTTACCAGCGTGATGCAAGGTTCGACCAGTACTTCGATCCAGCTCAAAATTACCTTGAGTTGTGGAAGCTTGAAGTCCTTCCTAAGTATCAGAATAAAGGATACGGCAGCATCCTCGTGGAATTCGCCAAAAGCTTCGGGCTTCCGATCAAAACAAATTCCCGCATCAAGTCCCAGGGGTTCTGGGAAAGGATGGACTTTCATCAAGTCACGTATGATGTCGAACGGGATCTCAGCGAGAATCCCATGGTGTGGTTCCCTGAAGGAGTATCAGAACAAAAGCATGGTTGATCAACGAAAAAATCCGAACCTTCCCGACATTCCGGGGGTTCGGATTTTTTTACTTATTTAACCGCTGGAGATTCCCGTTTTTATCCATCTGGAATTTGACTTTATCTTCATTTCCCTGCAAAAGGGCCATCTTCCTTGCTTTTTCGAATATGGCCAGAAGGGATTTGTGGTCCTCTTCAAGAAGAGAATATTTCGACTCATAATTATAGAGCTGCGTTTCAATTTCTTTCATTTTTTCCTGAAGCTGATCGATTTGGTTAAGGAGTTTTTGATTTTCACTCCTGATCTCTTCTTCATGACGTACAGACTCCTCGGCTCGTTGTAAATAGTGAATGATGCTCTCAACCGACAGGTCTGTTGCTTCTTTGATCTGTTCCACTTCAGGAGAGGCTTCTTTTTTAACTTGAGGGGCACCCCTTTTGGTTTGTTTCCGCTGGTTCTTCGCAAGCTCGATTCCTGATTTGTATTGCTTGCGCACGAAAGAGTTCCACCGGAATCCACAGGCGGCTGAAGTCCTTGAAAGTTTCTTCCCCACCTCTTCAAAGGCCTGAAGCTGTGTGCCTCCATCCCTTATATATCTCAAGACCACTTCCGCCAACAACACATCCTCATCCTGGTTCCAAGCGTCCTGTCTATTCGAAGACATCTCCATCTCCTCCTGTAAAATCCATATACCCATACTTATGCCCTTACTAGAGTAGATAGAATCGCTCTTCCTACTTTTTGTTCAAGAATCTTTCCACCGCTTGATGGTGGTCGTCTGACGCCCAGAGCTTGGAACATCGCCGGATCTCCCTCTCTATATTTTCCATCAGGACAGCCTTGTCCCAGCGGTCGAGTAGCTGCTGTTTATATGCTTTCAGTGTCCCTATACTCTTCTCTTCCATGCTTGTTACGATCGGGTGGTCTTCCAATCTATGGGCGGAACTCACCAAAGCATTGATGAATCCGTAGTCATACAAGGTTTCTGCACTCTTGATGGTCCCGGTCATCAAAAGCTCCATGGCGCGTGGAGAAGAAATCCTCTCATGGAGCAGGGTGCCGCCGCCCCACCCTGTGGAAATGCCCAGTCTCCCTTGGACGAACCCCATCTTCACATCATCGGCCGCGATCCGCAGATCACAGGCTGCCGCGATTTCACAGCCTCCACCTACAGCTGTACCATTGACCAGTGCCAATGTTGGAATGGGCAGGAACGCCAGACGGACCAGTACATCCCCCATCTTCCTGAGCATGCCGTAGCTCTCTTCTTCCGTCTTAAGCCCGTGGAATGCAGAGAGGTCGCCTCCTGAACAAAATGAATCTGTTCCCGCACCGGTTAGTAGGAGCATCTTCACTTCCCCTTTTTCACATTCATCCAGGCATCGGGAAAAAGCCTCGATCAAATCGAAGTTGATGGCGTTCCGCTTTTCGGGACGATTCAAGACAAACCTCATGATTCCGCTTTCATTAGTGTGCATTATAAACGATCCCACGTCTGTTCTCTCCTTATAATCATTTTATCTATGCAAAAAAGCGTGAAGAGCCATGGTCTCTTCACGCTTTTGCAGCAGTCGGCAATTATTTGCTTACTACTTCTTTACCTTTATACGTTCCGCACTCTTTGCAAACACGGTGTGCAAGTTTCATTTCACCACAGTTTGGGCATGCTACCATACCTGGTACACTGAGTTTGAAGTGTGTACGACGTTGTCTTTTTGCTGTTTTAGATGTTCTTCTAAAAGGTACTGCCATTCTTCCCACCTCCTTAAAAGATAGTCGTCTATGAAGCCAGAACGAACTGGTACTTCGCTTTTAAGATTTCTTGTTTTGATCAAGAAGTTTTGCCAAGTCAGCGAGACGAGGATCTACTTTCTTCTCTTCCTCTTTATCGACAGCATGAGCCTGTTCTTCCGTCATTACTTCCCAGTCTTTACCGGAAGGCATTTCATTCTGTTCCCTCGCTTCATCACTGAGTACCTGCATGGGAATCTCAAGTATCAGCAACTCTCTTATAGCTGGTTTTAGGTCAATTACGTCCCCTTCAATGCGATGTATTTCCTCTTCCTCATACATGTCGTACTCCCGTTCATCGAGAAGGTACGTTTCAATCGTATGGAGGTCGACAGGCACATCCACTTCGACGAGGGTTCTTGAGCATGGAAGAACCAATTTCCCTTCAATATGCAGGTGGAAGGTGACACGATTTGAAGCGATGTCGGCCCTGCCTGTCACATGGATCGGGGAAACTCTGATGACTTGCGGATCAATCTCTTTTATATCGTTGAGATCAACCGTTTCATCAATCGGCATTCCTTTATCTCTGTACTTTTGTAATTGAATGATTGACCATTTCAATTTGTCATCACCTCAAGGCAACAAAGGTAATTATAGCTTTCATAATACCGTTTGTCAATATTTTTTCTTTACACGCTTTTCAACGTCAGTGTTGCTATTATAACGTTTATATCGGACTGGTTTCAAATATTTTCTCATATTCCTTTACGGTGCGTTTTGGAGGTGCTGGAGTATCTTCGGGTATAATGGGAAAAGGAGCACCACCTATATCCATGAGAAACGGAAAGGATGATCGTATATTGAATGCAACAGGAATCATAGTCGAGTACAATCCATTTCATAACGGCCATTTGCACCATCTGGAAATGACCAAGGAATTGACGGGTGCCGATGTCACCGTAGCCGTCATGAGCGGTTATTTTCTTCAGCGCGGGGAGCCTGCACTCCTCGGCAAATGGGAGAGGGCCGGCATGGCACTGCACGCGGGAGTGGATCTCGTAATCGAACTCCCATACAGCTTTGCGACCCAGCATTCATCGGTTTTCGCGAAGGGAGCGGTATCCCTTCTTGATTCTGTCGGGTGTTCAAGCTTCTGTTTTGGAAGTGAGGATGGAAATATTGAAACCTTTGAAGGGACGGCGAATACGCTCCAGACAAGGCAGGCAGAGTACAATGCGGCTATCAGGAAGTATTCTAAGGAAGGATTGAGCTATCCCGCCGCCCTCTCAAAAGCATTCCTTTCCCTCGGATTGAAAGAGCCCTTCATCGATCTGAGCAAGCCCAATAATATCTTGGGCTTCCACTATATCCAGGCAAGGGATGAGATCGACAGCGGGATGAAGGCTTATACCGTTACCAGGAAGGCCGCTGACTATCATGATGAACATTTCGCTTCTCCATCGATCGCGAGTGCAACGAGTATAAGGAAAGCCCTTTTCGGTGATGGGGACCCGGGGGAGATCCGCTCGCTCTTGCCCCCTGAGAGCATGCGCGCCCTCAAAGCATATGAAGATACATATGGCTCTCTTCATCGGTGGGAAGACTATTGGCCGCTGCTTCAATATAAGATCCTCTCCACCCCGATCGATCAACTCCGGAGGATATATGAAATTGAAGAAGGAATCGAACACCGCATCGTGGAATGTGCCAGTCGATCTTCAAGTTTCACCGAGTGTATGAACAGATTGAAATCAAAGCGTTATACATGGACAAGGCTACAACGGATGCTCCTTCATATCCTGATGAACGTCACTAAAGAAGAAATGAGTGCCCGCAGCAGTCGTCCGTCTTACATCAGACTTCTTGCCATGAGTGCCTCTGGCCGTGAGTATCTAAGGTTGCACAAAAAAGCTATTTCCCTTCCACTGATCAGCAAGCTTTCCAGTGCCGACCCGGTTGAGGCTGCCCTTGATATCAGGGCAGCGAATATTTTTTCCATGGGCCTGAAAGGACCGGATGCTCGAATGGAATCCATGAAAAAGGAATGGTCCACCCCTCCCCTCCAATTACAAAAAAGCTGACCCCCGGCGGGATCAGCTTTTTTTTGCTTTTAACGTTTGAAGGAATGCGATCGCCTCATCGAATGACTTGACCGGTATGATCTTCATGCTGGTATCGATATCCTTTGCCGTCCTGACGGCCCCTTTATAGTTCGACTCCAGGTCGGGGTATTCCTTTTTCATTTCTTTAGTGATCGTTTCGTCCGGGGCCAGGAAGTATTCTGCACCTGCTTTGTCTGCTGCAACAACCTTCTGTTCAATTCCACCGATCCGTCCCACGGTACCATCTTCAGAAATGGTCCCAGTGCCGGCAATATCATGCCCTTTCGTCAAATCACCTTTCGTGAGCTGATCATAGATTTCCAGGCTGAACATCAAACCAGCAGAAGGACCACCAATATCTTCGGTCTTCAGCTTCACCTTCGGATTGGTGATGATTTCCTTGTCGTCCGTGAGGGTGATCCCGAGACCGACTTTATCTTTCATATCAGGAAACTCCTGCAGGGGGACTTCAGCCGTTTCTGTCTTCCCGTTACGCTTAAACGTGATCGCAACTTGATCACCCGACTTCTTTCCTTCGACATACGAGATGAATTCTCTGGACGATTGGAAGGCCTGATCATCGATCTTTGTGATCCGATCCCCTGCTTTCAATACGTCTTCTGCGGGCATGGAAGGATAGATGCTCAGGACATAGATTCCATTGTATTGGAATTCATACGGCTTTCCTGCCTTTTCGAATGCCACTTCCACGGCGTTATTCTGGGAATCAGCCATGAGCTGAAGCTGTCTTAAATTGTATTCTTCATCCGTTTCATGAGGGCTTCTGATTTCATCCACGGGATAAATATGCTCATACTTACTCAGACTCGCCACGATATAGGCAAAAATATTCGCCTTTCCCATCCTGACAGTCGTGAGCATCAGTTCGCCCTTGCTGTCATATCCATCTTCGACTTTTACAATCGGACTGAGTTCATGGGCATCGCCCGGCTTCGTCACATAATAGGGCAGATAATAGAATGATGCGGCCACCATAAGGACCGTCATGATGATCAGAGTCCTGATCAGTGTCTTCATTTTCATTGTTGCTACTCCTTCCAATCGTCCAGTGCTTTTTTGATGGAGGGGATGATTTTCCTTGCTTCATCCTCCCCGATCTCGATGATTTCCTCTATATTCTTGAAAGCCCTGGTGCTGTACATTTCCACATGGGGACGGATCATGAAGTCGGATGAGATCTCCCTGTGCGCGACAATCTCAAGCTGCAGGATATCAATGCTCTGCATGATGACATCGTATACGGTCGTGATGTCGGCATTTCGCTTTACGTGGGATACATCCACTCCAATGACGATATCCGCCCCCATTTCTTTCACCACAGACACCGGGACCCGGTCAATCACCCCGCCGTCCACAAGGATCCTCCCATTGATTCTTTCAGGAACGAACACACCCGGGATCGAGATGCTCGCTCGCACAGCCTCGGCGATGGGCCCGGACGAGAATACGACCTTTTCGCCGTTCGTGATATCCGTGGCAACGACGCGGACGGGGAGATTGAGATCTTCGATATTTTTCTGGTGGGTGAATAATCGGATGAAATCCTTGATTTTCTTTCCTGAAATAAACCCCATCTTCGGGACGGTGAAATCCAAAAAGTATTTTCTTCTGAATGTGGTGGACAGCTTATACAGATCCTCCATTTGATGGCCGACTCCATAAAAACAGCCTACCAGAGCACCCATACTGCTCCCTGCGATCATATCCACCGGGACCCCTTCGTCTACGAAAGCTTTCAGGACACCAAGGTGGGCAAACCCCCTTGCCCCTCCTGAGCCAAGGGCCAATCCAACTTTCGGTCTGTTCATGGCGATCCCCTCCGCATGCTGTTTGTACATCATATGGTCTATTTCCAAGTGCTATGAGTATATTGGGTATTAAGAGGACAAGTTACCTTTATTTTATCAAACTTTCACATTATAAGGAAATCCGTAGACAGGGCAGGACGCTCTAGGAGGGTATCGTTTGACTATGACAAAATGGAAAACCGTATTATTATCAGGCGGCGCTCTCATGATGGCAGCCGCACTGATTTCCATGCCGGGAGAATCGCTGCAAGCCTCCACCCGTGGCCTTGATATCTGGTGGAAGATCGTCTTTCCATCCTTATTGCCGTTTTTTATCGTATCGGAACTACTGATAGGATTCGGTGTGGTCAGGTTGATCGGGATACTCCTCGAACCGTTGATGAGACCGCTCTTCAAGGTACCTGGTGTCGGTGGGTTTGCCTGGTCGATGGGAATGGCCTCGGGATTTCCGGCAGGAGCTCGGCTCACCGCGAGGCTCCGGCAGGAAAGACAGTTATCACGGATCGAAGCGGAGCGTCTCGTTTCCTTCACCAATTCGTCCAATCCACTCTTCATCTTCGGGGCCGTATCGGCCGGGTTCTTCCAGAATGCCACATTGGGCATCATCCTTGCCCTCTCACACTATCTCGGCAATGTTGTGGTCGGATTGACGATGCGGTTTTATGGAAGGAATGATCATGAAGGGGCAGAGCGGTCGGTGCGACGGAAATTCTCTGTCAAAGAAGCCTTTAGAGGGCTCCATGAAAGCCGTATGGCTGATCATCGCCCCCTCGGTAAGTTGCTTGGGGATGCCGTGAGTTCTTCCATTCAATCCCTGCTCATGATCGGAGGGTTCATCATCCTCTTCTCAGTACTGAACCAGGTTCTCTATCATTTGCATATCACGACAGTACTGTCATCAGCTATCTCTTCCCTGCTCTCTTTCTTCCACCTTCCGCCTAACCTGAGCATCCCTGTCATACCCGGGTTATTCGAAATCACCCTGGGGTCACAAATGACAAGCGAATTGGCGGAGGTGAGCTTATTTCAACAGGCTGTCTTGGTCAGCTTCCTATTAGGCTTCAGCGGATTCAGCATCCAGGCTCAGGTGGCAAGCATTTTGGCAGAGACCGACATCCGGTTCAAACCATTCTTTTTCGCCCGGATCCTTCATGGAGTCGCTGCTGCCCTCATCACGATCTTTTTATTCAAACCTCTCTTTGGCCGACTGACCGACGGGGAAGCTACAGGGGCCATTCCTGTATTTTCTCAGCAAACAAGTTCCTTCTGGATCGACGCGATGGATATACTAACAAAGACTGGTCCCCTGTTCACAATCATCTGCCTCCTCCTTTACTGCCTGCTATATGCCAAAAGGCTGAGATCCTCATGAAAATCAAGGTGAAAACAAATAAAATCCGAACGGCCACCGGCATTCATTGAATATCGGTTCCGTTCGGATTTTTTTGTGAGAATCTTTAACGTGCCTGCTTATATTTCAGTTTCAGCGCCTCTTCAACCGGCTTCGGGACGAGCTCTGAAATATCTGCTCCATATTTCGAAACCTCCTTCACGATACTCGAGCTCAAAAACGAATATTGATTGTTGGTCATGATGAAAAAGGTTTCAATTTCATCTTCGAGGACACGGTTCATGGATGTAATCTGCATTTCATACTCGAAGTCGGAAACAGCTCTCAATCCCCTGATGATGGCACTCGCATGGACCTTCTTGGCGTAATCCACCAGAAGCCCTTGAAAGGAAGCCACTTCAACATTGGGTAAATGAGCCGTGGATTGACGGATCAGCTCCATCCGTTCATCAACGGTGAATAATGGCTGCTTAGATGAATTGCTCAACACCACGACGTGAACTTTATCAAACACTTTTGCCCCGCGTGTGATGATATCCAAATGTCCATATGTAATGGGGTCGAAACTCCCCGGACAAACTGCAATGTTGGTCATGATTCTATCCTCCAGATTTCGTTTAATCTTCCTGTTTAAAGATGGAAATACGGATGATCCCGTAGGTTTCTTCTCTACTCTTATGCAAGCTGCCAACCTGATCGGCCAGTCTGATATCAGAACTGTGCTCACATACTATGGAACCGTTTTCATCCAAGAGTGCATGTTCATCGATGACCGTGAGCAGATCATGGAGCTTCTGCTGCTTATAGGGTGGATCAAGAAAAATATAATCGAATGTCATTTCCCTTTTGATCAACGCCTTCACAGCCCTGACCGCGTCATTGCGATACACTTCACTATGATCCCCTAGCGCCAACTCGGCCAGATTCATTTTGATCGTCTTGATTGCCTGTTGGTCCCGGTCCACGAACACGACCTTATCAAGCCCCCTGCTCAAGCCTTCGATCCCGAGGCCGCCGCTTCCCGCAAATAGATCCAGGGCCGTTCCTCCCTCGAAATAGGGACCGATCATATTGAAAAGGGACTCCTTTACTTTATCCGTAGTCGGCCTCGTCCCGCTTCCCGGGACAGCCTTCAACTGTCTACCTTTGAAACTTCCAGAAATTACTCTCATAATCATCCACCATATATGTATTTTTCTTCATTATCCTATCATATTTCAACAAGAATCGCCACAGCCCGATTTTTTCAGATCACAGGTATATTCCAAGGAACATTGGTGATACTGTAGGTAACAGCATCTCTACTGATGTTGTTGCCAACCGCGGAGAAGACTTACGATTCCCCATAAGTTCTTCCTCCGGTTTCTCCTCTCCCTTTGCCTTCGATCCAGAAATGGATATGGAAGGACCCTGCAGTATTGCTGCAGGGCTTTTTATGTTTGATGCGTCTTTACTATTATGGCCTATTTTGAAATAATGGATTTCAATACATAAAGGAAAAGGGGAATACCATGATTCAACGTTTTATCGAGCTAGGAGAAGGATTTTCTGATATTTATGAGTTGGCGGCACTTGCAGAACACAACCGAGACCGGCTCAAGCATATGATGGCCTTCCATACGGATATGAAGGACCGCGTCGTGACGTCACTTGCCGTCGTGATGGAGCCCACTACAGAAGGCGGTTTCCAGGCCATTTATATCTGCAGGGAAGGCGTGCCCAATCCACACACCCTACCGAACAAACGATACAGCCTATTTGAAGAGACAGCCGGGCGCCTCGGTAAGACGATCATCGAGATGGATGTAAAGCCTTCGACCCTCTATCCTGAAAAGGCTCTCTATTACCAGCATCTGATTGCCATACTCAGATTGAACCACTATATCCCTCCGTTGCAATAGAAAAGAGATGCCGTCTCACGGCATCTCCTAAAAGCCCATCTTATAATCGTACTCCTTCGCCTTATCCGGTCGTGAATTCTCAAACACGGACTTGATAAAAGGCTTGTGAGAAGGGTCAACCCGCTTCACATAGGAATATCCCGAAATTTTCTCCATGATGCTTTGGAGATCTTCCTGATTGCAGTACAGGACCACATATTTCATCTTCCTTGAAACATAATGCACATTTCCGAAGCGCCGTAGGGACTTCGCATGCTTCAGACTATGTAAATAAACAACTAAACCTTGTCTCTCCGTCAACATTTTGCTTCCCCTTTAGGAATCACTTTTTTTCAAGTCTAGCATAAACCGAATGAAACAATCAAGCGCATGATGATACGTGAACCCAATGCGAACGGAGTGAAATCGATGGACCTCGAAACCATTTGGCATCAGTTCCTCACCCATCTTCAGGCACAAGAGCATATCTTGGACGCAAAGGTCCAAAAGCGAGCCGGAATCCCTTTTTTGTATGTAGAGTCGAAGCTTAGTCGGGAAGAGTTGGAATACCATATCCGGAAATGGTCTGCACGCGCCATGCGTGGAAAAATGCTCCACTCGGAAACCATTTTTTTCAGAGCATCCGATGACCTTTCTGTGTACAGGCATCGGTTCTATGTGCCTCAGGAAAAAATGTTCTGTTGTGGGAACCTCTGTCCTGATTGTGTCCGTTTCAAATAAAAAAGATCAGGTGGATGCATCCACCTGATCTTTTTTTATGCAGAACAACTGCAGCTTCCACCTGACCCACAGCCGCCCCCGCAGGAGCCGCCCCCTGAAGAAAAGAAGGGATTACCAGAAGGAACTTTGACATTGGTCGAAACCGAATGCCCGATTAAGTGACTGACTTCATCGAGGAGATCCTGAAGTTCATTTTCGGCCCTCCGGAACTCCGCTACGTGGTCATCGAGGTCCATTTCCCGCTTGACCTCACGGATCTCTTTCATCACCGTTTTATAATCGGGATGATAGCGGCCAAAACGCTGAACCTCTTCATACAGGTCCTTCATTTTGGTAAAACGCCTTACCTTGCGCTGCGTTTCTTCGTTGTTTTGCATTTTATATAAACACTTGCGATAGTTCTCGACCACCTCTGACTGCAAAATCATCTGAGATAGTTCATCTGCAGTGTCCAGGATTTCCATCCTTTCAATAGTAGCAAGCATCATGCCCACCTCCATATCCGTATTCTAACAGATATAGAGGCAGGAAGCGAATATGCTATGAGATGGTCACATAGAATTTTTTCTTCATGCCCAGGGGCTTATTGTCCATCCCCACGACTTCAAGCTCAATCAAATGGGTCCCCTTGGGCATCCCTTTGATGATGAATGCAGCCGTTCGATGCTCTTCATAGACGTTTGCCGTACCGGACCTGATCACGATCTTTCCAGCCGTCGCACCCTTTTGTCTGTCTGTAAACGTCACGCCCGTGGCGATGCACTCCACGAGCACTTCGTTGCCCCGGGTAAGATGTTTCACTGATAAGCTGTTTTCCACGTGTGCAGCAACTGCTATACTTTTTGGCTCAGGCGGGGTATCACGGCATCCCGACAATGTTAGGGAAACAAGCCCAATAGCAAGAAGGGTTCTTTTTTTCATCTTCCATCACTCCTTGCTATTAGCCATCCCCATCCTTTTAATATTTATCCGGAGCTCTTCTCATCAACCATTGTTCATGGCCTGAAACATAGAAATCATCATAGTGGCCATCTGAACGCCATTGGAAAACTTCTGAACCCGATGGGGGATTGTTTTTTCGAAATGATGAATCGAAGCGATCTCAAACTTTTCCAGCTGATCCGGATTCCTGGAAAGCGTACGGTACCACTGTGGTGCATCCCGAAGATACCGCTTCAGATCATCGCTTGCGTGGATGTATTCGATGATATCACTTCTCAACTCTGTTCCCCTCCTTAATCCTGTCTGAATGAAAACGGGTGAGAAGGCCGTTTGGGTGTTTCTTCCCTTGGCGCTGCATCTCCCTTACCGGATTGAAACTGACTGATGACCCCCTGGACAGTACCCAAGGCTTCACTGAGATTGGTAATATGCTTCTGCAGCTGATTGGCATCCATTTTCTTGACGATTTCCCCGACCTGGTCCATCCATCCATTCTTGGATTCCTCTGCTTTCTTTTCTTCTTTCTGCTCGGATTTGTCCCTATAGCTGTTCCACCTCGTATCATCTTCTCCGAGAAGATACCAGTCTTCGAACAATTCCTGCCAGCTTGCCTGGCCACTGCGCACATCCTTGATGATCTTAGGGTGTTTCTTGACGAATTCCTTGAACTCATTCACTTTCGGATGTAATTTCCCCACTCCCCACACCTCCCATTCAGGCATTTACCTAGTACAGTGTATGAAAGGAGAAAAAGATTGGTGAAACGATCATGGATATAGTACGATGGACGGGATGTAAGACGATTCAGCATGAGGAAAGAAGGATGGAATACGATGAAAGAAGATTTAGCGAAGCTTTTGAATGAATGCATGGAATACGCATCAGAAGAGGATCTACACTCCCTTGGTCAGATGCTGGCGGGCATGAGGAAAAAGCAGGAGGATGGGGGACCTCTCCTTGGCGGTGTATTTGGAATGGAATGGGGAGAACAGGATGAAACCCTCACACTCACAATTCCCATCACCCCCCTTACCCATAATTCTCTAGGGATCGTGCATGGAGGTATCACGGCTACGATGGTGGATACCATCATGGGTACATTGGCCAATCGGGCGCTCCCTTCAGGATATGGAGCCGTTACAACCAACCTGAATGTCCATTATCTTGCACCGGGAACAGGCGGTGAATTAACTGCGACAGGACAGATTCTCCATCATGGGACGAAGACCATGGTCGTCGAAGGAAAAGTGATCAGATCAGACGGTAAGGTCATCGCCCACTCGACTGGCTCCTTCTTTATTTTCAAAAAATGACGAAAGATCCCGGGGAATCCGGGATCTCTTTAAGGTAAATCGGGCTTTTTGATGAAATTCTGGGTATAGTACCCTTTGTAAACCCCGACACCGATATGGGTGAATGCTTTGTCCAAAAGGATTTTCCTGTGCCCATCTGAATTCAGCCACCCATGCACGGCTTCAGGACCATCAAGGTACTGGGAAGCGATATTCTCACCAGCCGTTTGATAAGGGACACCCTGTTTATCCAGTCTATCTGTCAATGAACCCATGGCATCCGATTCGTGGGAAAAGTAGTTTTTATCGTGCATTTCCCGACTGTGGCCCCTGGCGGCGTTCGCCGTGGTTTCATCCCATTGGAGTGTGGATTCTCCATATTGCTTCCTCATGATATTTGTGATGGCGTATATCTGCTTTTCGTTCGCTTCGTTTACTTCCTCCCACTCTTCTTCAGAAGGCGGCACCTCTTCTGCCAGTTCCCCCCTATACATCATTTCATAAGGATGCATTGCAACAAGGGTTTCACTGTCCATGAAGCGGATACTTGATAGTTCACCGGTGAACTTGTCCAGGTACAATTGGGCATACAGATCGCCAAGTGGGACCAACAGCCTCGTATTGAGGTCCTCTTCGTTCAGTTCAAACTGATAGGATCCAGAATCAGATTTGACGACGATTTCTGAGTCGACGATGGTGAATCGATAAATGTCCTCAAGCTTTTGTCCTAGTTTATACGGGGCAACATCAAGGCCGTTCCCGATGGCATAAAGGGAGACCACCTTCTTGTCCCTGACCCCGAATTGTATGTATTCCGTATCCGGCACATTGTAAACCCACCAATCATAATTGAACGCACTGTCATCTATACGGTCTGGTTCTCCAAATTCTTTTTTGATTTCATTGACGTTCTTACCGATATAAACGGATAGGCCGGTTTTTGGTCTTTCTCCAGGCGGGGTCTCTGTCGACTGATCCAATTGATCATCTTTGTCCTCCAGCGTCTGGACGTCCGGACCCTTGAGCGGTTCATTTTCCTGTTTTTGGTCCTGATAGATCCCAAACACGGTAAAGATGATAAGAATGATACCGATCCTAAGCAAGGTCTTCAGATCTTCCCCCTCCCTTCTCTATTTACTATCATTATATGTTTCAGGTGGTAGAGGTAGTATCCTTTTGTTCAATCTGCCTACATTAAAGGATAGCATATTTTTCACTCTCTCAACACTAAGGATTCTCGGAATCACGAAGTGGACAGGGTCAAAATTCAGAAAATGGGGAAAACATTACGCAAATCGCCATCTTCTTCTACTGGAAGACATTGCATGAAAACGTTTTTTCCACTATTATTAATAGGAGAATATAAGGCACCTTTTCAAAAGGAAAGGCTATCGCTTGACCATCTAGGAGGGAATACAATGCATTTCACTGAAACGGGTTTTGAAGAGATTAAAGTCGACTTGAATCGACTGGATGACATCATGGAGTCCCACGGCCTCGTCCGTGCCGGTCAATGGGATTATGAACGTGTGACCTATGATCGTAAATTTGAAATTCGAGAAGGGATATTTTACCTTCGCCTGCAAGGCCTCGCCGTGGAAGGGGATGTGGGCAAACACGATGCTGTCATCCAGCTCATGACACCGCTCCTCGGCAAGCACTACTACCCTCATGGCGTGGAATATGGAGAAGGAGAAACCTTCCCGAAGCATTTGATCACGTCATGCGAGAAGCTCTTGAACGACGTTAAGAAAGAAGCAGCAGAATTTGCGTGGTAATACAAAAGACTGCCCCAGGGCAGTCTTTTATTATGCCCGTGGCCGGTTGGGAATTTCTTTTCCACCATGCAAAATGACTGTTCAATCTTTTATCCGTCACATATAATATAGATATAGTGTGACGTAGGAAGGAGTACTCCATTGGCTAGATTCAAAAACAAAAAATTCCTGATTTATCTTGGGCTGTTCATCGTGTTCATTCTGCTTTGCCTTTTCATCCTGCCCATTTCATTGCCATTGATCTTGGCATTCATGACGGCCTTGATCCTTGAGCCTTCAGTCAGAATGCTTCAGGGACGATTCGATTGGAAGCGCAAGGTGTCGGTTATGAGCATCTTTATCCTCTTTTTGCTCCTTTTGGGAGTTACCAGTTATTTCGTGACAACCAAAGTCGTAGGCGAAGGGGTCAAACTCGTTGAAAACACCCCTCATTATATTTCAAAGGTAGGAGACATCTGGGAAGAGTATGAGGATCGTCTTCTTGACTTATCCAAAGACCTCCCCGATACCGTCGTGAAGGAATTCTCGGATGATGTGCAGCACTTCTTGGACCGGTCCAAATCCAAAATCCTGCAGTCCTTCAATCTAGAAAAGATAAGCGCTTATCTAACATACATACCCAACTTCCTGGTAAGCCTTCTCGTCTTCCTCATAGCCCTGTTCCTGTTCATGCTCGATCTTCCTCGCATCAAACATATGATCTACAGTCATTTGACCGATGCGACGGCTGAAAAGGTGAACTTTATGATCTCAAGGATGACCGGCGTGTTCTTCGGATTCTTCAAGGCTCAGTTCCTGGTCAGCATCTTGATCTTTATCGTGACGTTGATCGGATTGCTCATCATCACACCTGAAGTGGCCATCATTATGTCGGTCATCATCTGGTTGATCGATTTCCTTCCCCTGGTCGGCTCCATTGCCATACTTGGACCCTGGGCCCTTTACCACTTCATCACGGGAGACATCAGCCTTGGTACACAGCTTTCCGTGCTTGCCGCCGTCCTTCTCATTATCAGAAGGACGGTCGAACCCAAAGTAATGGGGACGCATATCGGACTCTCTCCACTGGCAACGCTTATTGCCATGTATCTCGGACTTAAGCTCTTCGGAGTCATGGGATTTGTCATTGGTCCGTTTTTGCTGATCCTGTTCAATTCCGCGAAGGAAGCTGGAATCATCAAGCTCAACTTCAAATTGTAACACCATGCAAAAGGAGCCCCCATAAGGGCTCCTTTTGTCGTTCAATCAGAAAAAATCTTGGAAGCAGGTCTGCCTTGTTGTACTGACCGATTCAAGAAAGGCGACCTCATCAGCGTCGATATGACCCATAGCCTCTAAATCGGCCGCACTCAAAAAGCCAAAAGTGAAGGCTGATAATTCCTTGATGCCCACTTCCACATCTGCCGGGCTGCCATCACGTCGTTCCACCCCATTCACCGAAAGATGCCAGACAGCTGAATTCCAAGTTGCATGTTGATCCACTACCTTCAACGTAAAGGCTTCGAATGTTTCTTTATCGCGCAAATACGTTTTTAGAAACGGCTCTACATCCACGACCCTTGCCATGAAATAAGGATAGTCCTCCACCTTGATGCGTGGATTTTTCAGCATCAAGGGCAAAACCTCCCCTTCTGCCAGCTTCACCTTAACCGTTAATACCATGGAATCATGCTGACAAATGAAATTCCACAGCCCTTTCCTTGCCCCCGGGGTCAGTGGGAGAAATTCATCGACGGTCATCACGCCTTCTGAGATAGTGTATAGTATGTACCCTTCCATTTCGTCGGCATGATAGGTCGCTACGTGCCACTGATCTTCTTTCTTCTTCCACCATGCATCCGTGCGAACGAGCATCCCATTATGTTTCTTTGCGTATCGATCATAGGCTTCCATTACTTCTTTGGTCACCCCTTCACGTCGAATGGTACACGTGGCGGTTGATAAGGGACTCAATTCCTTCTGATCCACTGTCATCTGGCGATAGGATGCAAATACCTCCCAACCGAATTTCCGGTAGAAATCAATGTAAAACGGATGGAGCATGGAAATAAACTGTCCCGCTTCCTTCATTGCTTCTAGAGAATGAAGGAGGAGCTTCCTTACATACCCATTCCTCCTATATTCCGGGTAGGTGGCGACTCCGGCCACGCCTCCCATCGGGATCATCCGTTCTCCAAACCAAGTCTGGAATGGCATGAGGTGAAGCTTGGCCGCCAGGTGATCATCGTGGAAGATCCCAAAGATCTTCTGATCCCCCATCTGTTCACTTCTTTGTTCCCGCTCCTCTTCAGATAGCTTATATTGAAACGCGTATTCTGACAGCTGCAGGGACTGGCTATAGTCTCGTTCTTCAAGGGTTCGTATCATCGTATATCCTCCTTCCACCTTAAACTATTCGGTATAAACCTATGATATTCACAGATTTCGATCACAACCGTTCTGCAATGAGTGAAAATAAAAAAACCGCCAATAAGCTGGCGGCTGTTTGATCAATTTCCAAGGATGGCCTTAATGACGGAAGTCGTCTCCCCTCCATGGTAAAAGACGTACAGAAGCAAATAGACGGCTACACCGGTGATCGCGGTAAAGAACCAAATGATGCTCGTGATCGGACCAAGTTTCCTGTGTCTTTTCAGACGATCCTGATAGCCTGTCCATAAGCTCATAAGCCCGAATACCGCACCGACTGTAGCCAATGTGATATGGAAGACGAGGAAAATCGTGTAATAGATCTTCAGATCATCGGGACCACCGAATGAAGTGTTCCCAATGAATATCGTACGACTTGCATAGATGATGAAGAAGATGAGGGCAAAGATGCCTGCCAACGTCATGGTCTTCTGATGTTTCTCAAATTCCCTTTTCTTTATCTGCCACCACCCGATGGCAACGGTGATCGCACTGAGGACGATAAAGCTCGTGCTGATCGTAGGTAAGACTGGTAACGACATAATCTCAAATCCTCGCTTTTTCTAGTGTAAATATTGCTTTTTACGATTCGGTTGAAGATGGATCAATGACAGGGTCATATGACAGCTTCTCTTGTTTTTCTTGATCACTCCGGTACCATTGGAAAAACAGATTGAACAGCATGACACCGAATACAATCTCCTGGATGATCTTCATGATGACACCACCGAGCTGCTGGTCGTTTTCAATGGACATATTCGTAAATAATTCTGGACCACTGATGCTTAGGCCATCCAGGGTATTCGCAGGAACACAAAGGGCCAACGCTTTCATGAATTCCTGAGGGTCATAGTACGGCGCATACAAAGGATTCTCAGCAAATATAATCAATCCGCAGGCAGGTGTCAATAGGACAGCGCTCCCAAGGATGTATCCGATCCTTTTCAGTCCGCTCAGATCAATATCCTCATCTCCCGGATTCAGGAGAGGCCACCACATGAACAACGAAAGGATAAAGAGGATCGTCATGGCAAGGCCATGAGAAGTCGGATCCGTCCTGACATGGTCGAATACGATCGGGATATGGTAAATCGAAAAAATCACATTGAATGACAAAAGGGATATCAGGGGTTTTGTCATGAACCCGAATACACCTTTGATGACCGGAAGTTTGATGACGGCCTTCCACACCCACGTGGGGATTCCCAAAATGATAAGCGGGGTGACGACCAAGTACAGCAGAGCCATCTGGGTCATATGGGCTGAAAACAAGATGGAACTCAACACCTCGACGGGTGAACCCTTGACCACATAGAGGAGCAGCATTCCCAATATAAAGTACACTGCCTGTTTCTTTGTCAGCGGTTCGCTATCCGGAAAGCTTCTTCTCCATTTGACAGTCAACAAAAAATAGACCGCAATTAAAAATACAAGAGCCACAATGAAAAATGGACTCCACAACGCCATAAATCCAAAAATACCCAAAGGCATTTTCCACACCCCATTTCACTTATAGCACTTACCCTCATTATACTGACTCCCCTCAGGCACTTCAATGTGACCTGTTGACAAAGTCATGAACATTAAGGCAGTACGGTTCAAACACGAAGAAAAATGACCGGCCACAAACTCCGTGGCCGGTCATTCCCTCTTTTAGATCCAAACGATTGTAAGGAAAGCCAAGATCGTGATGAAGGCAACCAGCGCACCTGAATACAGGAAAAGCGATGGGGCTTCATGTCCTTTATGGCTCATATGCATGAAATAATACAATTGGAATACAAGCTGGACCACGGCAAGAAGCAGGATGAAAGGAAGTACGAAATACTTATCGAAATCCCCTGCAACAGCTATGAACGCAATCAATGTCAAGAAGATCATGAGCATGAAGGCGGTGAGCTGCATCCGCATATCTTCCTTGTTCTTCCTTCGTCTGTACTCGTAATCCACGCTTGGGTTACCTGAATTTGATTGTTGATTCGCCATCAGTTTATCCCACCATTCCCATTAAATATACTACTGTAAAGATAAATACCCAAACAACGTCGATAAAATGCCAATAGAGTGAAGCCAGATAGAATTTCGGAGCGTTGTAAAGGTTCAATCCCCTTTTAGCATTCCTGAGCATGAGTGTGACGATCCAAAGAAGACCGAAGGCTACGTGAGCCCCGTGGAAGCCTACAAGGGTGTAGAAAGAAGAACCGAAAGCAGAACTAGTAAAGGTGTGGCCATATTCATGCACATAATGATTGAACTCATAGATTTCCAGTGCAAGGAATGCTGCTCCAAGCAGGACTGTAATCAATAACCAGGCCTGCATCCTCTTTACGTTGTAGTTCTTCATGTGATACATGGCATAAACGCTTGTCAGTGAGCTGACCAAAAGGAGCATCGTAGCAAGGAATGCCAGCGGCAGATCGAATATATCCTTTGCCAGCGCATGACTATCACTTGGTACTTTATCCTTCAGTGCCAGATATGTGGCAAACAGAGAGCCGAACAGGACGGTTTCTCCACCAAGGAAAAACCAGAAGCCCATAAATTTATTCTTTCCTTCAAGGGTGGCCTTCTCAGGGGAGGCCGGCCAGGTCTTAGGCGTGAATTTTTCATCTGCATGCATTATGCCTTACCCCCTTTGTCGTCGTCATCAAGCAGATCTTCCTTATGGACGTGGTACCCATGATCATCAAGAACCGAACGGAAGAACATCGCTCCGAGTGTGATCAGCATGCCGATGATGAGGACAGGAAGAGCCCATGCTTTATCATCCACATGATACATGGCACCGAAAGCCGCAATGAACAGACCGAGTGAGACGATGAGCGGGATGATGGAATTATTCGGCATATGGATATCACCGATTGGTTCCGCAGGTGTCAATCCGTCTTTCCCCTCCATCTTCTCAAGCCAGTACGCATCCAACCCACGGATAAGCGGTGTCTGTTTGAAGTTGTAGAATGGCGGCGGTGACGGAATGGCCCATTCGATGGTACGGCCGTCGCCCCATGGATCATTGCCGACCCGGACACCTTTCACCTGTGTAGAGATGATATTGATCAGCAGGAAGATGACGGCTACGCCCATGAATCCTGCTCCAATGGAAGATACCAGATTTCCATTGTCAAGACCTTGACCAGGAAGGAACTTCCAGATACGGCGCGGCATTCCCATCAGCCCAAGGAAATGCTGGATGAAGAACGTAAGATGGAAACCAATGAAGAACAGCCAGAACGTGATCTTGCCCAAGAAGTCATTCAGCATGGTTCCAAAGATTTTCGGCCAGTAGTAGTGCGTTCCGGCAAGAAGTGCGAATACGACTCCCCCTACGATGACATAGTGGAAATGGGCAACGACGAAATACGTATCATGGAACTGATAATCTGCAGTCGCAGATGCGTTCATGATTCCGGTGACCCCACCCGCTACGAAAGTCGGGATGAAGGCGACCGCATAGAGCATCGGAGTCGTAAAACTGAGACTGCCGCCCCACATTGTGAGGAGCCAGTTGAAGATCTTGATCCCCGTCGGTACCGCGATGGCCATGGTGGCAACGGCAAAGATGGCGTTTGCGATCGGGCCTAGTCCGACTGTGAACATATGGTGAGCCCAAACCATGAAGCCGAGGAATCCGATCAATACCGTGGCAAAGACCATGGAAGAGTATCCAAATAGCCGCTTCCTCGAGAAGTGAGGAATGATTTCTGAGAATATTCCGAATGCCGGAAGCACGAGGATATATACTTCAGGATGTCCGAAGATCCAGAAGAAATGCTCCCAGATGATCGTGTTACCGCCATTGGCGACAACGAAGAAATTAGAACCGAACATGCGGTCGAATAACATTAGGAATAATCCCACTGTCAGAGCCGGGAATGCGAACAAGATGAGAGCGGATGTGACGAATACGGTCCACGTGAACAATGGCATACGCATATAAGTCATTCCGGGAGCCCTCATATTGATAATGGTGACGAGAAAGTTGATCCCCCCAATCAGTGTACCGGCCCCGGATATTTGAAGCCCGAGGACATAAAAGTCGATGCCGTGTCCTGGTGAATTTAGTGATAAGGACGCATAAGACGTCCACCCTGCATCAGGAGCACCGCCCAGGAACCAGGACATGTTCAGGAACACCCCTCCGGCAAAGAACAGCCAGAAGCCCAGTGAGTTCAGGAATGGGAATGCTACATCACGCGCGCCAATCTGGAGCGGGACGACCGCATTCATGAATGCAAAAATCAGTGGCATGGCCGCCAGGAAAATCATGGTCGTACCGTGCATGGTCAATACTTCGTTGTACAAACCGGCGCTTACGAAATCATTATTCGGTACCGCCAGCTGTATACGTATGATAAGGGCTTCCAAACCACCGACGAGGAAGAAGAATCCCCCTGCCGCGAGGTAAAGGATGGCGATCTTCTTGTGATCCACTGTTGTCAGGTAATCCCAAAGAGTCGCGCCGAAGCCTTTTTTCTGTGCGTAGCTACTCACGATTAAACCTCCCTTTTACTCTTTCCCCTTTAATCTTGTACCTTCAGACCCATGAGATATTCTGCAAGTGCATCCATCTCATTATCGGTCAATTTGCCGTATGTACCTGTCATCTTATTACCAGGCTTGTATTGGTCCGGATCGCTGAGCCAGTTTTTCAGCTCTTCTTCATTGTGATCCAGGACTCCGGCGATTCTGTTACGTTCACCGAATGTGGCAAGGTTAGGTGCTGTCCGAGCCTGCTCCGGTCGACCGTCCTGTGGTGAAACAGCATGACAGGCAAGACATTTGTTGTTGAAAATCTCTTGTCCTTCTTTTGCAAGGTCCGAGGAAGGCTCCGGTTCTCCTGCATTTTTCATATCTTCAACCCAGGCAGTGTATTCCTCCTGCGGAAGCGCTTTAACCTTGAAGTCCATCAATGCATGGGACGGTCCACAAAGCTCTGCACATTTCCCGTAGAAAAGCCCTTCTGCTTCCTTCGCTTTTTCCCCATCGAATTGAAGGAAGAACTTATTGACGTTATCCACGTTCGTATCGATCTTTCCGCCTGCTGCCGGAATCCAGAACGAATGCTTCACGTCAGAAGCTGTAACATTGAAGTAAACCCTTTGATCGGTCGGCACAACGAGATCCTGTGATGTAATGATCTTCTCATCCGGATACTCGAATTCCCACCAGTACAGATTGGCACGGACATTGATCACGAGTGCTTCTCTGTTCCCGTCTGCATCCTTTTTGTCCATCGCCTTTGTATCGGCAAGTTTGAACGTGGATGTAACGGTCGGTACGGCCAGGATCAACAGAAGGATGATCGGAATGACCGTCCAGATGATTTCGAGTGTGTGACTCCCTTCAACCTGTTTAGGAATCGTTTTGTCCCCTTTTTTCCTGCGAAAACGGATGATGGCGATCATGTAGACGATGACGACCACAATGATGACGAGAACCATGATCAACGTGGACAGGATCATAAGATCGTATTGGTCCTGCGCTACTTCACCCGCAGGCTGTAAAGTGGATAGGAACGGTTCCCCGCAACCTGAAAGGACGAGCGCCACCATCGCGAGGATCGTGAATAGACGCCACTTGGATAGCCTTGCTTTCATAGCTTAATCAAACCCCTCTTTCGTAAAATAGACTCTTGAGTAAAACAAGGACTTAAAAAAAGATCTATTTGGATTTCTTTTAAGAAAGAATTCCTATGTTAAACGACGGTGACAATCACCATCGCTACAAACAAGATGGTCAGGTAGTTCAGTGAATAAACAAACATAAGGCGCGACCATTTGATTTCATCCTTCATCTTATAGCCTGCAAGTCCGAGGGCAAGCCACCCTATATTGAATGCCGTCGCAAGGATAAAGAACGGAAGACCAAGGTCGAGCAGGAAGAATGGAAGCGGAAGAAGGGCCGCCACCCACCAGACGATGTGATGCTTCGTCACTTTAAAGCCTTTGACTACGGGAAGCATCGGGATATTGGCTGCCCGATATTCTTCAACCCGTTTCATGGCGAGTGCATAAAAATGTGGAGGCTGCCAGATGAACATGAGGAGGAAAAGCACCCATGCTGTCGTACTCAAGCCACCGTCCACCGCTGCCCACCCGATTAACGGGGGAACCGCACCGGATATACTGCCCACAATGGTGTTACTGACATATCTCCTCTTCGACCACATCGTATAGAGCAGGACGTAGCAGATGACCCCTATAAGGCCGATGACACCTGCTGTGATGGTCGTCATGAATAACATGATGGTGCCGAGTAAGATCATGAACAGGCCGATGGCAAGAGCTTTACCGGAGTGGATCTTACCTGTAACGGTTGGCCTGCCCTTTGTACGGTCCATCACGTGGTCGATATCCCGGTCGTACACATTATTCACTGCACAGGAACCGGCAATGATGAAGGAAGAACCGACCAGCGTGAGGAAAATGATATCCAAGGATTGAAGAAAATGGGCACCTGAAAAGTAAAAGGCGAGCCACATCCCGGTAAAGGTAGTAATCAGATTGGAATTGACGATCCCAATTTTAATCAATGAAAGGAAATCCTTCCATGCCGAGGACGCAGTCTCCCCCATGGCATCGGTCATCGTTCGACTGTTGCTCATCTACTTCCTCCTCCCCAACGCATGAGGGCCGGATCCCGACCGCCATAACAAAGGATATGTTTGACATATTCCTACAATTAAATCGTTTACAAAAAACGACTCGTCTAACCGTAAAGACGCTATCAATATAATATTAAACCATATATATTTCCGTTTTTGGAAGATATTTATCCAATAATGTGAAGAAATTGTGAAGAAAATAAGTTAGGACGGGTCTTTGACCATCATACCATAAATACATGATAAGCGCTTACAGATTTTAATATTCTAGCAATTAGGATAAAACTACTACCGGTTTTCCACTCTTTCTGCATGTAAAGACTTAATCGGCGTTCGTTGGAAAAATGTCGATAATTGCTCGAAATTCTGTAACATCTTATTTATTGAGTTTTCACGCCTGGTCCGGTATCATCGAAGAGGCATATATTTTACTACAATACTGATCATATGTGCATTCTATCAGTTAAGAAGGTGAAGAATTTGCATAAAGGTTTAAAATGGCTTGCTGTTCTTACAAGTCTCGGTATGTTATTTGTCCTACTGGGCGGTGCACTCGTAACGAAAACCGGCTCCGGAATGGGCTGCGGTCGTTCCTGGCCCCTTTGCCACGGACAATTGATTCCTGATAATATTACCATCGAGCTCGTCATCGAGCTTGCGCACAGGGTTGTTTCCGGCGGGGTCGGACTCCTGCTACTGGCCCTTTCCATCTGGTCGTGGAAGGCGATCGGCCATAAGCGTGAAACGAAGTTTTTGGCGATCCTCTCCTTTTTCTTCCTTGTCCTTCAAGGATTGATCGGTGCTGCGGCAGTTAAATGGGGACAATCTGATTTTGTCCTAGCCATCCACTTCGGCATATCACTCATTTCATTCGCTTCCGTATTACTCTTGACCCTTCTGATTTTCGAAGTTGATCAAAAGTTCGAAGCAGACAAGGTAATCATCGATAAGCGGATGAGATGGCACACAATCGGGGTGACGATCTATACGTATCTCGTCGTCTACACCGGAGCACTCGTCCGACACACCGAATCAAGCCTCGTATGTAAGGATTGGCCGTTCTGCGTAAATTCAAGCATCGGGCTGCCGACAAATATGTACGAGTGGATTCAAATGGGGCATCGTACTGCTGCCGCCCTCGTTTTTGTCTGGATTGCATACGTGACGGTCTTGGCAGTAAAGAAATACAAACAGCAAAAGGTAGTATATTGGGGATGGATCATCGCCTTGATCCTCGTGACCATGCAGGCTACGACCGGTGCGCTCGTCGTTCTGACCAGATTGAACCTGGCAGTTGCCCTCCTGCACGCCCTCATCATCTCCTGCTTGTTCGGACTTCTCTGCTACTTGATCATGCTTGGGTCGAGAAGCAAGAAACGTCAGTAAAAACAGAAAAAGATTCCGGTCCTCCATGGACCGGAATCTTTTTTGCTATCAGGATTTCTCTACTTCGATCAATAGATCCCCAGGGGAAATGGCATCCCCGTTTGAAACATAGATTTCTTTCACCGTTCCCGCGAACGGGGCTTGAACCGTCGTTTCCATCTTCATCGCTTCTGTAATCATGAGGTGATCTCCTTTTTGGACCTTCTCCCCTTTTTCAGAAATAACTTTGATGACGGTTCCCGGCATGGATGCACCGAGATGTGATTCTTTTTTAGGATCGGCCTTCATTTTGACGGCAACAGTGGATTTAATGCTTTCGTCCCTGATCACCACTTCACGCGTCTGACCGTTCAATTCGAAGTAAACGACCCTTGTACCATCCGCCTGGGCTTGTCCGATCGAGACCAATTTGACGATCAGCGTCTTCCCTGTTTCGATCTCGACTTCGATTTCCTCACCGAGCCTCATGCCGAAAAGGAAGGTCGGCGTATCGAGTACGGAAATATCTCCGAATTGATCCACCATACCTGCATATTCCATAAAGACTTTCGGATAAAGGGCATACCCTAGAGCGTCAAAGCTCGTCACCTGACGTTTCAGATCTTCAAATAGCTTCTCTTTCAAAGCATTGAAGTCCACGTCATCCAGAAGTTCCCCCGGACGGACCGTGATCGGTGTACGGCCTTTGAGGATGACTCGTTGTAGGTCCTCAGGGAAGCCACCGTGAGGCTGACCGAGATAGCCTTCGAACAGTTCGATGACTGAGTCAGGGAAATCGATCTTTTCGCCTCTTTGAAGTACCGTTTCCTCGTCCAGTTCATTCTGTACCATGAAGAGGGCCATATCCCCCACCACTTTTGAGGAAGGGGTCACTTTGACGATATCACCGAATAGCTGGTTCACCCTCGCATACATGTTCTTTACTTCTTCCCAGCGGTCGCCGAGCCCGACAGCCTTCGCCTGTTGCTGCAGATTGCTGTATTGTCCCCCCGGCATTTCATGCTTATAGACTTCTGAATGAGGTGACATCATTCCGCTTTCGAAATCTGTGTAATACTTACGCACATCCTCCCAATAATGAGACAGGGTCTCTAAGGATTGGACGTCCACCTGTGGCTCCCGCTCCGTCCCCTTCAACGCGTAATAGAGCGTGTTGGCACTAGGCTGGGAGGTCAGGCCAGACATTGTACTGAGAGCTGTATCGACGATGTCCACTCCTGCTTCAACGGCTTTTGCATACGTATAGATCCCGTTTCCGCTTGTGTCATGTGTATGGAGATGGATAGGCAAGTCAACCGTGCTCTTAAGCTCGGAAATCAGACGATAAGCTGACTGAGGCTTGAGGAGACCCGCCATATCTTTGATCGCCAGCATATGGGCACCGCTTGCTTCCAATTCCTTTGCGATCTCTTTGTAATAATCGATATTATATTTGGCACGCGTTTCGTCTTCGATGTCCCCTGTATAACAGATGGCCGCTTCTGCGATCTTTCCGCTCTGGCGCACCGCATCGATGGCGACTTCCATTCCTTTCACCCAGTTGAGGCTGTCAAAGATCCTGAACACATCGATACCAGCATATGCTGATTTCTCCACGAACTCACGGATGACATTATCAGGATAGTTTTTGTAGCCCACTGCGTTGGACGCCCTGAGAAGCATCTGGAAGAGGACATTCGGAATCCGCTCCCTCAAGGTCAGGAGCCTGTCCCATGGATCTTCCTTCAAGAATCGATACGCAACATCAAAGGTGGCTCCTCCCCACATTTCGTAGGAGAAGAGATCCGGCAGCAATTCAGCCGTCGGCTCGGCAATTGCCTTCAGGTCGGTCGTCCTCACGCGGGTCGCGAGAAGAGATTGATGGGCATCTCGGAAGGTTGTGTCGGTAAGGAGGACCGACTTCTGCTCCTTCACCCACTCGACAAGGCCTTCTGCCCCCTTTTCATCGAGGATCTGTTTCGTCCCTCTTGCCGGTTCCGCTACCGGATTTTGCAAGGAAGGAATACGCGGTTTTGCGAAAACCGGTTTTTTCCTTTTCTCTACACCTGGGAAACCATTGATCGTGACATTCCCGATGTAGGTGAGCATTTTCGTACCCCTATCCTTCCGTTTCGGGAAGAGGAAGAGTTCAGGCGTTGTATCGATGAATGAGGTATCATACTTGCCCGTCACAAAATTTTCGTGTTTCACGACATTTTCAAGGAACGGGATATTGGTCTTGATTCCCCTGATCCTGAATTCCTGGAGGTTCCTCACCATTTTGCTCGCGGCCTGCTCGAACGTGAGGGCCCACGTTGATAGCTTTACAAGGAGGGAATCATAATACGGAGTGATGACAGCCCCCTGGAAGCCGTTCCCTGCATCGAGCCTGACACCGAATCCCCCTCCTGAACGGTAGGCCATGATCTTGCCAGTATCAGGCATGAATTGATTCAAAGGATCCTCGGTGGTAACACGGGATTGAATCGCAAATCCGTTCGTCCTCACATCTTCTTGTTCTGGGATGCCGAGTTTGCTTCCGTGAAGCGGGTGCCCTTCTGCAATGAGGAGCTGTGATTGGACGATATCGACGCCGGTCACCATTTCGGTGATCGTATGCTCGACCTGTACCCGTGGATTGACCTCGATGAAATAAAAGCGTCCGTCTGACACGAGGAACTCGACCGTCCCTGCATTCACATAGTCGACGTTTTTCATCAATCTTACTGCCGCTTCACAGATCTCTTCCCTGAGGTCATCTCCTAGGGAAACCGATGGTGCCACCTCGACGACCTTTTGGTGCCTTCTTTGGATCGAGCAGTCCCGCTCATAGAGATGGACGATATTCCCGTCTTCATCCCCGAGGATCTGGACTTCGATATGCTTAGGCTTTTCAACGAATTTCTCAACATAGATCTCATCGTTACCGAAGGCAGCTTTTGCTTCGGATTTAGCACGCTCGTACGCCTCTTTCAGGCTTTCAAGATTTCGAACGATCCGCATTCCGCGTCCGCCCCCGCCAAGGGAAGCTTTGATGATGATCGGGAATCCGTTATCCTTACCGAAGCTGATGACTTCTTCGAGTGACTGAACAGGTCCGTCGGTACCCGGGATGACGGGGATATTGGCTTCTACTGCCTGCTGACGGGCCTTGACCTTGTCACCGAACATATCAAGATGTTTGGTGTGCGGTCCGACGAAGATGATGCCTTCTTCCTCGCATCTCCTGGCAAAATGTATGTTTTCGGATAAGAACCCGTAGCCGGGATGGATTGCATCGACGTCTGCCGTCTTGGCGATCCTGATGATATCCTCGATATCAAGGTAGGCGTCGATCGGCTTCTTCCCTTCCCCAACAAGATACGCTTCATCCGCTTTATAGCGATGGTAGGAGCCCGAATCTTCTTTACTGTACACAGCGACAGTGCGGATATTCAGCTCGGTGCATGCCCGAAAGACCCGGATGGCAATTTCTCCACGGTTGGCTACTAATACTTTTTGAATCTTCTTCATACAATCTCTCCTTTTGCTCTTCATGGTTGATGTCTTCATCTATCATTCTATGAAAAAAGGACTGACCCGAAAGAAGTATCTTAGGGGGCAGACCCTAGACAAAGCAGTCATGTTCAACGCATGAATGAATTGGCATTCAATGAGAAAAACCGCATTTTTCTACATTTACATCTTATAAAAATTCCGATTATTAGACATATTCTCCGAAGGAATGTCATTTTCCTTCTTTGTTTTATATTTTTCTTCATAACGATTGAACATTGCGACGTTCACCAACACGCCAAGTGAAAGGGACAGGACGAGAAGGGACGAGCCTCCATAGCTGATGAACGGAAGCGGGACCCCTGTAATAGGAATGAGTCCTGACACCCCTCCGAGATTGATGAAAGCCTGGATCCCGATCATGCTGGAAATCCCGATGGCGATCATCGTGCCGAAAGGATCTTGGCATTTGACTCCGATATAGATCCCCCTGAGGACGATATAGGCAAGTCCAAGGATGACAAATGCCACTCCGAAGATGCCCAGTTCTTCGGCTATGATCGCCATGATGAAATCCGTCTGAGGCTCAGGGATATATCCGAGCTTCTGTACACTCTGGCCTAGACCGAGTCCCTTGACCCCGCCCGATCCGATGGCAAGGTAGGAATTGACGAGCTGATACCCAATCCCCTGTGCATCCTGGAACGGGGAAAGGTAGGCATTGATCCTGTTCATCCTTACCTCTGTGAAGATATGTCCCCGGGCAAGGTAGATGATCGGGGATACAACGACCAGCAGCGCCACCGCCATACCCGCGAGTTTCAAGAATGTCTTATGATTGATCCCGGAACAAAGTATCACGATCAGACCGATGAGGAAGATAATCGCCGCGGTACCGAAGTCTGGCTCCAGGAAGACGATGAAACAGATGAAACCAAGGAATACAAGGGGTGGTGCCAATCCTCTGTTGAGATCATTTATGTATGCCTGCTTCTTTGAATAGACGGATCCAAGGTAGATGATGACGGCAAGCTTCGCGAACTCGGAAGGTTGAATCCTCATGACTCCGAGGTCGATCCAGCTTTTTGCGTTATTGACGACGCTTCCGAAAAAGTGAACGGATATAAGAAGGGCGATGACCAGAAGCATGAGTGTCTTCAGGACCTTTCCGATTTTGAACGCCTTGTAAGGAAACCAGGCTGCAGCCAGGAAAGCCACAAAGCTGATGACGAGATTCAGCAATTGCTTCTTATAGAAATAATCACTTTCCAGACCGAACTTTTCTACAGCAACGACCATGCTGGAGCTGTATACCATCACGAGGCCGAATATGCACAACAACAGATAGACCCCGATCAGTGAGTAGTCGTATGATTTCAATATTTTTTTGAACATAGCTCTTCAATCCTTTACCATCCATATCTTTATGTATACCGGTTAATAAAAAAACTCAAACAACAGTATGAGGTATTGTTTGAGTTGTCATGTCTATTTTACTTTTTTGTCGATGCTTCATGAAGGGCAGAAAGTTCCCTTTCCAAAGAATCAATTAACTCTTTGCCATCTCCATCATCCACAAGTCCCAAACGGACCGCGAATTCAATTTCACGGGAAAGGCCGAACATCTGAGTGTCCAATACTTCCTCGTACAAAGGACATTGAGGCATCGTTAAATTGTCCATTTGAACTTTGATCAGTTGCAAGATTTTATCTGCATCGGCCTTCAGTAGCTCGTAGGCCTTTTCTCTATGATTGATGGTCATTTCTGACGCCACAGTCGTCCACCCCATTCCGAACAAATAACATTCTGTCTTAAAATTTTATCGTTAAACAGGGCAAAATGCAAGAGAAAACAGAGATTGTGACACCAGTCTATGACAATCATATGAATGAGCGGATTGAAGAAATCAGAGATCAGAAAATACTCCAGGAATATTGAGAGCTCAGCATCTCGAGGATTTTCACACCTGCAACGCTGTTTCCTACGTCATCAAGACTCGGACCGAAGAGGCCGATTCCGCATTTGCCGGGTACCGCACCCATCACTCCTCCGGAAACACCGCTTTTGGCAGGAATGCCTACTTTAATGGCAAATTCCCCTGAACGGTTATACATCCCGCATGTCACCATGAATGTCTTGCAGATCCTTGCCGTATCCTTTGTGATGATGCGCCTCCCCGACCCCGGCTCCACCCCGTCATTGGCAAAGACTGCTCCGATCCGCGCCAGATCCATGCAGTTCATTTCAACTGCACATTGCTTCGTATAGAGATCCAGGAGTTCTTCCACATCGATATCGATCACCCCGTGTTGCTTCATGAAATAACAGAGGGCCCTGTTGAGATCGGCCGTTTTGAGCTCGGATTCCGCCACTTCCCGGTTATACGTCACATCATCCCCCGTCATGTGGTTGATGAATGCAATGAGCCGCTCCCACTTTTCACTGCATGTCCCTCCCTTGATCATGGAAGTCACCGCCAGTGCACCGGCATTGATCATGGGGTTGAGCGGTTTTGACGGCTTGTTCGTTTCGAGCTTTGCAATCGAGTTGAAAGGGTCGCCCGTAGGCTCCATCCCCACCTTGGAAAACACCTCTTCCTGCCCACAGTCCATCAACACCAATGCCAGTGTGATCACCTTGGACACACTCTGCAGCGTGAATCTTTTCATATGTGATCCGGCATAGCATGTCCTTCCATCCAGAAAGTGAATGGAAATCGCCAGATCATCCGCATCCTGCTCTTTCAGTGCAGGAATATAATCGGCGACCCGTCCTTCTTTTGTATACGGGGCGGCTTGCCGAATGAGTTCTTCAAGGATTTTTTGTGCTTGTGTCATCGTATCCCCTCCTAAGTATTCATTATCATTCCCTAAAGCCAGCCCTGAAAACACTTCCAATCCATGTGACAAATAGGATATCAACCTGTATACTTTAGGTATCATCCAGAAGGGGAGATCAATACATGGAAACCATCGTACCAATCAAGGGGAATGTTGCATTTCCCATCACATTAGATGCAGGCGTCTGGATCTTTGACGACCGAAAAGTGGATCTTACGACCTATTTCTTACAGACGACAGAAGCGATCGATGAACTTGAAGAATATACGAAAGCCGTATCCCGCCACTGGTCAAGGGAAATCCAGGAAGGTGCCACATACCCTCCTACACTGAAGACGGAAAAGAAATATGAAAAAGAGAGGGTCTTGACTGGAACGTTCGGCATCCCATTCGCTCCATTCCTGAAAAACGCAGAGCCTCACGCTGACGCTGCCACTGTTGTCATCGAGACGGATAACGGGGAACATGCGATGACTATGACAGAAGCCCGGGACCTGATCCTCGGCTTCTCGTTGAACGGACGGCCCCTTAAAGAAAACGGGCCGGTCCATGCCTATTACGGAGACGGGTCCAATCAAACGGATCCCATCACATCGGTCAAGGCATTCCGAATCGAATAAACCATACAAAGACGGCCTCGAGGGATACTCACCCCGAGGCCGTCTTTTGCTTTTCCTTGTTATAACAAATCTGCCGCAAGCTGGGCGAGACCTGATCGCTCACCCTTCATCAATCTGACATGACCGGCGATCGTCTGATCCTTGAACTTTTCCACCACATACGTAAGCCCATTATTGTATTCATCCAGATATGGATGATCAATTTGTGCGGGATCTCCCATCAGGACGATTTTGCTCCTCTCCCCCACCCTGGTGAGTATTGTCTTGACTTCATGCTTCGTCAAGTTCTGAGCCTCGTCAATGATGATGAATTGATCCGGGATACTCCTGCCGCGGATATAGGTGAGTGCCTCCACTTCAATGGAAGCCATGCCTGCAAGGATGTCATCCAACTCACCGGGCTTCTTGACATTGAACAGATACTCCAGATTGTCGAAGATCGGCTGCATCCACGGCCTCAACTTTTCCTGTTTTTCGCCAGGAAGATAGCCGATATCCTTTCCGACGGGCACGATGGGACGCGCCACTAATAGCTTATTGAATTTGTGGAAGTCCTCGGTCTGAAGCAATCCCGCCGCAAGTGCGAGGAGCGTCTTCCCGGTACCGGCCTTCCCGATCATGGTCACTAGTGAAATGTCGTCCCTCAAGAGCAGTTCAGTCGCCATGAGCTGCTGCACATTCCTCGCCTTGATCCCCCACATATGCTCCTGATCGTATACGAGCTTCCTCAGCTTCTGCCCTTGCTGATCCACCCTCCCGAGTGCCGAAGCCGAACTTCCAAGTGCATCTTTCAAAATGATGAATTCGTGAGGGTATAATCTGTGTGCGCTGACCTCCGACAGGGGAAGCTCCCCCTTCTCGTAGAATCGACCCAATACCTCTTTATCAACATACACCTCTTCAAAACCGGTGTACACATCATTCACTTCCACCACCCGGTCACTGAGGAAATCCTCCGCAATCAATCCGATGGCATCGGCTTTCACCCTGACAAGGGTATCTTTACTGACGAGGATGACCGTCTTCCCTCCGGTTTTCGCTTCTTCTTCGAGGGAAAGGTTTTTTGCCACTGCTATGATCCTGTTATCATTTGTTTTTTCTACAAAAATATCTTGAAGCTGCTGGAAGGATCGGTGATTCAATTCGATCCGCAGGGAGCCGCCTGTATAGAGAGGAATTTTTTCATGGAGCTTTCCGTTTTGCCGAAGTTGATCTATGAGTTTCGATACATGTCTTGCGTTTCTTCCGACTTCATCCATATAACGCTTCTTCGAATCCACTTCTTCGAGTACAACGGCTGGGATGACCACCTCATTATCCTGGAAGGAAAAGATGGCCTGTGGATCTTGTAATAAGACATTGGTATCCAGTACATAAATTTTATTCAAATCGATGCCTCCTGCTCCTTATTCTTAACACTATTGTATGTAGCCTCTCGACTTCCGGTCATTCCAGCTACCTAATAGGACGGCCCGTTTCTCAAATATATGTACGAGCGTATAAAGATAGAAGAACATTACACAATAAGAAGAAAGAATGATCCTAATCAGGGAGGTTTGTATATGAACAGATTCATCCTGCTCCTTCTGGCCTTCACCTTCATCACGGCTTGTGCCCGAAATACCGATGAAGCTCAGGGTGAGCGTTCCGGTAATCAGCCGATCACCGTTAACGACAGCAATATCCCCAAGCGGGTGGAACGAAAGTCAGGCCAACAGATTTCAGAACATCTTGTCAACCTGAGCACATCAATCCCAAATGTCCATGATGCCACTGCCGTCGTCATCGGGAAGTATGCCTTCGTCGGAATCGATGTCGGCGCTGAAGTTGAAAGGTCTCAGGTCGGCACGATCAAATACTCCGTGGCTGAAGCCCTTCAGGAAGATCCGTATGGTGCACAAGCTGTTATTGTGGCTGATCCCGACCTGTATGCCCGACTGAAAGAAATCAGCAAGGATGTCCAAAACGGACGGCCTCTCCAAGGGATCTTCAATGAACTATCCGATATATCGGGAAGGCTCATGCCCGAAGTTCCCAAGTCCCTTAAGGATACGAATCCCGAAAATGGTCCAGATAACCCTAAAGGGGATATGAACAAGTCTAATGATCGGGAGCTCAAAAAAGAACAAGAAAAGCAATCCTACGACAAGATTGACTGAACAAAAAGAAGCCATGAAGAGGCATCATGCCCTTTTCATGGCTTCTAACACTTGGCGGTCCAATCTTTCCGCCGCAGATTTATCATAGGTTTTTTCATACACGGGTTCTACAGAGATTTTGGAGCCATAAAACATCACGTCCCTCACTTCATCGATCGCCAGTTTGATGAGCGATACCTTGAGCGGGACTCCTTCCAGGCGCGGCAACAGAACGGACGACTTCCCTGAAATGGAATAAGTGGACCCGTTCGCAATGACATTGACCACTGTCAGCGGGTTTTGCCCTATGTTTTGAATGATCCTCGATTTTTGGTCTACCGCAAACAGGAGAGACGTTTCGTCCTTTGCATAAATCCATGAAATCGCACTGACATTCGGTCCACCGGTTTCGAAATCCACCGTGGACAGCGTGACGAATCTCTCTGACTGAAAACAATCATATAAATCGGGAAAAAGCGAATGTTCTACCTGGTTTGCCATCCAATCCCCCCTAGACTCTCTACTGTGGCCTCGGAATCTTACACCTTCAGTATATCAGAGCTCTCATACAGTTGCATGTATTTATTTTCCTCATCTTTATGAACCGACGCAAGACGACCGGGACCGCACATGATATACTATGACTAATGAGAAATTGAATCGAGGTGTCACATATGAGAGTTAAATGCGCACTATGCGATGTAATTGATAACATTGAGGATTATTCGCTACAAGCAAAACGACTGAGGAATCGCCCTATTCACACATATATGTGTAATCAATGCAATGAGCGCATCAAAAAAAGAACCGAAGAACGCGCAGCTTCCGGCAACTTCAAGCTGTACCGCTCCCCTAAAGTGGATGATGACTTTTAATGGGTAAGGGCGCATTGATCGGGCTGTTGGCAGGAACATTCTTGGGTCTTGTATTAAAAGCGTTTCAGTTCATGACCGATATAGAGGTTTATACATTGTTACTGAATGTAGACTTCCTCCCTTTCTTCGGCAGCATCCTTTGGCCAGAATGGATGGAATTTTTGTTTCACCTCATCATCGCCGTCTTCATCGGGATGCTCTACGGTTGGGTGCTGGACAGATGGAACCTTGATAAGACTTGGCGTTGGTGGTTTTCCTACATCTTGACAGTACCGACGATCTTCCTGTATTTTCCCTTGTCTTACCTCGCCCTGAAGGAGGTTCCTCCTATGGACGACATGGCAGCCATCGCCCTATGGACGATCGGTCACCTTGCTTTCGGTGCATCCATGCCTATGCTTTACGAAATGTTTACAAAAAAAAGGCGGCAGTCAATTATATGACTGCTGCCTTTTTGTTTTTCCGTCCCCTTTGACGGTGATGCGGGAGTGCTTCAAGATGATGGGGTACGGTTTCGTCAGATATTCCCTTTTCTCTTTTCGTTGTTCAGGCGCACCTTATAGATGATGAGAATCAGTGCCGCGATGACCAGTCCCTCCGCCACCGGGAGGAAAATCCCGAGGAACGTCAAGACCGTGCATCCCATCACAAGAAAAAGATAGATCACAATCGATTTGGCAATCGGAAGTTTCTTGGCGAATCCCAGCTTGTACACAAGGATGGATAGACCGATGATGGTCAGATACAATAGCCACATCCCCAGTTCCGCGTTCTGATCAACACGGTAAAGGGATGCAAAAAAGGATAACCTCTCCGTTACATCCATGCCCTTCTCCCCCTTAACGCTTATTCCTTACTTATCAGCTGTTTTTTTCTTTTTCTCAGCTCTTTCACGCTCGCTCTTATCAAGGATCTTCTTACGAAGACGGATGGATTCAGGTGTCACTTCGCAGTACTCATCATCATTCAGATATTCGAGTGACTCTTCAAGTGTCATGATTCGTGCTTTTTTGATTGTCACGGTCTGATCTTTCGTAGCTGAACGGACGTTCGTCGCTTGCTTCATCTTCGTGATGTTGACTGTGATGTCATTTTCACGAGTGTTTTCACCTACGACCATACCTGCATAGATTTCTGTACCGGATTCAACAAAGATCGTACCACGGTCCTCAACCTGCATGATGCCGTATTGAGTGGTTTTACCTGTTTCCATTGATACAAGGACACCTTGGCGTCTGCCACCTACGCGACCTTGCTGAAGCGGTTGATAGCTGTCGAATGTATGGTTAATGATACCATACCCTCTTGTGAGTGTCATGAACTCAGTAGAGTATCCGATCAATCCACGTGCAGGAACCATGAATACAAGACGAACCTGACCGTTTCCGTTATTGATCATGTCGAGCATTTCACCTTTACGCTGTCCGAGTGATTCGATGACACCGCCCATGAACTCCTCAGGAATATCAATTTGAACGCGTTCAACCGGCTCACATTTCACTCCATCCACTTCACGTACGATGACTTCTGGTTTCGATACTTGAAGCTCATATCCTTCACGACGCATGTTCTCGATCAAGATGGAAAGGTGAAGCTCCCCACGACCTGATACTGTCCAAGCATCCGGTGAATCAGTCGGCTCGACACGGAGACTTACATCCGTTTGAAGTTGGGATAGAAGTCTTTCTTCGATTTTCCTTGCAGTGACGAATTTACCTTCACGACCTGCAAATGGGCTGTTGTTCACAAGGAACGTCATTTGAAGGGTAGGCTCATCGATACGTAGGACCGGAAGTGGATCTTGATGTTCAACCGGACAAACGGTTTCCCCAACGTTGATGTCTTCCATACCTGATACAGCAATCAAATCTCCGGCATTGGCTTCTTGGATTTCAACCCGTTTCAATCCGAGGAAACCAAAGATCTTGGTAACGCGGAATGATTTGATGGATCCATCAAGTTTCATCAATGAAACCTGTTGACCTACTCTCATCGTTCCACGGAACACACGTCCGATACCGATACGTCCCACATAGTCATTGTAATCGAGAAGGGCCACTTGGAATTGAAGTGGATCTTGACGATTATCAACCGGTGCAGGAATGTTTTCAATGATGGACTCATACAGGCACTGCATGTTCTCATCTTGTTTGGACGGATCCGGATCCGTGCTTGCCGTACCGCTGATGGCCGATGCATAGATTACAGGGAATTCAAGCTGTTCGTCATTGGCATCAAGCTCGATGAATAGTTCCAGTACTTCGTCGATGACTTCTTCCGGACGGGCAGAATCTTTATCGATTTTGTTTACGACTACGATCGGCGTAAGGTTTTGCTCGAGTGCTTTCTTCAGTACGAAACGCGTTTGAGGCATGCAGCCTTCGTATGCATCGACTACAAGAAGGACACCATCGACCATTTTCATGATCCGTTCCACTTCTCCACCGAAATCGGCATGTCCAGGTGTGTCCAGGATGTTGATGCGCGTATCTTTATATTGGATCGCAGTATTTTTCGCAAGGATCGTGATACCGCGTTCGCGTTCAAGGTCGTTTGAATCCATGGCACGTTCCGATACAGTTTCATTTTCACGGAAGATACCGGATTGCTTCAACAGCTCATCGACCAATGTTGTTTTACCGTGGTCAACGTGAGCAATAATTGCTATATTTCTAAGATCATTTCTTAAGTTCATATTTCCACTCCTGAATATATTGGATTTCATTCCTGACTTGATTTCTGTTCAACTAGACCATTATAGCACAGCGTTTATAAAACCCCTAATAAATATTTCTCTCGCAAACCCTTACATTTACAGGCTGCAGACATTGCACATTCTTTCCCGCAAGGGTAAAATCATACGTATAGCAAGCATATTCATTCAACGGAGGTATCAAAATGGGGAATATAAAATGGATTTTTGTCCTGTTTTCACTATTAGCGGCCATCTCCCTCATGGGAATTGCCATATCCATAAGTCTGCAAAGCATCTTACTAGCCCTTGGGAGTTTCATCGCCCTTATCGTCGTCATGGGATTCGGTTTCAAAACAAAGAAGCGCTATAGGGAAGAAGGAAGATTATAAAAAATAAAGGTGCCGATAGGAGAAACCCCTCCACTCGGCACCTTTTTTATTGAACTACTTTTTGATATACGTATTCAAGATCGTTTGGTGCAGTTCCGGCTTTCCGACGAACACCGAACTCTTTTTAAGGGGATCCAGTTCATTCCCTTCAAGATCGGTCACTACTCCTCCGACCTCCTCGATCAGGATCTTGCCAGCTGCAAAGTCCCAGGGAGCAAGCCTCATGGTTAGATACGCATCAAGCCTGCCGGCAGCAATGTAGGCCATTTCGATTGCCGCAGATCCGTATGACCGGATTCCCCTTGCCCTTTGGACAAGCGGGCCAAGCACTGAAGGGTCGATTCGCTTGTTATCCGTTACCCAAAGGGCGTTGAGGGCAACGATGGCATCCTCTACGGGTACTGCCTCCAGTTCCGGTAGCCTCTGACCATTCATGAACGCCCCTTCTCCTTTACTGGCGAAGTATAGCTCATCATGCACGACATCATATATATAACCAAGCTTCCCGACAGCTCCGTCATAGATGCCGATTGAAATGGCAAAATTCCGCTGCTGGTGAACGAAATTCATGGTTCCATCGATGGGATCAATGATCCATGTGACTCCTTCGAGTGTATGTAAATCGTCTCCGAAGCCTTCTTCTCCCATAATCTGATGATCGGGGTATGTATGTCGTATGGCTTCAGTGAAATATTTCTCTGTCGCCTCATCCATATCGGTCACAAGATCGTTACGATTAGACTTCGTTTTAATGCTTAACTCCGAATCAAAAGATGTGCGGATGCGCTCTCCGGCTTCCTTGATCCAGCTTCTCACGTTTTGGTCGAGTTCAATCCAGTTTGTCATGCAAGCAATCCTCCTATGTATCGGATGAGCGTGGACTTCCTTTAGCTCATAAGTGTAATGGAAAAATGAGGCTCTTTCAAGCAACAGCACTTGGCCATCAGGGTCGAGGCACAAAAATACGGACCTGAGTGACTCCATTCAGGATCCGTTTTTTTAACTTGTATTCATCATTTTTAGTATTTACCTCGTTAGGAAAGCGATTCTATAAAGCCTTCAGTTTCATCAATTCTTCACGGATGCCCATCAATTTTTGCTTTGAATTGCTCTGAAGTTGTTCATCATTCATCTGGATGGCTTCAAAAAGGACGGCAAGTTCATAGTCCATTTCCAACCTCAACACATTCATCCTTTGCTGTTGGACATCCCTTTTTTTAGACGTATTCATTACCTGTTTCATTTTCCTACACCCCTTCCGGAAGTTTTATCTGATTGTTCTGATAATATTTACTACATGTTATGAGAAATTCTCCATCTTGTAACTAAAATGTGCCATTACCTATCTGCAAAGCATCCTGGCTACACCCTCCCATTCCTTTATGCTACGATAGCCTTGTACAAGGAGGGTTAAAGATGAAATTCAATGGATTTACAGAAGAAGATTTTAACGTATTCTCGATCGATGGCCTCGATGCCAGGATGGAAGCGATCGTGGAGAGGGTCCGTCCGAAATTGGACCTCCTCGGTCAACATTTCGCCCCTTCCCTTGCGGTTATGACAGGGGATGAATTCCACTATCATGTTGCAAAGCATGCGAGACGTTCAGTCAACCCGCCAAATGATACGTGGGTGGCATTTGCATCCGATAAGAGGGGGTATAAAAAACACCCTCACTTCCAGATCGGCTTATGGGGTACCCATCTGTTCATCTGGTTCGCCATGATCTATGAGGCACCGGGCAAGGCTGCTTTCGGCCGGAAAATCGAACAGCACATAGACGAAATTCCAGAGATGATACCAGAGGGATTCGTCTGGTCCGGCGATCACATGAAACCGGGTGCCACCCCTTACGGATCCATGAGCAAGGATGACCTCTTGACCCTTGCCAAAAGGGTTCAAACCGTCAAAAAAGCTGAGTTGCTTTGCGGACTCCATCTGGATCGGGATACGGTGACAAAGATGAGCGGTGAGGAATTGATGGACAGGATCACCGACGCCTTTGAAACACTTTTACCCCTATATAAAATGAGCTAAACCTGTCAGGGACAAGGGAATGGGCTCAAACAAAAGGCGGCCTGCTGAGAAGCAAGGCCGCCTTTTGTTACAATGAGATCCTACCGCTTTCCGGCTGGTCCTTCATCTTTTTGATGACATGATAGGACGAATAACCGCTCGACTGCTGAAACTCGTCGCAGATTCTCTTTTCATCTGCTTTACCTGGTACGATTTCCTTAAAACGCTTGTATTTCTTCATCAATACATCCCGATCGATGCTTTTTTCATATGCTTGTTCAATCGATTCAAAGAAGGCGATCACGTCTATGACCTCTTCTGTTGTCCAATCAATATCAAAGGGATATTGGTATTCCATTCATCTACACTCCTTACGACCATTTACGACGGATACTCTCACCCTCTAGGATCATACGGGACATCAATTCGTCCACGGTAGGGATATCTTTGATCAATCCCATCACCTGACCTGCCCATGCAAACCCTTCGGCCGTTTTTCCTTCTTGAGCAAACTTCCGGTTGGCTTCACCGCTGATGAAATCCTTCAGTCCTTCATATCCGGCATTCTCTTTTTCTCTATCGAGTATTGCCGAAGTCCAGTCATTCAAGATGACCCTCGCCGGGGCTCCGAGAGTTCGTTTAATTACCACTGTACCATTCTCATCTCCTGCAATCAAGGCGCTTTTATACGCATCGGACGCATGTACACATTCTTTTGTGGCGATGAATCTCGTCCCCATCTCGACCCCTTCGGCACCAAAGGAAAGGGCGGCCATCAATCCTCTTCCATCCCCTACTCCTCCACTCGCTACTACTGGGATCGACACGGCATCGACCACTTGAGGGATCAATACGAAGGTCCCGACATCTCCTTTGCCGAGATGTCCCCCTCCCTCTTGCCCCACCACCATGACGATATCGGCACCGAGCTGTTCTGCCTTGACAGCCTGTCGTTTCGAAGCCACAAGAACCAATTTCACTATCTCCGTTCGTTCAAGCCGCTCCAATATCGGAGCTGGATTTCCACCAGTTACTGAGATCACCGGGACCTCTTCTTCAATAGCTGCCTCCACATACTCCTTGTATGGACGGCCATGCTGACCGATGGCAAAATTCACACCGAACGGTTTATCGGTCATGGTTTTGATCTTTTGGATTTCACGTTTGACCTCCATAGGGGATTCCATAGACATAGCCGTGATCTGTCCAAGGCCACCCGCATTTGAAACTGCTGCCGCAAGCTCTGCGTAAGCGAGATGAGCCAGCCCCCCTTGAATGATGGGGTATGTAATCTTTAATTTGTCTGTCACCCTTGTACTCCATTCCATCCTATATCCCTCCTGTCTTACTCACCTATTCTTCAATGATGGCAAAAATCCTTCCCAGAACCTGGTCATTCAGAATGGAAGTCACACACCACTATGCAAAGAATGGGTGAAATGCTATAATTCATATGTTTGTTAGTACAACTGTCTGTTTTCTAGTATAATGAATAGTTCAAGAAGACTTTAAAGAGGTGTTTACTACATTGTCCCAGCATGATACGCCGTTATTTACCGGCTTAATGAATCATAGTAAAAAAAACCCTGTACAATTCCATATCCCCGGTCATAAGAAGGGGGCAGGGATGGACCCTGAATTCAAGGAGTTCATCGGTGAAAATGCTCTTTCCATCGACCTGATCAATATTGCCCCGTTGGATGACTTGCACCAGCCGAAGGGAATGATCAAAGAAGCCCAGGATCTGGCTGCGAAAGCCTTTGGCGCTGATCATACGTTCTTCTCAGTGCAAGGGACGAGCGGCGCCATCATGACCATGGTGATGAGTGTATGCGGACCCGGAGATAAAATCATCGTTCCGCGTAATGTTCATAAATCCGTCATGTCCGCCATCGTATTCTCAGGTGCGACCCCTGTTTTCATCCATCCGGATATTGATGAGAATCTGGGGATTTCCCACGGGATCACAACAGATGCCGTTGCCCGCGCCCTGGAACAGAATCCCGATGCCAAAGGCGTTCTCGTCATCAATCCGACGTATTTCGGAATATCAGCAGATCTGAAGAAAATCGTGGAGATCGCCCACTCATATGATGTTCCTGTCCTTGTAGATGAAGCGCACGGCGTTCATATCCATTTTCATGATGACCTGCCCCTTTCTGCCATGCAGGCCGGCGCAGATCTCGCTGCAACCAGCGTGCACAAACTGGGAGGGTCCATGACGCAGAGTTCGGTACTCAATATGAAGAATGGTCTTGTTTCACCCAAAAGGGTTCAGACCATTCTCAGCATGCTGACGACGACATCGACTTCCTACCTGCTTCTTGCCTCATTGGATGTGGCGAGGAAGCGTCTTGCCACTGAAGGTCACGAGCTTATCTCAAGAACCATCAACCTTGCCGAACGCATGCGGGATGAAATCAATGGCATTGAAGGGCTGTATTGCGTAGGGAAAGAAATCCTTGGTACAAAAGCAACCTTCGACTATGATCCAACCAAACTGATCATCTCTGTAAAGGATCTCGGAATCAGCGGATTCGATGCTGAAAAATGGCTGCGGGAGTCCCATAATATCGAGGTGGAATTATCCGATCTTTATAACATCCTTTGTATCATCACACCGGGTGATACCGAAAAGGACGCTTCCACATTGGTAAGTGCACTCAAAGAGCTTACCGAAAAGTTGAAACAGGACGGAGCCCGCGATCCGATCACGGTCATGCTGCCTGACATCCCCGTACTATCCATCACGCCGAGGGATGCCTTTTATGCAGAAACCGAAGTCATCCCCATCGACGAAACGGTGGGAAGGACGATTGCAGAATTCATCATGGTGTACCCTCCCGGGATTCCGATCTTTATTCCGGGTGAGATCATCACGAAGGAAAATATCGAATACATCAAAACGAATATTGAAGCCGGACTGCCTGTACAAGGACCAGAAGATTATGATTTACGCCATCTTCGCGTCATCAAGGAACATCGTGCAATCCGTTGATAAAAAAAGGATGAAGAGCCTCTGTCGCTCTTCATCCTTTTCTTTATATCATCGATCAATCATCAAGTTCCACATCATGTTCACAGTTACAGCAGTTAGAGAATAAAACAGAAACCTTTTCATCCTCATAATGCTCAATGGTGTTCAGACATGATTGACAAACGATTGTTCCCATTACGTTCATTCCCTTCTGTTTTGGTGTAAGCGTTTTATCTGATTCTATAATATTATAACACAATTAGAAAATCAACCTTAAATTGTATAACTTTATTCTTCAAAACCCCATTATTCCTCCATACTAATAAGTGTATGTATGCGATTACATTTTGATGTGTGCGATTTCTTTATTTTTTTGAAAATAGACTAAATGTGCTTATGTCCAACCCCCTCAGATTTCAGTCGCCCCATTCCGTCAGGTGCTTTGGTCGATCACTGCCATTCCGTGAGTGATTGCCTAGCGCTCTAATGAGAAGATGACGCCTCCTTAAAATCAAAAAAGAAGCTGAGACAAATTTGTATTAGTCATAGTAAAACCCAAATCATTTGCCTACAATAAAGCAATTGATTCGGGTTTTAAATTTGTTTAATGAACATTCAAATTTCATCGTTTCCAGCGGTTGATCGGAGTGCAAGACGAAGACTCCAGCGGGAAGAGTAGCTGATGTGAGACCCCGCAGGCGTGCCGAGGAGGCTCACGGGCTACCCGCGGAAAGCGAAGTCTTGCACGGAGATCATGAGCGGTAGTAAGATCCTATACTGATCGTGTTCGGCATTAAAGGGGCCTTTTTTAGTTTTGTCCCTTCCTCTTCATGATTTCACGCCTATTCGATTGTTTTGATCTTTGCCGGATCGAGGATTTCAAATCCTTTATCCTGAAGACCTTTCACGATATCGGGCACTGCTTCTGCCGTCCATGTCCGGTCATGCATCAACAGATTTGCCCCATCCCCGAGATAAGGACTGTTGACCATGATGTCCGAGATGGCGGCCTTTGATTGGTACGCCTTTTCCCAGTCATACCCGTATGTCCAGTTCATGAGGGTCATCTTCTCTTCTTTGACTACTTCCCTGCTCTCATCGGTGTTCTGTCCGAAGGGTGCGCGGAAGAAGACAGGACGTTCACCAATAATCGATTCTACCAGATCATTCAGCTCTACGATTTCCTTCCGTTGCTCCTCAGGTGTCAGGTCCTTCAGAGAACTGTGATTATATGTATGGTTGCCGATCTCAAATCCCATATCGTGGATTTTCTTCAACTTTTCCTTTCCTTCATCTGATTGAAGGAAATGTCCGTTCACGAAAAAGATGGCGCCCACACCCATCTCCTTCAAATCTTCGGCAATCTTCACTGCATGCTCGTCGGGAGAATCATCGAATGTGAGGAGGGCGACTTTTTTGTTCGCATCTTTGATGGGATCGATCGTCCACGTGTTTTCATTCACCACGTATTCGGGTTCAACCACTGCAGGAGTTTCTTCTTCCTCTACTTTCTCTTCACTGCTTTCTTCATCCGTGGCTTCCTTTGAAGCAGCCTCTTCTTTTTTTGGTTCTTCCTTCTTTTCCTTTGTAGTGCTTGAAGCCGTTTCACCGCTCGAGCAGGCACCAAGGAACACAAATAAGAACACAATTAATACGACTAATTTCTTCATACCATCAAACACCTTTCCAATGTCACTTTGAACATTTTAACATAAACTTGTGACATCTGGAAAATATTCTAATCTTTCCTATCTGCAATCGGCTAAATAAGCTGAAGAACCCCCTCAAACAAAACTTTGAAAGCAAAGAAACAGCACAGGCTGGAAGAAGTAATGAACAGGGTCAATTTTCTGGATTGGACGATCTTCCCTGCTACGAGGAAGGAGAGATAGAAGAACAGGGCAAACATGATCCACTTATACTCAACATGATCTTTTGTCGAGAACCATTCGGCAATATAAAACACGCTCCATAACATCAGCTGAACGAGGAAGGCAATATATACTTTCATCCGACGACATCCTTTACCATGAAAATGAAGGCCTATATCTATACTATATTCTGCCCAAAGAAATATCAGTATGATTGTCTTTTCAATTCTGTAACATTTCCATGACTTTCCGCATAGAGGATATTTGTATGATAGAATGGTCCATAAGACAGTGTTAATAGTCATTATTTTACATTCCATACCATCCTACATAGAAAGAAGGAAGATGTATGAAGCGCATATGTTTTCTAATGATCGCATCGACAGCTCTCCTCTTAAGTTCCTGCAGTGGGGTCTCTTCCCAAAAAGTGACCCATGCAACTGATGAAATGATCAGGAAGCAGGTGCTATTCTTCACGGATGATGAAAATCTCACGAGTGAAATCCCCTATTATGATGCCATCCTGGAACTCAAGTCTAAGCATCCGGAGAGCCTGAAGCACCTTAAAGTCGTCAATGCCCGTTCCTCTGAAGATCAGCCCGTGCTGGACAAGACGCCCGATTCCCCTGCCATATTAGTCATAGAAGACAACGAGGTCATATGTGAAATCGAAGGATCAACGAACAAGAATAGCATCGTCAAGCCGGTGGCCCAGGCAATCTCCCATTGGTATGATTAAAAAAAAGATGACCCTCTGATGAGGATCATCTTTTTTGTGTATTACATGATGTGAATTGGGCTTCCCATTGCTACTTCAGCAGCTTCCATTGAAATCTCACCTAGAGTCGGGTGAGCATGGATCGTCATGGCAACATCTTCTGCTGTCATGCCGGATTCGATTGCAAGACCAAGTTCAGCGATCATATCAGAAGCACCGACACCAACGATTTGAGCACCGATGATGAGTCCGTCTTCTTTACGGGTGATCAGCTTCATGAAGCCTTCTGTTTCGTTAAGAGCAAGGGCACGTCCGTTTGCTGCAAACGGGAATTTCGCTGCAACTACTTCGATTCCTTCTTCTTTTGCAGAAGCTTCAGAATGACCTACAGTCGCTAGTTCAGGATCTGTGAAGCAAACCGCAGGGATTCCAAGGTAATCAACTTCTGCAGGTTCACCAGAGATGACTTCTGCAGCGATTTTACCTTCATATGATGCTTTGTGAGCAAGTGGAGGACCATCAACGATGTCTCCGATTGCGAAGATATTTGAAATGTTTGTGCGGCATTGTTTGTCGACTTTGATGACACCGCGGTCGCTCATTTCAACACCAAGCTCTTCAAGACCGATTTCGTCCGTGTTAGGGCGGCGTCCAACAGTTACAAGAACATAATCCGCTTCAACTGTTTTCTCTTCGCCTTTCACTTCGTATTTCACGACTACGCCGTTGTCGCTTTCTTCAACGCCTTTAGCCATAGCTTTTGTTACAACATCCACGCCTTTTTTCTTGAGGCCTTTTTTCACGATGCTTGTCATTTGCTTTTCGAAGCCCATGAGGATATCGTCAGCGCCTTCAAGGATCGTTACTTCAGAACCAAGGTTGGCATAAGCTGTACCAAGTTCCGTACCGATGTAACCTCCACCGATGACAACGAGTTTGCCCGGTACTTCTTTAAGAGCTAGAGCTCCAGTAGAATCGATTACACGTTTAGAGAACTTGAAGCTAGGGATTTCGATCGGACGAGATCCAGTAGCCAAGATCAAGTTTTTGAACGTATAGGTCTGTGCTGAATTTTCATCCATTACACGAAGTGTGTTGGCATCTACAAGGTATGCTTCGCCGCGGACGATATCCGCTTTGTTTCCTTTAAGAAGGCCTTCTACACCACCGGTAAGTTTTTTCACGACGCCGGCTTTCCACTCCTGAACTTTATCGAAGTTCACTTTTACGTTTTCAGCAACGATACCCATGTCATCTGAATGCTGAGCACTGTGGAAGCGGTGACCCGCTGTGATAAGGGCTTTGGAAGGGATACATCCAACGTTCAGGCAAACCCCGCCAAGATTTTCTTTTTCTACGATTGTTACTTTTTGTCCAAGCTGTGCCGCACGGATGGCAGCTACATATCCACCAGGACCTGCACCGACTACTATAGTATCTGTTTCGATTGGGAAATCTCCTACTACCATTGAATTACGCCTCCATTAATAATAGTTCTGGATCGTTCAACAAACGTTTGATATGGTTTAGTGCATGTTGAGCAGTAGCACCATCGATCATACGGTGGTCAAAGCTCAATGATAATGCTAACACAGGTGCCGCTACAATTTCACCATTTTTCACTACAGGTTTTTCAGCGATACGGCCAACACCAAGGATGGCAACCTCTGGATGGTTGATAACCGGAGTGAACCATTGTCCGCCTGCAGAACCGATATTGGTGATTGTGCAAGATGCACCTTTCATTTCGTCACCGGCAAGTTTACCGTCACGGGCTTTACCAGCCAGTTCATTGATTTCATTTGAAATATTGAACATGGATTTACGGTCTGCATTTTTCACGACTGGTACAAGAAGACCTTTGTCTGTGTCAGCTGCAATTCCGATGTTGTAGTAATGTTTTTGAACGATTTCGCTTGTAGCGTCATCGATTGATGTATTAAGAGCCGGATATTCACGAAGGGCACTTGTCAATGCTTTTACGATGTATGGCAAGAATGTAAGCTTAACGCCTTTTTCTGCTGCCACTTCTTTGAACTTCTTACGGTGAGCCCAAAGTTTTGTCACATCGATCTCATCCATCAGTGTAACGTGAGGAGCTGTGTGTTTAGAATTCACCATTGCTTTTGCGATGGCTTTACGCATACCGCTCATTTTCTCGCGAGTCTCTGGGTATTCACCTTCTGGAGCTTTAACTGGAGCCGGAGCTTTTTCTTCTTTGGCAGGTGCCTCAGATTTAGCTTCAGTAGCTTGTGGAGCAGATCCTCCATTAGCAAATGCATCGATATCTTCTTTTAGTACGCGTCCGTTTTTACCTGAACCAGATACTTCGCGGATTTCAACACCGTTTTCACGGGCATATTTACGTACAGAAGGCATTGCGATGACGCGTTTGTTAGGGTCAACTTCTTCTTTGCTCACTTCTTGACCTTCTTCTGCAGTACCTTGAACCTGAGCTTCTGTTTTTGCATCAGCTTTAGGCTCTTCTTTTTTATCGCTATCGCTATCGCTATCGCTGTCACTGCCCTTGAATTGAAGGTCTTCATAACCTGGTGCGTCGAAACGGATCAATGTATCGCCAACGACTGCCACAGTTCCTTCTTCTACAAGGACTTCTTCAACCGTACCAGCAACTGGTGACGGGATTTCTACAACAGCTTTATCATTTTGGACTTCACATAGTACGTCGTCCTCTTCTACTGTATCGCCAGCTTTTACAAACCACTTGACGATTTCACCTTCATGGATACCTTCACCGATATCAGGTAATTTGAATTCAAATGCCATGGATCCTACCTCCTGGTTTTATCATGATTGAATAGATGAATGTGATGGATCTTTTTTTCTCTATATAGTAGAAAATAGAAGGGTGTTGCTTCCCTTCTATTTTCTTTTTCTATCCGAATAGGATTAGAATTCAAGTACTTTCTTAGCTGTTTCGATTACATCTTTGTAATTCGGAAGCCAAACTGTCTCAGCTTGAGAGAACGAGAATACAGTATCAGGTGCCGCTACACGTAGTACTGGCGCCTCAAGGCTAAGGATCGCACGGTCATTGATTTCAGCAACGACGTTTGCAGCGATACCTGCTTGTTTTTGAGCTTCTTGGACAACGATCGCACGGTTTGTCTTTTCGACAGATGCCATGATGGTCTCGATATCAAGCGGGCTCACTGTACGAAGGTCGATGACCTCTACAGAATAGCCTTCTTTTTCAAGTTCATCGGCAGCTTTCAATGACTCATGGACCATTGCACCGTATGTGATGATGGAAAGGTCTGAACCTTCGCGTTTCACAGCGGCTTTACCAAGTTCGATTGTATACTCTTCTTCCGGAACTTCTTCACGGAATGAACGGTATAGTTTCATGTGCTCAAGGAAGATGACAGGATCGTTATCACGGATCGCTGAGATCAAAAGACCTTTAGCCTCATATGGAGTTGATGGGATAACCACTTTAAGACCAGGTTGCTGAGCAACAAGTCCTTCAAGGCTGTCCGCGTGAAGTTCAGGAGTATGAACCCCACCACCGAATGGAGAACGGATCGTGATCGGTGAAGAGTAAGCTCCACCAGAACGATAGCGCATACGAGCCATTTGGCCGGAAATTGAATCCATTACTTCGTATACGAAACCGAAGAATTGGATTTCTGGAACGGGACGGAACCCTTCCAATGCTAGACCGATTGATAGTCCGCCGATACCTGATTCTGCAAGCGGCGTATCGAATACACGGTCTTCACCGAATTCTTTTTGAAGTCCTTCCGTTGCACGGAATACACCACCGTTTAGACCTACGTCTTCACCAAAAACTAGTACGTCTTCGTTGTTGCGTAGTTCTGTGCGCAGTGCATCAGTGATCGCTTGAATCATTGTCATTTGCGCCATGGCTTACTTCGACTCCTTCTCTTTGTAGATTTCTAATTGCTCTTTAAGGTTGTAAGGAAGCTCTTCGAACATGTTGTTGATGAAATCTGTCACTTTTTGTTTAGGAGTTCCATCAGCTTCTTTGATCGCCTGCTTGATATCTTCCTTAGCAGATTCGATGACTTCGTTTTCTTTTTCTTCGCTCCAAAGTCCTTTTGCTTCTAGGAATTTGCGGAAGCGCACCAATGGATCTTTCTTTTCCCAGTCAGTATCCATTTCAGAAGTACGGTAACGAGTCGGATCGTCCCCTGCCATTGTATGTGGACCATAACGGTAGCAAAGTGTCTCGATTAGTGAAGGTCCTTGTCCATCAACTGCACGCTTGCGGGCTTCTGCAGTTGCTGCGAATACGGCAAGTGGATCCATACCGTCTACAAGGATACCAGGGATACCAGCTGCAACCGCTTTTTGAGCGATGGTTTTACCAGCTGTTTGCTTATCGCGAGGAGTTGAGATCGCGAATTGGTTGTTTTGAACCACGAAGATTGCAGGGGCAGCATAAGCACCGGCAAAGTTGATACCTTCGTAGAAGTCACCTTGTGATGAACCGCCGTCTCCTGTATATGTTACTGCTACAGCTTTTTTGCCGCGTTTTTTAAGTCCGAGTGCCACACCAGCTGTTTGGATGTATTGAGCACCGATAATGATTTGTGGGGATAGGACGTTCACACCTTCTGGCGCTTGGTTTCCTACGAAATGTCCGCGAGAGAACAAGAACGCTTTCGTTAGCGGAAGGCCGTGCCAGATGATTTGAGGAACATCACGATATCCAGGAAGGATCCAGTCCTCTTTCTCAAGTGCAAAGTGTGAAGCGATCTGTGATGCTTCCTGACCTGCTGTCGGAGCGTAGAACCCTAAGCGTCCTTGACGATTCAAGGAGATGGAACGTTGGTCAAGAATACGAGTGTAAACCATACGGCGCATAAGCTCTTGAAGATCTTCATCGGAGATCTCCGGCATTGCGTCTTCGTTTACAACTTCGCCTTCTTCGTTCAAAATTTGGAGCATTTCAAACTTGCTTTCAACTTCTTCGAGCGTTTTCACTGCGTCGAATTGTGCCTTCTTTGATTTAGAAGCCATCGAAGTCACCTATCCTTTCTACATGCATTTATTTTGGTTTTTTACATACAAAGTTTAGATTACCCAAATCAAGTATGACTTACCACATATCCGTGGACACACTGTTACTAGTTTTCCACAAATACTCAGAAAGAAAACCCAATTTTAAAATCGGGTTGATCTGTACTACTCAACACGGGATGCTGACTAATACAATATTAAATCACCTCTATTAGTTTACAATACCTATTTTCGGTACGTCAACGACAAAGTGCTATATTTTATAAGTTCTCTTTTATATTCAGACAACTTCAAGATGATTGTCTGAAGCCATCTGTATTACTGAGGTCTGACCACCTGTTATATATAATAGTTTCTTTTTTACGATTCTGTTATAGAGTAACTCCGAAGCAAATAAAAAAGACGGCAACGGGTGCCGTCTTCCATCAATCAATCCTTTTTCTCTTCGAATGCCTCATTGGAATATAGATCCTTCTTTGCTTCATTGTATTCATTCGTCTTGTCATTGTACTCATCATTCAATTTGGAGACTTTTTCATACTCCTTGTTGATCGATGTGACCTGCTTTTCCAGTTGTTCCATCGTGAGGTCTTCTTTTTTGAGCATTTCATACAGTTCCTTATCCCCGTCAAGGACGTTCAGATAGGATTTCGTCAGCTTTCCGTGGAGCTCATAGCGTACCTTCATCGTTTTCTCCAGTGACTGAGCCTGTTTCTTTAGATCTGCGTTATCTAGTTTTTCTATGTATTTGGATGCATCTGCGAACGTCTCTTTAGCCTCGTCCATGGACGTTTGCTCTTTTTGGATATACTCTTTCCTCTTATCGACATTCTTCAAAGCTTCGTCTGAAAGCTCCTGGATTTTGTCCATTTCCTTCATTCCAAGTCCCATGATGGTCTCATAAAGGTTTTGCTCTTTCTTCTCCAGCTCCTGCAGCGGCTTTTGGGCTTCAGCGTATGGCTTTTCCTTGGAAACGGTTTCTTCCATGACATCCTGAAGGCTTTCTTCCGGTGATGATGTCGCTGAACATCCCATCAATAAAAGTGCGACTGCACCTGTAACGATTGCAAAACGAAATTTCGACACGATCAGATCCCCCTAACATTTTTTCCATCTTCTACTATATCGATGTCTGCAGATTTTGACAATAGGGAGTTACCCCTGTCGGAATATGTCTATACACAGGAAACCCGGTACTCTATTACTATGCCCCGCGCTGCACCGGTATTCATGACTCCTGCTAGATTCGTTAACTTTTTGTGTATGAAGTGTTAAAATAATTCTATTGCACGCATTCCGCGCATCAGATTTTCATGTATCAACGGAAAACTTTTCAGAAAGACCGTTGCATTTCGAGGAGGAATAAAACCATTATGATTACAATGAAAGATATCATCCGTGAAGGCCATCCTTCCCTCACATCAGTGGCACAGGAAGTGACATTGCCGCCTTCAAAGGAGGATAAAGAGATCCTCTCAAGCCTTCTTGAGTATGTTAAAAACAGTCAGGATCCGGAGCTTTCCGCACAGTACGGATTAAGGCCGGGCATAGGCCTTGCTGCTCCCCAGATCAATGTCCTTAAACGGATGATCGCCGTTAACGTGAGGGACGGTGAGCGCCTTTACAGCTATGCGCTCTTCAATCCCAAGATCATCAGTCATTCCATCGAAAAAGCTTTTCTTACGTCAGGTGAAGGATGCTTGTCTGTTGACCGGAACGTTCCGGGATTCGTTCCAAGGTATGCCCGCGTGACGGTAAAAGGGTGGGACGTGGACGGCAACGAAGTCAAAATCCGCCTGAAAGGACTGGCAGCCATCGTATTCCAGCATGAAATCGATCACCTGAACGGCGTGATGTTCTATGACCATATCGATCATGAACATCCGTTCGAACCGATTCCGGACGCCATCCCCATTGAACGATAATCGTGAAAAAGGACTCCCCGTTGTTCAGGGGAGTCCTTTTCTGTTAGTTATATCAGGCCCAGTTTACTAAGCGCTTTAGAGATGCCCTCATCTGCTACATCCGCCGTCACGAGGTCGGCATGCCGCTTCAGCTCTTCCACGGCATTCCCCATGGCAACACCCGTTCCGACGCCCTTGATCATTTCAATATCGTTCAACCCGTCTCCGAAGGCATATACATCCTCCATCCGGAATCCGAGCTTGTCGATCATCCGTTTGATCCCTTCTGCTTTTGATCCCCCGTCAGGCAGAATGTCCATGGAATGTTCATGCCATCTGATAAAGGAGAATTCCGGGTAGTTTTCGCGGTAAAACATCTCTTCCTCTTCATCACAGAATAGAAGTGATTGATAGATGTCTCTTCCCTTATAGAACTCGGGCTGGCATTCAGGATGGGTGAACTTGAGGCTTGCCATGCTCTTATTGATATATTCATCATCTTCATGATTGGCCTTCATCGTTTCATGATCAAGATGGACGACGGGATGCCCCTTGGCTTCCGAGTCTTCCAACAGGGCTTCAAGACGGCCGGTATCAAGTGGATTCGTATAGATGACGTTGTTCTCGAATACAACATATTGTCCGTTGAAGGAAACATAAGAATCGATGCCGAGTTCTTCCCTCAAGGGTTCATACATGAATGGTGCACGCCCCGTGGCGATGGCTACAAACGTCCCATTTTCCTTGAGGCGGCTGATGGCCTCCTTCGTGGAGGATGGGAGTTTTTTATCGTGGTCGAGCAGTGTTCCGTCTATATCAAAAAAAACGATCTTCGACATTATGACTCTCCTCTTTCTAGTAATGGAATAACAAAATGGTAAGACGTTGATAAAGGTACGCTTTCACTGCTAAATTGTCAATGGATGCCGCAACCGCTTCATTTACTATATTTAACCATGTAAGAGATAAGAGAAATTCCGTACAATAAAGGTAAGGCATCTTTACTTCAAGCCTTTTTCTCGGTAAAATATAGGTAAGGAGTGATCATCCATGTTCAAGAAGCTGCGTAAAAAGCTTATGAAACAGTGGAAAGAGTTGCTTAAAAAAAAGACGATCGCTTAAATGAAGGAGTCCATCTACATGCATGTCATACTGTCACTTTTCATAAGCAGGGACTGATGCCGTTTTGGGAGTCTTTTCTCCAAGAATGGATCCGTTCCTGCTCTTTATGTGCATGGAATCTTGATAAAACTTTATTTAATAGGAAGAATCCTTTATAATTCATACTATACATATTCATGATAGAGATCCCGGGCCGCTGTCGCCCATTGGAATGAAATGATCTATTTATGGGTAAACCGTATGGTAACAACCCACACATTATGTTGATAACTTTTTTATCATAGAGGAAAGTTAAAGTTTTGAAAACGGATAAGGAGAGAGAAAACACATGATTTACAAAGTATTTTATCAAAAGAGTAAAGAAGAAGTGCCTGTTCGCGAATGCACTGACTCTCTTTACATCGAAGCAGATTCAGAGCGTGAGGTACGCCTCAAGCTGAAAGACAAACCGTACAACATCGAATTCGTGCAAAAGCTCGAGGGCGCTTTTCTAGAACACGAGAAAAACCAAGAATCATTCGAGCTTGAGCAATAATCGGATGAAATTTGTCAAGAATGACCAGACTGCAGTATTTGCCCTCGGTGGTCTAGGTGAAATCGGTAAAAACACATACGCTGTACAGTTCCAGGATGAAATCATCCTAATCGATGCAGGGGTCAAATTCCCTGAGGACGAACTCCTCGGCATCGACTATGTGATCCCTGACTATACGTATCTCGTTAAAAACGTAGATAAAATCAAGGGACTTTTCATCACTCACGGTCACGAAGATCACATCGGGGGGATTCCGTACCTCCTTCGCGAGCTGAACATTCCGATCTATAGCGGAAAGCTCGCCATGGGATTGATCAAGAATAAACTTGAAGAGCACGGACTTCTCCGTAATGCCAAGCTCAACATCATCCAGGAAGATGATGTGATCAAGTTCCGGAAAACGTCCGTCACGTTCTTCCGCACCACACACAGCATCCCGGATTCTTACGGGATCGTGGTCAAGACGCCTCCGGGCAATGTCGTTCACACAGGTGACTTCAAATTTGACTTCACTCCTGTAGGGGAACCTGCCAACCTGACCAAAATGGCGGAAATCGGAAAAGAAGGCGTGCTATGCCTACTTTCCGACAGTACGAATGCTGAGGTCCCGAACTTTACAATGAGCGAACGCAAAGTAGGCGAAAGCATCGACGATATCTTCAGGAAAGTGGACGGCCGCGTTATTTTTGCTACATTCGCATCCAACATCCACCGCCTGCAGCAGGTTGTCGAAGCGGCAGTCTATCACAACCGTAAAGTCGCTGTATTCGGCCGAAGCATGGAGGCGGCCATCACCATCGGCCAGGAGCTTGGATACATCAATGCGCCGAAGGAAACCTTCATCGAACATAATCAAATCAATCGGTTGCCTGCGAATGAAGTGGCCATCCTTTGTACGGGTTCTCAAGGGGAACCGATGGCTGCCCTATCCCGTATCGCAAACGGTACACATCGTCAGATCCAGATTCAACCGGGTGACACTGTCGTCTTCTCATCTTCACCGATCCCTGGAAACACGATCAGTGTAAACCGTACGATCAACCTTCTATACCGTGCAGGAGCAGAAGTGGTCCACGGACCACTCAGCAATATCCATACATCCGGACACGGTGGACAACAAGAAATGAAGCTCATGCTTCGTCTGATGAACCCTACATTCTTCATGCCGATTCACGGTGAATATCGCATGCAGAAGATGCACGCTCAGCTTGGCGTCGACTGTGGAGTAGACCCTGATAACTGCTTCATCATGGATAATGGTGATGTACTTGCCCTCAGCAGCGACTCTGCTCAGGTGGCTGGGAAGATTCCTTCAGGGAATGTTTACATCGATGGAAGTGGAATCGGTGACATCGGAAACATCGTCCTCCGTGATCGCCGCATCCTTTCAGAAGAAGGGCTGGTCATCGTCGTGGTCAGCATCAATATGAAGGACTTCAAGATTGCTTCCGGTCCGGATCTGATTTCTCGCGGATTTGTTTATATGCGTGAATCTGGGGACTTGATCAACGAAGCGCAAACCTTGATTTCCAAACACCTGAACAAGGTGCTAGAAAGAAGGACTACTCAATGGTCTGAAATCAAGAATGAAATCACCGACACACTGGCTCCTTTCTTATACGAAAAAACCAAACGTCGTCCAATGATCCTTCCGATCATCATGGAAGTCTGATCCATTATAAAAGGGCTGAGACACACGTGCTTTAGTCATAATAAAATCCGGACTACTTTCCCACAGATAGGGCAAAGTAGTCCGGATTTTTCATTTGTTTCATGAGCTTTTAAGATTCTTGCGTTTGATTGAAGTGCAAGACGAAAAGACCCCTGCAGGAAAGAGCAGCTGATGGGAGAAGGCCTGACGAGGAGGCTCACTGGCTGCCCGCGGAAAGCGTAGTCTTGCACGTAAATCATGAGTGGTATTAAGAACCTACACTGATTGTGTTTGTCATTACATGGTCACTTTTTGTATGCTAGAATCCCCTATCAAAAAAAAGGATGGCCCGCGTAAGCAGTCGGCCATCCTTTTACTATAAGCTTTATGTCCACAGGATTTTTTTTTCAAAGCGGTTGATATCGGTGTCCGCACCGATCACGATGAGGATATCCCCTTCCTGTATCTCTTCTTCTGCCTGGGGAGACACGATGATATCCCGGTCCCTTTTGATTGCCACGATATTGATCCCGTATTTTGCCCGGATATCAAGGTCGATCAAGCTGTTCCCGCTGAGCTTCTCATTGGCAACAAGCTCGACGATGGAATGTTCGTCCGACAGCTCCAGGTAATCCAGCACATTATTCGAAACGATATTATGGGCGATCCTTCTACCCATATCCCTCTCAGGGTGAACCACCTGATTGGCACCGATCTTCCTCAGGACCTTTTCATGGTAGTCATTCTGGGCCTTGACGGTGATCTTCTTCACACCGATCTCCTTCAGCATGATGGTGGTGAGGATGCTTGACTGTATATTATCCCCGATGGCAACAATCACGTGATCGAAGTTGCGGATCCCGAGGCTCTTGAGGACCGACTCGTCGGTCGAATCCGCCACGACAGCATGTGAAGCGGTGGAGGAAAATTCATTCACTTTATCCTCATCCATATCGATGGCCATCACCTCCATCCCCTGATCGGCGAGGGAGCGTACGATGCTCCCTCCGAAACGACCCAAACCGATGACAACAAACTCTTTTTTCATCTCCCATACCCCCTATTTTGCTATCCTTATTTTAGCATAAAATCCCGGTGAGTATAATTGGTCAGCTGCTAGGGGATTATTTTTTCCCTTTCACATAATCTGCGTCGAATAAAAACAGGCGCATCAACAGATACAGGGATGGAATCAGCAGCAGCAAGCCGGCAATGAATACGATGATAAGGGCCGTCCCCATCACTTCGTTCGTTACACTTGAACCAATGGTGATAAAAGGCTTCAGGATATACGGCAAATGGGAGGCACCGTACCCGAAGAAAGCGAAAAAGAATTGAAGCATGACCGAAATGAAGGCTAGGCCGAATTGTTTGCGGCGATAGATAAGCCATGTGGCGAGAGCAAAGAATAATAGGGATAGGCCGAACATCCACCAAATATCCATCGCATTCATAAAATGCTCTTCGTTGTGATTCTTCAAGGACCAGAAAACCCATAGGCTCGCAATAATCGTAGGTGGGCTCCAGAAAAGGGCAAATTTCCTCAAAATCTCCCTGGAGGCCATATCCCCTGCCCTATTGGCATAGTAAGTCAAAAATGCCGCTGAAATGAATAGGACTGAAACGATTGACAAAAATACGACACTCCATGAGTAGGGACTGGTCAGAAGCTTTCCGGCCAGGAATGTCACGCCGTCATCGGTTTCCTTTAGGAAGCCTCCTTCGGATATGGTGAGCGCCGTGGATAAAGACGCCGGTATCAACAACCCCGTGGCCCCGTAAATGAACAAGTAACCTATGTTTTCCTTCGATCCGTAGTTACTGAATGCATAAAAGCTTCCCCGTATTGCGAGGAGGATGATGGCCACGCTTCCCGGGATGAGGAGGGCCGTCCCGTAATAATAGGCGGTATCCGGAAAGAATCCTACCAGACCGACGAAGAAAAATACGAAAAATACGTTGGTCACCTCCCATACCGGTGACAGATATCTGCTGATGAGCGCATTCATCGTGTGTTCCTTCCCTTTCATCCGGGCATAGAAGGCAAAGAAACCGGCACCGAAATCGATCGATGCTACAATGAGATACCCATACAAAAAGATCCACAGGACGGAGATCCCGATCACTTCCAAACTCATATCCTATTCCTCCTTCCGGTTGGCTGGGAACCTTTTCTCAAGTTCCGCTTCTGCAGGTTTGTTTTTGAACATCCTGATGAGGACGACCACACACAAGATGCCGAGCATCAAGTAAAGGGCCAGGAACATGGCGAAAATCCAGGCGACGCCATCTGCATGGGTGGCTGCCTCGGCAATCTTCATATATCCCCTGAGGATCCAAGGCTGTCTTCCGACTTCTGCGTAGATCCATCCGAATTCAATGGCAAGCATGGCGAGTGGCCCACTTGCAACGATGCCCCATAGGAGCGGTTTATTGAATTCATTCCCCTTCTTCCATTTCCACAGGAGGATGAATAAGAAGCTGATGAAAATACTGAACATCCCGATCGACACCATCCCATCGAACATATAGTGGATCCAAAGGGGTGGTCGTTCATCTTCCGGAAAATCGTTCAGGCCGATCACTTCCGTATCGAATGAACTGCCTGCAAGAAAGCTCAAGAATCCTGGCAGTCGGATTTCATTGGAGATTTCATTATTCTCATCGATTGTGCCAAAGACGATGAGATCTGCATTTTTCTCTGTTTCAAAATGCCATTCACCGGCTGCAAGCTTCTCCGGCTGATACTCTGCAAGGAATTTTGCCGAAAGATCCCCTGCAAGAGCTGCTCCAAGTGAAAAGACCAATGCCGCTGTCATAGTCATCCGAAGTGCCTTTTTATGATAGTCCCCTCCTTTTTTCAAAAGGATGGAGAAGGCGGCGATGGCTGCAAGGATGAAGGCCATTGTCATATAAGAAGTGGTAAGCACATGAAAAACCTTCGTAGGGGTGGCAGGATTCAGCATGGCTGCAATCGGGTCGATTTCGATGGCTTTGCCGTCCTTAAGCTCGAACCCTTGAGGTGTATTCATGAATGCATTGACGGTCGTAATGAATAATGCCGAAGCCGAAGAACCGATCATAATGGGCAGATTGAGAAGCCAATGGGTCCACTTGCCTTTAAACCGGTCCCACGTATAAAGGAAAATCCCAAGAAATATAGCTTCAAAGAAGAAGGCGAACGTTTCCATGAAAAGCGGTAGGGCGATGATTTGACCTGCCACTTTCATAAATGATGGCCACAGCAATGAAAGCTGCAGACCGATCGCTGTTCCTGTAACGACCCCTACAGCAACAGTAATGGTGAACCCCCTTGCCCATCTTCTGGCCAGAAGGAGATAGTGGTTATCATTCTTCTTTATCCCTATAAACTCTGCGATGGCGATCATTATGGGCATCCCTACCCCGATCGTTGCAAAAATGATGTGGAAGATCAATGTACTCGATGTAAGCAATCTACTGATCATGACGCTATCCAAAACTGATTCCCCCTCGTACGTTATACCCTTATTATAAAACAAACCAAGAGTATGTGAATTAGTGAACATGACTATTTTGTGACAAACTTCACAAACTAACCTCATTCGATGTTATGGTACCATTTCCCTCTCACGGGTAAAAAAAACATCCCTGCCAGACCGGCCAGGGATGTTTCTTTTATATTGCTTCGATCATTCGGAACTGTGATTCTACTAGGTCGTAATAATCCCCTCTCTGTTCCATCAGCTGATCATGGTTTCCACTTTCCTTTATTCTTCCGTTTTCAAGGACGAAGATAGTATCAGAGTCCCTGATGGTAGAAAGCCTGTGGGCGATGATGATGGCTGTACGGCCTTTCAATAATTTTTTCAAGGCCGATTGGATCTTCACCTCAGTCTCCGTATCGATGGACGCCGTTGCCTCATCCAAAATGATGATGCGGGGATTGGCAAGCAGGGCCCTCGCGAAAGAAAGAAGCTGCCTTTCCCCTACAGATAGAACGTTCCCGCGTTCTTCTACTTCGGTCTCATAGCCATTTGCGAGTTTCCCGATGAAATTGTCCGCTCCGATCGCTTCCGCAGCGAGTCGAACTTCTTCATCTGTCGCATCGGGACGTCCGAACCGGATATTATCCATGATCGTTCCAGAGAAAATGAACGTATCTTGTAGGACGATGGAAATCTGGTTACGCAGGCTCGCCACCGATACATCCCTTAAGTCATTCCCATCGATTGTGACCGCTCCTGCCGTCGGATCATAGAAACGACTGATCAAATTGGCGATGGTCGTTTTTCCTGATCCCGTATGTCCCACAAGGGCTACGGTCTGACCGGCCTTCATCTCGAGATTGATGCCTTGTAGGGCCTTTCGCTTATCATCATAAGAAAACTCCACTTCGTTGAACTGGATATGACCGGCGATTTCTTTCATGGAAATGGCCTCGTCCTTCTCATGAACGATCGGCTTTTCATCAAGGAATTCAAAGATCCTCTCTGATGAAGCCATCCCGATCAACAGTTGATTATACACCTGCCCGAGACGCGAAATCGGCTCCCAGAACATGCCTAGGTAAAAGGCGAAGGAAACGAATTCTCCCAGCTGCAAAGAACCGTTCTGTATCAGATGGGCACCATACCAGATCAAAACGGCCGTACCAACGGCATTGGTCATTTCGACCAGTGGTCTGAAGATGGCATTCTTCTTGGTGGCCGTTCTCCAGCTCTCGAAGTTTTCCGTATTGATTCCATCGAAGAACGCCATGTTTTCACGCTCCTGGGTGAAGGCCTGTGTCACCCTGACCCCTTGGATGCTCTCATTCAAGTGGGAATTGAGCTTTGCTTGTTTGAGCCGCACAAGCTGCCATGATTTCCGGATGTTCTTCCTCAACGTGGTGGAGATGAAGAACATGATCGGAAGGATGACCATGACGGCGAGGGTGAGCTCGGGACTTAGAGTGAACAGGAGGACGATGATCCCTGCGAGCAGGATGATATCCATCAATAGGTTGATGACCCCGTTTGTAAACAATTCTTGAAGTGAATTGATGTCGTTCATGATCCTGACAAGTATCGAGCCGGCTGAGCGCTGGTCGAAGAATCGGTGGGACAGGCTTTGCACATGACTGAACAGATGCTTGCGCAGGTCATAGATCACGCCTTGGCCCAGCTGATTCATCCAACGTATCCTGAGGATGTTGGCACAGTAACTGATTACATAGAGTCCTGCAATCACACCAATCAAGGTCATCAGCAGACTTCCATCCTTCTGACGGATGGCTTTATCCAGCGTATACACCCCGATCAGAATCGGAATGATCAATCTGACGGCCGTTGTGATCAGTACCGTCAGGATGGACAGAGGCAACAGCTTCTTGGAATACGGTTTCAAATACGTCAGTAGCCGCGAAAGCTGTCCCCAGTTGAATGGTTTGTCGATCACTTGATCGGTTGAGTAGTGGAATCGGTCCATCACTTTTTTGTCATTTTTCATCTTTGTCATTCACTCATCACCTCCCAGCCTGCAGAATTTTCTTTTGGTCTTTGTATTGAATATCATAGATGCGCTGATAAGGACCGTTGTTGGCAAGGAGGTCCTCATGTCTACCCCGCTCCGCCACTCTCCCATTTTCAAGAACCAGGATTTCATCAGCGTGCTTCAATGAAGAAATCCTATGGGCAATGATGAATGTCGTCCGGTCGGACATGACGTTCTTCAGCGCTTTTTGGATGCGGAATTCCGTTTCCATGTCCACCGCCGATGTGGCATCATCAAGAACAAGGATAGAAGGGTCGAGGCAGATGGCCCTCGCAATGGCAATCCGCTGTTTCTGACCGCCAGACAGACCAAGCCCCCTCTCCCCAAGCTTTGTCTCATAGCCATCGGGAAGGGTCATGATGAAGTCATGGGCCTGAGCAAGCTTTGCGGCCTTCTCTACGTCTTCCTGAGACGCTTCAGGACGCCCATACGCGATATTCGACCTGATGGTGGAAGAAAACAGGAACGATTCCTGGAGCACGACGCCGATGTTCTGACGAAGGGATTTGATGGAATAGTCACGGATATCCATCCCATCTATGGTGATACTCCCTTCCTGAGGCTCGTAAAATCGTGTCAAAAGTTGAATGACGCTTGATTTACCTGAACCGGTCCCGCCGATCAGTCCTACGATCCTACCGGGTGGTGCGTTGAATGTAATGGACTCCAGGGCGGCATCTTCATCGAGGTCATTATAATGGAAGGAAACATCTTCGAATCTTACTTCCCCTTTCATGCGTGTTGCTTCAACCGCATGTACACCGTCCTTGATTTTCTCATCGACCTCAAGGATTTCAAGCAGCCTCTCTCCAGAAGCTTTCGATTGAGAAAACTGATTGATGGTGAATCCCAGATTCATGATCGGCCAGATGATATACCAGACCAGGCTGTAGAAGGCAACCAGTTCACCAGGAGCAAGGTTCCCATTCATCACGAGGTATCCTCCATAACCGAGAAGCAGGATGACACTCACATTGCCCAGAAACTCCATCAGTGGGAAATATTTCGCCCAGATATCAGAGGTGAAGAGATATTTGTCCTTGTAGTCACCATTTGAACGATTGAACTTACCGTTCTGGAACTCTTCCCGTGAAAGGGATTTGACCGTATTGATCCCGCTGATATTTTCCTGGACATTTGTGTTTAATTTCCCGAATGATTTCCTGATCCCCCGGAAAGCGGGATGAACAGCCTTATCGAATTTAAACACCGATATGGCCAAGAATGGGAGGGTCGCCAACGTGATGAATGTCAGTGAAGGAGAATAGTAGAACATCACACAAAAACTGACGGACACCAATAGGAAAAAACGGAGGAGTTCCGAAAAGCCGAATGAAAGGAAAAACCTGAACGCTTCTACATCGGCAGTCAACCTGGACATGAGGTCACCGGTCTTCGCATTATCATAGTAGCTGAAAGGAAGGAATTGCAGCTTTTGGTACAGCTCATTGCGAAGGCGATATACCGACGTAATCCCGAACAGATCTCCGAAGTACTGCTGAATGAACGTGCCGATCCCCTTCAGTGCCATGATTCCGATAAAACCGAAGGCAAGGTAAGGAATCCACTGATAGTCGCCTTTTAGAATAACATCATCGATGGTGATTTGGAGGATGATCGGGTACACGACCGTGATACCCGTGACAAAGATGAGGAAAATCATCGAGATGAGGAATTGCGACTTGTACGGCCAGTAAAAATCTTTTAATTTCTTAAACGTATCCATGTATTCTCTCCCTTCAGTAAAAACAGTGCATTACTAAATATATCGAGTTTCGAAATATTTATCTACCCTTTTTTCACATTTTTTTGTTTTTTTGAAATTGTCCTTCTTTAATGGAGCAACCTCATTATAATCTTTTCTGTCTGGAAAGGAATCGGTCGGATGACCGAGGGAATGATATGCGGTCCTCCCCTTCTCACGACCTTGCGTTTTGGTCTGTTCCTATTCCCTTTTGTCTTCACAAAAGGAATTCCTACCCTCGAACCGTTTACCCAGAAACGGAAAAGGGAATATAGAGAGGGGTTTAGGGCAAATCACCCTTTGACATAACCCGGACCCCATTGTGTATACTATAAAAGTTCACCATTTACACAGAAAGGATGTTTTTGCTTGAATTACATACTAGGAAATAGTGCAGTAGGAAAACTCATGGACTTCGATTGGAATGCACTTCTTGTGAAGATCGGCATAGGAGCCATCCAGATCATCGCCATCTGGATCGCTTTCCTTGTAATCAAAGGGGCTGCCAATAAAATCATCACTCGCGCCTTTGATCGCTATAGTAAACGGAATGATGTGTCCACCGGACGGGCCCAGACCCTCCAGAGCCTCACGAAGAATATCATCGGTTATGTTCTTATCTTTATCTTCTTTGTTACCATCCTTCAGATCTTCGGCATTCAAGTGACCGCGATCCTTGCCGGGGCTGGAATCGTCGGTTTAGCCGTCGGATTCGGTGCACAGGGCCTCGTGAGCGATATCGTGACGGGATTCTTCATTCTATTGGAGAAACAGGTCGATGTCGGTGACTATGTGACAACTGGCGGATTCGATGGGATCGTGGAAGAAGTCGGGTTGAGGACAACCCATATCCGCGGTTTCGATGGTACGCTTCATTACGTGCCAAACCGGGAGATCTCAAGCGTCAGCAATCACTCCCGAGGAAATATGCGAGCCCTTGTAGACATTGGCATCTCCTACGATGACAACATTGATGAAGCCATCGTGATCATGCAGGAAGTGTGCGACAGACTGGCGGCAGAAGACGAAAATATCGTGGAAGGCCCGAATGTAGTCGGCGTCCAGAACCTTGGTGACTCGGATGTCGTCCTGAGGGTCCTCTGCAAAACGAAGAATATGGAGCAATGGGGAGTCGAAAGGAAAATACGCAAAGGGATCAAAGAAGCCTTTGATCGCCACGGCATCGACATCCCATTCCCCCATCAGGTCTTCATCGAGAAAAAAGAACAGTAAGCAAAAAGCGAAGGGATTAGTTCCCTTCGCTTTTTTGATCTTCATTTATTCCTGCGGTTTTTGGCCTCGAGCAGCCTTTTCATCCTGTCAGGATCATGATGGACTTGCGGTTTCGGTTTGGATTTGGTTGGAGGCTCCGGTTCATTCTGCATGACAGGCACGCGTGCCTCTCTTCTTGAATGCGTCTCATTCAGGACTTTGGCGGACCTTCCTCCCGGTGTTTCCGGTTTATCATTCTTCGGAACCTTCCTCCCGCGTCTTTCTCCGAGTGCGGCTAAGGCAACAGGCAAACCAAATCGTCGAAGTGCTACCTCCGCAAAGAAGAACAGGAATGCTACGAGAATGAGGAACGTCCGAATGGACTGTTCATTGTATGGTCGATCGTTCATAGATCTGAACGCGTCTATTCCCGAATCGTACGTCTTTCCTCCGGTCTCCTTTACTATGGCTTCCACTGACCTGACCGATCCCCCCTGATAGGAATACTCCTCTGAATAAGGGACGGCAAAGCCGGTTTCATACGCCTGATTCCGGGCTTGATCTCCGATGCTCATGCTGTATACCCCTGGCGATAGCCTATCATCGAATTCCACTTCGTGAACGCCCGGTGAAAGGATCCTTGAGGTGGCTTCTACCTGCTTCCCATCCTCAGTCAACACAGAGACGGTCAAAGGCATGGTCCCGCTATCAGGCGAAGTGAGAAGGAGATTTGTCTTCTCACCACTCCCGTCCAACTCGATAGAATAGGGACTAGATTGGATACTCGGGAACGAACGTGTAACCAATTGGTTGATGAACTCCGGCCATCCTTTCCACGATGCAAAATCGCCCGCCCACTGCCCCTTTGTGTCAGAGGTGAAGGCAAAGGTGTTTCCCAGCCCGTACCTCCACGTGGCGAGGATAGGGTCTTTCTTGTCGCTCGCCAATTCCACCTGCGCAGAATCCTTGGGGCTGGTGGCGATGTAGGCATTCATCCGGGGCATACCACCCTCGAAAAGCTTTTGCCATTTGCTTGACTGGATGGAAGGGAAAAATGGCTGATCCTCAATATAAGTCCTAGTCGTGATCACCGTCTCCCTGGTGAGGATGCTTGGAATGACCGATGCATCGACCACATCGTAGAACCGGCCGTTCCCCATCTGTGAGAGATCCTCCAACAGATACCTGTCTGCATCTGAACCGATGGCCACACTGGAAAGGGTGACACCCTTAGAAAACCCACCTTCGATCAGGGAATCATAATCGCCCCCTGCCGCCGACTGCCCATCTGTCAGGAGGATGATATGCTTCCTCTTCAGCGGCTTGTCTTGCAGGCTCACATACGCCTCTTCAAGGGATGGATAGATATTCGTCCCCCCACCTGGTGAAATGGTACGTATTTTCTCTTCCGCTTTCTTCCGGTCCTTGATCGGTTCGGTCGGGACGATCTCCCACGGCCTATCATCGAATGCGAGGACACCCAGGGTGTCTTTTTCCCTCAAGAGGGAAACAGTCCTTGCGGCAGCTTCCTTCGCAAGGGAGAGCTTCTGTCCATCCATGCTTCCTGAGCGGTCGATGACGAGGACCAGCCCCAGTGAAGGAAGTTCTTTTTTTCCCTTGACCTCCATGTCAACGGGCAAGAGCTTTTCAATCGGTGTCTTGAAGTAACCACCCAGCGCAAAGCTTTTGTCCCCTCCAAACATGATGAATCCCCGGCCGAATTCTTTCACGGCTTGCTCCATCAGGTTCATTTTCTCTTCGGGTATATCCGTGGCAGCGACATTGTCAAATAAAATCGTTTGATAATCAAGATAGGAGCTGAGTTTGTCGGGAAGCTGTGAGGATTGAAGTGCCTCGACCCTGAATCCCGCAGACTTCAACTGTTCCTCCAACTTACTCTTCTTCCCGTCTTCATGGACGAGGAGAACGAGGGGATCCCCTTCGGCCCTCGCTATGGAACTCAGCAGGTTATTCTCCGGTCTTACATCGGTATCCGAGTAGATTTCTGCTCGATAGACGAGCATTCCTGTCTGGTCAACCGTATGTTGGAACTCGAATTCATTGTTGCCCTCTTGTACTTTGACCTGCTTTCTAGCAATCTTATTCCCGTTAAGGTCTAGCTGCAGGTCTACGCTTGTCTGGGTGGTACTGTGGAGCGTGACACTCACAGTCGCCTCCTCCCCTTTATATTGTAAGGAAGGGGAGTTGACGGATGTCACGGCTACGTCCTCTTGCTTATTGGAAGAACGCTTTACCCAATCCACCTCGATTCCATTGTCCTTCAGTTTAGGGATGATATCCTCGCCGGCTCCAAGGGTTTCGATTCCATCGCTGTAGAGGACGATCCTTCCCCCATTGGATGAGCCCAATAGATTCGAGGCATACTCGAGGCCGTTCTGAATATTCGTTTCGTCTTCTCCGACTTCCCCCGAGAACCCGGGTACTTCACTTTCCTTGGAAGAAAGACTTTGTTCAAGTGCTGCCCCCTTGGCAAATGAGACGATACCATAAGCATCAGTTTCATTTTTCTTCGTAACCTGATCTTCGATGGCAGCCATCATGTCATCAGCGCTATCGTTAATTGATGCAGAACGATCAGCAAGGAATATTACATTCTTCCCTTTTTGGGGCAGCGTCAGATAGGGATCCGTCAAGGCTGTGATCAACAGCAGAAACGTCAGGCACCTGATGATCATGATCAGCCGCTTCTCTTTGTTGAACCTTCCTTGCTTAACAAACAGATACAGGACAGCGATAACAGGGAGAACCAGTAAAAACCATAATGGCTCATGAATGGAGATTCCCACGTCTATACACCTCCCACTCTATGAATAAGAAAAGGACGGCCAGCGCCAGAAACCAGGAAGTGATGGAAGAAGGAGCACTTTTTTCTTCCACTCCCTTTCCACTCATGGTGAACGATTCCCCTTTTCCAATTATTTTTTCTCTATCATCAATGCTTACAGAAAAATATTTCACATCCTGGCCACGAACAGCCTGGTAGATTCCAGGTTCGATTGGTGCAGTGAAGGTGGTGCCCATTTCCCACTCACCGATGTAATCCTGGTTCATGCTGTAGAGATCCCATGTACCCTCTGTCTGGAGGGTCCGTCTTTCACCCGGCAGGAAGTTTCCGATCACCTGCTGATTATCACCCAAGTAATGATAGACATTGTATAAAAAAATCGGAAAGCCTGGGTATAGCGGAAAGTCTGAATCCTTCACCTGAAAATTCATCAGGACCATCTTTTTGCCTTTTATTTCACCGGCTTGCAGGAGGGGAACACCATCTTGCTCCGCAATCGTCGAAAGTCCGGAGATGTCGTGGTCCATCGCTTTTTCCACAAAGATTTTTTCAACATCGGCATAGCGAAGCAAGGGATGATCCGACTTCGAAGAGACCGTCCCCCCTATCTTCCTTCCCTTTTCTGCTTCATCCGGGACGACCAGGACCGGCAACCCAGTTTGTTCTGCATCCTGTGATGAGGCGATTAAGATTCCATTATCATCAAGGATGGATGCTTCTTCCACTGTATTCACATCCATTCCCAATGCCTGGAATCCTTTGATGATGAACGGATTGATGTCTCCCATCGCATAAATTACAGGAGACGAACTCATATTAAGTGCCGTCATGATATTATCATCATGAAAATCATCGTCAACACGGATTTCAGCGGAATACGTTTCTTCCAGAGGAAAACCTGAAAGCGGGATAGTGACGTCTTCCCCAGAGGGAATGGTCACGGGCTCCTGATGGACGACGTTCGATCCCCCATGGATGATCAGCGTCCCCTTCCGGTCTTCCCCACCTTGATTTGAAATGGTTACAACACCATCCATCTTTCCCCCGTTCTCCTTGATACCAAAGCTTCTGATACTAATATTGACGGGATTCTCGATCATCTTATGTGCCGTGATCGTGGCATCCGTTCGAAGGTCTTTAAACATGCTTTTTGTAACAGCATCACTGAAGAGATGGACGTCCCCGGCTCCTGCAAGGGCAAGTGCCATCTGAATGGCCTTTTGCATGTTCTCGTGATCATTGCTCATGTCCAGCTCGTTCAATGCTTTCAAGGACGTCCGTTTATTCTCCTCTTCGGATATGACTGTCGTAATGTTCTTCCCAACGCCAAGGATCGTCACGGGGCCTCCAGCTTCCTTAATTACACCCTCTGCTCCCTTCTTGGCAAGATCAAACTGGGTGACTCCACCCTCCATCGCTTTCATGGAAGTGGATGTATCCATGAGGATGACTGTGGGACCCGTGGTCCCTGAAAAGCTGGTCAGATAGGGTTTCATCAGTGAAAAGATAAGCAAGGTTAGAATAAGAAGCTGCAGGAACAGCAAGAGATTCCGCTGAAGTTTATGGAACCAGGGTGATGATTGCCACTCGTTCATCGCTTGATTCCACAATAGATTCGATGATACGACTTTCATGTCGTAACGCTTCCTGAAGAAGTACATGAGGACAACAGCGATCAGAAACAGCCCCATCAGGGCATAGAACGGATATTGAATGCCCATGCCCTCACCTCACCATTCCGGACATCTTCAGATCCTTCAGCACCATTTCATTGACCGGCTGCGAAGAAATGAGGGTCCTATATGTAAAGCCATAGCGCTTGCACTCCCGTTGGATTGCCTCGTTGTGCGTATGAAGGGTTTCAAGGTAGCGATCGATGACAGAATGCTGAAAGGATACATCAATCTCTTCACCCCGCTCACTGTCCTTCAGCTTCCAGTCACCTGTATAAGGTGGGGAAATCTCGTCTTCATGGAGGAGTTGGATGAAATATACCCTTTCCTTCTTGGAAGATAGCCACTTCAATGCTTCGATTATGTCTGACAGAGGTTCAAGCGCATCCGTGATCAATACGGTGACAGAGCTCTTTGACCGCTGCCTTCCTTTCAGGGAACGCATGAACGGGTTTCGACTATCCCTTTCACCTGGATCGTTCTTCACATTTCCCATGGAGTGCAGGATACCCTTCGCATCCCTCATGCCCTTCTTCTTCAACGGAGCTGCCTGTTGTCCCACCAAATGGAGGCTCAGACGGTCATCGGAGGAGAGGATCATATAAGCAAGGGAAGCCGTGAGCTCCGTCGCCCGCTCCCACTTTACGGACTCGGTTCTCATTGATTCAGTACAATCCAGGTATAAGCTGATCGATACTTCCCGCTCATCCAGATATCGCTTCACATATACTTTTTCTGTCCTTGCATAGACGTTCCAATCAATCTGTCTCACATCGTCACCGAGTTCATACATCTGATAGTCCGAGAATTCAAGTGAACTCCCGTGCCGGGTCGATGTCCTGGCGCCTTTATGCTGACCGGTGCTGATCCGTGAAGGGTTTAACCGATGCCTTTTGAGTTGTGATAGGAATTGCGGGCTTAACATGGGCTTCAAGAGCCTGCTCCCCTTTTGATGAGGTCCATCAGGATCTCATCTTCCTTCACATTCATTGCCTCCGCCTCGAAGTTCAATGAAATCCGATGCCTGAGCACCGGGAGGGCCGTCTGCTTGATGTCCCCGATGGAAACGTGATACCTGCCGCTGACCAATGCTCGTGCCTTCGCCATCAGGATGAGGTTTTGAAGCCCACGCGGCCCGCTTCCATATTCGATATACTGCTTGACGAGCTCTGATGAAGATTCCCGATCGGGGTGTGTCGACTCCACAAGGAAAATGGCAAAGTCCAACACTTCATCGCCTACCATGATTTCTTTTACCATTTTTTGTATAACCAGCAACTCGGCACGGTCCATGACGGATTGCAAGTGGATTTCTTCTGTCCCAGTGGTTCGTCGGACGATTTCCTTCAACTCCTCTTTTTGAGGATGGGGAACAAGTAATTTGCACATAAAGCGGTCCATTTGAGCCTCAGGTAGTGGGTATGTACCTTCGAGATCAATGGGATTTTGCGTAGCGAGAACGAAGAATGGCTTCTCAAGCTTCATCGTCTCCCCCACTACCGTCACCGTTTGTTCGGCCATCGCTTCAAGGAGGGCACTTTGTGTCTTCGGTGTGGAGCGGTTGATTTCATCCGCAAGGACCAAATGATGAAAGAGCGGACCCTTATGAAAGGTGAATGGTTCATCCTTGTCATGGCTCATCACCATGGTTCCTGTAATATCAGTCGGCATCAAATCCGGTGTGAACTGGACCCTTGAAAAACTGAGTTCCATGACGTCGGATAAGGAGCGCACAAGCATGGTCTTCCCGAGACCCGGGAGCCCTTCCAGTAGGGCATGGCCCCCGGCCAGGATCGACAATACAAGTGTGTCGATAATATCCTTCTGGCCGACGATATAACGTCCGACCTCTCTTTTTACCTGTTCAATCTTTTCAATGGCTTCTTTATAGGCCAGTTCTTTATCTGCTGCGTCCACCCTTTTCACTCTCCCGGATCAATTTCACTAAAATAGGATTCCACCACAGATTCCAAGTCTTTAGGGATCGTCTGCCGGTCCTCACCTTTGCGGTAGGAGGAATAGTAGTCCTGGTACACTTCCTCATATGACCGTACAGAACCCCTTTTGACAGGTCCGTCAGAAGAGAATTGTTCCCCCTTCTTTCCCTTGTTAAGTATGCCTGAATCAGTCTCTGTGTTGGTATTCCCTTCCACTCGTTCTGGTATCGTCAAGAGATCTCTTGATCCCTGACCCAACCCTGCGCCCTTTCCAGAGCCGGAGCCACTGCCGCTCCCTGTGCCATTACCGGTTCCGTTACCATTTCCACTTCCACTTCCATTCGCTCCTCCACTGCCTTTGCCGCTCCCGTTTCCTGCCCCACTGCCCTTACCAGTAGCATTAGAGCCGCTTCCGGATGACGGATCTTTGGGCTCCTGATCCGATCCCGGATCGGATTGGGTACCACTCTGTTCCTGCGGTGGCTGGGAATCACCTGAATCTGCAAGCTTCATGCTTTCAAGATCTTTGTCTTCAAGGGCCGCGGCCAGTTCCGCTGCTTCCTTTGATAGATTTTCACTCCATTTTGCGAGTGCTTGTGAATTCTTGTCAGCCCCCTCAGCCGTCTTCAATGCATCTGAAAGTGTCTTTTCCGGATCACTTCCAAGTTGTTTCTTGAGCTGTTCTAGCTGCTCATCGCTCAATGCTTTCAATTCTTTACTCAGTGCTTTTTGATCGAAGGTTTTCAGAGCTTTCGCCACTCCGTCCGCCTTCGATTGTTCGGCGATCTTCTTGAACCGTTCCACCTCACGCAAGGAAAGCTCAGCCTTTTGTTTTTTAAGGTTATTTTCTTTTACCTTTTTCATAATGGCTTTTTGCCGCTCCACCGGGTCCTTTTCTTTCTTGATTTCCTGAAGCTCCTTCGCCAACTCTTTTTTCTTAACAGAATCTTTTATTGCTTCTTGTTCCAGGCGCTTATCCGATTCTTTTGTGATTTCACTCTTTTTTTTCAATTCGGCTGCCGTTTCGAATGATGCGTGTCCCTGGGTCAGGATCAGGGCAGATCCCCCATAGAGGAGGAGGGCAGCAATCGCCAATCGGATATGGAACGACCAGTATCGGCGGCCTTGTACCTTCTCTGCATGTCTGTTCATGGCATCAAGGGCATCCCGCAGGACAAGAGGAAGCAACGGATGATTGCCTTCGAGCTCCGCATAGGCCGTGCTGATGGTGTTCTCACCTTCTGCCTCATCATATATCTTTACGCTTTGATCAATGGTTGCCCACCTTCTGTAGAGGTGAATCACCATACAGAAAACCAGCAGGATCCACAAACCCGCCAAGTAACTCTTCCAGAATGGGAAGGGACGGACCCATACAGCCGCTGTTATAAGCAGTGCAGGGATACTTGAACCGAACACGATCCATTGCAACTGTTCGATGAACTGTGCATACCGCAGTTTCTTTCTTAATCGGCTCAGGTTTCGAAGGAATTGCACTTTCCCTTCCATCGGCTTACCCCCTTGCCCGGGTCTTCATCCGAGGACGTAATTTCCTGATGCTTCCGAACAAAGCAAGTATGGCCAGGATGCTGTATGTGATGATAAAGGATATCCACAATGGGAATGAGATGCCCGTCATGGAAAGGATTTCATCCATCATATTCGGTTCGAAATGACTATAGAGAACAATGCCCGGGTTGAACATGGCCATGAAGTAAGCGATCGGGTTTGTCGCTGGTGTACCGTTACTCGAAACGCCTGTAAGCGCCATAGTGAGGGCAAACAGGAAAAGTGATCCCCCTACGAGGAACAAGACGCTTCCGTACGCCGTTACCATGGAGACAATCGTTTTCCGGATGATCGTGGAGAAAAAGATCCCGAATGACCCGAAAACGAATACAAGGAAAAGGCTGTAGCCGAAGATCATGAGTACATCCGTCGGTGCAACCCCTCCGAATAAGAACACGAAACTGTATATCGGAAGGCTCGACAAGATGAGCAGTAGCAGATAGGAAACCGATGACACCAACTTACTCAGGATGATGCTTGTGGAACTTTGTTCAGTGGTGAGCAGCATGCTCAGCGTCTGTTTCTCCCTTTCTCCCGATATTAATCCCCCGGTAAGGCCGGGCGTGATGAATAGGACCAGAATGATCTGCAGGAACGATAGAATCATGAACATCGTCCTGCTTTCGTTCGGACGGAAGTATCCGTTCATTGACATCCGGCTTTGGAAGTAGATGAAACCGATCACAACAATACTGATGGCCATGAGGTAGCAAAAGATCCCTATGAATGATTTGAATGACCGGAACCGAAGCTTGAACTCCTTATTCAGCATCGGATTGATGAACAGTTGCTTCATGACGGCTTCACCCCTTTCGTGATTTCCATGAAGACATCTTCAAGATCCGTTTCCGTCTCCTTGAAGCTGACGACCGCAACCCCATTCAATATCGCCAATCGGAGCAGCTCGGCCTGCTGCACTTCGGAACCTTTATAGAGGAATTTGATCGTCTTCTTCTCTTCATCCATTTCAAGGCTCGATAGATTCGGATCATCTTCAAAAAAAGAGGCAGCTGATTCAAGCATCCCCCTTACCTTCACCTCGATGATTTTTTCCGCCTCCAATTGCTGCTGGATGTCTGCGACGGAGCCATGCGCCACTAGCTTCCCATTATCGATGACGCCGATTTCATCACACATCTCGGCAAGTTCAGGAAGGATATGTGAAGAGATAAGGATGGTTTTGCCCATTTTCTTCAACTCTCTTAAAATCTCACGCATCTCGACCCTTGCCCTCGGGTCCAGCCCGGAAGCCGGTTCATCGAGAATCAGCACTTCAGGATCATGGATGAGGCACCTGGCAAGGCACAGCCTCTGCTTCATCCCCCTGGAGAGTTCATCCACATAGGAATCCTTCTTATGAGTAAGATTCACAAGTTCCAGAAGCTGAGGAATGAGGGCCTCCCTCTCCTCGGCCGGAATCTTGTAGCTCGCACCGTAAAAGTCGAGGTATTCTTCTGCCTTCAACTGATCATAAACCCCGAAGAAATCCGGCATATATCCGATTTGACGCCTGACCAACTTCGGTTCTTCACATACATCAAAGCCATTCACTGTCGCCCTTCCCGACGTCGGTGCAAGAAGGGTTGCCAGAATGGAAAATGTCGTAGACTTCCCTGCCCCGTTCTGACCGACAAAACCAAATACCGTCCCTTTTCCAATACTCAGGGTAAGTCCGTCCAGCGCTTGAAAGGAGCCATATGATTTTGATAGGTTCATAAGTTCAATCATTGTTTTGCTTCTCCTTTCAGTGCGATTTTCGGAAGTTGGGTAAAGGTGTCACCTTGGGTGGTTTTCACCAATTTAATGACAATCTCCCCATCTTCATTCAAATAATCCGTCAGACCATCCTTCACTTCGAACGTATTGGCTGATTGTTCTTCCAGTTTCTTTTCCTTCCCGTTAGAGGGTGCAATCATGGCGAACTCAAGCGGCGTTTCTGGATATTGCCTGATGCTCAATGAATTCAGTGAAATGTCGGAGTCCTTCATTTGTTCAGGCAATTTCAGGATCATTTCATACGTGCCATCCTCAAGTTCCATTTCTCCTGATCCACCCCATGAGTAGTTATCGATGACCTTTCCGTCAATCGGTTTGACCTCTATATCAAGCTGCTCATTCTTAAGTGAAAACGGTCCGTTGAAATCCCCCAAGGAAGGAATGGATTGATAGACAAGGGAAAGATTATCTTTCTTGGGCTTTCGATCCTTCATGGTTACATCCACGACCCCGTCTTTTGTGTAGCCAAGGATGACAGGCCGATTTCCCGACGTTCCATCTTCCATCAGCAAGGAGGCAACTTGTTCAAGGGATTGTTTTCTCTGATCATCCAGACCTTGCTGACCTGTAAATGAAGGTGGAATGGCATTATTGCTGACCGGGCTCGAGAGATAGTCAACAGAGACCTTTTGATCCACTTCGAGGGACTGCCCCGCTTTCACGCTTCCAAGGGAGTATGTGCGTGTTCCGGACCACAGATACACTTCTTCGAAGTCATACGGGAAGTCATTGCCTATGCTTCCTTTCAGGGTCTTATCTTCCAGTGTGAGTCCTGGGGCGAATGAACCTGCATCACCCTTGTAGGCATCTCCCATAACCGTCCTCGTGGACCAGTACTCTACATCTCTCAGCGTCGTATCCGTCGTATTCCTTGTCACTTCGTCCAGGGCGTACTTGTATTGATCGAATTCAGGTGCGTTCATGCTGTTATTGGCGTACAGCTCGAGATTATGCCCTGCACTGAGGGTATAGTCCCCACTCGAGTTGGAGAAGAATGTGAACGCTGATATCCCTTGAACGGCACCTTTACCATCCGCTTCAAGGATACTCATCTGATTCATGTGCGGCTTCGTCACGCGGTCTTTAGCACCCGTAAAGAAAATACCGAGAGACAGAAGGATAGACACTGTAGGGATGATCCACCACGACTGCTCCCGTTTATCGAACTTCCGGAGCAGGAAGTATAGGACAGGGATCACCAGGATCAGATAGACAGCAACCACCAGGATGAGGGTGCTGACCTTGAATTGATTAGAAGGGAACAGTTCATTGACCATGCCCATTTCATAATAGAAGCCTTGCGCTCTTCCCCCCATGTTATAGAAGTTCATGCTATATTTGGTTTTCGAATAAAACTCATTGATCCAAGGAGTGAAGCCCGCCCAGTCATTCAACCGGGAATCACTCACTGAGAAGGATGTCTGCCAGACTTCACCTCGTCCCACGGATTTCTTTGCAAGGAGAGGTGTTTCCTTCTCTCCGATCACTGTCTCAGCCTCTTGGGTCAGTTCACCTTCGGCGGCGGGTAGCGTTTTGAAATTCACTTTGAGATTCTCCTGGGTTTCCAGGAAAGACAGGTCTGAAAGAGTCTGTTCTCCTCCCACCTTGAGGGGAGCGATATCAGCCAGTGGACCCAGGGTCTTCTGCACATTCACGTCACTTCCAATAAGCAGTGTGCCTCCTTTATCCACCCAGCGATGGAAGGCGTCCAGCTGTTTCTTAGAAAATACCGATAGATCAAACCCATCGATCACGATGAAGTCGAACATCTGAAGACCCGTGGCATCTCCCGGGAAATTTTTCTCTGAAAGATTCAACACTTCCACTTTGTTGCCGTTTACCTGACTTGCTTTCAATGATTTCAAGCGATCGGCGTCTTTGCTCAATACACCGATCGAAGCATAGTCCATATAAATAAAACTTGGATTCAACCGCTTATCACCGGTGAACTTCACTTCCTTCCCGGAACTCCAATCTCCTTGGAATAAGTGAATGGTCTCCTTTGACGTGTTACCCCTCAAAGGATCTCCAAACCCCGGAATGGTTAAGGAAAACGTGCGGGTTTCACCGGGTGGGAGGTCGATGGACAACACTCTCCCCCCTCCGGTTTCATAGGATTGAGCGTAATCAAAGACGATATCCCCCTTGAAGTGATCGGCTCCATTCTGCACGGTAACGGTGATCGGGAATCCCCGCTCTTCTTTGACCTTTCCATCAATTCCTTCGTCCACGGTGATCTTAATGCCTTCAGCTGCGGATGATGCGGTTGGAAATAACGGAAGTAAACAAAAACATAATAGAATCAGTGCAATCGATTTGGTCACATTCTTCATGACCCATTCCCCCTCTCTTTCTCTCTATATGGTTTAGACGTAACGCTCGATAAAAAGTTTCTCTTCTTTCTATTATCATCTGAAATATTTTCCATCGCGCCGATTCCTACGTGAAGGATCTGGTCAAACACAAAGAGGTTGGGTTAATCCCGTTGATGATGTCCGTACAAGACTTCGCATTCCTCGGGTAGCCCGTGAACCACATCGGCAAGCCTGCAGGTTGCTACTCTTCTCGCAAGAGCCTTCGTCTTGCACTTGAATCAACCGATCGAAACAAGTAACGATAAATGGTCATGAAACAAAAAAAACCCGACTTCATTGTCGGCAAATGAAGTCGGGTTTCACTATGATTAGAACACGTTTATTTTAGCTTTTTTACGTTCCTATCAGAGGGATTGTGCAAATCGCAGGAGATACCCATCGGGATCTTGCACGAGGAACTCCCGCTGCCGGAAACATTCAGCCCCGGCAGCATATTCGGAGACGAACGGTTCCCTGAATAACGGAACTCCTTCCTTTTTCAATCTTCTGAAGATCGGTTCAATTGAATCCACCATGATTTGAAGGTTCATCCCCCTTCCGAATGGCGGGACCAACTCACCTGTCTCCCAATGACCGTTCACTTCCTCGAGCATGAGGGATGCCTTTCCCATCGACAAGTAAACAAAGCCTTCATCCTGTCGTTCATAAACGATGTGAAAGCCGAGCAGCTCCGTATAGAAAGTTGTAGATACGGATGCATCCCTGACAGAAAGTTCTGGAACGAGCGCGGGGCCATCCAGACTTTTCATCGCAAGGATTTCATCATGTAGACCTGTTTTCATAGCTGTCCTATATAGCCCGTCATGAGATTAATGGCATGATCAATTGCTTTTTCATCGGGATCAAGCTTTGCATGGTGAAGTCCATATGGAGATCCAACACCAAGCCAGAACATGAACCCAGGGATTTCTTTCAGCATGTAACCGAAATCTTCGCCTGTCATGGCCTCTTTGCAAATGATGGCTTCGGTTTTACCGCTCTCCTCAATATAATCCAGGAAATCCTGTGTGCATGCCGGGTCATTATACACCTGGTGATACATGCTTCCATAATCGACATCAATGGAACAATCGTAGGTCGTCTCAATTCCCTTGATGAGTGCCTCAAGCTTCGCCTTGACCTTCACCATGGAGGCTTCAGAGAGTGTCCTGATCGTTCCTTCAAGTCGGGCTTTCTCTGCAATGATGTTCTGAACAGTCCCCGCCTCCATCTTGCCGATCGTGATGACGGCACTGTCCAGCGGATCGACATTCCGAGAGACGATCCCTTGCATCTGCGTCACAAAAGCCGAAGCTGCCACGATCATGTCTTTCGTTTGGTGGGGGTAGGCGGCATGCCCACCCTTCCCTTTGAAGGTCAGGAACAGCTCGGAGGTATTGGCGAAAAGAAGACCGGGCTTGAGTGCAATGGCCCCCACCTCATACTCCGGTGCGATATGAAGGGCAAAAATCACATCGGGTTTCCACTCCTTCATCTCATCACTGCGAAGCATCGGTTCCGCTCCACCCGGACCTTCTTCAGCCGGTTGGAAGATGAAGAGAAGATCGTCCTTTATGGGATGATGAACAAAATGAGTCAGGATGCCGAGTCCGATGGCCATGTGGAAATCATGTCCGCATGCGTGCATACGACCTTCATGACGGGACGGGAACGACAGTCCCGTTTGTTCCGTGATGGGCAATCCATCGATATCCGCACGGAACCCGATCGTCTTAGACGGCTCGGTCCCGCGGACTTTGACAAACAATCCTGTCTTCCATTGCTTACGTTCATACCGATCCCCCGGAAGGGACGAAATATAGTCCATAAGGTATTTCTGAGTCTTGAATTCCTGGAATCCAAGCTCCGGGATCTGATGAAGATCACGCCTGATCATTTTGAAATCGACAGTTGACATTATATTCCCTCCTTACAAGAAAGAACAGACGAAAAATCGTCCGTTCTTTTGAATCAGAGCTGTCTGAGCTCTTGTTTAATTTCTGTTTTTGATTTTGTTTTGGCGTCGATATCTTTCAGCTTCTTCGCAGGTGAACCTGCCACCACCGTATATGGTTCAACATCTTTCACCACGATTGCTCCAGCAGCAACGACGGCACCTTTTCCTACGGTCACTCCTTCAAGTACAACGGCATTCGCCCCAATCACGACATCATCTTCAATGACAACAGGCTTCGCGGATGGCGGCTCGATCACTCCTGCAAGAACGGCCCCTGCCCCTATATGACAGTTCTTTCCTACCGTTGCACGTCCTCCGAGGACAACATTCATGTCGATCATCGTACCCTCACCGATGACAGATCCGATATTGATCACGGCTCCCATCATGATGACGGCATTGTCTCCGATCTCTACTTGATCACGGATGAACGCTCCCGGTTCGATACGGGCTTTGATCCCTTTCATATCAAGAAGTGGGATCGCTGAATTCCGGCGGTCATTTTCCACTACATAATCCTCTATGTATTCTTTGTGCTCTTCAAGTACCCCGGCAAGCTCACTCCATTCGCCGAATACAACCCCGCTGTCACCATTCAGGAATGTTTGTGACGATTCCCCGAAGTTGATCCCTTCGAGTTTCCCTTTCACATATACCTTTACAGGTGTTGACTTTGTACTATTTTGAATGAACGAAATAATCTCATTGGCATCCATCATTTTCATCTTAATCCCTCCATTATAAGCAGTAAATTCAGAGTTCTTGAATTACTTTATCATGATAAAGAACGTAACACAACCCGTACCTATCGGTTTTCAATGAGAAAATCGTCCACTACTTTCAGAAACGCCCCAACCTGACGGAGCTGGAAGGCCGACTCATAGCCCAGCAGCCACGTGTCGCGATGAATAAAACCACCCATCTCATCCTTTAAAGGAATTTTGAAGATGTCCTGTTCCATTCCCGTCAAGGTTATGGCCGGGAGAATGGCATAGCCGATCCCGTTCAGTGTCATCTGTTTGCATGTTTCGATCTGGTCGACGACGATGGTCCGTTTCGGCGTGGTCTGAAAATGCTTCAGCCACCATTCCTGGATCTCTTGAAAGTAATTGGAATCGCTTTTGAACTGAATGAAGGGGCGATCCGTCTTCATGACATCTTCGATGGATTGTATTTCCCGGTCGACAAGGAAAAGCGGATCTTCAAAAAGATGGTGCTTTTTCCCTTTCCAATCAGGCGTCCCCCTGATGATACCGATATGGACCTCATTGTCATAGATGGCCTTCAGGATTTCACTGCTCCATCCGGTGATCAGTGAAATCTTCGCATGAGGATAGGTTTCCACAAATCGTTTAAGCACTTTCGGAAGCCAGTTTTGTCCCACAATCGAAGCGCATGCGATTTTAAGGGTCCCATGAACCTCCGATTCGAGGGCATGAATCTTTTCCCTGACGGATTCTTCTTTTTGGAGAACCTCTTCTGCAAGCTTCACAATCAACTCGCCTGCTGGTGTCAGGGAGAGGCCCTTCTGTGAGCGAAGAAAGATTTTGGTGCCCCAATCCTTCTCCATATTCTGAAGCCTCTGAGAAAGAGCAGGCTGAGATACAAAGAGCCTTTCTGCCGCTTTCCGCATATTCATCTCATGTGCCAAAACCTGTAGCAGCTGAAATTCAGAAAAAGCCATTTCTTCACCACATTCATAAGTTTTTCTTATATTATAACGCATTTTTGATTCATTTACATAATACACTCATGGATTTGGGTAAAAGAAAAGACCGGGGGAACCCCGATCTTCGAATCATCACCCTGAATGAATCATTTGATATATATGTTTTTTTAGCTCCTTCAGCACGACACGGCGGGTCATGATGCCCTCAAAGTGCCCTTCACTGGATACAACACATAAAAACGGCTGATCGATCAGCAGATTGAAGGCTTCCTTGAACGTTGAATCGATGGAGATAGTGGAAAAATCCGTCGACATGACATTCTCGACTTTCCTTTCTTCAAGGTTCTCAAATTCGAAGCGCTCCAATCCAAGGATATTATCGGTAATCAACCTGGAGCTGATGAGGCCGTGGAGGCGGAAGGAGGGATCCAGGACAGGAATAGATGAATAGCCGCTCCTAGTCAACAATAAAAGTGCGTGCTCAAGTGAATTACCTACTTGGACGTGTGCCACTTTCTCTGACGGAATGATGTACTCTTTTATACTTGTTTCAAGTAACTCTTTACTGCTTAAAGAAATCATGTACAACCCCTCAATTTTTTAAAAATGCATTCCTTACCATTTTAACATACTGGAAGAAAAATGTATGAATCAAATTGTAAGCCTTTTCTACATATTATTTTTATGAACGAACCATGCAAATTGGAAGAACACCGGTGATTGTGGGAATCGGAGGAAAAGGAAACCGTTCATCATAGCTGAAGGAAGAAGAGAGGAGTGTGGATATGAAAAAAGATAACCCGTCAGGTTACCTTTCCAACATATTTATTCTTGAACTGCTTCTTGCAGTAGCTCAAAAATCTCGATAGCCGTAATGTCTATATTATCGAAAGGGTATGTACTCCCATTCTCTTTCATTACTTCGATTTCAAAGGTATCCTGCTTTGGAAGGTATCGTACCTCACAGATTTTTTTTCCATTGTATTCAAAGTATCGTTGTTGTGTTTCTCCTTGTTCCCCTTGTTCTTGCAGAGACTTTAGTCTTTGTATAATTCCAAGAAGCTGAGACATATCAGGTCTCTCCTTTCCTGTTCTAATTCTTTGTCATAGCTTTTGCATTGTAACAGATTCTATCCTGCAAAATCTAATGATATGCCCTGTTCGACAATGGGTTTTTATCACGCATGTCCAAAAGGTCTCTCTAAGTTAACCACTAATCCGGTCCATATTCAATAAATAATTTTATCCACCATATAAGACCTCACGATTTACACGGGTACCGGGCTTCTTGTAAAATGGGTTCACACTACCCGAGAGAGAGGATGATCAGAGTGAAGACTGTCACTTTATATACTCAACCCGAGTGCCCCCCTTGCGAAATCGTGAAATTATACTTAAAAGAACAGCAAATCCCCTACATAGAGGTAAACATCAAAGAAGAACCAAACGCCCGATCCTATATGCTGAACGTGTTGAAAAGCTATTCTACACCAACCGTTACTGTGGACTATCAGGTGATCAAAGGATTTCAGATGGAGGAGTTGGCTCAAGCCCTGGATCTCTCCTAAACAGTATTCGATGTCAACACGACCATCCCTTTGCTCCCCCCGCCCTTTCCTTAAAACACTGAAAAGGACCTATGATATCATAGGTCCTTTTCTTTAACTTCCTTTGATTCCTGACGGAAGTTCATATGAGATAGCAGAGACCTTCCACTTTCCATCAGTAAAGGATAGCTTGACGACCTCTTCCCCTTTAACGGTGGAAACAGGTCCTTCCTCATCTCCTGATCGTACTTCCCATATGTACCAGTGCCCATCATCAAATGCAGCCTTTGTTTCTTTATCAAATGTAAAGAAAGGGATGTAGTAAGAGGCAAAATCCGATCCGAATGCACTATACCCATCGCCTTCTTGATAGAGGTTTTCTTCCATGAACCCCTTCACCTGTTCATCCGTGAAATAATCTGAAAGCATCGCTTCTATGTCAGCCTTTTCCCTCGGCTTTTCACTTAAAGAACGTTGAACCTCAAACGCATCTTCCACCAGGGTGACTGCCTGTTTTCCGTCCAATTGATTTACAGTCGTTCCAATTGCCGTGGCCTGTGTGCCGACGGTCAAACTCAACCCAAGGACAAGCGTCAGGATCAACCAGTATTTTTTCACCATATGCCATTCCTCCTTGTATGTATGGTACAAACCTTTTCTCTATTGTCTGACAATTGCTTATTTCTTGTTTTCCCGCTCACTCACCATTTAAACATAGAAAAGCGGAGCCGGGTCGTTCTGAGGCGACAAGCATAAGACGGGCTGAGTGGAAAGGCGTTTCTGGCCTTTTTGATCAGCACGGCTTATGACCTCGATCCCCAACCCACCAACAAAGCTTTTATCTTTAAATACAAGAGTTCCAACCTTTCACACTCCACCAAAAATAAAACCCACCTAAAGGCGTCCCAGGCCTCCTTGATGGGTTTTAACTCAGGATCATCAAAACCATGATCAACCGTAATACAGAATGATCTGGTACACAATAAAAGCCGTGATCAGAACCGTGGCGATCGCAATCGTCACAAATACCGGGTTCAGCAGGATTGGATGTGCCTTCACTGATTCTTGGACATCGGAATCAAATCCGTTGTCCTTCCCGGATTTCGTCTGCCCCGTCACCCTGAACGTATAATAAAGAGCGTAACCAGCAAGCCCCACACATAAAAAAGACAAAACCCAAACATAAACACTCACCGAAAGCCCCCCTTTCATCATCTCCCCATAACTTCCCCAGAAAAAAGAACGGGTATACAAGAAAAGCGCAAGGGGCTCGCCCTGAGGCGACAAGCATAAGACAAGAAAACCGGAAAGGCGTCCTGTGCCTTTTTGGGTTTCTTGGCTTATGACCTCGAGCCTCAAGCCCCTGGAGCTGGACATGAAGAAAAGTGCAAGGGGCTCGCCCTGAGGCGACAAGCATAAGACGGGATGAGCAGAAAGGCGTTCTTCGCCTTTTTGATCAGCACGGCTTATGACCTCGAGCCTTAAGCCCCTGGAGCTGGACATGAAGAAAAGCGCAAGAGGCTCAAAAAGGAAAAAGCTCCCGGTCAACGACCGGGAGCGGATGATTCGCGCTATGGATCAATATAGAAGGCTGTCTTCTTCAAAAAGGAACTCGTAGGATAAGTCCATGAATAAATAATGTTCATTACCGAGAGGAAAGGAAAACGTCCTGATGGATTCGCCGGAATCGATATCAGAATACATATCGGACAGAAGTCCTTTTTTATCCATTCTCATCCGTATGATATTCTCGAGAAAGTAAGGACGCCAGCTCCAGTTTTTCCCGATATAAGAAGGGTCCTTCGCCCAGGTGCCTGACACCTTCAAAACGTTGCTGCTCACCTGGAATCCTACTTCGTTGCAAATATAAAGACGGAAGGCTTTGTCGGAAAAATGGTTAGCCAGTTCCATGAGGATGCCGTCGAAATCACCGTTTTCTTTCTTCATCTTTAGGAGCTCACTGCCCGTGTCTTTATGTAGAAGATCGGCGAGGTCGTACCCTGCATTGAGGTGCTTGGTTTCGTATCTGATAAAATCCCCGTATTTTTGTTTCAGTTTCAGCTTCAGGATATCCGGATCAAGGAAGGTGCTCGACTCCTTATGAAGGTAGTCCCCTTGATAGAATCGCCCACCGCTGAGCCAGGCGAATTGAAGCTGGTAATTGATCTCGATTCCTTCATATAGCAAGGATGCCCCAATTTTCCTTGCAAGGACTGATAGGCTGTATAAAATGTCCTTGTACACTTTATTCCCTGCATCATTTCTTAGCTGATAAAGGTTGACCCTGAGGATATCAGGTGAGAAGAAGGAAAGTTTTTCGAGCTGTCCGCCGTTTTCAGCAATATTGTTCATGGAAATTTTGATCCCATAGGTTTTGTAGTAGACGAGCAAATGAACCAATTGTTCAAAATCACCCGTATAGGCATACTCGGATAGTCCAAGGACAATCCTGTCCAGGGAGAAGCCCCGCTCTTCAAATTGCTGAAGGAGCTGCAGGAATGTTTCGCCGTGATCAAGCATCAGGAGGCGGGCATCGCGGTGAAGGAACACGAGTCCCTCCTCTTTTTCATCCAGGTACCGTTCAAGTGCAGAGGAAGCAATATGATCGGCGACCTCCACTTTATATTCATCCGGGATTTCATGATCCTCAAAGAAACCTTTGAGACATACTGCAGTCCCGTCTGCCTCAACGAGCCTCCCCCAGACTTCATACCCCGCGATACGATGGCCGTCAGCGTTGAAGACCGGCTTAAAGTATGGGATGATTTGTTCTTTGTTGGATAATACGTCCATTGAGTCCATCTCTATCTCCCCCAAAACAATCAGTGTATGTATGCATAATTATAACACAGTATTCATTATGATTTGTATTCATTCCCCTCGTCAACTGTGACATCATCCTTCATGGAACGGTCCATCAGGCATGAGCGGGACCTTAACAGTCACAACGCCAAATATCCCGGGGCTTCCATACCCCGGGTACATACTGCATTTTTTTACTATTTTTTAAAACGGGAAGGGATTAAGCCATTGACCCCCATCCATTGTCACGCATTCTCCATTAATATAGGCTGCCTGCTCCGAAGAAAGGAAATAGGCAAGCCCCGCAATTTCTTCAGGAGTTCCCAGCCTTTTGAGGGGAACGCTGTTCAGCGTCCGTTTGGCTGCTTCTTCCGATTCCCAGAGCTTGTCTGCTCCGCCTGTTCGTTCGATTGGACCCGGTGCGATGGCATTTGTTCTGATGCCATACTTATGTCCCCACTCGACGGCCAGGGTTCTCGTTAATGACAGGACTCCAGCTTTTGCAGCAGCAGAATGGGCAACCCCTGCCCCCGCTCCCCATGCGTAGGTAGCGACGATATTGATGATGGATCCTTTCTTCCCCTCTCCAATCCAATGGTTCCCGATCGCATGGGAGCATAGGAAGGTACCATTCAGAACGATATCGATTACTGACTTCCACCCATTGGCTGACAGTTTTTCAACCGGACAGATGAAATTCCCTGCAGCATTATTGATCAAGACATCCACCTGACCAAAAGAGCCCAGACAATGAGCAAGCATGGCTTTTACATGTTCTTCTTCCCTCACGTCCATCTGGAAGATCTCTACGTTCCCTTTCAGTTGTGAGAATTCTTCTTGGACAGCTTCCAAGCGCTCTTTGTTCCTCCCGGTCACCAGGACATCTGCTCCCTCTTCAAGAAACTTCTTCGCCATGTATTTCCCCATACCGTTAGATCCACCTGTCACGATTACGACCTGTTTCTCCTCCAACATGATCTCCCCCTCCATATATGAATGAATACTCACTCATTATAGTACCATACTCTCGTCACCCTTTGCATTTACTTTCAGATTTTTCAATCACTATAAGGCAAAATAAAAAAGGCTGACGCGTCAGCCTTGATCATATATCCTGATTATTGACGATGGCTTCATGAACCTGTGCCAATGCCTTGATTATGGTTTTATTCCTCTTGTAACCCTTCACTTCGAACGTGACGTCATGATAAGTTGCAATCACCCGGCCTAGAGATCGAGGAGCTTTAAAGCCGAACACGTATAGCTTTATCGTTCCTTTTTCGGTAGGGAGAAAGAGAACTTCCATTTCTTTTGTCTTTTTCATCGTCCCTCTCCTTTTCAACAAGCAGCCTTTATCTGATTGGGGAATGTTCCCTTCCACTAACATAAGACATCAGAAGACTTCTGTCAAACGCATTGATCCGGAGCCCATTCTATATCAGACATGCTCCCGAGGCATCCCGGGTACATACACTGAAAGGAGTAGAGAGGAGGTTTTCCCTATGTATCAAACCTATGCCCCTTACAGAAGCTATCCTTATTATCGAGAATATCAAGGAGATCAGCGCTTCTTTCCTTTTTTCGGCCTTCCATTTTTAGCAGGTGGGCTCGCAGGACTCGCCATCAGTCCATTGTTATTCAATCGGCCATGTTATGGTCCAGGTCCTTGCTATCCCCCACCATATCCTGGACCAGGTTACGGACCTTACCCTTATCCGCAGGGACCCGTTCCTTATGGGAACAATATCCAGTCCTCCCCTTATAATTTCACGGAAAACATCAATATTTACCCTCAAAGATAATGCTTGCCCTGGGAGTTTATGACCCCGGGGAGCTTTTTGGAAGGGGACGGGCTATATGCACCACCCCCTTTCCAATCTAAGGAAAATGAGCTATAATAGGTGAGAAATCAATTCTGAAAGGAGATCATCATTTGAACCATTCAAGTAGACAAGCCCCTTCTCCCACATCAACATTAACCCTCTCCCAGGCCATCTTTACCGTGAATCGTCATGCAAAGACAGCCGGCAATCCAAAGTACCTTTACTCTCTGAAAAAACGAGCACTGCTGAAAATGATCAAAGAAGGAAAAGCCAAAAAGGTCGGGTTGCATTTTTCCAACAATCCCCGATTCAGTCAGCAGCAGTCCGATGTCCTGGTCACCTGCGGGGAGTATACCTTCCACATCCCGCCAACCAAGGAAGACTTCAAGGAACTTCCCCATCTCGGTTCCCTGGATTCCACTCTCAGGAACCCGCGATGCAAGATGGGACTTCAACAGGCCAAGAGCACTCTTGAACACTACACGGGCATGACAGATCAGTCTTCAGGTGGAGATCGGCGTACCTGTTATCAGAAGCCCGTATTCAAAAAGCTGGGGGACAGCTTCTTTTAATCCCTGTAGATTTTAGTGCACTGACGCAAATACTTTGTAAAGGGGATCAGCAGCAGCTGATCCCCTTTATGTATCCTTCTACAAAATATATTTATCAATGGTTTTGATAAGTTCTGAAATTTCGGGCTTGCTGATTTGATCCTCCGCCCCCACCATATGCCCCTTATGCTTAAGGTCGTTCGTGATCAGGGAAGAGAAGATGATGACCGGCAAATCTTTCAGCCTTTGATCGCTTTTGATCCTCCTCGTAAGGTGATGTCCGTCCATCTGGGGCATTTCGATATCCGTTATGATCAATTGAACCTGATCCGTGACATTCCCGCCCTGGTCGGCAAGGGATTCGAGATAGGCTAGTGCATCCGCTCCATTTTCGAAAAACTCCACCTGGCCGTATCCGCCTTCACTCAATGTATCATGAAGGAGCTTCCTCAATAGCGGAGAGTCTTCTGCAGCAACAATCTGTTTGTCGCTGCGTTCACGGTGACCGAGCTTCTTCACTTCCTCCACCCTGATTCCCGTCTGAGGATTGATTTCAAGAAGGATGCTCTCAAAGTCGAGAAGAAGGATCATATCCTCCGTCCTTTTGATGACACCTATGATTGTCGACTGGTCCCCGCCTTGGTACATGGACGTCGGCTTTTCGATATCATTCCAGGAGATCCGGTGAATCTGTGTCACGTTATGCACATGAAAGACCACCTTCTGCTGATTGAATTCAGCCACAATATATTTTGCCTCGGGCGGTGGATTCCCGGTTCTCCCCAACACCTTTCCAAGGTTGATAAGGGGCAGTACCTCTCCCCTAAGCTGGATGAGACCCTCCACATGGGGATGGGAATGCGGGACCGGGATGACGGCCGTCGGGAGGATGATCTCCTTCACCTTGATGACATTGATACCAAATTTTCTTTTTTCAATTTCGAATTCTATGATTTCAAGTTCATTCGTTCCGCTTTCGAGAAGAATCGAATGTTGATCGTTGATCATGTTCGTCAGTCCAATCTGTTTTCAGAATAAGATAATCTCCTTCCTTATATCGAACAGATCAGGAAAAACTTTAGTTCCATCTCACACCTCATACATTAAAGTTCTCTGTGCACACTATGTATCAAGGAGGTGATCGAATGAATCGTGATGATAAGCATGATGATATCAGTGCACATATCCAGCCGTTTCAAGGTCCCGCTCCACTTGTGTCCTTAGGAAAAAACGCAGAAGGCATCGATGATCCTGATCACTTCTCCTTTGTTGAAACCGGGAAAACCGAAGACAGGGATGCGTCCAAATAAAAAGGCTGTCTGCATGGAAGCAGACAGCCTTTAGCATTAAACTCCCCTTTTATTACCCCACACAAGCGTGTGCAGCTGAGGAAGTACCCGTACATCATTCAATTCCTTTTGCTCACATACAACATCAATCAATCGTTCATAGTCAAGGAGAAGATTGGAAACAAGCCTAGGGGTATCTTCCATCGAAACCTCGGGATTTCCGGTCTGGATATAAAACGGCACACCCTCATACCTCATATGGATCCCCTTTGCATATTCAAGGTCTTTCTCATCGAATACCACGACTTTCAGGCTGAAGTTGGATCCATTCTCTTTTAGGCGGGATACGATGAGATCCAATCGATCATAATCGGTTTCCATTGTGGAGCTCGGCGGTTTGGGTGAGATCGTCAGATCATTGATATCATAGAACCAATCCTGCCAGCGGCTGCCCTGGGTTTCGAGGGCAGAGCCGATCCCATTGGCTTTCAGTATCTCCAGAAGATCACCGATTTGAGGCAATAGGGCTGGATTTCCGCCGGAAATGGTGACATGGGAGAAGCGATCCCCACCGATTTCCTTCAGCTTGTCCCACACTTCTGTTGCCGCCATCAATCTGATATCATCCTTTGCTGACCCGTCCCACGTGAAGGCGGAGTCACACCATGCACAGCTGTAATCACAGCCGGCGGTACGGACGAACATCGTCTTCTGCCCGATCACCATTCCTTCCCCCTGGATAGTGGGACCGAATACTTCAAGGACTGGAATCTTCCTCATGACCGTGCCCCCTTAGGACGATAGATGCAATAGCTCGTCGGGGTTTCACGTAGAAATACTTGAAGGCATTTCGGTGAGTGGGGAAGTGTATCCAAGTGCTCCTGGATGATGTCATACATTACTTTGGCCATGACTTCCGTCGTCGGGAATTTCAGATCTCCTTGGAACTTCTCATCATCATTGATGACCGTGTGATCGAAGCGCTTATGGATCAGCTTTTTGATCTGCTGGAAATTGACAAGGAAACCTGTTTCATCAAGGGCGTCACCAGCAATCGTAATATTGGCGAAATACGTGTGACCATGCATTTCACTGCAGCTTCCTGCAGATTCTGCCGGAATATAGTGAGCTGCAGCAAAGTGCATATCTTTGTTCAATTCGTATTCATACGGATGATTCGGGACAGGGTAGATTTGCTGGATCATTCGGTATCCCCCCCTACTCTTCTCTCAAGATATTGATCAAGACCCCTTTGTCGGAGTTCGCATGCCGGGCACTCCCCGCAGCCTGCTCCCTTGATGCCGTTATAGCAAGTAAGGGTCTTTTCCTGTACATACTCGAAGGCACCAAGCTGATCGGCAAGCTCCCACGTTTCGGCCTTGTCGATCCACATGAGCGGCGTGTGGATGACAAATTCGTCATCCATGGACAGGTTCAACGTCACGTTAAGGGATTTCACAAAAACATCCCGGCAATCCGGGTATCCACTGAAGTCTGTTTCACATACGCCCGTCACGATATGCTTGGCACCGATTTGCTTGGCAAGGACCCCTGCAAATGAAAGAAACATCAGATTACGCCCCGGAACAAATGTGGACGGCAGCTCGCCATCCTTCTGCACGATGTCCTCATCCCGCGTCAGGGCACTAGGTGCCAATTGATTCAAGAGGCTCATGTCGAGAACATGGTGAGGGATATTAAGCTCCTCCGCAATCTCCCTTGCACAATCAAGTTCAGCCACATGGCGCTGGCCGTAGTTGAATGTAACGGCCTCCACCTCTTTAAAATTCTTTTTCGCCCAGAACAGGCAGGTTGTGCTATCTTGACCGCCGCTGAACACGACGACTGCTTTATCATTTTTCATACTAGATTCTCCTCTCTTTTCTAACGGCAGATGCCACGAAAAGAAGAAAAAAGATTCCTGTTCATGCTCTATAATACCGGCTTCCTTCGCCAAAACAAAAAAACAACGACACCTAAGGATGCCGTTTTCCTTAGTTTTTTATAGAGGGTTGTGCTAGAACCTCTCGGGTACGTCCCAATTTTTCTTCTTTTATCCTAAAACAATATAACGCTTTTCGAGGAAAAAATCCAGTGATTTCCCCGAAATTCACTTCAATCGGAGAAAGCGCCGTTTCCTATTGCGTTTTTTTGAGGAGACACGAAGCCAACCGACTTTAAGGAATAGACCGAACATGATGATGGCAATCATACCCATCACCCCAAGAACGATGAAGTATCCATACGGACTTTGAAGTTCCGGCATGTTGACGAAATTCATCCCATATAAACCGGCAATGAACGTAAGCGGCATGAAGATTGTGGTGATCACGGTCAGGGTCATCATGATGTTATTCATCTTATCGGAATTGATGGAAAGATAATTATCACGGATATCCGATGAAAATTCACGATACGATTCAAGCATTTCCACAAGCTTCATCAAATGATCATACACATCATTGAAGTAGAGCTTTTCCTCTTTCAGGGCGTTCAGCCGTCCGGAATTGATGATCCGGTATAGTAGATCCCTCATCGGAATTAACGTCCTTCTCAGTTTCGACATCTCATGGCGGATGTCAAAAAGCTGGTCCATCAGATCGCTGTCCGAGTCCTGATTGGTATTGTCTTCAATGATATTCAAACGGTCCTCGATGGCATAAACAAGTGGAAAATAGTCATCCACAAGCTGGTCTGCAATTCCATGCATCACCTTGAACGGACTCCAATCATCCCTTTCTTCTTCCACCTGGCTCCAGATGCGGTCCAGTTCCTTTGTCCGGCCTTTATGAAATGTGACGATAAAGCTTGAATTGACAAACATATTCACTTCACTTGCTGCATGGGTTTCATGATCGATGGTATGCAGTAATACGAATATGTACCGTTCATAGAAATCCAGCTTCGGCCGCTGACTGAAATCGTCGAGGCAGTCTTCGATGGCGAGCGGGTGAAACCGGAAATAAAGCTTGAGTATACGGATTTCCTTTTCAGTGGGAGCCGAAAAGTCCACCCAATACCATTTTACATACGGATCTTTTATCATGGACAGGGAGGCATCTTTTACGATTTCCCCGTTTTTCAATATCACACTGGTTCGAATCATCTCGTTCTCCTTACCCTCCACATGGGCCGCCAACCGAAACCATGCTGAGCCTTCTTTATAGATTCATCTTTCCCTCGGAACGTGCATCCGAAACTTGCGGACGATACTGATATACTGTATCAAATCCATTCTCATCTTTAAATAGGGGGATCCTTAGTGATACACTAGTAAATAAAAATGAACAAAGCAGGTGTGCAGTTTGGAAGAGAAAATGAATCCTAGAGTATTGGAATTGCAACTATCAGGCATCCGCCGTTTCTTCAACATGGTGGCGGGCACCGAAGGCATGATTTCCCTGACGATCGGACAACCCGATTTCCCCACCCCGCTCCACGTGAAAGAAGCCGGGAAGCGGGCAATCGACGAAAACTTCACTTCATACACCCATAATGCAGGTATGCTCGAGCTGAGAAAGGCCGCTTCTGACTTCATGAAAGAAAAATATCGTCTGGACTACGATGAAGATGAGGTCATCATTACTTCAGGGGCTTCTCAGGGGATCGATGTCACGCTCAGATCAATCCTCGTTGAAGGAGATGAATGCATCCTGCCTGGGCCCGTTTACCCCGGGTATGAGCCCATCATTAAACTGTCCGGAGCCAAACCGGTCCATATCGATACAACGTCAAACGGCTTCAAACTGGATGCTTCCCTTTTGAAGACCGCCATCACATCAAAAACGAAATGCATCATCCTCCCCTACCCTTCCAATCCCACCGGCGTCAGCCTGACAGCAGAGGAGCTGAAAGAGATCGCCGATTTGATCCGAGGGCGAGGGATTTTCGTGGTAGCAGACGAGATCTACAGTGAGCTTACCTTTGATCGCAGCCATCGTTCCATCGCCGAATTCCTCCGGGATCAGACCATTGTCATCAACGGTCTTTCGAAGTCACATAGCATGACAGGCTGGCGTATCGGTATGGTCATGGCCCCGAAAGCAGTCAGTCAGCATCTATTGAAGGTGCATCAATATAACGTATCCTGCGCCACCTCCGTGTCCCAGAAAGCGGCCCTCGCAGCCCTGACCAAGGGGAAAGATGACGCCATCCCCATGAAGGATGCCTACCGCAAAAGGCGTGAATATGTATATAAGCGCCTCGTGGGGATGGGCTTCCGGAATGTAATCAAGCCTGACGGAGCTTTCTATTATTTCGTGGAGATCCCCGAAAGATTCAACGGCGATTCCTTTGAATTCTGCTTGGAGCTTGTACAGAAGGAGAAAGTCGCCGTCGTGCCCGGAGAGGCATTCTCGGTCATGGGAGAAGGCTATTTCAGACTGTCATACGCGTGTTCAATGGAAGAACTCGAAGAAGGGTTGGATCGCATGGAAAACTTCCTTGCATCCTTTTAAGAAATAAAGAAAGGCCCACGCTATCAGAAGCGAAGGCCTTTCTTTTTTTTATGCAAAAAAAAGGAACCAGTTCTCGACTGGTTCAAAAAAAGGAAAAGGGGGTGTTAGTGAGAAATTAATCTCCAATTTCATGCTTACTCTTATTCTACCCAGATATCATCAATATAAACCCGCATTCCAAGAAAAATTAATTTTTTTCTGATTCTCCCGGATTGAATTGACCCTCGTAGGAAAAACCTTTAAAAGGCCTATGAAAAAGCGCTTTCATAAAGTATAATACTATAATGATAACGAAGCGAGGGGGACTGTCGGATGTATGTAAAAAAGCAATTTGTCTTCCGCGATGGCAATCCGGTACTTGTGACGATACGAAACTATAGAGAAGAAGACTTTGACTCTTTGATCTCGATCCAACAGCGGGCGTTCCCACCTCCATTCCCTGAGGAATTATGGTGGAATAAAGATCAGCTGCACCAGCATGTTAACCGTTTCCCTTTGGGAGCCATCTGTGTAGAGATGGATGGCCTCGTGGTAGGCAGCATGACAAGCCTGATCACCTCCTACTCCCCTGAAGATCCGGATCATACATGGGATGGCATCACAGATGAAGGATATATCACCAATCATTCAGATGACGGCAATACGTTGTATGTGGTTGATTTGTGCATCGACCCGGCCTACAGAGGCTTGAAGCTCGGGAAATGGATGATGGATGCACTCTATGAAATTGTCGTCCATCTGCGCCTTGAACGCCTTCTCGGCGGTGGACGCATACCGACCTTTCATTCATATCGCGACCGCTACACGGTGGAAGAGTATGTGGAGAAACTAACCAGGGGAGAACACAAAGATCCGGTCATCACCTTTCTCCTCCAGTGTGGACGGATGCCTGTGCGAGTCATAAAAGATTATCTCGAAGATGAAGAATCCTGCCATTACGGCATTCTGATGGAGTGGAAAAATCCCTTTTCAAACATAAAAAAGGATTGAAGGAGTCGCGTCCTTCAATCCAATAAAAAGGGGGAAATGAGAATGAAAAGGCTCTTGGGGAACCTGTTCGATACTTCTCTTTACCCTTTCCCCCTGTTTTGAAACCTTATTCCATTGATGTTGCTTTTTTAACGACCTCTTGAACAGCATCATTCGTATCGAGTGTCAATACATGTTCAGCCATTTCCTTCATTTCGGCTTTGCTCAGGTTCGAGATCTGAGAGCGGGCACGAAGGATTGACGTGGCACTCATGGAGAACTCATCCAGACCAAGTCCAAGAAGGATCGGCACGGCGATTTCGTCTCCGGCCATTTCTCCACACATTCCAGCCCATTTCCCTTCTTTGTGAGCCGCATCGATGACCATCTTCACAAGGCGAAGGATCGCCGGATTATACGGCTGGTACAGATAGGAAACGCGTTCATTCATGCGGTCGGCCGCCATTGTGTATTGGATCAAATCATTTGTTCCAATCGAGAAGAAGTCCACTTCTTTAGCGAACACATCAGCCATGACCGCTGTAGAAGGAATTTCAACCATGATTCCTACTTCGATATGATCCGATACTTCTACTCCGTTTTCAAGAAGGGCCTTTTTCTCCTCTTCAAGAACGGCTTTGGCAGCACGGAACTCATCAAGGTTTGAAATCATAGGGAACATGATTTTCAGATTACCGAAGGTGCTTGCTTTAAGCAGTGCACGCAATTGTGTACGGAAGATGTCCTGTTCATCAAGGCACAGGCGGATGGCCCGATAGCCGAGGAATGGATTCATTTCCTTAGGCAGATTCAAGTATGGAAGCTCTTTATCTCCGCCGATGTCCAACGTACGCACAACAACAGGTTTTCCTTCCATGCCTTCAAGGACGGCTTTATAAGCTTTGAATTGCTCTTCCTCTGTTGGAAGCTCATCGCGGCCCATGTAAAGGAATTCGGTCCTGTACAGACCCACACCTTCACCGCCATTATTTTTCACACCTTCAAGGTCATTCGGAGTACCGATATTTGCCGCCAGCTCGACATGTTCACCGTCTTTTGAAACAGTCGGTTCATTGACGAGTTTAGCCCATTCGGCTTTTTGCTCCTCATAGCGGGCATGCTCTTCTTTGTACTGAGCCACTACTTCAGGAGTCGGATTGATATGTACTTCTCCATTCAATCCATCCACGATGATGAGATCACCGTTTTCCACTGATGAGGTAACCGTTTTCGTACCAACCACTGCAGGGATTTCCATGGAACGAGCCATGATGGCCGAGTGGGAAGTACGACCACCGATATCAGTGGTGAACCCTTTGACGTATTGACGGTTCAGCTGGGCAGTATCAGAAGGGGTCAAATCTTCAGCGATGACAATTACCTCTTCTGTCACCATGCTTGGGTTTGAAATTTGCACGCCAAGTAGATGTGACAGGACACGTTTGGTCACGTCACGGATATCGGCCGCACGTTCTTTCATGTATTCATTGTCCATGGACTCAAACATGGTCACGAACATATCCGCTGTTTCCTTAAGGGCGAATTCAGCGTTTACATTTTCAGATTTCACTTTGTCTTCAATCGGTGTCAGTAGTTCTGGGTCGCTAAGAACAAGCAGGTGCGCTTCAAAGATCTGGGCTTTGTCTTCTCCAAGATCCTCCCGTGCTTTATCACGGATAGCTTCTAGTTCGGTTTTTGATGTGGAAATAGCATCCTGAAAACGGGATACCTCTGCCTCAACATTATCAACCGCTTTCTTTTCGAAGCTGAGATCAGGTTCGACCAGGCGGTATGCTTTTGCAATGGCAATCCCGTTGGATGCTGCAATTCCGTTAAGAAGGCTGGACATTACTCAGCAAGACCTTCTTTAGTAAGTGTTTCTTCAAGGCTGTTCAACGCTTCTGCTTCATCGCTACCTTCAGTGATGATTGTGATTTCTGCATCTTTACCGACACCTAGAGACATAACACCCATGATTGATTTCAAGTTTACTTTCTTATCTTTGTATTCAAGATGTACATCGCTATCGAATTTGCTTGCCGTTTGAACCAATAGAGTTGCCGGGCGAGCGTGAATTCCTGTCTCAGCTGTTACTGTGAATGTTTTTTGTGCCATGTGAATCGACTCCTTAATCATATCTGTTTTAGGTTTGATCTATAAAAAGAGCCGGAATGATGATGAAAACGGTTAGCATTTTCTTCATTAATCCTTTCTTCCTATAAACCTGTTCAAAAAAAAATAATAGCACGCAATGGGGAGATACACAATTATAAAATCCTGTTTTTTTAGTATTTCTTACATTCAGGCTCAATATGTTCCTTATTATGTTAGAAACTTCAATAATTTTACTTTGTGTATTCCGTTTGTTTCCTACCTATCATATTGTATCCAATCTTCGCTTTGGCAACCGTCCCTTTTAAGATCCGTTCACGGTCGCTCTGTTCATCCGCAATGACTGTCACCAGATCACAGATGCATCTTGAATAGACTTCTGCGACTTTCTTCCAATCTTTATTATCCGTAGCGCCACCATCCTTCACAAGCTCTTCCATTCCCTCTAGCACCAGGCTTTTCACCCTCAACGCAAGTTCGGCTTCCCTTTTCATGCTCAACATCCCCTTTTAAGAATTTTGAACCTGATCCAGCTTATTCGGGATCCTGCATCTTCATACGGGATCCCGTGTTCTTACGCTTCTTTTTCGCTTACGGGGCTCATGGCGGATGTATGGACCTCCATTCTGAGGACAAAGAAATCTCCGTCTTTAGAAGATACTCCGCCCCGTCCGTACCGGACCTGTTCATAAATAGTGAAGAATCGTTCTTCATCCTCCAGGCCAAGCCTCCTGAACCACCCACGCAAGTCCTCATCGGTTTTTCTTCCTGCATTCTTTGAGTGGGCAAAGCGTTCGAATTCTGTCACCGATTCACGGATCCGGTCATCCGCTTGACTATAGTCGTAATCGGAACTCCGCGGGCCATCCACTGGTTTATCGGAATAGGCTTGGACAGAGAACCCCTTCCTTTCCCGAAGGGAGGCGGCCGTTCCCCTCCTTTTCATGTAGAAGTACAAAATGATGAGGAGGATGGCGATGATACCAGACACCAGCACGAGCCAATCAAGTGACATCCCCTGCGAAATCGGAAGGGGCTCTCCAGTCTCGACCTCCCCTTTTTCGAACGACCCTTCCTCACCCTCTCCATATACTTGATTGAATAGAGAAGACACCAGGTCCCGTAAATGCACGATCGCATTATAGATGGGATCCACGGCGAAGGAGAATACCCAGAAGATTTTTGAAAACACCCAGTATATCCCTTGCATGAGGACGAAGCTCACCAATCCAAGGACTGTTGCCACTCCTGCTATGGCACCCATGAGCGTCAGGGGGACATAATAAGGACGTTTCCCTGACCCGTGGGTCATCATCCGCTGAATGGGCGTCACACTGACAGTCAACAACAGGTACAGGAAGATCGAGACAATGACCGGTGTTCCGTTCTCCATCCCCCTCATGGGACTCGTCATCATTGACGCTGCGGCAATGGCTAGGAAGATTGCCCATGCACCGCTGCTTATTTCGATGTTGGATTCCATGTCCTGTAGGTGGGCATTCATCCTCCAGTAAAGGAACACGAAGGCACCGGCCATGAAGATCGGATTGATCGTGAAAAAGAATACGCCCACCAATAGGATCAGTGCAAACATACCGTAAAGCGGAAGCGGGTTTACTTTACCAGTGCGCACAATCATGGCAGACCACACAGATAACGCAATGAAGGATAGCAGCAGCAGAGGCAGATAGTCCTTGAGAAGAGGATCACTCGGTGCAAGGAATGTCAAAAGGACGAATGCAAAAAGCGTTTCTACTCCCGCAAGGAAGCAAAGCTTCATGGTCAGGAGCTTCTGGTAATCGGTTGACCCGGAACGGATTTCATATTCCATCGCGATGCCACCCCCTGTTCATTCAATGTAGTAAGCTCGAGGATTTGTGTCCCCCCAGAAGCGATTTGCATCAGCACGCGGTCGATCTCCTGATCCAGCTCTCCGGCAAGAAGGATGACGGGCGGTATCCATTGCCTGCTCCGCATATGCTGAAGGACGAGCTCGAATGGCATGGTGAAGTCATCCGTCGACAGGGCTGATAGCAGTTCCAGTCCCCTCTGCATATGGGGTTTTCCAGATCCGGATGGCAGGTGGAAGTACGGCGTGGCACCCGGTCCCCTCGTATTGATCACCATGGAGAATGGGATGTCCCCTTTTACTGCCAGCTGCATCATGTAGGCAGCTTGGCTGACGATCGATTCCAGTCGGCCCGTGATCGCATAACGGTCGGACAAGTTGATGGCGATCAGCCACTCTTTTTGCGTGGACGGTGCAAACTGTTTTGTCTGCAGATCCCCGGTCCTCGCTGAAGCTTTCCAGTGGATGTCCTGAAACCTGTCTCCTGCCACATACCCCCTCGTACCAACGATTTGAAACGGATCGCTGTACAGGGAATGAGGGGTGAACACATCTCCAAAACGCATCGACATGGGGTGATTCTCCACCACGACAGGAGTAGCATGTGGAAACACCATCAATGTCGAAGGAATCGGATCCATCAGCTGGAGCACAGTCCTCCCACTCCCGAACAGATGGGGGATATGGAGCTCCATGGAGGTGATCCGGCAAAGTCCCCTCCTTTTCCCAATTACAGGGATGGTGACCTCCACCCGCTCCCCTTTATCTGCAGAGAACGGAATCGCGACTTCCACCATCCCAGACGAAATGTCATATCGCAGCTGCTTGGACGCGGGTTCTACGATATCCTTGAATTTCAGCTTCAATGAGGCACCCCAAACCGGGAGCCCTTCATTACGGAAGCCGAGCGTCCACTCACCTGCCTCTCCTTCATGCATCCGTACCTTTTTAGGTGTCGAGTCAAGCTTCACACCCTCCCCCGCCCTTAAAAGGAACCAGCGGTGGACACGCACGTAGACGATGCATAAGAGAAGTACCCCGGAAGCGATGTACGATTGTACAAATAAGCTTCCGGCCAGCATGATGACAAGAAGCATCGTGCTCATATTCAGATACGGATCTTCCCCGATATCCCGTTTCCACCTCATACCCCCTACCTCGCTTCTACCGGTACCATGACACGCTCAAGAACCTGCCGCATCACTTCCCCGGTCGTCTTTGTCATGGAAGCTTCCAAAGTGAGGGAAATCCTGTGTTCAAGTACATAAGGCGCCGTCACCTCGACATCATGAGGGGTCACATAGTCTCGGCCGTTGATGAAGGCATATCCTTGAGAGGCTTTCAATAAGGCAAGACTGGCCCTTGGACTCGCTCCCACTTCGATCGACTCATGCTCACGTGTCGCCCTTGTGATTTTGAGTATGTAGGTTTCGATATCAGCGGACACATGGGTCTCCTTTACTTCTTTGGACAAACGGCGGATCGTCTCCAGGTCCATTACTGCCGTTGTGGGATCCTTCGCCAGCGGACGCTTGAATCGTCCGAGGATGCTCCGCTCTTCCTCGAAATCCGGATATCCGAAAGGAATCTTCAACAAAAATCGATCGAGCTGAGCGGCAGGAAGCGGAAATGTTCCCTGCTGAGATTCAATCGGATTTTGAGTGGCGATGACAATGAAGGGCGGTTCAAGTTCAATGGTTTCGCCATCGATGGTGAACTGCTTTTCTTCCATCACCTCAAGCAGGCTTGCCTGTGTCCTTGGTGTGGCACGGTTCACCTCATCTGCAAGGAGGACATTTGTGAGGACGGGTCCGGTCCTTAGTTCAAATTCTTGAGTTTTCGGGTTGAAAAATTGGATTCCCGTCACATCACTCGGCAGTACATCCGGCGTGAACTGAATTCGTTTGAAAGACCCACTGATCGATTGTGCAAAGGTTTTGGCCATGAGGGTCTTCCCGGTCCCCGGAACACTTTCCAGGAGCACATGTCCATCCTGGAGAAGGGCGATCATCAAAAGATCGATTTCTTTTTCCCTTCCTACCAGTACTTTTTCCATTTCTTTTTTCAATTCTTGTAATGAAGACATCCGTCTTCCCCCTTTTCTCTTCTATGAGAATGTCTTTAGCTTATTGATTATACCCCCTTAAGTGTAAAACAGTATACAAATATTAGCAATAATCAAATAATTCTATCCATAAACACAAATAAAATGAGGATGGGACAAAACTAAATAAAGCCCCTTTAATGCCGAACACGATCAGTATAGGATCTTAATACCGCTCATGATCTCCGTGCAAGACTTCGCTTTCCGCGGGTAGCCCGTGAGCCTCCTCGGCACGCCTGCGGGGTCTCACATCAGCTACTCTTCCCGCTGGAGTCTTCGTCTTGCACTCCGATCAACCGCTGGAAACGATGAAATTTGAATGTTCATTAAACAAATTTAAAACCCGAATCATTTGCTTTATCGTAGGCAAATGATTCGGGTTTTACTATGACTAAAACATATTTGTCTCAGACTCCATTTGTTCAATGTTCGTAGATCATCTTTCGTGACATCCCGCCGTCGATGATGAGATTTTCACCCGTTATAAAGTCATTTTCCGGGTCTGAGAGGAATAGGCAGGCTCTGGCGATATCCTCCGGCTTCCCGACCCTCCCGGCAGGGTGCTGGGCATGGTCGATGTCCCTCAGGGACTCATAGTCCTCTGTCGCAATCCATCCTGGACTGATGGAGTTGACGCGGATTCCGTACTCACTAAGCGTGATGGCCAAGGAGTGGGAGAGACTGTAAATCCCTCCTTTGGTGGCTGAGTAAGCTTCTGTATCCCTCTCTGACATGAAAGCGCGAGTCGAGGACAGGTTGATGATGCTACCGCCTCCCTCCTTCATCAGTTTCGCCGCTTCCCTGCTGCAGTGGAAGACGCTTCCTAGATTAACAGAGAGGATGCGGTCCCACTCCTCCGGTTCGAGCTCCCAGAACGACTTGAATTTCGAGACTCCCGCATTATTGATCATGACGTCCACTTTTCCGTGATCGGCACCGATCTTTGAAAATGCACCTGCAACGGCAGCGTGATCTCCTACATCGACTTTATGAAAGCGGGTCTTATGACCTTGTCCGTTCAGTTCCTCGGCAAACCCAAGACCACTTTCGTCTATATCCATGAATTCCACGATCCAGCCTTTTTCAGCGAATGCCTTCACGAGACCACGGCCGATCCCATTTGTCCCTCCTGTGATGCAGATGATTCGTTCCATATCCCTTGCTCCCTTCTGACAGTACATTCTCTACAAGCTTACCCGTTATTCTGTGAAAGAAACGTCGCCTGCGGACGTACAGGTGGTCTTTAACTTCTGGCTGTCTCCAGATAATGATAAACGGCGTGTCCCCCTTGTGCAGCTATACCTCTGAAGTGCTTGAAATCCTTTTGTTTCACAAGGACCGATCGAAAGGACAAAAAGTCTTCTTTTCTTACATACACTTCATTTAGTTCCCCAGTTCGCAATCCTTCCACTAATCCTTCAATCTCTTTGACATCCATGGTAGATCCTCCTTTTGATTCTCTTTCCTATTTTATCGGGTCATATTGAAACCTCAAGAATTTTTTCTTGATGAAATTTTCCAAAAACTCTTTACTCTTTCCTCACTTTACGTCAAAATATTAATAATCGTTTGTAGATTTCTGGTAAAAAGGAGATGCCTCTAATGAAAAAAGCGGAGATTGGGAATGTCATTGAATTCAGGAATGGGTTAAAAGGAGTCGTCGAGAAGGTGAACGAAAACTCAGTGATCGTAGATTTAACGTATATGAAGAACTACCGGGATCTTGAGTTAGAGGAAAAAACCGTTGTGAATCATAAAAATTATACCGTCGTGGAAGCATGAGTCGCACAGAACAGGCCGTCAGTGAACTGACGGCCTGTTCTTATCCATATGATCAAGGTACTGCCTTATGTCCCTTCTTCCAGGCAACCAGGAGCATAAACAGGATGCTCATATACCCGAATAGCGGATATAAATAGGATAGCAAACGGCTGTATTCAAAAAAGCTCAGGCTGTAAATCACGACAATGATCATAGTGAATACAAAAACTCCCGGGATGGATAGATAGCCCGAAAGCTGTTTTTCCAGACCGAAGATCCCGCCGATGACCGACGTGAAGATTTCTCCATAAATAATAATGATATAGAGAAGATACATGCCTGAAGCAAACGTCTTCATCATGACCGCCATGGGAATCTCATAGTGGGTGACATCGGGGATCAGGCTAAGCGTCAAATGACTGGAGATGAGGATGACCGTCAACAGGACACCTCCAAGGTATCCCCCATATTTGATCATCTTCCGGTCCTTCAATTCACCGGCGATCGGAACGAGGACCGCTTGGGCCATGGCAAGATTGAAAGCCACATAGGCAAAGGGTGAAAGCACCGTCTTCCACCCCAGACTGTCATCTCCCTTTGAGAGCACCATGCCGAGATCAGGCTGGTGTGTGAAGGAGACATAAAGCAGATACAGATTGAAAAAGATCATCAGGGGCACCACGATGGTATTGACTGCAAATAATCCCCTGGTCCCCACAAGCATCGTCAGGAACCCTAGACCAAGCGTAAGAACGATACCGAATTGCCTCGATTGGCCCAGTTGTTCTTCGAAGACTGCTCCCGCCCCTGCCACCATCACCGCTGAAACCCCGATCAGCATGAGCATCATCAACAGATTCATCCCTTTTGAGAACCACTTGCCGAACACATATTCATTGAACTGCTCATAAGATCTCGCTTTGATATCATGGCTGATCACGAGGATCTTCGTCCCTAGCATAATGAACAGCCACCCGCTTACCACGATACCCACCAATCCATAAATCCCGAATCTCGTAAAAAATTCAACAATTTCCCTTCCAGTTGCAAACCCGGCACCGATGACCGTCCCCACGTATACGGCGGCGATTTGAAAAGCGCCCGATAGTCGTTTCATTCCATCACCTCGTACTTCTACTCTTATAACTGTATGTACAGGCCCCCCGAATCAGAAGTACAGATTGCACCCATTTGTTATGTCTATTTAGAAATAGTGTAAAACGAACATATTCCCACGGGCTTTTTCATGTCTTTGTCATTATAATGAAAATAAGTCTTGTGTCCCTTACCAACATATGAGGGATCACATAAATGAAACCATACAGAAAAGAGGAATCCACGTGAATTTTTTTACCCGTTTTAGCCTGAGGAATGCAGTAGCGGTCTTTATCATTTCATTCCTTCTCATCCTCGGGGGGCTATATTCGTTCCAGAAACTCAAACTGGATCTGCTCCCGAATATCGAGTTTCCTCAGCTTTCAGTTGAAATCGTTTACCCTGGGGCATCCCCCGGCGATCTCGACGATAAAGTGACATCGGATCTCGAGGAGAAATTCAAAGGTGTCGAAGGAGTCAAACAAGTATCAAGCTCCACCTACGAAACGATTTCAGTCATCAACCTTGAATTCCCCTTCAATACAGACATGGATGAAGTGGAAAGGAAGGTGGACTCCCTCATCTCTGACAGCGACCTTCCGGATGAAGTGACCACCGATATCAGCCGGACCTCATTCGGAGCGCTTCCGATCTTCAATATCTCGCTATTTGCAAAGGATAATGCTGATTTGCAGTCCCTGTTGGAAGATGACGTCATCCCTGAATTGAAGAAAATCGAGGGAGTCAATTCCGTTTCTGTCGGTGGACTGAAGGAAGAACTTCTTCAAATTACCATCGATAAAGATAAAGCAGCTGAAAATGGACTCAGCTTGACGGATATCAAAGACCAGATCAATGAAAAGGACCTTTCTTTCCCCGCTGGGAATCTCGATGGGGATAATATTCAGGTCCCTGTAAGGGTGCAAGAGAAAGTCGATACCATCAACCAGTTGAAAGAGATTGTCCTAACATCGAAGGTCAATCCACAGGCCACTCCAACATCCCTTGGTGATATTGCCAAAATTGAAGAGGTGACCGACCGTCCTGAAATCACCCGTTATAATATGGAAGATTCATTCTCCATGGCCATCACCAAAAAGCAGGACGCCAACACCGTGGAAGTAGCTGATCAGGTTCTTGAGGTAATGAAAGATTACAAGGATGACTTCAGTTATGCCATCGGATTCGATTCGGCAGACGGAATCAAAAAATCCGTTGAGACCTTGGTGAAAGAAGGTCTTCTCGGCGCCGTATTCGCCTCTCTGGCCGTTCTTCTGTTCTTACGGAATATCCGTGCGACGATCATCGCCATCATCTCGATTCCCTTGTCGCTGCTCGTGTCTTCGATTTTCCTGGCTCAGCTCGATATCTCACTCAATATCATGACCCTCGGGGGCATGGCCGTGGCAGTGGGACGCGTAGTGGATGACAGTATCGTCGTCATTGAGAATATATTCAGGCGCGTCAGGAAGTCAGGTGAAGAGATCAATGATCAAATCATTGAGGACTCGACAAAAGAAATCCTGAAAGCCATCACGTCTTCTACGTTGACGACAGTGGTAGTATTCCTTCCGCTTGGATTCGTCGGCGGAGTGACGGGAGAGTTCTTCCTTCCGTTCGCACTGACCATTGTATTCTCTCTGCTCACATCCCTGCTTGTTGCCATCACCATCGTTCCGATTCTGTCCAAATTCTCATTCAAGAAAGTTCCGCCAGAGGAAAAGGAAGGGAGACTACAACGATGGTATGCACGGGCAATTGAGTGGTCGTTGAACCATAAAACCGTCATCATCGCCCTATCCCTTGTCACCCTTCTCGGGTCTTTTGCACTTGCCGGCAGGCTGGGCTTCACCTTCATTCCAAATGAAGAGCAAAAGCAGCTCGTGGCAAGTGTCCAACTCCCGTCCTCCACTTCACTTGAAAGGACCAATGACGTGTCCATGAAGCTGGAAGAATTCTTCGATGGGGAGAAAGAAATCAAAGAAGTGACGGCAGGTATAGGTAGCCGTGATTTCCAAACTGGATTGAAACGGAAGAACCAGGCCAATTACTTCCTTACCCTCGATGAAGATACGAATGTGAATGCTTATCTAGAGGACTTGCAAAAGAATATGGAAGACATTGTATACAAAGATGAACCCGATGCAAAACTCGGCGTCCAGGAGCAGCAGACTGGTGGTCCTCCAAGCAACAACAACGTGGACATCGATCTTTTCTCCAATAACCTCGATTCCCTTCAAACTGCTGCGAAGGAAGTAGAAGCGTACATGAAGGATCAAGATCAATTGAAGTATGTGAACAATAACTTCTCTGAAAAACAAAAGCAGATCATCATCGATATCGATCCTGAGAAGGCCGCAAAAGCGGGCGTGTCCGGTTTCCAAGTGCTCGGGACCGTGACGGACCAGACAGAACCCGTATCTGTCGGGACTTTGCCGCTGGACGGGACGGATCGAAAAGTACAATTAAGCTATGAGGATCAAACATCCTCCAAAGAGGAACTTGAAGATCTCACCCTATTCACTGCGAAGGGGCCAGTCCCGCTTACAGATATCGCGAAAATTGATGAAGTCGAAGGCTACACGTCGATCCAGAAGCTAGAAGGAAAGATCTATGCGCGTGTCAGCGCACAGATCTCAAGTGATGATATCCGCACCGTGTCACAAGAAACAGTGGACGGTGTGAAGAAGCTCGATCTTCCTGACGATGTATCATTCGAGGGTGGAGGCGGAAGCGACGAAACGGTACAGACGTTCCAGGATCTCGGTCTCGCCATGCTGATCGCCATCGGTCTCGTCTACATCACCATGCTGATCACATTCGGGAAAGCAAGGATTCCGTTCATCATCCTGTCATCCCTGATCTTTGTGCCGATCGGCTCTCTCCTCGGACTGTCGGTCGCCAATGAACCACTCAGCGTATCGGTTATGATCGGCCTGCTCATGCTGATCGGAATCGTGACCACCAACGCCATCGTCCTCGTGGACCGCATAGGGCAAAACAGGGAACAAAAAGGTATGACCATCAGGGATTCCCTGATCGAAGCGGGCAAAACGAGGCTGCGTCCGATCCTCATGACGGCGTTTGCGACGATTACGGCCCTTCTACCCCTGGCGTTCACAACATCATCAGGTACGCTCATCTCCAAGGGGCTCGCCATCACAGTAATAGGTGGATTGACGTCTTCGACCTTACTGACGCTCATTCTTCTACCTGTCCTGTACGAAGTTTTCTTCTATAAAAAGGTAAAGAAAGAATTGAAAAAATAAGCACGACAAAGGAGTTTGAAAAAAACAAAATTATGACGAAGACGATTAATATAGGTTCTTACTAGCCCTCATGATTCCCGTGCAAGACTTCGCTTTCCGCGGGTAGCCCGTGAGCCTCCTCGGCAAGCATGCGGGGTCTCACATCCGCTACTCTTCCCGCTGGAGTCTTCGTCTTGCACTCCAACCAACCGCTTGGAACAATCTAATCGTCAGGATCATGAAACAAAATGAAAACCCGGATTCCATTGCCTTATCTCAGGCAATGGAATCCGGGTTTTACTATAACTAAAACACCTTTTTCCTTATAACGATTGATCATCCACTTCATTAAGCCATTTTCGGATCGGGTCGATCACCTTCTCCACGGTCCCTTCCACAAACGGGGAGTCGAGCTGGACCGCGTCAAGCAGCTCCAGGAAGGACTTGCTCCCACCTAACTTACAGAGATCCAAATAGGATGCCCACGCGCTCTCACGATCTTCATTCATCTTTTTGAAGAATTGGAAGGCACAGATCTGGGCGAGGGTATAATCGATATAGTAGAACGGAGAGTTGTAAATATGCGACTGCCTCTGCCAGAAGCCACCTTCCTCGAGGTATCCGAAGCCGTCATAATCACGGTGGGGCAAATACTTCCGTTCGAGGCTCCTCCACATCTGCTTCCGCTCGTCTGGTGAAGCATCCGGATTCTCATAGACGAAATGCTGGAATTCATCCACGGCCACTCCATAAGGAAGGAACATCAACGCTTCACTTAAATGGGTGAACTTATACTTCTCTGTATCTTCCTTGAAGAAGTACTCCATCCACGGCCATGTAAAGAATTCCATGCTCATGGAGTGGATCTCACTCGCTTCATAGGTAGCCCAGTGGTATTCAGGTATATCGTAGCCCCTGCTTTTATATACTTGGAAGGCATGCCCTGCCTCATGGGTCAAAACATCGATATCAGCAGACGTCCCGTTGAAATTGGAAAAGATGAAAGGGGACTCGTATTCAGCGATATATGTGCAATACCCGCCTCCTGCTTTTCCCTTTTTCGCTTCAAGGTCCAATAGGTTGCGGTCGAGCATGAACGAAATGAATTCAGCCGTCTCCGTGGAAAGTTCCTCATACATCCGTTTCCCGTTAGCGATGATCCATTGAGGATCCCCTTTTGGATCTGCATTGCCCGAAGAGAATTTAAATCCTTCATCATAAAATGTAAGATGTTGCAGACCGACTCGATCAGCCTGCCTATCCTTCAGCTCGACACAAAGGGGCACGATGAATTCTTCTACTTGACGCCTGAAGATCTCCACCATTTCAGGCGTATAATCCGTCCTTGTCATCCGGTGATAGCCTAGTTCGACGAAGTTATCAAAACCGAGGGTCACGGCGATCTCATGTCGCACCTTCACCAGATCATCAAAAATCCGGTCCAGTTCAATTCTGTTCTCTTCAAAGAAAGAGGTTGTGGCTGTTGCCGCCTGCTTCCTCGTCTCCCGGTTTGGAGATTGGCTGAATGGCCCCATCTGGGCAAGTGTCCTCTCCTCCCCTTCAAAAGGAATCTTGGCCGAAGCCATCAGCTTTGTATATTCTGAGGAAAGCTTATTCTCCTTTTGGAGGAGTGGGATGATCTCGGGTGAGAAGGTTCTGATTTCACTTTCTGCCAGTGAAAAAAGTTGGTTGCCCCATTTCTCCTCCAATTCTTTGCGATACGGAGACTCAAGCAGTACATGATAGAATTCTGTAACCAGACCGTGCATCTCAGGGGACAGGTCATCCATATAGTCTTGTTCCGCTTTATAAAAGCTATCGTTCGTATCGATGGAATGACGGATATACACGAGATTCTCCATTGTATCGACTTCCATGCGGATCCTATTGATCTTCTCTATAGCTTCAACCTGCTGGGACATGCTTTCACCTTTTTTCAGTTGATTCAAGGCTTCATAGAATCGTTCTTTTATCTCATCGAGTTCCGGTCTGTCGTATGTATACTCTTCAAATTTTTTCATTGTGACCTCCATTTTGTATAGAATCTCTCAGGGCTCTCTACTATTTCGCCAATGAATGTCCATTTCCCTCCCTACCTCTAATTTTGACCATGAAAAAAAGCCTGCTTTTGCAGGCATTCAGTAGGAAAGATCTTTAATCGACAATCCCAATTTCTTGAGGAGTCCGATTGCTTCTTCTTTTTCATCCGGAGTAAGGGTGGACATCAGTTCATGGATCCTGTTCTCATGATCGGGGAAGATACGGTCGATCATCACCCTGCCATCTTCCGAAATTTGGGCGTATGTGACCCTTCGATCATTCGGACAGGCCACGCGGTTGAGAAGGCCCTTCTTTTCAAGCTTGTCCACGACATAAGTGATGCTACCGGACGCAAGAAGGATCTTTCCTCCAATCTGTTGGAGGGGCTGATCTCCTTTATGATAAAGGAGTTCCAGGACGGCAAATTCCGTAGGATTCAATCCATTTTCCTGGATGTGTTTATTTATTTCCTCATTGATGGCTTTAAAAGCCCTCGATAGAACAATGAATAGCTTAAGGGATTGCTTGGATTCACTCATAGTTTTCATTCCTTTAAATATCTCGGTTTCAAACTATTATACAAATCTGCAGTGTTTTTGTCAAAGGAACTGACATTGTTTTTTCCAATACTTAGGTTCTAACGGAAAAAGGACGCCCTATAATGGGCGTCCCTCCAAGGTAGTAGTCGATGCGATGCGTGTTTTCACGGAGTGATTTTTCTGGAGGATTTCTCAGATGTCATGTTACGATGCGGGTCTTTTGAGCAAATGTCTACTATAGTATTCCATTTCGGCCTCGCTTCGATTCAGGGAAGCCTTATCATACTCATTCAAGAGGCGATCAAGTTCCTGACTGCACGCCAAGGTCTCGCTTGCACCAAGACCGTGCGTTTCCCCGAGAGCGATCATTTCCGATCGCTTTTGATTGATCTTCAGCAATAACCACTTTCTTTTCAGCATTTGGTTCATCCATCTAACCCCTTTTGATAGCTTGCTTTATTTGAGCATTATCTCAGGGTTTACCAGAAAAGTAAATAGAACCGCAAAACAAGACAAAACAATCAGTTATAGCCGAAAATTCGACATCGACTGCCATATTAAAACCCGTTCCCATCGGGGCGGGAACGGGTTTTAATAGTGGTGAACATCAGTAGATCGGCACCCATCCTTCTTTCGTAACGAAGATTCTTACAGCCACTACTTTCTTGTCATCTGATAGTGTGAAATAATGGCGGATGTTCTCCGGTACGGATATCAGGTCCCCAGGATTCAGATGGACTTCGAAGAAATCACCATCGCTTCCCTGGATGATGAATACCCCATGACCACTGACGATGAAGCGGACTTCGTCATCCGTATGGTGATGTTCCTGCTGGAAATTCTTCAACAGTTCATCAAGGTTCGGTGTACTGTCTGACAATGAGATGATATCCCACGCTTCATATCCCCGCCTGGCTGAAATATCTTGTATTTCATCCTTGAACGTTGTGAGGATCCTTTCTTTTTCCACGTCCGTCAAGTCGAATTTTTCTTGAAGGTCTCCGCTCAATTTTCCGATGTCCCAATGTTCATAAATGACCCCTTGCTCCTCCAGATACTGTATCACCTCTTCTTGATTTTCGATGACTTTACCGCTTCCTTGGACCTTGATTGTTGTCATGATTTTTCCTCCTTTTATGATTGAAGTTGAACGGTGGATTTTAGTGATAAGAGAGAAAGCTGATATTGAAATAGGAACTCAGATGCTTCGAGAAGCTTTTTTGCTTCAAAGCCGCTCCTTCCCCAAACCGTGATCCCGTGATTCCGGATCAGCACGGCGCCGGCGTCTTCATCAACATGATGGGAGAAGGTGCTCGCAAGGGTCGGGATATCCGCGTAGTTCGGGATGATGGGAATGATGAGTTCATCATCCTGCCCCCATTTTCCGAACGCTTTGATCAATTCTTGATTTTTGAAGGTGATCTGTCCCTGGTCCCCATAAAGCTCACTGACCACATTATTGGCTACGGTATGAACGTGGAGGGAGCAGACTGCCTGTGACCTTTTAAAAATATGCGTGTGGAGGAGGGTTTCTGCTGATGGCTTGAGTTTCGTTTCCTCGAGTGGGTTCCCATCCAGGTCAACGAGCAGGAAATCCTCTGCCGTCCTTTTCCTCTTATCCTTTCCGCTGGCGGTTACCAGGAAGGCACCGGGGGCCGATCCGGCCTTGATAGCCAGGTTGCCTGAAGTGCCCATGAACCAGTCACGCTCTGCAAGTTCCCCCTTGATGGCGGATAGCTCTTCCCATTCTCTTTGGTAGCTCATGCCCTCACCCCTTCCCTTAGCGCCTCTACGCAGTCATGGAATGATTCAAATGGAATATGGGGGATCCCCAATTCATTGCAAGTATCCGCAAGATAATCCCTCGCAAGCACCTTATCTGCCACCTTGGCCATCTCCAAGTCTGTCACAGAGTCACCGATGGCGATCACTTCTGCACCAACCGGTATGGAAAGGGAGCGGAGGACGGACGGTTTACAGCATCCGCAGCCTCCATTCCCGCATTCCCCATCACAGGGATAGGGCCAGTTGATGGAAATGAAGGGACCGGTGAAATCCGCTTCATTGCAGTAGATTCCTGCAAACGGCCCATATCCGTCCAGGAGTGGGCGGACAAAGAAATCGATCCCTCCACTCACGATGTATAACGGAATTCCTTCCTCTTTCGCAAATTGAACAAAGTCCCCGAATCCCTCTCTGATGGTCGCCGTATGCAAGAGATAGTCTACGAGCTCATCTTTTTGTCGGGAAGGCAGAAGGGAGAACATATCCCCTACCCCTTTCTCGATCGACATCGACCGGTCAAGTATGGCATCTTTTAGCCCCTCCCATTCAGGGGGGGCAAACTGCTTCATGAGGGAGATGATATTGTCGGTTTTCGTAATCGTTCCATCAAAATCACATAAGATGATCCGTTCCGTCATCAGCCCTTCCCTCCCTTGCTCCATAAGCTTAGAGCGACTCTAAGCTCTTCTCCTTGGACTTCTTCAAGGGGGATTCCCGCTTTCACCGCTTCAATTGCCTGTCGGAAGGCGAGCCCTCCGCTTTCAGCACCTCCCGGATGTCCGTGGACGCCGCCGCCGGCATTGATCACACACCCCTCACCAAAATCTTCCATAAGATGTGGTACTAGTCCTGGATGGATACCTGCCGATGGGACAGGGAATGTCTTTTTGAACGGTGAGGGCTCATCCGTAAGTTCTCTACTGATGGCCAGTACTTGATCTTTCTCCAGTGCCACACTTCCGTAGGGGGAAGGGAAAAGGGAAAAATCCGCTCCCGTCATCCGCAAAAATTTCCCAAGCCATAAGGAGTAGGCGACTCCATGATGGGGAGCCTGGGCGACGGCTCCTGCAAAGGCGGGGTGGGCCATGAGCGGAAGTCCGATGTTTTCATCTTCCCTGAGTTCTTGAAGAACATCGAGAGAATAAGAAAATACGTTGAATAGCAAGGCATCCGCCCCAAGCTCCCGTGCTCTTCTTGCCTTTTCGCGAAGCTCAGACGTCCGTCCGGTCAGGTTCACCGCATAGAGCGTCCGTTTACCTGTCTCCTGCTGCACCTCATCAAGGATCCTCCTGCCGTTTTTCACCCGTTCATAAAAAGGCGTCAGGGGGTTATCAAAAAGGATTTCATCATCCTTCACCAGGTCAACACCTCCGCGGGCCTGGGCACGCAGCTGATCTTCCATATAAGCGAGATCCCTTCCGATCACGCCCTTGAAAATGCTCATGAGGAGGGGGCGATCCTTGACGCCTGCGAGTTCCCTGATCCCCTCGATACCATACCGTGGTCCCGGGTAGTGACGGTTCAGATCGTCACTGAATTCAAGATTGATAAGCTTTACTTGACCATCCAGGGAGAGTTTCCCGAAGACCGTTGTCAATATCGCAGGGAGATCATTTGAATAATTCCTACCGGGGTAAGCGATCGAAATTTCTCCCACCCCTTCACCGGCCTCTTCATTGATGGAAGCGACCCTTCCCTTGAATTTCAGCAGTTGCTCTTGTTCGAGTTGGGGAAGGTCTGTCCAAGAACCCACTGTCAAGCCCAAGGCGATGCCTTCTGCCTTTTTTTCAAACGACCCTTTTGCCCCTGGCAATCTATACGTTGCAATCACTTCACTCATGTTCTGCCTACCTCCTTATACAATCAAAAAAGCCCCTTCCGATAAGAAGAGGCTTTCAATCCATCACTCTATCTTATCTCCCAGCGTCTGCTGCAAGAATTAGCACCGTGCTCATAATGAGTCGGTTGCCGGGCTTCATCGGGCCAGTCCCTCCGCCTGCTCTTGATAAGAATCTATTCATTTGGTTTCCAGTAGGATTATTGCATCGATCGGGAGTCCTGTCAATCCCTATTATCGAACAAATGTAAATTTTCAATCCTTTTCACAGCTTCTTGAAGCCTTTCCTCACTGGTAAGGAGACCTACACGGACGTATCCTTCCCCGTGGTCACCAAATCCGATGCCAGGTGCCACGGCTACATGGGCCTTTTCAAGAAGCAGGGTCGATAATTCCATCGACGTGAAGCCTTCCGGAACTTTGAGCCAGGCGAAAAATGAGCCTGCTGGTGCGTCCACATCCCAGCCGATGGATTTCAGCCCATCGATGAGGGCATGCCTTCTGCCTTCATAGATTTCAAGCTGGTCCCGGACGCATTCCTGTGATCCGAGGAGCGCCGTCACCGCTGCTTCCTGGATGGCGCCAAAGAGGCTCACATACATATGATCCTGCATGAGATTGATGGCTTCGATCACGCTCTCATTCCCGACGGCGAATCCCACACGCCACCCCGCCATATTATAGGTTTTGGAAAGCGTATAGATTTCAATTCCCACATCCTTGGCACCCTCAGTCTCCAGGAAGCTTTTGGGACGCTTGCCTTCAAAGCCGATCGCTCCATAGGCAAAATCATGTACCACGCAGATGTCATGGGCAACCGCCAACTTCACCGTTTCCTCAAAAAATGCTGACGTTGCTACTGCCCCGGTAGGATTATTCGGATAATTTAAGAACATGAGCTTGGAACCTTCGAGTTCTTCTTCGCTCAATTGGCTGTAATCGGGGAGAAAATCATTCTTCTCAAGCAGCGGCATCACCTTCATCTCCGCATCTGCAAGAGCCACCCCTGATAGATAATCTGGATACCCAGGGTCAGGTACCAGAACGGATTCACCAGGATTCACCAGGCACTGTGGAATCTCAACGAGACCCGCTTTTCCACCGAAGAGGATGGCCACTTCCCTGGAAGGATCCAGTTCTACTCCGTATTCCCTTTTATAAAAAAGCGCAACCGCCTCTTTGAAAGAGGTCATCCCCCGGAATGGAGAATAGCGATGATTCAATGGGTTTTCGGCCGAAGCCTTCAAACGATCTACAATATGTTCAGGTGTGGCCCTATCAGGGTTACCCTGCCCAAGGTTAATGACATCGTGTCCTTCATTAACGACACGCTGGACGTTAGCTGTTAATTCAGCGAAAAATTGCTTTGGCAGCGAATCGAGGCGATCCGCATATGGGAATGTTTTCATCTTTTCACCTTCTGAATGTTCAAATATTCTTCACTTTCAAATTCTAGCTACAAATGATATAACGGAAAATAACGAATGTAAAGTAAAATCTTACAATTCTCCATGAAAGGTGCTGATCATATGAAGATCGGGCTCGCGCAAATGGACATCCGGTTTGGAGATCCAGAATCCAACTACGCACAAGCAGAAAAGTGGTTTCAACAAGCAGAAAGCGAACAATGCGATATCCTTGTCTTCCCTGAGCTTTGGACAACAGGATATGACCTTAAGAGGATAGAGGGAATCGCGGATGAAAACAGTGAAAAGACCATTGCCTTCCTATCACGTCTTGCAAAACAGTATCGGATAAACGTGATCGGGGGATCCGTTGCAAATAAAACGGATTCGGGAATCGATAATCGATTGATCGTGATCGATTCCAAGGGTAACTTCGTCAAAGGGTATTCAAAGCTTCACCTGTTCAAATTAATGGATGAACATCACTACCTCCTCCCGGGAAAAGAGGACGGTCTATTCACGCTTTCCGGCGAGCAGATGGCCGGCCTCATCTGCTATGACATCCGCTTCCCCGAATGGGTGCGTAAGCATGTTCTCTCCGGAGCAAAGATCCTTTTCGTCAGTGCAGAATGGCCTGAACAGCGGATCGACCACTGGAAAGTCCTCCTCCGTGCACGTGCCATTGAAAATCAATGTTATGTTGCTGCATGCAACCGCGTCGGCTCTGATCCGGATAATACGTTCGGAGGATCATCCCTGATCATCGATCCGTGGGGAGAGATCCTCGCTGAAGGATCCCTCCAGGAAGAACTTGTGACAGCCGCTGTCAATCTTGATACCGTCGATGAAGTAAGAAAGCAAATACCCATATTTGACGATCGCCTTCCTGATTTTTATCGTTGATACAGAGAGAATCGTTCAAAACGTCTTTTAAAAAAAAGCATTGACACTAAAAAACGCCAGGTGGTATGATGTCAATCAAATGGTAATTTTCTGAACAAATTAAATATGCAACTCTTATCAAGAGCTGGCTGAGGGATTTGGCCCTATGAAGCCCAGCAACCGACCGTAATACCGTTGAAAGACGGGGCGCAGATTCGATGCGCCTGACCAGGGCACGGTGCTAATTCCAACAGAATGATTCCATTCTGAGAGATAAGAGGCGACGAAGTATTCTTCAAGCCTCTTTCACAACCGGAAGAGGCTTTTCTCATTCCACAAGAAAAGCCTCCTGCAAAACCATTTTAAGGAGGAACCCCCATGGCCATCACTCAATTGAAACATTATCATTCCCTGACGATCGAATCTGCTATAAGCCTTGCCAAAGACCTTTCCCTGTTTGACCCATCGGAAAATCTGACCTGTGAAGAGATCGGAGACGGCAATCTCAATTACGTCTTCCGCATTGCAAGCAGTGAAAGCGGAAAAAGCATCATTATCAAACAGGCCCTTCCTTACGCAAAAGTCGTAGGCGAAAGCTGGCCGTTGACCCTCGACCGCGCCAGGATCGAAGCCCGGGCCCTGACTCTCCAGCGATCCCTTGCAGAGCGTCTTGTCCCTGAAGTCTATCATTCCGATGAACAACTTGCGATCACGATCATGGAAGATTTGAGCCATCTTGAAATCGCCAGAAAAGGCCTCAACAAAGGAGAAATCTATCCCTCCCTTTCGAAGGACATCGGGGAATTTCTCGGAGCGACACTGTTCTTCACTTCCGATTATGCTCTCCATCCTTTCAAGAAAAAGGGATATGTCAAAGAGTTCTCGAATCCTGAATTATGCAAGATTACTGAAGATCTTGTCTTTACCGACCCGTTCTTCAATAGTGAAACGAATGAATTTGAACAGGCCCTTGAAGAAGAGGTCCGGAATCTTTGGGACGACCTGCCCCTGAAGCTGGAAGTCGCTAAACTGAAAAGATCCTTCCTGACGGAGGGGGAAGCCCTTCTCCACGGTGATCTGCATACGGGAAGCATCTTTGCAGGCAAAGAGGAAACTAAGGTCATTGATCCGGAGTTTGCCTTTTACGGTCCTATCGGTTTTGATCTCGGACAGTTCCTGGCGAATCTCATTTTCCAGGCTGTCGTCCGCGAAGAAAAGCCGAAGAAGGAAGAGATCCTTCGTCATATTGAAACCACTTGGGACGTATTCGAGTCCACCTTCTCACAATTCTGGGATCAAAGTGAAGATGCCTACACCAAAATTGATGGATACCTTGAGTATGTTCTAGAAAAAAGCTTTGCAGATACGATCGGTTTCCTCGGTTGCGAACTGATCCGAAGGACGATCGGTCTTGCTCACGTGGAGGATCTTGACTCGGTTCAGGACGAAGAAAAACGGGTCTTGTATAAAAAGACGTGCCTTGCCCTCGGAAGGGAATGTATCCTTGAGCGCCATCGCATCCGTTCAATCCAGGATCTACTCGATAAACTTATTTAAAGGAGCTTTCTTAAACCCATGACACCACAACTTACCATACCGACTTCATTGGAGTGGCATGAAGACCACCTGGTCATACTGGACCAGCAAAAACTTCCCGGGGCAGTGGAATATGTCCATCTCTATACCATAAAGGATTACTATGATGCTATCATCACCCTTAAAGTAAGGGGAGCGCCTGCCATCGGCATCACGGCGGCATATGGGCTTGCCCAGGCGGCAGGAGAGTATGAAACGGAATCACTTGAAGAGTTCAAGACATGGTTCGAGAAGGAAAAACAGTATCTCCTCTCCTCCCGTCCGACTGCTGTGAATCTTTCATGGGCCCTCGAGCGTCTCGAGCGTGAACTGGATCAGGCAGGCACGGTCAACGAAGCCAAGACCGACCTTCTCCATACGGCGATACAGATCCATGCAGAGGATGAGGATATGTGCCGGAGGATCGGCGAGAATGGCCTAGAACTCCTTCACGATGCACAAAGGGTCATGACCATCTGCAATGCTGGATCCATCGCTACAAGTAAATATGGAACCGCCTTGGCACCGTTCCATATTGGACGTGAAAAAGACCGGAATTTCCAGGTGTTCGCCTGCGAAACCAGACCAGTCCTTCAAGGCGCGAGACTGACGGCGTGGGAGCTCCAGCAATCGGGGGTCGATGTGACGCTCATTACGGATAATATGGCTGCCCATACGATGAAAACAAAAGGCATCGAAGCGGTGATCGTAGGAGCGGACCGCGTTGCGGCAAACGGGGATACAGCCAATAAAATCGGAACCTCCTCCTTAGCCATCCTGTGCAAACATTTCGGTATTCCTTTCTATGTTGCCGCTCCTTCTTCGACGTTTGACCTGACCATCGACTCAGGAGACGACATTGAGATCGAGGAGCGGTCATCCACCGAAGTAACCACATTGGGCCAAAGCGTCATCGCTCCAGAAGGCGTCCCTGTCTTCAATCCCGCATTCGATGTGACCCCCCACGACTTGATTTCGGCTATCATCACCGAAAACGGAATCCTTTATCCCGATTTCAAACAGAGCATTGCCGATACACTGAACTAAGTCCAACACAAAAGCCAAGAATGCAGATTCTTGGCTTTTGTCTTTTCTATGACTTTACACTTCCCCACATTTCCTTTGGGTTTCGTTCATAGATACTGTTTTCCCTGAACATGAACTGATGAATGATGAATTCCCTTCTAACCGTTGCATAATCATCATGGAACTGTTTAATGTAGGCGTTGATTTCCTTCTCTTCATACTTTCTCCCGATCTCCAGTCCTTCCACCCAATGTTCCAGTAGATACAATCGCTTCTTCTGCTGTGCAGGGAGCTGGCTGACTTTCCCATCCTTACCGATGAAGGCATTCATGACCTTTTGTTTCTCTAGTACCCGTTGATCCATATTCCGTTCCTCCCCTTTCGTTCCCTCTGCAAACTGCTGTAGCACCTTCCCATGATGCATAAGGACCTTCGTATTGATGTGGTAATATACCGTATTCTTTTCCCTTCTTGAGTACACCAGGTTACAATCCTTCAATCGTGATAGGTGGTGGGAAATGGTCGGCGCCGTCAAACCGAGCTTTCCCGCCACCGCTCCAACGTGAAGCGGCCCCTCTGACAAAAGGTAAATGATTTTGAGCCTCGTTGGATCCCCTAGCGTTTTATGAAATTCAACCTGCTTATTCAGTTGCACTTACAACCACCCCCTCTAATTAGATGAGTATCTATTTAGATAATAATCTAATATCAAAATAAACTCAATCCTTTTTCTCTGAATATTCATATCTCGTGTTCTCGTCTGTTTCAACGTATTCAGCAAAAAAAAAACGCACTGACGATTCCGTTAGGAAATACAGTACGTTTTTGATAGGTTTTTTTGAAGTTCCCTCAATTGCAGAATGCTTTTTCCAATTCTAAAAGAACGGCTTTCTTATCCACCTGTTTCCCTGCATAACCTGTCAGCTGATTGTTCTTCCCGATGACTCTGTGACACGGTATGACAATGGGAAAACGGTTCGCTTTATTCGCCTGTCCAAGGGCCCTGACGGCTTTGGGACGACGGATCTTTTCTGCCACTTCTTGATAAGAAGCGGTTGTTCCATAGGGGATTTCCTGGAGGGAAGTCCATACCTCCTTCTGGAATGGGGTACCTTCCAACCTCAGTGGTAGATTGAATGATTTCCGCTCACCTTTGAAGTACTCCAGAAGCTGCGAACTTGTTTCATCTATTATATGGTGACCTGGCCCCTCATCAGGTTCTCCTTCAGAAAATTCAATGGAGATGAGTCCATGGTCGTCTGCTGTGATCTTCAATGGACCGACCGGCGAATCGATCGTCTTGTGGATGGGTTCCATTACCGATCCCTCCCTCAGATTTTCGGAAGATAGATATGAAAGGTCGTGCCCCTGCCCACCTGACTCTCAACCTCTACCGTTCCTTTGTGCTCCTTGATAATATTAAAGCTTACCATAAGGCCGAGTCCAGTGCCCCGTTCTTTTGTTGTATAAAATGGTTCACCGAGCTTTTTGATTTTATCCTTCGAGATCCCGCTCCCTTCATCCTGAATCTCGATGTGAATCATACCATTGTCCGTTTCATTTATGGCAATCGAGATAAATCCACCCTGCGTCATCACTTCAATGGCATTCTTGATGATATTGATGAACACCTGCTTCAATTGATTCGGCTCGGCAATGATGCATGGAAGTCCCTCCTGGTAGTGCTCCCTGTATTGGACGTTATGCATCACCGCCTGAGCGTTGAGCAGTTCCACCGTATCTTTCATGATCTTGATGAGGTTGGTTTCCTGATACTGGATGGCCTGTGGTTTTGCCAACACAAGGAAATCCGTGATGATGGATTCAATCCGTTGGAATTCAGAGGTGATCACGTTGAAGTACATTTCATGTTCATGCCCGATGCTGTTCTCGAGAAGCTGGATGAACCCTTTCAATGCCGTCATCGGGTTGCGGATTTCATGGGCGATACCGGCGGCAAGCTCTCCGACCACGCTCAAGGTATCGCTTTTCCGCAGCTGTTCCTGCATTTCGACTTGTTCGGTTATATCCCTGATTATGGTCAAATTCAAGTTGGACAGGAGGTTGTACTTGGATGACAGCTCCACATGCTGCAATCTCCCTTTCTGATACAGGGACTTCTGGTAGGTTGCCTGACCTTCTTCTTTCAATTGGCGGAGATAGCCTGCATATTTGTCTTCCTCAGGGTCGATATTTAATATTTCCCGTACATCTTTACCAATCAGATTCTCCTTCGGAGAGGCCAGTATTTCACTCACCTCCGGATTGGAGTCCACGACAACATAATTGTGGTTTGTCAAAAGCATCCCATCCAGAGAGCCCTCAAAGATCTTACGGAAGCGCTCTTCACTTTCCCTGAGCTCTTTCTCCATCTGATAGCGCTCACTCACATTTCGGAAGATGGTCATATTATACCCGTCCACGGAATGAAGCTTGGAGGTGAATTCAAGGTGCTTGAGCTGGTTGTTGGGCATAAGAAATAACACTTCATCCCTTACAGCACCTGAGATCGTGAGCTGTTCCATGAGAAGATCGAACTTTTGCACTTCAAGTGGGTAGACAAAATCCTTGATCCTTTTGGACAGGAGCTCCGAAAGGGAACATTCAAAGATTTTCAAGGCAGATGTATTGGCTTTCAGTACCCGCCCATCCTGATCCCACAGGACGATGGCGTCGATGGCCTCTTCGAACAGCCCTTTGAAGAGTTCTTCGTTTCGTTTCAACTGTATTTCCATTTGCCTCTTTTCCGTCACATCCCTCAGGATCGCCATATGTAGCTTATGATGGACATACGGACTCGTGGTGAATTCCACGATGGAGACGCTGTGCGTTTTACGGATCGGGATCTCTCCCCTGGCCTTTTTATGTTCGACGATCAGCTCTTTGATCTTATCGATCTTATAATGGGCATTTTCAGGAACAAACCAGCTGATGTTCCGCTTTGTCACATCGCTCTTATCCATGCCCACCTGGATGCAGAAGGCCTGATTCACATCGCTGATATTTCCGTCGATATCAAAGAGAACGATCCCTTCCGAAGCATTTTGGAAGATATTCGAGAGGAGATGGACATTCATATGATCCTTCCGTTCCTTTTCCTTCAGCTGTGTTACATCCTTGAAGTAAAGATAGGCATTGGGAGAAATGGTCGATTTTTTGAGGATCAGCTCCACATGGATGATTTTATCACCCGTTGTGTTCATGAGCGTTTCATCTTCAAGGGATTTGCCCGTTTCCATCACTTCCTTATAATGGGAGACGATAGGGGCTGGAACAGAAGTAAAATACGTGCTGAACAGCTTCCCTATAAGCTCTTCCATAGGAGCGGCAAGGGTCGTGCATGCTTCGCGATTTGCATAATGAATCTTCATTTCCTCATTAATCACCAGCATGGGAAGTGGTGATGCTGAGCAGATTTCCTTATCGATAGGATGACATTCTTCCTTCAATACTTCCAAATCAAGTTTACTGCCGTTAGTCATTTCTACATCCCCCTGCTTCATTAAAGACGACTTTAGTAATACAGTCTGCATATGTTCACAACCCCTTGGCGATAATTAACAATGAAATGAAGGTTTTACCCATAGTATCCTAGGGAAAGTATGAATGAAACAATGAAATCGTTAAAGTTGGTGAGCCCATGAAACAGCGTGATTCATATTTTGATAATGCTAAATTCATCCTGATCTTCCTCGTCGTATTCGGTCACATCATCCGATCGTATATTGAAAAGGATCCCGTCATCCTTTCCCTTTATAAAACCATCTATACCTTCCACATGCCGGCATTCATCCTGCTTGCAGGATTTTTTGCCAAAGGGTTTTATAAGAAAGGATATATCCAGAAGCTGGCGAAAAAGCTCATTTTGCCTTATATCGTGTTCCAGTTGATCTATACCGTGTACTACTATTTCCTATATGACAGCTCCACCCTTGAAGTCGATCCACTGACGCCTCACTGGTCCCTGTGGTTCCTTATCAGCCTGTTCTGCTGGAACGCACTGCTTTATGCATTCATCAAATGGTTCAAATTCGGTCCTGCGGCAGGACTGACAGTGGCATTTTCACTTGGCCTGATCGTAGGATTCGCAGACAGTATCTCGAGTACGCTCAGTTTGTCGAGGACATTCGTCTTCTTCCCGATGTTCCTCCTCGGTTACTATCTGAAAAAAGAGCACTTCGATTACTTCAAGACATCGCAGATGCGCCTGGCAGCCGGTCTGACATTCATCATTGTCTTCCTGGGAATGTTCCTCATACCGGAATTTTCGGACAAATGGCTCCTTGGGTCCAAACCTTATGGTGACTTCAACTGGAGTAATCTGTACGGAATGGGGATTCGAGCTGCCGTATACGCACTGAATATCATCATGATCTTCAGCTTTTTCTCTTTCGTGCCGACCAAGCAGCAGTTCTTCACTAAATGGGGTAAGAACACCCTCTATGTGTACCTCCTGCATGGATTCCTTGTCAGATTGTTCAGGGTCAGTGCGCTGAAGGATGAAATCAACCCCACCACAAGCATCCTTGTCCTGCTTGGCGTGTCCCTTGTATTGACGATGCTGTTTTCGACCAAGTTCTTTACGAGCCTGACTCAGCCTCTCGTCGAGTTCAGGACCTCCCGATTTCAAAAGTTATTTTCAAAAAAAGAAATCAACACAAGATAAAACCCAATAGAAAGGGCTGGCTCATTGAGTCAGTCCCTTTTTGGTGGATGGAATGGAACAAAACGAAAATATCTCCCATTTCCCCACTATATGTCATTTCATATGGTTTTATAATACTATTCGAAATCTTTCATTGAAATCCTCCCTTGGAATACAATAAATTTGAATTGATTTTAGACAAAGATTGAGCTTTTTCGCCTTCTCCGCTACAATGGGAACAGTGTGATGCAGTGACCTCGATCAATGAGGAAATAAAGGAGTACAGGTATGAAGAAAGTGGTTTTAAGTACATTGAACGCTAAATATATCCATACAAACCTGGCCATACGATGCCTGAAAGCATATGCCGAGCCAGACTTTGATGTTGAACTTGCCGAGTATACGATTAAAGATCCCGTCTTGAATATCGCAACCGACTTATTCTCAAAGCGTCCCGACGTCATCGGGTTCAGCTGTTATATATGGAACATCGAAGAAACGATCAACGTCATCGGGATACTGAGAAAGATCATGCCCGACGTCAAGATCATCCTCGGTGGCCCTGAAGTGACCTATGACGTTCCGTACTGGCTGGAACGCCTGACCGATGTGGACTTCATCATTTTGGGTGAAGGAGAGGAATCGTTCAAACAGTTCCTTGTACAGGCCAATGGAGATGAGGACTGGGATAAAGTTGCCGGTATTGCTTATATGAAAGATGATAAGCCCGTCATCCGGCCACAATCGAACAAGATCGATCTTCGTGAGGTTCCCTCCCCGTTCCGATTTGAAGAAGATCTCGATCAGCTTTCAAAACGGGTAACCTATATTGAAACGAGCAGAGGCTGTCCGTTCAGATGTCAATTCTGTTTATCTTCCATAGAAGTCGGTGTCCGCTACTTTGACAGAGAGAAGGTCAAAGAAGATATCAGGTTCCTCATGCAGAACGGCGCCAAAACCATCAAGTTTGTGGACCGCACCTTCAATATAAGCCGAAGCTATGCCATGGAGATGTTCCAATTCCTTATTGATGAGCATCTGCCGGGTACCGTCTTCCAGTTCGAGATCACAGCGGACATCATGCGCCCTGAAGTGATCGAGTTCTTGAATCAGAACGCCCCTGCCGGCTTATTCCGCTTCGAAATCGGCGTGCAGTCCACCAATGATGAGACCAATGATCTCGTGATGAGAAGACAGAACTATGATAAATTGACCAGAACCGTCACCATGGTCAAAGATGGCGGAAAGATCGACCAGCATTTGGATCTTATCGCTGGACTGCCGGAAGAAGATTACCATTCGTTCAAAAAGACCTTCAATGATGTATTCCAACTAAGGCCGGAAGAGCTTCAGCTCGGCTTCCTGAAGATGCTGAGGGGTACTGGCCTGAGAATACGTGCAAACGATCATCAGTACACCTTTATGGACCACTCTCCGTATGAAATACTCGGGAATAATATCCTATCGTTTGACGATATCGTCCGAATCAAACAAGTGGAAGACGTACTGGAAAAATACTGGAACGACCACCGCATGGACCAGACGATTGAATACCTCGTATCAGAAGTATTCGAGACTCCATTCGATTTCTTCCAGGAGTTCGGTTCCTACTGGGAAGGAAAGGGGTGGTCCCGGATCGGTCACCAGCTTGAAGACCTGTTCAAAAGACTTCGCGAATTCCTCTCCACCAAAGAAGGCGTATCCCTTTCGGTTGTTGAAGGCCTTATGAAGCTGGATTATCTCCAGAATCAAAGATACAAGCCGAGAAAACCATGGTGGAGCAACACCATGACCAAGGAACAGCGTTCATCACTCTATCAGGAGATCCTCGCTTCCCCTTTACGCGCGGGAGCAGAGTTCATGGAGATGAACCTTTCGGAGAAAGATCTGTATAAGCATACGATGCTGGAGTCCATTACCGGGACAGATGGGAAGGACGGCTATGTCCTCGCCTATTTCGAACCTACCACGGGTCGTTCCACCCTATTCCCTGTTGGTGTTTCCTGATTTCTCTTCAAATAAAAAATGTTAAGCGATATCGCTTAACATTTTTTATTTGCTTCTTTTTTCTTTAATTCCTTACGGGATGCTTCCATTAATTTGGCCGCATTCATGTCCCCGAATTCAAGACCGAACTCTTCACGTACGTTCAGTTCGTTTTTCTTTTCATGTTTCTTCATTGTCCATTCCCCTGTTTGCCGTGTTTGGAATTGCGGTTTGCCGCCTTCCCAGGGTCTTCTCCATTCATGAATTCTGAAGATACTTCTGTTTCCTGTTTATTCTTCTTGGGGGTCATGTTGTTCTTCTCTGCTGCATCCCATTGGGCTTTTCGTTTCATCTTCATTCAGCTCCTTTAAGGATATCTTCCCCTCAGGTGCACGGAGACATACTGAAAACGATTGCCAAGAGCGTCTTCAGCATCAACCGATGATCAGACGTTCTTTCGGATAATGATAATTTGCTTTTTTCTCTTTACCGCCGATCATGAACAGGAATGAAAGGATCCCTACCCGTCCGATGAACATGAGGATCATGATGACACATTTGCCTATGGCGCTCAAATCCGGGGTGATCCCAAGTGATAATCCAGTTGTTCCGAAGGCAGAACAAACTTCAAAGATGATTTCAATAAGGGTATGATCTTCCGTGATGGTCAAAATGATCACAGAGGTGAAGCATAGCAGCACTGCCACCATGGTGACGACCAGGGATTTCAGTACGTCCTGCTGGTGGATTTCCCTCCGGAAGATCTTGATGGTCTGATTCCCTTTGGCAAAATGATAAAGGAATAAAAGGTTCAACGCGAAGGTCGTGGTCCTGATCCCCCCTCCGACGGAACTTGGAGAGGCACCGATGAACATCATCCCGCTCAGCATCATGAGCGTCGGAAGTGAAAATTCGGCAAGGTTCATGGTGGCGAGTCCACCGCTCCTTGTCGATGCCGACTGGAAGAACGCATAGAAGAATGCTTCATGCCAGCTCATCCCTTGGAAAAAGTGATTGAATTCCATCACGATGATCAAGAGGGTACCCACGATGAGCAAGAGCCCGAATGTCGTGGTGGTGATTTTTGTGAACAAAGAAAAATGATGCCGTTTTTTCTCTTTATTCATGATGAAATTCTTGACCTCGATCAATACAGGGAACCCAATGGCCCCTAAGGTGATCAAAAGCACGGTGATCACCTGTACAAAATAATCATGCTTGAATGGTATGAAGGATTGTCCGGTTATGTCGAAACCGGCATTGGTGGTGGCACTGACGGATGCGAATAACCCGTGCATATATGCTTCCTGCCAAGATGGATAATAACTTAAGAAATAGGTTCCCAACACAACGGCTCCCACGATTTCGATAAGGATGACCAACAGGAGGATCTGCTTGAGCAGATTCACCAATCCCGACAGATTCATCTGATTCTGATCGGTCATGATCAGCTGCCTTTCTTTGAGTCCGATCCGCTTCCCCAACAACAACCAGAAAAAGGTCCCGAGGGTCATGATGCCGATACCCCCGAACTGGAGGACAAAGATCAGAATGAAAATCCCCAATGTGTTGAACGTATCGGGCGTACTGACAACGGACAACCCCGTCACGCTTACGGCACTGACAGCAGTGAACAGCGCATCGATGAAACTCCAATCCGCCCCTCTTTTATGAGCCACGGGCAGGCTCAGCAATAGGGTTGAAAGGGTGATGGCCAATAAGTAGTAGGTGACGATCACACGCGTTGGTGTTAATTTGCTTATATGTAATTTGAGTTTGAGCCACATAGCGTCGTTTCCTTTCCAATATGGTGTTACCTACCTTATCTTAAAGAATTCCACCCGAGATTGAAAGGAAAACCTTAAATAATAGTGTACCTGAAATTCAAATGTGTGATACACCCGTCCAAACTCTTCAACTTCCTCGAAATTTTACCACACATGAACATCTGCCTTTATCAAATAATATCCTTACAGAAGCATATTGTTTCTAGTACAAATAGACAGGAGGAGACAAGCATGGCACGAAGCAGCAATAAATTATTGGTTCCTGGTGTGGAGCAATACCTTGATCAAGTTAAATATGAAATCGCTCAGGAATTCGGTGTAAACCTTGGTTCAGACACTGTAGCCCGTTCAAACGGATCAGTTGGCGGAGAAATCACTAAGCGTCTGGTACAACAAGCTCAATCACATTTATCTGGACAATCAACTAAATAATATGGATAACAAAAGCCGGCAGTTTCTGCCGGCTTTTTCTTTAATCATCTTGTTTATGGTTCTTTTTCCAGCCTTCCTTCTTGCCCCGGTCCTCTCCCCTTTTGCCTGGGTTTTTATCCCCTTTTGGACCTTCTTTTTCCTTCATGCGACGGTCGTGTTTATCTGCTTCCTTCTGTTTGCCGCCCTGTTTGTTCTTTTTTTCCTGCTGACCTGGAGGTGACCATTCCCCTTGCTTGCCTGCCTTATCCTGCTTGTCGTTTCCCCGTTCCTGCTTTTCCTCGGACTTGTCAGGCTGGGAGGGACCTCTTTTTGAGCGGTTATCTTCCTTTTTCCCGTTATCTTGTTTCACCGGAGGATCTGCTTTTTGTCTGGGGGCAACTTCTTTTTTCTCTTCTTTATCTGTATTTTCTCTTCTGTCTGCATCTTCATTTTTCGTTTTGTCTTTGGCCGGTGGTTGAACAGAAGGTTTGTCATCCCCTTCGGGTTCCACCGTCTCCACCTTATGCTCTGGAGTTTCGTCGACCGGGTTCTCTTCCTCTTTCATCAAGTGCCCTGCAGTCACCCCTTTTTCATGAGCCTCTTTCCGTTCTTCCCGGCTGGCTTCTTTATAGGTGATGGTTACGGGTCTCGATTGATTCTCATCTTTGATCATCGTATAAATGCTTTTAATAAAGCTCTCTTTCGCTTTTCCATCTTTTTCTTCGGGAAATGAAGAAGTCATATAGATGTGATCCGTGTCGGTGAAGTATCCCATCTCTTCACATAAATCAAAGATCTTCGCAGTAACCTTCTCTGCTTCTGCGTTTCGCCATTTCTGAAGGGAGGATAGGATTTCATCTCCTTCTTCATTGTACGAAACGATATCAAGCACCTGTTTTTCCTCATCCAGTGTCAATTCGAGACTCGGATTGATGTCGAGCGACACGTAGGCATATGCCTTCCTGTCCTCGGTCAATGTGCTTGGAAGCAGGATGAGCAGAAGAGCAAAGACTGCACATGAAGCGAGAAGCACCTTCCAATGCATCCTCCCTGATCGGCGTCCTGCATTGAACCGTTCACCCGTTACTGGAAAAAAGGGGATCTCTTCACCGATCGTATAATGTTGATGAGGATGCTTCTTCCCTTTGATGAACTCCCCTTCAGCGGTCATCATAACGAGGGAATCCGACTTGATATCCATGATGATCCCTTTTTTCATCAGCCTAACCTGCCTTTTAAGTAATCCTTTAAATAAACATAATCGCCCATCAGAATCACACACATGGCGATGATGTACTTTCGATTCCGTTCTATGGTCTTCCTGCTCACACTTACCGTCTTTTCTAATTTTTTTATCGGTAAACGCTTTTTCGCCAGCAGGTAGTCCTTGAATTCCATTTCATTTACGACGATCCTGGAGATATTGATGGCATTCATCCGTGCGTCTTCATGCTTTGGTGAAGCATCGATCAGATCTTCAAAGGTGAGATTGTATTCTTCCAGCTGTTTTGTGAACTGCAAGATTTCCTCCCGCCTTAGCCTCGCATCCTCTTTTCTCTGATACTCATCGACTGCTGCTAACTGCTCGATATGAAGTGACGGAAGATCTTCATCGTCCGTATTGTTCATGTCCACGCTAATATCCTGATATTTCCCATTTTTACGGATATAATCAATGACCTTCCTCTTGATGATCACTTCTGAAAAGCTGATGAATGATGAACCCTTTTCAGCATTGTACTTGACGATCGCATCGTGAAAGGCGATCAACCCGATGCTGAATTCATCATCGCTCTCGGTAATATATCGTTTACAGACGGAGGATACCGTCTTTTTTATGAATGGCTTGTATTCATCCAACAGACTTGAAAGTAATTCTTCTTCTCCGTTTTGGATCCGGACCGCTTTTTCCTCGATGGTCGTCTTTCTTTTGACCAGCGAGAGCAATAATAGATTGAGCATCGGTTCCCCTCCATCCTGCACCCTATTATACTAAGAAGCACCCTAGTTTCAAAGGATATACCCACAGGAAAGGGTTGACATTCAACCTTATGATGAAAACAATCGATTGATTCTTTAAAGGATTTTCGTACAATCCGGAGTTTTTGAGGGGGTCATATGTAATAAAGGGCTTTGCACAAGATTAAAGAGGTACCATTTCATGTCGAACAGGAATACTCTAGGTTCTTTATAGCGCGTATGATTTCCGTGCAAGACTACACTTTCCGCTGGTAACCCGTGATCCCCCTCAGGGTCTCACATGAGCTCCTCTTCCCGCAGTAGCCTTCGTCTTGAAACAATGAACTATGAGGGGTCAAGAAACAACTAAAAAAACCGAATTCATTTGCCTACGATCAGGCAGATGAATTCGGTTTTTACTCTGGCTAAGAAACGTTTGTCTCAGTCTGTTTTTCAAGACCCTGTTTGGGCTGCATTTGCCCGCTTCTTCGATAAGAGATATCCGCCGATGGAAAGGATGATCAATACGGTCCAGAAGATCAGCTTCCATACTTTGGACTCAGGGAAATGATGATCCAGTATCGCGACATCCGGGTGAGCAAGGGTGAACACGGCAAGCTTCACGCCGACCCAGCCTACGATGAGGAATGCTGCAGATTCGAGTGTCGGATATTTTTCCAGAAGCTTGACGAACCATGTAGCAGCGAATCGCATGATCACAAGACCGATGACACCGCCTAGGAACATGATGGTGAACTGTCCACCATCGATTCCCCCTACTTCAAACCATCCTGTTGGTCTAAGTGTTACGGCCAAGGCCACAGCGGCCAACATGGAGTCTACCGCAAAGGCGATATCCGCAAGCTCGACTTTCAAGACAGTCATCCAGAAACCTGAACCTTTGTTCTCGGCGTTATCGATTGCCCCTTCACCCTTACGCTTCTTGATGAAGTGATGGATGGCGACGTAGAACAGATAAATGGCTCCGATTGCCTGCACCTGCCATACATTCACGAGGAATGAGATGAGGAAAAGGGCGGCGAAACGGAAGATAAAAGCACCCATCAGCCCATAGAACAACGCTTTCTTCCGCTGCTCTTCAGGTAGATGTTTGACCATGACGGCCATTACGACTGCATTATCGGCTGCAAGGATTCCTTCCAGTCCGATGAGGATGAGAAGTACCCATCCATACTCTAATAACATTGATGCATCCATACTATAAGTCCCTCCCAATGATAAGATTAGTTTTCCATTAGGCAAGGATTTTATCAAAAGAAAAAGACCCTTGCCTAAATAAGGCAAAGGTCTTGCTTAGCATAATCGATATGCCAACAAAGCCGATGGGCGTAACCCATGAACTGACGACTTTGTTTAGGTGTGAACCTATAGCTACTCCCCTTTGACAGGTAGAAAACGTTAAATTTTATACCTAAATCGTACCTTATTTCCCACAGGAAGTAAAGAATTAAATTTATCTGGTGAACCGGATCACGATTGCCCTTACCAAAAAGCCGGCCGCCACTCCAGGAATGACGAACAGCATCGGAAGGAAAATGGGTCCGATGAATGCTCCGAACAGATGGACTTTCGGGGAGACCATCAGGCCAACCGTCACAAAGTAAGCCGAAAAAACAAACGGAAGATAGCTGAGTTTTTCCTTTTGATTTGAAGCAATTTTATACGCATCCCACATCGCAAACATGTATAGACACGGATAAAACATCAACCATTGATAATCGATGACCCCAGCGGCTTTTTCCGTCTCACCCAAAAAACTGTACATGATGGCCAGGTTGAAGTCGCTCATGACATTGATGAAAATTTCTAAAAGGACCAGAAGCGCCCCTTTGAACCACAATCCGACTAGAAGCTGAGGAAAGCCAGGAAGTGCAATGCTCCAAAGAATGGCTTCAAGTTTTGTAATGGATGATTTCACGCGGCATCTGCCTCACGTTCACTGGTAATGGGTGATGGATGGAAAATGGCATTCTGGACTCCTCCTAGCTTCTTCTCCCCCTATTGTGACCAATCTCACTCCAAATATGTCAGCACACCTCAATTCGGTCGCTCTTGTCGTTCACCGTTCAGAGCGCTACGAATCCTTTGCCAGCAAAAAAACCGAACCCTTTGAGGGTCCGGCTCCATTACTTAATCCATTCTTTTCCTTGATGCTCTTCTTCGTGTCTCTTTATCGAATAGGCTGTAGATGACAGGAATGATGTACACCGTCAGAAGCGTACTGGTGAGTAACCCTCCAATTACGGCAATGGCCATTGGCTGATTGATTTCCGTCCCTTCACCCAACCCAAGGGCAAGAGGCACCAGTCCAAGGATCGTCGTTAACGCCGTCATGAGTATCGGGCGGATCCGGTCCTGTGCAGATGTGACAATGGCTTCAAAGCTCCCCATCCCGTCTTCCTTGCGCTGTTTGATGTAATCAACGATGACGATGGCGTTGTTCACGACAATACCTGCAAGTATGATCACACCGATCACGGCGGGAACGCTGATTGGGGTATCCGTCAGGAATAGGGCCAGTGCGACTCCGATGACCATGAGCGGAACCGTGAACATGATAACGAACGGATACTTGAATGATTCAAACTGAGCCGCCATGACTATGTATACCAAGACAAGAGCCAATAAAAGGGCGAGGATCATATCATTGATTGAATCGTCAAGAAGCTCTTTTTCCCCAGAGAAGGATACTTGGGTTTCATCAGGAAGATCGAGCTTGTCGATTTCCTTTTCCACCTTATTGGATATCGTTCCGAGGTTCGTACCAGAAGAATAATTGACCGTGAATTGAACAGCCGACTGCTGATCGATCCGTTTGATGCTCACCGGTCCGTCTTCAATAGAGAAATCAACGACAGAATCAAGTTTGATGAATTTCCCCTGACCATTAGGAATCAGGAGTTTCTTCAACGAATCCAGGTTTTCGGTGATGTCACGGTCATATTTAACAAATACGCTCACGACTTCTGAATCCTCCGTGACGATCTGTGTAGCCGTTACCCCTCTGGTCACATCCTGAACCAACGAGCCGATTTGGGAAGGAGCGAGTCCTTGATCGAGTGCCTTCCCGCGGTCAACCTTCATCTGGACTTCTTTGATCGTTTCCATGCGATCGGTCGTGACTTCGTTTATGTCATCCATGCCTTCTAATTTCTTTTGAAGCTTTTCAACTCCATTATCCAGCCGCTTCTCATTTGTATCTCTCAGATTGAAGGTAAGGGTCTGAGGGCTGGAACCGGAAGTGGATTGTAGATTGAATACGATGTTTGCCGTATCATTTTGTTCTTGAGCCGCTTTCTCCAGCTTAGGTTTTACTTCATCGGCAAATGAAAAGATGGACTGCTCACGTTCGTCAAAAGGCTTCATCTTCACATAAATTTCTGCAATATTCCCTGACTTGCCTCCCCTGAATGATTGCTCTTGATCAGTCCCCACGAGGCTGACAGCTGTCTGTACGTTCGTTTCGTTTTCAAGTTTTTCTTCGATCGCTTTGACTACTGCATTCGTTTCATTGACCGAAGAACCGTTCTCGAGTTCTACCCTCATGGTGAAGAATCCTTCATCTGTTGCCGGCAGGAATTCCGTACCAACCTTTGTGGCTCCCCAGCTGCTCATGCCGAGCAGGATAAGGGTAGCCAGGAGGACAATGGTTCGATGGGACAGGGTCCACTCCACCGATCGCTTGAACCGGCTGCGGGACTTCGATCTTCTTCTTCTTGCTTCAAGGTTCCCTTTCGGCTCCTTCAGCATGTGGCTTGCCATCATCGGTACAACGGTAAGGGCCACTACGAGTGAGGCGAAGAGGCTGAAGGATATCGTCAAGGCGAATTCAGTGAAGATTTCCCCTATGAGTCCGGAAATGAACACGACGGGAAGGAAGACCGCGACAGTTGTCAGAGTCGAAGCAGTGATGGCTCCTCCCACTTCCTTTGCACCTTCACTGGCTGCCTGTTTCCGTGATTTCCCCATGGAAAGGTGTCTGTAGATGTTTTCAATGACGACAATCGAGTTGTCGACGAGCATCCCGATACCGAGTGCGAGGGCACCAAGGGTCATGATATTCAGGCTGAAGCCTGCAAAGAACATCAGAACAAATGTCACGACCACTGAATATGGAATGGAAACGCCGACGATCAAAGGACTTCTGACATTCCTCAAGAAGAGGAAGAGAACAATCATGGCAAACACGCCGCCGAGAAGAAGGGAATTCGTGATGCTTCCGATAGCGTCGGTGATGTAATCTCCTTGGTCGAACAACACTTCTGCATCTACATCTTTATACTGTTCCTGTTTGAGAAGGGTATCCAATTCCTTCTGGAATGCCTTTGACACCGTAGCAGTATTGGCATCCGATTGTTGAAGCACGCTGAACAGCACGGCGGACTCTTGATCGGCCCGGGTGTATGTATTATCATCCACCGGTTTCATTTCCACTTCTGCCACATCGGAAAGGGGAACGTTCTTGCCCGTTTTGGGATTGACCGTTACGGTGAGTTCTTTGATTTCCTTCACGGACTTCAGTTCACTCATGACGCGTGTCGTGAGTGTCTTCCCGTCCGTATCGATTGTATCTCCCGGAGATGTGATGTTATTGCTGCGAAGGGTATTCACGACATCATTCTGGCTCAGCCCTTTTTTCTCAAGAGCTTCCTGATCAAGATTGACGGTGATTTCATCTTCAAACGAACCCGTGACATTTACGTTGGCGACTCCTGGTACACGGTTGAGTTCGAGCTTCATCCGCTCCGCCAACGTCCGAAGGGCATTACTATCCCCATCCGCTTTCAGTGAAAACTGGATGATGGGGAATTGGGCCGGGTCGAATTTGAGGAATCTCGGCTTTTCCGCTTCGTCCGGTAGCGGTGCCTGATCGATCCGCTGCAGCACATCATTCTCGATATCTTCAATGGATGTGGACCATGAGAACTCCATAAGGATGAAATTCGATCCTTCTTGCGCAGTCGATTGGACGTTTTTCAACCCAGGCAGTGTGGAAAGGCTTTCTTCAAGGGGCTTCGTTACTTTTTCCACCACTTCCTGTGGTCCTGCCCCTGGGTACGATGTTACGACCACTCCGACAGGTGGATTAAGATCCGGGATCAGCTTAAGGGGGATCCTGGACAGGGATACCCCTCCTAGAATCAGGATCAGGATCATGGTGACGATTGTGAATACCGGTCTACGTATGGAAAAATCACTTATTTTCAAACGGTGTCTTTCCCCTTTCTCTATTATCTTGTTGATAGTATCAACTATAAAGGGTAAAGGAAAATCCTTCAATCTATAAGATGCCACTGCATCATATTGTGCGCCTATCGTCATAATTCCTATCTTTCTGCAAACAATACACATAACCTCTCATGTAAGGAGAACGAATGATGACCAATTCCCTCCCGTTTTTGATTCTCGTCATACTTTCATTGATGGTCCTCGGGTTCCTCATGATGACAAATCGGGATCAAGCCGGTAGGATCATCGTCTTCTGGCTTTTCATCTCTGGATTGGCTTATGTGTTTGAGTTCCTTATTTTCATACTCGGTGGAAGCTATGAATACGATCCCGCCATCCTTTCCAATCAATATAATGACAGCGTCCTCGGTTCCATAAGCTCCCAAGCGTTTTCAGTGCCTATTTCCCTGACCGTCATCGCCGTCAAGCGTTTGAAGTTCGGCTGGATCCTGCTTATCATCGCGCTCTTTTACTTCATTGAAACTTGGTTCGTATCAGTAGGCATATACCAACATTTCTGGTGGAAAAGCATCTATACGAGCATATTCCTCCTTCTCGGGGCTTACCTTTCAAAGAAATGGTGGATGAGGATGGCAGACCCGGGGTTGGAAAAACTTCATTTTATCACGCTCTATTTTTCACTGTCTGTACTAACTCTTTCCATTTCATGGATTTTATCTCCATTGCTTGATCTTTACAAAATCCCCTTGTCCCTCTTTTCAGACGAAATGAGGAATTCCATTACGGGGAACAGCATTTATTCGTGGGTATGCAATTACCTTTACACCCTGAATATCTTTTATCGCCCAAACAGTACCGGGGCGTTCTGGATCACCTTATTGATCCTGATGACCCTCGATTATGGACTGATTCATTTCAATTTCCTTGCAATTCGTGGAATGGGTGGGATCTTCACGTTACCCCTTTTCCATATCGCCATGCTTCTTCTAGGTAAGAAGCTTTTCGACTGGTATGGACATGAGCTAAAAAAAACCGCTGAGCATTAACGCTCAGCGGTTTTTCCGTCAGTTTTCGTAATCGTCCAACCCGTGAAGCCGAATAGAATGGTCAGAATGGGAGACAGAAGGCAGAAGAATGCAAACGGAAGATAGGTGAGTGTCGGTACACCTAGCACCTCTGCAATGAAGATGCCACTCACTCCCCATGGAACAAGTGCGTTGATGACCGTTCCTGCATCTTCAAGGGTCCTGGAAAGATTCTTCGGATGAAGCCCGATTTTTTTATACTGCTCCTGGAATGCTTCTCCCGTCAACAAGATGGATAGGTATTGCTCCCCAATGGCAAAATTCAATCCGATTGCCGTCAAGGCCGTAGTAAAGATTGTCCTGCTCGCAGACTGAAGGATGGAGCTGACCTTCTCCAAGAGGACAGGTATGATCCCCAGCTTGAATAGAAGTCCCCCAAGGCTCAAAGAAAGGATGACAAGGCCAATGGTAAACATCATGCTGTCGATTCCGCCCCTTGTTAACAGGGCATCAAGGGCTTCATTTCCGGACTTTGAAACATATCCGGAGAACAACGCATTCAAGATGGCCTTTCCACCCAACATTCCGTGAATGAAGGCCAGACAGGTTGACACGACAATGTTGATGGCAAGCGTCAGCAAAGCGGGAACCTTCATCATCACCATGACGACAAGGAGGAGCAACGGGATCAGACTGTACCAATGGATAACCCCCGTTTCTCCTAATGCCTGTTTTAGGGCATCCAGATCACCAAGACCTGCACTCTTTCCGTTAGGTGACAAAACGGCAAACAATATCAATGAAATGATGAAGGCGGGGATCGTGGTCCAAGCCATATTCCTAATGTGTTCAAAAAGGTCCACCTTTACGACGGAAGATGCAAGATTCGTGGTATCGGATAATGGTGACATCTTATCCCCGAAAAACGCACCGGAAACGATGGCCCCTGCTGTGATCCCCATGGATAATCCCATGGTTTCAGAAATCCCGATGATGGCGACACCGATCGTTGCCGCTGTAGTCAAGGAGCTACCAACAATCACTCCACAAAGAGCGGTAATCAAAAAGGCAATGGCATAAAAATAAGCGGGGGTGAGGAATGAAAATCCACCATACATGATCGTTTGGATCGTACCGCTTGTTAACCAGCTCCCCACGAGCATCCCGATGAATATGAACAGGAGAATGGCACCCAGGCCACCTTGAATGCCCGAGAGCATCCCTTCCTCTATTGATTTAAAGGTGACCTTTCTGGCCAATCCGTAAATGATGAGAAGGATGAGGGCAACGGCAATCGGAATATGAGGGACCGTCTCCAGTTTGATAAGAAACGTACCGATCATCGATAAAACAATGATGAGGATGAAGGCCGCTTCCCAGACTTTCGGTGTGTTTGAAATATGTTTGTTCAACGTGTGTCACTTCCTTATCTATGCTGTTTGCGGGAAGGGACGAAAAAAAGAACCCTCTCCCTGAAATAGGGACGAAGAGCTCTCCGCGGTACCACCCTAATTGGAACGGCCTTTAGCGTATAACACCTAAGGGGCCATCCCCACTTTATCTTTCCGATCCCTTTTTAGAGGTTTCCCTCCAGAAGCAGTGTAATTCACTTAAAAGGAACTCAAGGCTTTCACCAAACCGCCTGATCTCTGATTGCTGTTCCCTTCAACCTACTATGCTGGTTCAAGATCGTTCACTCTCACTATTTTCCTTAAACGCTTTTAAGCACTAAAGTAATATATGAGTATTTTATCACGGTTTTGATTTTTGTCAATCAAAAGTGAATGAAGGAATCAACGGACGCTCCATGGGCTTCCCAATAAAATAGCCTTGAGCAAGATCGATGCCGATGCTGCGGCAATAATCGAGTTCTTCTTTTCTCTCGATTCCTTCCCCGAGCACCGTGATGCCTCGATCGCGTGCCAGATGGATAATTTTCCGTAAAAAGGCCTGCTTGTCTGGATTTTCATCACAATGATCAATGTAGGAGCGGTCGATTTTTACATAATCTGGATTAAGGAGGGTTAGGAGTTCAGGATCTGCAAATCCAGAGCCCACATCGTCGAGTGCCACCCTCATCCCTTCTCTTTTATATACATTCAATACCTTTTTCAAATGATCAATGTCTTCGATTTTCTCGGTTTCTACGACTTCGAACACAAGATCATTCGGGTCGACCCCAAAATCTTCCACAATCTGGAATGTGTGACGCAAACAAAATTCCGGATTGTAGATGGTGGATGGGAGGAAATTGATAAAGCTCTTCACTCCACGTGGAACGTACTTACTCTTCGCTTCAATGGCTGCTCGCCTCGCTTTCTGATCAAGCATGGAGTGGAAGCCTGTAAGGGATGCTGCTTTGAATAAAAGTCCAGGATTCAGTGCCCTTGAATTACTCCTCAATAATGATTCATATCCGTAAATTTCCCCAGATGCGATATTGATAATAGGTTGGAGATGGCTGATGAATGTTTCAGACTGGATCAACGTGACGATCTCTTCATATTTAAGCCGGTAGTCGAGTTCAGATGCAGTCATCTGGTGATTTCCATTCAGATGAACCAGAATTTCATTGGAATGATCAGCAAGTGACTTCGCCACCCCCTCCAACTCTTCCTTGGACCGATAGACGAACGTTTGCCCGATCGATGGTACATTCAATTGTCCTTTGGATTCATACTGCATGGTCACACCGCAATGGATGCACGTGGTTTTCATATGTCTCCCTCATTTCACAAGTCTTTCCTTCAATACTAAATCTTTTTACCTATATAAAGCCAGTTTTTTCACTTTATATGTTGAAAAATATTCATTTCCGTCTGCATCCACCCTTTAACATAAGTCCATTTACCCCTTCTTCATTTCACTATCTGCACGATTCAGGTACGCAAAAAAGCCGCAGCAACAGGCTGCGGCTTTTTTTCTTAGAGCAAGCTATACAATTTGATTTCAGGGTGTTTATCTTGGAACCATCTCATGGCAAAGTCATTTTCGAACAAGAAGACCATTTGACCATGGCGATCCTTCACCAACATGCTTCGCTGACTGGACATTGTGTCCTTCACATCTTCCTCGTTCTCGATCCAGCGTGCGATTTTGGATCCGACGGATTCCATCTTCACATCTACATTGTACTCATTCTTCATCCGGTGCTCGAATACTTCGAACTGAAGCTGTCCGACAGCCCCCAGGATGATATCCTCTGTACGCGTTTTGTAGTACTGGATGGCCCCTTCCTGGACAAGCTGGAGGATCCCTTTTTGGAAGTGCTTCTGCTTCATGACGTTCCTCGCCGTCACCCGCACGAATAATTCAGGGGTGAACTGTGGCAGTTTTTCGTACTGGAAGTTCTTCTTCCCTTGTACAAGGGTATCTCCGATCTGATAGGTCCCCGTATCGTATACCCCTATGATGTCCCCGCTGACCGCTTCATTGACGGTGCTTCGATCATCTGCAAGGAATTGGGTCGATTGACTGAGCTTGATCGGCTTGCCTGTTCGAGGCAGATTGACCGTCATCCCACGCTCGAACTGACCTGAGCAAATCCGTACGAAGGCGATCCTGTCGCGGTGGGCAGGGTTCATATTCGCTTGGATCTTGAATACGAAACCGGAGAATTCTTCTGCTGTCGGTTCAATTTCCCCTGCATCCGAATTTCGAGGTTGAGGCGACGGGGCGAACTGCAGATACGTTTCTAGGAATGTCTGTACCCCGAAGTTCGTCAAAGCACTGCCGAAGAATACAGGAGAGAGTTCTCCTGAGGCAATCCGGTCCTTCGAGAATTCATTCCCTGCTTCGTTCAATAGAAGGATGTCCTCAAGGGCCTGCTGATACAAGCCGCTTTCAGTCAGTGGATGTTCACCGGCAATCTCTCCTTCGTCGTTAAGGGAAATGAAACGATCATCTTCCTCGACACGGAATTGTTCGATGCGATTATGGAAACGATCATAAATACCGAGGAATTCTTTTCCCATTCCGATCGGCCAGTTCATTGGGTACGATTGGATGCCCAGTACTTCTTCGAGCTCTTCCAACAGTTCCAACGGTTCGCGTCCCTGGCGGTCAAGTTTATTGATGAAAGTGAAGATCGGAATCCCTCTCATGCGGCACACTTTGAACAGCTTAAGCGTCTGTGCCTCGATCCCTTTCGCGGAATCGATGATCATCACGGCACTATCAACGGCCATGAGGGTCCGGTACGTATCTTCGGAGAAATCCTGGTGACCAGGGGTATCAAGGATGTTGACGCGGAAATCGTTATAGTCGAAGGCCATGACGGAACTTGTGACCGAGATGCCCCGCTGCTTTTCAATTTCCATCCAGTCGGATGTGGCATACTTCCCGGTCTTTTTCCCTTTGACCGTCCCCGCTGCGCGGATGGCTCCCCCGAACAGCAGCAGTTGCTCTGTCAGAGTGGTTTTACCGGCATCCGGATGGGATATGATCGCAAATGTACGTCTTGATTTTACTTCTTCAATAATGTCTATTTTCATTAGTTCTTTCCTTTCTTGTCGTACTCACTTTCCCATCATATTCTTTCTATAGTTACTTTGCAATAAATCTCTGATGTTCAGTTCCATTTCCACACTACAGGAATACCTTTTCCTTCCATTATCCCCAAAAAGTTTTTATCTCACCTGGATTATGTATGCCTTTTCATGAAAACGCTATATATGTGCACACTAACCTACACAGATGTACGTACTTCTTGAAAATTGGTGGTTGTCAGACTTCTGAAAGAACTGTAAAATAAAAAACCGAACAACCAGAAAAACATACTATTAAGAGGTGACAGAATGCAGTATTTATGGGGGATTTTTGGAATTTTAGTTGTGTTGGGAATCGGCTTTCTCTTCTCATCCGATAAAAAGCGCATCAACTATCGGAGCGTGATCGGCGGGCTCATCATACAGATCATTTTTGCCTTCCTTGTATTGGAAACATCGTGGGGCCAAAGTGGACTCAAGTGGCTAACTCTTGGAATCAATGAAATCATCAACTATTCCAATGAAGGGATTAATTTCTTATTCGGTGGGTTATTCACTGAAAAATCCGGGATAGGCTACGTGTTTGCTTTCAATGTGCTTCCAGTCGTTATTTTCTTCTCGGCTCTCATCTCCGTATTGTACTACCTGAATATCATGCAGTTCTTCATCAAAATCATCGGAGGAGCGCTTTCGAAGCTTCTTGGTACCCGGAAAGCTGAATCCCTTTCAGCCGCGGCCAATATCTTCGTAGGACAGACGGAAGCTCCGCTTGTGGTCAAGCCTTACCTTTCTACTATGACAAAGTCTGAACTTTTCGCCGTCATGACAGGTGGACTGGCTTCCGTTGCAGGGTCCGTCCTCGTGGGCTATTCCCTTTTAGGCGTGCCTCTCGAGTACCTGCTAGCCGCAAGCTTCATGGCTGCACCTGCAGGACTCGTCATGGCCAAGCTATTCGTCCCTGAAACTGATGATACGCCTGAACCTGACAGCTTCAAAATGGAAGCAGACTCTGATTCTGCCAACGTCATCGATGCAGCTGCCAAAGGGGCAAGCGTAGGGTTGCAGCTTGCCTTGAATATTGGGGCGATGTTGCTAGCGTTCATTGCGCTTGTCGCTTTGATTAATGGAATCCTCGGCTTGATTGGGGGAGTATTCGGTTATTCCGACCTTACCCTTGAGCTGATCCTGGGCTATGTCTTCGCTCCACTTGCATGGGCGATCGGTGTGCCTTGGAGCGAAGCGGTCACGGCAGGTAATTTCATCGGTCAAAAGCTCGTGATCAACGAATTCGTTGCGTATTCCAATTTTGCCCCTGTACTTGGTGACCTATCTGACAAAGCGGTTGCGATCATTTCCTTCGCCCTTTGTGGTTTCGCCAACGTATCTTCTCTTGGAATCCTTCTTGGCGGACTGGGTAACTTAGCACCGAATCGTCGTCCTGAGATCGCCAAATTGGGGTTACGTGCAGTCCTTGCCGGCGCTCTCGCATCCCTTCTCAGTGCGGCAATCGCCGGAATGTTTGTCTAATCTCTTTCGTACCGTTTAAGGGTTCCCTATGGGGGAACCCTTTTTCCATGCAAAAAACCGGCCGGGGAGTGATTCCCGGCCGTTTTTTTTTCATGAATGATTCACGTACTTGGTACGGCTCTCGTCTATGGCAATCTGTTTGTCACTATGCGGATATTTGGTGTTTTCAATGATTTGGTAGTCTTCATGCCCTTTTCCTGCGAAGATGATGATATCACCTGGTTCAGATACCTCAATGGCATGCTTGACGGCTTCGCCTCTGTCCCCGATCAGGGCATATTGATCATGCTGCATGCCTTTCTCCAGGTCCTTAAGGATGCTATCATATTCCTCGAATCTTGGGTCATCCGTCGTCAGGATCACATAGTCGGCAATCGAGGCTTTTTCTGCCATCGTCGGGCGTTTCGACTTATCGCGGTTTCCACCCGTACCGACAAGGAAGATGATTTTGTTTTCTTTGAAGGGCATGACGGATTCGATCGCTTTTTCAATGGCATCCGGTGTATGGGCATAGTCGATGTAGACCGATAAAGGTGCTTCCATCTCTACTTTTTGCATCCGTCCGTCCACCGGCGGGAGGTCACGGAAGATTTCAACGATCCGTTCGACCTTCATTCCTTTTGCGAACAGTGAGGCCATGGCTGTCAACGCATTATAAACGTTGAACCGGCCAAGAAGCTTCATCTCGACCTCAGACACTCCTTCAGGGGATCGGAGGTTGAACGTCGTTTTATCGTTATAGTACTCGACGTTCTCAGCCTTGAAGTCGGCATGTGCGTCAATACCATAGCTGATGACTTCATGGGCGGTCATATTACTGTATCGCTCATACCATTCTTCATCTGCATTCAAGACGACATATTTAGGCTTATCCAGCGTTTGCCCCAACTGGGAGAATAATAGCCCTTTTGCATATCCATAATGTTCCATCGTCCCATGATAATCAAGATGGTCATGACTTAGATTCGTAAAGGCCACTACGTCGAAGTCCACTCCCCACAGGCGGCCGAGTGTGAGGCCGTGAGAGGATACTTCAAGTGTGAAGTTGTCTATCCCCTTATCGAGTGCTTCCCGGATCATCTGCTGATTCGTAAGGTTATCACATGTCGTATTTTCACTGGGGAAGAGCTCACCATCCAGATTGAATCCGATGGTCCCGGACAGTGCCGATCGTTGACCATCACGCTTCAGGATCGAATGGATGAGATTGGTCACCGTCGTTTTGCCGTTCGTGCCCGTAATACCGAACATATTCATCTTCTGTGATGGATAATCATAGTACTTGTTGGAAAGGAGCGCCAGTGCCTTGAAGGAATCCTTCACAACGACAAGGGCCGCTTTGGACTCATCGATATCGAGGCGCTTTTCTGCAATGATGAGACGGGCACCTTTCTCAACTGCCCCTTGTGCAAAATCATGTCCGTCGACTGTGTATCCCTTTGTACAGACGAATACGCTGCCTTCCGTCACTTTCCTGGAATCCACGAAGATTCCGTTCACCTCTTCAGGCAGTTCTCCATATATCGTTTTCATCTTCATGCTTTCAAGTAATGTGTATGTATTCATTATTCGTACCTCTTTTATTTTTAAAGTTGTATCTATTTTACCTTACCATCGTTCATTTGATAAGAGAAATACATCCTGCATCCCCTATCCTATATAAAAACCTTCCACACAAAGTGGAAGGAAATCTTTACGCATCTACCATGGATGAGCGGACATAGTGCCAAAGCAGGGTTTCTGTATGGAGGATCGATGATTCATGCGTGCGTTCATACGCATGGGATGAATCGATTCCTGCACCGATCAGCCCGTGGACGATATCGAAGCCTGCCCTGATTGCGGCTGAAGCATCGGATCCATAATACGGATAGATATCGACCTTGTAATCAAGTCCATTTTCTTCTGCCAGTCTTACCAGATGTTTCCTCAGTCCGTAATGATAGGGTCCGCTGGAATCTTTTGCACAGATGGAAACCGTGTATTCATCCGTGGATTGCCCATCGCCGATTGCTCCCATGTCGACAGCGAGGTATTCGACCGTTTCGGCAGGGATATTCGAATTTCCCCCATAGCCGATTTCTTCATTGTTCGAGATGAGGAAGTGAGTCGTGTACGGCAGTGTGATCCCCTCAGAACGAATATGCCTGATCAGTTTCATGAGCATGGCCACACTCGCCTTATCGTCAAGATGTCTCGACTTGATGAATCCACTATCGGTAATCTCAGCACGTGGATCGAATGATACAAAGTCGCCGACTTCAATGCCCAGAGCCCTGACTTCTTCATCATTTCGGACCTTTTCATCGATCCGCACCTCGATATTCACCTCATCCCTCTTCGCTTCACCCGCATCTTTGTAAACATGGACAGAGGTTTGGTGCATGAGGATCGTGCCGGTGTATATTTTACCGGAAGAAGTCTCGATCTTACAGTTCTCCCCTTCAACGGCATTCCATCTGAATCCGCCGATCATGGAGAGGCGGAGACGGCCATTTCCCTTCACTTCTTTGACCATGGCACCAAGGGCATCCACGTGGGCTGTCAGCATCCGGTGACGGCTTTGATCCTCTCCCTGGATCGTGACGAGGAGCGCTCCCTTATGATTCCTCTTCATCTCAAGTCCAAGGCCACCAAGCTCATCTTCAACAAAACGGATGATCTCCTGTGTGTTGCCAGAAGGACTCGGGATTTCTACAAGCTGCTTGATCAGTTCCATCGTATTCTTTGCATGTGGATATGTATTCAACTGACTCCCTCCTTTATTCCATTATAGAACGAATTCCCCATTTACGACAGAAAAAATAACCTCCGGACTTCTTCAGCCGGAGGTACGATTGCGCTTGATGGAGATGGTTCCGTTCAGCAGGCCGCCGATGAGAAGGATCGTCGATGAAAGATAGAACCAGACCATCAAAGTTATGACACTCCCCATCTGTCCGTAGAATTGGGAGTAGTCCGTCAATTTCACATAGGAACCGTACAGCCAGGAAACACACTGCCAGCCGAATGTAGCGACAACGGCCCCGGGAACTACATACCGTAGGAGCATCCTTTTACTCGGCACGACATAATAGAGGAATAGAAACAAAAAGAACATGAAGACCGAACTCAGTCCCCACTTCCCGATGACCCACAGGGGCTCCCATTCCCCTGTGATCCTCCCCTCCGCAATACGTGTATGCCGTATGAACTCCTCCACAATCGGAACGATGAGGGAGAAAGAGATCAGGATCATGAATCCCACCGTCAAGAGGAAATCATAGAAGAGGGCGACAATGAACGGCTGTTTGCGCTGGATGCCGTAGGCCTGATTCATCGACCTCACCATGGATTGTACCGCCATGGAGGAAAGCCAGAACGTGAAAATGAGGGAGAGAGATAATACATCCCCTCGTTGATTGTAGAGGACCCTTTCTACATTCTTCTCTATGATGTCATAGGAATTTTCAGGGGCAAACGGCTTGATCAGCAACAGCACATTCGTTTCGGAAATCGGCAGATAGCTGATCAACGAAAACACAAATAGCAAAAAAGGAAATAAAGACAATAGCAGATAGTAGGCAAGCTGTGCCGCCTGATCGTAAAAGCGCTCCTGGAAAAACCGACTGAAAACCTGTTTGATATAATCATTCATGATGTTCATTCCCCTCATACGAGTTGATACTGTATTTTACCCAATTCGCTCGATTCGTACCACTTTGGATGTGGAGGAGCCATTTCATTGCAAGAGGACCCCATCACCCTATAGTATAGAGAGGAACTACTATCAGAACGGAGAGATATCATGGCTATACATTCATTCTTTATCGATACTGACTGGCCCGGCCTCAGGAACGATGTGGGTACGATGTCCGGCAAGACATTGACCACCGACATCTCGATCCCGCCTGAAATGGATGGACCCGGTGCAGGCACCAATCCAGATGAGATGCTTCTCGGTGCCGCGGCAACCTGCTATATCATCACCCTGGCCGCCATGCTTGAGCGGAGCAACATCAACAAGTTGAACCTGAGGATGACCTCAGAGGGTCAAGTGGAAGTGGAGAAGGGCGTCATCACCTATAAACGCATTCTACACCGTCCTGTACTCACACTCGACCGGCCTACGGATAAGGAATATGCCCTGGCCGAAAAATTGATGTACAAGGCTGAACAATCCTGTATGATCACAAGGGCCTTAAATGGAAATGTCAAAGTGGAAGTATCACCCACGATACAAAACGGATGAACAAACAAGAAACGCACGGTGCTAAGGGCACCGTGCGTTTCTTGTTTATTCTGGGACATATTACGGTAAAGGGGGTGCCTCACCCGCATCCCCTTTTTCATTCAGCCTTCTTGATGAACGAGCTTCACGAGCATGTGAGATAACATATGCTGCTCCTTTTCGTCCCCTGCTTTCCACAGTTCATATAGTAATTTTTCTTCACGGTTTTTCGGCTCTTCATGTGCAGCCAGATAATCCCCGACCTTCTGTGCTGCTTTTGCCTGCTGCTCTTCACCAAGTCCGAGTTTCTCAGCGAGTGATACTTTTTTGCCTAAGTATTGTTTGAAGTGGTCAAAGTTTTCAAGAATATCCTCTTTTTTATCTTGGGACATGCTACCGAGTTTATCTTCTACCTTCTGATCCATTTTCGTGTCTGCCATCTTGATCCTCTCCTTTTCTATTTGTTGGGTGTTTTCCCCTGAACTCCCTGTCTAAACATGGTGATGTGCAGATCGTCGAATATATGGCAAAAGGCAGCCCCTGGAGGGACCGCCTTTTCTTGGATCAGAGTTCATCAAACCCATTTGCATCGGATGTTTTCGTGTATTGTCTTGATTTCTGCTCAAAGAAATCGGTTTTACCCATATCGACTTCCTGATAGGCGATGATCCATTTGAGAGGATTAGACTTGAATCCTTCAAATGGCTCTTCAAAACCGAGTTGCTTGGCCCTTTTATTCGCCATGAACTTAATGTAGGCCTCAAGGTCACTGAACATGAGACCATCCATATGGGTTCCGATGATTTCTTTCCCCCATTCAATTTCAAGGAGGGCCGCTTCCTTGAAAGCTTCTGTACCGTAGCGCTTGAGCTCTTCCGTATCATATTCCGGATTTTCTGCGAGCACTTCCTTGAAGATCTTTTCAAACAATCCGACATGGAGCTGTTCGTCACGATTGATGTAGTTGATCATCGTACTGGTCGCAACCATCTTCTGGTTCCTTGCCAGGTTATAGAAGAAGGCAAACCCTGAATAAAAGAATAACCCTTCCAGGATCACGTCGTATATGATGGACCTGAGGAGTTTATCCACCGTCGGGGCCTCGACGAATTCTTTGTATCCATTGGTGATGAACTCATTCCGTTTCATCAGGATCGGCTCATTCTTCCAGTAATCGAACACCTCATCTTGCACGCTTTTCGGTACAATGCTTGAAAGCACGTAGCTGTAGGAGTGATTATGCACTACTTCCTGCTGTGCAAGGATGATCATGAGTGCGTTCACACTCGAATCCGTCAGATAATCTGCCACTTTCCCAGCATAGTCCGTTTGGATACTGTCAAGGAGAGCCAGGAGGCCGATGATCTTCAGGAACGTCTCCTGTTCTTTTTCAGTCAACTGCGGAAACTGCTTGATGTCTTTTGCCATATTGATCTCAAACGGCGTCCAAAAGTTCCCGAGCATGCGCTTGTACTTAGGGTATGCCCACGTATAGCGCACATCATCCCAGTTCAGGATGTTCGAGCTTTCTCCGTTGACAATCCCAGTTGATTTATTCGGTGCTGTCTCATCCACGAGCACCCGTTTTTTCAATCCTTCCATTTGTCCCATCCTTTCTTATTAGCTATGGCAACTCTCGCACTCTTCAAAGTTTGCAACAGAAGTCGACCGTACATAATAGGTTGTTTTCAAATTCGATTTCCACGCATCCATATGAAGGTTAAGAAGCTCAATCGCCTTGATGTCATTCCTCACATAAAGGTTGAAGGAAATCCCCTGATCGATATGATGCTGCCTTGCCTTGTTCTGTCTGATGCTCCAGTGCTGATCCACATGATAGGCGGTTTTATAGTACCAGGTCGTTTTTGGCGATAGGTCCGGTGCAGTGACCGGGATCTTGTAGTCTTTCTTCTCTTCGGAATATTCCAGTCTGAAGAGTGGATCGATACTTGCCGTCGAACCGGCAATGATGGAAGTCGAAGAGTTCGGGGCCACAGCCATCAGATACCCATTGCGGATCCCCTTGCTTGCCACTTTGTCTTTAAGGTCCAACCATCTTTCGCCTTCATATCCCTTATTCGTGAAGTAAGCCCCGGTATCCCAAGCGGATCCCGGGAAGTAAGGGTATGCCCCTTTTTCTACTGCCAATTCCTGACTCGCCTTGATTGTGTAAAAGGCAATGTCTTCATATAAGTGATCACAGTACGATACCGCCTCATCGCTCTCCCATTTGATTCCTTCTAGTGCTAGGAGATGATGCCATCCGAAGGTACCGAGTCCGATCCCCCTGTAGCGTGCATTCGTCAGCTGAGCCTGCAGGACCGGGATATCGTTCAGATCAATGACATTGTCCAGGAGCCTCACACCGATGGTGACGACGCGCTCCATCTGACCGTCCCGTACCGTCCTTGCGAGGGACACGGATGCCAGGTTGCACACCACATAGTCTCCAGGATTTTTATAGGTGATGATCTTCCCGTCCTTGACTACTTCTTCTTCCATCACTGTCGGGCTCATGTTTTGGGCGATTTCCGTGCAAAGATTGCTGCAGTAGATCATGCCCTTATGACTATTCGCATTTTGACGGTTCACACTGTCGCGATAGAACATGTACGGCGTGCCCGTTTCAAGCTGGGAGATCATGATCCGCTTAAAGATATCGATTGCGGGGATGACTTCTTTGGATAAAGCAGGCTCATTCACGCACTCCCAATATTTCTCCCGGAACGAACCGGATCCTTTTTCTTCATCGAAATGATCTTCAAGGGCATAGCCCATGATGGTCTTGACTTCATGGGGATCGAACAGATACCAGTCCCCTCGGTTCTCGACCTGCTCCATGAAGAGGTCAGGGAGACAGACGCCCGTGAACAGGTCATGGGTACGAAGGCGCTCATCTCCGTTGTTCAGCCGCGTATCGAGGAAGGAGAAGATATCTTTGTGCCACACATCCAGATAGACGGCGATGGCCCCCTGGCGCTGGCCTAGCTGATCCACGGAAACGGCCGTGTTATTCAGCTGTTTCATCCATGGAATCACCCCTGAGCTGACCCCCTTGAATCCTTTGATATCACTTCCGCGACTTCTTACTTTCCCCATATAGATACCGAGCCCGCCTCCGTTCTTGCTCAATGTGGACACATCGGTATTGCTGTCATAGATGCTTCGCAGATCATCTTCCACCGTATCGATGAAGCAGCTCGAGAGCTGCCCGTAGCTCTTGCCTGCATTGGCGAATGTAGGGGTCGCCACGGTCATATATAGGTTTGAAAGTGCCCAATACGCTTCCTCCACGAGCATGAGCCTGTGTTCTTTCGGCTCATTCATAAGTAGCGTCATGGCAATGATCATGAATCGCTCCTGCGGAAGTTCATATAGGACTCCTGCATGGTCCTTTGTGAGATAACGTTCGGACAGCGTGACAATTCCTATGTAAGTGAACAGTTCGTCCCGTTCAGGACGGATGAGACCTTCGAGATGATCCATCTCCTCCTTGCTGTAGGCATTCAGCAATGTTGGAGAATACAAATTCTTCTTTGTGAGTGTCCCGATAAGTTCATGGAGGCCTTTATATGGCTCCATGCCCCTTGCATTTGCGCTGATGGCATAAAGATTCTTCAGATAAAGCGAGGCCGCCACGTATGTCCAATCAGGTTCATTGGATGAGATCCGCTCAACAGCCGACAGGATCAAGAACTGAAGAAGCTGTTTTTCTTCCACTCCCGGCTGATCCTCTGTATACAGGGATACCTTTTGAGTGTATTCCTCCCAGTTCAATGATTCGTGGCTTTCCCGAAGCCCGTTTAGTAGACGTTCCGCTCTATGGGATGCCGTTGTTCCGTTAATGGTTGATGTCATATTAGTATTCCTCCCTATAATTAGTCGGGAGAGGATAAAAAAAGCCCATCCTATCAAGATAGGATGGGCAGTCATAAACGATAGATTCACAAGGCATACTAAGCCAAAGGTAATCCTCGCCTATCCTCCCAATTCCCGAAGAAGATAACACGTACTGATTATGGCAGGTCTCCTGACTTGTGCTTTTTGCCTACTCGAAGGCCTTCCCGTCCGATGGACAGTGGCATTCCTTCTTTCGTTTGCACTTACAGTTGCGGGGACAGTCCCGGAATTTCACCGGGTTCCCTTTTAAGTCGATATCCGACACCACAATCATAGGTTATAAACAATATATTGTTATGAAATTTAAACAAAACACAATATGTTGCGTCTTTTATATTAAACCAACTTTCTACATTTTACAACAGAGAAGCTCAAATGAAAAGAAAGAAAGCAAGATGAATTTATGCCTACAATTATTTTATTCGTTAAATTCCATAGAAGAGCAGAACAAGACAGCGTGTAATCCATCCATATCGGTCCACATGGCGCCAGACTTCCCTTGAGGAAATGCCGTTATCCCTTTATGATGCAATAGAAGGTTGTTTTGACCGTATTCTTAGGTCCCCTATTATTTTGAGCCGTTGAGATGGTACCCCCATCTGCAGCGGCTCCTTTTTTACCCTGAATTCCTTACAGTTATGTTTCATTCACCTGGCCGTCACACGCTTCCCTTGTGATAAACCCGCACTTTTCAAGGCTTCTCTTCTATTTCAAGGGAATTACAAGGAAATTAATCCTCCCAAATACTTTCTTTTTCTTGAGGAATCCTTTAAAATGCCATTTAGAAGCTTGAAACCCAGTTTCGAAAGGAGATCACTATGAATAAACGTTTACTCACGATCCTTTTAGCGGCTATGACCGTACTGCTGCTCGCAGCTTGCGGAGCTAATGACGATAGTGCAAAAAAATCCGATGATAGTAAAAAATCCTCCGAACAGGCAAAAAGCGAGGAAGAACAAGCGAAACAAATGAAAGAAATGCAAAAAAAGATGGACAAGCAGAAAGTCGACAACGATAAAGTCGTCGCCATCGTAAATGATGAGAAAATCAAAGGGGAAGATTACAACAACGTACTATCTTCTTCTCAAATGCAATATCAGCAAATGGGTCAGGATCCAACCTCTAAGGATGCTGCCAAGCAGATCAAAGAACAAACGATCGACAGTCTTGTAGGTCAGACCCTCCTGCTTCAACAAGCAGATAAAAAAGGGTACAAAGCTTCAGATGACGAAGTGGACAAGCAGCTCGAAGAAGTCAAAAAGCAATATGAGGATGATAAAAAGTTCAATGCGGCCATGAAAGATGCCGGATTCACCATGGATGAACTGAAAAATCAAATTGCCGAAAACATCAAATATACAAAATATGTCGATAAAGAAATCAAGACCGAAAAAGTAACAGACGATGAAGTGAAGAAAATGTACGAACAGTACGCGAGCCAAAGCGGCCAAGATTCAAAAGATGCACCAAAACTTGAAGATGTCGAGCCTCAGCTCAAATCACAGCTTGAACAGCAAAAGAAACAAGAACAGCTTGTGAAGCACGTGGAAGATCTCAAGAAAAATGCAAAAGTCGACGTGAAAATCTAATTTCAAAAAGGACATCCCGACGGATGTCCTTTTTTATGTTTCCCACTGAACGTTGAGGGTATTTAACTACCATGACGGAAAGGAGGAACTGACGTGGCAAGAAATAAGAACGACCAACCTGAACAGACGGGTGAAGACCGTGAGATCCTGGATCGTGAAAAAGAACAGACTGTCGACTCCATTCCCTTGGATGACTTAAAAAAAGACCTCCAGGATGAAAAGAAAAAGCACAAAAGCAAAGACTCTTCTTCTAGCGAAGAATATTAAAACAAGCCTGGCGTCGTCGCCAGGCTTGTTTTTCATATTATTTTCTTAGCCAGTCAGTGTGGAAGACACCTTCTTTATCTTTTCGCTGATACGTATGGGCACCAAAGTAGTCCCTTTGTGCCTGAAGGAGGTTCGCAGGGAGCGATTCAGAACGGTAGCTGTCGTAATAGGCGAGGGCACTGGCAAGTCCAGGTACAGGCACTCCAAGCTTGATCGCTGTCGCCACGACTTCACGTGCATCTTCCTGGTAGCCTTCAACGATGCCTTTGAAGTAATCATCAAGGAGAAGATTTGAAAGCTCGCCATCACGGTCATAGGCATTCATGATTTCTTCTAGGAATCCAGCACGGATGATGCATCCCCCTCTGAAGATTTTCGCCAGTTCACCGAGTTTCAGATCCCAACCATATTCCTTTGAAGCAACTTGAAGCTGGGCGAAGCCTTGTGCATAAGAACAGATCTTGCTCAGATATAGAGCTTTACGGATGCTCTCGATAAATTCTTCCTTGTTGCCTGAGAAGGTTTGGTTTTTTGGCCCCTTCAGGATCTTACTCGCTTTCACGCGCTCGTCCTTCATGGCCGAGATGAACCGTGCAAAAACGGATTCCGTGATAATGGAAAGAGGTACGCCAAGATCAAGTGCACTCACGCTTGTCCATTTACCGGTTCCCTTCTGGCCGGCTGTATCGAGGATCCTTTCAACGAGAGGTTCTCCCGTCTCTTCATCGATCTTCGTGAAGATATCGGCCGTGATCTCGATGAGGTAGCTGTCAAGTTCACCTTCATTCCATTCTTTGAATGTTTCATGAAGCTCCTGTGCGCTCAGTCCAAGGACATTCTTCATCAAATAGTAGGCTTCACAGATTAACTGCATATCGCTGTATTCGATTCCGTTATGCACCATCTTCACATAGTGACCGGAGCCGTCCGGACCGATATACGTGCTGCATGCATCCCCTTTTACTTTCGCTGCAATGCTAGTAAGGAATGGCTCCACGAGGTCATAGGCTTCTTTCTGGCCGCTAGGCATGATTGCAGGACCGTATAGGGCCCCTTCTTCTCCACCTGATACTCCGGCTCCGATGAAGTTGATTCCACGCTCAGCGAGCTCCTTGTTGCGTCTCACCGTGTCTTCGAAGTATGTATTTCCTCCGTCGATGAGGATATCCCCTTTATCCAGGTGTGGCAGGATGGATTCAATGGCAAGATCCGTGATCTTTCCTGCCGGTACCATCATCATGATCTTCCTTGGCACTTCAAGAGAGTCGATGAATTTCTCCACCTGGTGGAAACCTGTCAGATTTTTATCCTGATGCTCCTGAAGGGCACCTGCCACTTTCTCTTCTGACACGTCGTAGATTGCAACCTTATATCCACGGCTTTCAAAATTCAGCGCAAGGCTTTTCCCCATGACGCCGACGCCGACTACACCGATTTGTTGTTGTCCCATTTTTCATCATCCTTTCAATTGTATAAACATCATTTCATCATCCATAGTATAATACGAAATAAATTTTCTTGATACTACATTTGAAATAATATTTTTTTCTATTGTACAATAGGTTAAAATAATTTTCATCCATCATCCCTTATAAGGAGGCCTCACCTTGCGGCAAAACGATATACCTCAACATTGTTTACCACGCATCCGGTCCCACTATTCTCAATTCAGCGAAAAAGAAAAGAAAATCGCCAATACTATTATTGCTGACCCTGAAAAAATTATCCATTCTACGATCAGTCAGCTTGCAGAGGATCTTTCCGTAGCCGACGCCACCGTCTTCAGGTTCTGCAAACGCATCGGTTTCAAGGGCTATCAGGCCATGAAGATTTCTTTGGCGGCAGAAATCGTCACCCCCCTCGATGACATTCATGAAACGATTGAAGAAGGTGATAGTGAAAAAGTCATTGCACAGAAAGTGTTCCGCTCCAATATCCGCACGTTGGAAGATTCCATCGCCATCATGGATGAAGAATCATTCACATCGGCGGTTGCGATGATGCTGAAGGCACGAAGGATTGAATTTTATGGAACCGGGGGATCAGGATTCGTTGCCATGGATGCCCATCACAAATTCCTTCGTACCGGCATGACCACCACTGCTTATAACGACTCCCACATGCAACTGATATCAGCATCCCAGCTAACCAGCGAAGACCTCATCTTTTTCATTTCCCATTCAGGAGCGAATAAGGATCTACTGGAGGTATTGGAGGTAGCGAAGGGCAATGGCGTTCCGACCATTGCCATCACCCACTTTGCCAAGTCCCCCATGAGTCTAGGTGTCGACGTGCCTCTGTTCACTTCCTCACAAGAAACCGATTACCGATCAGAAGCACTCGCTTCCCGTATCGGTCAACTGAGCATCGTAGACGCTCTTTATGTGACCATCATGATGAAACGGAAAGATCAGTCCTCAAGGTCACTCCAAAAAATGAGGGACGCCATCTCCGTGAAGAAGATCTGAGTAATGGCATAACCTTCCTTTTCTATTTCATATAGTGAGGGAAGGAGGTGAAGAAGTGTGAAGAATGTATTGATCTTCGCTGACCCGGGTATCGATGATACCCTGGCCATCATGTATACCCTCAAGCATCCTGACATCCGGGTGATCGGGATCGTATCGGGTTATGGAAATACAGCACGTGACAAAGCCGCGAATAATATCGCTTATATCCTGGACCTTGCAGGTCAAAAGGAGATTCCCGTCATCATGGGTGCCACCCGTTCGTGTACGGGGAAAACGCCTGTTTATTACCCTGAGATCCACGGACCGGATGGACTCGGCCCCATCACTCCTCCGGCCACCTTCAAAGGGAGCTTCAAAGAGTTCAGCGAGATCTTCAAGATCGTCCGTTCCTACGACAATGTGTACATCCTGGACCTAGGAAGGAGTACCTCCCTTGCCGTAGCCATCATTCTTGACGAGGGGTTCATCGATCAGGTGTCCAGGTTCTATATCATGGGAGGCGCTTTCCTTGTTCCGGGAAATGTGACAGAAACAGCCGAAGCCAACTTCCACGGCGATCCCGTCGCCAGTCACGCCATCCTATCCACAGTACCGCGCATCAGCCTCTTCCCCCTCAACGTGACCAATCGGGCGATTGTCACATCCTCACATATTGATATGATCACATCCTCTCCTGCGTCGGGTACGGGTCTTACCTCGATTCTTAAAGACGTCCATTCATTCTATGACCGTGCCTATAAACAAAAGATACCTGGATTGCCCGGTCCACCGATCCATGATCTTGTTGCCGCCTCCCTCATGATGAATCCGTCATTCGGCCGATTTCTCGAAAGGGACGTAGGGGTTGAAACGTCAGGACCATTCAGGGGGCAGTCGAACGCAGATTTCCGCCCGGATTCGAAACCAGGCAATCACTCACCAAACATTTATCTCTCCATCGATTATGAAGCATTCATACGTGATTTCATCAGGATCATGAGTGGGATATGAAAGAACCCGGCCATTTTAAGGGCCGGGTTCTTTCATATCCTTTCGATGATCGTTGCGTTCGCCATACCATGACCCTCGCACATCGTCTGAAGGCCGTAGCGCCCCCCTGTGCGTTCAAGCTCATGCATCATGCCCACCATGATCCTGGCCCCACTTGCCCCAAGGGGATGCCCCAAGGCAATGGCTCCGCCATTCGGATTGACCTTGCCAGGATCCGCCCCGATCTCACGCTGCCATGCCAGCACTACGGGTGCAAAAGCCTCATTCACTTCGAATACATCGATTTCGGAAAGTGGGATACCTGACTTTTCCAAAACCTTTTTCGTAGCCGGTATCGGCCCTGTAAGCATGAGCGTTGGGTCTGAACCGACCACGACTCTCGTATGGACTTTGAATCTGGGTTTCAATCCGAGTGAAACAGCTCTCTCCCTGCTCATAAGGAGCAGAGCCGCCGCTCCATCACTGATTTGCGATGAATTTCCTGCTGTAATGATGCCCTCTTCCCTGAACACAGGGCGCAGGCCTCCAAGCGCCACTATGGATGTTCCCGCCCTCGGTCCTTCATCCTCCAAGAACTCTCCTTCACTGAGTTTGATGGCGTGGATTTCCTCTTTGAAGTATCCGTTCGCCCTGGCCTGTAAAGCCTTCTTGTGACTGGCCAGAGCAAACCGGTCGAGTTCATCCCGCGATAAGCCGTACGTGTCTGCAATCCGTTCTGCCGATATTCCCTGATGGATCATTTCATGTTGGTTCTTCAAGTTTTCACTCAGTCCCGCTCCGGCGAAATTCGATCCGATCGGCGTGCGGCTCATACTCTCCACACCCCCGGCAATGACGATATCCATATCACCTGAAAGGATGGCCTGGGAAGCAAAGTGGACTGCCTGCTGGCTCGAACCGCACTGCCGATCGATCGTGACCCCTGGTACTTCAACGGGAAAACCGGCAATAAGGGTAGCCACCCTGGCAATATCACCTGCCTGCTCCCCCGACTGGGTGACACACCCCATAATCACATCCTCTACAAGCCCAGGTGAAACACCTGCCTTCTCCATCAATCCCTTCAACAGATCTCCGGCAAGATCATCGGGCCGTATTCCGGCAAGTGCTCCGTTCCGCTTCCCGACAGCCGTGCGTACTCCTTCGACAATGACAACTTCCCTCACAGCAATCAATCCTTTCTCCCTGTTCATATCCCCATATTACCTGTAAATAGGAGAAATTGAAATTGGATTTTAACTATTCTGTCAATTAAACTTATAAGGGAAGCAGGGATAAAGACACAAAAAAAGAACAGGCCCCGAGGGAGCCTGTTCCTGGAATGTAAAATTAAAGTTTTACAACGTTAGCTGCTTGTGGTCCACGAGCACCTTGCTCGATGTCGAAAGATACTTCTTGACCTTCGTCAAGAGATTTGAAACCTTCGCCTTGGATCGCTGAGAAGTGTACGAAAACGTCGTCTCCACCTTCAACTTCGATGAAACCGAAACCTTTTTCTGCGTTGAACCATTTCACTTTACCGTTTTCCATAATTGTTGCCTCCTACGTGCTTGTGCACAAATTATTACTATTCTTGCGATATCAGGCGAAAAGCAAATCTTGTTCTTCCCTTACATACCGAACAAAAATAATTCTTCTATAGAATAACAGGTATGCGCACATTAATCAAGCCAATCCGATAGAAGTCAGACCTTTATTTTATTTAGGTGGGTTTTTCATATAAAAAGAACGTTTCCCGATGGAAACGTTCTTAGCGATGACCTGTGAGGGACTTGAACCCCCGACCCCTTCCCTGTCAAGGAAGTGCTCTCCCACTGAGCTAACAGGTCGCTTATGTAAGGTACAAATTAAATTATATAAGATTTTCGCTAAAAGTCAACATGTTTTGCGAAAATAATTTTTCTTTTTTATTTATCATGCTTACACACTGAATAAAAGCGGCATTCTGCGCGTAGGCTGTTAGGATGAAGGAGGTCTCGCGTCATGAAGCTGATAGCCCTTTCCCAGAATGAAGGAATCAAGATCGACATCATTTATTTCGACGGTGAGAGCTTTACCAAAAGAAAGATCCTCGTCCATCACTTCACAGAACAAACGGTCGATGCTTATTGCTATCTCAGAAAAGCTCCGCGTACATTCAAGACAGACGGTATCCTGGCCGTCTCCCTCGATTCCCATTCCCTTGAAGAAAGATCCGGGTAGGAAGTAAATGAGTAAAAGACCGGGCACAGACACCCGGTCTTTTACTCATTTATCAAGCTGTAGCTTTCAACACTTTGTCTTCGCGCTTTACGAAGAATTGCAGACCGATGAGGACGATGAACGTGATCAATCCGATGATATCCGTCATTCCTTCCGGATAAATGAGCATGAGCCCTGCTGCAACGGCGAACAAGCGTTCAATGGCATACATCCGTCTGAACCAATAGCCGATGATACCAGCGCCGATGGCGATCATCCCGGTCACAGCTGTGAATACGACCCAAAGCAGTTCAGGGATCGTTGTATCGATCATCAGGAGTTCAGGCGAGAGGACGAACATATAAGGGATGATGAAGGCGGCTATGGCAAGCTTTGCCGCGTTGACCCCCGTTTTGATTGGTTCCCCTCCCGACACCCCGGCCGCGGCGAATGCTGCCAGTGCCACTGGAGGCGTGATATCTGCAACGATTCCGAAGTAGAATACGAATAGATGGGCAGATAGCTCAGGTGCTCCTAAAAGGATGATTGCAGGTGCTGCAATCGTAGAAGTGATGACGTAGTTGGCTGTAGTTGGCGAGCCCATACCCAGGATCAATGAAGCAATCATGGTAAAGAATAGCGTGAGCAGTAATTTCCCTTGGGCTGTATTCGTAAGATCTGCTGCAAGATCAACCAACCCATTTGCCATGGTCAGACCCAGGCCGGTCTTGGTGACCACTCCGACAATGATACCGGCGCACGCTGTTGCCACTGCAACGGATAAAGCGGTCCTTGCCCCGTCGACAAGAGCATCGACGGCATCCCTGAATCCGATCCTCGTTGCTTTTCTGATCCCACTGATCACGATGGTAGCCACAATGGACCAAAGGGCCGCCCTCATGACACTCATCCCGCTTACTAGGAGGATGATGACCGTAAGGATCGGAAGCAAGAGGTAAATCTGTTTAAATACTTCCTTCTTATTGGGCATCTCTTCATCGGATAGTCCGCGTAACCCCACGCGTTTCGCCTCAAAATGGGTCATGATCCAGATTCCCGTAAAGTAAAGGACGGCTGGAATCGCTGCTGCTTTCGCGATATCCCAGTAGGAAATCCCTCCGATGAACTCTACCATCAAGAAGGCTGCGGCACCCATGACAGGTGGCATGAGCTGCCCTCCTGTGGAAGCGGCTGCCTCTACCCCTCCAGCGAATTCTTTACGATATCCGAGCTTTTTCATCATCGGAATCGTGAAGGAACCGGATGTAACGACGTTTGCAACCGAGCTCCCGCTGATGGTTCCTTGCAGTGCACTCGAGAAGATTGCCACTTTGGCAGGTCCACCGACCCTTTTACCGGCAATGGCTACTGCCAGATCATTGAAATATTGTCCTACACCCGTCTTGACGAGGAAGGCACCGAATAGCAGGAATAGGAATATGAACGTCGCTGACACATATAGCGGAGTCCCCAGGATTCCTTCACTTGTAAAGAACATGGTCTTGACGATATCATCCCAATCGAATCCCCTGTGAGCAAGGAATCCAGGCATGATTCTGCCGTAATACATATACAGGATGAATACCGTGGCGATGATCGTGATCGGAAGGCCGACGGCACGTCTTGTCGCTTCCAATACAAGGATCATGGCCGCAAATCCAACGTAGAAATCAAGAGAGGTCATCATGCCGACACGGCTGACGATATCATCCTGCATCAGCGGCCAATAGGCGCCGATTCCGATGGAAATGACCGATAACACCACATCATACCAGGCCACTTTATTTTTCTTCAGATTCTTCTTCCTTGCCGGGAACAGCAAAAAGACCAATGATAGCGCAAATCCAAGGTGGATCGATAATAACAGCTGTCGCGGAATGAACTGGAAGATCGATGCCACTAACTGAAATAATGAAAATGCCAATAACCCATAAAAAATGATCCATTTAAAGAATCCACTCTCCAGCTTCCGAGTAGAAGATTCGGGATCGTACTTTTCAAGCAATTCCCGCTGTTGCTCCTCTGTCAACGTTTCGAATTTCTCATCTTTATCCATTAACAGTCACTCCTTTCCATTGTGCAAATAGTGAAGCCCTCTTCCACTGAAAGCGGACAAACTCACCCTTACCGAAAAATTCTGATAGTTCATATTCGGACTTTCCTATTTTCATACGATGATTGGCGACCACTTGTCCTATTTGAAGATCGATATAGGAAAATCTACGGTCCATATTCGATATAAGATATTTCCCATCCTTCGTCCTACTGAACACCTCATCCCCCTCTGCATCAGAAGGCATGCCAATTGACGTATCTTCATAGAGAAGGGCATATTGAGTAATTTCAGCCCCGTCACCAGGGATCTTATAAAACTCCTGTACTTCGGATAAATGGATCGAGTGGGTATATTGAATTGAAAACTCCCGATCCTCCGGGAGCTTCACGTACATCGTCTTCGCCTCTGTGGAAAGACATACCACCGTCAGCCTTTCCTGAAATGGTACAAAAATTGCAATCGCCACTAAAATAAGGAATCCAGCCAAGATGAATTTCTTCATACCCTTTCACCTCTTGCATCAAAACAAAGGAATAGACCCGAGAGTCAGGCCTATCCCTTTCGAAACATTTGAAACGACTCTTATTCTTCTGAGATTCCTTTTTCATCGAAATATTTCTTGGCTCCAGGATGCAATTCAATGCCCATCCCTTTGAGGCCGTTCTCAGCAGAAATCAATTTACCTTTTGCATGTTTGATATCATCTGTGTTTTCAAAGATCGCCTTCGTTACATCATAGATGACGTCTTCATCAATATCGGCGCTAGTAACGAGCATGGCCAGTACTGCGACCGTCGTAATTTCTTCATCGACTTTACTGTAAGTACCAGAAGGGATCTTATCCTCTGCATAATAAGGATATTTCTCGATCAATTCCTTTGCCTTATCAGTAGAAACAGGAACGATGGTAATATCCTGAGTGGCTGCAAGACCCTCTACTGCACCTGTAGGCGTACCGGAAGTGATGAAGGCTGCATCGATCGTTCCATCCTGGATACCTGTAGTAGAATCATCGAATGATAGATTGCGCGCTTCTAGGTCGTCAAGCTTCATTCCATAAACTTCAAGGATTTGCTCTGCATTCAGTAGTGTACCAGATCCGGCTTCACCGACTGATACGACCTTTCCTTTAAGATCTTCAACCGATTTGATACCTGATTTTTTTGTTGTGACGATTTGGATGGTTTCAGGGTAAAGTGTTGCGATACCGCGTGCATTCTCGACTTTATTATCCTTGAACATCTGTGTTCCTTCTGAGGCATAAGAAGCGATATCGGTCTGAGTGAACGCGATCTCTGTCTTCCCATCTTTGATGGAAGCCATGTTCTCAGCAGATGCACCCGATGTGGAGGCAGAAGACTTGATGCCTGTCTCGTCCTGGATGATCTTCGCGAACGTTCCACCTAGGGGATAGTATGTACCCCCCGTACCACCAGTTGCGATACCGATGAAATCCGTTTTCTTTTTTCCGTCTGCTCCTTTAGAATCATCCCCTGAACCACCGCCGCAGGCAGCAAGAACGAGAGAAACAAGCAGCAGGATAGCTGTACCCAACATTAAACTGCGTTTTTTCAAAGAAATTCCCCCTAATCATTTTCTATTAACGGAAATATTGTAACACAAAATGTAACACAATTGTGATAAAAATTTTATATTTTGATAATGTTCTATAAATTACAACTAGTGAATCCGTTTGCAAAACACTTTATTTCTTCTGATATATAGGACTTTCCGGATGGTTCCCTAGAAAAAAATTGAATAATAATTGTTAGAAACGTTTACAAACTCCTTTACATCAATAAAAAGCTCAATATTGTATATGAAATTTGGCGTGTACGCTTATTCCTTTCTTTCTGTTATATAGCAGAATCTTACCCGATCAGTTCCTCCCCTTCCACTTCCAGCCTTTCTTCAAGCGGTCTTCCCTCTTCCAGATCCCTTAAACGGTGGGCCAGTCTGGAAGAGGCATTCGCCGCGATGCTTGCAACGATGTCATCAAGGAATGTGTGAACGGAACCACCTTCCTTCGTGTCCAGCTTCTGAATGATGCCAATCTTATTCTTATCCAAGTGGCCGAACGTCGTGACCGCAATACTTCCGTATCCAAGGGCTGCCCCAAGGGCAATCGTTTCATCGACACCGAAAAGACCTTCATCGGAGGCAACGATGGACTGAAGGGGTTCAGACAGCATCTTCCGTTCTGCAAGCTGATCGAGTTCGACTCCTACCAGGATGGCGTGCTGAATCTCCCGTTTCAACAAGACCTTCCTGACGCTCTCAAGGCAATCTTCCATTGCAAGGGAAACGTTGTACGGATATTGCATTTGATAGACGATGTCGGCGATATCCTCCAGGGCCACTCCCCTTTCCTCTAACTTTCTGAGAGCTGCTTTCGTTACTTCATTGGATGGTACGGATGTTTTTGCCATTAATTACTCTCCCCTTTCCATTTGTCTGAATTATACCATTTATCAGAAGGTTCTACCGGACTCTCTCATAAAAGCTTTTCTCTTCACTTTGTGATACAATCCACTTGTAAACGTTAACAGAGATAAAGGATGTGTGTAGAATGACAACTGCTAGAGGGACCGTGGAAGAATTGGTTCTATACAGCGAAGCACTGAACGAGGAGATCAAGATGCTGGTCTATCTTCCGGCTTCCTACTCTCCCCTATATAAATACTCCATTCTGATCACCCAGGATGGAAAGGACTACTTCCAGCTGGGAAGGATTCCAAGACTGGCCGATGAGCTTTTGGGCAACGGGGAGATCGAGAATACAATCATCGTAGGGGTTCCCTATAAGAATGTACAGGATCGGAGCCGCAAGTATCATCCAGGCGGAGAAGAGAACGAAGATTATATCCGATTCATCGCCCATGAATTGACACCGAAGCTTGATGAATTGTATCCGACTTACCAAATGGGAAAAGGGCGTGCACTCATAGGCGATTCGCTGGGAGCGACTGTTTCTTTGATGACGGCCCTGAAATATCCGCATACGTTCGGGAAAGTGATCCTGCAATCACCTCTCGTCAACGAATCCGTCCTTGAAGCCGTAAGGTCATTCCCTTCCCCCCATCTGCTGGATATTTACCATGTGATCGGGCAGGGTGAAACCGAAGTGAAGACCACAGATGGTCAAATCAAGGATTTTCTGACACCGAATCGCGAATTGAACCACGTATTCGCAGAAAAAGGCTACACAACGTTCTACGATGAGTTCGACGGAGATCATACATGGAAATACTGGCAGCCTGATCTGCGGAGGGCCCTGACGTTCATGTTCCATAAGTAATGGGCGGTCGCTCCGTTCGCCCTATGTTAAATTTTTTAAAAATTTGCTATACTACTCATACGCACATATGTTTCTAAGGAGGATTGAACGAAAATGAACTATGGCATCGTCATTTTCCCATCTAAAAAACTTCAAGATATCGCAAATTCTTACCGAAAACGTTATGACCCCCATTATGCTCTGATTCCGCCTCACTTGACGCTGAAAAATGTATTCAGCGCTGATGATGAGCATATCAAGGATATCGCCGGTAAGCTTTCCCATATCGCCAAAGAACATGACCCTTTTACGCTGAAGGCGTATAAAGTAAGCTCATTCCAACCCGTTAATAACGTGATCTATTTCAAAGTGGATCCGAACCCTGAGCTGCAGGCACTTCACGATGCCATGCATCACAGGGAATTCATGGGAGATGAGCCGGAGTACTCTTTCGTGCCCCACATCACTGTAGCCCAGAAGCTGAGTAATGATGAGCACTCCGACATTTACGGCTCCCTATCCATGCTTGGCATCGATCATGAGGAAACCATCGACCGGTTCCACCTTCTCTATCAGCTGGAGAACGGTTCATGGACCGTCTATGAAACATTCCGACTCGGAAAGGAAAATCAGTAAATTGCACACTAAAATCGCCTCAACAGAAGAACAACTTCAAGAAGTATTTTCCATCAGAAAAACCGTTTTCGTGGGGGAACAAAATGTTCCTCCTGAAGATGAAATTGATCAACACGAAGAGCAGTCCACCCATTTCCTCCTTTATGACGAGGATCAGCCCGTAGGTGCAGGTCGTTTCAGGATCGTAGATGGGAAAGGAAAAGCGGAGCGCATCTGCATACTTTCCTCTCTCAGGGGGCGCGGCGCCGGCCGGGAAATCATGAAGGCCATCGAGGAGTACGCAAGGGAAATGTCCCTTCCTATCCTGAAGCTAAACGCTCAGAGTCAAGCCATTCCATTTTATGAGAAGTTAGGGTATGAGATCGTGTCTGATGAATTCCTGGACGCGGGGATCCCCCACCGTACGATGGAAAAAGCATTATGAATACAAAAAGGCGCCGGAACTTGGATCCGGCGCTTTTTTGTGTCTGGTTTTGTGTAACGACATTATCGTATAGACTGGAGGTCGTTCGTCCATAATGGGGAGTAGCCTGTTGAAAGGGGGAATCCCATTGGAGTACACATCCATCGCTGTGGAATTGATTGTCGGTTACTTCGCGCTGCTCATTCTTACCAAAGTACTGGGTAAGACCCAGATCACGCAGATCTCGGCATTTGATTTCATCTCGGCCCTGATCCTCGGAGAGCTTGTCGGTAACTCCCTTTACGATGATAAGATCTCGGTGTTTCAAGTATTGACCGCTATCCTGATATGGGGCGCCCTGATTTTTGTGACTGAATTCTTCACCCAGAAATCCAGGAAATTCCGTCACCTGATGGAAGGCACACCGGATATCGTCATCAATAAGGGAATCATCAACTATAATGTCCTGAAGAAGAATCACCTGGATTTGAATCAGCTGCAGCATCTCTTACGGGCAAAGGATATTTTTTCAGTCAAAGAGTGTGAGTACGCCCTACTTGAATCCAACGGAACCCTCAGCGTCATCAAGAAACCGCTCTACGACCAAGTGCAGCGTCAGGACCTTTCCCTTCCACTGAAGAAAGCAACCTTGCCCCTGTCTCTGATCATGGATGGGGAAATCCTTTATGATAACTTGAAGATTGCAGGGGAAGATGACCAGTGGCTTCAGGCTGAGATCAACAGGCACGGGTTCACCTCGTCAGAAGATGTGCTCTTTGCTGAATGGACCGAGAATGAGCCGCTCTTCGTTCAGGGCTATGAGTGAAGGGCCACCACAAGTTCATTCTGGGTGACCGCCATGGTGATCCGTTCCCTTCTCTCGAGTGAAATCAGATAGGCCGTTATGCTTGTACGATACAGAAGCAGCTGGCCAAGCTGCCGGGATGAAACCCCCACTTCATTCAAGTACTCCTTGACGATTCCTTCAAAGGAGCACGATTGTTTGACCGCAATCAGTTCTTCCAACGCTTCCATATGCCGATGATGAAGGGCGATGTTTTCCTCTACCGTCTTTCTGAAATCTTCTTCATATATGCCGTGGCCGGGAATCGCCCCATGACAGGATTGTTCCAATATGTAGTGAAGTGTAGCCAGGGTCTGGTCGGCGTCTGTGATGAACGGAACGATATGCTTTGCCAGTGCCTCCTTGCCGAAGTAAGCATCGGAAGCATAGAGGACCCCTTCCACCAGCACGCCGATCTGCCCGTAGGAGTGCCCTGGAAGACTCAAGATGTCCAATTGGAACGGACCAAGCTGATAGGGACCTGCTTCGATTTCTTTATCGACAGAAATACCCTTGGCCTCAAGGAATTTATTCCGCAGGGAAACGGGAGGAAAAGCCCCGTTGAATAAGTAGATGGGTTCAAGGACGGGATTTTCCATGATTGCCTTTTCCAGGCGGGGAGCGACAATCGTCAAGTCCCTCTTATTCCTGATCCGATCGGCCCCTCCGTAATGGTCCGTATGGGCATGTGTGATGATGCAGTAATCAAGGGGAAGACCTTTTTCGTCGAGTATCCGCAGAACTTTGTTAGCGGCCGAGTCATCCAGACCCGTATCGATCAGCAGTCCCTTCCCTTCCTTCACCGAGTATCCAATGTTCACGGCCCCTGTGAAGGCATAGGTGTTTTCGCGTAATGAGATGAATTCCAATGTCCTCAGCTCCCACTATAATGTCAGATGCTTCCCCGTTTCCGAGGAGATGGCATCTCCTTAGACATATTCGTGAAAGTTGATCCCTTTTCCTGTTAGTCTTGCAATGGTCTTTTCAGGAACCTTCTCCTTGCCCTTTTCATTCCGATCATCTGGAGGTCCTCCTTCATACCCACCCATCCCTCTCGACAGGCCGGTGATGGCATGTACAGGGGTATAATGGTAAGGCTGCTCCGTGACCTTCAGCTCCCTCTCCTGATACTGCTTATACTGATAATGGGGAATCGGTGCAATATAGCCCATCGGATCCATCCTCCTTCGTTTTTAATGTATGTTACCCCGTACCCGATGACGTTAATCCTCCCAACAAAAAAAGGAGGCTCATATACCGGCCTCCCGATCGCAGGTCCCCACAAGGGCTGCTTATTTTTTATTCCCTTTATTCAACATGTTGGAAATGGTTCCGAAATCAAGTTGCTTCCCATCGTTTACGATGGATTTAACGATTTTATCTTCCATTTCTTTGTTTACAGGCTTATTGGCGATTTTAGAAACCCTTTTGATGACGCTGCGGACCGTTGCCTCATCCTTGAAATTTGCATTCTGCAGGGAGTTTGCCAGTTCAAATACCTCATTCATATCCACACCGGTCTTCTTCTCGAGGTTCTTGAAAAAATTATTGTTCATCTACTCACGCCTCCTTTAACTATAAGCATCATATGTAAAAAACCCAATAGCGTTCCTCGGATCAGACAGAAACCATAAAAAAGACAGGATCCCCAATAGCTCAAGGATACTGCCTTTCTACTCCTTTCTAGCAGAAACTGGCTCCGACGATGATCAAAAGAATGAACAAAACGACAATCAATACAAATGTAGAACCATATCCGCCAGTTCCACAGCCGTAATTGTAGCCGCATCCGTATCCTCCATATCCGTACATGCAAATATCACCTCGCTTTGCCCTATAATCCTTATTAACATATGTATCGGACAAGGCCTATGGTTGGGCTGAGGTGAAAATGGGTGAAGCCCTGAACGAAATCAAGCGATCAGATGGTGTCCATCTGACCGCTTGATCTTCATCCTTTCGGGTTGAATAAGAGGGCCCCGAGAAATCCGAATACAATGGCTGCCGATATTCCGGAGGATGTGACTTCGAACATCCCCGTCAGCACCCCGATGATCCCATGCTCCTGGGATTCTTGCATGGCCCCATTCACCAGGGAATTCCCAAAGCTCATGATGGGGATCGTGGCACCTGCTCCGGCAAAATCAATGAGGGGCTCATAAAGCCCCAATCCTGAAAGTACAGAACCCACCACCACAAGAAAACTCATGGCATATGCCGGAGGGAATTTCACCACGTCAAGCAGCAGCTGCCCTACAACACATATGAGTCCACCGACAACGAAGGCCCAAAAAAACATGGCTAACATAGGTACTCCCCTTTCTTAAGAATATTCAATGGATACGGCATGGGCGATACAAGGAATCGTTTCACCTTGTTGGAAGGTTAGCGGAGAAAGAAGAGCTCCCGTAGCAATCACGAGGATCCTTTTATACGTTCCTTGACGCATCTGGTTGAGGAGATGGCCGTATAGCACGGTGGCAGAACAGCCTGGACCGCTTGCCCCTGCCTGAACGGGTTGATCATCACCATAAATGAGCAATCCACAATCCTGGAACTGATCGGCCCCGATCCCGAGTCCTTTCTGCTGAAGAAGGTCCAGGGCCGTAAGCCGACCGATCTTCGCCAGGTCTCCCGTGACGATCAAGTCATAATAGGATGGGTCACGCTCAAGGTCCCTGAAGTGAGCCGTGATGGTATCCACTGCTGCCGGCGCCATCGCACCTCCCATATTGAAGGGATCGGATAGACCCATGTCGATGACCTTTCCGATTGTAGCGGAGGTTATCCTCGGTCCCGGTGCTGATCCGATTGCTTCATTGCCGAGGAGTGCATACCCCGCTCCCGTAACGGTCCACTGGGCCGTTGGAGGCTTTTGACCGCCGTATTCTGTTGGATATCTGAACTGTCTTTCCGTAGCCGAATTATGGCTCGAGGCTCCGGTTATGACGTGGCGTGCCCCATGGTAATTGACCATGAGTGCTGAAAGGGCGAGGCCTTCCATGGAGGTGGAACATGCCCCGAATAATCCGAAATAAGGGAGACCGATGGTCCTTGCGGCAAAGCTTGACGGTGTGATCTGATTGATCAGATCCCCGGTCAGGAAGAACTGGACGTCATTTTTAGTGATGGATTTCTTTTCAAGGGCGATGGATACAGCATCTTCGATCATGGTACGGTTTGCCTTTTCATACGTATCCGTCCCCATTCTCACGTCATCATAGAAACGATCGAAATCAGCGCTGAGACGGCCTTTCTTTTCAAACGGGCCCCCGACGACACCTGTGGAGAGGATTTTCGGTTTAAGGGGAAACACCCATGATTGTGAGCCTTTTAACATTAGATCACCCCTAACTGGATGAGGATTGTTTTGATGAGGGCCACGACGAATGCAGAGAAAACGCCGAATACGATGACCGATCCGGCAAGCTTGAACATATTTCCCCCTACCCCGAGTACGTACCCCTCGGTCTTATGTTCAATCGCTGCAGAAATCACCGAATTCCCGAAACCGGTGACGGGCACGGCGCTGCCGGCTCCTGCAAACTGACCAAGATGATCATACAGACCGAATCCGGTCAACAACATGGCAAGGAAGACCATGGTGGCAACGGTTGGATTTCCAGCCGTCTGTTCAGTAAAATTAAAAAAATAGATATACATATAGGTGAACGCCTGTCCGATCACGCAAATGAATCCCCCGACAAAAAATGCTTTCAGTACGTTCTTCATTAAAGGGCGTTTTGTTTCATACTTCTTCTCGATGGCTTCATACTGCTTTTGTTCAGGTGTCTTCGGTGTTTTAGCCACTTCCTAGCCCTCCTATGTCTTTTCCTTCTGAAGAGTGATGATGTCATTGAAGTGCTTCTCTGCCTCTTCGTTTCCGATATCGTTATTCTTAATTCTTTCTTTGAGCCTTACCGTTTCAAGGAAGATTTTATAGTCGCTTGAAAGAATGAAATCCTCATCGGGATACTTATCTTCAAGGTAGGCCTCCATGTCGTGCTGGATCCGTTTCATATGGAATCGCTGCAGGTGTTTCACTTTATAGACGACCAGGGTCTTTTCCTTCCCCTGGATCACAGCAACATCGTATAATTCCTTTTTCTTCGCCAATTCTTTTTTGATGGCATGGCCGAAGCTGTCGGTTTCCGGATTATCCACCAGTTCGATAGGAGATAGATCGGTGCGCTTCATCAATGCATTTTTACTGTCTTTCCCATCTTCCATGCTCTTGCAGCCAGTCAGCAGGAGGATGAACAGGATGATGATCATTCGAGTCATATAAACCGCCCTCCGTTTGGTTCGTTCTCACCCTTTATTTTTTACTGAAAAGCAATTATTTATGAATAGAAAAAGACTGCCCAAAGGAGCAGTCTTAGTTCTTTTTGATTTTCGATCCACATCCACAGCCTTTTTTCTTCGGAGTGGAATTGGTGGTGAGCGGTACATGTATAGGGGTTTTCTTCACTTCCCCGTCCTCCTTTCGTTCATTCCCACTCCCATTATATGCGCAAGATGCATTGCTTGTTTCCACTGTTTCCCTAATCCCTACTGTGATTTCCAATTTTGAATGGCCGATTCAAGAATGGCCCCGATCCCCGCCACCGCCATGATCGCGAGGAACGGCTGGAACACTGCAGGGTAAAAAATGAATCCCGCGTAGCAAAAAAACGCCATCCACATACCGGTACACCAATAGCACGATAACAATTCCCCGATAAAGCCCCTGATTCCCCCCTCTTTCGGAACCAGATACACTTCCTCCAAACCATTTTCATCTGCTTCTGTGATTTCGTTGAAAAAGGGACTTCTGATGAATTCAGTGATTTTATCGAATACAATGAGATGGGTAAGCCTGAAGACGGCTAATCCCATGATGATCAATTCCAGAACAGTTAGCTTCAAAAAGCGCCCACTCCTTCATTCAATTCTGCCTATTTTCCCCAAAAGGGGCTATTGTCCGTGACCCAAAACCCGTTCTGTCAATATGTTAGTAGTGTAATGAAAACAATTTAAGGAGGAAATTTTCTTATGGGTTGCGGAAAAAGAAAAGATGATATTCACGGTGCCAGTAAAGGATGCGTTTGTCTAGCCGTACGCGCCATTAAAGATATCCAAGATGCAGCTGATCAAGATTGCTTCGATTGTAAGAACGACTGCTTTCTTGAGCCGCTTGGGTCTTTGATCAGTCCTGTCGGAAATGCACCAAACACGCGTGTTTTCAAACTCTACAACAAAAAAGGAGACCTTTTCAAGGTGCATCCTAAACATCACTGCTGGAAAACACCATACTTCCGTGTCAAAAACGTATTCGACGATTGTTGTGCCACCCTTCAAGTATTGAAAAAGGTTCATGCTTCTGGAGCAGATGTTGATTCCGAGGATGAAATGATGGGTCTTCACAATAACTATTACTATGAGTTGACAGGGGATTGCATTACAGTTGATCTAGATTGCTTCTGCGCCATCCAATGCATCGATGATGTAAGAGTGGACGGAGTTTGTGACTGATTGACAGGGAAGGAGCCAGTCGGGTGACCGCCTGGCTCTTTTTATTTCAATCCGATGATCTGGATGTTCTTGACTGCCCTTTTTTCCAACACCACATCTTCCCCTTGGAAGGTCTTAATCGTCAGTGTAGTGGAATCCGATGATCGAAGCACCCCTCTGTAGGAGACATGTTCCGTCTGGAATGTACATGGGAACGGGGCCCTCCCCATGATGCTCGCTTCCAGGTAGCCGATCTTCCCTTCAAGATCCATCTCCCTGAATGGCTTCAGCGGCCGGAAATAGGACTCCGTCGTCAGCACCTCCCGTTGTTCCTCTATGACGGCCTCCACTGGCTCTTCCTTCACTTCTACGAGGGGTTTCGGCCTGTTCTCTGCCTTCTTGGCTGATCCTTTATAGGTATTCTGCATATTGCTGCCCACATCAATCATGCGGGGCTGCTGAATATATAACAGAGGCTTCTTTTCTTTTCTCACATTCATCCCTCCTTATGGTCTACTTTTATATGTATGCACACCCCTCCTATGTGTTTCTTCATGGCAAAATGCAAAAAAAGAACCTTCATCGCGGTGGACTCCAACAGGAGCCTTCCTTTGATGAAGGTTCTTTCTATCGATATCTGAATTTAACCCAGTACGTGATAACCTGAATCCACATGGAGATTTTCTCCGGTGATTCCCCTTGAGTAGTCGCTGAAGAGGAATACAGCCGCATCCCCTACTTCTTCCTGAGTCGTGTTGCGGCGTAAAGGTGCGCGCTCTTCAATTTCTCTCAGGATACTGTTGAAGTCACCCACTCCTTTAGCAGACAGGGTGCGGATCGGACCGGCAGAAATGGAATTGACGCGGATCCCATCTTTACCAAGGTCGCTTGCGAGATAGCGTACGCTTGCTTCAAGGGAAGCTTTCGCCACTCCCATGACGTTGTAGTTCTGCATGACCCTTTCTCCTCCAAGGTACGTCATGGCCACGATGCTTCCGCCTTCGGTCATGATCCCTTTTGCCGCCTTGCTGACAGCCGTCAGTGAGTAGGAGCTGATATTGTGGGCGAGAAGGAAACCGTCGCGGGTCGTATTCATATAGTCTCCGGCAAGCTCCTCTTTGTTCGCGAATGCGATGCAGTGAGCGAGGCCATGGATGACTCCGACTTCTTCCTTGATGGTTGCGAAGCACTTGTCGATATCTTCATCACTTGTCACATCACAAGGAAGGATCAGTGAATCTTCTCCGCCTTCGAGTGTGGAAGCCAGGTCCGTTACTCCCTTTTCAAAACGTTCACCAGCATATGTAAAGATCAATCGTGCTCCCGACTGGTGGAGCGAACGGGCAATCCCCCAGGCGATGCTGCGTTTATTCGCCACTCCCATGACGACGTATGTTTTTCCCTTTAATGAAAGAGTCATTGAATATCCTCCTGTTTAATACATGTTATTAGTACCTGATACTAATTCTACATGATAATCATCAAAATGAAAAGCCTTGTTCGCGATGTTTATCAGCTGACCCCTCCCACCATCGCATCCATACTTACGGGAGGGGGCTCATCATACGTTGCGCCCCCAAGAACCGGGATCCTTTCACGGTCGGGTGATCTGCTCTTTGATCCGGTGGGTTTGGCGGATATGCCGCTTCTCATGCCTGCCCAGCAGTTCGAATACCTGCTCAATGGGCATGATGCCGAAGCGGTGATGATCCATTGTTTTCTGCTCCAGCTCTTCTGATGTATAGGAAGATTCAAGGCGTTCCGTCAGCTGCCGAGAAGCATGAAGGGACTCGATAAGTTCGTCAAAGGTTCTGTGTTCGTCAGGCGGATCGATGGGAGCGATCATCTTATGTCCGGGATCATCGAATACTGTCAGGTCGACCTTTTCTCCCTTCTCCATGGTCTCAGTAGCAGAGCGCAGTGCGAGCTCCATGAAGCGTGTTTCCGCCCCGGCCAGATGCAGGACGACTTGCGCTATGCTCCACCCCCCACTTGCAGGCTTTTCATTCAGTTCATCTTCTCTTGCTTCATGGAAGCTGTCGATCAATTCATTGCGTATGGTCTTCACATTCTCTCTCCACATGGGAACACCTCCTATTGGTTATACGTTCATTCTAAACATAGTGTTATCCATTGTCTAATGAGATAAAAAAAGAACTTCCCAGCATATAGCATGGGAAGTTCCAATGTGTTCAGCAGTCTTCACAGAATTCCAATTCTCTCTTCAATTCATCCACATATTCCTTCGAACCGGTGACAATCAGGCGATCATTCATATGAAGCTCTGTATCACCGTGGGGAACGATGGAATCCTTACCCCTGAAAATCCTGACGAAAATGACATCCCCGGTGAACGGGAACTGCCTGAGGGACATGTCTTCGAACTGATGGTTCAGCATCCTGATTTCATACAAGGACGTTTCTTGATTGGTCAGGATATTCAGTACAGACGGTGATTCAATCAAGGCCCGGAGGAGTGCCTTCGTGGATAGGAAGACGGAATACACCTCGATCTCCTTCTCCCTCAGATCTTCATGAAGGTCTGCACTCTCGGCCCGGACGATTACCCGGTCCACACCTTTTGCTTTCGCTTCCACGGCTAATGAAGCATTGAGCGCTTCGTCTCCGGTGGAGATGACGAGGATATCCGAATCAAATATTCCAAGTGCTTCAATGGTCGAAGAATCATAATTCTCGATTTCATTGATGGTGAACAGCGAGTCTGCAATGGTCTGTTCCGATTTGTCCTGCCTCGTATGGTAAAGGACCGGTTCATACAGGGAGGATTGAAGCTCCCTCGATACCGGCATCGTCAGCTGATTGGCTCCAAGGAATGAAACCTTGAGCTTCTTCTCTGCCGCACTTTCTTTCGGAAATAGCTTCTTGAAGAAAATCGGCGTGATGATACAGGCAATGACGGCGACAAGGATCAATGTTCCACTCATCTGTGGAGTAATGATCTCAATTCGCTCAGCGATCTTAGCTGCCGCGATGACCAAGGATAGGGTCGAGGTCAGAAGGAACGCAGAAGCAAGGGTCGTCTTCGTATCATACCAATACTTCAGGAAGTACACCGGCACGACTTTCGAGATGAAGAAAGCAAGCAGCAGCAAAGGAATCAACAGAAGCATTTTCTTGTCGCTCAGGAGGGTCCAGAGGTCCAGTTCAACCCCGATCATGACGAAGAAGATCGGGATGAGGAATCCGTAGCCGAAAGAGTCCAGCTTATGGACCATTTCCTGATTGGGCGCAAGGAGTGAAACAAGCACTCCGGCAAGGAACGCCCCGAGGATATTCTCTGCCCCCACGGTTTCCGAGATGGCCACCAGGACGATGATGAGCGTGAATACCGCCCGTGTACCGATTTGAACGGTACCTGTCGATAGACTCCTGATGAACGGATTATTCTTCAGTCGTCTGGCAAGGAAGTAAAGCAGGATCCCCACACCGAAGAGGATGAGAAGGAGCCACATGCTTCCCTGGCCGTCCCCATATAGGGAGACGAATACGGCAAGCAGGATCATCGTCGCAAGATCGGCGATGACCGCTACCAGGAGGATGATCTGACCGATTGCCGTCTTCATGATATGGGCCTCTTTCAACGTCGGGACCACCACTCCCAAAGAGATGGTCGAGATGATGAGGGTCATGAGGAAAGCGTTATTGATTAAACCGAACCAAACGAACAGATAAGAGAGGCCAAGGGAGACCACGAAGATCCCCAGGAAAATGATCATGGCTACCCGGAGCCTGTTCGGCTCTTCCTTCCCGTTCGGCAGCAGGGCCTTTTTCTTCTTGCCTCCCGAGAAGGCGGTGAAGTCGATTTCCAATCCACTGAGAAACATCAGGAAAATGAACCCCAATGTAGAAAGCGTCTCAAGCCACATATCCTGGTGAACAATATCAAATCCACTTTTCCCGATGATCAATCCGACGATGATCTCTGCGATGACCACGGGGATGAAGTTGAGTTTGAACTTATGGAGCAGGATAGGTGTCAGAAACGCCACAAGGATCACAATGACTAGTGACGTAACAGATGCATGTTGTTCCATTCTAATTCTCCCCCTTGTCTATAGTTATAGTAGGTAGCTCATGAAGATGGTGGCGAGGCCGAAATAAATCAAAATCGAAATGATATCATTAATCGTAGTGATGAACGGCCCCGACGCAACCGCCGGATCGACTTTGAGCTTATGCATCACGAGCGGGACCAGGATCCCGGCAAGTGTGGCCACAAAGAGGGATATGAGCAGCGAAACCCCTATGACCAGTCCGAGGAAGAACTCACCCTTCCACACGTACACGATGATGCTGATACCGACACCGCATGTGGTACCCGTGATCAGACCGGTCCCTGCTTCACGCATGATAAGGGACCATCTGCTTTCTTTTTCAATATCTCCCGTTGCAATACCTCGAACCGCAACGGCGAGGGCCTGGGTGCCCGTATTACCGGACATCCCCGAAATGACCGGGATGAAGATGGCAAGGACCGGCACGACGGCAAGGGTATCCTCAAAGCGGCTGATGAGACTCGCGGTGAACATGCCAAGGAACAAAAGGGCAATGAGCCACGGCAGCCTTTTCTTGGCTGCACTGAACGGGTTCTGGTCGATGGAATCAAGATCCGAGATCCCTGCGAGCTTCGAATAGTCATCGGATGCCTCTTCTTCCATGACGTCCATGATGTCATCGACGGTGATGATACCGAGGAGGTGCTGCTGAAAATCTACAACAGGCAGGGCAAGGAAATCGTAATCCTTCATTTGTCTCGCTACTGCCTCTTGGTCTTCACTGACTCCTACAGACATGACACGTTCGCTCATGATCTCTGAGATCATCACGTCATCGTGACTGATGATAAGGTCGCGAAGGGAGATGACCCCTACTAGTTTTTTATCGTCGTCGATCACATAGATATAGTAGATGGTCTCGGCATTCGGTGCCTCGTTCTTCAAGATATACATGGCCGACCGCACCGTCTGATTCTTGCTGATGGCCACGAATTCCGTGGTCATGATACTACCGGCCGTGTATTCTTCATAATGCAGGAGTTCTTTGATCTCTTTCGCCGATTCATCATCCATGATGGTCAAATAGCTGACCACCTGTTCCTTATCCAGCTCATTCAATACATCGACCGCATCATCCGTATACATATGGGAGAGCATCTCAGCTGCATAAGAGGGATTCATTTCGGCAAGGATATCCTGATAATCTTCTTCTTCAATATCAAGACTTTCAAAAAGCTCTGCCATTTCTTCTGGGGATAGGTAGTGATAGAGGCGGGCCCTCAATCCTTCCTCCACCCGTGCAAAGAATGTCGCCTGGTCATACGAGTGCAGTTCAATGAACTCTGAACGGAAGAGATCCATATTCTCCTCTTCAAGCGCCCTGATCAGAAGTTCTTCATCAAACATTTCCCTATCATTCGGTTTATCTTTGTCTCTTTCCTGATCTTGTGTGATATCAGTCATTGAACACACCTTCTTCCTATCACATGTATCTTTATCGTTTTAATACTAGCAAATCCTTCAGTTCTTGTCGCCTTAAAAATGACATCCTTTTTCTTGAAGTCCTGCGGTCCGAGCGTATATGTGAAACACTGAACCATTAATATGGCATAATTTCAATAAAAAGAAAAGCGAAAAGGAGCTGTCTGACATGAAACTGGATATCATCGGGGATATACACGGATGTTTTGATGAATTGACCGCACTCATCGAAAAGCTTGGATACAGCTGGGATGACGGGATCCCTGTCCATCCCGGACGAAAGCTCGCCTTCATCGGGGATCTTACCGACAGGGGGCCGCGATCCTTCGATACGATCGAACTTGTGGCAGCACTATGCTCCCGGGGGAAAGCAAGGTATGTACCGGGGAATCACTGCGATAAACTGTACCGCTATTTCCTGGGCCATGATGTTCAAATCCGCCATGGACTTGAGACAACGGTAGCAGAGTGGGAATCCGCTTCTCCTTCGAAGCAGGCATCAATCAAGAAGCAGTTCCTCACCCTCTACGAACGTGCCCCTCTCTACGATGTGCTCGATGAAGGGAGATTGATCCTTGCCCACGCGGGGATCAAAGAGGAATGGATCGGGCGTAAAGATAAAAAAGTCAGGACCTTCGTTCTGTACGGAGACATCACCGGGGAACGGAATCCCGACGGGACCCCCGTCAGGAAGGACTGGGCCAGGGGCTACCACGGACATCCCTGGATCATTTATGGCCATACTCCCGTCCCTGAACCGAGACGGATTCATCATACGGTCAATATCGATACCGGTGCCGTCTTCGGAGGACGCCTCACCGCCTTCCGCTACCCGGAACTGGAAACGGTCAGTGTGCCATCCACCATGCCATCGTTCCCCTCTAGATTCACCCGATACTAAATAAGAGCGAGGGCCTCTAGGGCTCTCGCTCTTATTATAGACGTTGATCCACCAACCGACACATATCTTGAGGCAGGGGGCAGTGAAGGGTCAGCTCGCGCTGTTTCACCGGATGAAAGAAGGTAAGGCGGCTGCAATGGAGTGCCTGCCGCTTCATGCGATCAAGCGTACCTCCATAAAGATCATCCCCTTCCAGCGGGTGCCCGATATGGGAAAGGTGCACCCTGATCTGGTGGGTCCTCCCTGTCTCGAGCTGCAGTCTCAAATGGGCATAGGCTCCGAACTGCTTCACGACACGATATCGGGTTTTTGCATGGCGGCCGTCTTCCCGGACCATCCGTTCTATGATGCTGGTCTCTTTCCTCCCGATGGGAGCTTCGATGACCCCTTCTGCATCTGTAAACACCCCGTGAGCAATGGCTTCATACTCCCTGCTAACGTTCCCCTGCTTCTGACTCAGCGAGAAGAGATGATGAATATGCCGGTGCTTTGCCACCAGCACGATCCCAGACGTATCTTTATCAAGCCTTGTGACGATATGGACAGTGGATGCGACATCAGTTGCCATGTAATGAAACCTGATCGCATTTGCCAATGTCCCCCCTGCTTGATCGGTCGAAGGAATCGTCTTCATTCCAGCGGGTTTGTAAACCACCAGAACGTCCTCATCTTCATAAAGGACCTTCAAGGAAAGGGGCTCAGGGAGGATGGAGCTGTCTTCAACCGGGAAGACGACGCGGAGGCAGTCACCCGCGGTTAAGCGAAACCTTGCATCTTCCCGCTTTCCATTGACGCTAAGCTCCCCGCCTTCGAATTTGACCGCCGTCAAGGTGCGCTTGGAAATCTCATGATCCTTGAGGAAATCTTTCATGCGGCGTCCCTGGTCCTCTTCACCGATGACCCAATTCATTTCGTATCGTTTCATGATCCTTGATCCGTCAGTCCGACACAAAGGAGTCATGCACCCGTTTCCAGAACGGGAACGGCCTGAACCGGGCAAATCGGATCTTTTCATCGGCCACGCGATATTGAATGCTCTTCACATCTTTGTGAAGCAGGGATAAGTGATCGATCGTGACGAGGAAGTCAGGACCGTTCACCGGCTTCAGCATGCATGTATGATGGGCCGGGAGGATGAGCGGCGAACCGATCGTCCTGAAGACGCGATTGTTGATGGACGCCATTTCAGCAAACTGGATCGCAGGGATCGACGGGTGGATGATGGCGCCGCCAAGGGCTTTGTTATAGGCCGTACTTCCTGAAGGCGTGGAAAGGCAGAGACCGTCCCCGCGGAAGCGTTCAAAGTGCTGGCCGCGTATTTCCACATCCATGACAAGAGTTCCTTCTACGCTTTTGACGGTCGATTCATTGAGGGCAAGATACCTCGTTTCCTTTCCACCGTGCTGATAGCGGATGATCGTCTCGAGTAGAGGGTATTCAATGACTTGATAAGGAGTCTTCGCAATGGCGATGACAAGCTTTTCGATCTCCTCGGGCACCCAATCTGCGTAAAAACCCAAATGGCCGGTATGCACTCCGACGAAAGCCGTCTTATCAAGTCTTGAACGATAGCGGTGAAAGGCATAGAGGAGCGTGCCGTCACCACCGACGGAGATGACGATGTCGGGTTGGTCTTCATCATATGTAAGATTAAAATCTTGAAGATAGGTCCTCATTTTATGCATCAACGTGTTGGATTTGGAATCACCTTTTGACGTGATCGCGAACTTCATACTCATGCCCCTTTCAAGTCCCGCTGGGTCTCCCTCGCTGGTCCTTTTCCGTTTTGTTCGTAAAAATGACCTGTGCTTCCTGTATCTCTTCCCTGATGAGGCTCATCTCTTCATCAAGGCGGAAAGCAGCTTCTGCAGCACCTTGCAACCTATGTCTGATTTCTTCCGGGATCTGGCCACTATATTTATAATTCAATGAATGCTCGATCGTTGCCCAGAAGTTCATGGACAATGTCCTGATCTGGATTTCCGCCAGGATATTCACTTCCCCGTGGATGGTCTGCACGGGATAGTCGATGACGATGTGATAGGAGCGGTAGCCGCTCGGCTTCTTATGGGTCACATAGTCACGTTCCTCGATGATGGTGAAGTCCTTCCGTGCGCGGAGCTTTTCCACCACCACATGGATATCTTCAACGAACTGGCACATCATCCTCAGTCCGGCGATGTCCTGCATCTCCTGCTGGATCGCAGACAGCTTGATTCCTTTTTTGTTCGCTTTATCCAGGATGCTGGCAATCGGCTTCACCCTGCCCGTGACAAACTCAATGGGTGAATGGATGCTATATTTCTCATACTCACCACGCATCCCCTTCAGCTTAACCTTCAGTTCGTCAACAGCCTGTTTATACGGAGCTAAAAACTGTTCCCAATGGTTCATTCCATCACCTCCTGGTAAGGTCGGCTGTCAATGCCTTATTGAACGATGCTCATTTGATCAGTGGAAAAATACCGCTTCAACCTTAGCGACCATTTCATCACCGTAGTTTCCGTTCCCCTGAATATTCTCGACCAGGTACTGAAGCTCATCCTGGAACTGATGCAGCTCTAGGGTCCGTTCCGCTCCGCGCGCCATGACCGGCATGCCGCTATCCAGGACGTTCTTCAGTTCCTGCCAGATCGGTTCCTCCAAATATAAATACACATACTCTTCCGCATTTTCTGCTAGGTATACAAAAGCGAATCGATCAGAGTCTGCTATGATCTGACCGGCTGCCTGGACTCCTACCAGGAGATCGTCCTGTTCTGTGTGCAGGACCAGGACACCGTTTTCAACGCTTGTCTGGTGAAACTGGATTACTTTCCTCATTCAACACTCATTCCTTCCATAAAACAATCAGTATCATTCTACCACATTTCATGGATTCATCTAAACATTGAAGTTCCCCATTCGTCAATGAGATAATGAAGCAATGACCGACAGTAGAAAGGAAGACCCTCATGCCAAAAGAAATCGAAATCGAATTCAAGAACCTTCTTACACCCGAAGAGTTTGTTAAGCTCTCTTCTGCCTTCAATGTGAAAGAAGCGGATTTTCTGCACCAATCCAATCACTACTTCGATACCGAAGATTTCAAACTGAAGGAATCCCGTTCAGCCCTTAGGATCCGGTCCAAGAGCGGACACTATACGCTGACATTGAAGACCCCCCACGGGGAAGACCTACTCGAGACCAACCAGCCCCTAAGTGAGGAGAAAGCCGCTTCTCTTCTAAAGGATAGAAGATTCCCTGAGGGTGAAGTACGGGATACTATCCTCGGGCTGAATATCGATCCAGCCACCCTGCACCACTTCGGGACGCTGAATACAAAACGCTCCGAGCAACGATTCAAAGGTGGGCTCCTGGTTCTGGATCAGAGTGAGTACCTGGATAAAGAAGATTATGAACTGGAATATGAAGCAGCGGACAGGACCGAAGGAGAAGCCACCTTCCTCGAGCTTCTCGAGACGTTCCAGATCCCGGTTCGACAGACCAAGAACAAAGTCAGGCGCTTTTATGATGAATTGAAGAAAAAGCAGAAGGAAAATCCTTCACAGTAGAGGAATCTAACCGATAGTAACTGTATACGCCTACTAATCAGAGCAAGGAGATCCGACACATGAACATCCAACAAGTAAAAGCGATGATGGAGCTTCAGGCACTCGGTAACCTCGGGTCCATCGCCTCATCATCAAGCGAAGGCACGAATGTGTTCCAAACCGTGCTCGATCGTGCTCTTCAGACTACCGGCACCGACACATTGGGGAGTGTACAGAACCTCCTCAACACCATGCCCCATCACGCATCTTCTCCGACGCTTGCCCTCTCTCAGGAGAATGATGCAAGCAAGTCGCAAGAAACAGGCATCGACTCCATCATCTCCAGGGCTGCCGAACGCTACGGCATACCTGCCAAGCTGATCCACTCTGTGGTGAAACAGGAGTCGGGTTATGACCCTTCCGCCACCAGTCACGCAGGTGCTGCAGGATTGATGCAGCTCATGCCCGGTACAGCCCGAGGACTCGGGGTCACTGACGTCTTTGATCCTGAACAGAACGTCTTTGCCGGCTCTAAGTACCTGAAACAGATGCTGGTGAAATATGACGGGGACATGAAGCTTGCCTTGGCGGCTTACAATGCTGGGCCCGGGAATGTAGATAAGTACAGCGGAGTGCCTCCTTTCCAGGAAACTCAGAACTATGTGAGAAAAATCATGGATTCTTATTACGCATGAGCCGGCCATCGAGGCCGGCTTCTTTTTTATTTCCCCGCCCCCCTTTCATACGTTTCCCCCATCGAGGTCACACTATGGTTGAAGGGCAAGCCGATTTGTTTGTACTAACACGGCAGGCTTGCTAGAATGAACTTACAAACTTAGTAAAAAGGAGTCATTCTTATGGTCGAGAAACCTAACATGCCCTATAATCTAATCGGCGAAAAGAAACTCTCCATGCTCGTAGAAGCGTTTTATCATAGAGTAGCCCGCCATCCGGAGCTGTCCAACCTGTTCCCGGATGATTTGACCGAAACAGCACGGAAACAAAAACAATTCCTGACACAATACCTGGGGGGGCCGCCGATCTACACGGAAGAACATGGGCATCCCATGCTCCGTGCGAGACATCTTCCCTTCCCGATTACCGAGTCACGTGCCAAGGCATGGCTCGGCTGCATGCATGAAGCAATGGACGACGTACAATTAGAGGGTCCTGTACGCGAAGATTTCTTCCATCGCCTTGCACTCACCGCGCACCATATGGTGAATACCGATGAACGGGAGCAGAATGACATTGACTAGCGTGAACTGGCATCCGTTGAAGGGATGCAGCGCCGATAAGAAGCCTCTGGAGATCTATATGTTCGTCGACCCTCTTTGTCCGGAATGCTGGGCCTTGGAACCCATCATGAAAAAGCTTCATATCGAATACGGTCAATACTTCCGCATCCGCTACATCCTGAGTGGTCAGCTGTCCTCGCTGAATATCGCAACGAGAAAGAAACAAGCGGATCTCGCCCAGCACTGGGATAAGACCGCCAGCCGTTCGGGCATGTCCTGCGACGGCAGCCTTTGGAAAGAAAATCCCATCGATTCGCCTTATGTGGTATCATTCGCCATCAAGGCAGCCGAACTACAGGGGAAACATCAGGGCATCCGATTCCTTCGTTGTCTTCAGGAGCGATTATTCCTTGAAAAAAGGGATGTATCCTCCATTGATGTATTAAAGGAATGCGCCACTGCTGCCAAGCTGGACCTGAACGAATTCATGAACGATATCCACTCTGATTCTGCTGCGAAGGCGTTCAAGTGTGATGTTAAGATCACATCCGAGATGGAAGTCGAAGAGATCCCTACCCTTGTTTTCTTCAATGAAAACATTGAAGACGAAGGTTTGAAGATCGCAGGTATGTATCCTTATGACGTCTACGTACACATCATTGAAGAAATGCTTGCAGAGAAACCGGAAAAACAGACGCTCCCATCACTGGATGTATTCATGAAGCACTATCGCCTGGTCGGTACGATGGAAATTGCCGTGGTATACGATTTATCGGTTGAGGAAGTAGAGAAAGAAATGAAAAAGTGGGCCCTTCAGCAGAAGGTGAAGAAGATCCCCGCAAAACACGGGACATTTTGGAGATATATCGGGTAATTAATTATCCCGATATAATATTAATTGCACAAATGGAAAAGCCGATGTTGTCGCCAACATCGGCTTTTCAAATACGAACAAAGGGGATGGGAGAAATTTTTCACGGTCAAACAAAGGGGTATATGTTTGCTTGTGATCAACTTCACACTGATAATATACCATGAGCCGGCTGCCTATGACAAGAGTTTGTATGGTATTTCACAATATTGTCATATTCCATTGAATGAGAATTCACCTTGGCACATATACATAGTAAAAAACGGCTTCCAAAGGAGATGTGCTCATGGCGAAACAGGTGATCCTCCTCATACTCATCGGAATCAGTTTCATCCTCAATCTATTCGGTCTCATGAAGCTGATCCCACTTTATGTCACATCCCCGATTCTTTTCGTATGCGTGCTGATCTTCATCCATTCCCTCTTAACGCGCCATCGATTCAAAGGTTTTCAACGCTGATTTCTGCCGCCCGAAAGCAAAGACGCCCGCTAGTGATTCAGCGGGCGTCTTTTTATTTTTAGCTTATTGGAGTTTCTCAAGAAGGGCTTCCATCTCGTTGAGTTTTTCTTCAAAGACCTTGCATGCTTCCTCAACTGGTGAGGAGGTTGTCATATCGACTCCCGCCTTTTTGAGCACCTCAATCGGATAATCCGAACTTCCTGCTTTCAGGAACTCGATATACCGTTTGACAGCCGGCTCGCCTTCTTCAAGGATCTGATGGCTAAGGGCCGTTGCAGCCGAGAAGCCTGTTGCATATTGATAGACGTAGTAATTGTAATAGAAGTGAGGAATCCTTGCCCATTCCAGTCCGATTTCCTCATCAATGACAATTTCCTCTCCGAAGTACTTCTTGTTGAGCTCATAATATTCCTTCGTCAGGTACTCCGACGTCAGAGCCACGCCTTCCTGGGCTTTTTTATGGATATGATGTTCAAACTCGGCGAACATGGTCTGACGGAATACCGTACCCCTGAATCCTTCGAGATAGTGGTTCAACAAATATAGACGCTTCTTCTCATCGTCGATCGTTTTCAATAAATAATCATTCAGGAGGGCTTCATTGCACGTAGATGCCACTTCCGCCACGAAGATGGAATAATTCCCGTACGTGTAAGGTTGGGCGCTCCTTGTGTAATAACTATGGACACTGTGACCGAACTCATGGGCAAGGGTGAACAGATTGTTCACGTTATCCTGCCAGTTCATAAGGATATACGGATTCGTCCCATATGCCCCCGATGAATAGGCCCCGCTCCTCTTCCCTTTGTTCTCCACAACGTCCACCCAGCGGTTCTCAAACCCTTCCTTCAGGACATTCGCATACTCTTCGCCGAGGGGCTTGAGGCCGTCAAGGATCATCTTCTGGGCTTCATCATACCCGACTTCCATTTTGACTTCCTTCACAAGCGGCGTGTACAAGTCATACATATGGACTTCATCCAGCTCAAGGACCTTTTTGCGCAGCTTCACATATCGCTGAAGGAGATGCAGATTACTGTTGACGGTCTCGACCAGGTTATCATACACCTGCTCGGGGATATTATTGTTTGAAAGGGCCGCATGACGTGCTGAATCATAATTCCGAACTTTCGCTGAGAAATTATCTTTCTTCACGGCACCGCTCAGTGTTGAAGCGAATGTATTGCGGAACTTACCATATGTCTCATAGACTTTTCCAAACGCTTCTTTTCTGACTGCCCGATCACTGCTCTCCATGAAACGGATGAATCGTCCGTGGGTGATTTCCGTCACTTCCCCGTTTTCATCTTTGATACTTGGGAATTCAAGATCGGCATTATTCAGCATCCCGAATGTATTGCTCGATGAACTGAACACCTCAGATGCCTGCGCCAGAAGGGACTCTTCCTTCTCAGTCAGAATATGGGGACGTTGAAGGTTGATCTCTTCAAGGGCATGGGCATAAACCTTCAGTTCAGCTTTTTCTTCAAGGAATGATGCAATCCTCTCCTCCTCGATGGAAAGGACCTCCGGAACCAGATAGGCAAATGCGCTACCGAGTTTTGTATAAAGACTCTTCGCTCTGTCGTCCATCCCCTGATAATGGGAGTTGGTCGTATCCTGGTCGTAGCGCATATGTGAGTATGTATAAACCTTCCCCATCCGCTCAAGGATCTCATCCTGGAAAGCAAAAGCGGCATATAGTTCATCTGCTCCGTTGCCGAGTGTTCCTTTGAAATCTCCTGCCTTGCCTGAAAGCTCCTGGATCTCTTTGAACTCTTTCTCCCAGGCTTCGTCACTCGGGAAAATATCTTCAAGCCTCCACGTTAGCTCCTGCTTTACTTCACTGCGGGTTGGCAGGCGTTTTACAGCTGTTTCATTAGACATAGTGATCCTCCATCCTCATTTTTTGCAATTTTTCCTTAATAGTACTATTCTCTCTCAACGAACGTATTCCTGCAACTAATCGGTCTCACTATACTATATGCGGAATCGCGCTGAAAAATCCGCTCGGTGGAGCATATAGAGATCGAACGTCGCCGGGCATTCCCACTGTTGAAGAAGTCTGCACACCCCTCCCTCCATTCGGATAATTCCGAGCTTCTCCAATAAGGATAAGTACCATTTGACGGCTTCTTCTAAAGGACAGCCACCCTGGTCCACAAGGGGAAGGTCCCTGACCCGCACGTCACCTCTCTCTGACCTCGCAGCCATGGCAGAGACGATTGTGCCGAGTCCTGCGCCCCCTTTCTTCAACGCATCACTCCAAAGGTAATACTGCCAGATGACAGGGTGCGTTTCGATCCGGTAGTGGGGAAGTAGACCCACCCATTGAGGAAGATACAATAACGTATCGCCTGACTGGTATACTTCCTGCTTAAAGGCTTGCTCGGTTGGGTACCTGAGGATGCGTTGGATCCAACCGGTCCTCGAGCTGTCCCAAATTTTGTAGGGAAATGATCTTACAGGCGCTTGAGTCGTCATGGGTATGGTGAATTCACTTACGGGAATCTTGTGAAGCGTGGAAGCATGGAAGGTATTCGCAGAAAGGGGGATGAGATTTTGGTAGAGATGGAATTCCTGTTGATCAGGGAGGAAAAGAAGAAGGAATAAGCCAAGGGGTTCTACATGGCGCAGGAAGGCTTGCTGAAACGATGAAAGCCTCAGTGCCCCGCTCGGCCTCGGGGCTCCCTCCGTCAGCAGCCAGATCACTTGGATGCCGAGAGACCGGTACCCCTCTGTCCGCTTCTTCAGTTCTGCTGCAGAGAGGGGCGAGCACTGGACTTCGACTGCCATTCTTGCGGTCTCCGAAGTGATGAACACATCGGCAATCTGATTGATTTCCTTTAAGAAATACTCCACCTTCACATCCGGGAAAAGGCTGTGGAACCGATCATAGAGGATTTTCTTACCCGAGTGGTGAAGCCGGGACTCCCCTTTGTGCATGACGGGGCAGTCTTGCTTTAGTTGGTGGGCGAAATGCGGTATGGTCTTGCTTCCAATCTTGAGGACCAAAGGCTTACGACAGTGGGGACAAGTGATTGCGGGAGTGGATGAACGCAGCTTCAAGAGTTCTCCTCTCGAATGATGGAACGCGGTGACTAAACGGTGATTGACATGAGCAGTCAGCATGGAACACCTCCTCCACACTCATTCTACGCGCACACGTCCATTTCCTTTGCCCCATCAAAAAAACTTTCCCGGGATTCCCCGGGAAAGTTCATAATAACGGTGAGAGCAGACGAGATGTTGATTCAAGGAACCTGTAGCCGAGATGGCGCTTTTGGAATGTATCAAGTGACAGTTCTTCTGCATGGAGCAGGTCATGCTCATATTCAGCCATAAGATCAAGGGTGCTCTCCGTCTTGTAAAGGAAGGCATTGACCTCAAAATTCAAATGAAAGCTCCTCATGTCCATATTGGACGTGCCGATCGAAGCGAGTTCGCCATCCACGATGAGGATCTTGCTGTGCATGAAGCCCTTTTGGTATTCATAGATCCTGACACCCGCTTCAAGGAGTTCAGGGAAATAGGAACGGGAAGCGTGGAACACAATTCTTTTATCAGGCTTGTGGGGTACAAGAAGCCTCACATCCACCCCGCTGAGGGCGGCAATCTTCAAGGCTGAGAATATATCTTCATCGGGTATGAAATAAGGTGACGCAACCCACACACTTTTTTGAGCAGATGTGATCATGGAGAAGAACAGATTCTTCAGGACGCTGACTTCATTGTCAGGTCCTCCCGCGATCATCTGCACGCCTCCGTCCCCCTCGCCTGGGTCAGGAGTAAGATAACCTGGTGTGATGAAATCGTCACTCGTCATATAGTACCAATCCTGGAGGAAGATAAGCTGCAGGGTCCTGACGGCATCCCCTTTCACCATCAGGTGGGTATCCCTCCAGAATCCAAATGAAGGATTCTTCCCGAGATATTCATCACCTATATTCAACCCACCCACAAAGCCGATGGAACCGTCGATGACGATGATTTTGCGATGATTGCGGAAATTGAACTTATTATTCAATATGGGTATTTTAACCGGGCCGAATGGAACCATCTCGACTCCTGCTTCTATCAATTCGTTGATATATTTCCTGGATAGCTGCCATGAGCCCACAGCGTCATATAAGAAGCGGATCTTCACCCCTTCGCTGGCTTTTTGGATGAGGACCTCCTTGATCTGAGAGCCGATGTCATCATGACGGACAATATAGTATTCAAGATGGATATGATGCTTCGCCGTCTTCAGCCAGTCCAGAATCTCCCGGAACGTTTCATCACCATTAGTCAGCACCTTTGTCGAAGAAGAAAAGGAGATTGAACTGTTGCCGATTCGCCTGGCAAGGCGGAAATATTTGTCCTGAAACAAATCCCGATCCATTTCTTTCGGACCAGGTTCATACCGCAGATAGGTCTGCTTGTCCAATATGTATTTTTTCTTGAACATCCGTTCCTTCCGGAAGTTCCTGCCGAACAATAGATAAAAGATAAAGCCCAGGAACGGAAATGCGCCGAGCACCACGAGCCAGGTCAACGTCTGGGTCGGATGGCGGTTTTCAAAAAAGATCAAAAATCCGATCAGGATGACGGAGAAGGTGAACAACAAGCTGACGTATTTGACTACACCATGTAAGTACTGATCAAAGTAGAGCAGGTAACTGATAACGAGTACCAGAAGGAATAAGAGAACACGCACTGTATTTTTCACACTCGTGAACACCTTTCAGGATGGATTCTTAAAAATAAAGAAATACCGATTTCATCAGAAACCGGTATTGGGCATTATGCAAAATGTGTACGTAACGTACCGAATACATCTTCAGCCATGACGACTTTTCCATATTCCTCAAGACGATGGACCGTCATTCGTGATTCATCCGCATATTCGAGGAGCATGCTGAGCGTATTCTCCATTTCCTCTTCCGTAAAGTGTTCTTCGGAAAACTTAATGTATAGGTAATATTTATTTTCATAAGCCAATAGCTTTGTGGCCATTTGCTCCAACGGCTGGTCCTTCATCCGGTGGGCAAGGGAGATCGCATCTTCAAAATCACGGAACGTGAGCGTGAAATCGAGTGAAGCATCCCCTTCTCCTTCAGGGTCCTGCTTGATCTGGAAGTGCTGATCGAGGAGCTCTTCAATCCGTTCATCAACCGGCAGATCCTTCAGCTTTTCTTCAGGGATCGGCAGTTCGAAACGTTGACCATCTTTGGAGACCTGTGCACGGGTCACGAGGATCTCAAGTCCCTTATCAAGGGCCTGAACCTGGATCCAAAGTGGACCTTCGATTCCGAAGTCTTCTTCCTGATGAACTTCATCCATCATCTCCCAGAATAGCTCCTCGCTCCTCTCACGGTTATACCAGATTTCTTCCCTGTCAAAACCGCGATCTTCGATATCCCCATAAGATATATAAAACTTGACTGTATTTTCGTTAATGCGTTCGATTTCCATTTGACACCTCTCCCTTCTTGCATGAAGTTAGTGAAGGGACTGCACCCTCCGAGCCTTGCAGCTCGATTGCTGGTGAAGATAGAAGAAACAGTTAGGTTAGTTTGTACCTTGTACTTCTATTTTATGTTGATTCCACTGAAATGGGAATACATTTTACACCCATTTTACTTCACATATCCTGCTGATTAACTAAGTGTTTTTGCCAGTTTAGCGGATATTTGCAGAAAATTCAAGTGATAAAACTCGTCCAATGTAAAAGGGGACCAGCTGAAAAGGATACGCAACGTACCTTCATTAGCTGGCCCCCTTTTTTTTAGAAAAGGTACCCGGCCATTCCGACCGGGGCGGATATGAATTAGTTAACCATGCGCTGAGCTTCCATGAGTTGGAATGTACGAACTTTCCTTGGAAGGAAACGTCTGATTTCGTCTTCATTGTAACCTACTTGCAGGCGTTTTTCATCCAAGATGATCGGGCGTCTGAGAAGCCCAGGGTTCTGTTGGATCAGTTCGAACAACTCTTGCAGAGGAAGGGTCTCCAGGTCGACGTTCAGCTTTTGGAAAGTTTTCGAACGAGTCGAAATGATCTCATCCGTTCCATCCTCAGTCATGCGAAGGATTTCCTTGATTTCATCAATGCTCAATGGCTCAGAAAAAACGTTGCGCTCTGTATATGGAATCTCATGTTCTTCTAACCAAGCTTTTGCCTTACGACAAGATGTACAACTAGGTGAAGTGAATAATGTTACCACGAATCATTCACACTCCCTCAAGATTTTTTTGAAAAGATTATGGTAGAGTATTATTTAAACGTATACGGTTTAATTAAAATAAGTTTAAATAAGAAATCTCTATAACGTATTATACATGAATAATGTTTTGTTGAATATACTTTTAACCAATTTGTCAATTTTCTTATACATTTGTTTAACAAAGTATGATCATATCCATTTACTCTTGATATACCCCTTCTGCCCATAGTTAAACATAAGAGTTCATTTTCATTTAGAAAACCTTATTGCGAATCGCAATAAGGTTGGTGTGCTACAGTTTTTTTAATACATCTCCGTCACGATCCTCATCCATTGTCAGTACATCTTCCACCGACTCATAGGATTCACCGTAGAACGTTTCATCCTTATAGGTATGGATCAGTTCGTATGTTTTCTTCATGGATTCATAAATCAGTTCTTCAGGCTCATCTTGAGGTGCCCAGTAAAGGATTTCCATTGGATTGACTTCATTCGTTGCAAGGGATCTTCTCGCATATCCGATCGTCACGGCATGTTTGAACCCTTCCCTTTTGTAGAACTTAAGGCGCTTTTCAGTGTCGGTATCGTCATAGTCCACTGGTTCCACCTCCAGGAGGATCGGTTTCTTCCTCTCTTTCAGCTTCTCAATCAGTTTGCTTCCAAGACCTTGGCCCCTGGCATCCTTTGAGACGAACAGATAATCGATGAAGATGAACTCCTCGAGTTCCGCATACATTAGAACGTGATACTTTCCTTCATCTTTGTGATAGATATCGCTTCTTTCCTTTAAAAGCGTTTCCATATGCTCGAGCGATTTCATTTCCTCTACAGGGAAATATTTATTTAGTTTCTCATACCAATGCATGGATCTACTCCTTCTGAAAATGTTTTTGCATTACTAGAATTCTCTAAATGGTAAAATGTATGTCAGATTTGAGAGAGGGGTTTTCACTCCTAAGGGTGAAAAAAGGGGATTTCGGTAGACACTCTACTTATAATGATAGCAGTATGTGGTGTATTGTCAAATGTCCACTTCCTGTAAAGATCCAACGTTCACTTAATAGAAGAAAACGGTGCGTATCTTTCATTAAACTGAAAGATACGCACCGCCAATTGATCAAGGCGTGTAATCCACACCTTTTGTGTAGGAGTTTCCTGCATCCCATAGCAGGAACTCATTGATTCCATTATCATTAAGCGCTTTGATTTGCGCCTCCACTTCTGCTTTTCCATATGCTTTATAGTTTCCGGATCCAAGCCAAGAGGCTGTAAAATCCTGTAGCCATGGGCGGGAAGTAGGTGGATCCTTCAGCTCATCCAGCTTCTTATTCTCGAGCTTGGAGTATTCAGCAACCAATTTGTACGGCTCGAGATCGGGTTTGTCGATCCCGAAATAGGACGTCCAGTGACTCGGGTAAATCATGGAAGAAATCACATCGACATTTTCTGAAATCTTGGAGAAATTCTGACCGATCCCCGGAGCTTCAGGCAATGTGGCGCTGTAGCCGAAAATATCGACCGATACTTCAACATCATACGGCTCCAGCTGCTTGTGAGCGTATTCGACAAAATCCGTTACAGCGTGCACGCGTTTTTGCACGTTATCGGAGTCTTCACTTGTGTACGTACCACCATCATACTTCAACTCATCGTCACGATTTTCGAAGCCTTCAGGGAAACGCACATAATCGAACTGGATTTCCTTGAATCCCATCTTGGCCGCTTCAATAGCAATACCTACATTGTAATCCCACACTTCCTTCACAAAGGGATTGACGAAGGATTCACCGCGCCCGTTCTTCCACACATCATTACCATCTACAAATGAAAGTTCCGGCTTCTTATTGGCTAGGACCGTGTCTTTGAACACGACCACACGCGCGATGGGATAGATCTTCTTTTCTTCCATCGTCTCCAAAACCTGTTCCGGGTCTTTGATGAAAGGTTGGCCGATATCATGATAGGGTGACGACTCCTCTGGCACATACGTCAGATTCCCGTTATCATCCTTGATATCCACGACCATTGCATTCAGATCCGTCTCTTCGATCAGCTTCGTCAGCTGACCGAATTTGGAGCCACCCGCTGAATGACCCGTCACATAGATACCACGGACGGCGTCAGGATACTCAAAGTTCAAACCGGAATCGTACTTAAAGCGTGGGGACACGCTCCCATCCTTTTCCTTCATAGCCATCGCCCTTACTTGATGAGTTCCGGCCTCTTTTCCAGTTCCTTCGGCATCTGCCGACTGGAAAGGAAGCGCACACAATACTGCGACCCCTGCCGCAGCAGCAGCCCATTTTTTCCACTTCAAAGCGAACCTCTCCTCTATTCGTCTAGTAAAATATGTATCTCCTCTACCTATTCTAACAATGATTGAACTTGAAAGAAAAGGGAAAACGGACAGATAATGTCGAAATTTCCGAAAAGATGTGATTTCTGTCGTTTTCTTCTCACTTGAATGATGATTATGGTAGGAAACCACATACCTTAGTCGTAATCCTACCGCTTCATCCTTCTCACCTAAAGGAGTCAAAACAAATCAGCAGAATTTTGCCGATTTTCGAGTACAGAGGATACGAGCCTATGCCCCTTCAGCAAAAAAGAAGACCCCCCCAAGTCCGGGAGTCTTCTTTTTCTCAATGCTTGTATTGAGCTTGATACTGGACGAATTCTTTTTCAGAACAATAGACGAAATGCCCTGGTGCAACTTCGCGCATTTCAAGTTTGTCATCAGCTGTATAGTTATGGACAGCCGTGTTATATTCTTTCCTTCTGCGGTTGCGCTCATAATCAGGATCCGGAAGTGGGATCGCCGACAGGAGTGATTGCGTATACGGGTGCAGCGGATTATTGTACAGGGCGTCACTTGGTGCCAGTTCTACGAGCTTACCGTAGTACATGACCCCGATCCTGTCACTGATGTATTTAACCATGGAAAGATCATGGGCAATGAACAGGTACGTTAGTCCCTTTTCTTTTTGCAGCTCCTGCATAAGATTCACGACCTGCGCCTGGATGGATACATCCAGTGCAGAGATCGGCTCATCGGCGATGATGAAGTCAGGTTCCACTGCCAGGGCGCGGGCGATCCCGATACGCTGACGCTGCCCCCCTGAGAATTCATGAGGATAGCGGCCTGCATGCTCTTTGTTCAGTCCGACTGTTTCAAGAAGGTCATGGACCCTCTTCATGCGATCTTGTTTATTGGTGGCAAGACCGTGAATATCGATTCCTTCTGCAATGATATCCGCAACTTTCATACGCGGATTCAAACTAGCGTATGGATCTTGGAAGATCATCTGCATTTTACGGTTGAAGTTCTTCAGCTGTGAACGGGATTTTTTCCCGTGAACGTCATCACCGTTAAAGAGTACTTGGCCGTCTGTTGCATCATAAAGACGGATGATGGTCCGTCCGGTAGTGGACTTCCCACAACCCGATTCACCAACAAGACCGAGCGTTTCCCCTTTATAAATATCAAAGCTGATGTCATCGACGGCTTTGACCATATTTGCTTTACCAGGATTGAAATATTGTTTCAGGTTTTTGATTTCCAATAATTTTTCAGCCATTATACACGTACCCCCTCAACAAGTACAGGCTCTGCAAAGTTGGAAGGCATTCTGCGATACCTTAATTTAACAGCCTCTGGCGGCTCAACTTTCGGAGCGTCCGGATGAAGCAACCATGATTTTACATAGTGAGTATCAGAAACCTGATAATAGGGAGGCTCCTGCTCAAAATCGATCTTCATGGCGTAATCGCTTCTTAGTGCAAAAGCGTCCCCCTTAGGTGGATTCAACAGATCCGGAGGCGTTCCGGGAATCGCACTGAGATGCTGTTCACCGTCTGTGTCCGTCGTCGGCATGGAGCTGATCAATCCCCATGTATACGGGTGACGAGGATCGTAGAAAATTTCATCCACCGTTCCTGTTTCGACGATTTGTCCGCCGTACATGACGGCTACGCGATCTGCTACATTCGCCACCACGCCAAGGTCATGGGTGATGAAGATGATGGATGTATCGATTTTGTTTTGCAGATCCTTCATCAGTTCGAGGATCTGGGCTTGAATCGTTACATCAAGTGCCGTCGTCGGTTCGTCGGCAATCAGGATCTTCGGATTGCAAGCCAGGGCAATCGCGATGACCACACGCTGACGCTGACCGCCGGAGAACTGATGGGGATACTGTTTGAAACGGGTGTCAGGGCTTGGCAGCCCAACAAGTTTCAGAAGTTCGATGGCACGTTTCTTTGCATCCGGTTTGCTCATATTCTGGTGTTTTAATAGCGGCTCCATGATTTGTTTCCCGATTGTCATGGTCGGGTTCAAAGAAGTCATTGGATCCTGAAAGATCATGGAAATATCTTTCCCGCGGATCTTTTGCATTTCCTTCTCAGGTATTTTAGCAAGATCTTTTCCTTCAAACATCATTTCTCCGTGCTTGATGAATCCAGGCGGGTTTGGAATCAGACGCATCAGTGCTTTCGTCGTTACAGACTTACCTGATCCCGATTCTCCAACGATCGCCAATGTTTCACCTTTATCTAAGTGTAAATCCACACCGCGAACGGCTTTCACTTCTCCAGCATGAGTATTAAAGGAGACGTGCAGATTTTTGACTTCCAACACTTTTGCCATATTATATATCCCCCTTTTTCTTACTTACGCAGTTTTGGATCCAGAGCATCCCTCAGCCCATCGGCCATGAGGTTGAAGCTCAGGATGATCAATGAAATGACCGCTGAAGGAATCAGCATCATATGCGGGTAGGACTGAATGGATTTGTACCCGTCATTAACCAATGATCCAAGTGACGCCTTCGGCGGTGCTATACCGAGACCGATGAAGCTTAGGAACGCCTCTGTATAGATGGCACCTGGAACCGTGAACATCGTGGTGATGATGACCGGCCCCATCACGTTAGGTAGTAGATGTTTGAAAATCAGGCGATTATTCGGTGCTCCCAATGTCCGGGATGCCAATACGAATTCCTGATTTTTAAGTTGCAGGATCTGCCCACGGACAATCCGGGCCATACTCGTCCACCCTGTCAGTACCATCGCCATGGTGATCGAGAATATCCCCGGTTCAAATACCAGGATAAAGAGGATGATGACAATCAGGTTTGGAATACCGACAAGGACTTCAATGATACGTTGCATGATATCATCGACTCTTCCACCGTAGTATCCGGAGATCCCACCGTAAGAGATACCGATCAAGAAATCGATAACGGCTGCGAGGATTCCGATGTAAAGTGAAACTTGAGTTCCCTTCCACACACGGGTCCAAAGGTCACGACCCAAATCGTCTGTACCGAACCAATAATTTTCTTTCACTTGTCGCGCTTCGTAGACATCAAAGCCTTCATGGTCCTTCCCGTCAAACGGAAGCCAGCTGATTCCAGAAAGCGCTTCAATTTTAGGTGGAAGCTTTGCATGACGGATGTTTTGATCAGAAAACTTATGGTCATTCATTGAAGGACCAACAAACGCAAAGAACACGATAATAAGCGTAATGATCATTCCGATGATGGTCCCCTTGCTTTTACGAAGACGGATCCATGCATCCTGGTAGAAGTTCAAACTCGGGCGTTCAATTTTTTCAGACTGTTCACTTGTTGCTTTTTGTCGTTGGAAGAGGTCTTTTGACAGCTGCTCTTGATTTTTTTTGTTTGGTTCCATTATTTCTTCCCTCCAACTAGACGAATACGCGGATCAATAATTCCATAAAGGATATCCACCAAGAAAATGACGGCAACAAGAAGAACACTATAGAATAATGTCACGCCCATGATGACCGTATAATCATTTGTATTGATTGAACGAACGAACTGCTCCCCTAATCCAGGCACGGCAAAAATCTGTTCAATAACCATTGTTCCGGTCATGATACCAACAGTCATCGGCCCGAGGATCGTGATGATTGGAATCATGGCATTACGAACACCGTGTTTCACGATAACATTCACTCTTGTAGTACCTTTCGCCTTAGCCAATAAGATGTAATCTGTATTTAGGATTTCTAACATTTCAGTTCTCATGTAACGGGCAATCGTTGCCACGACCCCGACAGTCAATGCAAGCGTAGGCAATATCGTGTGCTTGTATTCTCCCCATAGGGCAACCGGTAGCAACTCCCACTTAACACCTACATAGTACTGCAATAATGCAGCGAATACGAAGGAAGGAATTGATATACCCAGTACCGCTAGGAATGTAGATCCATAATCGACCCATGTATTCTGTCTAATTGCTGCGATGATCCCAACAATCAAACCGATAATTGTCCCTAGTACCATTGCTTGGAAACCAAGAATTGCGGAAGGTCCTATACGGTCGCCGATCATTTGAGAAACCGGACGATTGTCATATTGGAATGATAAACCCAAGTCTCCTTGAACCAGATTCGTCATATAGTTGATATACTGAACCGGAAGCGGATCATTGAGCCCGTATTTTTCTAGGATGATTTGTTGTTGTTGCGGAGACAGTCTCTCTTGATTGGTGAGTGGAGTCCCTGGAAGGAGCTTCATCAAGAAGAATGTGGCGGTTGCAATAATTAGCAAAGTGATGATCATATAAACAATACGCTTGATAGTATATTTGACCATGCTTAGCCCCCCTTTTCTATGTTTATACTACTTCTCCATTATAGCGATATTCGACAAATTTTCAATTTATTTTTTAAATTGCGAAAATTGTCGCTTATCACTGGAAAAGGAGAGCGTATGCCTATGCATACACTCTCCTTCAGAAGGTTCAACTTAGAGCGTTTTAGTTCTCGATAGAAGCCCACTTGTAAGAGTAGTCAGCTCCGAAAGAGTGATCCAATACGTTTTTCACGTATGGACGCTCAAGGTAAGAAACGCCTCGTTGGTAGATCGGGCTGATGGCTTGATCATCGAAGAGGATCTTTTCAGCATCAACCATTGCTTGCCAGCGAGCTTCTGGATCAGAAGAAAGCTCTGTCTTAGCTTGCTCGATCAATTTGTCAAATTCAGGGTTAGAGTAACCCATTTGGTTATGTGAACCGTCTGTTACGAACATATCCAGGAATGTCATCGGATCTGGATAATCCGGACCCCAACCTGCGAAGGAGAAGTCATAATCACCTTTTGATTCAAGATCAAGCTTTTGCTTGAACGGTTGCGCTTTGATCTTAACAGTCAGACCATCAAGATTTGACTCAAGTTGCTCTTTGAAGTACTCACCGATTTTAGCGGAACTTTCGCTGTCATAGTTTAATAGCTCAAGCTCTACATTGTCGATGCCAGTTTCTTTTTTCGCTTTTGCCCAGTAATCTTTTGCTTTTTCTACGTCGAAGCCACCAAATGCTTCTCCGGCAGTTTCACGGTATTCTTTCCCGTCTGGACCTGTAACGAAGTCCTTAGGAACGAGGTAGTATGCTGGAACAGATCCGTTGTTCAATAGAACGTCCACCATACCTTGCTTATCATACGCAGAGTCAAATGCTTTACGTGCATTTTCATTTTTCAGAATCTCAGAGTTTTTAGAGTCTTGATTCAAACGAAGGAAGAATACAGAAGCTTCTCCGCGCGTTTTGAAGTTTTCATCGTTTTTGTACTTATCAACAAACTCAGCGCTTAGGCCGACCCTGTCGATTTTGTTTGTTTCATAAAGGTTAACGGCAGTTGTTGTATCTTTTACGATGTTGAAGTTAACTTCTTCAAGTTTAACAGTGTCAGCATCCCAATAATCTTTGTTTTTAGAAAGTTTGAAGCTTTGCTCATGCTTCCAATCAGAAAGTGTGAAAGGTCCATTGTATACAGAAGTATTGGCTTCAAGACCGTATTTGTCACCTTGTTCTTCAATGAACTTTTGGTTTTGCGGATAGAATGTTGCGAAAGAAAGCAACGCTTTGAAGTATGGAACTTCCGTTTCCAATTCGATTTCAAGAGTCTTTTCATCAAGTGCTTTGATTCCAAGTTCCTCAGGTTTCGCTTTACCTTCGTTTACTTTGGAAGCATTTTTGATATCAGACATGATGTACGCGTACTCTGCAGCAGTGTCCGGGTTTAGAACACGTTGCCATCCGTATACGAAGTCTTGAGCAGTGACAGGGTCACCGTTAGACCATTTGGCATCACGTAGTTTGAATGTATACTTTTTACCGTCTTCACTTACTTCAGGCTCTTCAGCAGCCATCCCTAGCTCGGCATCATCGTTTTCACCTAAGCGGTACAGACCTTCATATACCTGGTTCATAACGTTGAATGATACTGCATCAGTTGCAAGAGCTGAATCCATTGACGGGATTTCGGAAGATTCCGCAAGATTCAATACTTGCTCGTCTTTCGTGTCAGATCCCCCAGCTGCCCCTTCTTTTTTGCCATCAGTCTTCTTGTCTCCGCCACAGGCAGCCAAGAAAGTACTCACAGCTAGAAGAAGAACCAGTAATAAAGAAAACTTTTTCTTCATCTTGAAATTGACCTCCTCATACTTCTCATATTTATTTATCTTCTAATTTTCAGAAGATTTGTTACTTATTATACATGATAGAGATATTTTTGCAATACGAATTTAACAGTTTTTTTGCTAAATAATCAGTTTACTAGGTAATAAGGTGTTAAAACCTTGCTATGTAAGGGTTCTATGAATGAGATAAGGGCTGTTTGTCCCATTACAAATGTTACAATCATCCAATTAAACCAGCGATTATCCTGCCGTTTTCACTTCTTTATTGGAAGAAAGCGTTCTCCATTCGTCGTTATAATTATCTAGCAAGGCGGATAGATATAAAAAACTGTGAATTCGTGCTCTTGCTTCCTTTCCAAACCCTGATCGGTTCAGGTATACTTTTATAGGAAGACAGCATGCATTCCTGTTCGTTTCTATAGGAAGGAACGCATGAAATCATTTTGGAAGTGAAGGTGCAACATGATGAAACGTTTACGCGTCCTACCGATGGTCACATTACTTTACCTTGCTGCGGTCTATCTTGTCCGTTACATGAATGGATCGGATCCTGTCCTTTCCCTCATTGATACTTTATTCATCGTCGGCATTTCTTATGCTTCTGTAGCCGCCTTGATGTTTGTTTTCCAAAACGGTTTCTTGAATGGGATTTTATATGCCTTCAAGCGCTTCAGGGCCAAATCGAAGAAAGATCAATACGTGGCGCAGTTTGATGATATCGAGGAGCGAAAGGAAATTCATGAGGTATACGCAGTGAAAGAACCGTTCCGCCTGACGGCACCCCTTTTCTATATCGGGTTTTTATCCCTTGCCGTATCCCTGATCCTTTCATACTCTCTCTATACTTGATTTAGGCGCTTTTTTTTCATATAATGACCTTTGCATATATGAAACAGGCTTTGACAAAGAGTAGTACCCCGCTTGCCGGTTCCAAGAGAGCCTGCGTCCGCTGAAAGCAGGCATCCGCTTGCGGGGGAATGGACTTTCGAGCTTCCCCGGTGAACGCAGTAGCCGGAGACGGACCCCTTCCGTTAGCCGGGACCATGCAAAGCATGGACTAAGCCGACTCATTTCTTGAGTAACTTAGGGTGGCACCGCGGAAACAACCCATTCGTCCCTATATTTTTTGGACGGGTGGGTTTTATTTTTGGCCGGATGGTCATGATGATACAGGAACTGTACTATAGGAGGAATGAAGATGAAAACGATTTTTAGCGGCATTCAGCCGAGCGGGACGATCACGCTTGGTAATTACATCGGAGCTATGAAGCAATTCACCGAGCTTCAGGAAGAGTATGATTGCTATTTCTGCGTGGTCGACCAGCATGCGATCACTGTTGCCCAGGATAAAGCGGAACTGCGCAAAAACATCCGCAGCCTTGCTGCCCTCTATATTGCTTGCGGGATCGATCCCGAGAAGGCGACGCTGTTCATTCAGTCGGAGGTGCCTGCTCACGCACAGGCTGGATGGATCCTGCAGTGCGTGACCTATATCGGTGAACTTGAGCGCATGACTCAGTTCAAGGATAAGTCCCATGGAAAAGAAGCCGTATCTGCCGGCCTTCTCACCTACCCTCCCCTCATGGCGGCCGATATCCTGCTCTATGGTACGGATCTTGTCCCTGTCGGCGAGGATCAGAAGCAACATCTCGAGCTCGCCCGGAACCTCGCGGAGCGTTTCAATAAGAAATACAATGATATCTTCACGGTTCCAGAGGTACGCATCCCGAAAGTAGGAGCTCGTGTGATGTCCCTTCAGGACCCACTAAAGAAAATGAGTAAATCCGACGAGAACAAAAAGGCGTTCATTACACTGCTTGATGACCCTAAAGTCATTGAAAAGAAAATCAAGAGCGCTGTGACGGATTCGGATGGCATCGTCCGATTCGACCGTGATGAAAAGCCGGGCGTTTCCAATCTTCTCTCTATCTACTCTATTCTTGGAGGCACTCCGATTGCCGAACTTGAGGAGCGATATGATGGAAAAGGATATGGCGATTTCAAAGGCGACCTTGCCAAAGTGGTTGTGGATGCCATCAAGCCGATTCAGGACCGCTATTACGAGCTGATTGATTCCGAGGAACTTGATGACATCCTGGATCGTGGAGCTGAGAAAGCGAATCGAACCGCAGGGAAGATGCTGAAGAAAATGGAAAAGGCCATGGGCCTTGGAAGAAAAGAACGGAAAAAGCGATAAACAAAAGAACCTTGAGCATGGGCTCAAGGTTCTTTTGTTTAATTTACTTTCGGACGATTCTCTACTTCCCACAACTTTTCAAAGAATGGTTGTCCTTTGATCAGGTTTTCGCAGAGCGACAGATGCTTGTCGGACCATCCGTATTTAGTGTCCTCATAAAGCATCTGCCATGCTTCGTGGAAATCGAGCTCCTGGATCGTCCTGTATTGTTCCGGGGCCCACTCCGTATACCAGTATCTCACTTCAGCGGTATTCTCCGAGGTGCGCAGCTGATCGAGGGCCATGAAAAGAAGCTGCTTCAACTGCCTTTCCTTGCGTGTCAATCCACTCATCATGAACGGGTTGGGAGAAAGGATGTGGTACGCCTCCTCCCGCTTTTGATCAGGCTTGAACTCATATTCAAGAACTTCTTGACTTTCCACCATTTCATATACGAGCTGTTCCTGACGCGGTATAAGGCGGCTCTTCCTGATCGGGACGGTGTAACCGATCGTATCGACGGCCAGAATCGCCGTGCCATCGGTGACCACGAAGCAATAATCCTGTTGAATCCGTTCATGGTTCTTTCTAAGATACGCTTTCTGGTACACATCATTCAGCATCTGCCGAGGTAATTCTGATAAATCATTCTCGATGTAATGATACAACTCTTTGCCGACTTTCAATAGAGGAACTTGATCCAGCAGCTCGATGACGTCCTCTTTTCTCCATTCGTGAAAATGGCAGATATTATATCCGTTTTCTTCCCCTTCGAACCAATTGACCCATACATCATGAAGATATAACATGATTGACCCCTCGCTTTACTACTTTGTTTGGTTGTCAATCAGTATGGTCAATCACCTTTGGATTTATTCGTGCTCTCTTCTGTTTTATCCTATGGGCTGTAGTTACTCTAGAAATGTCTCCGATGGTATGCCAAGCATCATCACACTATTCATTCCATTCTTCTTCGCGAATGACCGTACGAGCCTGTAACCGATGGCGTACCCCAGAAGTTCTGGGTAGTGTCTTTTCCCGTAGAGAAGTTCATCATGAAGGGGTGAATTCCTCGTTAGATCAGCATGGGGTTCGATCCATTCCTTGAACCATCCGCTCAATTCCTCTTCAGTATATTTTCTTGTCCACGGAGCAGCATAGTCAACGCCGCAATATTCCCTCACGGCATTCTCGGCCAGTCCCTCGAAGATGACAGAATCAAGGAGGGTATATTCCTCCTCTTTCCCCGCCAGCTTTTTCATACGGGTGCAATGGTGGTATTCATGAACAAATAGTGCCTCATATTCTTTGTGATCCTCCAATTTTTGAAGAAAAAGAAACATTTCATCAAAAAAGCATACTCCTGATTTTTTAGCCGGTTCCCTGAATAAGCCTCTTTTCGGCTCTAGGGGGAATAAATAGATGGGTACATCAGGTCCTTTCCATTTTCTTTTGTACCTTTTCTCAAAAACGGAAAGCCTCTTCCATAGATCGTCAGACTTGAGCTCATTAAAGCGTTCTTCCATTTGCCTTGACGGGCGATACATCCCCTGTTTTCGGAGGTAGGCATAGAAAGCTGCTGCTTCTCCTTCCCCTCTTTTCGTCCTTTCTAACAACCCCACGGGATCATCGAATGTTTGATCCAGCCACTCGTCTGTTGGGATCACCGGCATCATCATCCCTCTTTCCTGCTGATTTGGTTCATGTATATGCAATCTGCAGGAGAGTTAGAAAAAAGCCCGCCGAAAAGATTCGGCGGACTCTCGATTACTTCACATATTTTTTGAATACGAGCGTGGCATTATGGCCACCAAAGCCCAGTGAATTGCTCATGGCAACATTGACTTCCTGCTCACGTGCTTCATTGGCTACATAGTCCAGATCGCAGTCTGGATCTGGATTTTGCAGGTTGATCGTCGGTGGGAGCTTTCCATCCTTCATGGCAAGAACCGTGAAGATCGCTTCCACTCCACCCGCTGCACCAAGAAGGTGACCGGTCATGGATTTTGTGGAGCTCATGGCCAGGCGGTTGGCATGATCACCGAATACTTCTTTGACGGCCATGGTTTCATACTTGTCATTATAAGCCGTACTTGTACCATGGGCGTTGATGTAATCCATCTGATCAGGCGTCACACCTGCATCATCAAGTGCCATCTTCATGGCACGCGCCCCACCTTCCCCACCTGGTGCAGGGGCTGTGATGTGATAGGCATCACCCGTGCAGCCATAGCCGACGATTTCAGCGTAGATCGTTGCTCCGCGTTTCACCGCGTGTTCGAGTTCTTCAAGGATGACAATCCCTGCTCCTTCTCCGATGACGAAACCGTCACGTTCAGAGTCGAATGGTCTTGAAGCCGTTTCCGGATCGGGATTGGTCGAAAGGGCCGTGTTGGCGCAGAAACCGGCTACGGACATTTTCGTGATTGGTGCTTCCGCTCCACCCGTGATCATGACATCCGCGTCACCGCGCTGGATGACCTTGAATGCATCACCGATGGAATTCGTGCCTGTTGCACAGGCCGTTACGGTACAGGAGTTGAATCCTTTTGCTCCTAGGAGGATCGATACCTGGCCGGCAGCCATGTCCGGGATCATCATTGGAACGAAGAAAGGACTTACCCTGCGGTATCCACGCTTAAGGAAGGTTTCATACTGGGTTTCGAATGTTTCCATCCCGCCGATTCCAGAACCGATCCATGTACCGACACGGTTGGCATTTTCCTCTGTGATTTCAAGGTTGGCGTCTTTAACAGCCATCAAGGACGCTGCGATGGCATAATGAGTGAAACGGTCCATCTTACGCGCTTCCTTCTTTTCGATACCGAAGTCTTCAATATTGAAGTCTTTCAGTTCAGCTGCTACCTTGGCAGGATACTCATCAGCATTCAGCCTTGTGAGTGGCCCGACCCCGGATTTCCCAGCAAGGGCATTCGCCCACGTTGTTTCTACATCATTTCCTAGTGGATTGACGGTACCCAATCCTGTTACTACAACACGTTTCATATCCATTGTTCGGTCTCCTTTATCGTATAAGTAGTAGAAGATAGTTTATTATCGATTATTTTCCCCAGCGCATGACGATCGCACCCCAGGTCAAGCCTCCACCGAAGCCCACCATGACGACGACGTCATCTTCTTTCACCCTTCCGGCCTCAAGATCCTCGACGAGTGAAATCGGAATGGATGCGGCAGATGTGTTTCCATATTTATTCACGGTCTTGGACATCTTCTCAACAGGCAGCTCCAAACGCTGTCTTGCAGCTTCCATGATGCGGATATTCGCCTGGTGAGGGATGAGGAAATCGACGTCCTCTTTATCCAGCCCTGCTTTATTGATGACATTGATGGAGGATTCGCCCATCTGACGGACAGCGAACTTGAATACTTCGCGACCATTCATGATGATGTGCTCATCCTGATAAAGATGCTTTGCACCGGTTCCATCAGAACCCAGCTCGAAAGCGAGGATCCCTTTCCCATCTGGTACAGGACCCATGACGGCAGCCCCGGCCCCATCACCGAATAGGACGGCAGTATTGCGGTCATCCCAATCTGTGATTTTCGACAGCTTCTCCACACCGACGACAAGGATATGTTTGTAGGCTCCGTTGTCGATGAATTGTTTTGCGGTAATCATACCATACATGAAGCCTGCACATGCAGCACTGATATCCATGGCTGCCGCTTTCTTCGCCCCCAGGCGCTCCTGGAGGAGGCATCCGACGGAAGGGAACGGCTGATCAGGTGTAACGGTTGCCACAAGGATCAGGTCGATATCCTCAGGTGAGATGCCTGCATCCTCGATGGCTTTCTTCGCTGCTTCATAGGCCATATCCGATGTATCGATATCATCCCCTGCAACACGTCTCTCTTCAATCCCCGTCCGAGTACTGATCCATTCGTCCGATGTATCCACCATTTTTTCCAAATCGGCATTGGTCAGTATCTTCTCAGGCAGATAGCGCCCTATTCCAATGATTCCAGTATTCATATCGGCATCCCCCTGTTTCACCTTAGCTTTATTATCAATTATTATGACTTGGTACTAATTTTAACGGACTTTTACTCTTTCTGCAATTCTTTTTGCCTTAGTTTCGGATTATCAGACCGAAGTTTCCTTGAAGTGTCCCAAAAGGTTTTTCACGATTCACAGGAAAGTGTATTCGATTCAGGCTGAGTGAATGATGTACTCCCACTTGACCCGGAGCAAGGACTTTTATTTAGACGTGTTCTTTGAAACTGGCTAGTGAGTAACCCACTTTTCATCACATACGAAAAAACCCAGGAGGGACTGAACGTCACTGCTCCTGGGTTTTACGATGAACAGAGGAATCTTCCCTTACTGTTCTATGTACATTACTTCGCTGCGTCTTGTTTACCTAGTTCATACGCTTCATTCATGACGTTGGTGAACATGGACAGGAAGGGTTCGATCATCTCCGGACTAAGCTGGATTCCTGATTTTTCGAGCTGTTCCTGTGCTTCCGGAAGATACTTCATCGCTATTTGCAAGAATTGCATCGTTTTGTCTTCATTCATAATGGCGGCTCCTTTCCGTTCGGTAGTTTTCCGGTATCGACATACGCTTTGATATGCTGGTTCATCTCGGTCTTGAATCCGGCAGGGATGACAGGGCTGAATTCTCCCATGGAGATGACCCCGTCCTGGAAATCGAATTCAAGATTACCAGACTCAAGTTCACCGGCAGTATATTTCCCGGCAATCAATTCATACAGCTTGTCGGCATGCTGGACCGTACTCGTCAACACCGTTGTTTCCCCAAGATCTGACTGGTCGCTCACATACCCGATGGCATAGCGACCTGATTCCTTGAGTTTTTCAATTACAGCCACATTATACCCGTCCCCTGCTGGATATACAACGTCCACGTCTTGATCGAGAAGCCCGTCGAGCCTATCGAGTGCAACCTCCGAGTGGTCCCAGTGACCCGTATATTCGACCAGGACCTCGGCTTTACCGTTTTGGTATCTGGCTCCATCAATGAAGCCCTGGACCTCCGGTTGCCAGGAAAAGGCGGCAATGACGCCTAGTCGATCCGTCTTTGTTTGGGATGCAGCAGTCATTCCTCCGAAAAACCCCATGGCGTACCCGTTGAACGTCAAGCTGGTAGTATTCTTCTCCGTAGCGTCCCCATTGAAGCTTACCAGATGCATATTCTCATGCTCCGATGCCACCTCATTGAATATGGAAGAGTATTCATTCCCATGACCGAACACAAGATTGACGTCCTCTTTTTCAAATTCATCCAGGGCATGACGGACCGACGTGTCTCCATTCATTCCCTCTTTATAGTAAACCTTCACATCGAACTCTTTCTGGATGCCCAAAAGACCTTGGTACCCTTTTGTCCCCCAAACGCCATCATCAATCGTTTCCGGGACCAAAAGGCCAGCATTGTCCATCTCTCCTGACCGGCTACCGGCAGTACAGCCCCCCAGCAGCAAAAGGATCATCGACAAGTGAAAAAATTTCATGATCAAGTACAGCAACTCCTTTGATTCTTCGGAACTCGTAAAAATAATTGCAACGGGTATATTTTACCTTTACCTGTCCGAATAAGGGAAGCTATTTTTTCCTTTTTTTATACCGGCTTCCTTTAATTGCTCATCAAATATATTTTCTAAACTCTTTGAAGCCATGACGGGAATCTCCTTCCCCCTGATGTTCTTCGGTGCTTCCAATTGCGGAATTGTCGCTTCCGTCAGGAGGGCCGAAGCATCGGCCCAAGCTGCCTCTCCCTTCAGATGAAGTTCGCCCTTTTCCCCTGTGCATGAGATGATCTTCCTGGCCGCATCCTTCACGTAGATCACCCCGGTCGGATCATCCTGGACCGGTTCATCCACACGGACGTCCTTTATAAGTCTGGCAAAATGGTAGGACACCGGCTGTCGCAGACCGATCAAAGTGGGAACGTATATATCAGCCCCGGATGGATTACCTGATGGAGGGTCCTGAAAATGGCTGAAAACCCTGATGGTGTATCCTGCCTGTTCCATCAGGGTTTTTCCTTCTTTTTCAGTCAAAAGGTCATCTGCATCATAATAGGGTAGATACACATGACTACCGGAAGGGACGAGGCGATCCCAATTCCCAAAAGACGTCCAGTGAAGATTGGCATTCCGTCCGATTTCCATCCAATGGTCACCCATCTCCCTGCCGGAATCAAGTGCCGTCACCTCCCACCCTTCCTCCAACATTGCCGTACATAATTGAAAGCCCAGAAAACCCTGGGCCGGAAACACATATGCATGATTCACTTCTTTCACTCCCATCAGCTAAAGATCGCTCTCGTGCTTCGCAAAATAAGATGTGAATTTCCTTCCCAGTGACATACGCTTCTCAGGAAGAACATAAAACAGATCGACCATCAGACCGTTCTCCAATCGGTCCCTATATATATCTAGTATGAGTGAGACTTGATTTTTATAACGGTTCAGACTGGCAGGTTGCACAATGTAAAGCGGCATCGGGATGGTGTGGAACACATCTGATTCTGTTAAAGATTCAATGAATGCCGGCCACTGATCTTCCGTAACGCTGAAAGCATGTCTGATTTCCCGGATGAGCTTTTTGTGGAAAAACTTCTGCTCCTTTTCCTGTTCAAGATGGTTTCTAAGGGACACACATGGAGACAGCATGACGATGCTCCTTACCTCGTCTTTCATCAGGGGATACAGGTCTTTCAGCACAAGCCCGCCCATTCCTTCGATCAGGATGTGAATGCGCGGATTGATGATCTCAGTCCTTTTCACATATTGATAGAGGCGATGGGCAAGGCGGACTGCCCTTTTGTTTCCCCAATTGGCTCCGTAGAGATTGCTGTAAAAAACGATATACCCTTTATCTGTCATGTCACGGACCCATTTCTTACGGAATTCATGATGGGACCAGAAACTGCTTTTCTCATCTACATCTTGACCGTAGTCACCGATGATCATCACTGCAAAACCGTTCGGTCGTTCGGGATAATGAATCATGCACCACTCTTGCTCTACTTGAAACAATCGTTGATACATCTGAAATTCTCCTTTTTCCAAGGTACTATAGTGTATGCCAGGTTCCTGTATCGGAAAGGGGATTAGCCCATTAATGAAGGAATTCATGATGAAGAGAATGAAATGATAGGGTTTACATTTCACATTTTCGCCATTTATTAAAAGCTGAAGCTGTGGTAGTATAGAGGAGATTATGAATGTTTACATAGGCTTTTTCAGCCAATTATATAGAAACGGGGTGTAACCGTGAAATTTTTCTGGATGTTCTTTTGGGCATTTGCACTGACCGAGATGCTGACTTATGTTGTAGCAAACATGAGTGGCGGAAAATTCGATTTCATGCAGGGATTGATCTTATCCGTAGCTGTCACGATCCTTGCTTATATCGTAACATTGATCCTTCCCAACGAACCTGTCGAAGATCATTAAAAAAAGCATGTAGACCGGGTCTGAATTTCAGACGACCGTCTACATGCCTTTTTTATTCAAAACGCCGGAGATTTCTCCGTTCTTTCCGCTTGAGCTGTTGGTGCAATTAACTCGCCTTAAGATTTCGTGAACGGAAAAGTAATACTGATGACGAGCAGAAGGAACCCAGGCAATATAACCGTCCGAGAGGGACCAATGCCAGCAGCCAACCAACCACCGAGAATCAATCCGGATAGTATACTGAAAATTATCAATGTGGCCAAAATTCAACAAGTCGTGACCCTCACTTTGGAAGAGTGGGAGCATATCAATGAAGAAATAGTAAATACCATTAATTTACGATCATCTAAAGAGGTTCCCGACAGTAATCGTTCGGACTATAAATTCATTGTTCTTACGTACAAAGATGATGCTAGCTCAGAATGAATAAAATAAACTGACTGGGTTTGTTTACCATCTCTCGAATCCGATGATAACTTGACCAATCGTAGGAAAGAAGCTGAGACATAAGTGTTTTAGTCATAGTAAAACCCGAATTCCTTTGCATACCACTAGGCAAAGGAGTTCGGGTTTTTAATTTGGTTTACCAACATTTAAATGTCATTGTTTCCAGCGGTTGATTGGAGTGCAAGACGAAGACTCCTGTGGGAGAGTAGCTAATGTGAGACCCCGCAGGCATGCCGAGGAGTCTCACGGGTTACCCACGGAAAGCGAAGTCTGCACAGGAATCATTAGCGGTATAAATAATTTAAATTGATCTTGTTCATCATTAAATAGGATCTTTCCCAATCCTCATCACCTGATGATCAAGCCCCGCTCCCCTTTCTCAACCATCACTTCTCCAGTAGCCTTGCCTGCTATAATGGCCCTGGCAAGTTTTGTTTCGATTTCTTTTTGCAAGAAACGTTTCAATGGACGGGCCCCGTACACGGGATCATAGGCCGACTCAGCTATGAAGGACTTGGCTTCGTCCGTGATTTGCAGGGAGAGACCTTGTTCAGCTACCCTCTCTTGCAGCTCCTTAAAGAGCTTATCAATGATGCCTTTAATATTGTTGACGCTTAGGGGTTTGAATAAAATGATATCATCCACCCTGTTCAGAAATTCCGGTCGGAAAGAAGCCCTCAGCTGACCCATGACCAATTCCTTCGTTTCTTCATTGATCTCCTCTTCTCCGTGATTGCGCTCAAGAAGATGGGTTGATCCGATGTTGGAGGTCATGATGATCACTGTGTTCTTGCAGTCCACGGTTCGTCCGGCAGAATCGGTGATCCTCCCATCATCAAGCATCTGAAGAAGGATATTGAACACTTCTGGATGGGCTTTTTCGATCTCGTCAAGTAGGATCACCGAATATGGCTTACGTCGGATAGCTTCAGTAAGCTGGCCCCCTTCTTCATAGCCCACATACCCGGGAGGGGCTCCCACCAGTCTTGAAACCGCGTGTTTCTCCATGTACTCTGACATATCGATACGGATCATGTGATCCTCACTATCGAAAAGGGTCTGGGCGAGGGTTTTTGCAAGCTCGGTTTTTCCTACTCCTGTGGGACCCAGGAAGATGAATGATCCGATAGGACGGTTGGGATCCTTGATCCCTGCCCTTGCCCGGATGACGGCATCTGTCACCAGACCGACCGCCTCATTCTGACCGATGACCCGCTCATGAAGGATGCTATCGAGTTTCAGGAGCTTTTCCCTTTCACCCTCCACCAATTTCGTTACGGGGATTCCCGTCCACCTGGCTACAATGCCTGCAATCTCTTCTTCCGTGACTTCTTCCCTCAGCAAACGTCCCTCTTCTTCCTTCAGCGCTTTTGCCTCGAGACCGGCAAGCTCTTTTTCAACTTCAGGGATCTTCCCATGCCTGAGCTCCGCTGCTTTGTTCAAATCATATTGATTTTCTGCATCCTCTAGGGACCGGCGCAGTTTTTCAAGCTCCTCACGTTTTTCCTGGACGATGGCGATGCTTGCTTTTTCCTGCTCCCATTTCATCTTCATGCCGTTCAGCTTTTCCTTCAGGCTGGCAAGGTCCCCCCTGATCGAGTCAAGCCTTCCCAGGGAAGCCGCATCCTTTTCTTTCACCAGAGCCGCTTCTTCGATTTCAAGTTGCATCACCTTCCTGGTGACTTCATCGAGCTCTGTAGGCATCGAATCGATCTCGGTTCGGATCATGGCACAGGCTTCATCAATAAGATCGATGGCCTTATCCGGCAGGAAACGATCGGTGATGTAGCGGTCAGACAGCATCGAAGCCGCCACGATGGCCCGGTCATGGATATTGACACCATGGTGGATTTCAAAACGATCCTTAAGTCCACGGAGGATCGAGATCGTATCTTCCACGGTCGGTTCTTCTACAAGCACTTGCTGAAAGCGTCGCTCGAGGGCAGGATCTTTTTCAATATACGTACGATGTTCATTGAGCGTCGTCGCGCCGATACAGTGAAGTTCCCCCCTGGCGAGCATCGGTTTCAGGATATTTCCTGCATCCATCGCTCCCTCGGTTTTGCCTGCACCGACAATCGTATGCAGCTCATCGATGAAGAGGATGATCCTTCCCTCACTTTTTTTCACATCTTTCAGTACCGCCTTCAGTCGCTCTTCGAATTCCCCCCTGAACTTCGCCCCTGCTACGAGTGAGCTCAGGTCCAATTCAAAGATGGTCTTATCCTTCAACCCCTCCGGAACATCTTTTCGGACGATCCGCTGAGCAAGGCCTTCTACGATGGCCGTCTTCCCTACACCCGGTTCCCCGATCAGAACGGGATTATTTTTGGTTTTCCTTGAAAGGATCCGGATGACATGACGGATTTCTCCATCTCGTCCGATAACCGGATCAAGCTTTCCGGATCGCACCTCTTCCACAAGGTCCCTTCCATACTTCTTAAGGGCTTCATATTTCATCTCAGCCTGTTGATCTGTCACTTTGTCCCCTCCCCTGATGGTTTCCACCTGATTTTGAATCGATTGTTGCTCAATCCCTTTTGAAAGGAAGTAACGCGTTATGGGATGATCTTGCTGACGGTAGATCCCTACAGCAAGATGTTCTGTAGATATGTACTCATCACCCCATTTTTCCATAAGCTGTTTGGCATCATCAAGGAGACGACGAATATCAGCAGCGAAGTATTGTCCATAAGGAATATTTTCCCCCTGTACCTCCGGGACCTGCTCAATCCTTGACTGTATAAACTCCTGCAGCTCTGAAATATCGAGATCCATCCGGGCGTAGAGGGAAGCCAAAAAGCTGTCCGGCCCTTCAAGCAGACGATCCCACAGATGGATCAACAGGATGTCCGTATGCTTTTTCTCCTTTGCCAGTTCTCCTGCCGCCACGAGCCCCTCCTGGATGGCAACGGTGAATTGATCAAAATTCATGCACTCACTCCTCCTTGACCATTCTTGACCTTTTCTTTATTATAGCTCTTTTCGTCCGTATTAGAAAACAAAAGCCCATGGCTATACAAAAAAGGATGGAGCTGATGCCCCATCCCTAATCATTACGGCTTCCTTGCATACGTCCAGTGGCGATCGTCGTTTGTCGTCTCAGGAAAACGATCCCCGGCCTTCAGTTTAGCCTGCTTCGGGTGATTGACGGTACTCCCGGTTTCACCGATTTCAATGTATATCCCATTATTGGGTGCTTTTTCGCCACCCTTGAAGTGTCTGCGCTGTCCCATTGTGACCCCTCCTTTATGAAGCATGTGCTTCGCTTCTATTTTTCGACATACGGGAGCCATTCATACCTGTCAGAAATATGTCAATCTCTTTTCGATTGGGCAAATTCCCTTTACAGTCTTTTACTCAATGGTGTTAAATGAATTAGTGTGAATTTTTTTGCTTGGAGGAAAGAAAATGGATTTTATTTTAATACTGAAGTACCTGGTACTCGGACTCATTCAAGGTTTGACCGAACCGATTCCGATCTCATCCAGTGGCCATCTTCAAATTATTCAGCATTTCTTTAATATCAAGACCACTTCATTAACGTTTGAAATTCTTGTGAACACCGCATCCCTGCTGGCAGTGCTCATCATTTACCGCCAAGATATCTACAGGCTGATTGCTAACGGGCTCGGATACTTCAAGACGAAGTCCCCGGAAAATACCCGGGATTTCAAATTCATCCTTTTCTTGATCGTCGGGACGATACCTGCAGGCGTCATCGGTGTCCTTTTCGGTGATGATATCGAGGCGCTCATTTCTGATCGTATTATCACAGTGGGAATCACCCTGATCATTACGGGTATTGCCCTATGGCTGATCCGTAATCTGCGCGGGCGAAAAAATGATGGGGATCTCAACTTGAAGGATGCCATCATCGTGGGACTCGCACAGGCAGTTGCCCTGATACCGGGTATCAGTCGTTCAGGCGCCACCATCGTCGCAGCCATGGGACGGGGGATGAAACCCGAAACCGCCCTTCGATTTTCTTTCCTTTTATACATACCTGTTTCGTTCGGTGTCATGTTGCTCGGCATCAAAGACATGATCAACGACCCTAAATTAGGGGAACTGGCCGTACCATATACCGTTGCATTCCTGGCCTCCCTCATTGCATCCTACTATGCATTAAGATGGTTCATGGGGATCATGGCAAGGGGCAACCTGAAAGTGTTCGCCATCTACTGCTTTGTTGTCGGCGGTGGCGTGGCACTATTTTCCCTTCTATAATTCACGAAGAGGAATATCCTTTACCTATCTAAACGAAATGGTGTGAGGCTGTGGGACATGTACCTGGATCGATCAAAGAGATGTTCATGCTGGAAGGTCTACCATATGATGTTTCCAAAGGAAGCTACCTGTTTCTTGAAGGAAAAGTTCCTAGCCACTTGTTCTTTATCAAGGAAGGGCATATCAAAGTAACGAGGTCCACACCCGGTGGACGTGAACTGGCCCTTCGAATTGTCGGAGCCGGGGATGTGGTGGGAGAATTGATTTGCGGGGATTCTACCTGTTCGGTCAGTGCCCGGGCGATGGATCGCTGTTCCCTCCTCTCGATTCCTATTACCGATTTCGAGGCATCTCTTTTGGACGATCGTGTGAGGAACCGTGATTGGATGAAATGGGTTCAGCTGCAACAGAGGAAAGACCAATCGAGATTCCGGGATCTTCTTCTTCATGGAAAGAAGGGCGCCCTATATTCAACCTTGATCCGTTTGACCAATACGTACGGTGAACACCAGGTGGACGGGATCGTCATCGGAATCTGCCTCACCAATCAGGACCTCGCCGATTTCTGTGGTGCCTCCAGGGAAATGGTGAACCGGATGCTTCACGACCTAAAGGAAGACGGGGTGCTTTCCATCAATAAAGGCTTCATCACCATTCATAAACTGGATCGACTGAAAGAAATGATCGATTGCGATCAATGCCCCCTATGCATTTGTCAAATCAACTAGAAAAGGGCCTGCAATGTGCAGGCCCTTTTCTTATGGAACGATTAGCGGATCCCTAATGCAATCTTGGCATAGCGTGACATATTGTCCTTGCTCCAAGGCGGATTCCATACGATGTCGACTTCAGTATCTTTTACTTCAGGGATATCACGAAGCGCTGTTTTCACCTGATCCACGATGGTCCCGGCGAGGGGACATCCCATGGAAGTCAGCGTCATCGTAACGGTGGCCGTTCCTTCTTCATTCAATTCCACGTCGTATACCAATCCCAGATTCACGATGTCTATTCCGAGTTCAGGGTCCACCACTTGTTCAAGGGCGCCCATCATATTATCTTTCAGATCTTGATCCACACGATCACTCCTATCTGTCCGTATTCTTAACCCATCTTAACAAATTCTGTCCCATATGACAAAAGGTTACGCCATCAGATGGTCGACGAACCAGTCCACGAGCTTCAAGACACCGTCTCGGCTTACTTTGTGATCGGCTTTCTGATCTTCAAGGAAGACCAGTTGATCCTCGCGCCCTTCATAGAAAGGAAGAAGTTCCGTATACGCTTCGTATGTAAGCTGGAACGGGACGACTTTATCATTTTTACCATGCCAGAACATCAGGGGACGTCCGTTCAGCTTTTCCGGTTGCAGACTGAGATCGAACCGTGAGAGCTCGGACAAGATTTCTTCGACCTGCCCCTCTGTGAAAGGATTCTCATAGCCCATTTTTTCAAGCTGGCCAAGCTGAGCCTTTGCTAGCTTCACATAGGATGGGTTTCCCATGAGGGATACCGCACTGTTGATCCATTCATATTGAGTCAGGGCACCAAGGGTCACGATTCCGCCCATGCTCGTTCCGGCAAGACCGATTCTCTCCTCGTCGATCAGGCCATCCCGGGCGAAAGTCTCCTTGAGGATTTCCAACTCCTTGATGGTATGGATGACGATGTTCCAGAATCGTTTGCCCAGCTCATATTCGGTCTTACCTGTCCCCCGCTCCCCGTGTTCAAGACAATCGGGCAGGATCACCCTGAAGCCTTTCTCGGCTAAATAATAGGCATAGTGCAGATTATGCTCCTTCGCACTCGTGAATCCGTGGACGAAAAAACACGTCGGCAGCGCTTCATTGCGGTATTCTTCTTTCACCAGATGAAGAAAGGGGATTTCTTCAATGGTATTATTCTCTACGTTGATCACGATCGTCCGCTCCTTCCAGGTATAGCTTCCTTCCTATGATATCCTAGTGGAAGAAGCATGTATATTATTTGGCCTTCACCTCCACGTTCAGTGGACAAGCGTGCGGCCTTATGCGTACACTACAACTAGAGAACATATAAATGGGGGATTAGTGAACATGAAAGATAAACATCTTATCGTCCTTGACCTGGACGGAACCTTGCTTACAGATGAAAAGAAAATATCCGTGCGCACGTTGGAGACCCTCACTAAAGCCAGGAAAAATGGGCATGAGGTCATGATCGCAACAGGCAGACCATTCCGTGCGAGTGAACTTTACTATAAGCAGATGGGGCTCAATACGCCGATCGTCAACTTCAACGGAGCATTCGTCCATCACCCGGGTGACCCTTCCTGGGGAGTCCATCATGAACCGATGGACCTTGAGACAGCCAAACAGATCATTGATGCCTGTCACGGTTTTAAATTCCAGAATATCGTGGCGGAAGTGAAGGATGATGTGTACCTTCACTATCATGATGAAAAGATCATCGATGTATTCATGATGGGGAATCCGTCCATCTCTACCGGAGATATACGCCAAGTATTGAAAGATCACCCCACTTCCATGCTGATCCATGCTGATGAACACGATGTTCCGGAGATCCGTTCCCACCTCGATGACGTCCATGCAGAACTGATCGATCATCGCCGCTGGGCTGCTCCTTGGCACATCATCGAAATCGTCAAAACTGGCCTGAATAAAGCCGTCGGCATCGAAAAAGTGGCCGCGAGCCTTCAAATTCCACAGGACCGCATCATTGCCTTCGGTGACGAGGATAATGATCTTGAAATGATCCAATACGCCGGAACGGGCGTAGCCATGGGGAACGCCATCGATCCACTTAAAGATCTTGCCAATCATATCACGGAAAGTAATGAAGACGACGGGATCGGCAGATTCCTTCAAAGGCATCTTGAATTGTAATGTTTGCAATGGAGGGTAATACTTGCTAACGTATTTCAATGGATTTCAGCCATACTAATCAGGAGCGTCTAAGTGGCGCTCCAACTTCGATAAGGGGTGGTTAGGATGGGAAGGAACAAGTCCAAGCGTTTTGTACAGCAAGGAAAAAATGCGGTCTCGAAACATGATGAACGCATTCCATACCATTTGACTTATGCCGAGGCAGAAGCAAGGAAGCTTTCCAATACTCCTTACGACGGAGGTCTGTAAAATGGCAAATCCACTTTTCCGACAGGCCCGGACCGCAGTAGAGGAAGCCTGTGGCTCACAATCGGATCCACAGGCGATACAGAAAGCGAAAAATGCCCTTTCCTCTGCATTTGCCAACTCGAATAACGAGGAAAGAAAGCAGCTTCACTCCATGCAGGATGAGTTGAACCGCCTATCGTAAGAACATGCAAAAGGGCAGCCGATAAAACGGCTGCCCTTTGTTTAGTCTTTCCTGAAAAATCCGAATACACCTGTCGTTTGGACAATATTCGTAAAAGCCTGGGGATCGACTTCCTTGATGGTGTGCTCCAGTTCATACAGTTCATATCTGGAGATGACGATGATGAGCATTTCTTTATCTTCCCCTGAGAAAGCCCCTTTGGCCGGCACCGTCGTAATTCCTCTCACCAGCTTCGCATGGATGGCATCTTTCAGTTCCTGCGTCCTTTTCGTGATGATCATGGCGGTAAGCTTTTCATGCCGCGTATGGATGGCGTCGATGACCCTGGTCGTCACATAAAGCGTCACCAGCGTGTAAAGGGATTTTTCCCACCCATACAGGAAGCCCGCTGAAATGATGATGATTGAATTCATGATGAAAAAATAGGTTCCGACCGGTCGGTCCTTCAACCTGGAAAGGATCATGGCGATGATATCCATCCCTCCCGTCGACGCACCGTACTTAAGGGTAAGACCGACTCCGACTGCAGCAATGACACCGCCAAATACAGCGTTGAGGAGGATATCGGGTGAAAGCTCCACCACAGGGATGACTTCAAGGAAGAATGAAGTCAGGAAAACCGAGACGAAGCTGTAGATCGTAAATGACCGACCGACCTTCATCCATCCCAAGATGGTGACGGGTATGTTCAGTATGAATAATAAGATACCTGTAGATAGGTGGAACGGAGTGAATTCTTTCAGGAGGCTGGATAATAATTGAGCCATACCCGTGAATCCACTTGCATATACATTAGCAGGAATCAGGAAGAAGTTCATGGCAACAGCCCCAAGGACCGCTCCCACCAATACAACAAGAAACTTCTTCGCTTCCAGGGTAACGTGCATTTTTTTCATGAATCGAACTCCTTTGGCAAGTGTTGTTGTTCCTTATGTTCCACACTATATCACAGCTAAACCCCTTGTACATGATCCTTATGTACAAGAATTTGAATAACTATCGATTGTACTTTTACTGAAAAATAGCTAGACTAAACCTATATAACGAAAAAAGGTGATAGATATGAACGTTAAACTTTTTGCTGATAGTGCCAGCGACCTGCCGGTAACTTTCTTCGACCAACCCAACATAGAACTGCTTCCCCTGCAGGTACATATCGACGGACATGATTACGAGGATCTTGTCACGATCCAGCCAAAGGAAGTTTTTGATAAAATCCGCGAAGGTCATGTTCCGAAGACCTCCCAGGTTTCGCCCGATGTGTTCCTGAGGTCCTTCACGGAGCTTGCCAAGTCCGGTGATCCAGGTGTCTACATCGCCTTCTCCTCCCAACTTTCAGGGACCTATCAGACAGCGGTGATGATCAAGGATCAAGTGAAGGAGGAGTATCCCGATCTTGATTTGACCATCATCGATTCCCGTAGTGCCTCCCTCGGGTACGGACTATCGGTGATCAAAGCCGCAGAGGTGCTCCACGCTGGCGGTACCAAGGATGAAATCGTGGAAACGGCACGCTACCATGTGGAACATATGGAGCATCTGTTCACCGTCGAAGACCTGGAATATCTCGCCAAGGGCGGCCGCGTCTCCAAAGCATCTGCATTTCTCGGAGGGTTGTTGAACATCAAGCCCCTTCTTCATGTGGAAGACGGGAAACTTGTGCCACTGGAAAAACATCGCGGGAAGAAGAAGCTCCTCAAGCGCATTCTCGATCTGATGGAAGAACGCGGAAACAACCTTTCCCAACAGACGATCGGCATTTCCCATGGAGATGATGAAGAGCTTGCACTCGAGATGAAGGCGATGATCGAAGAGCGTTTCTCCCCTAAAGATGTTACCATCAATATTATTGGATGCGCTGTAGGTTCTCATACAGGCACCGGCACCCTCGCCATCTATTTCTTGAACTGATCAAAGACATATTCCTCCCCGTCCTGCCCATACTAAGGGAAAAGGAGGGTCTATCATGTCACATACATCAGACAATGAGAAGAAAGCCAGGGACAATAACGCCCTGCTTCAGAAAAAGAACAAGCTGAAAGAAAAGAATAGAGAATCGGGTAAACATCAATTCTCAAAAAAAACGGATCATCTTTGACCGGCTGCCGCCTTTTCCTATGGCGGCTTTTTTGTTGCCGATAACCCAAGAAATCAATTCCATAAGGGGAATATCCTGTACTTTATACCTCTCCAGGTGGTATTTTAATAAGAGAAAAGAATCATGCACATTCGGAGGGATATACATATGGCAAAAGAGAATTCATTTGATATCGTTTCACAGGTTGATATGTCTGAAGTTAGCAACGCGATTCAAATTGCACTGAAGGAAGTTAAGACCCGCTATGATTTCAAAGGGAGCAAAAGCGATATCTCACTTGATGGTGAAGAGCTCGTCCTGATTTCGGATGATGAGTTCAAGATGAACCAACTGAAGGATGTCCTTCTTGGAAAGCTGATCAAGCGCAATGTGCCTGTCAAGAATCTGGACTATAGTAAGCTTGAAGGAGCTTCAGGCGGTACCGTGCGCCAACGCGCCAAGCTTGTACAGGGAATCGATAAAGAAAATGCGAAAAAAATCAATCTCCTGATCAAACAGTCGGGTGTGAAAGTCAAAAGCCAGGTACAGGACGACCAGGTCCGGGTTACGGGAAAAAGCAAAGATGATCTTCAACAAATCATGGCAGCTGTCAGGGGAGCCGACCTCTCCATCGACGTCCAGTTTGTGAACTTCCGCTGATCCTTCTGTTTCTTCTATCTGTCCGATGGGTATCATAAACCCATCGGACTTTTTATTTTTAGGAGGCAGAACATGACTAAAAAAGTGATCATCATCGGAGCGGTCGGTGGCGGGGCCACCACGGCATCCCAGCTCAGGAAGCTTGATGAAACAATGGAAATCATCGTCCTTGAAAGAACCGATCACCTCTCATACGGCGCCTGCGGGATGCCCTATTATCTCGGGGATGTGATCAAGGATCGTGAAAGCCTGTTCGCCGCCACTCCTGAATCCCTTCAAACAAAAAAAGGGCTGGACGTCAGGATGAAGCATGAGGCATTAACGATCGACAGGGAACAAAAGACCTTACATATTCGCAACCATACCACCAATGAGGATTATGAAGAGACTTATGACGTACTGGTTCTTGCCACCGGCGCCTCCTCGATCCTCCCAGATATTCCGGGACTGGAGCAGATTCCCGCCTTCCATCTGCGGACCGTCGCAGACATGGACCGGATGAAGCAGCACCTTGTAACAGAAAAGCCCACATCCTGTGCCATCATAGGCGGAGGCTACATCGGGGTGGAGATGGCGGAAAACCTTTCGGAACTCGGCATGAGTGTATCGGTAGTGGAGCGCTCTTCGCAGCTCATCCATATCATTGACCCTGAAGCGGCCGAAATCGTTCAGCACCACCTCAAAGAAAATGGAATCAATGTTTATCTTGAAGATGGGCTACACGAAGTGACGGGCCAAGATCAACTTAAGCTCGACAGCGGAAAGATGGTCCAAGCTGATTGCCTGCTTCTTGCCGTGGGAATCAAACCGAACAATAAACTCGCAGAACAGGCGGGACTTTCTCTTGGGGAATCGGGAGGCGTGAAGGCGAATGAGTTCATGCAAACCGACGACCCTTCCATCTACTGTGTCGGGGACGCCGTCGAGTCCATCGATTTCATCGATCACGCCCCTAAGCAGGTGCCCCTCGCATGGCCTGCCCATCGACAGGCTTATGTCATCGCGAGACATATCACAGGGGATCCCGTGCCATTCCACGGGATGCTCGGAACGGCCATCGCGAAAGTATTTGATCTCCACGTCGCTTCCACAGGTCTCGGCGAAAAGGAATTGACCAAGAAGGGCTATCGATTCAAGACCATTGTCCACAAAGGGAAATCCCATGCCGCCTACTACCCTGGGGCGAAGGATGTATACGTACGAGTCCACTTCGATCCCTCCAGCGGGAAGATCTATGGAGGGAGCGTCATCGGCGAAGAAAAAGTCGATAAACAAATCGACATCCTTGCTACCGCCATTTATGGGGGGATAACGATCACTGGACTTCAGGAAATCGAAACGTGCTATGCCCCACCATTCTCTTCTCCAAAAGGACTGTTGAACATGGTCGGATACAAGGCTGAAGCCGAAATGGATTGACCGGAGTCTTAATGATCGAAAATCTGCAAAGATGACGTTATCATTTCCAAACGTTGGGTAAACACTATTCCATATGATGAACTACTAAAAAAGGAGTGTTTGCATTGACCGAACAAAATAAACAGCAATTCCCCCCTCAGCACCAGGATCACCAGCCCGGTACAATCGATGAAATGAACCCCCAGCCGATCCATACCGATCAAAATTACAAAGGCAGCGGCAAACTGGACGGGAAAGTAGCCCTAATCACGGGAGGAGACAGCGGAATCGGACGTTCTGTTGCGTGGTATTTCGCCCGTGAAGGAGCAGATGTGGTCATTTCCTATCTCGATGAACATGAAGACGCACAAAAAACGAAAGAGCTCGTTGAAGCGGAAGGTGTCAACTGTGAGCTCCTCCCGGGTGACATCGGGGATTCCCATTTCTGCAATGAGCTTGTGGAAAAGACGATCTCCCGATTCGGCAAACTGGACGTTCTCGTGAACAATGCTGCTGAACAGCATCCGCAAGCGGGTCTTGAAGAGATCGATGATGAGCAGCTGGAGCGCACGTTCAGGACCAATATCTTTTCCATGTTCTATGTGACCCGGGCTGCCCTTCCCCACTTGAAGGAAGGGGCTTCCATCATCAATACGGCATCCATCACTGCGTATAAAGGCAGTAAAGACCTGATTGATTATTCGGCCACCAAGGGGGCCATCGTCAGTTTCACCCGCTCCCTTGCCGACAATATCGCTTCCAAGGGCATCAGGGTGAATGGAGTGGCTCCGGGACCGATCTGGACGCCGCTTATCCCTTCCACCTTCACCTCGGAGAAGGTTTCACAGTTCGGAGGCAATACACCGATGGCTAGAGCGGGACAACCATTCGAGCTTGCACCTGCATATGTATACCTCGCGAGTACAGACTCCACATACGTTTCGGGTCAGATGATCCATGTCAATGGCGGCATGATCGTGAACGGGTGAGGCAACCAACGCCAAAAGGCATTCCGATTGGAATGCCTTTTGGCTTGCCTATCTTTACCTCTTACGCGTGCACGATTGCCGCTCCACTATGCAATGGGGAACGATGATCCGCTTGACCGGCTCGAGGGGATCTTTAATCTTCTGGATCAGATTCTTCGCTGCTTCATTCCCAAGTTTGAAGATATTGATATCAACCGAGGTCAGGGGTGGGCGGGACATCTCCGCCAGCAGGACGTTATTGAAGCTGACGATGGAGATATCATCCGGCACCGTGATCCCCATCTCGTCCAGGGTATTGAGTACCCCAAGGGCCATCAGATCATCTGCCACCACCAGGGCCGTCGGAGGTTCCTCGAGCTGCATCAGCTCATTGATGGCTTCCCGGCCGCCTTCCCGGAGGAACTCCTCATGGATGATGTAGTCATCATGAAGCTCAAGTCCGGCCTCACCCAGCGCTTTTTCATAGCCTAATAATCGTTCGACCGTCACTACCAGGTTCAGATCTCCACCGATGAATCCGATGCACGTATGCCCGAGATTCAACAGATGCTCGGTCACCTCTTTTGTCGCCCGGAAATTGTCATTGTCCACATGGGTGATTTCTTCTGCATACTTGTATGGCTTCCCGATCATCACAAAGGGAAAATCCCTTTCCCTCAGGTAGTTCATCACCCGGTCTTCCACCCTGGAGTATAGAAGGACGATCCCGTCCACCCTTCCTCCCTGGACCATCTGAACAATGCCCTCATAGATTTCCTCCTCGGTCTGGCCAGTGGACATTTGCAGCGCATATTGTTCTTTATGGGCGCCTTCACTAAGGCCCCTCAACACGGTTGGGAAAAATGGATTCTGTGAAAATGTGCTCGTGGACCCGGGCATGACCAGACCCAGGACCTGTGTCGATTGATTGGCGAGGCTTCTGGCGATGAAGTTAGGGTGATATCCGAGCTCGGTCATGGCTTCCCTCACCTTCTTCTTCGTCTTCTCACTGATTCTTGGATTATTGGCAATGACGCGTGAAACCGTCGAAGGAGCAACGTCCGCAAGCCTTGCCACATCCTTTATGGTAATCGCCATGTATTCCACCTCTATTCTTTCTGATGCTTATTCTTTTTACCGCGTTTTTTCACTACATATAGGAATACCATGAATAATACGTAGACTATCCCAAGAGCGACGAGGAATGGGATATTGAGCCCGGACTTACTCTTCAGCTCATAGATCTCCGATTCTTCACGGTCGAGGACGATCTTATAGGTCCCTTCACTGTCGCTCCTGACAAGGTCCGTTGTCAGGAGACTCTTCAGCTCTTGATCTGCTTCCAACTGATCTTCCGTCAGATCGATCGTTTGTGTTTCCTTCGTATTATTGATGGCGATCAGCAGGGTTTGATCTTTATAGGTCCTCTTGTAGATCCCCATGCCGTCATTTTCGTATACCTTTTCGATCTCTCCCCTTGTGAGGGCAGGTTGGGTCTTCCGCAGCTCCCCAAGGCGGGTGATGTAATCGATGAGTTCTTTATCGGCCCGGAAATTCATCAGCCTCCTGTTATCAGGATCTTCTCCCCCATCGACGGCAATTTCAGAACCATAGTAGAGGATCGGGATCCCAGGCGTTGTATACATATAGGTAAGGGCGAGCTTCCACCTCGTTCCCGGGAACTCCTTCTCTTCCACCATCAATCGCGTGAATCGTTTCATATCGTGGTTATCGATGAAGGTACCCATCAAGTAAGGGTTCTCATAAAAGGTCTGATTGTATCCCCAGAAATTGAAAAGCCGATCCATGGATGTATCCGGTTTCTTGAATACCTGCCGCATTTCTTCGGCCTGGGGTACATTGACGAATCCATCGATCCCCACTCCATTATATTCTGCTATCTTCTCAGGGTCCGTGTCGAACACTTCACCTAAGAGGTAAAAATCATCCTTCTCTGCTTTTACTTCTTTCGTGAAGTCCTTCCAAAACTCCTTCGGTACGTGCTTCACAGTATCAAGGCGATACCCATCGATATCGGTTTCCTTGATCCACCACTTAGCGGCATCGATCAGGTATTCCTTCACTTCCGGGTTCTCTGTATTCAAATCGGGCAGGTCGTATAACCAGTCATTTTTCACGCTTTCTTCATCTTCAAAGTTCATCGTCTGCTTTTCATGGAACCAGTCTGCCTTAGCAGGATCCGTCACCCATGGGTGCTCAGGTCCGACATGATTCACAACAAAATCAAGGATGATCTTCATATCGCGTTTGTGCGCTTCTTCCACAAGCTTCTTAAACGTTTCAATCGAGCCGAAATGCTCTTCTGTCTTATAATAGTCGGTGGTCCAATATCCATGGTATCCCCCAGGCTGATTCTCAAAAATCGGGGTGAGCCAGATGGCTGTGAAGCCCATCTCCTGAATGTAATCCAAGCGATCGATGATCCCCTGGAAATCTCCCCCTTGATAACTCAGCGGGTCGTTGGCGTCCACGTTTTTATCATTGCTTGAATCCCCATTGTTGAATCGGTCCACCATCAAAAAGTAAATCGATTCATCCTGCCACATTCGCTCTTCTTTTTCAGCTGCACCTACCGGATGGGCGTAAAAAAGAAGAAACGGGACTAAAATGAGAGATAACACTCTTCTTTTCATCTCCGCTCCTCCTCCAAATGTTAGTAACGCCTATAAGATTATCCTTTCGTGCCCCCTGCCGTCAATCCTGAAACGAAGTATTTCTGGAAGAAAAGGAAAAGTAGGGCAATCGGTACAGCAATCAGGACAGAACCTGCTGCAAACGTTGTGAATTCCGCCCCGAATTGCTTCGCGACCATATCATACAGGGCCACGGGGAGCGTATACATCTTCTCTGAGCGAAGCAGGATGCTTGCAATGATAAAGTCTGCGAACGGTGAGATGAATGAAAACAGGGCCACAACGGCGATGATCGGTTTTGCAAGTGGCATGACGATCTGCAGGAAGATCCTGAGATGTCCTGCACCGTCGATCTTCGCTGATTCATCGAGCTCCTTCGGGATGGTGTCGAGATACCCTTTCATCAGCCACGTGTTCATGGGGATCTGTCCTCCGACGTAAACGAGGATAAGCCCGAGATGGCTGTCAAGGAGTCCTGTCAAAAGCGCCAGGACGAAAATGGCAATCAGCGCTGCAAAGTTCGGAATCATCTGCAGGACGAGGAAGGCCATCAGCCCATTTTTCCGTCCGACGAAACGGTAGCGTGAAAAGGCATATGCCGTCAAACTCACAAGGCACACGGTCAGGGCCATGGTCGAGAGACTCACCTTCAATGAATTCCAATACCAGAGCATATAGTTGCTTTCTTCTAGATTGAATAGCTCCTTATAATGAGCAAGGGTCGCATTTTTAGGGATGATGCTCGAACCAGACAAACTCTGCCCGGGATTGAACGAGGAACCGATGATCCATGCGACAGGATAGAGAATCACCGCGAACATGATGCCAATGACAAGATACGATAAGGTCAACCGGATGATTTTTTGTTTTTTCATTTTACATCATATCCTCTTCCTGGAATGATTTCGTCTTCTTGAACTGCCAGATGGCCACTGTGATGACGATGATGGACAGGAGCAGCGTGATGGCTGCAGCCTTTGAATACTGCGCTGATGTCATGGTCAATCGATAGATCCATGAGATCAGGATGTCGGTACCGCCGGCATTTTGACCTGTCAGTGCCGGACCGCCACCGTTGAATAGATAGATGACGTTGAAATTGTTGAAGTTGAATGTGTACTGGGTGATGATGATCGGTGCCGTTGCAAACAGGACAAGGGGCAATGTGATATTCTTGAACTTTTGTACTGCCGAAGCACCGTCCACGGTCGCGGCTTCGTATAATTCATCCGGGATCGACTGAAGTACTCCGGTCGTCATGGCAAAGATGAACGGGAAGCCAAGCCACATCTGGATCATGATCAGGGCAATCCTCGAAAATAGCGGCTCTGTCATCCATGGGAGTCCTTCGATGCCGAAGAATCCGAGGATATCACGATTGATGGCACCGAATGATTCGTTGAACATCCCGGCGAAGACGAGGATGGAGACGAATGCAGGAATGGCCCACGGCAGGATTAGAACCGTACGGATGACGGCTTTTCCCTTCAGATCTTTTTGATTTACGATGATGGCCAGGAAGATTCCAAGAGCCACTTGCAGGGTAGTGGCACCTAAAGTCCAGACCAGCGTCCACGCAAGGACCGTCACGAAGGTTTCACGCCAGATATCGATCTTGAAGATATCGACGAAGTTCTGGATGCCAACCCAGTCTACGAGTTTTGCAGGCGGAGAGTGATAGAGATCATAGTTCGTGAATGCCAGTAGGACAACGAAGATGATCGGGAAAATGACCACGAAGATCAGAAGAAGGAATCCCGGCGACATGATAAGGTAGGGAAAACCATTATCTACAAGGTTCCGATACTGTTCGCGGATCGTCGCGATCTTCTCTCCATTGTCCCTTTTGGCTCCGTTCTTATAAGCGTCCCTCAGATTATACAGATAGAATGCGATTCCGAATAAGATGACGATGATGGCCAAAATGCCGTACACCATAAGGAAGATGGAATGATCCCCATAGGAAACATCGGTACCCAGGGTCGTAATGCCCCAGAGCCCTAAGGATATGAGATCCTTGAACACCAGGATGAAGGAAAGGGTCATGATGAGGAAGAAGACCCCCTTCAGGATTTGACGATGGTAAAGCTGGCCAAGGCCGGGAATGAGAGATAGGGCCAGTGCCGTTTTTCTATGTTTAGTAGTAGGATTGGATTGATCCATCCTGAACTCCCCCTTTATCTTTATGTTTCAAGAGCTTTCTAAGCCGGCGGCTATTTGCTTAGAAAGCTCTTGAAAAGGATGGCGGCACCCGCAGACAGGTGCCGCCACTCTTCATCAGTTAGAATGGTTGGCTTTAATGTTATCCTCGATTTGCTTGACCGCAGCATCCAGGGCCGCTTTCGGCTCCTGCTTGCCTGTCACGACCGTTTGCAGTGATTTGGCCATCGGATCCCAAACTTCACCCATTTCAGGGATGTTCGGCATCGGTACAGCGTATTTGGACTGCTCAGCAACAGCTTTAGCGCCTTCATTTTCAGCAATCGCAGAATCATTGATCAAGCCTTCGTTTGTTGGTACTTCCTGTGTTTGTTCAAAACGATATTTCGCATTTTCATCTTCTGTGATGAATTCAACGAATTTCTGTGCCCATTCTTTGTTCTTGGAATAGCCGGATACATGCCATCCTTTAACACCCATGAATGTTTTCATCGGCTCGCCGTTCGGAAGCTTCGGCATCGCTGTGACACCGATATCGATCCCCGCATCCTTGTAGCCTTGGAAAGACCATGGTCCGTTCATGACAGATGCCACTTTGCCTTCGTTGAACAGTCCGTCCATGGCGGATCCACCGTTTTCACCGATGATTCCTTTAGGGAATAATCCTTCTTTGTACCATTTCTGAATATATTCTGTTCCTTCTACTGCTCCATCGTTGTTCAAACCAAGATCTTTCGGATCAAGGGCTCCGTCATTTTCAGCGAACACATAGCCACCGTATCCACCCATCGGTGCGTGGGCAAAGTAGAAGTTATCCCATAGAGCAAGGAAACCATAGTTGCCATCTTTCGTGAAATCTTTTGCGAACGAGTATACATCATCCATTGATGCAGGTGCTTCTTTCATCAATTCTTTGTTATAGATGAATACTGGTGTTTCAGACGATTTTGGCAGGCCGTAAAGCTTCCCATCATAGCTTTCTGCCAGAATAGAAGACTCTGTGAAACGCTTCTTGACGTCATCAGACACTTCAAGTGGTGCAATATGACCTGCAAGGGCAAGTTCCCCGATCTGATCATGTGGGAATGTTACGACATCGGGACCCGTACCTGCTGGTCCATCGAGGCGCAGCTGCTCTTTCATTTTAGAAGCCATTTCGACTTCCTTCACCTCGAGCTCGATACCTGTTTCTTCCGTGAACTTCCTACCGACTTCGTCCAGCCATCCGGATTTCTTCTCATCTTCCCAGACGACCAGTTTTTCAGGCTTATCTTTGTTTTCCGCCTTCTTGCCTCCGTCTCCGGATGCTCCTTCTTCCCTGTTCGGACCACATGCAGCCAATACCCCTGCTACCAACAACAAGACCATGAATAACGAAACGACTTTCTTCACCCTGACCCCTCCTAATGGTTGTCAATTTCCGAATGTGGACAACCGCTTGCACAAAAACGGGAGTATTCCCCTGGAATCTATGTATGGTCCCCGGGCTTCCCCTATCGGATTTCCATAAATGATTGACCTCCACCCGATATAAGATAACGTTTTCATTTTTATTGTGAAAGCGATTGCACAATCTACTATCATTATACTAAGTAACGCCCATTTGACAATACCTTTTTAGTAAAAACTTTTCTATGTCATTACATAATTGACAACCTCCTATAATTGGAATACTCTTTAGTGGAATTCATAAAAGGAGGAAAAGCCATGTTCCTTGAAGCCATTTTTCACCAACCAAGAGATCAATATGCATACGCTTGCACTGAAACAGACCTGCACATCCGTATCCGGACGAAACGGGGCGACATCCACACCATCCGTCTTTTGCACGGTGACCCCTACGATTGGAGCGATGGCGAGTGGCAATATGCCGACCTTGAAATGACCCTCACAGGCAGTGATCAATTCTTTGATTACTGGCAGGCCACCGTCACCCCTTCCTTCAAGCGGCTTCGATATGGTTTTCTCCTTTCGGACGGCGAAGAAGACATTTTCTATGGAGAAAAAGGGTTCAGCGGTGAACCATCATTTGAAATCGGCGACTATTTTTGCTTTCCTTTCCTTAATGCCATCGATGTGTTCGGTGCACCCGAATGGGTGAAGGATACCGTTTGGTACCAAATATTCCCTGAACGATTCGCCAATGGGGATCCTTCCAATGATCCCGATGGCACATTGGAATGGAATGCGGAAGAACCGGCCCCCGATCATTTCTTCGGAGGCGACCTTCAGGGGGTCATCGACCATATTGACTATTTAAAGGAGTTGGGGATCAACGGAATTTATTTCACCCCGATCTTCAAAGCCCCCTCCAACCACAAATATGATACGACCGATTACATGGAGATCGATCCTCACTTCGGGTCGGAAGAGACCTTGAAGGAACTCATCCATGCTTGTCATGACCGCGGGATCAAGGTCATGCTTGATGCGGTGTTCAATCACAGCGGTTATCATTTCAGCCCATTCCAGGATGTACTGGAAAAGGGAGAGGAATCTCCTTATAAGGATTGGTTCCATCTGCACGATTTCCCGGTGGACCCCGAGTCGAACCCACCCAATTATGATACCTTCGCCTTTGAGGCATCAATGCCTAAACTGAATACGGAACACCCGGAGGTCAAGGAGTATCTATTGAATGTCGGACGTCACTGGGTGGAAGAATTCGATATCGACGGTTGGCGGCTGGATGTTGCCAATGAAGTGGACCATCAGTTCTGGAGGGACTTCCGCCATGCCGTGAAATCCATCAAGCCTGACCTGTATATCCTCGGAGAAATATGGCATGATTCCATGGCATGGCTGAGGGGCGATCAATTCGATGCGGTCATGAATTATCCCTTCACCACCAACATCCTGAAGCTGTTTGCCCACGAAGCCATTTCTCCTGAAACCTTCGTTGAGAATATGACCACCGTCATGCATATGTACCCTCAGACTGTGACCGATGTCAACTTCAATCTTGTAGGGAGCCATGACACCCCGCGGATCTTAACCGAGTGCGGAGAAGATGTCAGGAAGCTGAAGTTGCTGTATACCTTCATGCTCACCTCTCCGGGAACTCCATGTATCTATTATGGGGATGAGGTCGGACTGACGGGCGGTCAGGATCCAGGCTGCCGCAAATGCTTCCCATGGGACGAGGAACAGCAAGACCTCGACCTGCATGGACATGTTCAAAAACTGACCTATCTCCGCCAGGAATATGATCTACTCAGGAATGAGGGAGTTTTCAGCTTCCTTCCGTCTGCAGGAGAGGACCGCCATGTGGCCTTTACGAAATCGGACGGCGACAGGACGATCCTCGTCGTATTGAATTGTTCCGACACCGACTTGGAATACACGATTCCATTCGAGCTGAAAGGAGTCCCCCTCTTGAATATACTTACAGGGGAGGAGTTCACGGCAGAAGCGGAAAGCATCGAATTAACGCTTGAAGCATACGGTTTCGCCATCATCAAGTTTTAAGGCATCTCTAAGTAAGGAGTCAATATGGACACAAAAAAACGCATCACCCTGTTTGCCCTCACGTGGCCGATCTTCATCGAGATCCTTCTTCATATGCTCATGGGGAATGCCGATACACTCATGCTCAGCCAATATTCGGATCGTTCCGTTGCAGCCGTCGGTGTGGCGAATCAGATCCTCTCTCTCATCATCGTCATGTTCGGTTTCATCGCAACCGGTACGGCCATCCTGGTGGCCCAGCACCTCGGAGCCAAGGAACATGTCATATCCGGGGAAATCGCCCTCGTATCCCTTATCACGAACCTGGCATTCGGAGTGCTACTGAGTGCACTCCTTCTGCTGACAGGAAAAGGTATCCTGGACATCATGGGGCTTCCCCGGGAACTCATGGATGAAGCATCCGGTTACCTCCGGATCGTCGGAGGATTCATCTTCATCCAGGCACTCATCATGACGGCAGGGGCCATCCTCAGGAGTTATGGATATACAAAAGATGCTATGTACATCACTATCGGCATGAACATCCTGAATGTAGCAGGAAATTATCTATTCATATTCGGCCCATTCGGATTTCCGGTCCTTGGAGTGGAAGGCGTGGCGATATCCACCATCGCCTCCCGCTTCATCGGTCTTGTCGTAAGCATCATCGTCATTATGAAGCGCATTCCTTCAGCCCTGCCACTTAACAGGCTGAGGCATATACCTGTCCGGCATATGAAGAGCCTGCTGAAGATCGGGATACCATCTGCCGGTGAGCAATTATCATACAACGGCTCACAGATGGTGATCACCTACTTCATCGTGAGTATCGGAACCTATGCCCTGACCACCAAAGTATACGCACAGAACCTGATGATGTTCATTTTTCTTTTCAGCGTGGCCATCAGTCAAGGCACACAGATCATGATCGGCCATATGATCGGCGCCCGTCAATACGAGGACGCCTACGCACGATGCCTAAAAAGTCTTAAAATCGCCATCATCATTTCACTGTGCATGGCAGGAATCGTCTCGATTGCAGCAGAACCATTATTGGGGATCTTCACTTCCAACGAGGAGATCATCTCTTCGGCTAAGGTCCTGATCTATCTCACCCTTCTCCTGGAACCAGGGAGAAGCTTTAATCTCGTTGTCATCAATGCATTGAGGGCAGCCGGTGATGTTAAGTTCCCAGTTTATCTCGGCATCGCCTCGATGTGGGGTGTCGGTGTCCCCCTTTCCTATCTCCTCGGCATCACTCTTGAGCTCGGGCTCGTCGGCGTTTGGATTTCCTTCATAGCAGACGAATGGCTCAGGGGCCTTCTCATGCTGAGGCGTTGGCGAGCAAGAACTTGGATCCATAAAGGATTTGTCAGGAATGAAAAGGCCGTTTGATCCAACTGAAGCCGGGACAAACGTGTTTTAACTGTAGTAAAACCCGCATTTATTTGCCTATGATCAGGCAAGTGAATGCGGGTTTTTGCTTTTTAATTATTTCTAGCGGTTGATTGGAGTGCAGGACGAAGACTCTTTCTGGAAGTGTAGATGACGCGAGAACCCCAGGCTTGCCAAGGAGGCTCTCGGGCTACCAGCGGAAAACGAAGTACATTAGCGGTAGAGAAATATATATTGATTTTATTCGTTATCAGATGGGAACTTTTTGATTTTTTGATCCTTCTCTTTTTCATGCAGGAAAAATAATGTGAAGTTTTTTTACATTTAACCGCTTACATGCAAAATTAACACTTGAACTTTTTATATTTTCTGAATATGATAGTTGATATAACTTAGTCATGTCATAAAAACTAACATCAAATTCAGGAGGCGAAAAAATGAAAAAAGTGGAAGCGATCATTCGCGCAGAGGCATTCATCAACTTACGTGAAGCACTGAGCACCAGAGGATTCAGTGGATTGACCGTATCAGAAGCAGCCGGCTGCGGAAAACAAAAAGGGAAACAAGGGATATTCAGGGGCAATAAATTCGAAATCAAGCTGGTCCCCAGGATCAAGGTTGAAATGGTCATTGATGATGATCAAGTCGAAGATATCATTGATCTGATTGTCGAGTACTGCAGCACCAACACGGTAGGTGACGGTAAGATCTTCATCTTCCCCGTGGAGGAGGTCATCCGGATCCGTTCTGGAGAAAGAGGCAAGCAAGCCGTATTATGAGTCATCAATCAAAACCAATTGGAGGGGTTACATTGATCAAGAAAATTTCCATTTTGCTATTATTGTCCTTTTTCATCGGAAGCCAGGCATTCGCAGCAGCACCTACGGCGGAGTCCGTACAGGCATCACTTGATTCCACCTGGGTGATGATCGCCACCATCCTTGTGTTCTTCATGCATGCAGGATTCGCCATGGTTGAGTCTGGATTCACCCGCGCCAAGAACACGTTGAATATCCTGATGAAAAATGTCCTCACCGTTGCCATCGGTGCCATCATCTACTTCTTTATCGGCTTCGGCGTCATGTTCGGAACCGACGGAGGAGGCTTCATCGGTACAGACGGGTTCATGTTGTCGGGACGTGAAGATATCGGTTTCTTCGTCTTCCAATCTGTCTTTGCCGCCACATGTGCCACCATCATCTCGGGTGCCGTCGCAGAGCGGATGAAGCTTAAGAGTTATATGATCCTGACGGTTGCCATGACCGCCTTGATCTATCCAGTTGTCGGCCACTGGGTATGGGGTGGAGGCTGGATCTCCGAGCTCGGATTCGTCGATTTTGCCGGATCAACCGTTGTCCATTTGACTGGTGCCGTCGGAGCTTTGATTACGGTATTATTCCTCGGAGCCCGGTTAGGGAAATATCAAAACGGGAAAGTGAACGTCATTCCCGGTCATAACATCCCAATCGGTGCACTTGGGGTTTTCATCCTTTGGTTCGGATGGTTCGGATTCAACGGCGGGAGCTCACTCGCCGCAGATCCAACCCTTGTGCCTATGGTGATCTCCACTACGCTATTCGCCGCATCTGGCGGGATCATCTCTTCTGCCCTTTACACCCTGTTCCGGTTCAAGCGCATTGATCCATCCCTTACTCTGAATGGGGCTCTTGGCGGACTCGTCGGGATCACCGCAGGTACGGCCAACGTCTCCCTAACCGGCGCCATCATCATTGGCCTCATTGCAGGCGTCCTTCTAGTCGAAGGTGTCACGCTCTTGGATTCCATCCTTAAGATTGATGATCCGGTTGGCGCGATCGCCGTTCATGGTATCTGTGGAATCTGGGGTACACTCGCTGTCGGACTATTCGATTCCCAGAACGGTCTATTATACGGGGGTGGAGCTTCCCTCCTCGGAGTTCAGGCCCTGGGAGTCCTCGCTGTCATCGCATGGACCTCGATTACCGTCGGTGGCTTCCTGTTCATCGTGACAAGGGTTTCACCGATTCGCGTTTCACAGGAAGAAGAATTGTCCGGCCTTGATTTTGCTGAGCATGGTTCAAATGCTTATGAATTGAAAGATACCGTATTAGAGCCTGACGTGTCTTCGAGCCCATTCGGCAGTGATCTTGTAGAACGTTTGAACTCGATCGGCACTCCTTCTACTGAAGAGCCCTTAAAGCAACGCAATAGCATATGACTCTGAGAAAGAGCTGTCCATAGGGCAGCTCTTTCATCTTGAAGACAGAAAAGAGCTTCCTGTCGGGAACCGATCCCACAGGAAGCTCTTTTTTTATGATATTGTCGAAATGATTTTTTCCTTTTCATTTCCAGATACAAAGTTCTTTTTTGAAAAGACATCATATCCATTTTTGCGTACTTCATTGAGGATTTCTTTATAAAGAAGGGCCGCGCCTTTAACCGGAGCCCTTGAGTAGATCGGGTAAAGACCAATCGTTCTCATGGATAAACGGTAATAGTGTTCCGCCAAGCCGGCCATTTCTTCCCAGACAAGCCGGAATGCATCTGTTGGACGCCCATCCCGCAAGTCTTCCACAGAGCACTCGTGCTTCACGAGCAGATCCTGGGGAAGGTAGAGCCTGCACCGGTCCAGATCTTCCCCCACGTCCCTCAGGATATTCGTCAGCTGAAGGGCATAGCCAAGATAGATTCCGTCCTCGCGGAGTTCCTTTTCTTTGCCGGGCGCGAGGATTGGAAGGAGCATCAATCCGACGGTGCTCGCTACATGATAAGAGTAGTCCAAGACGTCATCCAATGTCATGTATTTCCTTCCCGCAAGATCCATCCTTTGCCCTCTGATCATATCCCGGAACGCTTCCCGGTCCATGTTGAAGCGCTTGAAGACATCATCCAAGGCGATCCAGATCGGCTGCTCTTCAAAAGTCCCTTCAAGGAATAGCTCAAATTCCTGCTCAAAACGATCCAATACCTCAGGCGGGCTCCCCTCATCCACGATATCATCCGCTCTACGGCAAAAAGCGTACACCGCCCACACCGCTTTACGCTGATTCTTGGGCAAAAGGGAAAATGCCCTGAAAAACGTTTTCGAATGATGTTTGATCACCGATTCACAGTGATCGTACGCTGCCGAAATCCTGTTCATCCATGGTCACATCCTTCCTTTCTAATTCCTCTTCAACATATCTCTGCACGGCCTGTTCGACCAGTTTTGCCCCTTGCATCACGATGGGAACACCCCCGCCGGGATGAGTCGATGCTCCGACAGCAAACACGTTCTTCTCCGGGAACGGCTGCACCTGTGGTCGGAAAGGACCAGATTGTCCGAGCGCAGGGGCTATCCCGAAGCTCCCCCCTGCATATAGCCCTTCCTGACGGGCCTGCTCAGGCGTCCGTGTTTCCATCCAATTCAGCCGCTCCCTCAAATCATCGAATCCGCTCTCTTCCATTGTATCTAAAACATAGGACGAAAGATATCCCGAAGCTTCCTCCCAATCAATCTTTTCAGATGCGGGAACCGGGACCAAAACATAGAGGACACTATTCCCTTCTGGTGCAAGGGATTCGTCCACGATGGATGGATTGAACACATAAAAAGAAGGTTCCGAAGGTACTTTCCCTTTCTCGAAGATCTCCTTCATATTTTTCGAGAAATGTTCATTAAGGTAAAATTGGTGAAGATCTTTATCAGGATAGGTACCTTTGACTCCCAAATAGAACAGGACGCATCCGGAAGAAGGCTTATATTTTTTATCGGATGTACGCTCCATGAGGGAGTGCGTCCCAGGGAAATCACCATTCACTACGACGGCATCCGCGAGGAAGTCCCCCTCACCCGTTCGGATCCCTTCCGCCTTGCCATCCTCCACAAGGACCTTCTCCACGGGACATGACGTTTTGATCTCCACCCCTAGCCTCTCGCACGCCTTCCGTACCGGGTCAAGGATACTTGCATACCCGCCTTTAATATAGTAGATTCCGTGCTTATGCTCACTGAATGATACCAGGCTGTAAATGGCGGGAGTGGAATAGGGGTTCCCTCCGATATAGAGTGATTGCAATCCATATGACATCTGTAACCGCTCATGGGAAAAGTATGTTTTCAGGTTCGACATGACCGTTCGATACGCCTTGAGCTTAATGAGGGAGCCGATAGTCTTTGGATTTATATAGTCTTTTATGCCAAGGAAAGAGGACTGGAGAAATTGAGGTTCACCGATGGCAAAGCGCTCATCCATATCTGCCATGAACCTCTTGAATCCTTCCTCATCACCAGGGAACTCCCGCCTTATTTCATCCAGCTGCGTTTCAAGATCCGCAAATTTCCGGTATGTCTGCCCGTCCGGGAAGTGGATCCCATAAAGGGGATCACAGCGAATGAGTTCGATTTCTTCTGTATTCACACCTGCATCTGCCAGGATCGACATCAACATGTCGGGCAGAAGGACAATGGTCGGTCCCTTATCGATTTTATAGTCCCCCTTGGTGACAAACGCAAGCCTGCCCCCAATGCTGTCTTCTTTTTCAAAAATCGTCACTTTGTGCCCATTCTTTGCAAGAAGCAGCCCTGTAATCAACCCACCGATTCCCGATCCCGCTACCGCCACCTTCATAGCGCTTCCTCCATTGCCCTGTGAGCGCCTGAAGTTTGGGAGGCATCTTCCTTCATCATGATCGATGTGGTGATCCTGGCCGATTCGAGTATCGTCGGCAGTCCGCTTCCCGGATGTGTGCCCCCGCCGACAAGCCAGCAGTGATCGAGTTCTTCGAATTTGTTATGAGGTCTGAGGGCCATCATTTGCGTGAGCTGATGACCAAGATTGAAGGTCGCTCCTTTGTAGATATTGAAGTCGGTTTCCCATTGATGGGGATCAAGTACCTTTTCGAAACGGATATGACTCCGGATATCCTCGAGACCCGCTCGCTCCTCCAGGGAACGAATGACGAGCTCCTTGAAGTTTTCTTGATTTTCTTCCCAGTCGATCTCACTCATATTATTCGGTACCGGGGCGAGGACATAAAGCGTGGAGTGTCCCTCCGGCGCAAGGGTAGGATCAGTGACGGAAGCATTCTGAACATAGATGGAGGGATCTTCTGATAAAGCCATCGTTTTCGTGATCTCTTCTACATTTTTCTTGTAGTCATCGGCAAATATGATTGTATGGTGAGGCAGATCATATTGTTTATCAAGACCGAGGTAGATCATGAAGGTGGAGCATGAATATTTTTTCTTTGAAAGCTTTTCTTTGCTATACTTCTTCAGCACACCGTCATCCACCAAATTCGTCATCACGTGAGCGAAGTCGCCATTAATGACCACTTCATCGGCTGATACCTTCTCCCCATTTTCGAGGATGACCCCTTTGACGTTTTTCCCTTCAAGCCAAAGTTTTTTGATTCCCGTCGAGAGATGGATCTTTCCTCCGCTTTCTCTTACGACTTTCGCCATCGCTTCTGAAAGCTGATTCACCCCGCCGATGGGATGAAATACACCGTACTCGTGTTCCATGAAAGAAAGGATGGAGAAAGCCCCGGGACATTCCCAAGGTGACATACCCAGATATTTTGACTGGAAGGTAAATGAAAGTCTCAGTTCGTGATCGGTGAAGTAGTCACTCAGCACGCTGTAGAGCGACTTACCCAGGGAAAGCTGAGGCAGGGCCCGCAGGACTTTCCAGCTGATATATTGATAGTACTGGTCCATCGGGCTTTGAAGGATGGGTTTCAAGCGCTCCATCTTCTTGCGCGTGTCATTCATGAACCGCTCATACCCTTTTCCATTCCCGGGGAAATGGCGTTCAATTTCCTCTTTCAGCCGCTCTGGATCCCTGTACATCTTCACATCTTTATCTTTGAATTTCAGCTCGTACATCATAGGCAGCTCCTTCAGATCTACATAATCATGAAGGTCTTTCCCCGCCGCTTCAAAAAGTTCCTCCGCGATCTCCGGCATGCCAAGGAACGTCGGCCCGATATCGAATGTATATCCGTCTTGTTTGATGGCACCGTTGCGACCGCCAACAAAGGCATGCTTTTCATATACGTCGACTTCATATCCTTTACTGGCCAGAAGCATGGCTGAAGCCAAACCTCCAGGTCCCGCTCCGATGACAATCACATTTTTGGACATCTTTTCTTCCCCCTTATACAAATTATATACAATACCTGAACATAGATTATAAATTAAGTATACATTGCTTTTTTCACGGGCACAAAGATTAACACTCTATTTTACTAACAAATTTCTCTTTTGCCATATGTAAAAATAGTCATATGAGGATTCCCTCTTAGTTTACCCTCTTTTTTCCTCTTTAATGATTACTATGAATAAAAGATCATTTTAATCACGTAGCCTCGAGCCGGGCGCCCCCACTCCCCCTGATGTCCCCACAAAAAAAGCCCGGACATTCGTCCGGGGCTCTGTGTCTTCAGGAAACGATTTTAATATTGTAGGTCTTGAACCAGACATGGATCTGTGCCAGATGGGCAAGAAGCTGCGGACCGGTCATGAGCTGGCCGTACCATGGGGTCTGGAATGCAGCGCCACCGGATTGGACGATGTCCTTCAGCTTTTCTTCATCGAATAAGGTATGAAGGACACTCGTTTCATCTTCCAGGATCTCTGACAGCCATCCACGTACAAGTTCTGTATACTTAGGGTGATGTGTTTTGGGATAAGGACTCTTTTTGCGGTAGAGCACTTCATCAGGGAGGATGCCCTCAAGTGCTTTCCTTAGAAGACCTTTTTCCCTTCCTTCGTGATGTTTCATCTCCCAAGGGATATTCCACGCATATTCTACGAGACGGTGATCGGCAAATGGCACCCTGACCTCGAGGCTCGCCCCCATGCTCATGCGATCCTTCCGGTCCAGGAGGGTCGTCATGAACCATAGCTGATTCAGATAGAACATCTGCCTCCTTTTCACCTCTTCTTCCGATTCTCCTTCAAGCAAAGGGGTTTCTTCCACTGTATCCTTATACCTTGCCTGTACGTAGTCTTCGAGATTGAGCTTTTTGCTCCACTCTTCCTTCAGGAGTCCCTGCCTTTCTTGTGTTGAACGCATCCACGGGAATCCTTTGCGATTGAAGTCATCCTCCCTATGAAACCATGGGTATCCCCCGAAAATTTCGTCCGCGCACTCGCCCGATAGACCGACCGTGAAGTCCTGTTTGATTTCCTCACAAAACCACAATAGGGACGAATCAACATCGGCCATACCTGGCAGATCCCTTACCAGGACGGCCTCCGTGAGGTATTCTTTCAGCTTTTCCTGATCGATGACGCAGCTGTGATGAACGGTTCCGAATTCCTGGGTCATTTGATTGATCCAGTACGCATCTGCATTGGGCTGGAAGTCATTGGCCTTGAAGTGTTCATCGTTTCCTTCGTAATCGATGGAGTACGTATGGAGCTGCCCCTTCCCTTCATCCCTGTAGCAATTGGCAGCAACCGCCGTGATGGCACTGGAATCAAGACCACCTGATAAAAAGGTACACAGGGGCACATCCGATACTAGCTGCCTTTTGATTGCATCCGTCACGAGGAATCTCACTTTTTCTACGGTCTCTTCGAAAGAATCTGTGTGCTTCTCACTTTTCACATTCCAATATCTCCACTTCTTCATACCTTCAGGACCGAAGCTCATGGCGAATGCGGGGCGCAGTTCCTGTACCCCTCTGAAAACACCATGCCCCGGGGTCCTCGATGGCCCGAGTCCCAACACTTCCTTCAATCCTTGAAGATCGATTTCAGGTTCGATATCAGGGTGGGCCAGCAATGCTTTGATTTCTGACGCAAATAAGAGACCACCGTCTTTTTCCGTGTAAAAGAGGGGTTTGACGCCAAGTCGATCACGGGCAAGGAAAACCCGCCCTTCCTGTTCATCCCAGACGGCAAAGGCAAATATACCGTTCAAATGATCAACGCACGCTTCCTTCCATTCGATATAGGATGTGAGGAGGACCTCTGTATCCGAATGCCCCCGAAACGTATATCCCTTTCCTTTCAGTACGTCCCTGAGATCTTCCGTGTTATACAACTCACCGTTATAGCAGATTGTATAGGATTTCCCCTCATGCTGGATGGACATGGGCTGCCGTCCGCCTTCCGGATCGACCACGATCAGCCTCTTATGACCGAACAGGACATGTTCATCGCCCCATAGATTATTTTCATCGGGCCCCCGCTTCGATAATGTTTCCGCCATCTCCCTAACAATCCCTCGTTCACCTGTCAGATTTCGTTCGAAATGTATCCATCCTGTGATCCCGCACATGGTCATCATCCTCACTTTCGTAGAAAACTGCTCTTCGACATGTAGATTATCTTATGCTTCTAAAGGGAAATGGTTAATTGACTCAATCAATTTTATATGAATGAAATATGATAATAATGATAAGTAATGTAGTTAAGGAGGGATATTCATTTGAGCAATATTTATCGATCGAACATATTAAAATCCCAAAAGCGGGCATACTCCGAAGGGACCGTGCTCTTAGAAGATGATATATGGTATTTCTTTGAGATAGATGCCGAAGAGGAGTCGGAACTGGATTTTTACCTTCATCAGGAGCTCAGACTATACAGGGACGACGAATGGATCACGGGTGTCCTGTTGGAGGACGGTATCCTCGCAACCCCATATGAGAAATTCAGGATCGAGAACGGGGATCGGATCTTGATCAAGAAAAGCATCTTGTTCTCCCTTGAAAACCTGATGGAGGAAATATCGGATGACGCATTCAACCAATTCATCACCACATTGAACAATCTGAACTATTCCATTTACGATTGTATTTTTTGTCACAACCATCTGGTATTCCTCGAAAACCAGAAAATCAAACAGGGCGTGAACTTCATCACCTTCGACAACGGGGACGAAATCTGCGCGGTACAACACCACTTCACCTACTACAAAAAACAGCGCGATCGCTTTGAATTCACCCTCAGCACGGGTAAGAGGATCGTTATCGAGAATATCGTAAAGTAGTAACCTCGGAAAGACCAACAAAAGGAGAAGCTACAAGGCGTTTTAGACTTAACCGAAGAACAAAAAAACCGTTGCCCATTTACAGGCAACGGTTTTTTGCTTACGCCAGGAAGTTAATTCCCAGCGGAAGCTTGAATCCAAGGTAGAGAACAATCAAAAGGGCAATGACCAGCAAGATAGAGGCCACCTTCGTACTTTTCCCTTTATTCAAGCGCACGAGGATAATTTCGAACATGGCAATTACCCAAATGCCGACCAATCCTTTGACACCGTAAAGGGCAGGATCAATTCCTTGGTGTTTCCAGAACAACAGCGCTCCGGTCACAATGATCAGGATGTAGAATAATCGCAGGATCATATGTACAATTTTCATTGCTTTAGCATTCCCGGCTCTGTGAAGCCCTAACGCTACAAAAAACAAGATGATGGCGATCGCCCATGTCGTAATATGAGCATCCGTTCTATCAAACATGTGAACCCTCCTAAAAAAGAGTATATGTACGCTCATAATATTACCATAGTCCGCCACCATTCCAAAATTTTATCTAGGACTGTAACCGATTTGTCAATTTTCCTACCGATCCCACTTCGATTTCAATCAGATCGCCGCGCTTCAGGAATTTGGGAGGGTTGAAGCCTTTCCCTACTCCTGCGGGGGTACCCGTCGCAATCACATCACCAGGCTCGAGGGTCATCCCTTTTGAGAGGATCGAGATGATGTCGCTGATCTTGAACATCATATTGCTCGTGTTCGAGGACTGTCTGACTTCCCCATTGACCTTTGTAGTGATGGACAGATCGTGAGGATCGCCGATTTCCCCCTTCGTAACGACATACGGGCCCATGGGACAGGTTCCATCGAGGCTTTTGCCGAGGAAGAACTGACCGTGCTTTTTCTGCAGATCCCTCGCCGTGATATCATTCAGGATCGTGTAGCCGAAGACATGGTCCATGGCGTCTTCCACTGAAATGCCGCGCCCTCCCTGTCCGATAACCACGGCAAGTTCCCCTTCATAATCAAGCTGTTCTGTAAGCTCATCATGGGCAGGGAGCTCTTCCCCTGATGCAGCCAGGGTGGTTGGTGCCTTGGTGAAGATCATGATGTTTTCAGGCGCATCTTCTGCCCCCATCTCGATGGCATGGTCACGGTAGTTTTTCCCGACGCACATGATATTTTTCCCGAGTGACGTGAGGGGAGGTAGAAGGCGGATCGCATCTGGATCATACGTGTGCCGGTCAAGGGCTTCCTCATCCATGGCAGCCCATGCTTCCTCAATCCTTTTTACGAATCCGTCCCCTTCCGCGATTCCACTCCTCACATCCATCGGCAGGGCATGCCCTTCTCCGAGCTCGGTGCTGGCCGCGAATACATCCACTACCCCGTTCTCACTCCAAATCCCATACGATACACGATCATTTTCCGAAAAGCTGACTAATTTCATCGTTTACTCCCCCTTGATTTGATGGTGTCTGTCAGTAGACAGATTTCGCTTCCCATAGCTCAGTAACCGCCATACTTTTTCGACTGGTCCGTATTTGAAGTACGTGAGCCAGATCTCCGAGAATATGACCTGGACGATATAAATCCCGATTGCAAGGAGAGTCCCTGTCGTCAACGTGACCTCCCCATAGAGTCCTAGTCCATAAGAATAGAAGATAAGGGTCCCGATGATCGATTGAAGCAGATAGTTGGTCATCGACATCTTCCCCATCGACGCAATGGGCTTGCTCCACTTCAAGATTTTTTGGTTCTGCAATAATAATGAGAGTATTATTGCATAAGATACTGATAAGAACGGACCTCCCAGGAAATCCTGGATATAGCCATAGGCCGTATTGGCCTCGATCAGAAACGGCAGTGATTTGATCGCAGTCCCGATCACCAATGTGGAGATCCCGATCCACAGCCAGGCTTTCTTATGTAAGGCGACTTTCTCCAATAATCTCAGTTTGCTAGCCCCTGCTCCGATCAGCATCATGGGCAGGATCGACAGACCAAGGAAGATGAAGTTCCCCGGACCGTTCACCGCATACCAGTCAGAAAAGCGCTGACTCATGATGTCGCCGAATGACCCGTTCCCATAAGCGGCAACCGAATTCTGAAGTGACGCGATATCCGTGTAGAAACTTACCCCTTCAGGATCGACGAATGTCATCAATACGAGCAAAGAGCTAAAAAAAACCTGAGGCAAGATCAGCATAGCGCCTCCCAACATCATGAGCCATTTACCAGTCATATTCATGAACAAGAGGAGCATCAGCCCGAATACCGCATAGTTGATGAGGATGTCACCCGACCAGATGAAAAAGGCGTGGAGGCATCCGATGACGAGTAAAATCAACAGCCTCCGGATCCCGAACATATAAAAGGATGTCCCTTTTACATCGGCCCGGATCTTTTGTATACCCAAACCATAGCCGAAAAGCATCGCGAACAGCGGATAAAAACTGGCTTGGACAAAGATATCGATCCAGGGATACAACGCTGTATCACCGGCCGTTTTCCACCAGGAATACGGGTCCATATAGAGAAATGGCGAATGGAATGAGATCATATTGATGATCAAGATACCGAGTAGTGAAAACCCCCTTATCACATCGAGGCTGATTATTCTTTCCGATTGACTCACAGGTGATAGACCTGCCATGAATCGTCCCCCTTTCTTAATCTCTTCTACTCTAGTGTACATCGAAACGGCCGATTAGGCGATTGTCACTTTTGCAAAATTCTCACATACATTGGTACTAATTATTGATAAACAAAGGTGTGAGTATTTTATGCCCGCGATCGTAGGCTTCGCCCAGGTGATCAGCATTGGTTCGAGCGGTGTTTTCCATATAGGTGACGTATTCAACATCAGCCCCATTTCAACGGCCAAGACCTTTGCAGGAGCTGGATCCTTCATCACCGGACGCGGAATATCCGTCTATAACGAAAGCTCCCTGACATACACCGTGGATGATGACACGATGGATCAAGGGATTATCCTAAACGTTTAAGGATGTGGCGAGATGAATTATTATGTGCAGCAGTCCATCCAAATCCAATTCATCAAAATCGGCGGAATGTCCAATTCCTCGGTCCTTCAGATCGGGACGTGCGGACAAATCGCTACAAATGATTACCTTTATAATACAGGCGGATTCACCGAACCTGCTCCACAGGCACAAAAGAACGGGGGTACGGGAGGACAATCACAATCCGTACCTCCCTTCGTCCCTCTGCAACCCCCAGGCGAATCGTAAGGAAATCACGCGGCACTGAAAGAGGTGGTACCATGAATAATTACTATATGACCCCACAACAACTCTATCAATATATTGAAAATCTCCATTCAAAGATTGCCGCGTTAGAAAAAAGGATGAATGATCTCTCCGCTGAGCTCCAGAATATGAGGGACTCTCCATCAATCAACGTGGAGAAAATCGAATATAAATTCGATCAGCTCAAGGTGGAGTCCCTTGATGGCACATTGAACATCGGACTGAACCCGAACTCGCTGAAAGAGACCATCGAAGATCTGGCAGTGGAGCAAAACGTGAACGTCAAATCCATGCAGGATCTAGGGCCCTATAAGGCGAGGCTTGCGGAAGCAGTCGGAAGGTATATCAAAGAAGAACTTCCCGTCTTGATTCAGGATAACGAAATGCAGTTCCAACGTTCATTGGATCCCCAGTATCATGATATGATCCAACAGGACCTCCTGAATCAAATGCCGGGAAGAATCGAATTCTATCTTGAAACGATCCCCTACATGGAGGGCCGGCACTCAAAAGAGGAATGGGAGGCGAAAGTGCTGTCCCGGATCAAACAGGATATCCAAACTGCTCTGTACACCTTCATGTCTCAAATGCCAAACAATATGGAAGGGATGAATCAACATGAACCTCCAGGTAATCAATAGGGAATTATCCGTCGGAAACATCGATATTGCGGGGGTCGCAAGCTCTTCCCTCGTCCTGATCGGAGACGCAGATATCATTCAGCTCACCTCAGCTTTTGACACCCCTGCTGAATCCTTGATCATCGGACCTTTTGTACCCCTGACCCCGAAAGGATGACCATGCGCTATTCCATCGTGAATCAACTCGAAGGTATCACCCTGGCATTCAGCTCGTTTTACCAACTGGGGGATACGCGGAACATCGACTCCGTGTCATGGGCATACGCCGTCCAGCGGGAGAAGGAATTCTTCCTTTCCAGTGAAGGGAGCTACGGTTATCGGGTGTTCCAATCCCCCATTCAGAAAGCCCCCATTGATCCAAGAGTAAACGTCTCGCGGTTGAACCTTTGTCCTATCAAGGTCAATCGCTTATTTGTAAAAGCAACGGCTTTCTCCTCCATCATACACGTCGGGAATGTTTCTCTTGTTTCCATGGATGCCAGGGTAAAACACATCCGCCAGCTCGAAGATGCCGAGGGAGGGAACGGTCAGACGCAGTCGGAAGAAATCGAAGAGCCCAATTAACCTTTTTCATACAATCACATAGGCTAATGATGATAGGACTTACTCGCGACAGGAGATGGTAGATATGCCAGCATTAGTCGGACCCGTCTCGATTCTGAATATCGGCGGGGGGAACGTACAGTTCGGAGACACGGGAATCATTTCCCCCAAAAACGCTTCTAAAACTTATGGTGGCTCTGGCGGGTTCAACACCGGTCCATTCCAGCTCACCTACAATGTATTCAGCGCCACGACCACTTTTGACTGCAACGTAGTCGACCAGCCGATTGCCGGCAACAACTAACGAGGGTGGGACAAAACTAAAAGTGGCCCCTTTAATACCGCTCATGATCTCCGTGCAAGACTTCGCTTTCCGCGGGTAGCCCGTGAGCCTCCTCGGCACGCCTGCGGGGTCTCACATCAGCTACTCTTCCCGCTGGAGTCTTCGTCTTGCACTCCGATCAACCGCTGGAAACGATGAAATTTGAATGTTCATTGAACGAATGTAAAACCCGGATCATTTGCTTTTTCGTAGGCAATTGATCCGGGTTTTACTATGACTAAAACAGATTTGTCTCAGCCTTTTTTTGGATTCATTTTCTCTTTCTCCGTTCCCTGCTTTTCCTCGTTCTGACGAGTTTGGACGATGGTTGCTTCCTGATCCACTTGATGAACGCGGATATCTTTGGGTCATGACGCAGGGTTTCGATGGTATTCAGGCGGATCCCAAGCTCCTCATTCGTATAGAGGGAATGGATTTGTTTATGACACGGGATGCAAAGTTCAGCCGTCGGGAGAAATGTCCCCCCGACCTCTTTCGGTGTAAGATGATGGGTGGTCGTCTCCACATCGCGTCTGCCGCAGAGTTCGCACGTTTGGTCCTCAGCCATGGGTGTCTCCCCTCCCTTTTTCTTACATGTAGGATACCCTTCAGATTTCGAGGACATGCCCGCCATCGAAGAAGTAGAGGAATTTCTCTTTCACAGGTTCTTTCCAGATGGATTCCAGGGCACGTGTGTACAGTTCGATTTGGACCCTGTACCGCTCTTCCAGGACCGGCCTTGCTTCCTCGAATCCATTCTCGTATCGATCGTGGATCCCATCCGTCTTATAATCGAGAAGGATGAGACCTGTCTCATCCCGGAACACACAGTCGATCACCCCTTGGACCAGAACCGTTTCTTCCGGTGCTCCTTCTCCGTCGAGGGTGATATCCCTCAGGGGGACGCTCATACTGAACGGGATTTCCCGTTGGATTTCACTTGCATTCAACAACCGGGCTCCGACTGGAGTATGGAAGAATTGCTCGATGCGTAAGACATCGATGGAGGAAATCTGTTCTTCCGTCATGATCTCGCGTCTTAGAAGGTCCTCCATCAGACTGCGTATGTCCCCTTCGCCGGGTGCCGATCCACTGAGGGTAAGATGCTGCATGACAGCATGCATGGCTGTCCCTTTTTCTGCCGGGGAGAGGTCCTTGGACTGCATGAATTTCGGTCGTTCATATACCGGCTTCTGGTGCCTTCTCAGAATATCGTTGCTTGCCGCTTCATCCTTGATCTCCACCATCCGCTTAAGCTCGGAAACGGACTGCTTGGACCTGAGACTTGTAGCCCTCTCATGGGGATACGTCCAAGAGAGGCGGTGGAGCACTTCCTCTTCGAAAGGTGAATCCATCCCCATCTCTGCGGATGCCTTGATGGTGTCCATCCAGTCCTGTGAATCCCCTTTATCATCACCCGATTCCTCCATAAGATCTGCTGCCTGGAATGTGCTGATCTTCCAAGAGGATGGATGATCGGCAATATCATTCGTCCCGGCGAGCCCATCTGCTCTCAGTGGGTCTCCATCCCTGTGGCGAAGAACTGCCGGCCCGATCCAGTCGAGGTACGAAAGGGCTTTTGAACGTTCATGGTCGCTTAGCAACCACTCTTCCGTTGTGCCTCGGCGCTTCCAGTTATCAAGGGTCTTATCAATGTTCTTGACGGTCCCGACCAGGTACAGCTTCTCCTTTGCCCGTGTGAGGGCTACATACAGGACCCTCATCTCTTCAGAAATCGCTTCTAGCTTCTTCTTTCGTTTGAAGGCAAGCTGCGGTAGGGACGGATAGCTGATCCGCTTTACGGGATCGGTGTATTTCGCTGCCAGGCCGAGATCCTTATCCAGAAGATAGGCAGCATTCAGGTCCATGAGGTTGAATTGCCTCGTGGTCCCTGCCACGAACACAACCGGGAATTCAAGTCCTTTACTTGAATGGATCGTCATCAGCCTGACCACATCTTCCTGCTCGCTCAATGCCCGGGCAACCCCTAGATCATCCCCTCTTTCCCTCATCCGATCGATGAATCGAAGGAATCGGAACAGCCCCCGGAACGATGTTTCCTCGTACTGCCTTGCACGGTCATATAAAGCCCGCAGATTCGCCTGGCGCTGCTTTCCACCAGCCATTCCGCCTACGTAATCATAAAATCGCGTATCCCTATATAGCTGCCAGATCAGTTCCGTTACCGAGCCCTGCCTTGCTTTTGTACGCCAGAGTTCCAAATGATACAAGAACACGCGGACCTTTTCGTACACTTCTTCATCCCGTTCTCCCTGAGGTCTCTTTTTCGCAAAGGATTTCATTGCTTCATAGTACGTTCCGGCTTTAGAATGGATCCGGATCCTCGCAAGTCCCTCTTCATCGAGGCCGACCACCGGTGACCTCAAGACCGATGCCAGGGGGATGTCCTGATACGGGTTATCGATCACCTTTAAAAGCGAGAGCATGATGGCCACTTCGACGGCATCGAAGTAACCGGTGGACAGATTGGCGTAAATAGGAATCCCGTGACGCTTGAATTCTTCCATGATTTCCGGCGCCCACGGCATCGAACGGAGAAGAATGACGATATCACGATATTCGACCGGACGATCCGTACCGCTCTTGGCATCATGTATGAGCGTCCGGCCTTCGATGAGCTCTTTGACTTTCCTCGCCATGAATCTTGCTTCCAGTACAGATTTTTCGATATCCTCACTGTCGAGGGGATCATCGCCTCCTGTCTCCTGTTGTATCAGTGCAAGCTCTACAGGATAAGGCTGGTCCGCCGGATACGGGGCACCCGGAACCAATTCCGCTTCCCGGTTATACTCCATTTCCCCGACATTCATGCCCATGATCTGTTTGAACAGGAAATTGGTCCCGTCCAGCACTTCCTTTCTGCTCCTGAAGTTTTTGGAAAGGTCGATTTTCATTCCCGTTCCGTCACTGCCGAACCGGTTGTATTTATCCAGGAAAAGGTTCGGTTCAGCCAGACGGAAGCGGTAGATCGACTGCTTGACGTCCCCTACCATGAACCGGTTCCCTTTCCCTTCATCCGCTTCAGTGATCAGCCTCAGAATGGACTCCTGTACCATATTGGTGTCCTGATATTCATCAATGAGGACCTCTTTGAACTTCTCCTTGTACTCCATCGCTGCCGGTGAGGGAATCAATTCCGCACTTCCTGGCTCCCTGAGGATATCGAGGCAAAAATGTTCGAGATCGGCAAAATCGACAAGACCTTTTTCTTCTTTAGCTTCTTTGAAGCGGATGGCAAATCGGGAGACAAGTTCCGCCAATGTGACGATGACAGCCTGCATTTCTCCCATATCTTTCAAAAATGAATCCGGTCGGCGGGAAAAGAAATCTTCCTGGATCTTCTCTACCATCTTCTTCCCTTGATCACGAAGGGCCTTTGCACGATCCACCAGATCTTTGTTGAAGTCATCTCCACGGCATGGTTTCAGTTTAGTGAAATGGAGGGCTTGAATCCCTTCGTAAAGAGCTTCCCATGACTCCTTCTGCTTGAGCTGAAGCATTTCGACGACACCAAGGTCATCGAGGAAATTTTCTGCCCGTGGTGATGGCCCTCCAGGCATACGGCTCATGTTCAATGCCTGCTGGAATACATCCTTTGCCCCTTCAAGCTGAAGGGATATATCCCTGTGGAGATAGTCGGCAATCGGGAGTTCATCTATGCTCTCGACCCCTCCCACGCCATACATTTCACCAAGACCGTTCAGCCACTGGGACGGTGCGGGATGGGACCTGGAGAAATCATAAAGCTTGAGGATCATATCCTGTAGGGCTTTATCGCTCCGATCACTCGTAAACGTATCCACCAGTGTGTAGAATGGGGTATTCCCCTCCTTGCCGTACTCTTCTTCAAACAGATCTTCCACCACTTCATCCCTGATAAGATCTCCTTCGGTCGCATCGGCAATCCTGAAGCCGGGATCGACATCGATCAAATAATAGTATTTCCGGATCACCTCGAGGCAGAATGAATGCAGGGTGGAAATCGACGCCTTGTTCAATAAGCTCAGCTGTTTTCTCAAATGGGTGGAATGGGGATCGGAATCGATGGCTTTTTCAAGGGCTTGACCGATCCTGTGCCTCATCTCGGCAGCAGAGGCATTCGTGAAGGTAACGACCAGCAGTTCATCCACATCCAATCCGTCTTGACCGGATACGATCCGCTGAATGATTCGCTCCACGAGCACCGCCGTTTTTCCCGATCCGGCTGCTGCGGCCACAAGGACATCCTGTCCTTTCGCCCAGATGGCCTTCCACTGATCATCCGTCCACGTTGCTTCGTCTGGTTTTACAGGTATATGATGACTGCTCATTGATCAGCCTCCTCTCTTATCTTCGCCATGATGTCTTCGGTCTTTGCCTCGGGTAGGACCCTGTATTCATTTTCCTCAAGGGACTGATCGAACTGACAGACGGGTTTGTAAGAACAGAACTGACATGGTGTCCGGTCCTTCAGTTTGTACGGGGCAATGGCCGTTTCACCGGAAACGATCCGGTTTCCTGATGATTCATACATTTTCCTTACATGATGGCGCATGAACTGGAAGTCTTCTCCTGATGCCGCCTTCGATCTTGATGACAGGGATCCGTCCTTTTTGATACCTGCGGAGATGATATCTGAACTTCCCGTATCCAACGTCTGGTCCATGAGGCGGATCACATCGCTGTCCCCTAGCACCAGTCCTTTCATCTTGAAGCTTTTGAAAATCTCCTGTTCGATTTGATCGAGGGTAAGGAGCTTCTTGCTGTTGATCAAAGGATTATGCACGTGGAAATAGAGGACGCCCGCAGGTTGTGCTTCCTTTCCTACAAACTGCTTGGAATTGCTCAAGACGATATCCAAATAGGTGAGCATCTGAAGGGCCAGCCCGTAGTACACCTCTGTCATGTCCAGGTCCCTGGCGCTCGATTTGTAATCGACGATGCGCAGGTACACACCGTTCTGGTCCTCAGCTTTATCCACCCGGTCGATCCTTCCCTGAAGCTCCATTTGCGTACCGTTGCGCAGTTTGAATTGGAATGGGGGTAGGGTCGCTTTCGGTCCGAACCCAAGTTCAACGCCGACGGGTACGAAGCCGCTGGCTTTCGCATGTTCGCTTAGGATCAAATTCGCACGCCCGATAATCTGTTCAAGCTTCTGCGCAATATAGTGGTAGCGATTTGAACTGAGGAGGATCTGATGCTGCAGTTTAGGCGCAAGCATCGTCACGGCCTCCTTGGCAAGGCGTAGGCACTGGTTCTTGGAGAGTGATGCCCAGCTCAGACCGGCACGCTCCACTTCTTCCGATATCCATTTGAGCGCAGAGTGGAACATTTCCCCTATATCGGGTGCCTCCAGTCTGAATAATTCCCGCTCCCTCAGCTTCAAACCGTGGCTTGCAAAGTGGGAGAACGGACAGCCGTGGAACATTTCCATCCTTGAGACGCTGGCCAGGATATGCTCCCCGTACAGGTCCTTGCTCGACTCATCGGTCAAATCGGCCGATTCATTGCGATGGAACAAGCTGGAGAGTACATGGCCGGCATGCCACTTCCATTCATCGGAAGTCACATAGTAGTCATATACATCCCACCAAAAATCAAACACCGGGTATCCCCGCTTCTTTTGCTGAAGCTGCGTCGTCAAATGGGCAATCGATACCCCGGGATGACTGACGTAGTCGAGTTGCCCTCTTTCGTCAAGCTCCGCGGGATCATTGACGACAAGGGAATGCCTTGCCTCCGGGAATAGTTCCTTAAGCCTCTTGATAAGGGGCGATGGCAGGAGGGCCTTTCCCTCTTCATCGGCAATCGGATAGGAAATGATCAATCGTTCACCAGGTGTCGTGAACGCTTTATATGCAACAAACTCTTCGTCGAGTAGCTTGGTCCTGCTCCTTGGCCCGACTTTCACGCCTGCGATTTGCAGGGTTTCCCTGTCTTCATCCGACAGGATACCATCTTCTGTCACTTTGGCCGGAAGTATCCCTTCGTTCACACCGATGACAAACGCAGTTTTGATATGGGCGAGCCTTGATTTCTCCAGATCGGCAATGATGACCTGATCGATGGCAGGCGGTACGAGGGAAAACTTCATCGCTTCCATGCCCGTATCGAGAATTGACGCGAATGCCTTTACACTCGTTTTTTCTCCTCCAAGGATCTCCACGTATTGATCGAGGAGATCCATGACAGCGGCCCACGCCTGATCATGCTCCCTTGCGGCGACCAGATCGCCGTTCTCTTCAGCCTCCATTCGCTTCCGCTCGAGCTTCGCCGGAATATCAAGTTCCTCCAGATAAGCGAATAACGTTTCGCAGTATTCCTGCCCCGTCTTCTGCTTTTTCAACCGTTTTGACAGACGGATGATAGGGGCGGAGATGAAGAGGCGAAGCTCGTTGATTTCATGCTCGATTTCTTTTTCCTGGTCGGTCTGAGGGGAGTCCACATGTTCAAGTCCCCTGAATCGGCGGTATTTCCACCGATCCTTCTTCACCCACCGGTCTCCTTTCACCCCATGGGCCAGAACGTAATTCTCCAGTCGGTCCATTTTCTCCCTGAGCTCCCCCGGTTCCTCGTGAAGGGGGAATAATAAATCGGTCTTCACTGCCCGGAATACGGGTTCGTACCTCCAGTTGGAAGAGATGATTTCAAGAGTGGATCGGATTAGTTCAATCAGGGGATGATTGAGCATCGTCCGCTTTTGATCCAGGAAGTACGGTATATCATGGTCTTGGAAGATCGTTTCGATTTTGTCCCTGTAGTCCGCCCCGTTCCTGACAAGGACGGCGATATCCTTATAGCGGTGATCCCTTCCGCGGGCAAGCTCCCGGATTTTCCGTGCAACCCCCTCGATCTCCGCCCGTCGATTGGACGCTTCCATGAATTCAATGCGATTGCCAGCTGCCTCCGAAGGGATGATAGGTCTTGTCTCATAGTGCTGTTCCAGATGGGCAAGCGGTCCGCTTTGATAGCGGATCGGCGCCTCCATCACTTCTTCTTCAACCGGAATAGCAGCTGCGGTGCAGCCTTCCCGGATGATCCCATAAGTTTCACTCGTCATCCGGAAGAGGCTTAGTTCGTTCTCAGGAAGCCCTACTTCCCTGGCATCCACCGTCAAGGCGATGGTCACCTTGCGCGTGCGCTCGATGAGCTGCTGGATGATCCTGTATTCCTGTGGGGTGAAACTATGGAAACCATCTATGTAGACGACTGCATCCTGCAGAAGATCGGAATGTTGGATCTGATCGGAAAGCAGCTGGAAATAGTCTTCCGAATCGAGGTATTTCCCCAGCAACGCTGACTGGAATTCTTCGTAAATCAGCTCAAGATCCGCAAGTTTATCCCGGAGCACCTTTTTACCCATGCCGTTTTCTTTAAATGCGGCAAGGTCACCTGGTTCGATGCAATAGCGTTTGAACTCTGTGAGCATCGTTTCCACATGGCCGATGAAACCGGGTTTTTCCGACGACTTACGGAAAATGCTCAATTCTCCTTTTTTCTCTTCGATGATTTTCCTGATCATCATATTGAGCCCCACGTCGGATAAATGATAGCGGGTCATGCCTCCCGTCTCCTGGAGGATCTTCCACGCAAGACGTGTAAAACTGAAGACCTGCGCCCGGATCATGCCGTTCAACCCCGGTGTGTTCACAAGCTCATATTCCGATATGAAGGACATCTGGTCAGGTACGACATATAGGATCGGGGTCCCTTGTGGACGTTCCCTCAGTTCCTCTTTCATTTCTCGCAATATGCGATGCGTCTTCCCTGTTCCAGAGCGTCCGAGAATGAATCTTACCGTCATCTCCCTCACTCCCTTTCCGTTATACTCTTAGTCTATCCGGCAAGTACCCGGTTTTTTTGGATAGGTTCATTATAATATAGATCGTTTATAAAATATGCTAATCCGCCTGATTTCCAACAGAAAGCAAAACAGCCCGGGAAGATGCCCCGGACTGTCCATTTCACCATATTTGCTCTGCCCATTCTGGATGATCGATAAAAGGGTTCCGATTCCCCTGATACTCCTCATAAATGATCTCATTCCTCCGTCTTTCACGGTCATCGACGGGATCTGATTCATTCCATTCCAACAGGACCGACAGCTTCCCGTGATTCGGTGCTTTGCCGTTATTCACCCGGTCATTGAGTTCAAGGTCCACTTCTCCCGCATCGCCTTCATATCGGACGGCCATATAGAAGAGCATCCTCGCCACGTCTCCCTTCACTTCGTCCCGAGGCTCCCATGAGTCTTCATCGGAAAAATTCCCATCCGCTTCATCATGGGGTGAGCCGCCGTTATCAAAATCCAGATTCCCCCTGGAAGAATTGACTGTAACATCGGCGGGCCTCAGGTGGTGTAGATCGGTCCCCGGCCCTCTTGCCGTCCCGAAATCCCCGTGGGACTTTGCCCACACATGCTCCCTGTTCCAATCATCCACATCTCCACCGTGCAGCGCCTGCGCCTGGGATCTGCCCGTATAAAGAAGGATGACATGACCTGGTTGATCGGGATCTTCATCCGTTTTGGCGATCGCATCCCATAGCTCGCCATAAGAGAGCTCCCGATGATCATCGATGATATCGTGAAGAGCCGCTTTCAGTGCTCCACCGCTCAACCCTTCAGCGCTTGAGTAGTAGTCTCCCGGGTCTGTCGAAGGCTCTTCCTCTTTCTCCTCGTCCCCTTCCCCCGGCGAAATGGAGGTGACCTCCTTTAAACCGGGGCGAGAAAAGTAACCGGTCAGTTTCCCAGAGATCACTCGCTTCTTGCCGAATATGTCGGGATTCGTTTTCAAGCCTGCTTCAGGCCTTTGTGAAGAAGGGATCTGCACAAACAGCATCTTCTCCGGATCTGCTTCTCCCCGTTCATCCGCGAGGGCTAAGGCATAATCATTCGTGAAATCACCGGTCAGCACTTCCGAATCAGATACAGGCTGACCTGTGACAAATCCTGCTACTTCAGCCAGTGAACCGTCTTGGCGCTCAAGGGCTTCCTCCACTGTCAGCGGTGTGGAGACGTCCCTTTTGGCAATCTGGGGATGAGGAGCATCTTTCGTTCCCATTGATTGATTGCCCGACACTTGTCCACATGCCGTCAAAAAAACCGCCAAGATCAGCACCACTGTAATCCGCATGTATTGTTTCACTATTCTTTCCTCCCCCGGTATGGTTTACCTATAGCGTACAGGATAACATGCACGTAGAGATCGAATTTTTGCTCGTTTTCAGGAAAATGCTCCATTCGGCTCATCCCGGTTATGCTATCCGAACCTGGATATGATAAAAAGCACCCAGCAAGGCAGGGGATGCCTTGCTGGGTGCTTGACTGTTTTATACGGGTAGACCCTTCAGGATCAGTTTTTAAATTGGACGTCCCACTCATTCAATGGCCAATAGCGGAGATTCACTTTCCCTACTACCTGGTCACGGTCGATGAATCCGAAATAACGGCTGTCCTCGCTGCCACGGCGATTATCTCCAAGGACGAAGAGTTTGCCTTTTGGCACTTTCTTCTCACCTGTCAATTCTTCGAGGGTGAAATCACCTGTGAGCTTGCTGCCTGGACTTTCTGCTTTATATGTATCCAGGTATGGTTCTTCGTAATATTTTCCGTTTATATAAAGCTTATCATTCTTGTAGGTGACCGTATCGCCCGGCAGCCCGATGACGCGCTTTACATAATCTTCTTTTTCGTTGGCATGGAATACAAGGACGTCAAAGCGGTGAAGATCCCCGATCTGATACCCGATTTTATTCACCACGAGCTTATTGCCATCTTGAAGGGTCGGCATCATGGATTCGCCGTCCACTACATAATTCGAAAAGAGGAACGTGCGGATGACGATGAAGATGATCAATCCGATCGCAAGTGCCTTGATCCATTCCAGGCCCTCTTTCTTTATCTGCTCTTTCAATGTGATTCCTCCTGCTTCTTGCGTTCGTTTCGCTGATCCATTTCAAGCTTTTTATTAAGATGAGCCTCTATGCGCTTGCCGACGAACCAAAGGAGGAAGATGATTGCTCCCACGATGACGGTGCGGATCGGCTGTTTCACTAATGATACAATATCATACCCGATAAAGCTAATGGTGAAAATCATCACCATCTTCCCCGTAATGACGGCCAGCATATATTGGGCGATACTGATGCGGGACAGTCCGGCCACGACGTTTACGAGAGCCGAGGGTGTAAAGGGGAAGCAGAGCAGGATGAATAGAGGACCGAAGCCGTGCCTGTCCACCCAATGGGTCAGACGTGCTGCCTGTTTATTCTTCTTTAAGAAACGGAAGACCCTTGCTTCCCCGTATCTTCTGACCAGCATGAAAACCAACAATGCCCCTGCCGAAGCCCCTATCCATGAAAACAGGAATCCGAACCACAAACCGAATGCATTCGCATTCGCCAAGACGAACACAAACAGCGGCAAAAAAGGAAGGAAGGCTTCAAGCAAAGGGAGAAGGATTCCCGGAACGGGCCCGAATGACCGGTATTGCTGAATGAGGTCCATAATATTTTCTAATGTGAACCAATCTTTGAACGCTTGGATATCCATAGTATATGTTTCCCCTTAAACGACCATGAAAAAAAGACTCATTTCGTGATATTTTTCTTCATCATATCATATCATGTTTCATTTTCCATATCGCAGTTTGTATTATACATCCTTAACCTCCCAAGGGCCGCTTTAAACCTCCCCTTTCCAATCCCTCTCCCCTGACCAGAAAAAAACCGCTTCGGGATCACTCTCACCCTAGGCGGTCCTCCCCTTTACAGATGCTTCTCGAACCACAACATCATCTCGTTCAACCTGTGCACCCTGAGTGACGGCGCACCAGTCCTGGACAGATTATGATCCGATTGGGGGAAGCGGACAAACCTTGCTTCTTTCTTCTGGCGCTTCAAAGCGATGTACAGTTGTTCCGCCTGTTCGATAGGGCATCTCAGGTCTTCTTCACTATGCATGATGAGGAGGGGGGTATCCATCTCTCCCACGTACGCAAGGGGCGATCGTCTCCAAAGTGTCTCCATATCTTCAAGCCCTGAACCGATCTGCCATTCTGTGAAGGAGTGGCCGATATCGCTCACTCCGTAAAAGCTGATCCAATTACTGATGGACCTCTGGGTGATGGCAGCTTTGAACCTGCCGGTATGACCGATGATCCAATTCGTCATGAATCCCCCGTAGCTCCCTCCTGTCACGCCCATCCGATTCTCGTCCAAGAAGCTGAAGTGTTCCAGCACGTGATCAACGGCTTTCATAATATCTTCATAGTCTCCGCCGCCATAGTCACCACGCACAGCATCGGCGAATGCCTGACCATAACCGTGGCTACCTCTCGGATTGATGAAGAGGACAGCATAGTCTCCTGCAAGCACCTGCAGTTCATGGAAGAACGTATTCCCATACATGGTATGGGGACCTCCATGGATCTCTACCACGAGGGGAAACTTCCTTCCATCCCCTGCTCCTGCAGGCTTCATTAGCCACCCTTGGACCATCTCACCCTTCGACCCTTGATAGTAAAAGGATTCAATCTCGGCCCAGTTCCGGCGCCCGGTCCAGTGTTCATTGGTAGTGGTCAGCTGCCTGATGGCCCCGGTCGGAACATGGAGCAGGTAAAGCTCTCCCGGTTTGGAAGGAGTGCTCATCGCCATGATGATCCGCTGCCCTTGAGGATGGAAGTCAAAATCATAAACATGCTGTTCCGCTTCCAGATAGGCAGGGAAGATTGCGCCGTCGATATGACCATAGTATAAAACCGTATTCCCCGAGTCCGATGCCAGGAAATATACACTTTCATTATCTGTAGACCATTTGATCCCCGGTGCCTGGACCGCCTGGACGGCATCACTGTTCATATAGTCACCGATGGGAAGATCGAGTCCTTCACTCAAACAGTATGCATATCGCGCTTCCACGTTGTAGATCCAGAGTTTCGGCTGCGTGGCATTGAAATATTCCCTCTCATCTCCCGTATAGGCAATATGCCGTCCATCAGGGGACCACCGGGCCGTTCCGTACTGCCCCGCCCCTCCGGTGATCCTTTGCTTGCGGCCTGTTTCGATGGACCAGGTATACACATGCTGCTGAAACGAAAAATCCGGATCATCACTGAGGTCGGCCGTTACCAAGAGTTCTTTCCCATCGGGAGACCAGTCCTGGAGACTGTAATCATGATGGTCATCGCTCAACCTTTCAGCCTTCCCGGTGATGATATCCAGGATGACAAGTTGAGAATGGCGATGATCCCGCAGCCCTTCCCCGTCGCCCTTATATTTCATGGTAGAGGTGACGTATGGACGGGGACGCTCTTCTTCTTTCATCTTTCCTTGCGGGTCTTCCCCCGCTCCAAGCTTCATGCTGAATACGATCTTCGTGGAGCAAGGAGACCAAAGAAACTGCTTTACCGATGAGGGGCAATCCGTCATCCGTTCCGGCTCTCCCCCTCCACGTGCCATCCTGTAGATTTGCGAAACGCCTGTGCGGTCTGATAGAAAGGCGATATACGTCCCGCACGGCGACCATGCAGGGGATGAAATCCTTTCTTCCTGGAACGTCCACTGTCGAAGTTGGTCACCATCCCCTTCATAATGGAAAAGCTGTGTGAAATAGGTATCTTTTTCTTCACACATCACCGTCTGAAGAAAAATGGCTTCCTTTCCGTCCGGAGAAAACCGCGGAGAGGAAATGGCCTTGATATGGTATAGATCATGGATGGAAACGGTTTGTCGGTCCATGAGTGTATGATCGCTCCTTTGAGATGAATGTGTGTACCCGGTAATCAAGGTACGGATATTCATCATTCTACCATCCCGGCATCGCCATGGATAAAACATTGCAAAAACTTTCATAATAGAAACACATTAACTTAGTATTGAAAAGCATCGTCATACACCGTACAATAGATACGAACACACGTTCTAAACAAAAAGACTCATGCCTTCCCCGGGACCTCCCGGGTAGAAAGCATGAATCAAAGGAGTCATTACTCATGACAAGGATCCCTGAAGACGATCGAAATATCCTGGAACTGGCGATTTACCTGCCCATGGTCCTGACGATCCTGAATCGTGATATGCAGGTCGTGACCTCCAGCCCGTTCAAACTGAAACGCCCCTATCTGGAACTGATCGAGGAAACGATGAAAACGATACAGGCAGAGCTTGCCCGTGTAAGGAGGTATATGAGGAATAACAAGATGAAGGTGGAGAAAATCCAGACGGATGATGCGTTCACCATGTACATGTTTCTATACAAGGGGTATGAAGAGCATCATAACTACTTCAACCCGAGGCTGAGGAACAGGGTGGAAGAACTCCTGCGCCACTACTTATTCCAGCGCTTCCTCAGCCCCGGAAAGGACTCGACGAAGGAAGCTTGATCATCACGCATCCTGTTTCGGAATATCCCGATCCAGATAGAACATCTTCACCTGCGAAGGATCGGGTGCACCGAGCCCGTAACGGGTTTCCATCTCGGAAATCCTCTGTGAATAGGCAATGCGAAGTTCCGCTGTTTTCCTCATCTGATTCTTGAAGGAGCTGTACGAAATCGGCACGATGCACGTTTGCTGGTTTTGGAGGTGAACATTTGTGGAACCATCTTCAAGAGGCTCGTACTCCTTTACAAAGGCATGGGATATCCATGTGCATTCATGCTTGGCGGGAGATGTTGTAGGGAAGAAGAAGAGAGACATCTGGGGATTCACAATGATCGGGGCTTTATAAACGATGCCAGTCAATGTTTTGGTTCCTTCTTTCAGCCCTTCGTATGAAGAGCCGAAGTATTCACAGCTTTTCTTCAGGATCTCCAGCGGTTTGAACGGTGAGATGAGAACATCATTCACTTCGATGATCTGAGTGAACGTCTTGGCCCCATACTCGATCGGTTTCAGGACCATTGTATGAGGATTCACCTCATATTCTTCTATAATTCGGGATTTTGTGCTCATTCCATCGCCTCCTTTTACATTTTTCCCCATAATACTATCACATTTTTACTAAGTTGTCCTACGTATTTTTAAAAAATTCAGTTATTTGAAAAGCGTGACCGTTTTCCGCGTTAAATATTATCAGAATATTTAATTTTCAGGTTGAATTTTCACCCCTTTGCCCATATACTAAGAAAAAGAATTCAGGGGTGATCGTATATGGAAAACAAAAAATCCTATACTGATATGATGAAGGCTTCCGCGATGACCAGGAAAAAGCATGCTGAAAAGAGCGTCCTAGATATCTATATTGACATGGTCATACACGAAAGCATCCTTACGACAAGAAGAGCCGACTTACTGGAAGCCATCGATGCCGCCCTGGATTGCAAAGACGAAACCCTTTTTATGAAATTGACGGATGAATTGACTTCACTATCCTGCCATTATGGATGAATGGCTTGGCCGCTTCCCAACGGGGAGGCGGCCATTTTCAAGTCTATTCCGCATGTCCCCCCCATCCTATGGTCATCCTAAGGGAAAAGAGTCCGGGGTGATACCATGACCATCCTTTTCAAGACACTTATCCTCTATCTCATCACCATCGCCGCCATGCGGCTCATGGGCAAGTCCACCATTGTCCAGATGACCCCCTATGATCTGGTGGCCATCATCATCGTCGGTACGATTGCTTCAGAGCCGTTGATTTCAACAGCGTTCTTCCCTACTCTATGGGCATTGATCATCCTTGTATCCCTTCATATCCTTTTCTCATTCCTTACATTGAGTCAGTTCGGGAACCGCTTCTTTCTCGGGGAACCGACCCTACTGATCAAAGAAGGCACGATCCTCGAAGATAATCTGGAGAAGTCGAAAATCTCGATCATACAGCTTACGTCCATCCTGAGGGCAAAAGGATACCCAAAGATTTCCGACGTGGATTACGCCATACTGGAGCCCATCGGCGAAGTGAGCATCATCCCTAAAGTGGAGAATACACCTGTTACGATTCAACATCTGGACCTTCGCATCGATGACGAAGGCCTCCCCATCTCTGTCATTGTCGATGGAAAGCTTCAACATCATAACCTCCTCCTCCTCGGGGTGGATTCGGACTGGATCAATGTGCGCCTTCGCAGGGAGCACCTCCATCATAAAGATGTATTATTCGCCTACGTGACGGAAAAAACAAAAAACCTCGTGATCAATAAACGCAAATAGGACCCGCAACGGGTCCTATTTGATCATGGAGAAGATTCCGCAGGATCTTCTTTTTCTTTTGTATCCATTTTGTATTGCTCAAGCATATTCAGCCGCTCCAGCATGGTAGGATGACCATATCGGAAGATCTTGACCAGAAGGGGTGGATTCACTTGAGATAAACCGACCTTGGAAAGCTTCTGGAAAGACGTGATGGCCGCTTCCTTATCCTGTGTCAACTCAATGGCATACCGGTCCGCTCTCGTCTCCTGATAGCGGGATATCCAGTTGCTGAACGGGCTTACGGCGAATAGCAGCACCGATATGATCAATAAGAAGAGAGGCAGGGAACGAAGGCTTGCCACACGGTCCACCTTGATCTCCTCCCCGTAATTGGCGACGATGCCCCTCATGAGCTTCGATGCAAGGAAGAGACCGAAGAAGGACAGGAGAAGGTAGATCCCGATCCCGATGTAAATATGCTTCTCCACATAGTGGGCCATTTCATGGGCCATGACGAATAGGATTTCGTCATCGGTCAGCTGCTCCAGCGTCGTATCCCACAGCACGATACGGGAATTGGATCCAACACCGGTCACGTACGCATTGAGGGAATTCGTCTTCTCTGACATATCGACCTCGAATACGTGATTGGCCGGAATCCCCGCCTGATCGGCCAGGGAAAGGATTTTTGCCTCAAGCTCCTTATTCTTCAACGGGTAAAACTCGTTATAAAGCGGATCGATGAGAACCGGCTGGATGAACATCATGAATATCGTAAACGGAACCGACAGTGCCCATGCAGCAAGCCACCACCGCTGCTTGAACCTTTTCATCAGTCCATAGAGAACCGATACGATGATGAGCATCAACAGGTAATTCACCCAAAAGTCGATGGTCTCGTCCTTCATCCACATGGAAAACGTCTGAGTGGAAATATTGTATGCCTTGGATACTTGATAGGAGATGTACTGGAACGGAAAGATTGCGATGAACGTCGTGATCGATAACCAAAACAGATAAATGGCCGTCTGCAGGAATCCGTTCTTCACCGTTCCTTTTGCCCACTTCTCAAACATACGGGAAACGCCCAGTATCATGATCAAAAAATACAGGAGCCATTCATACGGAGTGGATAAAAAGAAAAGCAGATTCTTGATCTTGGAAAAATCCTCGCTGAGGAGAATCTCCTTGGCATTCATGAATGTTGAAGGATCGGCGCTGCTTCCTTTAAAGCTCTCAGGTACACCAGAACCGGCAATATAGAATAGATAAGCATATAAAATCAAGCCCAACAGCGCATAAGCAAGTATCGCACGAAACGCCCACTTCTTCGCCAAACAACTTCCTCCCTTCTCAACCCTCACTACTATATGTAATACCCTGTCCACTCATTTAGAACCCGGAAGTACAGAGCACTGATCAGCGCATCAAGGACCTGCACCCTGTCCGCGCAGCATCTATCACTCATTATGAACCACTCTTCTCATTTTATCCCTTCCACGATCAGACCAAGAAGGTATAGGCTGATAAAATCGCGATGGCACCCAGTACGACGATGATGACATTGGCTCCACAAAATGCGAGGGCGAAGGCGGCTGCGGCTCCGACGAATCCGAAAAGCAAGTCTCCTTCCTTGATCAGAAAAATGCTCGGGAATATGAGGGCCCCTAAGACGGCATAGGGAACATTATTAAGTACCCCCTTCATAAATGGGGGCAGCTCCTTCCCTGAAAACATCACAAACGGGAGCATTCTCGGCACGTAGGTGACAGCGGCCATACCTGCAATCATCAAAAGCATCATTTTATCCACGGTGATTCCTCCCCTTCATTTGCCAGACCCATTCAACCAGGAGGGATGAGACCAAGGTCGAGGCAACGATGGACCAGCCCCCGGACAGATCGGTATAAAAGATGAGCAGGCTGTTCACGGCTGCCGCAACCGCTGCAAGATACGTGACCTTCACGCTCTTTTTCATGGACGGAACGAGAAGCCCGACAAACATGGCATAGAGGGCAATGGACATGCTGACCTGGAGGAATCCAGGCATGACATCGCCCATAAGATGTCCGACTCCGGAAAATACCACCCAGCTTCCATACGATATAATCATGACACCTGCTGCAAAAGCGGTGCGGATCTTCCCTGCCTGAGTCGAGATGACTGAGAACGTTTCATCTGTCACGCCGAAGGCCGTCATCAGCTTTTTATAGAGTTGATGTTCTTCCAATCTCTCAGTCAGTGAAGCAGACATGAGGAAATGGCGGATATTCACGATTAGCGTCGTAAGAACGATTTCCACTACGCCGGTTCCCACAGCAATGAGGCTCAGTGAAATATACTGCGCGGCTCCCGCGTAGACAAAAATACTCATGAGTACCGTCTCTGCAAACGTCAAGCCCGTTGTCCTTGCCAGGAGCCCGAACGTGAGGGCGACGGGCATATAACCGATTGCTATGCTTAAGCCCGCCTGCAGTCCCAAACGAAAATCAGAGGTTTTTTTTACAGAGTAGGTAGCTTCCACACATACACTTCCTTTATCATATAAACTATCGTACAATGAAAATATTCTAATAATTCATTATAGTATACATATAGACGTTATATTGCACAAGGGGTGTAGTGGATGAATGAGATGCCGATGAAGATCGGAGACAATATCAGGAAAATCAGAAAAGAAAGAGGACTCAGCCTTGACCAGGTTGCCGACAGGACAGGGGTGAGCAAAGCCATGATCGGTCAGATCGAGAGGGATGATTCCAATCCGACAGTTGCGACCCTTTGGAAAATCGCGAACGGTCTGAAAGTATCATTCTCTTCCCTCCTTGAAGCCCCTGCTGCCGATGTCGCCATCATTGACTACAAAGATGTAGAGCCTGTTCTCGAAGACGGGGGAAAGTATGTGGTCATACCGATTTTCCCATTCGAACCGACAAAGAAATGGGAAAGCTACCGCATTGTCATGAAACCCGGCTGTGATTACCGGAACGACGGGCACCCACGGGGGGTCGAAGAATACTTGACCGTCCTGAAAGGTACATTCTCTTTAAAGATCGGCGAGGCTTCCTATTCCCTCTCTGAAGGAGAATCGATCCGGTTTGAAGCTGATGTTGCACATGAATACCTCAACCCCTCTTCTGAAGACGCCGAGTGTCATATGGTCATCTACTATGGTGAACTCTCATAAGCCTGGGACAAAACGAATAGGTACCATCTAATGAAAAAAATCAGTATAGGTTCTTTAAACCGCTCATGATTTCCGTGCAAGACTTCGCTTTCCGCGGGTAGCCCGTGAGCCTCCTCGGCAGCCCTTCTCACATCAGCTACTCTTCCCGGAGGAGTCTTTTTCTTGCACACCAATCAACTGCCGGAGACAATAATAATAATGGCTCATGAAACAAATGAAAAACCCGAATCCATCTTAAACTGGATTCGGGTTTTTCTATATCTAAGACACTTTTGTCTCAACCTCTTTTCAGCAAATTCAGCAGAAGGTATCCTTTGGCTTCGGCACGGACAATCCGAATAACGGCCTCAGATAGAGGGCAAGGAACGTTCCGGAAAGGGCTACGATTCCCCATACATATCCGTGAAGGCTGAATGAAGCGATTCCGCCGAAATACGCACCGATATTGCATCCAAAGGCAAGCCGGGCACCATATCCCATCATCAGACCGCCGATGACGGAGGCCATGGCGTTCCCGCCTGTAATCTTATTGAATCTGAAAAGACCACCTGCAGCCGAGGCAAGGAATGCCCCAAGGATCACGCCGAAGTTCAACACGGTTGTGGAATCACTGAAGATGGAAGCCTGAAGGGCGCTTGCATTCTCGCCCGTCCAATATCCCCAGCTCGCCACATCGATCCCCATGAGTGAGGCAGCTTTTGAACCCCAAAGGGCAAATGCGGAAGTGATTCCCCAAGGTGTCCCGCGTGTCATAAGCGTCAGCGCATTGAGTACAGCGAGGACGACAGCGGCAGCCATAAGCGGCCAGGAACCGCGCACAACCCGCTTCCATCCTTTCGCACTAGGCAATGCTGCCATGCGGGGAGGATTCTTCACCTTCTCGACCCTAAGCGTCACCCATGCCACAAGGCCAAAGAAGATGAGGGATATAATCCAGGCACCTGTGTAACCGAGACCCGTAGAAGTGGCAAGTGAAAACGGCTTGAATGAAGGCATCTCTTCTGTCCAGAAAGGCAGATGATAAGCCCCCACCGTCGAACCGACAATAAAGAATAGCAGCGTGATGAACATGACGGAACGGCCTCCCCCTACGGCATATAGGGTACCGGAAGCACATCCGCCCCCGAGCTGCATCCCGATTCCGAACACGAAGGCACCGACAAGCAGGCTCACTCCTACAGGGGAGACATACCCCGTCGCCTGTCCGCCGAAAAATGTAAACCCGGTAGCAAGGATCGGGGCGAAGAGTGTGACCGCGATGGCAAGCATGAGCATATGGGCCCTGAGTGCTTGGCCGTTCCCCACCGACATCACCCGGCGGAACGCAGATGTGAAGCCAAATCGTGCATGAAATAGGGTGAATCCTAATAAGAGACCGAGAATCAGGAGCACGACCTGGCTGACATCTTGGGTGAAAGCGAGATAGATGACCAGTACGGCAGATACGATGCTGCCCCCGGCCACCAATGGAATTTGAGGGGGATTCAATGCTTTCCCTCCTTGGACCGGGCCTTTCTGCTCTGATACCGGTTGAATAACTTTCGTCATTTTAATCCTCCTTTTCTGATTGTAATGGTTGGATTTTAAACGATTCTGAACGACTTGTCAAAAATCCGCTCTTCTCCTTTTACCCATTTCCGCAGGAACTATTCTCCCTGCAGCAGGTCGAGATTCCAAGAAAAGCGCCAGGACCAATGAAAAAAGGACCTTTCCTTTAGGAAAGATCCGTCTATTGCTTATTGAAAGGAATGAACTTGGACAGCATGGCCATGAAGTCTTCTATGGTAGATGGCCTGTTTACCCACTGATGGTACCATTTGCGGACCGTTTCAACGACCCAGAAGGGGATTGCTCTCCCGTCGATAAGGGAATAAAACTCGTCGTATCCCTTCTTGAGGTGCTCCCAACGATAATCATTGCCATCCAGGATGTACTCGGAAACATCGACGATCTTTGCCCTTCCATCTTGCAAAAGGATATTCTTCAAATGGATGTCCCTTGGGTTAAGACCGACGCTCCTTACATACTCCCTCGCCTCTTCTACTCCGTCGACTACATGTTTCGGGATATGAATCCCCTGCAGGACGCAATCGAATAGCGTGATGCCTGATTCAAAACTCAGTACGAGGATATTCCCATAGGTTCCATAACAGCGTGGAAAGTAATGTGATTCCCCGAGCGCTTTATAGACGCGGGCTTCTGCCTCGACTTTATCGGCTTTGGTTGTTGCGTACACTTTGAAGGCATACTCCGGATAGTCAGGGGAGCGGAATACGGCAGCGTCCGTCCCGATTCCCACGCAGGTGAACCCTTCATATTCACCACGGATGGTCACTGGTTCATTGTCATCCGTCGAAGTGACGGTAATCTGATTTAATGAAGAGATGAGCTGTTTCCATTCATGAGACATGCTGATTCCCCTTTCAGGATATGTTCAAAACACTATAGCATGATTGTCAGAAAACTGATATAAATCTGCATCTGGTACTATCACCCAGCCAAAAAAGATAACGCTTACATATAGTGATATCAATGAAAGGAGGTACTACCATGGATCGATTCATCCTGCTGATGCTCGCCAGCATCCTCTCCGGTTTTGCGCTATTGAGGCTCCCGCTTAGCGGAACATTCCTTGAAGGGATTTCACCAGTGACAGACGTCATCGGTATCATCACGGTCTTGTTGTTCTCTTTATTCCTCATTTACAAGGGGCTGCGCGCCCTCCTCACCAATTAAAAAAAAGGACTCGTTCATTCGCGAGTCCTTTCCCATGTGCAGAAGAGTCACTTCCCTTTAAACTCCGCCTTGCGTTTTTGGCTAAAGGCCAACAGTGCTTCCACACGATCTTCTGTTGGGATCAGTCGTTCATAAGCCTTTCGTTCAATCTGGAGGCCAGACTGCAGATCAACGTTCATACCGGATTTCACCGCATATTTTGCCTGTTGCACAGCAATAGGGCCATTATTCAGCATAGGGTCAATAAAGTCGTATACCTCTTCCATGAAGCGGTCTTTTCCAAAGACCCTGTTCACCAACCCCACATCAAGCGCTTCCTCTGAAGTCAGCCGCTTGGCCGTAAGGATCAGTTCCAGCGCTTTCGATTCCCCGATCAATCTTGGAAGACGCTGGGTACCGCCCGCACCTGGTATGATGGCAAGACTCGTTTCAGTCAGTCCCATGGACGTGCCTTCAACCACCAGGCGGAAATCACATGCCAGTGCAAGTTCCATCCCCCCGCCGAATGCATATCCATTCATGGCGGCAATGGTCGGCTGCGGCAGCATGGCCACTTCATTGAATACTTCTCCGATCTTATATACGTTCCGTACGACCTGCTGATCCGTAAGGGTTTTGCGCTCCTTCAGATCGGCCCCTACACTGAATGCTTTCTCGCCGCTTCCAGTGAAGATCACCGCCCGTACATCAGGGTTCAGCCTGAGAGATTCCACGATTTGCTGCAGTTCGTGCAGGGAATCATAATGAAAGGCGTTCATGGCATCTGGACGGTTGATTGTCACTACCGCCACATGATCCTTTTGTTCCAACAGAATGTATTCCATACTTCACTCCCCTTTCCTCATGTCTCTACGTATATTCGACATGTTTCGAAAAAAACCTCTAAATCATGGATTCAGTACCTGTGCTTTCAACGCTCTCCTCAAAATCTTGCCGGTTGTGTTCTTAGGCAGTTCTTCGAGAAATTCGATGGAAGAAGGAAGTTTATATTTTGCCAATCGCTCACGACAATACTCCATCACCTCTTCTTCAGACAAAGCCGGATCTTTCCTCACGACGTAACAGCTCACGGCTTCCCCTTTCTCGGGATGCGGGACCCCGATGACGGCTGCTTCCACGATCTCAGGATGATCATACAGCACTTCTTCTATTTCCCTTGGATACACATTGAACCCCCCGACGATGATCAGCTCTTTTTTCCGATCCACGATATAGAAGTACCCCTCTTCATCCATGCGGGCCAAATCACCGGTGTAAAGCCACCCGTCCCTGATTGCGGCTTGGGTTTCTTCTTCCATTTTGTAATACCCCTTCATCACGTTCGGTCCATTTACAATCAATTCCCCCACTTGCCCAGGCGGGACCTCCTCTCCGAGTTCATTGACAACTTTATTCTTGATGCTCATGATCGATGTTCCGATCGAACCGGGCTTTCTTGGGCGATCGAGTGGATTGAAACAGGTCACCGGTGAAGCCTCGGATAATCCATAGCCTTCTGAAATCATGACGTTGAACTTCTGCTCGAAGTTTTTCAAGAGCGCAACTGGCATGGAAGCTCCTCCGGATATACAGAGCCTGAGGGAACTGAGGTCATCGGGATCTCCATCAGTGTACTGGTAGAGGAAATTATACATGGTCGGTACACCTGCAAATACGGTCGGTTTATGCATCCTGGATAACCCGAAGATCCCCTTTGGACTGAACTTAGGAGCGATGAGAAGGGTAGCACCCATCATGAGCGGAGCATTGAGTGCCACTGTGAGACAGAACACATGGAACATGGGAAGGGCCGTGATGACACGATCTTGTTCACTCATCTGGAGGTATGTTCCGACATCCCATGCATTTGAATAGACATTCTTATGTGTCAGCATGGCTCCTTTCGGCTTTCCTGTTGTTCCCGAAGTGTAAAGTATGATGGCTGTATCATCTTCTGCTACCTCTGCCCCTTCAAAATCCGTACCGCCAAGGGAAAGTACATTTGTAAACGATTTCATTTTTGGATTCAACAAACCGATTCGTTCAAGATCCACCCCTTTTGCCCTGTCATCCCCCGATTCACAGAGAATGACGTGATCAACGGATTGAAGAAGCGATTCAAGTTTACCCATGAGTGGAACCATGAGATCCAATGTGATGACCGCCTTCACATCCCCATTACTCAGTATGTACCCCATTTCATCGGGTGTATAGATCGGATTGATCGGGATGACCCTTAATCCCAAACGAAGCGCGCCGTAAAGACCGATAATGAAATGAGGCGAGTTCCCCAGTATGAGAGCAATATGATCCCCCCTCTTCAAGCCAAGGCTTTCCAAACCGCCCGCAAAGTGGGAAACCGAATCATCAAGCTCCCTGTAAGAAACGGATGTGTCCAAGAAATGATACGCGATCTTCTCCCCTTTGTCCTGTGAAACTTCCTTTAACCGTGAAGCAATATTCATTCCTGCCCCTCCCTTTTTCTCGAAATGAATGAATCATCATTCATTAAACTAGTAAAAGTATTCAAAATATATTCTATTAAAAGAAAAGTCAGATTGCAAGATTTAAACCATCTAGCCCCCTTAACCTCTGCCACTTAGGATATCGCGATCAACATGAAAAAAGGCAGGCCGCAATGGCCCGCCTTCCCACACTTAATAGACTAAATCGATAAATTCCTCTTTCGTCACTTTCCCGAAGTAATGTTGGATATCCATATCTTCGAGAACGTGTTCGATTTCGCTGCGCTCATAACGGGTACCTGTAAGCTTTTCTTCAATTTCGTCCACATTGCCGACTCCGAAGAAATCTCCGTATATCTTGCAGTTTTCAATGGTGCCCTTTCTTACTTCCAATCTCACATCGATCTGACCGACAGGGAAACGATGGGAGTGCTGGAGATTGAACGAAGGTGATTTCCCATAATTCCAATCCCAGTTCTGATAGCGTTCCTTGGACAAAGCGTGAATGCGATCCCAGTCCTCATCGGTCAAAACATATTCTTCTACATCGCTGTCATTGAAAATGTACTTGAGAAGGGTGGACCTGAATTCTTCAATCGTCAATTTTTCTTCAAGGAATTCAGAAATATTCGCCACCCGGCTCCGGATCGATTTGATGCCTTTCGATTCAATCTTGTCCTTTTTCACCCGTAGGGCAGATACAACGTTTTCCATTTCAGAATCAAACAGCAGTGTACCATGGCTGAACATGCGGCCCCTGGTAGAGAACTGGGCGTTACCGGAAATCTTCCTTCCTTCTGCAAGGATATCATTCCTTCCGCTCAGCTCCGCTTTGACGCCCAGTTTATTCAATGCTTCGATCACTGGTTCGGTAAACTTCTTGAAGTTGTGGAAGCTGTCACCATCGTCCTTGGTGATGAAGCTGAAGTTCAGGTTACCGAGATCATGATAAACGGCCCCTCCGCCCGAGAGTCGACGAACAACATGCAGCCCCTGCTTTTCCACGTAGTCCGTGTTGATCTCTTCGATCGTATTTTGATTTTTACCGATGATGATGGAAGGCTCGTTGATATAGAACAGCAGATAGCTCTCATCGATATCAAGGTTCTTAAGGGCGTATTCCTCTATGGCAAGATTGATCCGTGGATCCGTGATGCCTTTATTGTCTATGAATTTCATGTTGATGATTCCTCCTCTATATGATCCATTCTTTGTTCATGGCAGCAAGTTCGATGGCCCCATTGAAGACTGTCCCTGCTTCTTCCACCAGTTGCTGAAGATTCCCGAAATGCGGAAGGTGAGTCAGGACAAGTCGTGATGCACCGGCATGATGGGCGAGTCGCCCTGCATCGATGCTCGTCATGTGACCGGCTCCCGAACCATCCATCCCTCCATAGAAATTACATTCACACAGCAGCAGATCAGCCTCACGGGCAAGTGGGATAAGGGATTCAGTAAAAGATGTATCCCCCGTATAATACAGCACCTTCCCATCTGCCTCGATCCTCATGGCATAGCACGGGGCAGGATGACGGGTCTTCACGAAGCTGATGGTAAAGGGGCCGACAGAAACGCTTGAGTCCCCTTTATATTCGATCCCCTCCATCACATCCCGATATGCAAGAGAGCGGAATCCCTGCTCGTCTTCGCGATGTCCATAGACCGGCAGTTTTTTCTTCGTTCCAAGAAAAGACTGAATCAGGAGAGCATGCTGAAGAACACCGATATCCGCCACATGATCAGGGTGATAGTGTGAAAGGATGACGGCATCAAGCTGACTGACAGGAAAATGGGTCTGAAGCCTTGAGAGCACGCCGCTGCCACAGTCGATGAGGAGACGGAATCCGTCATGTTCCACTATGTATCCGGAGCTGGCCTCTCCGGCTTTCGGGTAACCACCCCAATGCCCGATAACAGTAAGTTTCATCTTGTACCTCCATTCTGTTGTGCGCTACTCATACTATACTTCATTGTGCCTAGTTTTTCATTTTTTCCGCCTATTTTTGAATAAATGGTTGACGCTTTTCATACTGTTATAATACAATAAAACAAATCGATCCATCAGTTATATAACAATAAGGATGGATACTAACCTGGAAGGTGATGATGAACATGGTAAAAAACATTATGGAGTTTTTCAGGAACCTGCCGCCAAAGTCTTGTGCCCAATGCGGGGATGAAATCGAAGAACAGCACGAATGCTACGGCATATACTGCGAGAAGTGCACGACAGACTACGAGTATTAATATAGAGAAAAAAGTGGCGTCCCTGTATGGGCGCCACTTTCAATGTTTTCTGTTCTATTCGATAGCTTAATCGACTTTTACGGTTTCCATGATGTGGTCGTGGACCTCGTCCCCTTTGGTCACATGGACCTTCACCATATATTCCCCCGCTTCAGGGAATGTGTGTTTCACTTCGTATTCTCCATTCCCTTTTTCCGTTCCGTCGATCCATTCATGTTTTTCGACGCCTTCCTGGGAAATTTCAAGCCTTACCTCCGCCCCGGTCAATGGTTTTTTGTCATTTTCCACATGGACGGTAAAGACTTCATCTTGAGAGGCATTCAGTTCTTCCGGTGCCATGAAGTGGATGGAGGTGTCGCTTCCTTCATGGTGATGCTCATGATCTCCCCCATTTCCGATCGTAATTTCTTCCTTTGGCATCGTATGCATATCCCGGGCGGTCACATGAGCCTGCACAACATATGTACCATCCTGATCGAATGTCGTTTCCCCTTTATAGAGTCCTTCTTTATCATGTTTTGCTTCTACCACTTTACTATCTTCTTTTTTATCTTTCGGCCATACTTCAAATTCAAGTTCCCCTGCATCATCCACCGCTTTATCACCTTGGGTCACCGTAACGGCAAGGGTCACTTTCTCCCCTTTATCTGCTTGTTTAGGAATATCGATTTGGGCATCGATCGGCTTTTGCATTTCTCCACCATCAGAAGACTTATCATTTCCTTGTCCGCATGCAGCCAAAATAATCGCAGTACCCATCAGAACCATCCATGCTTTTTTCATGGTCGATCCACTCCTTTACTTCATAGTTTCCATTCTAGTATTAATCGATCCTTCCACTAGTATACACCCGAGGAGGAGGACTGTATTTGTCCATTTTATGAAGGTCAGGAAGTGAGGCTTTCATATACCTGCCCCCTGTTGCTTCACTGAAAGGTATCTTGGGATTTTCATACTTCCCCTAAAGGTATTGTCGTTTCCTTCGCCTTGGCTAGCATCACTATGATTGTGGGGATACATATATAGACAAAAACATCCGAACGCATTCGATTCCAATGAAGGAACTCCAATGATCCGGATGTTTTTTGTCAGGAACACATTTATCCTAGTTCCTATCTATTATGCTTCTGCAGGTTGATCTACCTGTTTCTTGAACTTCACAATGAAGAATGTCAACGTAATCACCGCAAATACTGCGGCATATCCACAGAGGATGCCGAGATTATTCCACATGACCGCCATATCTCCACTTGAGATGACCGCCTTGAATCCTGCCACCGAATAGGTCATCGGCAATAGCGCACTGATCGGCTGAAGGGCGGTAGGGATCAATTCCAGTGGGAATGTCCCTGCGCTTGTGGTCAACTGAAGAATCAGGATCACGATGGCAACGAAGCGTCCCGGGTCTCCAAGGATTGTCACAAGCATCTGGATAAGAGCAAGGAATGTAAAACTTGTCACCACTGAGAAGAGGAGGAACAGCGGTACACTTTCCACTTCAAGCCCAAGACCCCAAAGGAGTATGGCGACGGCTACAATCGATTGAATGATCCCTACGGTTGCAAGAACCATGAGTTTACCGAAGAACCAGCTTCCTCCATTGGAAGGAATGCCTGCAGGTTCCCTTAATGGGTAGACGATGGAGATCAGCAATGCACCGACGAATAATCCAAGTGAAAGGAAATACGGTGTAAACCCTGTACCGTAGTTCGGTACATGATTGATCTTCTCATTTTTCACGTCGACTGGAGCCGCCATCATGTCGGCGGTTTCTTCATTCGGTTTGACGCTGTTGGCTTTTTCCGATGCTTCCTTCAGTTTTTCATCGTACTCACCGGTTCCTTCAGAAAGTTTGGTCGAGCCATCCGCAAGCTTAGCTGAGCCATCTGCGAGCTGTCTGGAACCTTCCGTCAGTCGACTCGATCCATCATACAGCTGATCCATACCGGCACTTAACTCTCCGGCACCAGCAGCAAGACGCTGGGTCCCGTCTTTGGCTTCATTCAGCTTTCCGTTGAGGAGCGCAAAATTGCTCATGATCTCGCCTTGTCCGGCCTGAAGTTTGCCCGCTCCCTCCTGGAGGGCTGCCGATCCACTTTCAAGCTGATTCACCCCAGAAAGCAATGAACCCTGTCCTTCATTCAAGGCACCGAGTCCTGAAGCAAGCGTACCCGCTCCCGTCTTAAGGGCACCTGCTCCTTCTTGGAGGGCACCTGTTCCTTGTTGAAGGGATGCAGTACCCTCCGTAAGCTGATTCAATGCTCCTTCCAATGCGGCTCTTTGCTCAGCAGGGAGACTGGCAAGGAGTGGCGTCAATTGTTCCTTCAGCTGCTTCGAACCGGCGTTAACCTGCTCAGCACCTGTATTCACCTTGCCCGCCCCTTCCTGCAGTTCACCGATTTTACCTGTCAGTTCCTGGGCACCGGATTGGAGTTTTCCCGTATTGTCGATAGCCGACTGAAGACCTTGGTCCACCTGGGCCAATCCTTCACCGCTTTGTGACAAACCGGAGGACAGGCTGTCGATTCCGGCCTGAATATCCTCGAATCCGTTATATAATTTTCCATAGTTTTCAGAAAGCTGCCCCATGCCTCCCGATAGTTCGCTTGAACCGTCAGCCAGAGACTTGGCACCTGAGCGGGTCTTCTCGACACCATTATTCATTTCCACATTTTTTTCAGCAAGGGTTGTCAGATTATCCTTGAGGCTTCCTGCCCCTTTTGCAAGATCTCCTGCCCCCTTATTAATGTCAGATGCGGAATCACTCGCCGTTTTGAACCCGTCTCCAAGCTCTCCGATTTTATCGAACATCGTTTCTGCATACGTTTCAGAAACAGACTTGGACAAGCTTGCTTTGATTTCTTTCATTGCCGTCTCGCCGATCTGGGCAGACAGGAAGTTGAAGCTTTCATTCGGTACATACTTCAACGCAAGCTTTGTAGGATGCTCCTCAAGCAAGGTCGTCCCGTTCTTTGAGAAGTCCTTCGGAATCTCCACCAGCATATAATATTTCTGCTTCTCGAGGTTTTTGTATCCATCCTTCTCATTCACAAAGTGAAAATCGAATTGATCACTGTCTTTCAGCTTCTTGACCAGCTCAGAACCGATCTCCAAGGACTGTCCCTCGAAGTCAGCTCCTTCGTCGTTATTCACGATGGCAACCGGCAGATCGCTCAGCTGTTCATATGGATCCCAGAAGGCCCATAGGAACATACCGCTGTACATGACCGGTATGAGGAGGACCGCGATGATTGGTATCAATAATTTCTTGTTTTTGAAAATGGCTTTAAATTCTGAGCCCGCAGATTTAAACATATGTCTTCCCTCGCATTCAAATTGACTATATTATTCATTCGGTCATACTGGTCATAAAATAAATGACCATATTATTCATTTGGTCATACCGCTTCAAAAGAAAGGGACTATCAATAAGATAATCCTTCAATCAAATAAAGCTTAAAAAGATTGGCGATTTCATCTTTATCAAGTTCTCCCCGTTCACGCTCCCAATCAAAAATAAGAGCCACATAAAGCTTCAACATGACGAAAGCCGTCATTTCTGGATTGCATGGTTTGATCGCTTTCGACTCGATGGCCCTTGATATCCGTTCACTAAGGAACTCCACCACCATCTGTTCGAGCTTATGCAGGGCATCGGAGACAGCAGGAGTTCCCATTTCTCTTGCTTCCTGATAAAGTTTGATGGTGAGCTTATGTTCTTTCCGATATTCCAGCATAGAGAACAGGGCATTGTGAACATTCTCGGAAAATGTAACGTTCGGAGAGATGGCTTCCTCTGCTCTGCCCTTCATTTCATTCATCAAGGTAAACGCTATTTCATCGAACAGCTCTTCTTTGTTGCTGAAAAACGTATAGATGGTCCCTTTCCCCACATTTGCAAGCTTTGCCACTTGATCCATGGTCGTTGCTTTATACCCGAATAAAGAAAAGGATTTGGTAGCTGCATCCACGATCTGTTTTTTACGGTCGATGATTCCCACCTCCATATGACCGAATGACTAAATTTGATTTTTGGTCATTTCATTGCCGTTACTTAACTTACCACACACGCCCACGTATAGCAAGAAGGAAATAGCTCCCACAAGAAAAAAGGCCAAATCGGAAAGATTTGGCCTTTTGGGAGATGCATCAATCCTGAAGGAATTCCAGGGTCTTTTCCACTGCCGTTTCTCCCTGTAAAACACAGTCGGGTATGCTCAGTCCCTCGAAGGAACTTCCCGTGATGAAAATACCGGGAATGGATTCCTCCGCCTTCCTTGCCATTTCCCTTATGCGGTCCCGGTGTCCGACCGTATACTGTGGCATGGATTGCTTATATCTCGACACAATGGTGAATTCCGGCTTCGCGTTCAATTCAACGATTTTGTTCAGATCCTCAATGACAATCTGCTCAATCTGATCATCGGAAAGATCAACAATCGCTTCATCGCCCGGTTTCCCTAAATAGCTCCTGATGAGTGCCTTTCCTTTTGGAGCCGTATGAGGCCATTTCCGATGTGTCCAGGCAGCTGCAGTGAGGGAAAAATCACTGTTTCTCGACACGAGGAACTCGGTGCCGTCCCTTTTCTGCTTGATCGCATCATTGTCGAAGCCCATGGCAACGGTGGCGACAGAAGTGGCGGGCATCTCTTTCAGAAAGTCCAGATACCCTTCTTGTGGAAGAAGTCTTTGAACCACGTGATGAGGGGCAGCCAGTATGACGGCATCGCACTCGATGCTTCCATCGGCAAAGGTGACGGAATATCCTTTCTCTTCTTTTCGGATATGGGTCGCCTTCATGCTTTTAAACACCGTTCCCGGTTCGATCTTCGCCTCCAATGCGTCGATCATGGACTGCAGTCCGCCGGTAAAGGTCAGAAATCCGCCTTCTGATGTCTCTTTCTGGCTGTTTTTTTTGATTCCTGCTATCAAACTGCGATGTTTTTGTTCAAGTTCATAGAATTGCGGAAAGGTGGACATGAGGCTCATCTGATCGATGTCCCCTGCAAAAATACCTGTCAAAAGGGGTTCAATGAGATGATCCACCACCTCATCTCCCATCCTTCTCCTGAAAAACGTACCGAGTGATTGGTCCTCCGTCATGTGAGAGCGCGGCAGGAGGAAATCTGCGGCTGCCCTCATCTTACCGGTGAGAGAGAAAAGATTGGTCGTGACAAAAGGTGCAATCTGGGTAGGGATGCCCACGATCGACCCTCCGGGAATCGGGTATAATTCCCCCCCGGCAATCACAAAGGACTTCCCTTTCTCATTCGTCACCAATGTATCGCTGATTCCGAGTTCCCCGGCCAGCTTCAGGATCGAGTCATTCGTCGTAAACACGGAATCAGGACCTTTCTCGATCACATATCCATCCCTTTTGACGGTCTGTACCTTTCCGCCGACCCTGTGTGTCGACTCTACAAGTTTCACATCATAAGGAAGCCCCTTTTCACGCGCTTCTTTTTGAAGGTAAAACGTTGCCGCCAATCCCGTGATGCCCCCGCCGATGACGACGACCCGTTTCTTCGTTCTGTCTGTCATACTTCATCGCCTTCTTTTATTCAAAGATCATAAAACACAGAGAAGGACTGGGCTGCGGGAATGGTTTCCTTCTGCCTCAGTCCAATTGCCTGAGCTACTGAATGTGCTTCAATACAACGTCTGCAAGGGCGTCGATGAATTCCGGCTTGCTATTCGGCATTTCCGGACGATAATAAGCCGCACCGATTTCATCCGTCACCACTTTACATTCGTAGTCATTATCGTATAGTACTTCCAAGTGGTCGGATACAAATCCAACTGGAGTATAAACAAAGGTTTTGTACCCTTTTTCCTCATGAAGATCTCTGGTCAGATCCTGTACATCGGGACCCAGCCAAGGATCCGGTGTATTCCCTTCACTCTGCCATCCGACCGCATACTCCTTCACGCCGGCACCATCTGCAATCATGCGTGCCGTGTCTTCAAGCTGCTTGGGATACGGATCCCCTGATTGGAGGATGCGCTGAGGCAGGCTGTGAGCTGACACAATCAGCACGGCTGATTCACGTTCCTCAGAAGACATACCCGCGTAGGTTTCCTTCACACGGTCGACCCAGTACTGAATGAATTTCGGCTCATCGTACCAGCTCTCAACGGACGTAATGATTGGTCCCCCCAGTTTCTCTGCCGCTTCTTTCGCCCTGCCGTTGTACGACTTCACGCTGAAGGTAGAGAAATGAGGAGCGAGTACGATGGAGACCGCTTCTTCAATTCCATCTCGATGCATCTGTTCCACTGCATCTTCCACGAATGGTTCGATATGCTTCAGACCTAGATACATTTTGAATTCAATCTCATCCTGCATATCATTTAAGTGTTCTTCAAGGCTCTTGGCCTGTTCCAGGGTGATCTTTGCCAAAGGGGAGATCCCCCCGATTGCTTCATACCGGCCCCGGAGGTCTTCAAGCAGTTCACTTGATGGTGCCCTACCGTGACGGATATGCGTGTAATAACGTTCAAGATCTTCTTCTTTATAGGGGGTCCCGTAAGCCATGACGAGGAGACCCATTTTTTTCTTAGACATACCTCTTCACCTCTTAGTTGATAACTTGTCTGTGAATATTGTGCCATGTTTGGACCATTAATACCAAAAATAGTGCTCGGCAGAACGGTTATCTCGAACTATAGTCGTGTACAAAGGCAGCAAGCCTCTTCAATGTGTCCGGATTCACCTGAGGGAACACCCCGTGTCCAAGGTTGAAGATATGGCCAGGCAGTTCCATGCCTTGATCCAGTATCGCTTTTGTACGCTCTTCGATGACTTCCCATGGTGCAAGAAGGATCGCAGGATCAAGATTACCCATAAGGGTCTTCGTAAGCCCCATCCCCCTTGCTTCCTTGATGGATAGTCTCCAGTCCAGACCGACGACGTCAACCGGCAGGTCATGCCATTCCCTTGCCAGATGACTCGCACCCACCCCGAAGAGGATGAGGGGAACTCCTGTTTCCTTCAATTCATTGAAGATACGTTCCATATATGGCTTGATGAAATAACGGTAGTCCTGTACGTTCAGTGCGCCAACCCAGGAATCAAATATTTGAAAAGCAGATGCTCCTGCCTTGATTTGTGATTTCCCATACGTGATGGTCATGTCAGACAGTTTGTCCATGAGGGCGAACCAGCTTTGAGGCTGTTCATACATGAAGGCCTTCGTCTTATTATAATTCTTTGATGGGCCACCCTCGATCATATAGCTTGCCATGGTGAACGGCGCCCCTGCAAATCCGATCAGGGGAACCGACAGCTGCTCGGTTGTCAGCAGACGGATCGTATCAAGTACGTAAGGAACATCCTCTTCCGGATGGATCTCGCCAAGCTTCTCCACATCCGACAGGGAGCGGATCGGCTGGTCGATGACCGGACCGATTCCAGACTTGATCTCTACATCCACTCCGATCGATGGGAGCGGTGACATGATATCCTTATAGAGGATGGCCGCGTCCACGTCGTATTGCTCGACCGGCAGCCTTGTCACATATGCGCAAAGTTCAGGCTGATGCGTGATTTCAAAAAGAGAATATTTCTCTTTGATCGCCCTGTATTCGGGCTGGGAACGTCCAGCCTGTCTCATGAACCATACCGGAGTATGCTCCGTATCTTCTCCCCTTGCTGCACGCAGCAGCGTATCATTCATTGCTTTCATACCTTTGTTCGTCCACCTTTCCTCGTACATCCAATATGTATAGTGTAGCCTAAGTAAGATTGATTCCAACAATTATGTAAGAGTTTTCATGAATATAGATGTTCTCAACCTCACTACTATAGACGTTTTCAGTCTGAAAGTATAGATTTACGTGGCAACTGTCATAAAATTGCCGATTTTCTCGGCTTTGCCACCGATTTATAAAACATTTCCCTCTTCATGTTACATGCAAACGGTTTTAGGGAAGAGTATAATAGAAGCTAACTATATCGCAAGAGGTGATGGACATGAAGATTTATATGACGACAGGGACCCATGATTTCCTAAAGACGATCAAAGACGAGCACCCGGGAGAGACAATGGTCCTCATGCAGGGAGAAGATGGACTTCTGATCCACGAAAGCGAAGGGGACAGCGTCTTCAGTTCCCCGCGCACCTATGACATCCTCGATTCATCCGGGGAGCTTACGGAAGAAGGGTTCGTGGTTTGCAACAATATACCTGTAACGGACGAAGGGCGCCCCTTATTCGAATACCGCTTTACCAATCGTGCCGGTCTTGTGGAGGAAGTGGAAGGCTTTATCTCAATCAGGGTATTGAGACCCCAAAGCTCTGATACATATGTGATCATGACACAGTGGAAGGATGAAAAAAGCTTCCTTGGTTGGCAGGAATCCAACCAGTACAAAAAGGCTCATGCCAAACGCGGAACGGAATCCGGAATCGACAATAAAAAAGACATCTTCCCCCGTTCATCCTATGTGACAAAATATCATGTGACGACCATCTGATCGTTTCAGTGGAGCCGCCGATTTTCGGCGGCTCCTTATTTGTGTGCCATAATGGACAATATACTCCCCTATTCCCCAGGAAATGCACTACGCCTGGCACGAACAGGTTTCGCCTTTCATATCTTATTACTACAAATCAGGGCTTTTGCCCTGTAAGAATGGAAAGGGGTTTTCCTAATGGGGATCGATTTGACCTCCCTGCACTGGATCTATTTATCGTTCATTGGATTGATCATCGCCTTTATGGTGTTCAGGAAGGACACCACCATCATTTGCATCCTGGGGATTTTCACCATTGCCGCTGTCGCCACCGGCTCTTTGACCGGATCAATCAGTTCGATCTTCTCAAGCTTTATCTATGCGATTACAGAACTGCTCCCCACCATACTCGTCATTTCCATCATCGTTGCCATGAGCAGAAGCTTGACCTCCACCGGCATCAATGATGTGATGATCAAACCATTCGCTTCATTCATCCGTACTCCGACCCTTGCCTACTGGACGATCGGTCTCGTCATGATGTTCATCTCCTGGTTTTTTTGGCCATCGCCAGCTGTCGCCCTACTCGGAGCCGTCCTTGTTCCTGTTGCCCTCAGGGTGGGGCTTCCGGCACTCGGAATCGCCATGGCCATGAACCTTTTCGGACACGGGATTGCCCTTTCAGGAGATTTTGTCATACAGGCTGCACCGAAGCTCACTTCGGATGCAGCAGGCATCCCGATCGGAGATGTTATTTCTGCAAGTATCCCGCTGGTCATTATCATGGGGGGGGTCACGACCGTAACGGCTTTCATTTTCCTGAAGAGGGATATGAAGCAGGGAAAACTGAAGGTGGAGACTTCACCTTTGCTGTTCACCGAAACGGACACCTCATCCTCCCTCTCCCCTGTCTGGAGACGGATCATTGCCATCCTGATTCCCGCCGCCTTCATCCTGAATGTGGTGGCGATGTCTGTTTTCAGTCTCCAGGGCGGAGATGCCACTGCATTGATTGGTGGTACCGCCATGTTCATCGTTCTTATCATCTCCCTTGCAGCATTCAAAGGAGATGGTTTGTCAAAAACCACCGGGTTCCTCATTGATGGATTCCAGTTCGGTTTCAAAGTGTTCGGTCCCGTCATTCCCATCGCAGCGTTCTTTTACCTCGGCGACTCAGGGTTTAATGCCATCATCGGTGATCACCTGCCGCAAACCTCCCACGGTATCGTCAATGATTTGGGCGCCGCTCTATCGACTGTCGTTCCGATATCTCAAGCAGTAGGTGCCGTTACACTGACTGCTGTAGGAGCCATAACCGGTCTTGATGGTTCAGGGTTTTCAGGTATTTCCCTCGTCGGGTCCATTGCCTCCCTATTTGCCGACAGCATTGGATCTGGGGTTGCGACCCTCACAGCCCTTGGACAGATTGCCGCCATCTGGGTCGGTGGTGGGACACTTGTTCCATGGGCTCTGATTCCTGCAGCGGCGATTTGCGGGGTTGACCCTTTCGAACTCGCCCGTCGCAACCTTCTCCCTGTCACCATCGGGTTGGTCGTAACGACGATTGCAGCCATGTTCCTTATGTAAAACGAAATGCGCCCCGGAAAGCAGATTCTGCTCCCGGGGCGCATTTTTGATATCTTCCTAAGAATAGAAGCTGCGAGTCTTTTCCACCTTGCTGACAGCTAGCACCCACCAGATCAAGAGCGGCTGGAAGAGGAGCCTCACCCAAAGCAGGGGAGCATTTGCTTCTTCCGCCCCGGGGGCGGGAATGCCTTTGACGGCTGCATAGATATTGGCAGGAAAGATCAGGACCAGATAGACGGCCGTTACGATGCCCGTTTTTCTTCTCGTCTTCGGAATGAGAAGGAGGATGGCGAGTATGAACTCAAGTATCCCCGTCAAATAGACCGCCTCCTCTTTCAGAGGAAGGAATGAAGGGATCATCCGCGCAAAGCCTTGGGCCTCTATGAAATGGAATACCCCCGCTGTAATGAAGAAGAAAGAGAATAGAACGAGGCCGAACCATCTCACTACTTTTTTTCGACGTGACACACGTTTCCCCACCTTTCCACTCCATCATACTATATGTATTTCGCTCAGCGAAAGACAAAAGAAGGGATTACCAGTCATTCAAGCGATTGGTAATCCCTTCTTGTTATTGCATAAAGGAGGCAGTCTTCGAAATCGGAGCCACGCCTGCGTGCCTGGCGCAACACTGCCTCTTCCACGAACCCCGTCTTTTCAAGGACAGTCCTCGAACCTATATTGGAGTCACGTACCATCGCCCACATACGGTTCAGGCCAAGATCTCGGAACCCGAATGACAGGATCTTCTCCACGGCTGAAGTGGCATAGCCCCGCCCCCAGAATCGACTGCCGATCCAGTAGCCCAGTTCTCCTGCATCATGCTCCTTATTCCGTCTGATCACGATTGTACCGACGATGTCGGATTGGTATTCGATTGCAAAGTTATACTCCTCATCAGCTTCCCACAAGGAGGGATGTGAGCGGATCCACTCCTCTGCATGTGAGAATTCATAAGGATGGGGCAAACCAATCGTATCTGCCAGCATCTTATCATCTGCAAGCTCGGTAATGGTTAATGCATCTTCTCGATGAAAAGGGCGTACACTGACTTTCATCCGCTCTTCACCTCTTTTCATGCTCGTGGAAATGACGGATCCGGTAAGCGAATTTCGCCGTCTCACCCAGCTGATCGAGAAGCTGGTAATTTGCGTATGCCCCTACCACCGCACCAATCCCGGGCACAAGCTGGAGCATTTTGATCAAATCGATATGGTCCCTGTATTCCTGCTGGAATGTCCGCCAGTCCATGTCTTTGACCCGTTCTTTCTCCGCATTCCAGTCTTCGATCACACTCAAGGTCTTCCGCTTATGCTCATCACTTGAAAACGCCAGTTGAAATACATATAGGAGAAACAGCCTCTCTTCATAGACATTCACATCATAGCCGTGAATGATCGAGCATTCTGTTAGGAACTTCATCTTTATCGACAGGAGCAGAGGAAAATCCGCCATGCCGAGGAAGAGCCCTCCTGCCCCGGTGCCTGCACCTTCTATGGTAGCCGTCTTCCTGTAAAACTCCAGTCGCTCCTTCATGCTTTCTTCCCTTTCCTGAAGGTTTCCCTTTGCAGTCACGGGATTCATCGGTAGCCAGCCTCCGCTGTTCAGCGTGATCTCCACCATGCGGCGGATGCTGTCCGTTATCAGGTTATGGGCCTTCTCGGGAATCCACGTATTCATTTTCGTCTGGGCCTTCTTGGATACTCTCTGCAGCCTGGAGGATTTACGTGTGATGCGGCGCTTCCACATATCAAGCTCTTGCTTTTCTATTTCCACTCTCATCCCTCCTCCACATGATGGTTAGTATACGTCCGGGTCATGAAAATGGTTTCACGAGTGAAGGGGATCCTGCATTTTCTTCAACCTCCCCACCAGATAGTGGCGGCTGAACAGGAGGGAAAAGACACATCCTGCAGCGAGCACGATCACTCCCCCCAGCCACTCTCCCCTTACGATTAATGGGATGGATAAGACGAACGCCTGGATGATGAGTGCCTGCATGATCACGGTTTGAAACGATGACTCCTTCAGCTTCCGGGGAACCGGATAAAGAAGCACCCATATCTTATAGTCAAACCTTTTGAATAGCGGGATGAGCTGGAAACCGGTCAAATACATGAAAAGGAGACCGGCGATCACGCTGAAGATCAAGGACGTATTGCTGTAGATCAAAACGGCGCCGATGAGGGTCAACCTGATATAGAGGCCAGAATATTCACTGGTTCTGACCAATGATCTGATATAGAGATAGCGGTACGACTTTCCTTGGTCCATCGTATTCGGCAATAAGGCATCGAGCCACTTCCTCCGATGAACCTTTCCTTTTAATTTCGGGACATCGGTGAACATATTGGCCATGCGGTAGAACATGAGCATGCGCTGTTGCTCAAGGGTGATCAGCAGGTCCCATTTCAGATTTTTCCCTTTGGCCACCTGCATGAAATACCCCACGTACAGGAGCTGGATGACTGCAATCGTTGCAATAACCCAGAGGTGAGCACCAGAGAGAATCAGGTACATGATGCTGCCGCTCAATAGAAATCGGAAGAACGAATCAGTGAAATGGACACTCCTCTCCTGAAAGCGGAGGATCTGCCACCGCATGAGAAGGTTCCACCATTTCACGGCAAGTACGATGATCAGAAGCGGGAAAAAGGTGCCGAATCCCTTCCCCGTCACTGCAACATACATGGGCATCATGGCAGCGAGCACAATAAGCTGGATGTAGGATTGAAAAGCGAAACTGACCCAGAGGCTCTTCGTGAAATAGCCCTTCAATTTCTTCTCAAGAGGGAGCAGGAACACCGCATCGGCTTCGCGGAGGAAGGTATATACCGGGCTCCATGCCAGAACAAGCCCCAAAATGACAGCCATGATCAGAGGAGCAGGAAAAGAAGGTTCCAATGTCTTGACCCACTGATTGTATGTATAGGCTCCTCCGCCGAATGCGAAGATCAAGACAAATAAAAGGTGATCATTGAACATGTACTTCAGATATTTTTGAAGCTCAAGGGTATATTCCGTCACCCGCTGCTTCCAAATCCCATTTACATTATTCATCATCCGATTCTTCCTTTGTCAGTTGAATGTAAATATCGTCAAGGGTGGCCCCGGGCATCGTGAATTCCCTCCGCAAATCGTCAAGGGTCCCTTTTGCACGGATTTTACCTTCGTGCAGGATGACGAACGAGTCACAATAGCGTTCGGCCGTCGCCAGGATGTGTGTGGACATGAGAATGCCGGCTCCCGTTGCTTTCATCTCCTCCATGGAATCAAGAAGTGACTGGATGCCGAGGGGATCCAGCCCGACAAATGGTTCATCGATGATGTACAGGCTTGGCTGGATCAGGAACGCACACATGATCATCACTTTCTGCTTCATTCCCTTTGAGAAATGGGCAGGGAACCACTTCAGCTTCTTTTCCATCCTATAGGCCTTCAGCAATCCGGGGAGACGATCGGAATACTCTTCTTCCGTCAATCCATATGCCATGGCTGTCAGCCTTAAATGCTCTTCAAGGGTGAGCTCATCATAAAGGATCGGTGTCTCGGGAATGTAGGAAAATTGTTTGCGGTACTGCTCGGGATCTTTCTTCAGGGTCTTTCCGTTGATGGATACATCCCCCTGCTTCGCTTCCATCAGTCCGATGATATGCTTGATCGTCGTACTTTTACCCGCCCCGTTCAACCCGATCAGTCCTACGATTTCATTGGACTCGATTGAGAAGGAAATATCTTTTAATACAGGCTTACGTGTATATCCACCAATCAAATGGTTGATTTCCAATAATGCCAAAGGGAAAACGTCCTTTCTCTGCACAGTCTTTGCTTCATTTTATCAAAATTCCGTGATGAAGGCATGTTTGATCAACAACTTTTCCATTATCTAGTACAAATAAATACCTACAGATGGGTCATCCTATAGTTGTAGGGGTAAGGCAATAAGAAAAACGGGGTGGTTGTTAAAGACCAGGATCCGAATTTCACTAATTGTTGCAGCATTTATGCTCTTCTTTAGTGAATGACATTCATTCACCATTCATTCAGACAAATGAGGTGTTTGTTAAAGAACAAGTTGACGTATACCCAAACACTTATACATTTTACGTGATATAAGGAGATGGAGATGGTCACATTGCACGAGTCATTCGTATGTATGCAAACCGTCAAATGAGGTGGTTGTCCAAGACGCTCAAGATTTTTTAAAAATCGATTGCGATAGGATCGTTCCGTTCACCTGCTGAATGGAATCGCCGACTTTACGAAAGCATCAGGAAGCACAACCCCTACGTGGAGAGGCGGGACATTCGTTCCCGTCTCTTCTTCATTTATATCTGCACCCGTGATAAAATACAACTACTACATATTGAAGGGTGGATATACAATGAGCGACTGTATTTTTTGCAAGATCATTGATGGGGAGATCCCATCCACAAAAGTATATGAAGATGAAAACGTGCTTGCCTTCCTTGATATCAGCCAAGTGACGAAAGGGCATACACTGATCATCCCGAAGCAGCATATGGAAAACGTCTATGAGCTTTCCCCGGAAGCGGCCGGGCACGTGTTCCAGGCGGCTCCGAAAGTGGCGTCCGCCATCAAGGAAGCGTTCCAACCCATCGGGCTGAACCTCCTCAGCAACACGGGGGAAGCAGCCGGCCAATCCGTGTTTCATTTCCATCTGCATCTCATCCCGCGCTACGGTGAAGGCGACGGATTCGGCGCCGTCTGGAAGACCCATACAGACGACTACACCCCCGAGGACCTGCAGGAAATCGCCGCATCCATCTCTGGCCATATTTGAGAAGGAACAGGTCCGTTGACATAAGGGGTCGATGTGTTATAATAGTCCTAACTTTTCGCTGATGGCAATAGTGCACATCAGGAGGAGCAGAGAAAGCATAGACGAGTTGAGGAGAGATGAAAATGAATACAAAAACGCTTGTATCCCTGTCACTATTGATCGGGATAGGAACCGCACTGCATGCCGTAATCCCTGGGATCTTCCTTGGTATGAAGCCTGACATGATGCTTACGATGATGTTTTTAGGGATCATGCTGTTCCCTGCCAAGAAGAATGTACTGCTTGTGGGACTGTTGACCGGTGTCATTTCCGGATTAACCACCCAGTTCCCTGGAGGATTCCTCCCGAACCTGATCGACAAGCCCGTGACAGCATTTGTTTTTTACGGATTATTCTTGCTTACAAGAAAATACTCCCGATCCATTTTGGGAGCAATCGTACTGACAGCCATCGGAACGCTCGTTTCCGGAGCCATCTTCCTTGGTTCAGCTTCAGTCATCGTCGGTCTTCCTGGAGCATTCATCGCCCTGTTCGCAGCGGTCGTACTGCCTGCTACAGTCGTCAACGCCGGTGCAATGTTCGTCGTATATCCGATTATCAATGGTATCTTAAAGCGTTCTTCCATAAGCGAAGCGGTCACGTCAGATCAGCTTCAATGAAAAAAGGCCCCCTTTGGGCCTTTTTTTTATGAAGCTATCCACCAAAGGATGCTTCCGATCACTAGGGAAGCTGCTCCCGCCGTCCCCATCATTCCCGCCCTTTTCTTCAGGATGCTCTTAGGAGGATAGATCCCCGGTCTTTGAAAACTCATAATATTGTACACCATACTGATCACCAAAATCACACTGAGAGCAAAGAAACCGAAAATGATTCCGTCCATTCTTCCCCCTCCTCTCCCTTATTCGTATGCGTCCATTCGAATACTTATGAACAATCCCGTTTCAAACTGTTACAATAGGGAAAAGGATATCTACATCTTTTGTAGAATAATAATACTACCAAGCAATCAGAGGTGAAGGGCATGAAAGTGAAATCATTGATGTACGGTTTGATCGTGGGCGGCATCGTCGCAGGTGCAGGCTCCCTTCTCTCAGCTCCTTCTTCAGGGAAGGAATTGAGGGGAAAACTGAAAGACAAGCAGAATGATTGGAAGCTGACACTCGAAGACTTAAAAGAGCGGGCAAATGAACTGAAGGAATCCATCGGAACGCTCTCTCAGGAAAGCAAGGAAACCGTTCTTCAGCTTTCAAAAGATCTTCAGGCTTCCATTAAAGAGTGGCAAATATCGACCGCCCCAAACAACGAACGCCTTCAAAAAGAAATCGAAACCGTGAGGCAAACGATTGAAGATCTAGAAAAATCCATCGATCTCCCAGGTTCGTCCCAATCGAAGTAAACCATAGGGAAAGCCCGTATCCACCTTGTATGTTCCAAAACATGAAGGCCTCTGCGATGCGGGTTTTTCAATTCCCTGCATGAACTTCTAAAAATTTTGTGAATTTAGACTTTATTATTCATTACTTTATTGGCATAATAAAATATAAGCGCTTTCTTTTTAACAGCCTGGTGCTTCAAAGGAAAAAGAAAAGGGGAAAAGATTTTTTAGTAAAGTGGGTGAAAGAGATGAAGGAAAGAGAATTCACATTAAAAGAGGCAATGCTCTTCAGCCAGCGGATGGCACAGCTCAGTAAAGCGCTGTGGAAAGCCATCGAAAAGGACTGGCAGCAATGGATCAAGCCGTATGATCTCAACATCAATGAACACCATATTCTCTGGATCGCTTATCATCTAAAAGGTGCTTCCATATCAGATGTAGCCAAATTCGGTGTCATGCATGTATCCACGGCATTTAATTTTTCCAAGAAATTAGAGGAGCGGGAACTGCTGGAGTTTTCAAAAAGGGAAAACGATAAACGTAATACGTATATCAGGCTGACGGAGAAAGGAGAACGCATTCTTCTCGATTCCATGAAGAATTACGATCCTGACCATCACGCTATTTTCCAAGGGGTCTCTCCCCTCAGGGAGCTTTACGGAAAATTCCCGGAAATGATCGAAATGATGAGCGTGGTGCGCAACATCTACGGGAATGATTTTATGGAGATTTTCGAAAAGTCGTTCGACAACATCAAAAATGACTTCTCCGATGACAACGGAAAACTGACTGAACTTTTCCAGGAAGAAGATGACTTAGAGAGTTCTAAAGACATTTCCTGAGCTGGGTCATGAGAGAAGGATATAATCCTTGGTTGAGGCACCCCTCGATGACCCGCTCGACAGTAAGCCTGCGGTCGATCCGACGTTCAAATTCTTTAAAAAGCGGAGTAAAATAGACAAACCCTTCCGCTTTTTGTTTTTGGCATTTATTGTTCAATCCCTCACATAACTGGAAGAATGCTCTTACATCCTCCTCATCAAGACCTGCCTTCATGACCTCCCTGTAAAATAAAGTGGTATGCCCCGGCATCAGCTCCAACATGAGCCTTTGATAATATTCCAGCTTTTCCACTCTTCTTAACAAATCATCCATTCCAATCACCAATCCATATGCATAGTTTCTCTTTTCCATTGTACAAGACATTCCGTACACTTGTCTCTTTTAATCGTCACATCCCCTCTAAACAAGCCCATGCAGACTACCCTGAAGGCATCACGGTTTTATTTTTTTCCTCCCCTAAAAAAGTATTGATTTTCAGCACTAATCATAATACAGTATGTAAGGCGCTTTTCACCATACCTAACGCCTTTTGGAGGAAACACGTAATGCACTGCTGGAAATCCGTTGATAAAGAGAGACATTTCGGATATCATCGAGTCTTTTTACTTTCATCCATCGTGATGATGATGGTATTCTCATTTATATACGTGCCGATTAATGTATTGAATCATCGTGTATTTTATGATCATCATATCCTGCTCTTTTTTGCAGGGTTGTTGAGCATCTATCCCTTGCATAAGATCTGCCACGCACTGCCGGTCTTGCACTGTGCACGGAATATGACATGCACGCTGAGAAGACAGATAGGGATCTTACCGACCGTAACGCTCAGATTGAATGTGCCCATCACCAAATGGAGATACGGGATGGCATTGACCGCCCCATTCTTTGTACTCAATTCATTCCTGATGTTCGGTTGCTTCCATTTTCCTCATTACTCCCATTACTTCATCATGCTGACTGCCTTCCATACGGGCATCTGCTTAATCGATTTTCTCTGTGTAAGGACACTGCTCTTTTCTCCGAGGAGGGCGATGATCGAGGAAAATGAGGATGGATATGAGATATTGATTGAACAATGAGGGGTCGTCCCCCCTCACTAGGCTATTTTCGTATTCCTGCTCTTCATCGAAAGCAGAGGCTTTATACACGAACACGAATACGAAAAGAGCTTAGTTTCCAATTTTTCGTCAATACTCGCCCTACCAATCACCCCATTAATTTGGTATTGTATAGCATATAGGAGAGAACGGGGAGGGACCTGGATGATCACCGTATTTATCATGTTTATCGTATTCGCTCTGTTCATTTTGTTCAATATCAACAGAATGACATTCGCACTCTGTGCACAAAAAGAAATACCCGAAGAACGTCAGCCAAAAGTATACGCAACCATCAACATCCTCATCACCATACTGCTGATTTCATCTTATGTGGAAATATTATTTACATAGACAAAGAAAAGCGAAGGCGGGTCAACCCGCCGGAGCTGGACAAATAGAAAAGCGGAGGGGGCTTGCCCTGAGGCGACAAGCATAAGACGAGCCATCCGGAAAGGCGTTCCTTGCCTTTTTGGGTGGCTTGGCTTATGACCTCGAGCCTCAAGCCCCTGGAGCTGGACAGAAAGAAAAGCGGAGGCGGGTCGACCTGACCCGACAAGCATAAGATAAAGACCTCGGAAAGGCGCTCCTTGCCTTTTTGAGGTCTTTTCTTATGACCTCGAGGGGTCACTGGTTAAAGAATCCGACCACCCCTCCGGATCGCCTTCAACGGCCCTTCAGAGGGCTTTCTTTATTTCAGCAAAAAAAAAGAAGCCTGCAAAAGGAATTTTCTCTCCTTCTGCGTGCTTCCGTTCTTATGAAAAACTGCCGTGAATATTCACAGCAGCCTAACAAGCCCTTTCGGTTCAATTCACTTTATTAGCAAACGTATGCTGCACCGATGATGATAAGCAAGATGAATAGAACAACGATTAGAGCGAAACCTCCGCCATACCCGCAAGCACCTGACATATGCGCTTCCTCCTTTCATGTATGAGAAGCATCGGATGAGATAGGCAAAAAGGGGACGTTGCTGCAGGTAATGCCCCCTCTTTGATCCTGATCCGTCAATTCCTAGTATTTTTGGCTATCTTATAGCCAAGCTGCACCTACAATGATCAACAAGATGAACAGTACAACAATTAACGCGAAACCTCCGCCGTATGCGTTACCCATTACGTTCCACCTCCTTTGAAGCGCTAATGCATTATATTCAAGTAGACGTCTAATGGTTTTAGGCTATTGTCATATTTCTTATTAGCAAATAAACGCGGCACCAACGATGATTAATAAGATGAACAATACAACAAGCAATGCAAATCCTGAATTGTATCCACAGCTCATGATCATTACCTCCTTTTCTCTCTTCGCTGATATCATATGAACGAATCTGGGAATTGGGTATGTTATCTGCCTATTTTTATCAAGAATAGTTTGGAAATTATTTTTTTTCATCCAAAAAGTGTGATATAGTATGGGTTGTAGATTTTAGCCAAGCATGACTGAAAATAGCTTAGGAGTTGATCACCATGAAGAAGTGGATCCTTTCCGTATCACTTGTTGCCGGTGCCGTGGGACTAGCAGGATGCAGCGGTAATGGGGCAGACGATAAAGATGTAGTTGCAACAACGAAAGCCGGGGATATCACCAAGGATGAACTGTATGATTCAGCGAAACAAAAGTTCACTCCACAAATGGAACAAGCCCTGCAGGAACTCGTTTATACAAAAGTTCTTGATGAGAAGTATGATGTTTCTAAAGATGAAATCAACAAAAAGATGGACGAAGCGAAAGAACAGCTCGGTGATCAATTCGATATGTTCCTTCAACAGTACAATCTTGATGAAAAATCCTTTAAAGAGTATTTGAAGCTTCAGCTCCTTCAAGAGAAGGCGGCTACGTCAGATATAAAAGTCACTGACAAGGAGCTCAAGGATTATTACGAAAATTGGAAAGGTCCGATTGAAGTAAGGCACATCCTCGTGGAAGACGAAAAGACCGCGAAGGAAGTCAAAAAGAAATTGGCCGACGGTGATAAATTCGAAGATCTTGCAAGCGAGTATTCAACCGATACCGCTTCTGCAGCTAACGGAGGCAGCCTTGGATGGGTTGATAATGCGGGACGCCAAAGCTTTGTACCTGAGTTTTCAAAAGCCCTTGACTCCCTGAAAAAAGGTGAGGTCAGCGAACCTGTGAAGACAGATTATGGCTACCACATCATTGAAGTGACCGATACGAAAGAAAAGAAACCGTTCAAAGATATGAAAAAAGATCTTGAGCAAGAGCTTAAACTTTCAAAAGTGGACCAGTCTAAAATCCAGGAATCCATGAAGGACGAAATCGAAAAAGCAGATCTTAAGATCAAGGATAAAGATCTCAAAGATGCCTTCGAACAAGTACTGAACGGTACTCCAGCACCGGATGCTGCTGCCCCTGAAGGCAACGCAACGACCGATTCCGATACAAAAGAATGAACCCAAAAAAGACAGTCCGGAGATTATCCTCCGACTGTCTTTTTTCTTTAATGGCTATTCGATCAAGAGGACACGCGCCGCCGCTCTTTTTCTTCTTCCATGCGGGTCATATAGACCTCGCCCTCTTTCGCGATCCATTCATCCTCCTGGACCTTTTCCTGCCTTGCCGACTTGATGGTCATGAACGCACTGACAAAGATCCCTGCCACAATGAAATACATCCAAATCGGTAATGTCATCTGCTTCAACTCCTTATAGGTTTGTCCTTACTTCACCATATGAAGAGAACTGCCTGCTTATGACAATCTTTTTTTAGACAGCAAAAAGCCCGGTCGAAGGACCGGACTTCATGTTCATTCATGGAAGGTCGGTTTATAGAAGGAGCGGTTGTCAAGGGCAAAGACCCTCTCCGTATACTCCCCTGGTTTCGTCCTCGATAGGACCCTGTCGAGCATATTCATCTTCGCATCCACGTTATCGATATAGTGAAGGATCTCTGCTTCACGGATCAGTGGGGGTTTCGGGCTGCCCCATTCCGCCTTACCATGGTGGCTAAGGACCAAATGCTGAAGGATCATGACCTCTTCTCTTTCTATGCCAAGCTCATCGGCCGCTTTCCCGATTTCATTCACCATGATGGAGATGTGCCCAATCAGGTTCCCCTCGATTGTGTAGGTGGTCGAAGTCGGGCCGGACAGTTCAATCACCTTGCCAAGATCATGGAGGATCACACCTGCATACAACAGGTCGGAATCAAGCGTCGGGTATAATCCTGCGATGGCTTTTGAAAGATCAAGCATGGAAACGACATGATAGGCAAGGCCAGATACGAATTCATGGTGATTCTTCGTTGCAGCAGGATATTCAAGGAAGTCCTTCTGATATTTTTTGATCAGATGACGGGTGATCCGCTGAATATTCGGGTTGCGCATTTCAAAGATATATTGGGTGATCTTGCTGCTCATTTCATCTATGCTTACCGGAGCAGTCTCCAGGAAATCAGCAATGGAAAAACCATCACCCGGTGACACGGGACGAATCTGTTTGATTTTCAGTTGGTTCTTCCCCCGATAGTTGTGGATATCCCCGACTACCTTGACAATCGTCTCCGGCTGGTAGGCTTTTTCATCCTGATCTGAGGCATCCCACAGCTTCGCTTCGATATCCCCGCTCTTATCCTGCAGGATGATGGTCAGAAATGGCTTGCCTGTATTGGTTGTGCCTTTTGTCATCTGTTTGATCAATAAATGCAAATCGATGGTCTCACCGACTGCATAGGTCGTAATTCCGGACATGGTTGTTCCCCCGTTCTCTTTCAGTTTACTGTTTCAAGTATATCACAGAGGCACCCGACTTGACTCGTCGAGACCCGTCTCAATTGTCTGCTCATCCAAATTTATCACTTCTGGTGCCTGGAAGGTGTCCACTACAGCCTGATGACAGGTGAAATACAATATTTGATGATTCTCCGACAGCTTATCCAGCGCTTCAATGAATGCCCTGGTTCTGTCTTCATCAAAGTTCACCGCCGCATCATCGATGATGACGGGAAGATCATAGATTTCTTTCAGGGAAGAGATCAGGGCGAAACGGATGGCGATATACAGTTGCTCCTTCGTTCCCTGACTGAGTTCCACAGCCTGAAACACCTGACCGTCTTCCCTGGCAACCGTGATCATTTCGTCATCGGTTACGTTGATCTTACGATATCGCCCATTCGTGAGTTTAAGGAAGTATTGCTCTGCCTCCCCGATCAGCCTCGGCATCTTAGTCTGCTGATAGTGCTCCATCGTATTTTCCAAAGCCTTCCTCGCCAGGGTGACAGCTGACCATCGCTGGATCTTTTCGTGGATTTCGGCTTTCTTCCCTTCGAACTGTTGCAATAGGACAGAATATTCGGTTCCTTCCTCTAGAACGTGAAGTTCATATGCAAGTGTCGCTGCCTCCTCCTGCAGGGTCGAGATACTGCGGGAGCATTCGTCGATATCAGTGGAAGCAAGAAGGATTTCCTTTTCCACAAGATCTTTAGATTGAAACTCCGTAAAAGCAGACAGGATATCAGGCTGGAATCGTTTTTCCATAAATCTATAGGCATGCAACAGCTCCCGTTTCTCTTCGGCAAGCTGACCTGTCTTCCTATAGGCTTCCTCCGAAGATGTTCCTGCAAAGGAGAAAAGACCCTCCACCTCATCTTCCAGCTTGGTTCGTTCGATTTCAAGGCTTTGCATATCCATCCGGATCTGGTTGAGCTCTTCCTTGGCGTGATTCCTCTTCAGATCTTCTTTATCCATCTCCTTCAGAAGCTCCTTCATCTTACTGTGGATTTCCTCCAGTGGTACAGCTTCGATTCCGTGGCGATTGAACCACTCCCGACACTCCCCTATATAGGCTTCGATCTTGGTCTCAGCTCCGCGGATTTCGTCATGGAGGATGATGAACCTGTCATGAAGGTTCACGAGTTCCTTCAGCCTTATAAAGGCTTCTTTCAGCCATTTCCATTGGAAATCAACAGGTAGTCCAAGCTCTGAAACGATAGCGGCAATCCTGTCATCTACATCCTGCAGCCTGTTCACAAGCAGGCTCTCCTCTTCCATGATACCTGCGAGCGTACCTTCCGTCTCTTCAAGCTTCAGGATGAGCTGCTTCCATTGACTGCGGTACTCAAGCTGTTCATCATAGAGTCGCTGGGAGTCGGACGATACCTCTCCTTCGGGTCGTTCCATGGATTGGATCCTATTTTCACGTTCAATCAAGCGCGATCGGGACTGCCTAAAGGATAATATGCTCATGACGCCCGGCAGCAGGGCAAGGCCCATGATCCATGTTCCCGTCCAGATCCCCCATAGCGTCAGGATCAGTCCGATCAAAAGAACGGATAACGTGATCTTCTTCTGTCCGCCCAATGCCTTACGATCGCTCGCAAGCATCCTCTCCTCTGCTTCCAATCGGTCCCCGAACCAGTTTCTCTGGACCTCGGACATCCCTTTTTTGATTTTCCGCTGGAGATCCTGAAAGGCCTCCTCCCCCATCAATCGATTCTCCGCAGCGTCACAATCCCGCTCGGTTCGATCTCTGGTTGCTTGTGCTTCCGCCATTTTCTTCCGATTATGCTCCCGTTCATGAAGGATTTCAGTCTTTTCTTCGATTGCGTCGTTGATTCTCTCATTCATCGAGAAGCTGATGTTGACAGAGGCAGCGTCCTTTCCTTCCAAACTCAGTTGGAGCTCCCTTCTGATTCCACGGATGCCGCTTTCAATCGCTTCGGCTTCCGTCCGATGATCCTCAAGATCATGGATCCATTTTTGAAAGTTCCCCTGAGACGCCAACTTTTCTTCCAGGAAGCTCCGTTCTTCCTCATCGATTTCCGCGTCCTGTTCCACCCTTTCCAAAAAGGTATCCTTTTTGAGCTGCAGGGTTTCAAGTTGGGCTTCCACTTTTCGGATCTCCCGCCTGCACTCATCGAGGCGGTGCAGACCCTTTTCAGGAAACGGGAAGTCACCAATTTGTCCGATCCTATCCAATGTGTACACTCTTTCACTGAGAGCATCCCAGTTTTCCCGGATCTGCAAAAGGGTATGTTTTCTTTCCTGCAGGATCCTCAGCTCATGTTCAAGACGTTCCAGTCTTTTACCGATTTGCCCTTTTTCTACATGAAGGGGAGCATAGCGGTCATTGCGACCTTTCGCTTCTTTCAGTTTCTTTTCAAGTGACGTGAGCTCAGAGAATAGTAGATTGATCACAGGTTTGCGCCCGGAGCGTTTGAAGAGCTGTTCCTGTTCTTTTTGCCATGCCTGCTCCATCTGCATGAGGGCATCCGTTCCGGTGGATCCTGCAGAAAATAAGAAGCGGTTAAGGTCTTCCTTTTTCAAACGGTGGATTCCCTGAAGACCCTCAAGGTCAAAGGAAAAGATGTTCCCGTAGGTTTTTCGGTCGATGGTACCGAGTAGCCGCTGAAGTCCTTCCTCTCCTTCTACCCTTCCATCTTCATATTGAAGAGTCACAGTCCCCGTGGCTGGTCCCCCCCTCTTCCTTTCAATCCGGATCTCCGCTTCGGAAGGAGTGCACACCCTGAGAACTCCTCCATAGTCCGAAGATGTTTTCGGTTCGTAGCGCGGGAGTGAATGCTGCTTGGTAGGAAAGCCGAAGAGGACGCTGTGGATGAAGGACATGATCGTCGATTTCCCTGCCTCGTTCTGTCCGAAGATCACCTGTAATTCTTCCATGGTATAGTGCTGATTGATCAGTTTTCCATAGGCATAGATATGGATTCCCTTAATCTTCATGCGATCACCTTCCTTCCTTGCTCGGGGTGCCGAGGAGCTTTCTGACATCGTGAAAGACCTCCTGATCCACCTGAAGACCATGTTTATAGACTAACGGATGATCCATCAGCTCTGACAGGGACGATGCCCAGTCGCCCTGCTCCAGCTCATCAACCATCTCAAACATGATTTGGCTGAATGGGTCGCGCTCATCAAGAACCCATTTCTCTTCTGCAAAGGACACACGATGGACCCATTTGATCCCTTGTTCATCCTCCATTGCCGATTGAATCGTATCCAGTAACTCACCGTTCTGGATCCTCCTCCATTCCTCTTCCCCCAAGCTGCCCTTTCCTTCCAGACGGAGTTCGATCATATCTTCCCCGCACGAACCCACGGCCTCCCTGATCCGATTGTACAGCTCACCAAAACGGGTGACCCCATCGAGTGATACAGATTTTTGTATCCATTCTACTTCCTGTACGGGTATGAAGGTCAGTTCGGTACGGTCCCCTTCCATCTCGACTTCGTAACAGCCTTTAGGGCCGGTTTCTTTCCGGTGCCTTCCTTGTATATTCCCCGGATACACAATGTAAGGATCTTCATGGAGGATCTGCCGCTTGTGGATATGACCCAGTGCCCAGTAATCATATCCCTTATCTAGCAGTTCCTTGATGGTGAAGGGGGCATAGGGTTCATGGTCCGCCTCGATGCTCCCTTCACTTCCATGAAGAAGAGCGATCCTGTAGCCGCCGCCTTCGGCTTTTGGATATTCTGTAATCATCCTCTCGTGAATATGACGGCTTCCATAGCTGAATCCCGCGATTGAGACATCTGCCCCATCCTTCGTCCTTACCTGTTTCCACTCAGGTCGTTCAGAGAAGATATGTACATGGGGAGGCATGTCCAGCTGAACCCTGAATCCCCCAAGGTGATCATGGTTTCCATGGATGATGAAAACGGGGATCTCCTTCTCCTTCAAACGATCGAACTGTTGCACGAGCCTCGCCTGCGCCCGGATACTTCGATCCTCTTCATCAAAGAGATCCCCGCTGATGAGCACGAAGTCTACCTCCCTTTTAAGTGCCTCATCAATCAGTCTTTCAAAAGAAGCAAAGGTGCTTCCCTGTATGTGTTTGAACCGCGCTGCTGGCAAGTTCTTCAACCCTTTGAACGGACTGTCCAAATGCAGATCGGCAGCATGCAGAAACCGGATTTTCTTCATGGTTCCCCTCCAAAATTACGAATATATGTTCTAATACTACCCATTATACCCCAACGTACGCTATCATTTCATCTGTGAATTATTTATGGGTATAGGAATATTCCACTTTTCATTATTTGAAAAATATGAAAAAATAAAAGTGATCATGATGCAAAGGGGTAGAGAGATGAAAACGTATAAACTTACAGTATTCGAGAAGAACGGGTCAAAGCTTCTGGATGAGAGTGTCCAGGCTGCAACGGATGAGGAAGCGAAGAAGGTTGGGGAAAGTATGTTGGCAGAGAAGGGGTATCTGGATCACACCCATCGTTTCACTTCCCCACTGGGAAAGCTTCTATTATTCCACGTATAAACAAAAGAGGGCGCCATGCGGCACCCTCTTTTCCGTTATTCCCCTTTGAATGACGGCCTTCTCTTTTCGATGAATGACTTGATTCCTTCTTGATGATCTGATGTCTGTCTCATAAGCCATTGACCATCTTTTTCTTTGAGCAATGCTTCCTGAAGCCTCTCTTTATTCAACTCGGTATAGATTTCCTTTGTTTTCAAGAGTGCCTTCACTGGGGATTGAAGACACTGTTCGATATATCGTTCCAGTCCTTCTGCCAGTTTCCCGGATGGAAGTGCTTCGTCTACCAGTCCTTTCATCAGGGCCTCTTGACCGAGCATCACTTTTCCATTCCAGATCATCCTTTTCGCCTTATGGGTGCCGAGCCTCTCTTGAAGGAGGAAGTGGCTGCCGCCATCGGGGATGAGTCCGATTCCTATGAAATTCATGGCAAGCTTGCTGTCTTCCTCGCAAAGGATATAATCGGCCGTCAGCGCCAAGCTGAACCCGAGGCCCGCGGCTGAACCATGGATACCCGCCACGACAATCTTCGGAAGGGTGTAGAGGGTCATGGCAAGCTCATTGATCACATCCATCACTTCGGAAAAATCGCCTTCATTCCCAAGGGAAAGCATGGATTTGATGTCTCCTCCAGATGAAAAGCCTTTCCCTTCCCCGGTCAGTACGACAATCGCCAAATCGGGGTCCCTCCTGATCTCCTTCAGGGCAGACAACAGCCCGTTCATCAGGCCGAGGTCGAGTGCATTCAACGACTCCGGCCGGTTCAAGACGACTCTCGCCACTTTTCCTTCTATATGAACCTTCACTAATTCACCTTGTTTTTGTACGCTCATGATTACTCCTCCTGGCTTATTTTATTTTGAATTTCATCTCTCAGGGCCATCTTCAGGAATTTCCCCACCGATGTCTTCGGAATTTCCTTCATGAAAATTACTTTGTCTGGCAGCCACCACTTCGCGAACTGCGGACGCAGGAAGTCGATGATTTCTTCCTCTGTGACCGTCCTCTTCTCGGCATCTTTCAAGACGACACATGCGACAGGACGTTCCTGCCACTCCTCATGAGGTACCGCAACAACTGCAGCTTCAAAGATGTCTTCGTGAGACATCAGTGCATTTTCCAGGTCAACAGATGAGATCCATTCTCCTCCTGATTTGATCAGATCCTTCGTCCGATCCACGATCTTGATATACCCTTCTTCATCGATCGTCACCACATCTCCAGTGTGGAGCCATCCATTCCTGAAAGCATCCTCTGTCCGATCATCCTCGTAATACTCGGATGCAATCCATGGCCCCCTGAGGGCAAGTTCTCCCATCTCCCGGCCGTTCCACTCCACTTCCCCGTCTTTCCCGAGAATCTTCATCTCCAGTCCCGGGACAAGGATTCCTTGTTTGGCTTTGACATCGTACCGCTCTTCATTCGATAACATTTCATGCTGACTCTTCATCGATGCCACGACGGCGAGGGGGCTGGTCTCAGTCATCCCGTAGGCATGCATGAATGGAATTCCGTGCTTTTCTTCAAAGGTCTTGATCATTCCCCTAGGCGCTGCGGAGCCGCCGCAAAGGAGGTAACGGACGGAAGATAGATCATAGCTGTTCTCTTCGAGTTCTCTCAAGAGTCCCAGCCATATGGTGGGTACACCGGCTGCAACGGTAACCTTTTCTTTTTCCATCAGTTGGGCGATGAGCCCAGGGGTGAAGTAAGGGCCAGGCAACACTTGCGTCGTTCCGAACCATACGGCTGCGAACGGGAGACCCCATGCATTCACATGGAACATCGGTACGACAGGCAAGGCCACATCCCTCTCCATGATCCCGGTTGTATCGGCAAGTCCGAGGGCCATGGCATGGAGGACGATGCCCCGGTGGGAGTATACGACCCCTTTCGGATTCCCTGTTGTCGCAGAAGTATAGCACATACCGGCAGGCGCATTTTCATCGAGATCATGCCTGAAAGAGAATGTCGGATCACCTTTCTCGAGCAGCTCTTCATAATGATGCAGATCTTCGATGGTCGAATCAGGCATTTCGCCGTCCGTCATGACAATGATGGACTCGACATGGGGGATCTGATCCCTGATTTTTTCCACCAGTGGTAGAAGATCGGAATCCACAAGAAGAACAGTGTCTTTAGCATGATTGATGATATACACGATATGCTGAGGGGACAGCCTGATGTTGATGGTGTGAAGCACTGCGCCCATGCATGGGATTGCGAAATAGGCTTCGAGGTGACGGTGATGATTCCACGCAAGGGTCCCCACCTTATCTCCTTCCTTGACCCCTAGGTTCGTCAGGACGCTGCCGAGTCTCCTCGTCCTTTTTCCCCATTCTTTATAGGTGAAGCGGTGAATGCCCGATTCGGTCCTTGAAACGATGTGCTTTTTGGGATAAAACTTTTCTGCTCGTTCCATCATCGCTGTTAGAAGTAAAGGCGTCTGCATCATAAACGTATCTCCCCTTTGTCTTTATATGGACTGGTACAGGTGAAGCGAATGCAGGATCGTCACGACGAAGTAATCGCTTACAAAACCATCCTTCTTACTTATTCGATTTCCTTGATCCGAATCCTCTTTCTCCCCCATGATTTCGACAATTCTCTAAAACCAAAGGGGGTGGGACAAAGCAAAAAAGGGATCCTTTCATGACGGACACGTCCACGCAGCTTCTTTATACTGCACATGAACCAATCGACCGCTGGACATGGGAATACACTGTTCGTGAAACAAATAAAAAAACCGAATTCATATACCTTATCGCAGGCAAATGAATTCGGGTTTTATCTTGACTGAAACACGTTTGTTCCAGTCTCTCAAGAAAACAATCCATCGAGGATGTCGATTTTTTTGTCTGTGTACTCTTTGAATGTCAGATTATACGCATTCGGTTCCTTCGGATTGGCAAAGTGGGTGATCTTCCCCGTTTCAGGGTCGATGAATTTACTTGCCGCCCCGCAGCCGATCCCGATGATGGTCTGCACTTCCTCCATGATCATGATGTTATAGATACTATCCTGACCCGGCAGGGCATAACCGACGTTCTCAAGGTTTCCAAGGATGTTCTTCTGACGGTACAGGTAATAAGGCTCGTATCCGTGAGCAGAAGTCCACTCCTCGGCGAGATTCATCATCCGTCCGATCTCGTGGCGATCGGCCACCTTATATTTATCCTTATTCTTCGTCATCTCTGATGCACGTTTGAACGAAAGGGTGTGGACGGTCAACGATTCAGGCATCAGCTTCTCGGTTTCATCAAGGGAATGCTGCAGCTCAGGAAGCTCTTCGCCCGGCAGCCCGATGATGAGGTCCATATTGATGTTATTCATGCCCATTTCCCTGGCCAGATGGAACTTATCAATCGTCTCTTCCACCGTGTGATGCCTTCCGATCGCCTTCAGCGTTTCCTGGGTGTAGGATTGTGGGTTGATGGAGATCCGGTCGATATTCCATTTATTCAATACCTTCAGTTTATCAGGCGTGATGGTATCGGGTCTTCCTGCTTCCACCGTCACTTCCCGCACCTTGTCCACATCCGGGAAGGAGTCGTACATTTCTTCATACAAGGCATCCATCTTTTCCGCTGTGATGGAAGTAGGAGTGCCGCCTCCGAAGTAGATCGTCGTGATCTTCACGCCTTTTTCCTTCATCCACCGCCCCATTTCCCGGATTTCATAATGAAGTCCAGCGAGGAACGAATCCACCCTGCCCTGCTTGCCCTGGATGGCGTAGGCCGGGAAGGTGCAGTAAGCGCATTTTGTGGGGCAAAAAGGGATCCCGATATATATGCTCACCTCATCCCTCACGTCATAAAGGTCAGGAACGACGGACAGTTGGCGATCCACGATGTTTTGCATAAGATCGATCTTTTCATCGGTGATCAAATACTCTTCCTTCAGCTTATGATGGATCTCTTCTGCCTGAAGCCCGAGCATATTTTGTTTGTGGATCAATTTCGTCGGTCTGATTCCCGTCAGGATCCCCCATTTCTGTTGGATGCCTGTCATCTCCTGAAGGACGTTCAGGTACACATGGGAAACGGCGGTTTTGAGCTGTCTGAATCGCTCCTTCTCCGTGTCATACGGTAACCAGTCTTTTTCATAAACCGCTTTCGGAGAATAGTCAGATTTGATTTCCGCACTGGCGTGGATCGACTCCGTATCTGTTACATGTATATGGATCTCCAGATCGGCATTATCGCACTCACCAAAATGGATTTTGGTTTCTTCGAAAAATAAATTGGCAATCAATCGAAGAGGCCGTTCAAATCGTTCGTCTTCGATGCCTTTAATTAACACATTCACGTTGTAATCACCTTTCACAATTGGATAAGCATTTATAAGTGTACAAGAACGGGATGGGAATGGTCAATGTCGTTGATGGTACGAAAAAGACCGATCCCTATTGGAACCGGCCTTGGCAATCAAGATTTTATGATATTCATCTTCTTAAGGAACGGAATCGGATGCTGCTTCCTGAACACCTCACTGATGAAGTACGGGATCCCCTTTTCATGCTGGCTCCTCGTCACCCAGTCCGCTGCCTTCCTCACTTCTGCAGGAGCCCCTCCCATGGCGACACCGAGACCGCAGCACCTCATGGCATCCATATCATCCACTCCCGCCCCGACCATGACGACCTGCTCCTTCTTCAACGCATAGCGTTCGGTCAGATACATGAGACCGCGAAGTTTTGACACGCCTTTTGGAACGATGTCCAGACTATTTTCCGAAGTCGGGATGGCATCTACCTCATCATACATGGCTGTGAGTGCGGCGATGATATCCCACACATCGTCCTTCCGCTCAAGGACCACGGAGATTTTCGGAACGGTCATCGGATTTGCTGCAAGGTGCTCACTGATGGAGTCGACATATTGCTTACTGTAAAGAAGACGTGACTCCCGCTGCCACGATAAGCGGGCAAGCTCCTTGGACGGCGAATTGGTTTTCCCGATGATCGACTGCCTTTCATGGGCCATCTGGATCTGACAAGGGAATCCTTCAAGGAAATGGGCGATTTCATAGGTGATGGTCTCGGATATCTTTTTGACATAGAGTGGCTTTTCGAGTTCAGCGGCGATATAGGCACCCCCATGAGTGATGATGGGACCTGTGAGGTTCAGAGATTTAGCCACTTTCTTTGCCGAGTTGAAGCTCCTGCTCGTCACAAGTGTGACAGGAACCCCTTTATGTTGAACGTATTCAATTGCCTCCTTCGTTTCCTTTGCAATCTTTCCGCTTCGATTCACGATCGTACCGTCGATATTGAGAGCAAGCATTCTATAGATCATCATGATGTCCTCCTAAGTGTTGTCTACTGCTTTCTTTACATTTATGAAGAGGAATAGACAATTATGACAAGGAGGTCAAGGAGGCCTGAAATTTGCATCCACTCACAGAAAAATCCCGCCGGCAGACCCGGCGGGATTTCATGTATATTATTGCTGTACGGAACCGTATAGTTCTTCCAATGGTTTCATGATGACTTTATTCAAATCGGTGATCACCATGCTCATGCGTTGTTCTGCTTCCATGAGTTTTGAGATTTTGTCGTGCTGCTGGACGAGCTGGGCCGCTTTTTGAGCCTGCTCTACTTCTTCTTGAGTGATTTCTTCACCGCTCATTTGTTTTTGTTGAAGCTGCATCTGGATGTTACGGAAATTCTCGAACATCTTGCTGGCAGATTCGTCACTGTTCACTTCATCATACATGTTTTTCAGCTGTTGGAACTCGTCACTTTGACGGAGTGCACGCTCCAATTCATTTGCTTGATCGTATAAGTTGATAGCCAAGGTTTAGCCTCCTAAAATATCTGTCTGTCTTTCTTCATCCCCACTATAACAAACTATGTGTCCGAATACTAGGAATGACCCTTTTTCCGTCATCCAATCAACAGAGCAAAGATTCCCTGGATGATTCCGATGACCCCACCCAACAGGGCACCGAGGTACGTGATCATTTTGAACTCACGCTTGGATATGCCAAGGACCAGTTCCTCAAGCCTTCCTACTGAGAAGGACGACACCTGTTCCTGAACGATTTCCTGAAGATTCATCTTCTCCATCACCCCTGGGAGCTTGCGTCCGAGAAGATCGGTACCTTGATCCACCCATGCAGGAAGGAGCTTGGTGAAAAATGTCTCTTCATGGCGGGACAGGACACTTCCAAGGGGGCTTGAAAAGAACTCATCCACCTTCAGGACCCGTTTTGCAAAGCTTTGAACTGATGAGACCAGGGCCTCATCTGAGAAGCTTTCGGTCAATTCACCAACGGTTTTTTCTTGGAGTTTCTCCCATTCACTTCTTATCAGATTCAAGAGGATCTCTTGTGTACCGGGATGTTTGATGAACTTGACGATCTCTGGCTGCACTTTATCGGCAACCGACGTGTTCCCCAAGAACATCCCGATCATATTCCCGAGCCTCCCCCTCTCTTTCAGGAAGTCATCGATCATCACCTTGACCTTTGCTTTTCCTTCGGGACTTGTAAAATAGTCCTCGGCCTTCCCTGCAATCATCGCCACAATCGCAGGAATCTTCTCATCTGCCTTTTCCTTCCATTCAAGAGGCATAACCTCCCCTAAGGAACGGTCCGCATAGCTTAGCCTTGTATCGATTACTTTCCTTTCAATCCATTTATCAAGGTAATCATGGATCATGATGGTGTTCACTGGAATATTGAACTCTTCGATCCATTCTCCAATCGGTTTCTCAGATTGGAAGATCGGGGTGAGTTCAGCTTTCAGATACTTGACCGCTTCTCCCTTAAAAGCCGGATTGAGAAGCTTTTTTTGAAGGCTATCCGGAGTGAGAAGATGGTCCACTACGGTTTTCCCCATTGATACGGCCAGTTCGTCCCTTCTCCTCGGAATGAGACCTGGAGTAAAAGGGATACGGAATCTCCCGATATAATAAGCCCGATACGGTCTGAAGAGCATCTTGATGGCCAGATGGTTCGTGACTCCACCGATCAGGGCACCCACTGCCACCATGAAAAGAATGAGGATGAACGCATTCATCTCATATATGCACCTGCCTTTTCCTGTTCATTTGAACCTTTTGTGACTGCCTACATAGTATGCTATATCAGCAATAGCCCAATAAATCATTATAGGGGCATTTTGACGTGTTATGCAAACGAGGAATGGGTGATATGGATGAAATGCCGCATTATTTGTGAAAAAAAGAAGGAACCTCATGTATACATCCCTGACACTCTTTTGGAGGACTGGATGCTTGAAGATGGGATCACGCTTACAGTTGGTACGACATCCACCATGGTGGAATGCCTCCCCTCCCCGACGGACGACCTGATTCTTCCCTCGTTCTTGCCCTGGTCGCACGCCTTACATGACCGGGTCTTTCATATACTCGTCGATCGGCGCCGTGCCGGGATCGGGATTGGGCCGATTACAGCAATCCTCATCAACAAAACAGCCGGGGCTCTCGGTGACTACATCCATGAATGCCAACGCTTCTTCCATCAAAATGGAGGCTTGCTTTATTTGCTGCCTGTTTCCTCTTTCCTCCAAAAGGACGGGACCGGGCTACTCTATTCAGAAGGTGATTGGGAGGCTTGTTCTGTTCCTTCCCCAAGCGTCTTATACAATCGAATCCCCTCCAGGCAGCTTGAGAAAACAGACCTCTTCAAGCGCGCTGTCACCTGCTTGGAAAAAGCGGGGGGGACTATTTTCAATACACGATTCCTCTCAAAGTCAGAAGTGGATCAAGCGCTGGGCAATCATCCGCACCTGCAGGATCATATCCCCGCTTCTGCCACTGGTGTTGATGAGTTGGAAGCAATGCTCTCAACATATGGAGATGTGTTCATCAAGAACATTCATGGCAGCAAGGGAAGGAACATCATCAGGGTGACCTCAGGGGACGGATGGGAAGTAAGGCAGAATTCATTTCCGGGAGACAGCCGCCAGACGTTCAAGAACTACCGCTCCCTGGAGAAAAAAGTTCGTGGATGGTGCAGGAATTCCACCTATCTCATCCAGGAGACGATCCCTTTCTGTCAGTTCAATGACCGGCCCTTGGACTTTCGTTTCCTCTGCCACCGCATCGGTCAGGAGTGGACGGTCCTCTCATCGGTTGCGAGGGTTGCCGGAGACGGAGAATTCGTCTCGAATGTCGATCGTGGGGGACAAACGGCGAAACCACGTACCATCCTGAACGACATCCTGCCTCTTTCTATAGGCATTTATGAGAATATGAAGGCGATCAGCCTGAGTACAGCTGTGTATCTTTCCGAGGTGCTCGATGGCCATTTTTCCGAGTTTGGCATCGACATCGGCATCGATGCTGATGGTAAACCATGGATCATCGAAGTGAACTCCAAACCAAGTAAACTCACCAGTCAGCATTCTGAAGCGGTAAGACCCTCGGTTCGTGGATTGTATCAACATAGCTTTTCCATATGGAAAGAAGAGGAGGAAGAAAAATGAATCATCTTGGCATCCTGACGTTGAATCCCGACCCCACCAATCCGTTTTATTCGGGGATAGGCAAGGAATCCTTGTCTTATCCGATTTGCCTGCACTTGTTTTCTCCGGAGGACCTCTCTCCTTTCACAGAAGGAATTGAAGGCTATACGTACTGCCGGGAATCCGGAGTATGGAAGGAAGATGCCTTTCGGATCCCGGAATACTTATATGACCGCACCTATTATCAAGCAGGAAAGCAACAGCAGGCAAAGGCTGTGGTTCAATGGTTGAAGCAACAGCCCCACGTTACATTCCTCGGCTACGGATTGCCGAACAAATGGGTCCTCTATGAGGAGCTTCAAAAGGGGCCTCTTGCACCGTATCTCCCCGGCACCCGTCTTCTAAAGGAGGTCGAGGACCTTACCGCCTTCCTGAATCGCGAAGAAGAAGCCATCATCAAGCCTGTGGATGGAGCCCATGGATTCGGGATTTATCACCTTCGTACTAACGGTCCTTCCATTATCGTCAGAACGACGAAAAAGGATGGAATCCTTTCCCATACATTCCACAACAGGGATGAATTCAAGCGATTCACCCTTCGTTTAATGAAGAAACATACCTTTCTGATCCAAAGACGCCTGGAGAATCAAGTTCAAGACCGACCTTATGATCTGCGGATCCACATGGCGAAAGATCAAAATGGAAACTGGCAGGAATATCACCGCGCCTTCCGATACGGACATCCTGAAGGCATCTTGACCAACGTATCCTCCGGCGCCGAATATGTTCCCTATGATGAGTGGAAAGCAGCGCATCCCGCACCGCCTTGGGCAGTCATGGAAGAAGAGCTGAAAGAAATTCTGTCCATTCTGCCCCTGGAATTGGAAGAACGGTTCTCCCCGTTGCTGGAACTGGGCATCGATATCACGATTGGTGCTGATCATTCCATTTGGCTGCTCGATATCAATTCAAAGCCTGGACATAAACTCATGCAGACCGGCGGGATCGATTCTTCCGAGCTATCCCGCATCCCCTTAGACCACTGCATGAATCTATCATCACAGTCTGCACCCACGAGGAGTGATCACTGATGTTGAAACCTTTTAAAGTTGAAGTTTTTCAAGAAGAGCGTCTCCTCCTCTACCTTCCTGTTTCTTTCAATAGGGATTCAATACCGAGAAGCATCACTCTCGGAACAAGGAAGGTCGAAGCAGAATGCAGGACACATCCCAATGGACGAAATGTCATCGGCATCAGCTCCCCCCTTGCCGATGCCCTGCATCTCCCTAGCGGAGTGGGCAGCCTCCACCTTCATCAGGTGGAGGAGGAACTTTACCTTGGCGCATTGATCGGTGTATTCACGGCCGGATTCACACAGTTCAAGATGAATCCCATCGGGGAACGCTCGCGGATGTTTCAGCGATTGCTTGCTGTACAGGGTACGCTCGGAGTCATACCGTTTGTGTTCGGGGAACATGACATCCAGTGGGAGGATGGACTCATCCATGGCCTTTTTCACTTTGGTGATCAATGGGAGCGGCACTTTATCCCGTTCCCTACCGTCATCTACGACCGACTCCCCAACCGCAGGAGCGAAAAAAAACGTTCCTTCCTTTCATTAAAGGAGCGACTTCAAGGAGAATACGGGATTCCGTGGTATAATCCCGGCTTTTTCAACAAACTTGATCTTTTCGAGAGATTGGCAGGGGATGAAGAAGCCGCATCCTTCCTCCCGGAAACCCATCAGTTCCAATCCATCAGTGATCTTGAGCGGATGCTTGCAACATACCGACATGTGTACGTGAAGCCTGCAAATGGAAGTCTCGGGAACGGAATTCATAAAATCACGTATGACCGGGGGAAGGATGGGTATTTTTGCAGATTCAAGGACGGCGATCAGCAGGTTCGACTACTCCGGTTTAAGAACCTTGAATCCCTTGTGCATTCGGTCCTGAAGGGCCGGAAATTCGATTCCTTCATCATTCAGCAGGGAATCGATCTGATTGAAGATGACCATCGCCCGCTGGACTTCAGGGTCCATACGAATAAAGATGATGAAGGACGGTGGCACGTATCGGCCATCGCAGCCAAAGTCGCAGGCTCCGGGAGTGTGACAACCCACGCAAAAGCCGGAGGGGAAGTGAAGGTACTGAGCGAGCTCTTTGCGGAAGATGAAAGGCATGTGATGGAAACCCGGCTCAAGGATGCAGCCATTCGATTGTCGCATTCCATCGAAGCAAATATGGAGGGCTATGTGGGAGAGATCGGGTTCGACCTCGGAGCCGACGCGAGCGGAAGGATCTGGATGTTCGAAGCCAATTCAAAACCCGGCCGCTCGATCTTCACCCATCCCTCCCTGAAAGCCGAAGATATTCTCACAAGAAAGCTTGCCCTCTCCTTTGGTGTATTCCTCTCTCGCAAAACCATCGAGGAATTAGTACCATGAGAATCCTGTATGATCGAAGGAGAAGGATCTTCTGCCATGACGAAAGGAGTATATCCACCTATGCGTTCGGTCTGGATTCCTTTCTTTTGCAATCAAAAAAATCCGGAGACTCCTACGCCTTTCCCATAGGCTCTCCAAAAGGTGGCGTGATCCCCCTCATAGGCATCCTGGCAGATAAGGACCGCGCGAATCGCTACCGGGGAAACTTCGAACTCTTTAAAACCCTTCAGGAAATCATCCAGGACGCTGGGGCCATGTGTTTTGTTTTTTCACCCGGTGATATCGAGTGCAACACGGTTTCCGGCATCGCCTTTAGTGATACGCTGGACAGATGGGTGACCTGCCACTTTCCCCTTCCAAACGTCATTTATAACCGGGTTCCCACTCCGGCGGGTGAACAAAATGAAGCGTTTCTGAACGTAACCTCATGGAGTAAAGATCATAAGATTCCTTTCTTCAATCCCCACTTTTTTAACAAATGGGAGATTTATCAGATCCTCCGGGAAAGGGAAGAACTACGTCCCCATCTCCCCGCTACCGAACAGATCCGAGATTCCGTCCATCTGAAGGAATTTTTGACAGAACATAAACAGATCTATATCAAACATTCCCTTTCTTCCAAAGGTAAAGGCATCCGCAAGGTCGAGGTCCATGAAGATGGGAGGGTGATTTGCCGAAGCATCAAAAAAATCGAGCACTTCTCCTCTGCTGAGCGGTTGGCGCATGCGTACCCCGAATGGTTCCGAGAAAAAGACTGGATCGTCCAGGAGGCCATTCAGTGTCGGTCACTGAACGGACACCGATATGACTACAGGGTGCTTGTCCTCTCTTCGGAGGATGGATTCAGTGTGACGGGCATCGGGGTGCGGATGTCGCACCGACAGGAAGTGACCACACACGTCCCCTCGGGGGGAACGATCATTTCCCTGGACGATGTTGCCAAAGAGGACACAAAGCTGATGCTCGCTTCCATCATGAAGATCTGCGGGGAAACGCTCACCGAGTCACTGGGGTTCATTGGGGAGTTTTCCGCTGATATCGCTCCAAGGAAAGAGGAAGGCTTCGTTTTATTTGAAATCAACTCCAAGCCGATGATATTCGATGAACTAGATATCGAAACCACCCGACGCAAGAAGCTTGTGGATACATTTTTCTCCCTTGCCTCCTCCCGTCCTCAACGCAAGGACTGATAAATCGTTTGAAAACGGGTCGAGTGTGCCGTCTCATCAGTCATGGCTATAAAGAGCGGTTTATACGCCTGCTGATTCGGTATATCCATCAAAAGATCCCGATAGTAGGAAGCACAGTCCAGCTCGTCCTTCAGTGCACGCAGAATCCCTTCTTTAAAGGTTGTGAACTCGACCTTTTCTTTTTTATGTTCATAATATTCTCCTGTAAGCAGATAATGCAGATACTGAAATAGATCATAATGCTTTTTCTCATCTTGTCGGGCTGAGCTGATGAACTCCACAAATAATGGATTATTCGTTCGACTCTGCAATTCTTTATAGAAATGATAGGCTGTCCATTCGTCGCTTATGGCTTTTTGTATATCCCGGAGAAATTCATTCATGCTCCCGTACCTCCTTTGTCCATTCCATAAAGTGTATTAAGACTCAGGTGGATTTATGAGTCGTGTGAATAGGATCACGGGGACGGACAGGCTCTCCTTTCCCTGACTGGTCTGGACGCCTCATTTCCATTTCACTCTTTTCAGTACAATAGAAACCGTTTACACTATCATTAAGGAGTGATGCTGCATGATTCAACATTTTCAATACAGGAGCATGTATGAAAACAAAGAGTTACCGGGTTGGTATATTTCATTTTTCTACGGCGGCGTCAAGCATGAAGGGATCTACCATAAAGACGGCCGGATCGACTGCAAGCCTGCTCTGGATGAAAAAAGTGCCAAACAGATCCACGATCTCATGCTTTTCCACGTCTATGAATGATGCATAATTCTCATCCGTTTTTTAAACACTATCCATAGGAGGCGATCTAATGGATAAGAAACATGAATTTCTTCCGGATAGCATGAATGAAGGACGCGATAAAGCATTTGTGGACGTGGACCGTTTCATCAATGAAGGGATGTCCGGGGGATCTGTTCACCTGCGCGATCAGATCGCAAACATTGAAGAAGCGATCGATATGCCCAGCCATGAGGAACCTCCAAGACCATAAAAAAAGCTGCCGTTTTTTCAAACGGCAGCTTTCATTGATGATCAGCGGCTTCGCACCAAAAGGTTGACTGCCTCCTGAATGGCCTCTTCCGTATTCATACCTTTCTCTTCTGAATCCTTGATGCATGCTTCAAGGTTCTTTGCGACAACAAGTCCGATCGTGCGGTCCACGGCAGTCCTGACGGCGGAAAGCTGAGTGACGACTTCTTTGCAATCCTTCCCATCATCCATCATCTTCAATACACCGCGTACTTGTCCTTCCAAGCGTTTCATTCGATTTGTGACTTCTTTTGTATATTCCATTGTGTACACCTCATCACGATAAATTCCTCTTACAATAGTATTCCAATCAAACAATATTTGCAATTCACGACTCTTTGCATCGTCCTTTTTATTCAGTACAATGGGAATATACTGAATAAAGGACGGTACATTCCCCATGCTGACATCCCTACTCAAAAAGTATCCTGAAGCAGCTGTCAGATCCTCCCGACCGGGTACACTCGATTTCGGGAAGGCCTGGTTTACTAATGAAGAAGAAGACACGTTTATCGGAATCGATCGAAATAAAATCACCGAAGAAGAAGTGGAGCTCCTGAAATGTTTGTTCATCGAAGTCGGCTCCCCCGTCACCCTACTCAACGGCTCATTCGAAGCCAGGGAATGGTTTTCTTTCCTCTATGAAGGTGGACATCAACCTCGTATCTCCCAGGATGAATACAGGATCATCCAATTCTCTATGAACGGTGAGATCGAGCACTCCATGATGAAGGAAGCCTTTTACCATCTCCTCCCCGAAGGAGTCCAGTCGGTCTTGTTCAGTGACGGGACGGGTCTGTTCATTGAACGAAAAAGCAACGAAGTGCTGGATCATGAGCAGCTGTTCACGATCTCCCATGTGATTGAGTCGGATTTTTTCGTCTCAACCTTGTTCTTCACGGGACAGTTCCATACGCTTGGACCGGGCTTCCCTGAAGCTTTTTCCTTCGAGCGGGAATTGTTCACCATGCCTGCATCTCTTAGTCATTCCGTCATTCACTCGGTTGAATCACTCCTGCCATCCTTCCTGCTCCACTGCATGCCACCTGAGTGGAAAACACATCTCCTCGGACATGTGATCACCATACTGGAAGAAGATCCTGATTGGACACAGATCATCAAGGTGTTCCTTGAAAATCAGGCCAATGTAAGTCAGACCGCGAAGAAGCTTTTCATGCACCGCAATTCGGTTCAGTACCGTATCGAACGTTTCATTGACAAGACAGGTATCGATATACGAAGCTTTCAGGGTGCGATCCTTGCCTATCTTGCCTGCCTGGACCATCTCCATGACAAGGTGAACAAGGAAGAAGAGTGAATTTTGTGCACATTGACCATATCGATCCCCCCTCAATTCACCTACAATGAATAGTAAGTTGAAAACGATTACAAAAAGAAAAGGGGAGATTGAAAATGGCTGAATTGAAACTGGACAATATCTATAAGATCTATGATAAAAAGGTGACAGCGGTCACCGACTTCAATCTACATATCAAGGATAAGGAGTTCATCGTCTTCGTCGGTCCATCAGGTTGCGGAAAGTCGACGACCCTTCGTATGATTGCCGGACTGGAAGAAATTTCTCAAGGAGATTTCTCCATCGACGGTAAACGGGTGAATGACGTTGCACCAAAGGATCGCGATATCGCCATGGTATTCCAGAACTATGCCCTCTACCCACATATGAGTGTATATGATAATATGGCGTTCGGCCTTAAACTAAGAAAGTTCGACAAGAAGGAAATTGACCGACGCGTCCAGGAAGCTGCCAAGATCCTCGGCCTCGAAGCCCTCCTCGACCGTAAGCCGAAGGCATTGTCCGGCGGTCAGCGCCAGCGTGTCGCATTGGGTCGTGCCATCGTCCGTGATGCCAAGGTCTTCCTTATGGATGAACCGTTATCCAACCTTGATGCAAAACTGCGTGTGCAGATGCGTGCAGAAATCGCAAAGCTCCATCAGCGCCTGCAAACGACAACCATTTATGTGACGCATGATCAGACTGAGGCCATGACCATGGCAACGCGGATCGTCGTCATGAAGGATGGGGTCATCCAGCAGGTCGGTTCACCTAAAGAAGTGTATGATAAGCCTGAGAATGTATTCGTAGGCGGCTTCATCGGCTCACCGGCCATGAACTTCTTCCAAGGGAAACTGGAAGAAAACTATTTCGTATGCGGGAAGACAAAAGTCCTCGTTCCTGAAGGGAAAATGAAAGTCCTCCGGGAACAGGGTCAAGTAGGAAAGTCCATCACCCTGGGTGTCCGTCCTGAAGATATCCATGATGAGCCCCTTTTCATCGATACTGCAGAGGGTGCAAAGATATCAGTCAAGATTGAAGTATCAGAGCTGACTGGTGCAGAAACGATGCTGTACTCCCAGCTCGAAGGACAGGATTTTGTCGCAAGGGTGGATTCCCGCACAGATATCCAAGCTGGGGAAACGATCACCCTCGCACTAGACATGAATAAAGCGCATTTCTTCGATGCAGAATCTGAAGAACGCATTCGATAAAAACAACACAAAAAGGAGTCCCCCTTATCAGGGACTCCTTTTTCAATGGTCAAAACTCCACCATATCAATGCTTCTTCCTTCCTCCTCCCCACACCTCTTACAAGTGAAAAGATGCAGGCATGTATCCGTACAGCTGCTGTTCGGAATCCCGTCGGCAAGCTGAATCTCCTGAATGTCCATATATGGGCTGTACTCATCATAGTAGTCATGGTATCTGCCTTGATCCACCGTTGTATCACCGCATTTTGCACACATTCCCTTATAGGAGACGATTCCATTGCATAAAGCACAAGCTTTCATGTGGTTCACCATACTTTCAGTCTTCGTATACTGTTAGCCTTCAAACAAAAGCATGCTTTTATGAGGAGAAATTAAAGGGAGTTTAAAAGGAAAAGATTTCTTTTTTTATTTTCCGTATAGAAAATTGTGATTGAACCATAATACAAGTAACGGGATGAATTACTTCATTGGGTTAAACCATACCAGATGGTCGCTCATGGAATGCGAGCTGGTGCAAACCCAGCTGACCCAGCCAATAAAATTCTTATACTTTAAGGAGATGAACAACATGGCACAATCTCGTAACAACTCATCTAACCAACTGGTTGCTCCTGGAGCTCAGCAAGCAATCGACCAAATGAAGTACGAAATCGCTTCAGAATTCGGCGTACAATTAGGAGCAGACACTACTGCACGCGCTAACGGTTCTGTAGGTGGAGAAATCACGAAACGCCTTGTTCAAATGGCTGAACAACAACTTGGCGGAAGCTACAAATAATGCACAGTCCCCCGGATTTTCCGGGGGTTTTTTTATTTGTTCACCATGTCTTCAGGATTGATCCATTCATCATACTGTTCTTCCGTCACATATCCGCTTCTCAGAGCAGATTCTTTCAAGGTCCATCCTTCCTGGTGGGCTATTTTGGCGATCTCTGCCGCCTTCTCATATCCAATATGGGGGTTTAGGGCGGTCACAAGCATCAGGGAACGGGATACAAATCCTTCAATCACATCAAGATTCGCCTCTAATCCTTCGATGCACCGGTCATTGAACGATTGGATTCCATCTCCCAAAAGGCGGATGGACTGCAGTGCATTATAGATGATGACCGGCTTGAATACATTCAATTCAAAGTTTCCCTGGCTGGCTGCAAATCCGATAGCTGCATCATTCCCGAAAACTTGTGTTGCTACCATGGTGACGGCTTCACTCTGAGTAGGATTCACCTTGCCAGGCATGATGGAGCTTCCCGGCTCATTTGCAGGGATGGTCAATTCCCCTATCCCGCTTCTGGGACCGCTTGAAAGCCACCGGACATCATTGGCCACTTTCATGAGATCTGCAGCGAGTGCCTTCAATGCACCGTGGACGAAGACGAGCTCATCATGGGAAGTGAGCGCATGGAATTTATTATCCGACGACTGAAAGGCATACCCCGTTTGTGATTCCAGTTCCTGTGCGACCCGGCTTCCGAATGTCGGGTCCGCATTGATGCCCGTCCCAACGGCGGTCCCCCCGATAGCGAGGGGCAACAGATGACGTGATGACTCCACGATCATCCCTTTGGATTTCTCCATCATGGCCCTCCAGCCGCTGATCTCCTGTCCCAGGGTCAAGGGAGTCGCATCCTGGAGATGGGTCCGACCGATCTTGATGATATCTTGGAACCTCTCTTCTTTTTCCCTAAGCGTTGCAATCATTTGATCCAGGGATGGCAGGAGACGTTTATCCAGTTCCATTAATGCCGCAACATGCATGGCCGTCGGGAACGTATCATTGGAGCTCTGTGACATGTTGACATCATCATTGGGATGAACCCTCTCTTCCCCTGCCAAAGTTTCATTCGCCCTGTACGCCACCACTTCATTGACATTCATATTCGACTGGGTGCCGCTTCCGGTCTGCCAGACCACGAGGGGGAAGTGTTCATCAAGATCCCCCGAAAGGATGTCTTCACACGCCCTTGCAATGGCGTCAGCCTTGGTGGCCGATAATTTTCCCAATGCATGATTCGCCCTCGCTGCGGCTTTTTTCAGATGGGCGAAAGCATATGTAACTTCAAGGGGCATCTTCTCCCCTCCGATGGGGAAGTTCTCCTTGCTCCGTTGGGTCTGGGCCCCCCAGTATTTATCTGCGGGTACCTTCATTTCCCCGATTGTATCCTTCTCGATCCTGTAATCCATCATGATTCCTCCTTTTCTCGTCATATATTCATATTTCCACTAATTTCAACGAACTAACCTATTATGGACAAGGTTGATGAATTATCGTTCCCATCTGCACAAAAAAACGCTCCCTGTCTATAGCGGACAGAGAGCGGATGAGTATCAATGTATCAGATTCAAGAACTGACGCGTCCGTTCATTTTTCGGATTGTCAAGTACCTGCTCAGGAGGACCTTCTTCAAGGATATGGCCACCATCCATGAAGATGACCCGGTCAGCCACATCTTTGGCAAATCGCATTTCATGCGTGACGACCACCATGGTCATACCCTCTTCAGCAAGCTCCTTCATGACGGCAAGAACATCGGCTACAAGCTCCGGATCAAGCGCTGAAGTCGGTTCATCGAAAAGCATGACCTCTGGTTCGATTGCGAGAGCCCTTGCAATCCCGACCCTTTGCTGTTGACCGCCTGAGAGTTGATAAGGATAGAAGTCGACCTTATCTCCCAATCCTACCTTCTCAAGCAGTTTTACAGCCTGTGCTTTTGCTTCCTCACGGCTTTTCCCTTGAACGACCACCGGACCTTCCATTACGTTTTCCAAGGCGGTTTTATGTGGGAAAAGGTTATAGCTTTGAAAGACCATACCGGTCCTTCTTCTCATTTCAAGGAGTTCATTTTTGGCCACGCGACCTTTGAAGTCGATGGTCGTCCCCCCGATGGATACGACTCCTTCATTCGGTATCTCAAGGGCATTGAGGCAGCGAAGGAATGTCGTCTTCCCTGACCCCGATGGGCCTACAAGTACGACGACTTCACCCTTGTTAATCTCGGCGCTCATGCCTTTAAGCACTTCAAGATCATCGAATCGTTTGGTTAATCCTTTTATGGAAATCATGATAAATCTCCTTTATCTAACAATTATTTCGCTATATATCGATCGAGCCTATTCTCGATGCGTCCCTGTATGACTGATAGGATGAAGCACAATACCCAGTATAGGAGTGCCGCTTCCATATAGATCAGCAGGAACTCATAGTTCGTGGCTGCAATCTGCTGTGCGATTCTGAACATCTCAGTCACGAGGATCAACGACGCAAGAGAGGTATCCTTCACAAGTGAGATGAATGAGTTCGCAAGCGGTGGAATCGAGACTCTAGCTGCTTGGGGAAGGATGATGCGCCACAACGTCTGACCATAGGTCATGCCGATGGACGATCCTGCTTCCCATTGACCCTTCGGTATTGATTGGATGGCAGCACGGATAATTTCAGATGAATATGCCCCCTTATTCAAGGAGAAGGCGATGACTGCTGCCAAGAAGGCAGGGAATCTGATTCCAAGATTCGGCAGTCCATAAAAAATAATGAATAATTGCACCAATAGAGGTGTACCCCGGATTGCAGATACATAGACCCTTGCGATAATTTGAAGCACTTTGTACTTTGAAAGTCTGGCTAATGCAGTCAAGATGGCCAGGATCATACCCACGGCAAATGATATGAGCGTCAGAGGGATGGAATAATACAAAGCTCCCTTGATCAAAGGAAGCAGGGAGCTTTGTAGTATATCAATCATTGCCTGAGGATCCTGGTAAATGCTAGTGCTTAGGAGATACATCTTCTCCGAACCATTTCTCAGAGATTTTCTTGTATGTTCCGTCCTCTTTCATATCCTCTAACGCTTTGTTTACTTCTTTCACCAATTTGTCGTCGCCTTTGCGGAACATGAAGGCACTTTCGCTTGCTTCTGCCGCTTCAGCAACAATTTTCACATTGGCGCCTTTCTTCTTATTCAAGTAGTCAAGAACAGAGATTTTGTCATTCACTGTTACGTCCACCCGTCCCTGCTCGATCAACTCGATCGATTGGGAAAGACCTTCGACACCTTGAATTTCTGCACCGTTTTTCTCGGCAATGTCACGATAGTTACTTGTAAGGGACTGTGCAGATTTCAACCCTTTGATATCTTCAAATGACTTTACCTTCTTGTTATCTTTTTTTGCTACCACTACAGCACTTGACTCGATATACGGAGTTGAGAAGTCATATTTCTTTTGGCGATCTTCCCTGATTCCCACTTGGTTTGCAATCATATCGAACCGTTTACTGTTAAGACCTTCAAACATGGCATCCCACTGTGTTTCCTGGAATTCTGCTTTTACGCCGAGGCGTTTTGCCACTTCACGTGCAAGTTCGACGTCGAAGCCTGTCAGCTTGCCTGAATCATCATGGAAGGTGAAAGGTGGATATGTACCCTCTGTCCCGATGAGGATTTTCCCATCTTCCTTCACTTTGTTATAAAGCGCTTCTTCGTCTGAACCGCTCTTCGAATCACCGCTAGAGCACGCTGTCAGCACCAGGCTGAGCACGGCAATCAGAACGATGGAAATTCTCCATTTTTTCATATGATAACCCCCACTAATCTTATCGGATTTACTTCTGTACGAATGTCATCATAAAACGCTATGACTGAAAAGTCAACGGAAATGTTTCAGGCATTCGTCCCTTCTTAGTATTGGACGCGGAATGGTTTATCATGTAACAATATTCACATCGAAGGATCAGGGGGAGATGGAATGAATACTGCACTATTCGGATCAACCGGAAGAGTCGGAAGCATCATAGCCGGTCAGCTGGGACAGAAAGCAAATCGTCTTGTGCGTACACCTACGGGAAACGGCGTGGAGATCAAAGGGAACGTCTTGAACCAAAAGGATATCGATCTCGTACTGGAGGGATGCGATGCCGTCATCAGCACTCTTAACACCGATAAAACAGATGTATTGTCAAGAAGCATGCCCCTCATCCTGAATGGGATGCGTAGACACGGCATAAAGCGGATCATCACATGCGGAACCGCAGGCATCCTGGATGCATCACATTCCACCGGGCTCTATCGCTTTCAGTCGGATGAGTCCAAGCGGAGGAGCACGACGGCTGCGGAGGATCATCTATCCGCTTACCTGATGCTAAAAGCTTCTGAAATGGAATGGACGATCGTCTGCCCGACGTATCTTCCCGACGGTGAACGGACCGGTGTCTTCCGGACGTCAGAACAGGTCCTGCCTGAAGGCGGCAGGAGCATCTCGACACATGACACGGCAGACTACATGCTCAAAGTCCTGGATGAAGGCCTCCATATACGGAAGCGCGTCGGGATCTGCTATTGACGACCAAAAGGCACCTGGACGGATTCCAGGTGCCTTTAATCTTATCCTGCCTCCTCCCCGGCTGCGCCGGATTGAAGGTGATACATGTGATAATACTTACCCTTACGCTCCATCAGTTGGTCATGGTTCCCCATTTCCGCAATGGACCCGCGATCAAGTACCAGGATCTGATCTGCATTTTTTATAGTAGAAAGGCGGTGGGCAATGATGAATGTGGTTCTCCCTTTCTTCACCACTTCCATCGCTTCCTGTATGATCGATTCCGTCTCCGTATCGATGCTGGATGTCGCTTCATCGAGGATCAGGATGGCAGGGTCGAAGGCAAGGGCGCGCGCAAATGAAATGAGCTGCCTCTGACCTGAGGATAGGGTGCTCCCTTTCTCGATCACCGGCTCATCGTATCCTTTCGCAAGCCCTGCGAATGCTTTTTCTGCTCCGACTGCCTTGAGTGACGCCTCTACCTTTTCACGAGATATCCCTTCTTGGCCCAGACTGACATTGGAAGCGATGGTCCCTGTAAAAAGGTATGGATCTTGAAGGACAATCCCCATATGCTCACGGACTGCTTGAATCGGCAGTTCCCGAATATCCTTTCCATCGATCGTGATACACCCTTCATCTACATCGTAGAATCTGAATAGCAGATTCATGATGGAGCTCTTACCGGAGCCTGTATGTCCGACAAGGGCAACTGTCTCCCCGCGTGTGGCTGAAAAATGGATATCCTTCAGCACATAGTCATCCTTCTTGTACCCGAATGACACATGCTCGAAGCTCACATCCCCCCGGTAGCGCTCCATCCGTTCATCTTCCACGTCCGTCCCTTTCTCTTCGAGGAGCTTGAAGACCCGCTCCCCTGCGACCAGGGCCTGCTCCAGGTTGGACAGCTGATTGACAATCCCTGTGATAGGTTGGAAAAGCCGATTGATATAATCGACAAACGCATAGAGCACACCAAGTGAAATCACCGATCCCACTTCGAGTGACCCGCCGCCGAAATGCCAAATGAATGCGACGAACACAATGTTCCTCAGCACTCCCGAAAGATTGTGGGACGTAAGGGAATTCAAGTTGAGTAGCTTGTTTTGATAACGGTAGTGCATCTCATTCAGTTCTTCGAATTCCTCTTTTGTTTTCTTTTCCCTCCGGAAAGCCTGGATGATCGGCATTCCCTGGATTGATTCGTTGATGACCGCATTGATCTCACTTACCTTGCTTCGGATCACTTTATTATAGGAAGAGGCGTATCTTCTATAAAGGTAAGTCCACAGGACAAGGATAGGCATGAGGATGAGACAGATCGAAGCCAAGGACGGATCCAGAATGAAAAGGGCGATATAAATGCCGACAATGTAAATGGCACTGGTGAAGAACGTCGACAGAACCGTCACATACAAGTTCCGGATCGCTTCCGTATCGTTGGTGATCCTTGCCACGACCTTCCCCGCGGGCAGATTATCGAAGTACTGGATGGGCAAACGCTGGATATGGTTGAAAACGTCATTCCTCATTTTCTGAATGACCCGGTTTGCTGCCTTCTGAAGATAGAAATGCTGACCGTATTGGAAAAATGATGCGAATAGCAGCAATCCGAAATAAAAGGCAATCAGTTTGATGATCCTTGGGATTTCCGGCTGATAAAAAGCCAACAGCTCGGAGCCGGATAATTTTTCAGCCTCATACAAGGATGTTTCCCCATTCTTGCGGATGGAAAGCTTCCCGTCCGTAATGGCACGTTCCCCATCACTCGGGACATCTTCCGGGATGAAGTAGAAAGACCTTCCGACCTGGAAGACCCTTACCTCATTCCCTCCGCTTTCTCCATCTGACCGATATTCTTCACGGATATACCATTTGCCCTGATAAGCTACAGCATCTTCCTGTTGGCCGGACTCCACCCACCGGTCTTCGATTCCAAGTATATGGTCATCGATCATCTTCTTGGCGATGAAGGGACCCGCTAGCTCTGCTCCTACTGAAACAGTGAGCATGAGAAGGGCCGCAATGATCATGCTTTTATATAAAAGGGCATACTGAACCAATCGTTTTCCTACGCTCATGCCCCCACCCCCTTCCGTGCAGGATCTGCAGCCTGCTGACGCTCATATTGCTGTCTATACCATCCTTTTGTAGTAAGAAGATCCGAATGCGTGCCCTCTTCGATGACTTTTCCTCCTTCAAACACCAGGATCCAATCTGCTTCCTCAACGGCGGAAATACGGTGGGTGGCCAAAATGGTCGTCTTCCCGGCTCTTTCATTCCTGAGATTCCGTATGATGGTGGCTTCCGTCTTTGCGTCCACCGCCGATAGCGCATCATCAAGTAGAAGGATGTCAGGGTCTTTGATCAGAGCCCTTGCAATGGAAATCCTCTGTTTCTGTCCTCCTGAGAGCGCCACGCCCTTTTCACCGACAATCGTCTCGAGTCCTTGGGGAAGGGTGCTGAGATCCTTCATGAAATCTGCTTGGATCATCGCTCTTTCAAGCTCTTCATCTGTGGCGCCTTCTTTTCCATAAAGGATGTTTTCTTTCACCGTCTTGGAGAAGAGGATATGATCCTGAGGAACGTACCCGATCCATTCCCTGACACGGTCCATCGGCAGCTTATCGATGGGGATGCCTCCGATCTCCAACGTTCCCTCTCCTACCGGATACTCCCGTAAGATCTGTTTGATGAACGTCGTCTTTCCACTCCCCGTTTTCCCGACGATTCCGAGAGTGGCTCCCTTTGGTACCGTTACATCCACATCTTTGAGATTCATTCCTTCAGAGGATGGATAGCGGAATGATAATTGATGGAATCCGATCCCATCCGGTTCAGGAACCGTTTCTTGGATATCTTCGTCTTTCACATCCTGCTCATACGCAAGGGTTTCCTGAACGCGATCGAGTGAAGCGTTCCCCCTCTGCATGATATTGATGAGTTCACCTATGGCAAACATCGGCCAGATCAACATTCCGAGGTAGACATTGAATGAAACAAGCTGGCCGAGGGTGATGGATTGATGGAATACAAGATACGCACCGTACCCTAGCCCGATCAGATAACTCAGCCCCACCAGCACTTTGATGGTGGGATCGAACAACGAATCGATTCTCGCTACGGCGATGTTCTTGCTGTACACATCCTCCGTCATATCGGAGAATCGATTCTCATCTGCCCTCTCCTGCACATAGGCCCTGATGACACGGACCCCTGAGACCGACTCAAGGACTTTATCATTCAGTTCCCCGAAAGCATCCTGAGCTTCCGTGAAACGCGCATGGATCCTTGCCCCGTAGATCTTCATAAGCAGGGCCATCAATGGAAGGGGTAAGATTGCCGCCAGTGTCAACTTCCAGCTGACGAGGAAGCCCATCGTAAAAAGGATCGTCAGCATGAAAATACTTGAATCGATGAGCGTCAGCACACCGAAGCCTGCCGTGACCGAAATGGCCTGCAGATCGTTCGTAGCCCTGGCCATGAGATCCCCTGTACGATTCTTTTCGAAGAAAGTGGGCGTCATTTTCATAAGGTGACCGACAAAGCGTGAACGGAGCTTCCGCTCTACAAGGAACGCTCCCCCGAACAGCTGATACATCCAAATATAGGTCATGCCATACGAAACAACGGTTGTTCCTGTCAACAGCAACAAATAATGCACAATTGCTTCCCTCGTGAGTGAGCCAACCTGGATTTCATCGATGGCGTCACCCACCAGCTTCGGCGGGACCACATCCAAAATGCCGACTATGGTCAATAAAATGATGGCGACGGTATATCTCTTCCAGTTTTCTTTGAAAAACCATGATAATTTCTTAAAAATGATGAACATGCTCCTGCCTCCATTCTTGCTTTTGCTCCCTAACTAGCCTCCTTCGGTCTCCGCCAGGGATGGGACTACCGATTGGTGATTGTGAATCATTAGAAATTCCTCCTTTATCAAGTTGTGATTCTATGTCACAGGGATACCCTGAAAACAACAAAAAGATGGACGACCAAAGGCAATGCGCCTTTCAGTCGTCCATCCGGGGACAAAAAAAGCACAGGTGATCAACCATCACCTGTGCCCTCACTCGTTTATGAAAACGGGATCAGCAGATATGTGATGAAGATCGCTTATTCTTGTTCATAGCGGAATCGATCATAACCTTCTTCATCACAGCCACTCCCTTCTCAGTTCAGTCTTCGTAGACAGAAACTTTTCATTTTTAACCTTACTATACCCTACTCTATTTTCAGAATAATGTCAATATTATTTTTGTTCTTATTTGATGTATCCTTTATGTTTCATTTGTACACGTTGGGGTATCTTAACGGTAAGCGAAATGATAAAACACATACGAAGAGGTGAACATCCATGGTACGCACGATCTTAATGGTCATCGGGGCAATCGTTGTAATCGGCTGGATCATCAGCCTTCTATAAGTTTCAGTATGAAGCAGGTGAAACCCACCCTGCTTCTTTTTTTGCCTGAACAAAAGGATTAAACTATTCTGAAAAGGGTAAATGGATACTATTCCATTACTAGAGGTGATTATCGATGTACAAACATATCTTAGTCGCATATGACGACACGGACGGCAGCAGGAAAGCACTTGATGAAGCACTGAAGCTGAAGAATCAATCACTCGATACAAAAATGACCATTTTATATGTAACCGATGAGAAGACACCAAATCAGGCAGTTGATCACTTCACTCCTCCCCACGCCATGGCGGCTACTTCTCCTGGCCTGGATCAGCAGATCGTGGGTGATACAGCCCTGCAGCGCGACCCCCATGTATATGATGGTGCAGAGGAAAGGCAATCGATTAATGAAGTGGGAGAAATCCATCCGGTGCTGAAACACGTACAGGAAAAACTTGATCCCCACAAGATCGAAGCTGAATACATTCACCTTGCCGGATCTGAAGAAAAACGGATATGTGAGTACGCAACCGACAATGAAGTCGATCTTGTCATTTTAGGAAGAAGCGGTAAAAGCGGCATGAAGAAGCTTATGCTGGGAAGCGTAAGTGAAAAGGTCGTAAAGAACTGCGAAACCAATGTATTGGTCGTGAAATAAGCTATTTCAGGAATGGGCTTAGACCCATTCCTTTTATTTTGTAGCGCATTTTTCTTTGTCTCATCATGGATTCTTCCCTATACTGAATGAAAAATGGATCCCCTGAGATTCAGCAGGAGGTACAAATATATGAACAAGCGCATCATCGTCCTCTTCAGGGACGACCTGAGAATTCATGATCACCCCGCACTTCATGAAGCCGCTACCGCCGGAACCGTCCTCCCCCTCTATATCCTTGATAACGATCGTCCATTCGGGGGAGCAAAGCAGTGGTGGCTTCATCGAAATCTGGAAGCCCTCGAATCGGCCATTTCTGATATAGGTGGCCGGTTGTGGTATGACAAAGGTGATATGGAAAAGACAATTTTCAGATGGATAAAGGAATGGAAAGCCGATGCCGTTTACTGGAACCGGGTGTATGAGCCAGGGATCTATGAACGGGATCTAGAGCTTGCGAAGAAGCTTGATGCTGAAGGGATCGAAGTGAAAACATTTGAAGGAACCTTGTTGCTCCCTCCTTGGACGGTCAAAAAGGAAGATGACACCCCTTATAAAGTGTTCACTTCATTCTATAAGTCGTTTCGAACGAACAGCATTCCTAAACCGCTGCCGAAGGTAAAAGAATTGAACGTGCCGGACATTGACAAAGGTGCTTCATTGGAAGAATTGGCCCTTATCCCTGAAATCCCGTGGTATCATGTGATGGAATCCATCTGGGATCCGGGAGAAGCAGCCGCGATCAGGAGGTTCCGCTCATTTACGAAGAACAGGCTCCCGAGCTATACCGACCGGCGGGATTATCCTGCAAACGGATCTCATTCCACCCTATCTCCGTACCTAGCCCTTGGTGTGATTTCCGCCAGGAGTATGTACCACTCCCTTCTCAAACATTCCGTATCACCCGAGCCGTTTATCAGGCAGTTGGTCTGGAGGGAGTTCTCTTATTCCGTCCTCCTCCATTTCCCCGACTCCACGTCGACACCGCTTGACTCCCGATTCAAAACGTTCAGATGGGAGTCGGACCAGGAAGCATTCGAGCGATGGACAAAGGGCGTCACCGGGTATCCTATCGTCGATGCCGGGATGAGAGAATTGTGGGCAACCGGTTTTATGCATAACAGAGTCAGGATGGTCGCAGCCTCCTTCCTGACAAAACACCTGCTCATTCCTTGGCAAAAAGGCGCCGATTGGTTCATGGATACGCTGATCGATGCAGATCTTGCTAATAATTCAATGGGCTGGCAGTGGGTTGCCGGATCGGGACTGGACTCTTCTCCTTATTTCAGGGTTTTCAACCCGACACTGCAAGGAGAGAAATTCGATGGAGATGGTGACTATATCCGGATGTGGGTACCTGAAATCAGCGGGTTACCTGACAAGTATATCCAAGAACCTTCGAAGGCCCCCGCTGCTATATTGGAAACGGCCGGGATTACGCTCGGGAAAGACTATCCAGAACCGATGGTTGATCATAAAGCAGCTAGACAGCGTGCATTGGCACGTTTTGACGAAATAAAGAAATAACAAAGGAGACCTGCCACTTGCCAGGTCTCCTTTGTTTGATCCTATTGCTTCAATTTTGTCTGTACTAGTTCGAATTCCTCTACAACTTCTTTGTCCGGTCCTTTTCCTGTCAAACTGAAGATGATAATCGCCAATGAGGAGAAAATGAAACCTGGTAGAAGCTCATAGATACCTAGGAAACTGCCTTCCGGAATGGCCCAAAGGATGACCGTTACAGCACCGACTAGCATTCCTGCAAGGGCACCATTACGCGTCATTCGCTTCCAGAAAAGACTGAAGATGATCAGCGGACCGAATGCAGCCCCGAATCCTGCCCAGGCATAGCTGACAAGTGCAAGTACTGAACTGTCTGGGTTGTAACCTAGGAAAATAGCAATTATTGCAATTACTACCACTGAAATACGTCCGACCAGCATTTCTTCCTTCTTGCTCGCTTGTTTCCGGAAGATGGCCTTATAAAAGTCCTGTGCCAATGCACTTGAAGATACGAGCAATTGCGAATCCACCGTGCTCATGATGGCGGAAAGGATGGCCGCAAGCAAGAATCCTGCTACCCAAGGATTAAATAGCACTTGTGAGAACGTAATGAAAACCGTCTCTGGATTGCTTAGTGGATTATCGGCAAAGTATGCAAAACCAGTAAATCCGATAAAGATGGCCCCGAATAAGGAAACAACCATCCATGTCATCCCGATCAATCTTGCTTTAGGTATCTCTTTGGTCGATTTGATCCCCATGAATCGAACAACGATATGAGGCTGACCGAAATACCCAAGACCCCATGCTAGTAGAGACACAACAGATGCAAACGTTGCCCCCGTGTAGACGTTGAGATGGGATGGATCGATGCTTCCAACCTTGCTGACCGTTTCACCCCAACCGCCAAGCTCATTGATGGCTACGATCGGAATGATGATGAGAGCAAGGAACATTAGGATACCTTGAATGAAATCCGTCCAGCTTGCCGCCAGGAATCCACCAAAGAACGTGTAGGAGAGGATGACACCTGCTCCAACCCAAAGAGCCAGCTGATAATTCATCCCGAAGGATTGCTCCAGGAGGATGGCTCCACCTACCAAACTTGAAGATGTGTAGAATGTGAAGAAAATGAGGATGATTATTGCAGAAAAAACTCGAAGGACCTTGCTGTGATCGCGGAAACGATTTTCGAAGTAATCCGGAACCGTGATTGAATCTTTTGCTACTTCCGTATACACCCTGAAAGGTTTCGCGACGAACTGCCAGTTGAGATATGCACCGATTGCCAGCCCGATTGCGAGCCAGATCGATCCCATTCCGGATGCATAAATCGCCCCAGGCAAACCTAGCATGAGCCAACCGCTCATATCCGATGATCCTGCACTGAGCGCCGCCACACCTGCGGTCAAACGTCTTCCACCTAAAACATAATCTGATAGATCACTAGTTAATTTTGCTGCTAAATACCCGATGATCAGCATCCCTACAAGGTAAATGATGATCGCTGTCAATGTTTCGATATTAATGTCCATAATCTACTCCTTTGTCTTTTCGGTTAATAAAGTGATAATTGAAAAAATAATCAATAGAGGCATTGGTATCAAAAGCCAAAGCCAGGTTGCCATTGTTAAGCTGTCTGCCATCACGCTTCCTCCTTATTCAAAATTTTGAATCACGTATGCAATTTTAAATCTCCTCTGCAATAATCTCCTCTTACGGAGACACAAGATAAATCTTAACACATTTCTGGAATAATTAAAATTTCGAGAAGCATACGAGATTCATTTTTTGTATAATTATGCGTAAAAAACGCGTAATACAAGTGAGTTTTTTTTGAATAGCCGATAAATATTCATGTCGAATTATTTAAATTTATTTCAAATTGTGACGAATTGCGTAGTGATAGTGGATGATTATGGAGGGTTTTTATTCAAAATAAAGTATGAGTTCTTTCATTTGTCATAGTACTTTTTCCTTAACCTTTTTCAACAGGAGTTAAACGCTTTTTGTGTCTTTTCTAATAATAAAACAAAAAATCCGGACATAGTCCGGATTTTTTGTTTTGGCATCTATTATGATCTGGCAGATTCGCCGCGCTGTTCTTTGATAGTGCGCTTCTTTTCAGACTCTGAAATGTATAAGGCACATGCAGCATCACCAGAAATGTTGATCGCCGTCCTCGCCATATCAAGGAGTCGGTCAATACCCAGGATCAACCCGATCCCTTCTACCGGAAGGCCGACACTATTCAATACCATGGCAAGCATGATGAGCCCGACGCCAGGCACACCTGCCGTACCGATACTCGCAAGAACGGCGGTAAGTACAACGGTGACCAGTTGTTCCAAGGTTAGGTCAATCCCATAGACCTGTGCAATGAATACTGTTGCCACCCCTTGCATGATGGCAGTCCCGTCCATATTGATCGTCGCACCCAGAGGTTGCACGAAGGAGCTGACCGATTTCGATACCTTCAGCTTATCTTGGGCAACCTCCATGGAAACGGGCAGCGTGGCATTACTGCTGGACGTCCCGAATGCTACGCTCATGGCAGGGCTGAATGTCTTGAAGAACCAGATTGGATTCTTTTTCGCAAGGAAGCCTACGGCAGAACCATAGGTTACCGCACCATGGACAATGAGGCCGAGAAGGACGACCACAAAGTAAAGCCACATGGCTTTCAGTGCGCTCAGTCCTTGGCTTCCGATGGCAGAAGCGAGCAAGCCGAATGTACCGTACGGGGCAAACTTCATGACAATCCCCACCAGATACATCATGAGGTCATTCCCTTGTTCAAAAAGCTTCAATATTCCTTTTGTCTTATCACCAAGAGCGGTCAGACCGAGCCCGACGAAGATAGCGAATGCGATGATCTGGAGCATATTCCCTTCACTCATTGAGGCAATCGGATTCTTCGGAATAATGTTTAATAAGGTTTCGCCTACAGGAGGCGCATCCTCTGTCTTATACCCCTCTGCCTGTGATTTATCGATACCCTCGACCATTCCGGGATCGATCGCGTAGGCCATGAGAAGTCCGATCACGATGGCGATGCAAGTAGTGATCAAGAAGAACGAAACGGCTTTGACTCCGATCCTTCCAAGCTTCTTTGGATCACCCAATCCGGCTGTCCCAAGGACGATGGAAAGGAATACGATGGGTACGACAAGCATGCTGATTAAGTTTAGGAAGATTTGTCCCAGCGGGGTCAATAGATATGGGTCAAGGACGTCGAACCAGTCCTTAGCAAATAAATTGAGCAGCAACCCTACTATGGCACCCAAAATCAGGGCCAAGATAATCTTTGTTGTCAGGTTCAGTTTCATATGGTACCTCCCTAAAAAAAATATATAAAGATAATTCGTAATCTTTACCCTATACAATTTTATATGAAACCGTTTTTTTAATCTAGGATTTTCTTACTCGTTGGAAGAAACTCTACTAATTTACTAGAATCAGGAGGAGACAGGTATGATACCAGTCTGGAAGTGGATGCTGAAGCGAATTCACAATAAATACTAATACAAATCATGATTAAAACGAGCATATCGGGGTAGATAATAAGTAACAGCATGATGATTCGAGAAAGGAACATGATAGAATGAAAAATACCGTTTACTTTCTTTCACCTGGCCAGGATCGAAGTTCCATCGCTGAAGGTTGGGCTGGAAGGCTTGACATGTCCGGCTGGGCCTTTAAAAGTGCTGGATTAATGAGAAAGCATCACAAAAAAAGCTTTAGTACCCTCGCCATGAAGGAATATAACATTGATATAAACACCCTTAAAAGGGACCCCATTCAAATCGACGAACTCGCCGGTGCATCCCTCATCGTCACGATCTACGACGAAGAATTGGACGACGCCATCAAGTTCCCGGAAGAATGGGAGGAAAAAGTCATCCATTGGAATCTCCCCAACCCGGAGAAACGTTCCACCTCTGAATTGGAAGAGTGGGTATTTTTCCAGGAGATCTGTGACGAGATTGCCATGAAGGTAAGGGATCTTGAATCCCTTCTCCCTTCCATCAGAATGAATTGACTGCCATGATGATCATGGCAGTCATTTTTTATGTGAAGTATTCCAGTTTTGCTTGAGGAAAAGCCTTTTCCATATAGCCGTATAAATGATCTTTGATATCCTGTTCTTCGTCTTTCTGATAAATATACTTCCCTATGCCATATTTCCCCCACTTATAGCGACGTTCTTCTTCATTGAGTTCAAGTTTCGTCATCGGGTAATTTTTCTCGATCACCCGTTTAGCCGGCTTTGTAAAGCGATGCTGGATGAACTCAAACGTGAGATCTTTTTTGGCCGACGAAGGCAAAGTGGCTTCAAGATGTTCAAACATGGTTTTGTACCCTTCTTCCCATCCTTCGTGAAGATAGATGGGCGCTACAATGAAGCCAAGCGGGTACCCTGCTTCCGCCACTTTCGCTGCAGCCTCGATGCGCTGATCCAATCGCGATGTACCAGGTTCAAAATTTTTGATTACATAATCCGCGTTGATGCTGAATCTGAAGCGCGTCTTCCCATTATGGTTCGCATCCAGTAGATGATCGACATGGTGGAATTTCGTCACGAAGCGCAGCTTGCCATGCTCCGATTTCCCGAAGTGCTCGATTGCGCGCTTCAATGTATGTGTAATATGGTCAATCCCTACAATATCCGACGTACATGCCGCCTCGAAGCGGGTAAATTCAGGCGTGCGCTCCTTGATATATTGATCAGCCGCGTCAAAGATCTCATCCACATTCACATAGGTCCTGATATACGGTTTGCTCCCCATCGTCGTTTGAAGATAGCAATAATGGCAGTGCCCCATACACCCTGTGGCAAATGGGATCGCATATTCTGCGGAAGGTTTCGAGGTGTCGAACTTCAGGGTCTTCCTTACCCCGACTACCAGGGTGGATTTAGCGATTCTGTATTTTTGGAAGTGGTTATCCCCCGGCAAATTCCGCACCTGGTTGTGGGAAGTGGTGTAGCGGATTTCCACGTTCAATTTCTCAAATTTCTCTTTAAGCTGTTTCCCGAGGGGGTACTCCAGTGCGCCTGGTTCAAAGTAGACCAGCTGGGGCATGAATGGTTTCAGCATCGTGTCCTCCTACATCTGACCGAATGATTGTGTGTAGGCCGCTTCAGCATCTGCTTCCGATGCGTAAACTGCAACTTCATTCGTCAAAGGATAATAAGTTTCGTACATGAACAGAGCAAGTTCTTCGGGATGGTCCGGATCATTCACCACAGCTGCAGCCTGGACATTGGCCACGCTTTGAGTATGGGGATTGCGGTAGATCACATAGACAACATCCCCCGCCTGATAGACGGAATCCTGATTGTTGATTTCCATAGGGTTCACCCATTTCCTTCGTATTCCTTTTCATTTTTTCCTACCCGGGATCAAATATGTTGGTAATACCTGCTTATGCCAAAAAAGCTCTCCATTTAAATGGAGAGCCCGTAAAATCGTTTTGTTTGGGTAAAGATCCTCTCGGCAGCTTCGCTTTCGTCCATATTTTTGATTGAAGCGATGCATTTGATGGTCCGGCCCATCATGCCAGGGTGGGTCATCTGCCCTTTTAATGGCCCTTCAAACGGCCAGGGGCCGTCGGTTTCCACCATGATGGCATCAAGCGGAGCTTTTTGCACGACCTTTTGAATTTCATCTTCATACATCACATCCGGTGTGACCGATACTTTATATCCATTGGACAGCACCCTCTCAAGAATCGCCTCGTCCCCTTTGAACCAGTGAAAGTGCGCCTTCTCGACAGAATGACGTTCCAGCAGATCGCAAGCAATGCCGGCATGCTCGTAGATGCAGTGGAGTACAATGGGCTTTTTAAGGGACTTCGCTTTCACAATGAACCTCTCCAGTAATTCTTCATAGGGTTTGAGCTCAAGATCGACGTCTTCCTGCATCCTGTAATAAGGAAGACCCACTTCCCCCACGGCCACCAGCGATCCGGCATGCTGATCTATGAAGGTGAATATTTCCTCGATCTCACCCTGGGAGAGGATTTCCTGTTCAGGGTGGAACCCGGCTGCTGCCTTCACCCGTTCGTCTCTCATTGATAGTTCCAGCGTCTCCCGGCTCGACTTCAAGTTCATCCCCACTGCAATCATCGCCCTTACTCCATGGACACCGAGGGAATGAAGGATTTCCTTTCGCTGAGGCGGTGAATAGGCATCCCAGTGGATGTGCGCATCAATCATGTTGAACATGCTTCGTCAGCTCCCGGAAAATTTCTTTTTTGTGTTGAAGGAATTCCTTGCTCAAGATCATTTTCTCATCCCTAGGGCGTGGATAGGGCAGCCGGAATTCTTTCTGGACGTTTGACGGTTTACCTGATAAAACAATAATCCGATCTGATAGGAAGAGGGCTTCGTCTATGTTATGGGTGATGAAGAGGACGGATCTCTTATCATCTTCCCAAATATCCATGAGCCACTTTTGCATGTCGAGCCTCGTGAACTCATCCAGACTGGAGAATGGCTCATCAAGGCACAGCAGGGACTGTGGACTCATCAGGGCCCTGATGAAAGCGACCCTCTGCTTCATCCCCCCGGAAAGCTCATCGGGATACGCCCCCTCATAACCTGAAAGGCCGGCGCGCACGATCCACTCCTTCGCCCGTGCCTCGTCCTTCCTACCATGAATCTCTTGACCCAGGATCACATTTCCAAGAACCGTTCTCCAAGGTAATAACGCGTGATCCTGCGGCATATAGCTGATGGAGCCCCTCTTACCGTTGATCTTCTCCCCGTCGAGAACAATGGAGCCTTCTTCCGGCTCCATCATCCCACCGATCAAATGGAAGAGGGTAGTCTTTCCGCTGCCTGAAGGGCCAAGGATGGAGACGAACTCCCCTTCTTCAACCTGAAGGGATAGATTTTGAAGGACAGGTTGGTGATCGAAGTGTTTCGATAATGACGTGATGTGAAGCTTGCTCATTTCAATTCCTCCTTCTTCCCTTTCACCCACCATCGTTCCAGCAGGACAATGATGCTGAAAAACAACAAGCTCAAGATCATGATGGCGAAGATCGCCACGAATACACGATCGGTCCTGAATGCCGAGGAAGCAAGCGTCATATACACGCCAATTCCTTTCTGGGATCCGAGCCACTCAGAAATGACGGCTCCCATGACGCTGTATGTAGCCGCAATCTTCAGACCTGAAAAGATGGATGGTAGGGCATGTGGCCACTCCACCTTCCTGAAGATCTGCCCCTTGGTGGCACCCGCCATTTTCATATAGTGAATATATTGGCGTTGCGTCTGTCTGAACCCGTCCATGGTGGAAACCGCAATCGGAAAGAAGCACACAAGCGTGATTACCAGGAATTTAGGCAGCAGGCCAAAACCGAACCATATGACCAGTAGAGGGGCAAGGACGATGATGGGGACGTTTTGCGATAAGATCATCAGCGGATAGACTGCCTCCCTCACCCCTGGAAGAAGATGCAGTGTGACGGCCACAGCGATACCCGCCGCACATCCGATCAAAAACCCGGAAACGGATAGCCCGACTGTCGAAGTAAGATGGATGTGGAAGGAGTCCCAGGAGGCCAAGCCTTCGGAAATGACCTTCATAGGGGATGGCAGTAGCCATTGGGGAATGGTGAACACCGTCACTGCCACCTGCCAGAAGACGAACAAAAGGATGAGGGCCGAAACCGGCCTCCATCCCTTCCTGATTCCGTTCATCACGAGCGGTATTTACCGGTAAGATCCGTCATTTCGATGCCTTGAGGCTGATAGAGAACCTTGATCTGAGAGATGACATTCACGCTTCCCCTTGCGATCATCTTCTCATTCATGCGCTCCACGATCTTGAACAAGTCGCTGAGTTCACCTTCCATTGTCGTTTCTAGAGGATTCACTTCATAGTTCACTCCCGATTCTTCGATGACTGCGATGGCGTCGTCCACATAAGGGATGACATCTTCACCATTCTTTGTTTTCGGGATGATTTGAATACTGACCAATGCATTTGCCATTTATGCTCACTCTCCAGGTAAAAATTCATTTGTATAGGCTTTTTGACTATCAAGTTTCTTTTCAAGAAGTCCATTATCGAACATCCAATCAGCGTAATTCTTCCATACCTCGGCTTTCTGCTCTCCCCATCTCTCCGCGTCGTCTTTGTACTTCGGCGCAAGCCATTCCTGACTCTTCATGACGAGCTCTTCATCAAGGTCGGGGGCTTCTTTCAGAAGGATCTTGCCTGCTTCATCAGGGTGCTCGATACTGTACTCATATCCTTCCGTTGCTGCCTTCAGGAATGCTTTGACCGTGTCAGGGTCATCCTTTATGTGGGATTCGTTCGTCGTGAGGACAGGAGTATAGTAATCAAGCTTATCCGAATAATCTTTGACATACATCATATCAAGTTCTTCCCCCCGGAGTTCGGCTTCGATTCCCGTCCAGCCATAAAAGATCCAGGCAAAGTCGATATCCCTTTTTACAGCCGTAAAGAAGTCTGTGTCCCCCATATTCACGAAGTTCACCTTCTTCACGTCGGCCCCTTCCTGTTTCATGATCGAGCCCATGACGGCTTCCTCTACGGGAGAACCCCATCCACCGTAGGTCTTGCCTTCGAAATCTTCAGGCTTGGTGATCCCTTTGTCCTTCGGAGCTGCGAATCCGGATGTATTATGCTGTATGATGGCCGCAATCGAGACGATTGGAACATCCTGTACCCTCGCCTGTGTGACGCCTTCCTGATACCCCACACCGAAATCCGCCTTTCCCGATGCCACCAGTTGGTCAGCACCAGCCTCTCCTGGCATGATGATGTCGACATCCAGTCCTTGCTTTTCAAAATATCCTTTTTCTTTTGCCACATACAAACCGGTATGGTTTGTATTCGGGGTCCAATCAAGGACGACCGATACCTTTTTGAGCTTTTCTTTTTCAGCTCCGCCTGAACTGCATGCAGTCAGCAGGAGGATTGCACTTACGACCATGAGCCATTTTCTCAAGATGCATACGTCCCTTCACTAAATATGTACAGAAAAAAACGCCCGAGGCTCATGGGCCTAGGACGCATCATTAAACAAGAATTCTGTCTACGATCTGTTTCCTACGCTGGTATGAGCCAGTTCAGGTTCAAAGGGTCAGCATCTGATGGATGCACTCTCAACCGGCCACACCGGTCCCCCTACAATAATCACGATATCGGGCGTTATCTTTCATTCCTACTTTGCCATAGTATCTTATGGTTTTCAAGCATTTCTTGAAGGGGAAATCAGATCTTCAACCGCTCGGGATACCTCTATGAGCTGGGATAATGCAGCGAAGGGTTCCTTCCGGAGATAAAAGGTATATTGAACGATGAACATGGTAAGATGATGCATGAATCGTGCACCGTCTCCTTCCCTGAACGTGGACTCAGAACCGTACCCCTTTAAGAATGCGGTGATCAACGATATCGATATACCGTTGTGAATGATGAGGTGTGCGCAGAAATAGGCAATGTCAGCCATGCGGTTGGCGACACGGAGCCGCTGAAAGTCGATGATGCCAACATCCCCTTCTTCATCGACAAGGAGATTCCCGGGATGAACATCACCGTGCACCAGCTGCTTTCCTCCTTCAAGGTCCGGACTGCAAAAATTCTTCACAACGGACCGCGCCCACCTGGCATCAGGAGAATGGCTGCATTGAAGGATCCACTCCCACGTATGAAGGGAGATATCCCACGTTTTGACTCCTTCCAAAGGAAAGTGCATGAAACCTGAATGAAGCTTGGCCAACGTGTTTCCGACAGCCGACATGATCGGAACTTCCCATCCCGGTCGGATTCCGGGAATGCATGCGTATAAGGCGTACCCGCATCCATCCTTCCAGAACATGTTTCCTCCATGCCTTACAGGATGAGGCATCTCCACGCGGATGGATCGCTCATGAAGATAGGAGGTGAGCCTCTCTTCAAACTCCATCTCCGTCCTCCGCTTGATATAAAAGATGCCCTCGGGACCATGAGCAACCCACACGCTTCCACTTATCTTTTTCACCTTGAACCGTTCTGCATCTTCTTCAGAAAAAAATGCGGTAATAAGTTCTAGCATTTCGTGTTCCACCCGTCTGTGTAGTAAGATATTCATTAGTATGACTGTCTAACCACCATACATACCAATTGCATGAAATGAGGAATGCACGATGGAAAGAATCAAAATCACAGAAGACCTTAGTTTTTCAAGGATCATCCATGGTTTCTGGAGACTTGCAGACTGGGATTATACAAAAGAAGAAACCCTTTCATTGATTGAGCATGATCTTGAACAAGGCATTACGACATTTGATCACGCAGATCTATACGGTTCGTACAAATGTGAAGAGCTGTTCGGAGAGGCCCTTTCACTGAAGCCTTCTTTGCGGGACCAGATGGAGATCGTCACAAAATGCGGAATCGTCATTCCTTCCGAACAACGACCGCAGCATCGTACCCACCATTACAATACGTCGAAATCCCATATCCTTGAATCTGTGGATCAGTCACTCAAGAACCTGTCAACTGACTATATCGATGTCCTGTTGATTCATCGTCCCGATCCATTCATGGACCCCGAACAAGTAGCAGATGCCTTTACTCAGTTAAAAGACGCCGGTAAGGTCAAACATTTCGGTGTCTCGAATTTCAAACATCACCAATGGTCCATGCTACAGGCACATCTTCCGTTCCCACTCGTGACCAACCAGATTGAACTATCTGCTTACGAGCTTGAAAACATCGAAGACGGCACGTTGAACCTTTGTCAGGAGAAAAAGGTTCCGCCTATGGCCTGGTCACCTCTTGCTGGAGGCGCCATCTTCAAGCAAGGCGATGAAAAAGCCGACCGCCTGCGTGCTGCACTTGAAAAAGTACAGGGCGAAACAGGTGCCAACGGCATCGATGAAATCCTTTATGCTTGGCTTCTCACCCACCCTGCCCGCATCATGCCGATCGTCGGTTCGGGCAAAAAAGAACGAATCCAATCAGCCATCAACTCACTGAACATCACCCTCAACCACGACCAGTGGTTCGAAATCCTCCACGCCTCAATGGGCCACGAAGTACCTTAAGAAAAGCGCAGGCGGGTTGTTCTGACCCGACAAGCATAAGACGAGAACCCTGAAAGGCGCTCTTTGCCTTTTGGGGTTCTTGACTTATGACCTCGAGGGTCAACCCGCCGGAGCTAGACATAAAGAAAAGCGGAGGCGGGTTGTTCTGAGGCGACAAGCATAAGACGAGCCACCCGGAAAGGCGTTCTTTGCCTTTTTGGGTGGCTTGGCTTATGACCTCTCAACCCGCCGGAGCTGGACATGAAGAAAAGCGCAGGGGGCTCGTTCTGAGGCGACAAGCATAAGACGAGCCACCCGGAAAGGCGTTCTTTGCCTTTTTGGGTGGCTTGGCTTATGACCTCGAGCCTCAAGCCCCCGGAGCTGGACATAAAGAAACGCGGAGGCGGGTTGTTCTGACCTGACAAGCATAAGACGAGAACCCAAAATAAAAATGACGATCTCTACAGATCGTCATTTTTATTTCCTCCTAATATCAGGAGCCACATAGAAGTCTAGATACACTTCCTGAAGCTCTCCCATTGGTAATTCATACAGCTGTTTATCTTTATATTTATAAACTCCGATTCGTAAGAGCTGTTGAATGTAGAAATCTTTTTTTGAATTTTTGATTGTACTCAGTTCATTTTCTTGGTGTAACATTTTCAACCCCTCCAATTGAGGTGTATACCCCAATTATGGAAGGTTTCAAACCAGGCAATATGGGTTGGTGCAGTAAAATATCCTTTCATCTTTCCGAACTTATTAGAGGTTGATTTTCCACTGGGTGAAAAGATTCACCCTACCCCATTTCACAGGCTACCAGCCCGTATTGGATTCCCGGATCAAGATCCAGTATCATCCTGAATAGCCTTTCTACATCTTCCCCTTTTCTCCTATGGGCGTAATGACCCGACAGCACCTGGATCATTTCATAAGGATAGAGCAGGCACGTGTGGCTTCCCCAATCCGTTTGTCTTCCCACCAACTCTTTTTTGTAAATACCATCCAGGATCTTATAGAAAAGATCGGATCCATCAGGAAGGAACGGACTGATCCTTTTCGGATAATTATGATTCCAATCACCGCCTTCATACTGAAAAGCGGGATCTTCCAGGTCTCCAATGAATACTTCGACTTCAGCCATACAATCGCCTCCTTGATTCATTTTATAAAGGAGGACTTGGTTTTAGAACAAAAATCCAGGTCGGTCTATGCATGATGATAGGGAATAAGAGGCTGGGACAAGAGTGTTTTAGTCATAGTAAAACCCGAACGATCTTGCCTGAGATCGTTCGGGTTTTTGATTTGGTTCATGTCCATTACGATTTACTTGTTCCTAGCGGTTGATTGGAGTGCAAGACGAAGACTCCAGCGGGAAGAGTGGCTCCCCGCAGGCTTGCCGAGGAGGCTCACGGGCTACCCGCGGAAAGCGAAGTCTTGCACGGAAATCATGAGCGGTGTAAAGAAGCCATACTGATATTGTTAATCATGACCTTTTTTGTTTTGTGCCAATCTCTTATAGGTATTTTCTCTGTACGCTCCGACCATCATAGGTGAACTGCATATTCCTTCCTTCCACCCGGGTTTCCATATGGACCGGTCTTCCCCAAAGCTGATGAAGATAGGGAAGGACTTTCTCCAGATATTTAATATCGAGTTCCACTTCCTCAAACCAGTGCTTCAGGTACAGCTCGCCGCTCTTCATATAATCTCCGTCATCGACGGTGATGTATGGGAATCCACCGTTCACCCTCATCCCGACAAGCTGATCCCTTACATGGGTCCACTCTTTGTCTACGATCTTGTAGTCCTTACCCTGCTTTTGGAACAGATACATATCCTCCCTTGTCACGAGGTCTTTCGTAAGGTAATTCCTCAGGAATGAGATGTCGGATTCGATCTCCCTCACCTCGAACATTTTCTCCCTTCCCGAGTTTTCCTTCACGCCCCGCTTCTTCATCTCCTCTGTCGGATGATCATAGCGGTCCTCGATATCTTCAAAGATCTTTAAGCCGAGGTAATAAGGGTTGATCTGAGTCCGTGACGGCTGGACGACCCCTGCATTCAACTTGGCAAACTCGATGGATTCACCCGATGTGAGGTCCATTTCCCTGATAATGCGCTGATGCCAATAGGAAGCCCAGCCCTCATTCATGATTTTCGTTTCCAGCTGTGGCCAGAAGTAGAGCATCTCCTCCCTCATCATCGTCAAGATGTCACGCTGCCAATCGGTAAGCTCACGGCTGTACTGTTCGATGAAGAGCAGGATATCCTTTTCGGGTTGAGGCGGGAATTTCTTTTTCACCCTTTTCGTCTGGATCTTTTTTGGCTTTTCATCCAGGGACCAAAGATCATCGTAAGGTGTGACAGGGGCCGATTCTTCCTCTACCCATTCCACATCATCCATCGTCCATGAAAGATTTGGCCGCATGAGGGAAGGATCGATATGTTCATCCACTGCAAGCACTGCATCAAGGAAGTTCTCGACCTCCTGCTTCCCGTGTTCGATTTCATACTGTCTCACGCGCTCCGCCGTCGCCGACATGCTCTCGACCATATCCCGCTTCGTGTTTCGGAACCTCACATTGTTCTTGAAGAAATCACAGTGTGCCAAGACATGAGCCACAATCAATTTATTCTGTATCAAAGCATTCGAATCGAGCAGGAAGGCATAGCATGGATCCGAATTGATGACTAACTCATAGATTTTGCTCAGCCCCAGATCATACTGAAGCTTCATTTTATGGAACTGCTTGCCGAAGCTCCAATGGGAGAAACGGGTCGGCATCCCGTAAGCACCGAATGTATAAATGATGTCGGCAGGACAAATTTCGTATCTCATAGGGTAAAAGTCCAATCCAAATCCAGAAGCAATCTCGGTAATTTCAGCGATTGCATACTGCAACTGTCGCTGTTCCTCTAAATTCATCGCCATCCCCCTTAATATCACTCTTATCTAACTGTATGATAAGGTCGGCCATTTGATGAAAGGAACTGGGAGCAATTGACCTCTGACAGACGAAAAAACCACGTGCCGACACGACACGTGGTTGACGCTTATTCATTCTTCAAGAATACCATCATCGGAATGATTGAAAGAGCAAGAAGGATGCCTGAGACGGTGAAGACCGCCGGGATCGACCAGCTCTCCACGAGTAAACCAGCACCTGCGGAAGAAAGGCCGAACAGCAAGGTCGTCAACGTTCCCTGGGCTGCATAGATTTTGCCCAGTTCATCAGGTGGTGCACTCTCCTGAAGATACGTCTGGAGTATGATCGTTTTCAGCTGATCGAATAAACCGAACAACAGAGAAAGGACGAGGGCCAAAACGGCCAGTTCATTCCAAGCGAAGAAAAGGGTGATGACCGATGTCATTATGATGGTCAGTGGAAGAATCGACGCCCGCTTTCTACTGAACAGCCCGTGATAGCGGAAGATGACGATGGATGCTAGTAGCAGGCCGATAAAGAAGGCGCTGTTGATGAATCCCCACCATTCTTCCCCCTTACCAAGCTGACGATCGACATACAGGTAGAGAACAGCCGCAATCCAAACGGTGGCGGCGACGGACTCAAGGGCGTACACACAAAACACTGATACAAGACCTTTTTTCTCTTTCACCAGGACCCAGCCTTCACCGAGCTGCGCCCACCATGATTTTCGTTCTTCCAGGTTGGTCCTCAGGGCTGCAGGGAGCCGGAACATATAGACCGTACTGACAAGGAACAGAATGAACACGGTGACAAAGAGATAATCAACCCCGATAAGCGAGAGCAACACTCCCCCAAGGGCCCAGCTCGAGAACTGGATGATCTGATCGACGGTGGATAAAAAACCGTTTGCCCCCATCAGTTCTTCCCTTTTGACTAGATAGGGGACGAAGGCATTCCGCGCCGGGAGCGCCCATCCATCCAGAAAAGCGATTCCCGCCCCCAGCAAGAGCAGCGGCCAAACGGAAGAACTTTGCAGGGCGAACAGAACAGTGAACAACAATGCTGTCTTCCCTGCCTGCGACCAGGCAAGAAGTGTCCTGAGCGTGGCCCTGTTCATAAGGAGCGGAGCCACCACTGAACTGACGAAACGTGAAAAGGTGATGATCAGTGGAACAGCCGTCATATATACGGCCGAACCCGTCATGGTATAGACGGCCGAAATCAGTCCCACAATATATAAGACGTCGCCAAGATTGGCCAACGCCTGACCGAACCAGAGATGTCGAAATGCGATGGATTTCATCTTTTTTTCCTCCCATTATTCAATTTTCAGGCTAGAAAAAAAGCTGAACTCACATCGGATTGCCAATCTCCCTTCTTTTATCGATACCAACCATTATATCAGACATTCTATTCTCCATGCAGGATTTTTTTTCCTGATTGACTATTTGGAGACACAAAAAAACCTCCCGAAATGGGAGGAATTTCATTCATGGACCGTGATGTTTAGTGTTTTCTCATTCGCAAGGTCATGTACGATGATGATCAGTACCCTTTTGTCCCTGTTATTTTCCTGTACGGTGAACTCGAATGTATCGGAGACCTTTTCATTCGTCAGCTGCTTCCTGCCCAAGTAAAGATAATCTTTGACGGACTGACCCGGGTAGTCTTCTTTGACGACGACGGTTGCGATCCTGCCGAATTTTTTATAATCCACTTCTGTTGCATTCGCTACGCTCGGAAGCAGAAGAGACAGAAGGCATAGGATGAGAAAGGGCTTCTTCATGTGTTTCACCTCTTGTTCCTTTTCCCTTTAGAATGAGGGTAGGAAGGCATCTTTATTCACCCAATATAAGGAGAACCAGAAGAATCCACAGTGCCAAGTTTTGCTGAGGAAGTTCCTTGCATCTCTCCATACACTAACAGTACCCCTTCAGAAGGAGGGAACCGGAGTGGATAAAGTGGACTACGACAGGGCGTTGTACTACACTCATCGATCGGAATGGGATAACCTCCTGATCTTGATGGTGAGGACGAAGGATGATCTTCTCTCAAAGAGGATTGAACATTTCCTGCATGCTTATCACTTTTCGCACGACTATACGGTTGTCGAACGCAACCTGTATACGCTTTTACGCTATATCGAACATGCCAACATCACCTACAGTGAAGAGCAACCACTCGAAGTCGATGTTGTCAAAATGTAAATAAGGGAATTCCACCGGCCGGCCTGACACTACGGGCCGGTTTTTTCTTTAAGGCTGAATGAGCTTCTCCCGGATGGATACATGAGCCTCTGCGTAAACCATCAGTTCCTTCATCATGTCTTTCACCAATACTTCAGGATCTGGTAACAGCGTATCCTTTTCCCGGTCAAAACAGTGAGGATCCAGAACCAGTTGCTTCGGAATAACGTTGGCATACACGCCCCTGCTCACGGTTCGGAGATTCGTCAAACAGTTGATCCCCCCCTTCCCACCACCTGCACATGCGATGATGGCGACGGGCTTATGGGCGAATTGGTCGCTACCCAAGTAGTCCATGGCGTTTTTGAGGGCACCGCTCATTCCGCTGTGATATTCGGGGGAGCAAAGGATGACAGCATCCGCCTCCTGGACCTTCTGCTTCAACGACTGTATCACTTTAAGCTCGGATTGTTCTCGTTCCCCTGTGTATAGAGGGATGGTCCCTTCACTGAGGTCGATCATGCTACAACCGTATTGTTTTGCTATGTAACGGGCTACGATGCCTGTCCTTCCCTGTTTCCGGGGTGTTCCGTTGATGACGGTGATATTCAAGTTCATTCATCCTTCCATGCAAGCTGATTTTTAACGGCGTAGAGGGCTGCCTGCGTCCTGTCTGTCACCTCAAGCTTAGAGAAGATATTGGAGATATGGGTCTTCACCGTCTTCTCTGTGATATAAAGGCTCGAGGCGATATCTTTATTGCTCTTCCCTTTGGTCAGTTCCTTGAGCACCTCTGATTCCCTTCGTGTGAGCTCATGGATTTTATTGGGCGGTTCTTTTTTGGTGATCCTGGTCAGAAGATGATTTGTCGCCTTAGGGTGAAGGGAATTTTCACCGGATAAGAGCTTCCTGATGCTTTTCACCAGTTCATCAGGCTCAATATCCTTGAGTTGATATCCTCCTGCTCCTGCTTCGATGGCGGGAACAACCTGATCCTGATCTGAGAAGCTCGTGAGCATCATGATCTGGATTCCAGGATGGACAGCCTTGATTCTTCTAGTTGCTTCGATTCCATCCATCTCCGGCATCATAAGATCCATGAGGATGATATCTGGATCAAGGGCTGATGCCATTTCAACAGCTTCCTTCCCGTTTTTCGCTTCTCCGATGATGTCCATATCCTTCTGCGTTTTCAAGAAGAAGGCAAGCCCCCTCCTGACAACGTGGTGATCGTCAACAATCAATATCTTGATCAATCCCTTCTACCTCCTAACATGGTATCTTCACGGAGAGGACCGTACCCTTTCCGAGTTCTGAATCGATGGTGAGGCTGCCCCCGACCGCCTTGATCCGCTCCTTCATTCCCTGAAGGCCCACGGACGGCAGGGAATTGGTTGGATCGTAATGGAAACCATAGCCACAATCCTCGATGATCAGCTCCACAAGTTCTGGCCTTCTCGTCAACCGGTATCGCACTGACTGGACACCTGCATGCTTCTTGCAATTATTCAGTGCTTCCTGGCTTACCCTCCAAAGCGCTTCTTCATATTTGGAGTCCAAACATGCCAGACCCTGAATCTCCGCATCTAATTTCAGCCCGAGCATATCCGCATAGCCCCTGACCGCCTGGACAAGTCCATTCTCAAGTCCATGAGGCTTCAATTGCCAGATCAATGCCCTCATTTCTGACAAAGCTTCCTGCGCCATGCCCTGGATCGTCTGGAACGTATCCTTGATATCCTGATCATTCGTCATAGCCGACCCTCCCCTTGCCGTCAATGTGAGGGAAAAGAGGAGCTGGTTCACGGAATCATGGAGGTCCCTTGCCAAACGGTTCCTTTCGCCGATCAGGGCAAGTTCCTGCTCTTTCTTTGTCAACGTGATCCTCTTGATCGCGGAACCGATTTGGAAAGCGACCGACTCCAATAGAGCAAGCTCCTCATGGGAGTAATGGGTCTTATGCGGTGCTGCCATATTCAATAAACCAAACGATTCCTGCCCGGACTGAAGGGGAACCGTTGCATGATAGAGGATATCGTTTGTCGCATTGGGATCTTCTTCGATTGCTTTTTCTATTCGCAGGCATTCAATGATATTCGTCGCCTTGGTAAGCTTCCCTTTGATAAACCGGTTGACGCACCAGCACCCGCCTTCTTTCATACGTTCACAGCCCCGCTCTGTCAAAGATGCGGGAAGGTTCTGATAAGAGACCATCTCATGTTTCCCTTGATCATCAATGAAAAAGATCCATCCGCTCGTGAATACCGTCCCGTTGATCAACTTATTCAACGCCTCGCTCATCATGGACTCCATCTCAGTCTCGGTGTTCAATAATTCGGCAATTTCTTTTAAAAGTTCGATGTTTGATCCTTCGTTCATCGTATTCGTCCTTTCTTCTCCTCTCTAGTATAACTCCTTTCAGCTCACTAGCATTCGCTGAAGGTCCCATGCCCGCTACGACTTTTGTCTGACTTTCCACAAAAAAAGAAGGAAGGCATCAAGCCTTCCCTGCTTCCGCTTGCATCTTCCCTTCGACTTTCACCATGAAGTCTTCCTGGGTGACATGCAGCAATTCGTCGCTCTCCTGCTTGGTCGCACCGACCACGCTGAAATAAAACTTGATTTTCGGTTCGGTCCCCGATGGACGGAGGCATACCCATGATCCATTATCCAAGAAATACTTCAACACATTTGAAGAAGGAAGATCGATGGTTTCTTTTTCACCTGTCAGGAGATTGGTCCTCTCACCGCTTGCATAGTCTTCAGCAATGACAACTTTCCTTCCCGCAATTTCCTTAAGGGGATCAGCACGGAAATCCTTCAGGATGCCCTGGATCTGTTCGGCTCCCTCTTTCCCTTTGAGGGTCATGCTTTGCAGTCCCTCCTGGTAATATCCGTGACGCTCATACAGTTCATTCAGTACATCTTGGAGCGTTTTCCCCTGCGCCTTGTAGTAGGCCGCTGCTTCCGCTGCCATGAGGACGGCCTGGATGGCATCTTTATCGCGGGCAAAATCACCGATCAGATACCCGTAGCTTTCTTCATATCCGAAGAGGAAGGTATGTTCACCTGATTGTTCGTAAGCTTTGATCTTTTCGCCGATGAACTTGAAACCTGTCAAGACATCCTCGACAGAAGCTCCGTAGTGCTCGGCTACCTTCCGCCCAAGTTCGGACGTTACGATCGTTTTGAATACCCTTCCGTTCACCGGGAGCTGATTCTTCTCCTGCTTCCTTGCCAGTACATAGTCCATCAGGATCGCGCCAGTCTGATTACCCGTAAGGAGGATATATTCCCCGCCTCCGCCTTTCACTGCGACTCCCAAGCGATCAGCATCCGGGTCGGTGGCGATCAGGATATCGGCATCGATCTCCTTCCCTAAACGGATGGCATATTCGAACGCTTTCCTTTCTTCCGGATTAGGCGAAGCAACCGTCGTAAATTCCGGATCAGGAACAGCCTGCTCCTTTACGATATGGACATGCTGGTAGCCTAGAGCCTTAAGGCCGCGTTCTGCCATTTTCAGACCGGTTCCATGAAGGGGGGTAAAGACGATCTTGAGATCTACTTCCGTAGCGATCTGTGGTTTTTCCGAAATCGTGAGAAGATGCTCAAGGTAAGATTGATCAATTTCATCCCCGATCATCTTGATCAGCCCTTTTTGCTTCAATTCTTCTTCAGGAAGCACCTTGATCACCAGCTCATCCTCTACTTCATTGACCCTTCTGATCACTTCATCTGCTTCAAGAGGTGGAAGCTGGGCCCCGTCTTCGCCATATACTTTGTAGCCATTATATTCAGGGGGATTGTGACTCGCCGTGACGACGATTCCCGAGAAAGCATTCAGCGTCCTGAGGGCAAAAGACAACTCCGGTGTCGGAGCCAATTCATCGAACACATATGTCTGGATCCCGTGAGTCGCCAAGGTCTTGGCAGACTCCATGGCGAATTCAGGTGACTTATGCCGTGAATCATAGGCGATCACCACACCGCGCTGCTTCGCTTCCTCTCCTTGATCTTCTATGTAACGGGCAAGTCCTTCAGATGCTTTCCTGACGGTGTAGACATTCATCCGGTTCGTTCCCGGGCCGATTTCCCCTCGCATGCCCCCTGTACCGAACTCAAGGTCTTTATAGAACGCGTCTTCAAGGGCCTTCTCATCATCATTGATCGAAAGAAGGGCATTCCCCATCTCTTCATCCAGTCCAGAGAATCCACTCCACTTTTCCCATGCTGTTTTCCAACTCATCTGAATCCCCTCCTAATAGGCTTTGTGTTTGTATTATTCTAGCCCTTCACCCGTAAATCCTCCTTAAATGGAGGAGTAGGGTTTGCTTTTCTATAGTAGCATACTTTCGGCCCGGTTCAGTGGGATATTTTTCAAAAAGTCTATGAGCTGATGCCTTTTTTATTATGATAAGATCCTACACGATGAAAAAGACCCTGCCGGTTTCAGGGCAGGGTCTTTTTCATTCATTTTTTATAAGAGATGCCGTACACATCATGACGGCGGTCTTTCAGCTGACGGACCGTTCCCGATTGCCGCTGGCGGCGAAGGACTTCAAGGTCCACATCCCCGATCATGACCATCTCGATGTTCGGGTTGGTTTCACCTACGATCCCGTCACGGGCAAATTCGAAATCGGATGGAGCGAAGATGCCGGACTGGGCGTATTGGATATCCATGTTTTCCGTTTGTGGAAGATTGCCGACCGTACCGGAAATGACGGTATAGATCTGGTTCTCAACCGCACGGGCCTGTGAACAGTAGCGCACCCTGAGGTACCCTTGACGGTCTTCGGTACAGAACGGGGTGAAGATGATCTTGGCCCCTTTATCCGTCGCGATCCTGGCAAGCTCGGGGAATTCGATATCGTAACAGATCTGGATGGCGATCTTGCCGCAGTCCGTATCGAATACACGCACGGTGTCACCAGCGCTGATTCCCCACCATTTGCGCTCATTCGGTGTGATATGGATCTTGTATTGCTTTTCAATCGTTCCATCGCGTCTGAAGAGATAGGCGATATTGTATATTTCATCATTCTCTTCTTTCACGAAGTGGGACCCTCCGATGATGTTCACATTATAGCGTACCGCAAGATCCGTGAAGAGTTCGATATACTCCTCAGTAAAATCTGTAAGCTTCCTGACGGCAAGACTCGGGGACTTGATGTTCAGGAATGACATCAACTCCGTCGTGAAGATCTCAGGGAAGACGACAAAATCAGACTTTGCATCGCTTGCTACATCGGTAAAGTATTCAACCTGGTTGGCAAACTCTTCAAAGGATGAAATCTTCCTCATCATATATTGGACCACACAGATCCTGACCGGATGGCTCGTCTTGAAGTGTCGCTTACTCAACGGTCGATAGTCTACGTTGTTCCACTCCATGAGGGTGGCATACTTCTGCGAACGCTTGTCATCCGGGAGATAATTCGGGTTGATCCGCATGAGGGTGAACCCGTTCAGAAGCTGGAAGGAAAGCACTGGATCGTAGATCTTATGGAGGCTTACCGCATCCACATAATCCCTCGGGGACATTTCTTCCGAGTGCTTATAGAAGTTCGGGATGCGCCCCCCGATGATGATACTCTTCAGATTCAACTGACGTGCAAGCTCCTTCCTTGCCTCGTACAAACGGTGACCGACCTTCATCCGTCGATATTCAGGATGAACCATGACCTCGATTCCATAAAGGTTATAACCTTCCGGGTTATGATTGGTGATGTACCCGTTGTCCGTCACGTCGTCCCATGTATGACGATCGTCGTACTCATCGAAGTTGATGATGAGACTTGAGCAGGAACCGATGATTTCGCCTTCGAGTACCGCAACAAGCTGCCCTTCCTGGAAGATATCCAGATGGCTTTCAAGATGTTCCACCTTCCACGGATCCATGCCCGGGAAGCAGACCTCCTGCATCTTGATGATATGTTCAATGTCCCCGTACTCCATGGGACGGATAATCATTTTCTTCTCAAATTGGGATAAATCGAGCTTTTCTGCCATTCATGATCGACTCCTTCTTCATCTTTCCTATATACCACATATCCTGCTCGTTTTAAACGAACTTCATGTTTATTCTATCAAATACCATGATTGAAGGAGAAGAAAAATACCTTGCTGCATATGCATAATGCGATCATTCATGTAATTGACATGATTTTTTTATCATTCCACACAAAAATTTCGCATTTTACATTTATAATAAACCCATACTATAATTTGATAGAATACTTGAAGAAAGGAGAAAGGGATGAATAAAAAAGCGGATTCTCTATTCTTCACCGCATGGGCCACTTCCCTGATTGCCATGCTGGGCAGTTTGTACTTCTCTGAAATCATGAAGTACGAGCCGTGTGAGCTTTGCTGGTATCAACGGATCCTCATGTATCCCATGGTGATCATACTCGGGGTCGCCTATGTACGGAAAGACTTCAAAATGGCCTTATATTCCATGATTTTATCCGGCATCGGTACACTAGTCTCCCTTTATCACTATTCGATTCAAAAAGTAAGCTTCCTGTCCGATAGTGCCCCGGCCTGCGGGAGGGTACCGTGCACGGGTGAATACATCAACTGGATGGGATTCGTCACGATTCCATTCCTTGCATTAACTGGATTCATCATCATTTTCATCATGAGCCTGCTGGTTCTTAAAACACTGAAGGAGGATCACTAATTGAAGAAAGTCATCATTTTTCTTGCCGTCATCGTTCTACTCTTCGGAGGGATCGCTATCATTACGAGCATGCAGAACAGTCAGAAAGCCGAAGGAAATATGTTCAAGAAAGATAAACTAAAACCGGCCACCGTGGATCTCCTCGACGACCCGAACTACCAAAACGTCATCCTGCCCGATGATTTGAAAGAAAAACTCGATAACAAAGAAGATGTGACCGTGTACTTCTATGCTTCCGATTGCGTGCATTGCAAACGCACCACTCCTACCCTTGCGCCATTGGCAAAGGATATGGATGTCGACATGGTTCAATTCAATCTATTGGAATTCCAACAAGGCTGGAATGATTACAACATCGAAGCAACTCCGACCCTTGTCCAGTTCAAGAACGGAAAAGAAGAAGCAAGGCTCGTCGGGGAACAGTCGAAGGAAGATTTCGAAGCATTCTTTAATGAATATGCAAAAGAATAAAAAAAGAGGAGCTGACCCTTCACGGGTCAGCTCCTTTCAATGAGGAGGAATTTCTGATCGAGAATATGAGGAATTCTCAAGATTACTGGTAGTAGATGTTTACCCCTCATTGATCATGTCAAACCTATTTAATTGATTTTTCAGATAAAATCAAATCAATAGTTGATTAGCCGGCTTTGCATACAGGCTGATATGATTATCGCAGTCATGACCTTCCGTGAATTGATCGAATGAGAAAGGAAAAGATATCCCGAATCCCCTAAGGATCCCGGCATTATGAGCGAACATTTCCCTGTATACCTTCTCCTCGCTACCTGTTTCAATGATGGCAATCAGTGTTTGAAGACTTGAGATGATCTGAAACGCTTCTTTCAGCGTTCCTACATACTCCACTTCATGCACATGGGTATGTAGAACCTTCAAGTCATCCATTTGTCTAATTTCATCGTCTGTGAAATAATCAGGAAACACGGTACAATACATATACTCGATTAGCTCCTGAATCTGCTCTTCTTGTTCGGGAGTCGACGCGATTAAGATTTTCACCTGTAGCCCACCTTTTTTGTCATGATTGTAATCTTTATGTAATGGATTATATTAAGGATAACATAGTTCTATGAAGGCTCAGGTGGTAATTATACCCACGGTGACATCGATAAACCCAAAGAAATAGGACGAAACACACACAACCAACCATGAATTTTGTCGTACAAAGGAGCTTATTGATGAAAACAAGACGTATAGGTGATCAATTTGAACTAACCATCCCTGGTAATTGGAAAAATGTAACGATTGAAATGATTCTGAAAGATAAGTGGAATTCACCTAAAAAGTGGATCCACTCCATGCGAATGAGCAAGGAAGTAAAAATCAATGGTGAGGTTGCCGGATGGGATGAGCCCCTAAAAGGAGGAGACCGCCTGCAGCTTCCTCTATTTAAAGACTTGGAACTGAATGTGAATCCGACATACGGGGAGCTCGACGTTCTATATGAGGATGAACATGTAATTGTTGTCAATAAGCCCGCCGGCATCGATACCCATCCGAATGGTCCTGATGACACTGACACCTTGGCGAACCTCGTGGCCTTCCATATCCAGGCTTCGGGCAAATCAGCGAATGTGCTTCATGTCCATCGTCTCGACAAAGATACGTCCGGTGCCGTGCTATTTGCGAAAGATCCATTAAGCAAGGCCATCCTGGACCGACTCCTTTCAGAGAGAAAAGTCAAAAGGACCTATCATGCAGTAGCCCAGGGCTCACTTAAAAAAAACAAAGGATCCATCACCGATCCCATCGGAAGGGATCGTCACCATCCAACGAGGAGAAGGGTGTCAGCCAGCGGGCAGGAGGCTATCACTCACTTTAAAGTCGTCTCCAAACAACAAGACAGGACATTCCTGACTCTCCAGCTGAAAACCGGAAGGACCCATCAGATCAGGGTCCATATGAGTTCACTCGGCCACCCATTGGCTGGAGATCTCCTCTATGATGGCACACCTGTTTACAAGAGACAGGCCCTTCACGCCTCTTCCATCGTCTTCCCCCACCCACTGACCGGGGAAACGATTTCATGCCATGCATCATGTTCGGACATTGCCGAGCTGAACTGGGAGGATTGAGTCAGTAGACGGGCTCATGAGGATAAAAGAACGACAGGAACGAGAGGCTAAGGCAAAATTGAATTAGTCATAGTAAACCCGAATTGACTTGTCTACGATAAGACATATCAATTCGGGTTTTATTTGTTTCATGACCATTGAGCGGTCGATTGGAGTGCAAGAAGGATACTCCTGCGTGAGTGGAATCCAGAACCTACATGGAGCATGCTATCCATTACGCTTTTATCCCAACCTACTATTAAAAATCAAAATGATCCGGGTCCGGTCCGAAGCGTTCATTCTGATTCAGACTGTTGATCTGGTTCATTTCATCCAATGACAGTTCAAAGTCAAACAGATTCGCATTCTCTTCGATCCGCTCGGCATGTACCGATTTTGGAATGATGATCACATCATTTTGAAGATGCCATCTCAGAACAATCTGAGCCGCTGACTTACCATGCTTCTTGGCGATGTGATTCAGCGTCGGTTCGTGAAGCACACGCCCCTGAGCAATCGGTGACCACGCCTCGACGGCAATGGAATGGGACGAACAGAACTCCCTCAATGGTTCCTGACTCAGGCGCGGATGTGTTTCGATCTGATTGAGGACCGGTTTTTCATTGCTTCCGGCTAACAGATCTTCAAGATGATGCTGATGGAAGTTGCTTACCCCAATCGACTTGATCAGTCCTTCCCCATGAAGACGCTCAAGTGCTTTCCACGTATCTTTGTATTTCCCTTCCACCGGCCAGTGGATCAGGTAAAGGTCGAGATAGTCCATCTGAAGCTTCTTCAGGCTCTCTTCGAATGCCCTTAGTGTCGAGTCATAGCCTTGATCGGCATTCCATACCTTCGATGTGATAAAAAGATCTTCCCGATTGACTCCGGAATCCCTTACCCCCTGCCCGACTTCTTCTTCATTTCCGTAAACGGCAGCCGTATCGACGGAACGGTAGCCCGTTTCAATCGCTGTCCGCACGGCATTGACTGTTTCTTCCGGGTTTTTCATTTGATAGACTCCAAGACCTACAAACGGAATTTCCAGGCCATTATGTAACGTCTTCGTACTTGCAAGGTTTTTAATCATAAGTGATCCCTCCTGATTCCATTGTACAAAATCTCTATTTCGGAAAGCGAATATTTCGACTTGTCAGTCACCCTATGAAACTGTCGGATGATGTGCTCAGGAAGGATAGCTGGTGAAGCGGGCGGGTCATGCCCACGTACTGCAGCTTGATATCCAGTTCATTGGACGGGTCATAGCGTTCTTCAAGGGCGACCAGCATCACGGCATCGAATTCCAGTCCCTTTGAAAGATAGGAAGGAACGACAACGACCCGGTCTTTCGGAATCGATTCCTGTTCTTCCAGAAGCTTCACCACCAAGTCCGTCCGTTCCTCCAAGATACAAGCGACCGCTTGGCAGTCCTTCATGCTCTTACAGATGACAGCAAATGTCTGAAATCCCTGTGCTTTACCGGAAGCGACAAGACGGCCGACTTCATCACCGATTTCTTCCTTTGAGCCGGCCACCTTTCTTACTGGAGATTCCCCGTGGCGAACGACGGGATTCACCTTTGGGAACTCGTACGGTAGAAGCGTGAGCAGCCTATTGGCTTCTTCCATGATTTCCACCGTGGTTCGATAGCTTTTCTGAAGTTCTGTATACGTGGCACGAGGGAAAATCTCCCGGTAGACCGGCTCCCAAGATGAAAGGCCCCTATACGAATGAATTCCCTGTGCAAGGTCCCCTACCAGGGTGAACATATCGGTTCCAAGGGCTTTTTTCAACGCATAGAGCTGCAGATAGCTATAATCCTGGGCCTCATCGATGACGATATTCTTCGCTTTCACATATTTATCGATGCCGTACAGATGGGTTTGCAGGAACAAGAGGATGGCCAGATCTTCTGACTCATAGCGTTTCTTATTGGCCAGTCTCAACGAATAGGCACATAATCGTTCGGCTTGTTCGTGTGACAGTTCACCACCTGAATAGGATACCAGGCGACCGGGATCTGAAAATAATTCCTTGAAATAGTGATCCAGCTGCTTCCGTTCAAACTGCTTCATATAGCCTGTGACGCTTGTCCTGATCGCTTTCTTCAGTTCTTCAAGGCGCTCAAGCTTCGTATCGAGGGCCTTTGTGACATAAGCCTTCCGATTCTCGCTCCGTCTGGATAAAGCCGCTTCAATGCGGGCGTCGAAGAAGTCCTCCACTTTTGTGATCATCTCGGCCTTGTTCGACCTGACAACATTTTGAAGAAGGGACTTGAGTTTCGTGATCCGTCGATAGATCGGCAGATACGTATACTCCTCTTTGAATAGATGGGTGAAACGCTTCGCCGTGAACAGCTTGTATTTATCCACATAGAAATCCTTGGACGTATAGAATCTCTCTTCGATTTCCTCCACATACTGTTCAAGGATCTTCCTGAACGTTCTTGAGCCCTTGAATCCGGAGATCCACGCAAGGTCCTCCTTGCCGGGAGAATCCGATTCGATGAACCGGATGAGTTTATCATCAGGTGCAAGCGTCAGCTTCCGTTCCAAACACGTCTGTACATAGTCGGTGAACGTCGTCTGCCGTACATTCTCCACCCCTAGATCGGGAAGGGCTTCTGAAATGTAATCGATGAACAGATTGCTTGGTGCAAGGATCATAAGCTGGGATGGATCGAAGAATTGTTTATAGTTGTAGATGAAGTATGAAATCCGGTGGAGGGCGATCGTCGTCTTGCCGCTTCCAGCCGCCCCCTGCACGATGATGGGTTTATTGAGATCGGCACGGATGATCCGGTTCTGTTCCTCCTGGATGGTGGAAATGATTTCAGTGAGCCGGTTGCTTGAGCTTTTGGCAAGAGAGTCCTGAAGCAGTTCATCCGTTGTCGTCAGGTCGATGTCGCGGACTTCTTCGAGCTTACCTTCCTCAATCATGTACTGGCGCTTCAGTGAAAGATCGCCACTGTAAGTTTCTCCTTCTGCTTCGTACGAAACATCACCGATCCTGCCCTCATAGTAGAGGTTCGCAATCGGGGATCTCCAGTCCACAATGATCTGTTCCTGATTATCCCTCTGGTAGAGCGAGGTTTTACCGATATAGTGCTTTTCCAACTCATGGGCGTGATCATGGCGGAAATCAATCCGGGCAAAATAAGGTTTGCTTCTGGCCTTCTCAAGGGAATCGAGCTCCTCTTTGGACATTTCAAAGAAGCTTGCATTCGTGAGTAGATCGATGTAAGCCGCACTGGATTCACCCCAGTCAATGTCACCGAAGGCTTTTTCCATATTCTCTTTATACTGTTCTTTGCTTGTTTGTGAGGTCTCGATGACTACGTCAATATACCTTTTTGTGAAGTCGAGTCGTTCTTGTTCGATTGTAAAATCGGGATGAAGTGGTTTTTCCTTTGTCATGGCGATCTCCTTCCAAATTATGATCCGCAATGGAGAAATGGTGCTGCAGAGGTAACGACTCTCTGCAAACCGACTCTGGAAATATATGTAGGGCGTTGGGAGCAGAAATATATATTATCAGAACATTCATGCCGGCACAATACTTATTTTCAATCCCAGCCTGATCCTTGCCTACTTTATGGAAGAAAGGGATGCACTGTGATACGCTGGAATCAACGCATATTGCGGAGGAGGAAAATAGATGTACCAACATATCATGTGGGATTTTGACGGTACCTTATTCGATACATATCCGGTCATGGCCGATTCATTCAAGGTCACCTTAGAGAAAAATGGGATTAGCAAGCCACTTGAAGAGATCATGGACCTCATGCGCATCTCCATGTCTACGGCCATCCAGCATTATCAGGAGCTGCACAGGTTTGACGAGGCCTTCCTGAATGACTACCATGCGGAACGTAAATCAAGGGAGCGTGATGCAAAACCCTTCGACGGGATCGCCGATCTATGCGGGCAGATCCAGAGAACCGGTAGATATAACTACCTTTACACCCACCGGGGGGAATCGGCTGTCGCCATGCTTGAGACATTCGGTTTGGCTGAATTCTTTACAGATTTCATCACCGAAGAACATGGATTCGAGCGAAAGCCAAGTCCTGATGCCATCCTTCACCTTCTATCCAAACATGACATCGCTCCTGAAAAAGCGATCATGATCGGCGACCGTGACCTTGATATCATGGCAGGAAAGAACGCTGGGATCGATGCCTGCCTGTTTACAGACAAGCCGTCATCCGACAGTCAAGCGGATTACGTCATCCGTGAGATTCAAGAGCTTCGCCCCATACTGAACATACGGGGCTGATAGACAAAAAAACGCCTGATGGCGTTTTTTTAGTCTGCTGTCGGAAACGTGATCCTGAATTCTGTACCTTGTCCCACCGAACTTGTGACACCGATCTTCCCATTCATGGCTTCAATGATCCGATATGAAATGAGGAGACCGAGTCCGGTGCCTGACTCTTTTGTGGAGAAGTAGGGCTCACCCAGTCTCCGTTTCTGAGATTTCGTCATGCCCACCCCTGTATCAGAGATGCTAATGCATACATGTCCCCTCTCCCTCACCGTCCTGATTGTCAGGGTCCCCCCCTTCGGCATGGCCTCCACGGCATTCTTCATGAGATTAAGGAAGGCCTGCTGAAAGGTCCGTGCATTCCCTTTGATGACTGCCTCTTCTATTCCTGCTTCGATCTTCACCGAATGCTGGTGGCTCATGGGGCCGATGATTTCCATAAGCTTCTGCAGATGGGCACCTACGGAGATCTCTTCGATGACTTCGGGATAAGGCTTGGCAAAAGTAAGGTAATCATTGATAATATCTTCCGCGCGGTTAAGTTCCGATGAAGCAATGCTTAAATATTCCAGCTTCTTCTCGGACGACAGATGCTCCTGATGCAGAAGGCGGAGGAACCCCTTGATGACGGTCAGGGGATTTTTCACCTCATGTGAAATGCTGGCGGCAAGCTGCGAAAGGACTTCCATCTTTTCAATCTTCATGAGAGTATGCTTCACTTGTACCTGTTTGACCAGGATCTCACAAATGTATGTAAAAAAGAGCATCCCGACTGAAGGCAACAGGATAAAGTTCAAGATGTATGACCCGTCCACCCTGAATTCCGTCATCACCGTGGCAATGGAAGCTGCAGCGATGGAATGGATTGTGAACAGGCATACAGAAAAAAAGATCCGTTTCCGGCTTTTCATTGCATCGAATCGGAAAAGCTTCAATGCTGCAACGGTCAGGATATAAATCAGTCCATAGATGACAAACGATGTCCAGCTCCACTGGTAAATGAATGTTCTCCCTGCCAGGAGGGACAGAAAAAGGGCAAGGCCCATGTATGGCCCGGCATACATGATCCCGAGGACGAATGGGATCATCCTGAGGTCATGTATGCAGTAGGGTTTCATATAGATCGGTGACAGCATGCAAAGGATCATCGCACCGCTCAATGATAGGAACGTGATCATCTTCGTACAGATTCCCCGGATGAATCGCTTCTCTACAAGAAAAAAGACGAGGAAGATGCTCAGAAGGATATAGAAAAAATTATTGACCACGTCTTGATTGAAGATAATCATATGAATCTCTTGTTCCCTTTCAAATGGTATCGTATATGAGAATTTTACCACAACCACATCATCATGGTTACTCTATTATGGAATCATATGACCCTATCAAAAAAATGGACGCCTTATGATTGGTGGAGCTCCCTGCCAAGGTATGAGGCGAGTTCGAGCATCCCGAACACCCCTTCCTTCTCTTCTGCATCACGGTTGTAATTCGTATTGGTGTTCACATCATACGTATAGACGTTACCTTCTCCATCACGGATGAATTCAATACCGGCAATGGCAATTTCATTCTCTTTCAGGAAAGCCTTATATGCGTCGATGATGTCTTCATCAAAGTCCTTGATGATTTCAAATTTGGGCCTCTCCCCAACCGGGCAGGCAAGATCCTCGATGCGGCACGCATCGGCCGGACATAATTCGAAGCCTTCGGACGTATCGACCCTCACTGCATAGATGAATTCTCCCCCAATGAATTCGCAGCGTGTGATGCTGGAGTCCGGGGACTTGATATACTCCTGGATGAGCGTGATCCCGTCCAGTGGCTCATCGAACTCTGCACTGTCCACATAGCTCTCCAATGCTTCTATGGAGTGGAATAACTGAACGCCAAGGCCCTTCCCTGCCCTGTTATGTTTCGTAATGAAGGAAGGAGCACCCAGACGGCGGGCGGCATCCACAATGTTCTCTTTTCCTACCGCCGCAATGGTAGCCGGGACGGCAATCCCTGCTTTCTTCAAAGCCGTGTACTGATTGACCTTGCTGACTTCAAGGCGGATGGCCCTCGTTCCATTCAACACCTTGCGTCCGTGAAGCTCGAGCCACGCAAGCACACTTTCCGTCAGTTCGGGTGCATAGCGGTGATCACGCGTGTGGGAAGAAGCGCTGATGCGATTGTAGAAGATCCCTTCAGGCGGGGCTGTAGTCAAATCAACCATTCCCTTATCTAAGAACCACTCTTCATAGTCCAATCCAAGCTCGTCCATCCTCTTAATCAAATGATCTGTCCATTCGCTGTTTTCATGAATGATATGTATCTTTCCCATTTCCTTCACCTCAATTTTTCGATTAGCTTCAATGTAACATAGAAAATCCTACCGATAAAGTAGGATTTAACGTTCCATGCTTGATTCACGCGATTTTCTCATCCACACTTTCATTCCAAACCGGGTAACAGGAAATCGGGTTATGTCCCTTCCTGCCTTCGGAGCTTCCGTCCGGGTCCTTTCCGTTGAAAGCATGGTCACCACAAGCCCTACGCCCACAGCTACCAACACGAGCTCCATAAGCAGCTTCACCACCCGCATCATGTTCATCCCCCCTCTTGCGTCCTATCTATAACATATGGCATCGGATAGGTTATGGTCACATTCCTTTTAAACTGTGTCACGTTCAAAGAGAGTCGTTTGTAAAACGGACCGATGCCTTCCTTCCTCCAGAAACATCCGGAACGCCTCTCTCCCCAGGGATCGGGAAGGAACTTCAATCGAGGTTATCCCCATAAGCTCGCTGATTGGATGATTATCAAATGAAAGGAGGGCGAGATCTTGAGGGATGCTAACACCCCTTCTCCCAGCCTCACTGAGAAGACCGGCCGCCACTTGATCGCTCGTGACCACGAGGGTCTCCGGACGCTCCTTGAGATTCATCCATTCACGCAAGACCCTGCAGCCGTCCTCCATGTGATAACAACCCGTAAAGATCCATTCATTCCTTATCTCGATTCCCCGATACTCCCGGAAGGCACGCATCCTGTCTTCGCTATTCTTACCGCTTAAACGGTGGATGCATAGACCGATCTTACGGTAGCCTTTTTCCTGAAGATAGGAAAGGGCCCTGCCCATCGCCTGATAGTGATCGATATATACGCTTCGGAGGGACTCCGATTCGAGATTTTCACAAAGAACAATCGGACGATCTCCCTCCATGAAGCCCTTCAATTCTTCAAGGTCATTCGTCCTTGATGCAACGATCAAACCGTCTACTTCCTTCATCCGCAGTGCCGCAAACGCATCAAGTTCGGCAGGCGAATCATAATTCGTCTGATAGAGGCGCAGATGATAGCCTGCTTTGAGGGCTTCTTCAGCAATACCCTGAAGGATTTCTCCGTAATACGGAAGATTCAGATACGGAAGAACGACGCCGACGCTGTTCGTCTTCCCCCTTGAAAGATGGACTGCATTGGCGTTTTGTGTATAGTTGAGTGCTTTTATGGTTTCAAGGACGATTCGGCGTTTGTCTTCCCTTACATACGGATGCCCATTCAGCACGCGTGATACGGTAGAGACAGATACGCCGGCCGTCTCGGCCACTTTGCGAATATTGGTCAAAGGTTTTCACCCTTTCATGAAAATAAACACTTGCTCTGAAACGCGTTTCATCACATACATTGAATTCACCGCCACTCAAAAGGAGCTGATTGCATGCTTGGAATCCTGTATTTGCCACTCTTATGCGTTATCATCATTTGCTGCTCATACTTCGCGCTAGATAAAGAGGAGCGTAAGAACATTGGGCCATCTTCTTGGAAATCCATGTAGCAGTCCTTATCTTGACTAACTGAGCGTTTGTTCGATATAGTAGCAGTATTGCTTTCTATCATACTATAGATGCTATACATCAAGGAGGATAAACATGGATTCATTCTTTCAGATCATTGATGAGCGACGCTCAGTCAAAGTATATGACCCGACAGTAGAAATTCCCCGTGACGAACTTCTACATCTGTTGGAAACAACGGGAAAAGCTCCATCTGCATGGAATCTGCAGCACTGGAATTTCCTTGTCTTCGACTCTAAAGAGGTTCAAAAGAGACTTCTTCCGATTGCATTCAACCAGCAACAGGTTCTTGATGCTTCTGCCGTCATCGCTGTCCTTGGTGACTTGGAAGCCAACCGCAATGTAGATCCAGTATTCGACCCGGCTGTAGCCAAAGGGGAAATGACACAAGAAATCAAAGACGTTTTAAAAGGGCAGATTGACGGTGCTTATACTCGTCCCGGGTACGCACGTGATGCCGCGTTCAGTAATGCATCCCTTGCTGCGATGCAGCTAATGCTGACGGCAAAGGCAAAAGGCTGGGATACATGTCCGATCGGTGGATTCGATCCTGCAGCCCTCGCAAAAGAATTCAATGTATCACAACGATACATCCCAATCATGCTGATCACTGTCGGCAAGCCTCTCCAAGAAGCGAGAAAATCTGATCGTCTTGAGCCTATGAATTTGATTCAGTGGGCTGAGTGATCATGTAGGCGCAAACCGTACCATAAAAAATCCGAACGATTGCGATTCCTCCATGGAAATCGACTGATCGTTCGGATTTTTTCTTTCTTTCACCGTTGCTTCTATTGGAAAATCACGTTCTTTTCAATTTCCTTCATGTGATAGAAATACCCTTTACGGTCCATCAGCTCCTGATAGTTGCCGACTTCAACGATCTTCCCTTCCTCCATCACTACAATTTGATCCATTTCTTCAAGCCCGGTCAATCGATGACTGATGAGAAGAAGCGTACTATTCTCCGACTCTTTCCGGATAACGCCCATCAGTTCGGCTTCAAGCATGGGATCGATGGAAGAAGTCGGCTCGTCCAGGATCCAAAGCGGACCGCCTTTCAAGATCGCCCGCGCAATGGCCATCCTCTGCTTTTCTCCTCCTGACAGGTTCCCGCCCTTTTCAGTCACGGTGTCCTCCAACCTGAATGGAAGCTTCACTTTTGAGAGGACCCTTTGCAATTCTTCATCACCGAAATTTCCGGCAATCAGTAAATTATCTCTGATTGATCCATGAAAGAAGTGGTTTTCCTGAAGGATGACGGCAGCTTTTTGCCACAGGCTTTCCCGCTTGAAGGCATCAATGGGGCGGGAATCCATTAGAATCTGTCCCTCATCAGGTGAATAGAAAGTTAGAAGCAGATTGAATAAAGTCGATTTTCCGGAACCCGATGCACCGATGACAGCCGTCTTCGATCCTTCCGGTATATAAAGATCGACGTCAGAGATCGAGGACCTCCCCCCTCCCTCAAAGGTGAACCCCACCTTTTCAAGCGTAAAGGAGGGCGCATGATCGGGAGCCTCTTCACTCCTTCGGCCCTTAAGCTCTCCACCTTGAATTTCACCAAGGCGCTTGGATGCCTTCCTCGAATCTTCTAAATGATAAGGAAGGGTCGCCATCGGTATCGCTTCATCAAAGACAGTCAGTGAAATCATGACGAGCATGGCAAGGAGGACACCATCTAGGTTCCCTTCCCCGACGGCATACACACCGAGAACCAACACCAGCCATGTGATCAGCAGCGAAACGAGCAGGTTGATGGTATGACTGAATAAGGAGTGACGGCTTTCGCGTTCCTGTTCTTTCACATACATAGAAGAAGCACCACCAAGCGTCTCTTCTTGATGGAATAATTGCTGATGGATCTTCAGTTCCCTGAAGCCATACAGAAATTCTGCAGTACCGGACGATAGCTCACTGCGGCTATCCCTCACCCGCGATTCAATTTTCCTTTGTTTCAGGCTGACCAAGGAGGGAATCAAGAAACCGGTGAGCAGTACACCCACAATCAGCAATACTCCTGTCGTTACTGAATAAAAGAGAGTGAAGAGAATCGTGGCAATAAAAACGACCATCATGACCAGGGGTGGATAAAATACCCTCAGGAAGAAGTTTTGAAGGCTCTCTACATCCCCCACAATCCGAGCCAGGAGATCACCGCTTTTGTACCGCTGAAAAATCGTCGGCGCAATGGTTTCCAACCGGTCAAAGATCGATGCCCTCAAGTTGGCAAGGATCGTGAACGTCGCCCGGTGGGAATAGTAGCGCTCTGCATACCTTGTCACTGCCTTCAGGATGCCGAACAGCTTCATTAAAGCAATCATGATGGTCAGGACATAAAGGGGCACTTCAAGTGCCGCTTGTGAAATCATATATCCACTCAAAGCGAAAACCCCGACGGAGGTGAAACCGGCCACCGCACCGAAGACAGCAGAAAGAACAACATCTTTTTTCTCTTTTACAGTCAATCGAATGATCTCAGTCAACTCTCTCATATGATGTTCACTCCTTTTTGTACCGCAATCATGCGCTCGTATGCAGGCAGATCTTTGAGCAATTCCTCGTGGGTACCTTCTCCGATGAGTGCTCCGTCTTTCAATACAAGGATCTGATCGGAATGGCGGATGGTATGCAATCTATGGGCAACCGTGACGATGGTGGAAGACCGGGATAGCTCCTGGATCGACTGTTGAAGAATCGACTCTGTCTTCAGGTCGAGTCCGGTGGTCGGTTCATCAAGCAAGACAATGGATGGCTTCCGTAAAAAGGCCCTTGCAAGGGCGATCCGTTGCTTCTCTCCACCCGACAGTCCCCTGCCCCCTTCACCGATCACGGTCTGGAATCCTTCCTTCAGACTGGAGATCAGATCCGTCAGCCCTGCTTTTCCAGCTGCCTCCTCCAGTTCCTTTGCTGTGTGCTGGGACCCGGCCGCCATGTTCTCTTCAATCGTCCCGGCAAAAATATATGGGTTCTGCGAGATATATGCGATGAGCCCGAACCACGAACGTTCTGTAAACTGTCTTCTAGATTGGCCATTCACCATCACTTCTCCCTCGGCTGGATCGATCAATCCTGAAAGGATATGCAGGAGGGTCGTTTTTCCGGATCCACTTTCACCGATGATGGCCACCTTGCTGAATGGTTCAATATGGACAGACATGGGCTTAAGACGAAAAGCACCTTGTGAATAGGCGTGACTGACCCCTTTCAGATCGATTGAGGGCGGTCCATCCTCCGCATGAATGAGACTCTCTCCCCAGAAGATCTCCCCGTCATCCCGTTCAAGCTCATCCTTCACTGCTTTAACGGAACCTGAACTTCCCCTTCCTGTATGGAAGGCACTCCCCAATTGCTTCATGGAAAGATAGAATTCCGGTGCCAGGATGAGTACAAAAAATGCAGTGTAAAATGAGATGCTGTCGAACACGATCAGACGCAGACCGACTTCGAGGGCGATCAGGCCGATGCTCAGCATGGAGATGAATTCGAGCATCAATGAGGATAGGAAGGCAGTCTTCAGCACCTCCATCGTGGACTCGCGGAAGTTCAGCGAGCTTTCCATGATCTCTGAGCTCTTCGTCTTGCCTTTACCGAATAGCTTCAATGTCGTCAACCCTTGAAGGACATCAAGAAATGTACCGGAGAATGATTCAAGCTTCTCCATCTGGTCTTCTGACTTTTCCTTCGTTTTAACCCCGATGAGTGCCATGAAGATGGGGATGAAGGGAGCCGTAATCAGGATGATCAGTCCTGTGAACCAGTGTTCCTTGAAAAGGACCACCAAAATCATCAGTGGGACGAGCGTTGTCTCAATTCGCTGTGGCACATACTTGCTATAGTAGCCATCAAGCCCGTCCACCGCTTCCATCAGGACGGATACCTTCCTTCCCGCCTGACTGCCGACAGAAGCAGTCAGGGGCTGATGAGCCCATTTGTTCAAGAGTTTTTTCCTGACCTCCCCTTTCACAGATGATGCAAGCCGGATCCCTGTTCTGCCGTTCAGCCAGCTGAAAATCGCCCTGGATGCGAAAGCCAAAAGCAGCGCTGTCAATAGAGGCCATACTTCTGTCAAGGAGTCTCCCTTCAGGAAAACCCGGTCAACGATCCCCGCGATCAAGTACGCCTGAGCGACAATGGCGAGACCCAAAAGAATGGAAGAACTATATAAAGTCATCATGAATGACCTGCTGGCTTTTACAATTGAATGTAATTCTTTCATAGATGATTTCACTCCCGTTCCGAAAGTTAGTGAAATACTTCACAAATTATTTTATCTCTATTATACCATCACTTACCCTTCTTCTCACTGAATTGAATTTGACAAATTCAAGACAAAGAACGCAGGAGGGAAAAGACGTTCCCTGCACTGCGACCGCGCAAGGAACCTCGCCTGTGATCCATTGTCTTCAACTAGTTTGAACGCTCTCTATACTTCCTTCTCAGTAGACGTATCTGTCCCCGATGATTGATTTCATCCTCCATCACGTGGTACCAGATATAAAAGAAGTTATAGGAAACCCCGTTTCCCCACCTTCTTTCTTCATCTAGCCATTGATCTGAAAGCTGAGAGAAAGAGGAGACAGTAACACTCCGAATCCTTTGTAACGCTTCAAGGTACTCATCCACCTCCAACCCCTGATAGTGCAGATTGGCCGGATTCCCCAAGTTAAGGGCCTTACCCCATATGTCAGCTTCTTCTTCGGTCAGCTCCCTTTCTTCAAAAGAGATGATCTGATGGACAAATTCAATTGCTGCAATATGCATGAGCAGGCTTGCGATGGTATTGCCACCGGGGTCGTCCATATACTCAAGCTCTTCCCGGCTGATTCCACTTACTTCTTCCATCGTCACGCTCCTGGTATGCTCCAACATGGATATCATTGCACCAATCTTATGATCAAAGCCTTCTTTCCTTGTAATCCTATAATCAATCACGGTCATGCCCCCTTGTCTTGCTCATTTTAACAGGATTTTTCAGGAAAAACAGACTGCTATTTTCCATATAGGCATGATATACTTAAGGTATAAGCAAAAGGGATTCAGAGCATATGCTCTGAATCCCTTTTTGGGTTCAACCCTTTTTCCTTACCATGATAAAGTAGGATACTACAGCCACAGCTTCACAAATGGCAATGACGACAGCCATGGGAATCGCTGAAGCCCCGTCACCCAGTCCGACGAGGGGTGCCGCTGCACCACCCAGAATGAATGGCAATAATCCAAGGAGGGCTGCAGCACTCCCTGCGTTATCTCCTTGATCACTCATCGCAAGGGAAAATACGGTCGTATTCACGATTCCGACAGTGGATACCGTCAGGAAAAGGAAGATGCAGATGAATACGACCGAGGCCTCCAGTGAGATGCTGACAATGAGCAACACGCTCGCTGATAGTCCTTGAAGGATGCCATACCTCAGCAAAGATGTTTCACCGAAGACGGGAGCGAGTTTACCGGTTGCCTGGGTTGCAATGATGAGACCGAGGCCGTTCAAGGCGAAGATCAGGCTGAACATTTGTGGAGACAGTCCATAAATATCCTGCAGGACGAAGGTGGAGCCTGAAATATAGGCGAACATGGCACTCATGGCGAACCCTTGTACCAGGACATAACCCATGAAAACCCGGTTCCTGATCAAGTGGCCGAAGGTGTTGAAAACGCCTGAAATCCCCCCGGTCTTCCTTCTTTCTTCCGGTAGCGTTTCACTCAATCCGAAACAGACGGCGAGAAGCATGATTCCCCCGATAAGGGCAAGGACACCAAAGATCCCCCTCCACGACATGAATTGAAGAAGCTGCCCCCCGGCCACTGGCGCTACAATGGGTGCCAACCCATTGACAAGCATCAGCATGGCAAAGTACTTCGTCAATTCCTGTCCGGAAAAGCGATCCCGCATGCCAGCCCTTGAAATGACCATGCCGGCAGCACCTGTGAGACCCTGAATGAAACGGAGAACAATAAGTCCCCAGATTGAACCTGTGAACATGCACAAAACCGATGAAATGGTGAAGAGGATCAATGCCACAATCAGCGGCTTTTTCCTTCCCACCATATCCGAATAAGGACCTACGATAAGCTGCCCTGCGGCAAGTCCGATCAGGCAGGCAGTCAGACTAAGCTGAGCAGTGGAGGCGTTCGTACCAAGATCAGAGGCAAGAGTAGGCAGACCCGGAAGGTACATATCGATCGTCAGTGGCCCGAATGCACTGAGGCACCCCATGATCACGATGAAAATGAATAAATACGTTTTTGATTGCGTCTGTGCTAATTCCTTCATGGATGACTCTCCTTTACGTTGTATAGCCATCATCATTTTAAACCCTCCAGTAACAGGAGGGTCAATAGGAATCAATCACGAACTTTGATCTGATACTCTGTCAATCTTTCGTCCTTCATGTGGGAGATGAAGGAATCGACAATCTGTCTTGTATAGAGAGGTCCCTCCGTTTCCATTCCCAGTCTTGATACAAAGTCCACGAGCATTTTATAATAGAAGGAATCCCTCCTGCGATCCTCGAGGGAATAGACTGTGGCATATGTTCCTTCCGGAAGGATGTCGTATCCTGATTCTTCTTCAAGAAGAATATACAGCCCGTCATAGATAAACCCTTCTTCACGGCTCATGTTATCAGGTGATACAAACAACCCGACGGAACCGACCATGATGGGCGTCATATGATTGACGGTTTTCTTGATTTCCCTTAAGAGCACTTCCATGTCATCAAGGGAAGAAAATGAACGTTCTTCTTTCCAGATGCTTCTCTTTGGCAGAGAGGAGAGCATAGGCCCACGTTCCATTGTCTTCGCAAGCTGAAGCTGCTGAATTTTTTGCGAGAGATGCCGATGAGTCGTTTGTAACTCATCCATTTTTCTTCTTGTGGTTTCCTCGTATTTTTCCAGGGTATGCAGAAACTGATCCAGCGTACTGTGCTCCATCTTTTGCTTGATTTCCTTCAAAGGGACACCCAAGCCTTTCAAAAAGCTGATCATATCGAGTTGCTGGAACTGCTCGGCACGGTAATACCGATAACCCGTTTCACTATCGGTATGAAACGGAGTGAATAGCCCGATTTCATCATAATACCTCAGGGTTTTCACAGGTATATCATAAAGCTTGGACATTTGTCCGATGGTAAACTGATTCTTCATTCCCCATCGACCAGGAGTTTAATGAATTTCCTCTTGCCGACCTGCACAGTCATCCCCTCCTGGACCCTCACAATAAGGTTTGGATCTTCCACCTTGGTGCCATCAATCTTTACGCCATTATTCTTGATCATCTTCCTCGCTTCACTTTTGGAAGGAAGGAGATTGACGTTGACGAGCAGCTCGAGGATGTTGACCTCTTCACTACCGTTCCACTGCAGCTCTGGAATCTCATCAGGCATACTTCCTTTTTGGAAAACAGAGATGAACTGCTCTTGTGCCCGCTCACTTGCTCCGAATCCATGGTACATCCTGACGATCGTCCTTCCTAGGAGCATCTTGGCATCACGGGGGTGCATTTGCCCTGCAGCCAACGAAGCATTGATTTCACTGATCTTTTCAAGGGGAAGATCAGTGATGAGTTCAAAGTACTTCATCATAAGGTGATCGGGTAATGACATCGTCTTTCCGAACATTTCCTCAGGTCTCTCATCGATTCCGATGTAGTTATGTTTCGATTTTGACATCTTATCCACTCCATCCAGTCCTTCTAGAAGAGGCATAAGAATGACAACCTGCTTTTCCTTATTGTATTTCTCCTGGAAATGTCGACCCATGAGCACGTTGAAATGCTGATCCGTCCCGCCAAGCTCGATATCGCATTCCAGCTGTACAGAGTCGAAACCCTGCATCAACGGGTAGAAGAATTCATGAAGGGAGATCGGTTTGCCTTCCTTGATCCTCGCCTCGAAGTCATCGCGCTCCATCAATCTGGCAACTGTGATTTTCCCCGCCAGTCCAATGACATCTTCCATTTTCATCTCGCCCAACCATTTGGAATTATAGTGAAGCTCCACTCTATCCATGTCCAGGACTTTAGAGAATTGTTCAAAGTAGGTTTGAGCATTATGTTTCACCTCATCTTCGGTCAGCTGCTTACGGGCAACGGATTTTCCCGTTGGATCCCCTATCTTCCCCGTAAAGTCACCGATGATCAGCTGGATGATATGGCCGTGCTCCTGGAACTGGCGAAGCTTATTCAAAACGACCGTATGCCCCAGATGGACGTCAGGTGCAGATGGGTCAAGCCCCAGTTTGATTTTCAAGGGTCTATTTTCAATGACGGATGTCCTGATTTTACTTTCAAGTTCTTTGAGAGGGATGATCTCCTGCACACCCTGCCGGTAGAGAGCCAGCTGCTCCTGTACTTCTTGTTCTTGTTGATCTGTCAGCTTTTGCATTGACGTTACCTCCCTTAATCATTTCTAACACATGAAAAAATAAAAAAATTGCCTTCAAAAAGGGACGTGATTGCTCACGCGGTACCACCCTTCTTGAAGACAATGATTCTTCCACTCAATCGAATAACGGTTCGTCCGTTCCCCACGAATGCAGGGACGCTCAAGGATTGTAATTCACCCGACCTTTGTACCGGTTCGCACCACCCACCGGCTCTCTTAAACATGGAGATCGTCGCTACTGGATTTCCTCTCATCGCTTTACATGTGTTAAATTGAACTGATCATACCAGATTCGCAAAATATTTGCAATTTAATTTTCTTCCGGATGAAGATCCATGAGGGCTCCAAATGTCTGGGAAGCAGAGGTGAAACTGATGAAGGCAATAAGCTCTGAGATTTCCTCATCACTGAACGATTCCTTCAGCACATTGAACAGACCATCCTGAACGTTGCTTCCCTGTACCCCGAAAACTTCCGCAAAACCGACGGCCACTGCTGTTTTTTCATCATACACGTCAGGATCCGGCCTGCCCTTTGCCTGACAGTATAAGCATCCATTTTGGAATGCCAATACCCTTCTCACTTGTTCTTTTAGTTCTTTCGTCAAGTGACCGTCCCCCTCCAATGTTTCTGAGAGCTGCCCCCATCGTTCCATTACTTCTTCGTGATGTCCAAGCAAACGCATGAACGGTGTTGCGCCAATTGCAGCTGAAGCAATCCTTGTCATTTCCATCTCCTCCTTATAGAATAATCATATCAATCTCATTCACTATTTTACATTCAATTCTAAAAGCAATTAGTGATTCAGGTTTAAGAATTTAACCCAAATCAAAAGGAGATCATTCTATATGAAAATCGACGATATCGACAGGAAAATTTTAAAAGAACTGATGCAGGACAGCAGGCTTTCCATGAGTGAGCTCGGAAGGCGAATCAACCTCTCCTCTCCATCGGTCTCCGAAAGGGTAAAGCAGATGGAATCCCACGGTGTCATCGAGTCCTATACTACGAAGATCAACCATGGAAAACTCGGCAACGACATTCAATGCATCATCGAAGCTACCGTAAAAAACGGGGACTACAAAGGTTTCAAGAAAAAAATCGCTGAGTTCCCAAACGTGGACTTCTGCTACCGGATCGCTGGGCAAGCCTGTTTCATGCTCAAGCTCCACTTTGCAACATTCGCTGAAGCAGAAGCCTTCATAGACCACATCAATCCCTTTGCCCACACCGTCACCCATTTCATCTTCTCAGAAGTCGAAACCCATACCCTTTTCACAAATTAAAGAAGCAGCTACATGGATACCCAACACTTGGAGATACTATTAACGCTGCATCTAATCGAGCCCATTCAGCAGAGTGATGATAACTCGAATGTGCTGGACAAACATAACCGTACGGAACCCCAAATCCAAGTGAAAAACGGCTTTAATGAATGGCACTCCCGCACTCACACCCACAAACAATAAGGAGAAATGTACATAAATAACGTTTTCCCTATCACCAAAAGTGCAGTGCAGCGGAGGCCGGACGACTCCGATGGGAATAGAGGGATGATCGAGACCCCGCAGGCACGAGGAGGNACAAACAATAAGATGTACATAAATAACGTTTTCCCTATCACCAAAAGTGCAGTGCAGCGGAGGCCGGACGACTCCGATGGGAATAGAGGGATGATCGAGACCCCGCAGGCACGAGGAGGCTCGACTCCCTCCCCACGGAAAGCGGCCGGCCGCAGCGGAACGGAACGTCCATATGCAGATCCACACACAAAAAGTAATGCTGTGATGACTACCACTCACTCCCACAAACAATAAGGAGAAATGTGTATAAAAGACGTTCTCCCCATCACCAAAAGTGCAGTGCAGCGGAGGCCGGACGACTCTGATGGGAATAGAGGGATGATCGAGACCCCGCAGGCACGAGGATGCTCGACTCCCTCCCCACGGAAAGCGGCCGGCCGCAGCGGAACGGAATGTCCATGTACAGATTCAATCATCATCCAACTCCTACAGAACCAACACAATAAATATAAAAAATTTGTCGATACCTATTGAAAAACGATGTATTACCGAATATTATAGTAGTTGTGCTTTTTAATCGTTCGTTTTTATTGGAGGTATTACACTAATGTTTAAATTAAAGGAAAACGGCACGTCAACCAAGACAGAAATCCTTGCCGGACTGACCACGTTCCTCACCATGGCTTACATCGTCGTCGTCAATCCGATCATCCTATCCGATGCAGGGGTGCCGTTCGACCAGGTATTCATGGCCACCATCATCTCGGCAGCTGTCGGTACGCTCTGGATGGCACTGTTCGCCAACTATCCGATCGCCATCGCACCCGGTATGGGATTGAATGCCTACTTTACATATTCCGTTGTCGGAGGTCATGAAGATATTTCGTACTCTGTTGCCTTCGCAGCAGTATTCGTAGCCGGTATCATCTTCATCATCCTTTCGCTCACTCCGTTCCGTAAGAAATTGATTGAAGCCATACCTCAAAATCTCAAACACGGGATCACAGCCGGTATCGGTCTCTTCATCGCTTTTATCGGTCTTCGTTTATCCGGACTGGTTCAAGCTGATCCGTCCAATCTCGTGAAACTCGGGGATCTTCATTCTTCATCTGCCATCCTTGCATTGATCGGGCTGGCCGTCACCCTTGTCCTCATGGTCCTGAACGTACACGGGGCCCTGTTCATCGGGATGATCATCACAGCCATTGTTGCATTCTTCACTGGTGACCTGTCATTCAAGGAAGGCTTTGTGGCCATGCCGCATCTGCCTGAAGGACTGATCATCTCGAACCCGATCACCGCCTTCACCGATGTGATTCAACATAGCTTGTATGCTGTTGTATTCTCCTTCTTGCTTGTGACCATTTTTGATACAACCGGTACGATGGTCGGTGTTGCCCAACAGGCCGGGCTCCTTAAAAACAATGAAATGCCGCGTGCCCGAGAAGCACTCCTTGCCGATTCACTCGGGACGACTGTCGGAGCGATGTTCGGTACTAGCCCGACCAGCGCCTTCGTGGAATCATCTGCTGGGGTTTCAGCAGGAGGACGTACAGGATTGACCTCCCTTACCGTGGCTGTACTGTTCATCGTTTCAGCATTCTTCGGTCCACTTGTGAGTGCCGTATCTGGATTATCTGCCATCACGGCTCCAGCTTTGATCATTGTAGGAAGCTTGATGATCGGAAGCATCTCCCAGATCAAATGGGACGAACTTGATGAAGCCTTCCCTGCATTCCTCATCATCCTCAGCATGCCTCTTACGTCGAGCATCGCTACAGGGATCGCACTCGGATTCATCTCGTACCCACTGTTGAAAGTGGCAAAAGGGAAATGGCGCGAAGTCCATCCCCTCGTCTATATCTTTGCCGTGCTGTTCTTCTATCAGCTGGCATTCATCCCTCATTAAAGAGGAAAGGCAGCTCCCACGTCGGGAGCTGCCTTTTTAGTATGAGTCCTTCTTTACCACGTACGATCAAGGTCGCGGCTGTAATAGTTGATAGCAGCTGCATAAGATTGGATCGATTCATCTGAAGAAGTATCACACAGCTGTCCTAAAAGCAGTTCCATGGCCTTCTTCGTCTCTCCGAGGTTATAGAGCGTCATGCTGTAGAATACTGATAATCCCCTGTCCCTGTGTCTTTTAAGCCCGTCCTCAAGCACTTCTTTTGATTTTTCATACTTCCCGAGGGCACGGTAGGTGCTCCCGAGTCCCGTATACGCACCGATCGACTCTTCTTCATCCAACCCGTATGTCAATGCTTTCTCATAATATTCAACAGCTTCCTCTTCAAGCCCTGATGCATCATGACTCCAGGCACATTGATAGTGCAGGCTTCCGCTTTCGGGGTATTCGTCGATCAGCTCTTTCAGTATCCTGATCGACTCCACTGTATTTCCTGACTTCCTCTCTTCGATCGCTTCGTTCACTCTATCTTCCATATCCACCCATCCATTTCAATCCGGTATGTATTCCATCAGCCAACAGTCGTGCCATTCACCTTCGTGGAGCTCATTTTGAGGGAGGATCCGTGCTTTGCTGTAGCCGCATTTCTCATAGCAACGGATTGCCCTGCGATTCCATGTCATGGGATCCATCACCAGCCGGTGCAGGCCTTTTTCAAGCATGAAATATTCCACCATGGCCTTGATCATCAGGGTGCCCACGCCTTTATTCCAGTACCGTGAATCCCCTATGAACTGATCGGTCCCATAGATGAACTCATCAAGATTCGTATATCCGTAGCGAAGCTTGGTCTCATCATCCAATGGATAGTATTGGAGATAACCAACCTTCTCCCCTTTATATTGAACGATGCAGGCAACTTTCTCTTTATCGTCATTATAAAATGCTTCCTCCACCATCTCATGGGTAAAGGGTTTGTCCCTTCCTTCGTAATACTCAAGGATCCGCGGATCGTTCAGCCAGTTATAAAGAAATTCGGCATCTTCATCCTTCAACGGCCGGACCTTGATATCACCTTTCTCATAACGCATCGTGCATCCCTCCTATGGACTTATTCCCCGCAGCTTCGTGGAATCCCTTTAAAGTTGTCGAAATTTCGTGTTGGAAATTCGATTTGGAGTATGCTACTATAAGTTTGTGAAATACTTCACATTATTAACATCAACCCACCACTTTCATAAATCCAATTAAAAAGGGAGTATGATGGATGAAAACAAATAAAGTCGTATTGATCGGAACAGGCTTTGTCGGTTCAAGCTATGCTTTTGCCCTTCTCAATCAAAATCTTGTCCACGAGCTCGTGATGATCGACATGAACGTCGAAAAAGCCATAGGAGACGCCATGGACCTTAATCATGGTCTCGCATTCTCATCCCCAATGAAAATACGTGCAGGAGCATACAGCGACTGCCGCGATGCAGATCTTGTCGTGATCACAGCTGGCGCCAATCAAAAACCCGGTGAAACGCGGTTGGATCTTATTGATAAAAACGTCCGGATTTTTAAAACCATTGTCGACTCGGTGATGGAGAGCGGCTTTGATGGCATCTTCCTTGTAGCCACTAATCCCGTTGATCTATTAAGCTATGCCACATGGACTTTCTCCGGGCTCCCAAAGGAAAGGGTGATCGGCTCAGGGACGATCCTTGATACCGCAAGGCTACGCTACCTGTTGGGGGAATACTTTCATCTTGATACACGAAACATCCATGCCTATATCATGGGTGAACATGGTGATACCGAATTCCCTGTCTGGAGTCATGCCACCATCGGGGCCAGCTCCGTTGGTGACCTGGTCGATCTAACGGATCCACAAATCCAGAGCGACCTTCAGGACCTTTTTGAAAATGTCAGGGATGCTGCCTACCATATCATCGAGAAAAAAGGGGCCACCTACTACGGGATTGCCATGGGGTTGGCCCGTCTCACCAAAGCCATACTGAATGATGAGAACAGCATCCTCACCATCTCTTCCCTCCTGGATGGGGAGTACGGGCAGCACGGTGTTTATACCGGGGTGCCTGCCATCATCAATCGACAAGGGATCAGGAAGGTGGTCGAACTTCCACTGGATGAAACGGAGCAAAAGCAATTCACAAGATCCATTGATACGTTGAAGCACGCCATGAGTACCGGTTTCCCTTCTGATTTATAGACACGCACACACGAACCTCCTCCTCATACAATGATACCAACATGAATGGAGGAGGTTCTATTATGTACGATCAGAGACAATTCATACCCGGCTTTCCTGGCGGAGGGGGTTCGGGGGGCAGTGGTTTCCCTTCCATCCCCGGATTTCCAAATGTATTCCCGCCGTCCCCGCCACCCGGGCAAGGGGGAAGCAGCGGCCCCCCATCTCCTTCTCAGGGCGGTGGACAAAATCAGCCGCCACCTGGACCTCCGCCTAACTTCCAGCCTCAGAAGACCGTCATGCAGGGCGGCCCTGGAGGAACGTCGACGTTTGCCGTGGACCCGGGTTCCATCCGGAGATGCCTGTTCCGCTATACCTATATCTGGCTGAACCGGGACGCTTTCTGGTTCTATCCTGTTTTCCTCGGAAGAAGGTCCATAGCAGGATGGAGATGGATCGGATTCACATGGGTGTATTTCGGAATCGATCTTGATAAAATCGAATCCTTCACATGTGTGTAACAGGATGCATCCATCTATGCGCGTAACCGATTCCCGGGGAACCATCACGGTTTCAGGAGAACACACCTCATATGGAGCGCCTGATGAAGCCCTGCTCACATTAGGGGTGATGACCGAAGGCCTCGATCTGCAAAAAGCCCAACAGGAAAATAACGAAAAGATAAAGAACATAGTCGGGACGCTTCAAGCAAACGGAGTTTCAAACAGTGATACACAAACAGCAAACTATCAGATCATCCCCCGCTATTCCTTTGAAGATGGAAAGCAGATCTTTAATGGATATGAAGTCGTGAATATCCTGCGCGTCCACCTTAGAAGCATTGAAAAGGCGGGGAAGATCATCGATGATGCCGTGAAGGCCGGAGCAAACCGGGTGGAGGGGATCCAGTTCCTCTCCTCCCATTCCACTGCCCTTTATCAGTACGCCTTGGAACACGCCTATCGAGACGCTTTGGCAAAGGCCACGGTCCTTGCCAGGCAATCTGGTCAGAAGCTGGTTCCTGATCCCCTTTCTATCAAAGAAGGTCAATCTACTGAGCTTCCTTCCCCTATGAAGCTCGCCGTTCAGGAATCTGCCATCCTGCCAGGTGAAATATCCGTGAAGGCATCACTACTCGTTACGTTTACTACGCATTGATTTCACAAAAAAACGGCTTCCAGGAGCCGTTTTTTTATTACTTTTTAATATAATCCGCAAGCCTCTCGGCAGACCGGGCCACTCCTTCTTCATCCAGTGTCCTGACGCCATGTTCGATGAATGCCGGAAGAAACGTCGTTCCGATCAGATTCGATGTTGCCTGGAACGGCTTCAGTAGCTCGCTCATGGCATAATGGTTCTTTCCTCCAGCCTGGTAGGCCTCTGCCGGTGACCCTGTCGACGTCGCAATCAGAAGTTCTTTGCCATGAAGCTGCGTACCACCGCTTCCGTACGCCCAACCATAGGTCAACACGGCATCGATCCATTCTTTCATCAGCGCGGGGGCACTGTACCAGTAGAAAGGGAATTGCAGGACGATCCTATCGTGTTCTTCGACCAACTTCTGCTCACGCGTTACGTCGATTTGGAAATCCGGATATTCGCGGTAAAGGTCGTGGACCGTCACATCGGCCTCTTCTTCCAGCCTCTTTACCCAGGCTTTGTTGACGATTGATTCGTTCATTCGCGGATGTGCAGCGATTACCAATACGTTCATGTTCAATCTTCCCTTCCCAGCTGCTTTGCTTTTTTTGTACAGGCATCCATTGCCCTTACAATGCTTCCCTTGAAGCCGCTCTTTTCAAGTTCAATGACAGCTTCGATGGTAGCCCCTCCCGGTGAGCAGACCGCATCTTTCAGCTCTCCAGGATGGCTGCCCGTTTCAAGCACCATCTTTGCTGCTCCGAGAAGCGCCTGTGCTGCCAGGTTATATGCCTGCTTTCTAGGGATCCCCTCTTTCACCGCACCGTCTGCCAATGCTTCCATGAACATGAAGGCATAAGCCGGTGATGAGCCGCTTACAGCTGGAATGGCGTCCATGAGGCTTTCGTCCATCTCCTCTGCTTTTCCGAAGCTTTCGAGGACAGCATGGACCATCTCACGCTCGCCTTCTCCTACTCGGCCATTGACGCAATACGCAGTCATCCCTTCTCCTACAAGGGATGGCGTATTCGGCATTGTTCTCACAATCTTAGAGTGAGGGGTTAGTACCGCTTCCATCCAATGGAGTGTAATCCCTGCTGCCATCGTGATGACGATGGTATCCGGCTTCACATTCTCCTTGATGGATGAGAGAATTTCCTGATGTTGATCCGGTTTGACTGCGAGGAACAACAAGTCGGCAAATGCCGCTACCTCTCCATTGTCCAATGTTGTGCGGATCCCGTATTTTTCTTCTATTCTTTCGACGGTTCCGCGGGTTTTGGCGCTCGCCATGACAGATGTTTTATCCACCAGTCCAGAGTTGACGATACCGCCTATGATGGCCTGCGCCATATTTCCACAGCCTATAAAGCCGATTGATTGTTTCATTCTCTACACCTCTTCTTCCACCTATGAATCATATCAAAAAACCACTGAAAGGAAAAATGGTTCACATCTGGACACAATGACATATTCAAAAACAAAGTAAAAACCCGAACTTCGTTGCTTGATCGCAGGCAACGAAGTTCGGGTTTTACTATTTCTAAAACACATTTGTCCCAGCATCAATCGATTTTAGCGGTTGTCGTAGATTGCCTCCCAATCGAGATCGACCATTGGTTCCTTTTGCCTAAGCCTCTTCTTCAATCCATCGAGGAGCTCTTTTTCTCCCTGAGGAATAGTGGCCAGGTCCCACTTCTGGTGGAAAACGGAGTAAAGGGTCAAATCCCTTAGGAGGAGGAACTGAGGAATTCGCAGGAACCATTCTTTCGTAACCTGGCATTCGCTCTCATACCCCCGCAGGAACGAACGAAGGAAACCCTCTCCAAAGGCAGAACGCACGTGAAGGGGATCACCTCCATGCTTCGACCAGGTTGCATAGTATAGGGGGATGGCGATGTCACTTGCGAAGTAAAACCACATACTATCATCAAAATCAAATACGTGGAGATCTCCTTCATCTTGATCGTAAAAGAAATTGCCATGATGGATATCAGAGTGGATCAAACCGTATGTATCCTCGGATTGAGGAAAAGTCCTGATTTCATCGATTGTCTGTTTTCCAAGTTCTATGATATCCTCTTCCTCTTGGGGAAGGTACCTCTCGAAATTCAGGATTTCATCTTCATCCCAGGCCATCCTTGCCTTTGAAGATGGATCTCGATAGTGTTTTGTAATGGTATGCATTTTCCCGGTAAGACTTCCCCACTTTTCGAAGAGCCTCTTATCAAAGTGATCGGAGTTCGCTCTTACAGCCACCCCCGGTGCTTTATCAAATAAGCTGACAAAAAAGGATCCATCTTCCCCGGCCAGTTCTTCCACAAGGCTGCCTGCACGGGATTGATGAGAGAGGGAGACGTTCATTCCATGCCCATGGAGGAAATTGATCCATTTCATTTCCGCTTCCAACTCGATTTGCCTGCGGTGGGAGCTATGGGTGATCCTCAGGATGTAAGGAATTCCTTCCTTTTTCACTTCGTACACATAGTTTTCAAAATCCCCCAGCTTTCGGGCATCTGAAGCATCACAATCAAACATCCCTGCCGCTTCGTTCAATCTTTCCTTCGTCCATTGTGCGTCTATCCAAGATTCCATTTTGTTTCCTCCTGTTTGCAGTACTGATCTTCCTCTACTATTTCGTCTGCACGTGGAGTTTTTCCTGCAAAAAGGAAAAAGGGCCGATTATCCGGCCCTTCCCTGAATCCATTCATCGATTGTTTTAATGACTTCATCCTGCTGATTCCATACTGATTTTGTTGCTTTCCCGTCTCCCTTTTGGGCACCGTACACACCGAAGCCTGCGTGGTTCCCGCCCTTGACTTCATGAAACTCCGTATCTGCAGGCAGGAGGGATTTGCTCTTGTCGATCTTTTCCTTAGTAGCCAGTCCGTCATTCTCAGCCCAGATACTCAGAAACGACAGGTCGGATGAAGAAAAGTCTGTGGACTCGGCAGGGTACGAAGCAAGGTAAATGATACCTTTCACCTTGTCCGGGTGGTCAGCAGCATAGCTTGATGCAGCAACGCCTCCTAGAGAATGTCCCGATAAGTACCATTCCTTCACACCCTTATATTCTTTCATGATCTCATCCGGTACGTTCACCCCGAAGAATGCAAGGTTCAATGGTACATCCGGAATCACCACGGTATACCCCCGCTCAGATAGCTCCTCCCCAATATAGGCATAGGCCTCCTTTTCCACTTTGGCCCCCGGGTAAAGGATCACGCCCTTATCCCCCTCTCCTTCAAACACCAGCCACTTGCCATCCTTTGCTTCGGCTTTTTGAAGGTCCACTTTTTCCTTAAGCGATGAAGTGGCCGAGTAGGTTTGCTGGGACCATACATAAAAGGATAGACCTCCTATGACAATCAAGGCGAGCAGAAGAATTCCTGCCCATTTAAAAAACCGTTTCATGCTGAACCCCTTCTTTCTCAAGATTTATTGTCCCACCATTGTCAGGACTCCATCCACTAAAAAGAACCAGCCGCGGCTGGTTCGCATCATTTTTCTTGGAAGGAAAGACTCTTTTCACTCATCAGGTACTGCAGAGCCGTTTTAAAACTGAGGAAGCTTTTGATTTGCCCGACTTCCCTTACATCTGATTGGATGACGATCTGGGTAAGGGACGGGGTAAATCCCACGAAAATGATTTCAATTCCCATAAGCTGCACTGCTTTTGCCATATTATTGATATTCATGCCGAACACGTCCGTATCACCCATGTCCTTATCCCTTATACCGGAGAAATCAACGATAATCGTATTGATGTCCTGATTATAGGACACATCCAGGATTTTGGTGATGATGGCCTCAAACCTTTCCTGGGACAGTCTTCCCATGATTGGGATGAGAATGGTTTCAGGAACGATGGAAGGAATGACCGGTGCCGAAATATCCGTGATTTCGCGCTCTGTTTCCTCCAGTTTTCTTTTCAATTCCTGGACCTCTTCTTTTAGCTGAACGATTTCCTGTGTCTCCACACTCATACTGTAACCTCACATGAACATATTTTTTACGCTATGACTAGTGTAGCACTACCCTATGTAAAGTTTCTATCCAAATGTACCGGGAGCTCGGGAAATTTCTACTTTAGGAAAAGATCCATGATTGAACGTTCGACAAAAAAAGAAGACCAGCCCGGCTGGTCTTCGATCAAGCAAGTGCTGCTTTGTCACCTGAGTTGTGAAAGAAACTTTTCATCGCATGGAACACATCCGCTTTCTGCTTCAAGATATAATAACGGAAATCTTCGTTCTTAATGTTTTTATATGCCGACATCAAGGTTGAGTGGCGGTTATACTGATTCACTTCCCCATACCCGAACATACTCGATACCTTCATAAGCTCCTCCACCAGTTTGACGCATCTGACGTTATCAGATGTGAGATTATCTCCATCGGAGAAGTGGAATGGGTAAATATTATACCTGCTCGGTGCATATTTGTAGTCAATGAGCTCCAAAGCTTTCCGGTAGGCGGACGAGCAAATCGTCCCTCCGCTTTCCCCCTTGGAAAAGAAGTGTTCTTCAGAAACGACCTTGGCCTCTGTGTGGTGGGCGATGAATTCGATCTCCACCGTTTCATACTTCGTCCTTAGGAATCGTGTCATCCAGAAGAAGAAACTTCTGGCCATATACTTTTCCCAAACCCCCATGGATCCGCTTGTATCCATCATGGCCAGTACAACAGCCTTGGACTCGGGCTTCAGCACTTCATTCCACGTCCGGAACTTCAGATCCTCCCTTGTAATCGGATGGAATCCAGGTGTCCCCGTCATGGCATTCCTCTTGAATGCCGACATCATGGTTTTCTTTTTATCAATATTGCCCATCAGGCCCGTCTTGCGGATATCGTTGAATTCAATATGTTCCACCGTCTGCACGTCCTGCTCCTTTTTCTTCAGGTTCGGCAGTTCAAGCTGTTTAAAAAGGGCATCTTCGATTTCCATGAGGGAGACCTCGGCTTCGTAGTAATCTTCACCCGCTTTGTCCCCTGCCCCTTTCCCTTTTCCGGGCCCCTGCTGAGGGTTCCCATCCCTGGCGACAACATCCCCCACCTGGCTTTCTCCATCACCCTGGCCGACGTGCTTGTTTTTATCATAATTATAGCGGATCTTGTATTCATCCAATGACCGGATCGGTATCTTCACAACGTCTCTTCCATTAGACATGACGATGTTTTCTTCTGTAATCAAATCCGGAAGATTATTCCTGATTGCATCCTGTACCTTTTCCTGATGACGCTGTTGATCGTCATGACCTTTACGGTGGAGGGCCCAATCTTCTTTGGAAATGACAAATTGATGATTATCCATCTGGCTCAAACGTTTCCCCTCCTTATCTTTTTCTCACATATAGCAGTATCGGTGCATACACTATGATGGCTGCCCGCACTCATTTTTCCCGTCATAAGAGAAACGGGGATTACTCTATCCTATGCAAAAGCATCGATAAATTTACAAATAATTTCGACAATGATAGAAAAGCGGAGGCGGGTCGATCTGACCCGACAAGCATAAGACGAGGAACCCGGAAAGGCGTTCTTTGCCTTTTTGGGTTGCTTGGCTTATGACCTCGAGGGGCAACCCGCCGGAGCTGGACATCGAGAAAAGCGGAGGGGGCTTGCCCTGAGGCGACAAGCACACGTACAAGCACCCCTACTCCATACTTATGCAAACCCCCTCACCCCTACTACAAGCAACAAAAAAACAGGTGTACTTTCTCACCTGTTCATCCTTCTTCATATTGAGCCGGGTCTGACTGACGATTATTCAGCTTGAGTTCTTCACTTGAACGGAGCTTTTCCATCTGTTTTCCAAGTCGTATGACTTCATCCAGATTGTTGGCCATCGTACCGTTAAAAGGTTCTTCCTGCAAGATCGGTTTGTCATGTGTGGACATCCCTTCACCTTCCTTCGAAGAATACCGGCTTTGAATTCAGCTTACTATATTCTGATTATTCTTTCAACTTTTATCTTCTTCTTTGAATTGTACGGGATCGGGCTGCTTCTTATCTTCTTTCAGTTCTTCATTCGTACGTAGACGCTCCATCTGCTTCCCGAGCTGCTCCATCTCTTCCATGTTACCGGCCATTGAACCATTCTCAGGTTCTTGTTCATGATTTTTTTTCATCCGTTTTCACCTCTATTACTAAATTTCCCGTAATGGTGGTTTCTAAACCGATGAGGTGTACATCCGGATAATCAAGAAAGCCGACGGCACTTGACCGACGGCTCACCTTTTAACGATTAAGGAGACTTCCTACATAGCGGAGGAGCTCATTGGCACTGGTTGAATTATATCCGTGTTCATCGATGAGTCTCGCCACGACTTCATTGACCTTTTTCAACTGTTGCTCATCAGGCGTCTTGGAAGATGTCGTGATCTTCACAACGTCTTTCAGATCGGCAAAGAGTTTCTTCTGGATGGCTTCCCGCAGGCGATCATGGGAATTATAGTCGAATCTCTTCCCTTTACGGGCATAGGCGGAAATTCTGATGAGGATTTCTTCCCTGAACGCTTTTTTCGCATTTTCAGAGATCCCGATCTGTTCTTCGATGGAGCGCATGAGTTTTTCATCCGGATTGATTTCTTCACCGGTGAGCGGATCATGGAGCTTCGCTTTGTTGCAGTACGCTTCGACATTATCGAGATAGTTATCCATGAGGGTCTTGGCTGATTCTTCATACGAGTACACAAAGGCTTTCTGTACTTCTTTCTTCGCGATATCATCGTATTCTTTTCTGGCAAGTGATATGAAGTTCAGATATTTTTCCCGAAGCTCGGCTGTGATGGACGGATGCTGATCCAGCCCTTCTTTGAGTGCACGGAGGACATCCAGCGCGTTGATCGTCGGCACTTCTTTCCGGATGATGGTAGAGGAGATCCGGTTGATCACATACCTAGGATCAATCCCGCTCATGCCTTCGTCCTGGTACTCCTTCTTCATTTCGTCCACGTCGGCCGAGTTGAATCCTTCGACACTCTCCCCGTCGTACAGGCGCATTTTTTTGATGAGGTCGATATCGCCGCGTTTCGGTTCTTTCAAGCGCGTCAGGATCGTGAACATGGCTGCCACCCTCAGAGTATGCGGGGCCACATGGACGTTATTCACATCGCTCTCATTGATCATTTTTTCGTAAATTTTTTCTTCCTGTGTGACTTTGAGATTATACGGAACCGGCATGACGATGATCCTTGAGTGAAGGGCTTCGTTCTTCTTATTCGCGATGAAGGAGCGGTACTCCGTTTCATTCGTGTGGGCCACGATCAGTTCATCTGCAGAGATCAACGCAAATCGTCCTGCTTTGAAATTCCCTTCCTGTGTCAGGGATAATAAATGCCATAGGAACTTTTCATCACATTTCAGCATCTCCTGGAACTCCATCAGTCCACGGTTCGCTTTGTTCAGCTCCCCATCGAACCGGTACGCCCTCGGATCAGATTCCGATCCATACTCTGCAATGGTCGAGAAGTCGATGCTACCCGTCAAATCGGCAATATCCTGGGATTTTGGATCTGACGGACTGAATGTCCCGATGCCGACACGCTTATCTTCAGAGAAGAAAACCCTTTCCACCTGCACATCCTCGATTCGTCCGTGGTACTCCTTCTCGAGCCTCATGGTATTGAGTGGGGATAGATTCCCCTCGATCCGGATGCCATATTCCTCGAAGAATTCCTCCCGGAGATGCTGGGGAATGAGATGGAGCGGATCTTCATGCATCGGACAACCTTTGATGGAGAAGACCGCTCCGCGATCGGTTCTTGAGTATTGTTCCAGACCCCGCTTCAACATCGCCACCAGGGTCGACTTCCCTCCACTGACAGGACCCATCAGAAGAAGGATCCGCTTACGGACATCCAGCCGCTTCGCTGCCGGATGAAAATATTCTTCTACCAGGCGTTCGAGTGCTTCCTCGAGACCAAATAATTGATCACTGAAGAAATTGTACTTACGCTTGCCCTCTATATCCTCCACGCCTGCGTCTTTGATCATATTAAAAACCCGTGAATGTGCTGACTGACCGACCCACTGTTTTTCTTTCAGCAGATCCAGGTACTGTGCAAACGTCCCTTCCCATTTCAGCTTTTCTTCTTCTTCTCGAAAATGTTCAATTCTTTTTAAGATATCCATAAGGACCTCCCCTTGTCACTTGTTGAGAGACGATTAATATACTCTATGCTCATCCTCCTCTGAACATGTTAAGAAGATGGGATTTATCAAGGGGAATTAAGGAATGCGATTGAACACGTTTTCAAAAAGAAGTTCACAACATTTGTAAAATAGGCTATACTAAAACCAGACTGTAAGACAAGTTCATCTTGGGAGGTCTGGAAATGAATTTTCTATTGATTCTCGGAGTATCCCTGGCTTTCTTGACTGCGATTTTCACTGCAGGCTACAATGACAAGCCCGGCTCCAACTAAACAAAAAAACTGACCCCATCGGTCAGTTTTTTTGTTTCATCGCTTATTGAATCCTTTTTTCTCCACAAACTCCTTCATATACATGCGGGGTCTGTTCGAAAGCATATTGGCCATCTGGCCGCTCCAGCGGTCGGATCGTTTCCCAGCGGTACGGGCGTGGTAATAGGAAGAAATGGTATCATCGTACTCTTTCAATGTATCCTTCATCTTCTCTTCATCCCGTTCATATCCATCTTCATGGTAGATGGCTTCAAAAGGAAGCCTCGGTTTCACGTCGGATTCATGTGCAGGGTGTCCCACTGCAAGACCGAACAACGGAACGACCCTGTCGGGAAGATTCAGTACTTCACTTACTTGTTCAAGATCGTTGCGGATCCCGCCGATATAGCAGATACCAAGACCCATGGATTCTGCAGCAAGCGATGCGTTTTGCGCGGCAAGTGCCGCATCGATGAGGGCCACCATGAATTTTTCGGTACTTTCAAGTGTCGGAACCACATCGGCTCCTTCCCACTCACCGATCTTTTCATGTCGATGGAGGTCGGCACAGAAAACGAAGAAGTGACCGTTATGCTCTACATAGGATTGATTCCCGGCGAGCTCGGCGAGTTTCTTCTTCTTCTCAGGGTCCTTCACCCCGATGATTGTATATGCCTGTATGTAGCTAGACGTGCTTGCAGCCTGAGCAGAGCCTACAATCGTACGGATTTCCTCATCAGTCAAGGTTTGATCCGTAAACTGTCGGATGGAACGGTGCTTGAGTATCGTTTCTATTGTTTCATTCATTGGTATCATCTCCTTGATTATTAGTATAAACCAAACGAAAAAAGGAATGAAAATCATTTGATTTTCATTCCTTTCATTCATCCCGCATCAATCGAGTCCGGGGTACCCTTTTTGACGAAGGGCCTCATACACGAGGATCGCCGCAGTATTGGACAGGTTCAATGAGCGCACATTCCCATTCATCGGAATCCGCAGCGCACGGTCCATATTCTGTTCGATTATCTCATCGGGAAGACCAGTCGTCTCTTTTCCAAAGATGAAATAATGATCTTTCTCTACATCGCTATAGTCGAACGTTGTATGGGGGATCTTACCGTATTTGGTCAGATAAAAGAACTCCCCATCAGCATTCTTTTCGAAGAATTCCTCCAAGGAATCATAATAGATGATCTCAACGAATTCCCAATAATCCAACCCTGCACGCTTCAGCATCTTATCGTCCGTGGAAAAACCAAGTGGACGGATCAGGTGGAGCGTCGTATCAGTGGCTGCACACGTACGTGCGATATTCCCCGTATTGGCGGGGATTTCCGGTTGATATAAAACAACATGTACTCCCAAGTGTTGTCACCTCATTCTTAAAACTATAGATGACATTATACCACTATTATAAAAAGGTTGTCAGCGATCGTCCATGATCGTCAGGAATTTATACTTTATGTTGGGGGTGTAAGCAGTGGAATCCTCGTAGTTCCAGTACCTCATGCGGCAATTATACGTGTGGGCATTCACCAGCGGCATCCCGTCTGCATCCCTCCCCGTCACGATGGTCGTATGATCGAACCGTCCGTCCCCTTCGAAATCATAGCAAATCACATCCCCAAGTTTCAGCTTATCGGGAGAGTCCACCAGCTTTCCTCGGAGTCCCACGGATGAATTCGGGATATACTGACGAAGGGAATGGGCGACGGTCCAACTGTAGCTCCAGCTCTGATTCCTCATCCACCATCCTTTTCCCTTGGTCGGGTATCCCCTCATGGGAGCATCTCCTGCATGAAGGCATTGTGAAATGAAATTCGTACAGTCGTTCTCGAACTTTTTAAAGGCAGGGTTATAGCTGTTCCACCATTTTTCAGCGTATTGAACGGCAGCATGGCGATCATAGCGATATTCGAGCCTTTCCCCTTCTCCCGACTCCTCCTCATCTACACCAGGCTCCATGGCTTGAATCGGCTCTTCCACGTCTTCATAGATCACTCCGCCATAATGAACAGCTCTCCGATTTTCCACTTCCTCTTCAAGGTAGTAGTGGTCGCCATGCTTGATGAAATACGTATAGTGAACAGAATAAGTGACCTTTTCTGTATCGTCTCTTTGTTTGTCGATGGTATGGATCCTTCCAGTCGCTCCCACCTTGAGCAGCATTGCCTCACGCTTCCTGAAGGACTCCTTCTTGCGATTGACCTTCTCGAACTCCGAGTGACCGCTTGAAGTGAAATCATTGATCACGACCCCGATGTTCCCCATTAATACCCTTCTGATCATGCGCTCCCCTCCTCCCTAATGGGTATGCGTCGAAGGAAATAAAAAGAAGCCGCTCCCTTCAGGGCGGCTCCTATTCTGTCATTAATTGAAGACCCTTTTGAATTTCTTCCAGTACTTCAGGGTCCACTTCCTTCTCTATCTGATGTTTCAGCGCTTCTTCCGCTTCTTGGCCACCGATTTTCCCGAGGGCCCAGGCTGAGGTCCCTCTCATGACGGGACGGACATCATTCTTCAAAACCCCGATCAGATCTGGGATCGCGGTTTCATCTTTGTAATGTGCAAGTGCAATGATGGCGTTTCTCTGGATGGGTTTCTTCCCCCTCCAAGAACCGGAGATGTGACCGTATGTTTCCTTGAAATCCCGGTTTGAAATCGTCAGGAGCGGCTTCAAGAGTGGTTTCGCCACTTCCGGATCCGGCTCCATTTCCTCATGGAAGTGAAAGTCTTTCCCCTTATTCTCAGGACATACCGTCTGACATGTATCACACCCGTAGATCCGGTTCCCGAGTTTGAGACGGTATTCATCTTTCAAAAAGCCTTTCGTCTGCGTAAGAAATGCAATGCACTTCTGAGCATCGAGCCTGCCCCCTTCTATCAGGGCGCCGGTCGGACATACATCCACACATTTATTGCAGGTGCCGCAGCCGTCTTCGATGGGCTTGTCCGGTGAAAATGGAAGATTGGTGATCATCTCCCCAAGGTAGACGTATGAACCGAATTCAGGTGTAATGATCGAGCAGTTCTTCCCGCTCCATCCGATACCCGCCCGTTCTGACACTGCCCGGTCCACGAGTTCTCCTGTGTCCACCATGGACCTGAACCGTGCCTCAGGAATTCGGGACACGATGTATTCTTCGAGCTTCTTCAACCGATCCCTTAGGACATGATGGTAGTCCGTTCCCCAGGAAGCCCTGCAGAAGATCCCCCTACGTTCACCCCTCTTGCTCCTTGGGGCGTCCTTCATCCTCGAAGGGTAGGCAAGGGCGATGGCAATGATGGATCTTGGTTGGTCGAATGTAAGGGACGGGTCAACACGCTTTTCGATGTCCGGTTCTTCAAAACCCGATTGGTACCCCGCCATTTCCTGGCGGATGAGGCGATTCTTCATTTCCGTGAATGTATCCGCCGTAGTGAAACCGATCTTATCGATGCCGATCGTCTTACTATAGGAAATGATATCCGACTTCAACTGTTCCATGTCCATGTTCATCTGCCTCCTTTCTCTCGTTCGCATGAATGCATTGTACTATGATAAACTATTTCAAACGAAATGTGGAGGGAAATGAAGTGGAAATCATCATTGATTCAACGTTGAAAGAAAAGGTCCCCGACTTCAAGGCTGGGATCATTCACTATAGGGGCATCGAGGTCGGGGAATCCCCACAGATGCTCAAAGGGCGTCTTCAGCTTTTTCAAGAGTCCATTTACTTTGACCTTCAGGATCAAAGCGTGACGGACTTTCCGGGGATCAGCGAATGGCGAGATGTATTCAGGAAGACCGGAAAAGATCCGAACCGCTACCGTCATTCAGCTGAGGCGCTCTACAGGAGAATCGGGAAACAGAATTATCTAGGTACGATCAATTCGGCCATCGACCTCAATAATTTCTTTTCCCTCCGCTATCAAGTGCCCGTCGGAGTATATGACTGGAACAAGGTGGACGGCAACTCCCTCACCCTGCGCGTAGGGGGCCCTGGTGAATCGTACAAAGGGATGAACGGCAGGGACAATTCACTTGAAGGTCTGATCATTGCTTGCGATGGATCGGGTCCATTCGGAAGTCCGTTTGTGGACTCGGCACGTGCGCCTGTCGATGAGACGACAACGGAGGCTGTTCAGATCATCTACATGAGACCTTCCCTCTCATCCGACGAATGCGATCAGCTTACTTCTTCCCTCGAGGAAATGTTCACCGGCATCCACGGTGGTGAAGCCACACATACGGTCGTCACGACGGATTATTGATAGTACTCCTTTGGACAAAACCATGATAGGCGATTTTTGCCTCTTGGTTTTGTCTTTTTTTATAGGGTAACTGGAGAAACAGAGCCCGTTCCTTTTCGCTCCAGGGACTTGCTTTACACGGGGAGGAAGTCGGGCCTCCTCATTCTTGCGGGGTCTCGATCATCCCTCTTTTCCCGTAGGAGTCAAGTCCCTTCCGCTCCAATACACTCTTTGGTGATGCAAAAGAATATCGAAAGTTAGGAAACCAGTCAGTAGCTAAACGTGAATTCCTCACTGCTACCATATCCTCTCTACTATGTATAATACACTGCAAACTTTCCCCTGCAAGAATGACACTAGTCTTCAATAAAAAACTCCTTTGTAGAATGGTTCCACAAAGGAGTTCTTTTCTTTATTCACATATACATCGTTTGCCACTCTTCCTGCTAGCGAGGAATCCTACACAAAGCGGCCTTACACCCACCACATATCAGACGGTGTCTCCTCGATCAGGACCGACTTCAGGTTCTTCACTGCCCGAAGGAAGCCTTCTTCAATCGACATGATCGGGTCTTCATGTTCGATGCTGACAACGTAGTCATACCCATACGTACGAAGGGCACTCATCATGTCGGACCATTCCTGCAACCCATGACCACATCCGACTGAACGGAACGTCCATGCCCTGCTCCTTACGTTTCCGTATGGCTGCATATCTGTCAGGCCATACATGTTGACGTTGTCCTGGTCGATGTACGTATCTTTTGCATGGAAGTGATGGATCGCATCTTCTTGGCCGAGGATCTTGATGGCGGCAACAGGGTCGATCCCCTGCCACCACAGATGACTTGGATCGAGATTGGCGCCGATGGCTTTACTCGTTTCCTCCCTTAGTTTCAGAAGGGTGTACGGGGTGTGCACAAGAAACCCGCCATGAAGCTCAAGGCCGATCTTCACTCCGTTTTCTTCTGCAAGTTTCCCCATCTCCTTCCAGTACGGGATCAATTTCTCTTCCCACTGCCATGTCAATATATCGCCGTACTCATTCGGCCACGGAGTGACGGGCCAGTTGGGATGCTTGGCTCCTTCATGATCCCCGGCCGTACCGGAGAAGCAATTCACAACAGGTACGTTCATCAGACCGGCAAGACGGATGGTCTTCTCAAGGGCTCTATGGGATTCTTCTGCAAATGATTTGTCAGGCGTCAGTGGGTTTCCGTGACAGCTGAAAGCACTGATCTCCAGTCCCCTTGATGTTACCTTCTCCGCATACTCCCTGCGTTTCTCCTCACTCTCGAGTAGAGCGTCGAGATCACAGTGGGCGTTACCTGGATAACCGCCCGTCCCGATCTCCACGGAGTGGAGCCCCGCTTCCTTCACATAGTCCAACATCTCTTCAAAACTCTTTTCAGAGAATAATACAGTAAATACTCCGAGCTTCATCTATATTTCCTCCTATCTTAATGTGATGCTTTTCCCCGTTTCGCTGCTTTTATAGATGGCTTCGATAATAGCTGAAACCTGCAGTGCTTCTTCCGGTTTTACAATAAGCTCTTCATCACCTAAGCAGCTCTTGATGAAGTTCATCGCCTGGGGGATGCCAGCATCATCGTCACCGGGTATCCAATCCGCCTCACTATTCAGAAGCATGCCGTGCTTCATCTGATTCATCTGGAATGGGAAAAGGTCGATCCCCCCGATTTCACCTGAGATGCTCATGCTCTCTTCATCCGACTTGACGTTCGCCGACCAGGATGTTTCGAATAACATGGATGCACCATTATCAAATTTGATATAGGCTGTCACATGATCATCCACCTCGAAGTTTTCCCGGTCAAAGTCCCCCCACTGATTGACCTGTCCAGGCATGCGTGAAAGCTTATTGTAAGCAGTACCTGTCACTTCAACAGGGATCGGATTTCCAAGGAGCCATAGGGAAAGGTCGAGGAAATGACATCCATAGTCGATGAGGCTTCCTCCCCCCTGAAGCTCCCTGTTGGTGAATACGCCCCAGCCAGGGACTTTCCGACGTCGTATTGCACGGGCCCTTGCAACGATCGGCTCGCCGATTTCGTTTTCAGTAATGACCCTTTTTGCAGCGATGGAATCCTTCATGAACCGGTAGTGATATGCGATTCCGAGGAGTTTCCCTGATTTTCTGGATGCATCGATCATGGCTTCGCATTCCGTCACGGTCATCGCCATGGGCTTTTCACAGAAAACATGTACTCCTGCATTCAGCGCGGCTATGCTGATTTCCGCATGGAACTTATTCGGGGTGCAGATGGTGACGGCATCCACAACGCTGAACATGTCATGATAGTCGCTGAAAACATGGGGGATGGCGTTCTCCTTTGCGACTCCCGCAGCGGTTGCCGGGTTAAGATCGCTCACCGCTGTGATGGTCACGATATCTGACAGTTTTTTATAAGCAGGAATATGGCGGCCTTGGGCGATTCCCCCGGCGCCGATGATTCCCATTTTGAGCTTTGTCATGGCTGAAACTCCTTATCTTACAGTCTGATGATCTGTTTGGTTTTACTTGATTCAAGAGCCCCCAGGACCACCTGAAGTGATTTCATGGCTTCTTCACCCGGGACAGCTGTCGGAACGTCCTCTACGACTGACGTCACGAATCGATCGATGACTCCTGATGCAGACTGACCGCCGTCATCGTTCGTCTGGATCCCGCCAAGTTCATATTTGACGACCTCGCCCGTTGAATACTGTACGACAAGGGAATTGACAGGGTCTTCTTCAAGTCGAAGGACGGCTTTTTCACCATAGATGACGGTCGAATTATCTTCCTTTTGATAGGACCAGCTTGCAGCGAGGGTCCCGATGGTCCCGCTCTCCGTTTTCAACACGCATACGGCCGTATCATCGACATCGGCATTTTCTTTGGAAGACGTTTCAACGAATGCGCCAACTTCCACGAATTCTTCACCGAGGATATATCGCATAAGATCCGTTTTATGGACCCCAAGGTCACCCATGGCACCAATGAAGGCTTCTTCTTTCCTGAAGAACCAGCTATCCTTTCCATCCACGCTCCAGCCTTCAGGACCACCGTGGCCGAATGCGGTGCGGAAGCTGTAAATCTTTCCGGCTTCTCCTTTGGAGATGAGCTCCTTCGCTTTTTGGTGGGATGGGACAAATCGCTGATTGTGTCCGATCATCAGTTTTCGACCGGCTTCATTGGCTGCCACAATCATGGCTTCCGCTTCTTCAGTGGAAGTGGCCATCGGCTTTTCGCAAAGGACATGCTTTCCTTCCTTCAATGCATCAATGGATATCGGAGCGTGGAGGGCATTCGGCGTACAGACGCTCACCGCTTCAATCGACTCATCCTTCAACAAGTCTTTGTAATCCGTATACGCTTTTGCACCAATCTGGTCTGCCATCTCTTGGGCACGGTCTTTTACGATATCGCAAACCGCCACGATTTCTGCGTGTTCATTGGCCATATATTCAGGAATATGCCGATGTTTCGCGATGCTGCCGCATCCGATCACACCAATCTTCAATGGTTTCATTTTGCTTCCTCCTTCGCTTTAATCGTTTCAAGTGGCTGTGCATTTCCATAGACAGGTCGGTTCCGGTTCACTGGGGCAGCCCACTTCACTGCATTCGCAATCACCTTTTGAACGTCTTGATGGTAATAGGTAGGATACGTTTCATGCCCTGGACGGAAGTAGAAGATCTTCCCGTTCCCACGCTGATACGTACATCCGCTCCTGAAGATTTCTCCTCCTTCAAACCAGCTCACCATCACAAGCTGATCCGGCGCCGGGATATCAAAGTGTTCGCCGTACATCTCTTCTTTCTCAAGCTCAATGCTTTCCCCGATCCCGTCTGCAATCGGATGGGATGGATCCACGATCCAGATTCGCTCTTTCTCGTCGGCTTCCCTCCATTTCAAATCACAGGAAGTACCCATGAGAGTTTTGAAGATTTTCGAGAAGTGACCGGAGTGAAGAACAATCAGACCCATTCCATCCAGTACCCGCTGCTTCACTCTTTCTACTACTTCGTCACTCACTTCCCCGTGGGCAAGATGCCCCCACCAGATCAATACATCCGTTCCATCAAGGACCTCCTGTGTCAGGCCATGCTCGGGTTCATCCAAGGTTGCTGTCCTCACATTGAATGCGTCTTCCAGGAACGAAGCGATTGCTCCGTGTATCCCTTTAGGGTAGATCTCCCTCACCACTGGATTCTGTTGTTCATGACGGTTCTCGTTCCAAACTGTAACATTCATTATTCGATTCCCTCCATTTGTCGTTGTGCAAGCGATTGCCTAAATTGTGCCGGCGTTTCTCCTGTATGCTTCTTGAATACCTTACTGAAATATTTCTCATTCTGGAATCCCACATCGTGAGCAACCTGGTAGATTTTCACGTAAGGATTGGATAAGAGCTGCTTTGCCTTCTCCACCCTGACCGATGTCAGATAATCCGTTATGGTCACTCCGTATTCCTGTTTGAATCTGCGGGAGATGTACTCCCTGCTCAGATAGAATCGGTCGGCGATTTCCTGAAGGCTTACTTCTTCCACGTAATGCTTCATCAAGAATTGCTCCACTTCCTGCATGGGGTTCTTTTCTTTCTGATACCTGATGTTCGACAGACAGTCGATGAGTTCAAGAAAGTCTTTTCTTTTATCCTCTTTGAACCGATCAACCAAAAAAGATCCGTCCCTTCCCCAATAGTCCGATTCCACCGGTTTTCTTTTGAGGGATATGCCGTACTCTTTGAGCCAATTTGACCGGAGGAGGCTGAACTGATCATCCCACTCCTTCAGGCGGGCAAGGGTAAGTCCCTCTTTCTTACTTAATGCATCCATGATCATCAGTACTTTGGATGAGAGCTTATCTTTATCACCAGCTTGGACGAGAAGCTTCAACTCCGCCGCATAATCGAAAAGGTGGGGAGGCTCTGACTTCCTCTCAATCTTGGATACAACCGCCGCCTTCCCGGTCAAATCCTTTCCATAGTGGATGGCCAGTGCCGCTTGATAGGCTTCATGCATTCGGGTGGAAATCGTCCCGATGGCCATGGTGATCTGCACACTGCTATATTGATAGATCCGCTCGGTCAATTGACGGAGCCTGCTCTCTGCATCATCTATTTCCCAGAGGAGGATGGCAATCTCATCATCTGAATGTGTATGGCGGAAACAGACACCGATATCCTTGCTCCTGAGCCACTCATTGCAAATATTCATCACTGTAAAAACCGTCAGTTCCAGATCGCCTTGAAAGACGTGTCTCATCATGGGTTTCACTGAAAAGATCGCAATGCGCTTTTCACAGTCCACCAGCGATCGTCCATGCTCCTTGAGAAATTCCTTCTCCGCTGAAGGGGGTACAAAGGATTGACGGCACAGAGTCGAAAGCAAGTGATCCCAGTACCGGGGTTTCACTTCGTTCATGGCCTGCTTCTCTTCCGCTTCCGAACGACGATGATCTCTCCATTCCTTCACAGCCCTCTCGAGGGTTTCATTCAATATATCGGGCTCGATGGGCTTCAAGAGATAATCGAAGCTCTTATAATGAATGGCATTCCTCATCAATTCAAAGTCATCATGTCCGCTTACGACGATGGTTTTACTTCGGATACCTGCCGTGTGGATCCATTTCAACAGGCTGATTCCGTCTCTCTTGGGCATGCGCATATCAGTGAAGATGATTTCCGGACGGTGCTTTTGGATCAGTTCGACGGCTTCCTCCCCATCCTCTGCTTCCATGACCGTATCGATTCCATGGACTGCCCAATCAGCAAGGAGGATCAACCCCTCCCGCACGTGCTTCTCATCATCCACGATGATGGCTTTCATCGGCATCACCCTCCCATTGCAGCGGTACTTCGATTCTAACCATGAATCCTTCCTCATCCAGGTTCTTCAGCAAAAGAGCGGCCTTCCCGCCATAGTACAGATCCAATCGAACATACACGTTTTTCAATCCGATATGCCCTTCTGTCTTTTTTGATGGGTTGTACAACTGCTTTTCAATCTCTTCAATCCTTTTTTCCGGAATGCCTCCTCCATTATCTTTCACGATGATGATCAGTTGATCTTCTTCACGTCGGCAATTCAGGGTGATGACGCCTGCCCCGTTCCTCACGTCGAAACCATGCTTGAAGTAGTTTTCTATGATGGGCTGCAGGATCATCTTGGGGACGGCGACTTCCTTTACGTCTTCATGAACAAGGATGTCGTATCTGAGCTGATCTCCGAAGCGTTCTTTCTGCAGGAGAAGATAAGCAGTCGCATAGGTGATTTCCTTATGAAGGGGAACGACGTCTTCCTGCATATCCATCCCGTACCTCATGATTTTAGAAAGATGGGTCACAAGAGAGTATATGTGCGGGACATGATTCTTCAAGCCGAGTGTACCGATTGATTGGAGTGCATTGTACAGGAAGTGCGGATTGATCTGTGACTGGAGCATCTTCAATTGACTGGTGCGATTCTCAAGCTCAAGCTTATACTCCCGGTTGATAAGATGGTTGATCCTGTCTACCATTTGATGAAACCTTCTGCTCAGGACCCCGATTTCATCCTCGCTATATGTCTCTGCCTTTACCTGCATATTCCCGCTTTCAACCTGCTGGATGGACTTCAGGAGCCCACGGATGGGTGAGGTGATCCTGAATGAAACAAACAGGGTGGCCAGGACCACCAGCCCAAGCCCGATGACCCCAAAGAGGATATTGATCTTCGCTACATTAAAAGCGCTTTCATATAAATCTGCATAAGCAACACGTTTGACGAGGAACCACCCTCCTGCAGAAGGTGACAGGCGATCGTACATGATCACCCCATTGAAGTCATCCCTCTTCCACTCGATGGTTCCCGCCTCTTTCTCTTCACCGATGACCTCTTGGATCCATTGCTGTTTATCCGATATCTCAGCATCGGAACTGTAGATCATATCCCCATGAGGTGATAGAACATAAAACTCTTCAGATTCACTATTGTACATATTACGGCTGAGGTCGATGACTTTATCCGGAGCGATATCGAGTGATATGTAGGCAAGGACGTCATTATCCGGGATGTTCCGGAATGCACGATGGATCGTCACGATTTCCTTTGAGCGCCTGATTTTCTCCTCCTGCTGGCTATAAGCAGGTTCAATATACATATTGAATGGACTCTGGGCAGCCTTCAGAAAAGAAACCTCATCTTCTTCGGGTATCCCCCTTGAGAATACGACATTGGTCCGTCTCGTCGCCGAGATGAAGCGATCTTCCTCAAGAAAAGAGATCTTGACCCCGTTGATCGTATCACCTGTGTAAAGGATGGTCTGCATTACATTCTTCACCATCCCGATGGTCAGATAGCCATGGTCTTTGTCCGGGGATTTCATATAATTGATAAAGTCTGGATTGTTATAGAGGGAGAGGGACAAATCATTCAATTCTCCGATATAGCCTTCAAGATTCACCTTCCCCTGGTAAAGCAAGTTGCTGCTCTCTTTCACCACCTGGTCTTCCATGGAATCCTTTGTATAGAGATAGGTGACAATGATCGAAGAGCCAAAGGGCAGGATCGTCGTAATCATCAATAAGAAAATGAGCTTATTGCGGATGCTTCCCTTCAACATCGGTCCAGGCCCCCCGAAACTTGCTTATAAAATAGTATAAATCTTCCCTCCTCCTATTTGAAAGGGTTTTCTAAAAAAATATTTTAAAATACTGATAGACGGGATAAAAAATGGAAAGCACCCATGACCAGTGCTTCCCATTCCTCTCTTACTTCAGGTTATCCCATGTTTTCTGGAATCGATCCAAGACTGTATCATAATCGATCTTGCCTGCAGCATATTCCTGAATGGTAGCAGCGAATTCCTTATTCGCTCCATCCGGCCATTGGAACCATGTCCAAGGGATTGTCTTCTCATCCTTCGAGTACGTCAGGATGGATTCACCAAGGTCTCCCAATCCATTCGGTTCGATGTTATCGAAAGCCGGAATGAAGGCAAACTCTTCTGTGATATAACGTTTACCTGTTTCAGATGAAACCATCCACTCCAGGAACATTTTCGCTTCATCCAGATGCTTGGAGTTTTTATTGAGTACCCAGTTGTTCGGTACCCCTACAGGAAGACGGTCGGCACTCTCATCATTGTCCAGTGGAATCGGCAGGAAGCCCATGTTGATATCAGGATTGACTTCGGTGATCATATTTTCTGTCCAGTTCCCTTGCTGAAGCATCGCAGTTTCCCCTGATGCAAAGAGCGTCACCTGGGTGTTATAATCCGTCGTCAGTGGATTATCGTTGGCATTCTTGATTTCCGCATCCAGTACACTCTTAAACTCTTTAAACTTGTCATTATCCTTGAATGTTTCTGTTCCATCATATAATCCTTTGATGAACGCATCGGGATCCTCCTGCTGGGCAAACGGGATATTCAGCAGATGCTGTCCGATGACCCACCATTCGCCATAACCGGCTGAAAACGGCGTGATATCCTTGGCTTTCAATTTCTTTGCTGCATCATTCAGTTCGTCGATTGTTTTTGGTGTTTCCTTAATACCTGCTTTTTCGAAAAGATCTTTGTTATAAATGAAGCCGTACCCTTCCAAGTTGACCGGCATCCCGTATAGCTTGCCATCCTCATCAGTCATCGGGACTTTACCGATTGGAAGAACATGATCGACCCACGGCTCACCAGAAAGGTCAGCAAGCTTCTCTTTCCAGAGATCAAGCTCCTTGAAACCTCCATTGTTGAAAATATCCGGTTCCTCTCCGGAAGCGAATTTCGCTTTCAACGCTGCACCGTAGTCCGCTCCTCCCCCTACCGTCTCAAGCTTGATTTTAATATTCGGATGCTCTGCTTCAAATTCCTTGATCATTTCTTGAAGTTGATCGGCGATTTCAACCTTGAACTGGAAGAAATTCAGGGTCACCACATCCCCGTCACTCTTGCCTCCTGAACCCGAAGAGCCTTTGGATGAACAGCCTGCAATGATCCCAAACACCAGAATCAACGACATGCTTAACAGTAGAATACGTTTCACTAGATTCGACCTCCCCATTCTTCTTATAAATTTTATATAATTTTCTGCATGGAATATACAGAAAGTTTATATCTACTTGATTGATCCTGATGCAATCCCTTTAATGATATGCTTCTGAAGGAACAGGAAGAAAATGATGACCGGTGTGATCCCGAGGACCAAAGCGGCAAGTCCCATGTCCCATTGCTTCGTATACTGTGCAAAGAATGAGCTGGCAGCAAGCGGGATCGTCCGGAGCTCTGCATCCTGCAGAACCAGGAGCGGAAGAAGATAATCATTCCATATCCAGAGCGTATTCAGAATGACGACGGTGACGGTGATAGGCTTCAATAGAGGGAAGACAATCCTCCAGAAGACACCGAATGAGCTGCAGCCATCCATCATGGCCGACTCCTCGATCTCGACCGGCACCGTCTTGACAAAGCCATGGTAAAGGAACAATGACAGCGGTACGCCGAAACCGAAATACATGAGGATCAATCCCGGTATACTGTTAGTCAGGCCCAGTGTCCCACCCACCTTCATCAAAGGAATCATGACCGTTTGGAAAGGGATGACCATGGCTGATACAAATAAGATGAATAGGATTTTACTGAACTTCCCCGGAGTCCTGACCATTTTCCATGCGGCCATGGAGGAAATCAGAACAAGACCGATGTTACTGATCGTCGTGATGATGAAGGAGTTCATGAAAGCACGGGGGAACTGGATGATCTCCCACACCCTTGCATAGTTTGAAAACATGAACTCTTCCGGCCAGGCCGCTGCATCGATCAGGATGGCTGCGAACGGTTTGACCGAATTCACCAGTACGAAGTAAAAGGGGATCATGAAGACGATGGCCAGTGCGATTGCAACAATTTCGAGCAGGAACGTCCTCTTAGTGTAGCGGTTGTTCATCATGCCTGGACCTCCTTCCTCTTCGTGATCATCACCTGGACGGTAGTGAATACGGCGACGATGACAAAGAACAGGATCGATTTGGCTGTACCGAGACCGTATCGGTTATTCTGGAATGCTTCCTGATAAATATTGATGGCTACAGACTGGGTGGAGTTGAATGGTCCCCCGCCTGTCAGCGATATATTCAGATCAAAGATCTTGAATGCCATGGAAATCGTCAGGAAGAAACAGATCGTGAAAGCCGGCAGGATGAGGGGAACAATGATCCTTGTCAACAGCGTCCAGTTCGATGCACCATCAATCTTTGCTGCTTCCAACAAAGATGTATCGACACCTTGCAGGGCTGCTACATATATGACCATCATATAACCACTGATCTGCCAAGCGAAAACGATGACGATGCCCCAGAAAGCGGTCTTCTCATCCCCAAGCCAAGGCATCTTGAACAGAGAAAGATCGGTTGCATTTCCCAACGACGCAAACCCTTTTACAAAGATGAACTGCCAGATGAATCCGAGCAGCAGGCCTCCGATGACATTCGGCAAGAAGAATACCGTTCTCAGGATATTCCTCGTCTTCAAGGCTGCATTCAGGAGAAGGGCAAACCCGAACCCGATCACATTGCTGATCACCACCGCTGCAAACATGAACTTCGTTGTGAACATGAAGGATTGGAAGAACACCTGATCATCGGTGAATATCCGGATATAATTATCGAATCCAACCCACTCCACTGCTGAACTGACCCCGTTCCATGATGTAAATGAATAATACAGTCCCATCAAGAATGGGATGATCTGAATAACCAGGAAGAACACTAGTGCCGGACCTACGAAGGCACTATAGGTCAATATACTTTTCCATTTAAGTCCTTTTTTAGGAACAGGCTTCAGCTGTACTTCAGGCCTGACCGGTCCCGTCTCTATCTTTGGTTCCATCTCTTCTCCCCCTTCGGTCGCGCTTTTTTTCATTATAATGTAAACGCTTACTTTTTATAGTCAACTGAGTTGACATGGATGGGGCACGATATTGACCTCTTTAGGGATCAAAAAAAAAGACCCCCGCCTGAGTAAGGCGGGAGTGGGTCATATCTATTATTCACGGTCTAGGGGGAAGTCTCCCATCAATCGGTGGAGCCAGGAGATGCTGAGCTGGAACCACTGTGAGAAATCCTCGTCTACCATTGAACGCTGTCCAGCCGATGACAAAGGCTTCCCAAGGGAAAGTCCGTGGACGCCATGCTGAAAAATATGAGATTCAAAGGGGACGCCAGCACGAGTGAGGGCCCTCATGAATTCCACCGTATGTTCGACCGGTACGATCTGGTCTTCAAAAGTCGAAAACAAAAAGCTAGGAGGTGTGTTCCCATCGACTTTCTCTTCGAGGGACGGCACCGGGAATGCCAGCACATCCTCAAGGGTTGAAAGAATACAAGGATACCCAAGTATCAGGGCTCTCGGTCTATTGGTACCCATAGTCCCCAGTGAAGCGGCCAGATGCCCCCCGGCGGAAAAGCCGACTACCGCGATACGCTCAGGATCCACTCCAAATTCAGAAGCATGATTCCTGATATAAGCCAATGCTTCTTCCGCATCCCTGAATGAATCTTCAAATCCCTTGTCTTCTCCTACCGAATACCGAAGGATGAATGCATGATAGCCTTCTGACAAATAAGCCATGGCTACAGGCTCTGCCTCCCGGTCGGAAGTATAGTAATACCCTCCCCCCGGCAGGATCAGAACCGCAGGACGGATGGAGATGTTTTTCATGCGCTTGGTTGTATCCAAAGAATAGGCTGTAAGCGTCGATTGCGGGTTGCTGCTCAACTGGATAGATTGAATGTTCATACGTTTTCCCCCTAATGATCTATACGTTATGTCCAGTATATAAGGAGACGGATGGGGTTTCCAGATATTCTCCCCTGCAATATAAAAAAAGACTTCCAACAAAACGGTTGGAAGTCTGAATATGTAAGATGGAGCGGGTGATGGGAATCGAACCCACGACATCAGCTTGGAAGGCTGAGGTTTTACCATTAAACTACACCCGCTTATGGTACCGGTGGCCGGGGTCGAACCGGCACTCCTTACGGAACACGATTTTGAGTCGTGCGCGTCTGCCTATTCCGCCACACCGGCAAGCGTCTAAAAACAATATGAAGGCGGCAACCGGATTTGAACCGGTGATAGAGGTTTTGCAGACCTCTGCCTTACCACTTGGCTATGCCGCCATTTTTCTATGGAGCGGAAGACGGGATTCGAACCCGCGACCCCCACCTTGGCAAGGTGGTGTTCTACCACTGAACTACTTCCGCACTACTGGGCTAGCTGGATTCGAACCAACGCATGTCGCAGTCAAAGTGCGATGCCTTACCGCTTGGCTATAGCCCACTGTTAGTATATGACACACAGAGAAAAATGTGACAAAAATATGGGGCGACTGATGGGAATCGAACCCACGAATGCCGGAACCACAATCCGGTGCGTTAACCACTTCGCCACAATCGCCATGGCAGGGGCAGCAGGAATCGAACCCGCACCAAAGGTTTTGGAGACCTTCGTTCTACCGTTAAACTATGCCCCTGTACTAAATGGTGGAGGGGGGCAGATTCGAACTGCCGAACCCGAAGGAGCGGATTTACAGTCCGCCGCGTTTAGCCACTTCG
>NZ_LGUE01000007.1 GCF_001274775.1 Rossellomorea marisflavi
TGGTGCCGGCAAGAGGACTTGAACCCCCAACCTACTGATTACAAGTCAGTTGCTCTACCAGTTGAGCTACACCGGCACAAAAAAATGGTGGCTCAGGACGGAATCGAACCGCCGACACATGGATTTTCAGTCCATTGCTCTACCAACTGAGCTACTGAGCCATTGCATATTTGTATTAAAATGAAAAATGGCGGTCCGGACGGGACTCGAACCCGCGACCTCCTGCGTGACAGGCAGGCATTCTAACCAACTGAACTACCGGACCAACTTTTTTTCGCGTTAGCGAAAATAAAGATCAAAGTACTGCGATAGCAAATCCGCTATCATTGTCACTACATCCCAATCCTCTCGGATCAAAACGGTATTGCGGGGACAGGATTTGAACCTGCGACCTTCGGGTTATGAGCCCGACGAGCTACCGAACTGCTCCACCCCGCGACGATAATAGTTTAATTCCATCCTTCAACCTGTTAAGTTTAAGAACGTATGGAACGTTATTTTCACTACGCTTCGCTTCGAGGGAAAATTCAATAACTTTTAAGGTAAGTTATTTTCACTCCGCTTCGCTCCGTGAAAAAACTATGGTGGAGGATGACGGGATCGAACCGCCGACCCTCTGCTTGTAAGGCAGATGCTCTCCCAGCTGAGCTAATCCTCCACTGATTCTTTCTGTTTGAAAATGGTGACCCGTACGGGATTCGAACCCGTGTTACCGCCGTGAAAGGGCGGTGTCTTAACCGCTTGACCAACGGGCCTTATATGGCGGAGAGCAAGGGATTTGAACCCTTGAGACAGCTATAAACCGCCTACACGATTTCCAATCGTGCTCCTTCGGCCACTCGGACAGCTCTCCATATAATGGCTCCACAGGCAGGACTCGAACCTGCGACCGATCGGTTAACAGCCGATAGCTCTACCACTGAGCTACTGTGGAATGTACCGCCTGGCGACGTCCTACTCTCGCAGGGGGAGATCCCCCAACNACCTCTTCGCTCACCAGACTATGTTGTGTCCTTCAAAAGGACAAGTATTATTATACCGCATCTTCGCGGTGATTTCAAGGTTTTTTTATACTTTATGTATACTTATTCCCTGAAAACTAGATAAAGGGTTGATAGTCAATCATTACCGGCGTATCAGCCAGTCCGGGAGACGCGAAGCGCCTCCTTCGTCTTACTTTGGTTAAGTCCTCGATCGATTAGTATCAGTCAGCTCCATGTGTCGCCACACTTCCACCTCTGACCTATCTACCTG